>JAKPOU010000056.1 GCA_029547705.1 Bacteroidota bacterium | reverse complement strand
CATCTGAAAACAAATTAAACTGTTAATTAAGATTTAAATTAACTGACTGAAAATGAGTGAGACACTAAACCATCTCTACACAAAATAAGACAGCTTAACACAAAGGTATTTAAATTATCCTAACATCTCCAAATTTATTTGAAAAATTGAAGTTAACAGGCTGAAGGAAAAACTGCTAATACAATCGGTCAATGCTTTACCGCAACCTTCATCCATTCCTGAAGTTTAGTCATGACCAGATCCTTCTGTTCATCAGGAAGGGTGCCGATGCGGGTACCATGCGCTCCATCCTTCTTTACAATCTTCAGGCATTTTTTGTTATTACCCGGATCAGCGGCAGAAGCTGACCAGGGATCATTCTCACCATAGATGAAAATGAAGTTTTCAGCATCATGTTTAATGAACTCGCTGACTTTTTTTCCGAATTCATAATCATATACATAATCAAGCCCCGGGGGAGCAGAAAACTGGAATTCAGGTTCTTCCCCGTCGCCGGCATACCTGATGAGATCACCAAACTTGTCAAAGTCATAACCATAATACCCTATCTCAGTCATAGCCTGATAAAAGAAGGGTTCAAAATACTCCAGATCCTGGTCAGCAAAATAACGGGGAGGGCTCACCGCTGCCATATGTCTGAATATCTGCCCATTACTGCCTTCCAGAGGTATGGAGTCACAGGAGATGTTTCCCCATTGCCAGAACGCAAACTCATATTCAAGCACTGTCATCTCATAGGCAATTTCGGGCCCTCCTACCCTCGAGAATGTCCATCCGCGGCTGTCAGCCAGGTCAATGAACATGGGATAAAGGGAATCAAATTTTTCAAAGGCCAGTTTCTGTAACCTGAAGACCCGGTCACGACATTCAGCTGTTCCCACGTTCTCAAAGAACGGCTCCATCCTGGGGTCTTCGGGCCCGAAGTTGAGCGGCGCAACGTATGGAACACTGACATCTACATCATCAGGGTAATAGTACCGGTGGAACATCACTGTCTGTCCTCCCTTGCTGATACCGGTGGTTGCCCACCTGCCCCTGAAAACGGGTTTAAAGAGCTCAATGATCCGGTGATGATCAGTAGCTGCCTGCCAGGTAGTCAGGTATTTCCAGTCAACCGGATCGGGTGTCGACTCCTCGAAATATCTGTGCTCAATCCTGATCAGGTTGGCATTCAGGATGGAAGCAAGCTCATTCCGGCCTCCCCTGGCGCCGTATCCCTCGGTCTCAACCACCACAGGCCTGTCAGCGCCGGCATAATAAAGGAATACCTGTTGGGTAAAACAGGGACCGTCAGGATTACGGTGGTCAACCGGTTGCCTGAGGCGTATCTCCCACGCCTCACTGAATGTAGTGTCTGTCTTTATCCTGAAAAGTGTATCTGCCGGGAGGCTTGCCAGACGCTCCTCCAGGGTCATGATCCTGTCTGAGCATCCGGTTGCAAGGATGACTGCAGCCATTAAAACAAAAAGGTTTAGTCTTAACATATTATTTATGATTTTAAATTCTCATTTTTCGCGGCTTAACGGCATTGTTCTGGCTCTCAGCCAGATCTGCAATTCCGGTTCAAGGTGCCTGTGAAGAGACTGGTAAACCAGCTCATGGTACCCGTTCAGCCACTGAAGTTCACTGTCATCAAGAAGAGAGATATCAATAAGTTCGCGATCAATATAACAAAGTGTTACAGTCTCAAACGACAGGAAGCTGCCAGATTCACTCTCTTTGTCGTTGCGGCAGACCATAAGATTCTCAGTCCTGAAACCATAGTGCCCCGGACGGTAAAAAGCCGGCTCATCTGAAATCACCATACCAGGCTCCATGCTGGTCTTCATGTCACCCGAAGCGCTTGTACCTATTGTCTGTGGCCCTTCATGCACGTTCAGGAAGCTGCCGACACCGTGGCCGGTACCATGCCCGTAGTTCATGTAATTATCCCACAAAGGCTTGCGGGCGAGAATATCGAGCTGGTATCCCTTTGTGCCACGCGGGAAGCGGGCCATGGCGAGGTCAATGGTTCCCCTCAGGGCAAGGGTAAATTCCTTCTTCATCCGGGCATTGGGCTTTCCGAGAGCAACCGTCCTTGTGATATCAGTGGTCCCCCCATAATACTGTCCGCCTGAATCAAGCAGAAAAATCCCTTCCTTCTTCAGTCTGATGTCGGTTTTCATGTCAGGAACGTAGTGCGGAAGGGCTGCATGTTCGTTATATGCAGCAATGGTGTTGAACGAGGGACCTGTACAGCCTGCCTGCGCCGAGCGCATCTCATCGATTTTCGCGGCAGCGCTCATCTCGGTTATCTCTTCCTTTCCAATTGACTTTTCAAGCCAGGAAAAAAAGCGTGTCAGAACTACACCATCATCAACCATCACCTTTCTCAGGTTCTTCAGCTCGACCTCATTTTTCACTGCTTTCATCCGGGTGGGAACAGTCAGGTCTTCTGCAATATTCACGCTGCGGGGAAGTGATCTGTAGAGTGCTGCCGGGGTTGACGGGGGCGAAAGCAGAACAACGGATCCCTCTTCCAGATGGGCCAGGACGGAGGTCACCGTCTCATAGGGCAGCAGAACAACACCGTCACTCTCAAGTGAGGCCTTTAACTCATGCGGAATTTTATCCTCATCAGCAAAGAAGATGACCTGGTTGAGACTCACCACCGCAAAAGAGAGAAGCAGCGGAGAGTACTTCACATCATTGCCCCTGAGGTTCAACAGCCACATAATATCATCCGTTGCTGTAAGCAGCTGATAATCAACCTTCATTATCTTCATTGCCTCCCTGACCCTTTCCAGTTTCTCATGCCTGGTCAACCCGGCATACTTAACGTCAAGTTCAAAGGCACTGTCGCCGGGCAGATCAGGGCGATCTTTCCAGAGAGGAGTGATCAGGTCGGCTTTCAGGTTGAGAGTGGCACCGGAGGCTTTAAGGGATGATATCAGCAGCTTCATTATAACTACCGGGATCAGCCGGCCGTCAACACCTACCTTCCAACCCTTACGGGCCTTTTCCTTCAGCCAGTCGATATGCTCCGGTGTATGCGGGACCTTCAGCCTTACAAGTTCAAAACCCGAGCCGGCCAACTGCTCTTCAGCCTGAAGAAAGTACCGGCTGTCTGTCCACAACCCGGCGAAAGTTCTGGTAATGACAACGTTCCCGGCAGAGCCGGTAAAGCCGGTCAGCCACCTGATAACCCTCCAGTGATCAGGCACATATTCTCCAAGGTGTGGATCGGCGGAGGGAATTATTAAAGCATCCAGCTTCTTTTTCCGCATCAGGGCCCGCACTGCGGCAAGCCTTTTCATGTATACACTCACAGGCATATCCGTTAGTTTGTGTTTTTACTTCCCAAAGAAAGATTTCATCCAGAAACTGTTGGTCTCATTGGTCTGGAAGGTTCTCTTGGGTCCTCC
>JAKPOU010000040.1 GCA_029547705.1 Bacteroidota bacterium | reverse complement strand
AGCCTTACCCCTGACTGCAATGACCTCCAGGTCGCACCCCGTGCGGGTGCGTGGATTGAAACTCTTGTTGAGCGGTCAGGGAATCTCAAAAGGATTGGTCGCACCCCGTGCGGGTGCGTGGATTGAAACATAACTAAAAAGGTAAATCATTATCATCCATCACGGTCGCACCCCGTGCGGGTGCGTGGATTGAAACATCACAACACAATGCTTAATTGTTCCAGGGATAGAGTCGCACCCCGTGCGGGTGCGTGGATTGAAACCGAATTACCGATTTGCAGGACTTGAAAGCAAAATTGTCGCACCCCGTGCGGGTGCGTGGATTGAAACTAAAATAGGAAATAATTGTCAGATTGATAGTAATTGTCGCACCCCGTGCGGGTGCGTGGATTGAAACTGGCAATAATACGTGATGCTATCTTGGTTGGTGACAGTCGCACCCCGTGCGGGTGCGTGGATTGAAACTCTTTTTGGATTTGTCAAGCAATAACGCCAGTCCTTGTCGCACCCCGTGCGGGTGCGTGGATTGAAACCTGTTGATCAATCCTCAGCCCCTTGCCTGCATCGTCGCACCCCGTGCGGGTGCGTGGATTGAAACATTAGTTGTCTTGACAAATGTTGGAATCTTTTCAGTCGCACCCCGTGCGGGTGCGTGGATTGAAAATTTTCAATTAATTTCGACGGCTTTTTTTACATACTAATTCCGGCACAGTCAGCAATAGCTTTACTTTTATCTGCCCGTTGTTATGCAATTAATTCATCCAGAAGTAATGTTCCCGAACGTCGCGCTAAACCTAATTGCTTATTATCTTCATACAAATAATCAGTTTTAGCCGGATATCGTATCAAAACGTGCCCCGACAGGTGCCTAATGGTAATCTGTTCTTTCTTTACGGTCTTTACTTATGGTCATGGCAAACTCTGGCTGAATCTCTCTAAGTGTGAAACTTCGTTTAGAGCAGCGTTGTATTTGATGTGATCAAGACATAAATCCTGAATTACCCTGACGGATACCTATTTCCCGGGAAAGGCAATGGTTCCTTCATATTTTGTATAACCCCTGCCGGTCATAACCGACATCTGAGGGTTGACGCTGCCTTTCATTGAAGCACATCCTGTTTCACCGTATTTATTGATGGCAACGAATTTCTCGCTTGGAAAATAATCCGGATTAACCTTTTTGTAACGGTCTGTGATCATGTGCAGGGCATCCTCGCATGCCTGCTGGGGGCTTCTTCCATCCTTCATTCTCAGAACCATGAAATATGATGCACAAGATTTTATGACATCCTCCCCACGGCCTGTCGCAGCAGCGGCACCAACCTCATTGTCGACATACAGACCCGCTCCTATGATGGGAGAATCGCCGACACGGCCGTTTAGTTTGAAGCTCAGTCCGCTGGTGGTTGTGCATCCGGCAATATCCCCGTTTTTATCAATGGCCAGAACATTGGTTGTTCCGTAGTGATGTTCAATTTCAGGAAAATCCTGCCACCAGGATTCCAGTTTTTGCTGATCCTTCAGATGCTCCGGAGGTCCCCAGTCATCTATGGCACTCATTTCTTCCTTCCACCTGAGCCATATCTTCCGGGCTTTTTCCGTGAGAAGGTTTTCTTCACGGAAGCCCCATGCTTTTGCAAATTCCAGCGCTCCGGCACCGGTAAGGAGGACGTGATTGGTTCTCTGCATAACAAGTCTTGCCACGGAGGATGGAGTTTTTATATTCTCCAGACAGGCTACAGCTCCGGCAGAATATGTCCTGCCGTCCATAAAAGATGCATCGAGCTGAACAACTCCCTTTTCATTGGGCAATCCCCCGTAACCCACACTTGTATCCTCGGGATCCAGTTCAATAATGTTGGCAGCTGTCTCCACAGCTGTGACTGCAGAACCACCTGCAGCCAGGATTTTCCATCCCTCTTCGAGGGCTTTCCTGCCGGTGTCGTTGGCATGACTTGTAATAATTAGCGGTATTGTTGAACCGCTTTTTACCTGCATGCCGAAAGCTTCGGCTGAAGGCAGTACAAGTGCACCGGTACTGATACCTATGCTTCTGCCGATGAATTTTCGC
The DNA here is from genome assembly GCA_029547705.1 of Bacteroidota bacterium. GTDB lineage: Bacteria > Bacteroidota > Bacteroidia > Bacteroidales > VadinHA17 > LD21. Next base: position 52,163 of record JAKPOU010000040.1, on the reverse strand, counting down.
CGGGAAATACTATCTTTCATAACACTTTTTTTAGAATATCTGTTCATTCAGCCATCCGGGGCGGTTGGTGGTTATCCCCTCCACACCCAGACCGATAAGGCGTTTTGCTTCTGCGGGATCATCCACTGTCCAGGAATAAACTTCAAGACCAAGTTCCCTTGCTTTTTTGACAACATCCTCAGTAATGATATTCCATGAAAGGCTTACACCTTCCAGGCCGGCAGGACCGACCTTACTGAATGTTTTATCCAAGAGTTCTGCATTGCTGCACAGCCAGTAGCAGGCGTTACCTGGAAAGGTCTTCCTGGTATCGGTTATAGTCTGGAAATCAAAGCAGATAAATGTGAAAACAATCTTATTCTGATATTTCCTTACTGCTTTTTCAAGATATGGAAGTATTTCACTTTTACATTTTATTTCCACAACGAGCTCTTTCCCCTTCGGGACTGTCTTTATTATCTCTGACAGGAACGGCAGCTTTTCACCCCTGTATTTTTCATCCTTGAAGGAACCGGCATCAAGTGCACGGAGAACTTTCGAATTGGTTTCACTTACAACATGATCCTCGCCTGTAGTTCTTTTCGTGTTGGAATCATGAATGACGATAATCTTATTGTCCTTTGAAAGATAGATGTCACATTCCACGGCATCTGCGTTCTTTTCCCATGCCAGTCTGGCTGAGGCCACAGTGTTTTCCGGAGCTAGCCATGAGGCGCCCCTGTGGGCAATTATCTTGACCTGTGCATTTGATGCGGCGGCTGCTGCAAGCATAATCAGTAATGTTAATGTTTTTTTCATCAGAATATAATTTGTTTTATTGTTTTGATGATCTGTTCCACTCAGCGGTAGAATGTCTTATACCGGCAGACCGGAATATGCGGGTTGTTTATTTGCTGGTCAGTACCTTGTTCAGTTCGTTTTTGATTAAATCAGTCCATATCCTGTAGCCATCCTCATTGAGATGGAGCCTGTCGGCCATAAAAAGCTCATCTTTGGGCTGTCCCTGATCATTCAGGAATGCAAAATCCGTTCGTATGAAATACAGGTTTTTTCCTTTTTCGCATGTTTCCCGGATGAGTTCATTGGCTTCCTTTATTTCCGGCCATGCCTTCCAGCGGGAGGATGTGGGAGTGATGGCTATCCAGAATACCGGTGCACCCGGATGTGTCTTCCGGAAAGTTTTCACAATATGGAGGAAAAGCTTTTTTACTTCTCCGGGACTCTTGTCCTTTTCACTTCCGGTAATGTCATTTGCGACAAACAGCACAAGTGCTCTTCCCGGAATATTCCCGAATATCCTGTTTGCATAAACCCCGTAATCACTCAGTTTTGCACCCCCGTAGCCTCTCTGTATCACGTTGTAGGGCTCCATATCAGAGGCAAGCGTTTTCCACAGCCTTATGCTTGAACTGCCGGCAAAGACAATTGCATCTTCAGCGTACTGCTCTGTATTGCCCAGTGCTGTTAATTTCTCAATTTCCGGTTCCCATGCCTTAACCTCCGGCAGATCGCGGTAAACCCGCAGGGGCGAACACGAGACAGTCAGGATAAAAAGAGCTGAAATAATGTATACGCGTAAGCGGGAAAATACTGTTTCAGAAGTGATTCTTAAAAATTTCATGAAGCTGAAGTAATTCTTTAAAGCCTAAATATACCTCATATACTCCAATAGTATAAAAAAATTCAGAAATTCTTTTATTCCTGGACGTTTACCCAAACTTGCCTGACGGTTTAGTGCCTGATGGTTTAACAGGTTGCTGATGGCCTGATCTGATTGCCTGCCGGCTGCTAAGAACGGACCGGAATTGCTGCCAGTCTGACTTACCGGCCGCACCGGACAGACTTCCTGTAATCCGCTTTGTTATATCTCATCTGAAAAGACCACCTGCGGAAGATCCCTGAGGTTATATCTTGATGCCATCACTTCCCCGTATGCCCCGGCCGATCTTATTGCAATAAGGTCACCTCTTCTGGTTTCGGGAAGTTCGATATATCTTGCAAAGGTATCTGATGATTCACATATTGGTCCCACAACATCATAATTTTCCGTTTCTCCGGCGGAAGTAAGGTTTTCTATCTGGTGATGTGCCTGGTAAAGTGCCGGACGGATAAGGTCTGTCATTCCAGCATCAATAATCACGAATTTTGTGTTGGTGCCGTTTTTTACATACAGGACTTTCGAGATGAGGGAGCCGCACTGTCCCACTATTGATCTGCCCGGTTCCGCATGAATTGTCTGGCCCGGTCTGAGATCAACGAACTTGCGTATCAGTGAAAAATAATCGTCAAACCTCGGTAATTCCTCAGGATTGTCATAATTGATACCTAATCCTCCTCCCACATTTATGATTTTCAGTTCGGAATTTCTCACGGAAAACCATTCCTGCAGCTCGTTGATATGATTGCAAAGCGTTTTGAAGACCGACAGTCTGGTAATTTGTGAGCCGACATGAAAATGGATTCCGGTAAGCTCCAGGTTCTTCATGTCTGTAAGTTTTTTAAGGACTTCTTCCAGTTCCCAGGTGTTGATTCCGAATTTGCTTTCTGCAATGCCTGTGGTTATATATTTATGGGTATGGGCATCCACAAGCGGATTGATACGAAGGGCTATCCTTGCCTTTTTTCCGAGCCTGGCCGCGAATGTGTTTATCACTTCCATCTCGGGTATTGATTCGCAGTTGAAGCAGAATATATCTGCTTCTATTGCATTTATTATTTCATTGTCCGATTTTCCTACGCCGGCGAATACAATTTCGGAAGCCCTGAATCCTGCCTTCAGTGCAGCATCTATTTCATTCCAGCTTACACAGTCGGCACCCAGTCCGTATGACGCAATCAGACTGAGTATTCTCGGATTATGGTTGGCTTTTACTGCATAATGCAGTTTAAATCCCGATTCGGATGCTTTCTTTTTGATCACATCCAGTGTCGTTTTCAGGACTTCCAGATCATAGTAATAAAACGGCGTGGGAAGTTTAAGCTTCCTGAATTTCTCGGTTGTTTCGTTGGTAATCATATTATCAGTGAGGAAATAAATGTTTGCTCAGAAGTCTCAGCGCTTCCTTCTTGTGACTGGTATCTATCAGCAATGAAATACTGATATCGCTGCCCCCGTAAGATATCATTTTAAGCGGAATTGTATCCAGTGCTTCAAAAATTTCCGGTGCTGATCCCGTCTTTTTCATCCGGAAATCCCCGACTATACAGACAATAGTCTGGTCTTCCTCTGTTTCAACTGTTCCCAGTTCACTCAGATCGGCAGCAATCTCCCTGATATATCGTGGATTGTCGATTGTAATGGAGACGGACACCTCTGAGGTTGTAATCATATCAATCGGTGTTTTGTAGGCTTCAAATATCTCGAACACTTTGCGCATGAAACCATAGGCCATCAGCATACGGTACGACCTGATCCTTATTACCGATATCCCGTCTTTCGCCGCCACAGCTTTATAATCCATCAGTTCGCTGGATGATGTAATAAGGGTTCCCTCATCTTCAGGATGGAGGGTGTTCTTCAGCCGGACTGGGATATTATTGTCGCGGGCAGGGGTTATACTTGAGGGGTGAAGGATTTTTGCCCCGAAATAAGCCAGTTCTGCGGCTTCGTCAAATGAAAGCTCGCGAATGACTTCCGTGTTTTCAACAAACCTCGGATCGTTATTGTGGAAACCATTGATGTCGGTCCATATCTGTATCTCATCCACTTTCAGTACAGATCCTATCAGTGATGCCGTATAGTCGCTTCCCCCGCGCTTGAGATTGTCAATTTCCCCTTTCACGTTACGGCAGATAAAGCCCTGTGTTATAAGAACGCTTTTTGAGTCACATCTTCTGAGCTCCCTCTTCAGGTTTTCCTCTATGTAATAATAATCGGGTTCACCGTCTTTGTCGATACGCATGAAATTCACTGCGGGAATCAGTTTTGATTTGATTCCTCTTTCCAGCAGAAGCTTATGCAGCAAAGCAGTTGATATCAGTTCGCCCTCACCTACAATGGCTCTTTCCTGCAGGCGGGTGAAGGGTCTGGCCGCAATGTTTCCCATGGAATTGAAATGAGAATCAATCATCTCATGTCCGGTATTCTTATATTCATCCGTTTCATAAAGCTCATCAACCACTTTATGATAGCGGGTCCTCAGCGACTCAATCCGGTCTGATGCTGTCTGTTTATCACCGCTGTACAGGAGCTCTGTTATTTCAACAAGGCTGTTTGTGGTTCCCGACATGGCCGAAAGAACCACAATCTTCTGCTCATTGCCGGTGATTAAAGGTATAAGTGCTTTAATTCTTTCGGGACTGCCGACCGAGGTCCCGCCGAATTTCATAATCTTCGTTATTTTCATTTTATTTAAGCTGTTTTAAAATCTGCATTTCAGGAAATATGCCTGTGAAGGGAACATTTGATTCAGGCCCGCTTCCTGTTAACCGGAATGGTTTGGGGAATCCTGGCAGCTGTTTATATATATTTTCCATGGTCAGTGTGCAAAAATATACTTTTCTGTAAATCATGATTCCTTATTATTAAATTTTTTATTATTTTTGTCCCCGCAATTGATAGGCGCAGAGCACGGAACCGGAAACCCAGGTCAGAACGTACTGACAACCACTGATTCCGGATGTCTGGGCCTGAGCTGATAGGCCCAGATGGCGAAATTGGTAGACGCGCTAGTTTCAGGGACTAGTGTCAGCAATGACATGCAGGTTCGAGTCCTGTTCTGGGCACAGAGCGGCAGAATGCCATTCGTTCTTTATGTTAATTCAGGTTAAAAATTTTCAGGTTAATACACTACGGGATGTTCCGTACCGTGGCAAAAGCCTGTTAATGCCCAGATGGTGAAATTGGTAGACACGCCAGCTTGAGGGGCTGGTGCCGGCAACGGTGTGCAAGTTCGAGTCTTGTTCTGGGCACAATATACTTCCTCATTGTTTCTGTAAATAATTAAAGCCCTTTATTTAAATTATTTGCACTTCCGGCCGGATTCCAGAAACTTATTTGCACTACCTTATCTTTTTTTTTTAAAATCCCGGTCCTGTTACGATTAACCGGACAGTAAGTCAAGCTAAAACCCGATGCCAAAGCACAGGGCTGAATATCGGTTTCAGCTGCTTTTCCGGTTCCCGGGCAGCAGTCTTTAAACAGTACAATAATACCATAAGAATTACTGGATTACATTATAATTCAGAGTCGTTTTTTTTGATCTTTTTTAAAAAAGCCGTAAATTATTCTTTTTTAATTTAAACCAAGGCCCATGAAAAGATTTCTACTATTTCCGGTTACATTGTTGTTGTGTTTCCAGCTTTCAGGACAGCGCGGCACCATTGTCAGTACCTTTCCCATGGCTACTCTCTCACCTGAAGAGATAATGCTGAACCTGAAAAACAATCTGGACGGAACAGCATATACTCTTGCCGGACTTTTCATTTATCAGAAGTATTCGGTAACAGCAGTAAAAGTGATCTACAAAACCATTAATGGTAAAGGACAGCCAACTACTGCTTCAGGTGTTGTGTTTCTGCCGGTTGTAAACAAAACCACCCGGCTGCCCGTTTTGAGCTATCTGCACGGCACTCTTACCCGTAAAACCGATGCGCCATCGTATCTGACAGGTATAGAATCTGTTATCGGATGGATTATGGCTATGGACGGATATATTTCAGTATTGCCCGATTATATTGGACTTGGAGACGGTCCCGGGCTGCATCCCTACCACCATGCTGCAACAGAAGCATCAGCCAGCGTGGACATGCTGAAAGCTGCAATGCAGTATTGCAACAGTGCTCCCGATATCAAGGCCAAACCAAACGGCAGTCTCTATCTTGAAGGTTATTCACAGGGCGGGCATGCCGCACTGGCTACACAGGAAGAACTGCAGCGGAATCCTGTTCCGGGGCTCATTCTGCAAAAGACTGTGGCAGGCAGCGGTGCCTATAGTTTATCACTCGTTCAGAAAAATTTTGTTTTTGATCATGCCGACTATGCCAGTCCCTCGTTTCTGCCTTATCTGCTGTTGGGCTATCAGGAAGTATATGGAAATATGTACGGCAATTTGAATCAGGTGTTTGTCCAGCCGTACAGTACCGCAATGCCAGGGCTTTTTGACGGCTCGCTCACTGTAAATGAGATTAATCTGCAGCTGCCTGCACAATGGCAGTCCATGTTCAATCCCACCTACCTGTGGAACCTCCGGTATAGTTATTTACATCCTGTTAATTCGGCACTCAGAAAAAACGATCTAATCAACTGGAAGCCCCAGAGCGATTTGCATCTCTACTACTGTACATGCGATGAACTGGTTGACAACAACAACTCGCTGCTAGCCTACCTTTCATTCATTCTCAAGGGCAGCAACAGAGTTACTACTGCTCCGCTCGGTCCGTTCAAACATGCTGAATGTGCTCCTTTTGTAATGTTACTGGCCAAGGTAAAATTTGACTGTGATTCTCATGCCAATCCCTGCGGCATAAATCTGCTGAGCCTGCTGAAATCGGACACAGATGATGAACTTGTCCAGTTTTCCCAGGCTATGGAGGAATCCTATCAGGCTCCTGCCGTGGAAGACCTGCTGCAGGACAATATCCTTGCATCATACCTTTCTCAGGAAATTCCTCAGGAGAAGAATAAGCTGCATGTTTATCCGAATCCGGCAAATGACATTGTAAATGTTCAGTTATCGTCAGAAATGGCAGGAAAAGCGATAATAAGCCTGTTTGACATGCAGGGAAGAAGGATCCGGGAAGAAAATTACACCGGCAACCTGATGATAATTGACGTTAAGCCACTGCCTGCAGGAATATATAAAGTAGTTGTTTCGGGTGACATAAACCTGAGCCAGACCCTGGTAGTATCAAAATAAAATCATTCCGCCGATCTGCTTTTACTTTTTCAGGTACCTGTGGGTGAAAGCGCTTTTAAATTCCGTAATTATTGATATCTTTACTTTGCAGCATGGTTGTACGTTTTGGACAACGTTGTTAATATGCTCAAAAACAGCATATTAACACACAAACCGTGCTGCATTTTTTAATAATTTCTATTTGGTTTCAACATTATAAGGAACTGCGGAACTTGAATAATTATAAATTTGAATAATCTTCTTTCTTTAAGGATTTATGGTCTGTAGCAGAAAATATATATAAGCAGATTAATTATGAAGAGGCGGGATTTCATAAAATTATCATCATCTGCCGGAATAGCCGGTATGGCGGGCAGGAGGTTTGATTCTTTCGCTGTTTCCGGTAAGGAAAGGATGACTGGATTTGACCTGCATCCGTTTATCCGGGAGCATCCGGAAGCAGTATTTGTCTGCCTTACATCCGTAAAAGAAAAAACAGATGCCGGCGCAATTTATGATGCAGGTTTTAAACTCTCCGGCGAGATGTTTGTAAAAACCACGGAGGGCAGAGGTTTTTCAAATTCAACCAGGATAGTCTGCAAGCCAAACTGGACAGCCAAGCGTATTGATCCGGCTGATCCGACTTCCCATCTTGGAATTACTACGGATAATAATTTTATTGAAGGTTTCCTCAATGGAGTAAAAGCCACAGGTCCCGGGGATATATATTTAAGAGAATGCGCGGCTCCCCGCTCGTGGGATGTCAATGGCTATACCTCCATGTGTGCGAGAAACAATTTTAACCTCAGGGATCTTTCATCAAAAGATTTTTGGGATCTGGACGATGAAATAATATTTAAAAAAGTTGACGGGACGGTGTTCAGGGAGATCGGGTTTATGGCTCCGGTAAATGCACCTGATACTTTTCTTATTAATCTGGCAAAATTCAAGGCCCACTCAATGGGTATAACGGGAGCTATAAAAAACCTCCAGGGAACAACAGGAAGAAGATTTCATCAGTTTTGCGGAGGATACCGCGATGTTTTTAAATTATATGACAAGAGGTATCATCCGTTCTTTCAGCCGGATTATCTGGCCAGGATAGCAGAATTGCATAAAAAACATATTGAAGCGGGGATACCAAGATGGGATACCGAAATAGATAATCCTCCTTTCAGAGGAGGAGGTGGTGGTTTCTATATGGAGCACTGGGTTCAAAGGATGCTTGATGCATTCAGTGCAACACCGACCGGAATAAATATAGTTGAAGGTATATACGGGCGTGATGGCGACGGATTTGCAGCCGGACCTCATGAGGGTAAAGCAAAGGATTATATGAGCAATAATATAATCTTCGGAACAGATGCCTTCAGGGTTGATATCATTCTGCACTGGCTTGCCGGTCATGAACCGGGGAACTTTGGCCTGTTCCATATAGGGATGGAAAGAGGCTTCTCAGATGTACTCGATCCTTTTGATATTCCGGTTTATCTGTGGGAAAACGGTTCAGCCAGGAAAGTTGATCTTGACACATTGAAACGTACTCCTTTGCTCACTCCGTATCTCCGGAAGAATACCCGCGGGGATGATGAAGAAAGATATCACATGTGTGATGAGCCATTTGATTATGAGGCCTGGAAATCAACCGGGAAGATCATCCGCTATGAGCCTTCCATAAAAGCAATCGGAACAGATGCAGCAGATAAAATCGTAATGGATATGAAAGTTCCGGAAAAGGGGGATGTTTATGTTGAAATACTCAATAGTGACGGAGAGGTGGTTTGGAGGATGTATGCAGATGATCTGGAACCCGGGGTTCACCAGGTGGTATGGGACGGATTTTCATCCCCGGGCCTTTATACAACATATGTTAAAGGCATGGAATGGGATGCGGAAAATGAAATGGTTATTTATACTTAGTTTGTTTAAACAGTCAGCGCTTGTTCAGATATCCGGGGAACCTGTTCCCCGGACTGAATAAGCCGCATGGACACATAGCCTGCATGGAAAGACCAAAGCTTTCCGTGTGGTCTGTCTGCCTGAATATATGTCTGTTAGTCTTTTATAAAAGACTTTTCGCCTGTTCCCGTATCACTGAATTTTCCTCCCTGTTCCGGCAATGAATATATCCATCCCGGAAAGCCTGTCCCTGAGAGAATAAAGCTGCTCAAGATTTATAATCCCGATAACATACTTGTAATCCAGACTTTTAAAATCTTCGGATATTGAATCAAAATGAAAAAGTTCAAGATCCTTTGCATCTGAATACCTGAGATATATTTCCAGTTTGTGATCACGTGTGTAATTGGTTATGGTTCCCTGCGCCCATTTTTTATATTCATACCTGTATCCGAATGAATTGGCCGAAATATCCGAAAGAACCGCACTTCCCGTGGGATGACCGCCTGCACCCTTTCCGCTGAAAAACTGCTTGTCGGCAAAGGCTGCTTCTGCTATTATCCCGTTATATTCATTGTCAACATAATACAAATGCTTATCGGTACTGATGAATCTTGGCAGTACATAACTGGTAATAGTATTTTCATTTACTTTTGCTGCATAAGACAATAATTTGATTTTCAGTCCTTTCTCCCTTGCATACCGGATATCATCCTGCGAAATGGAACTGATGCCGTAGTTGAATACCTCCTGGGGGTTGATGATGAGTCCGTAGGCATGACCCGTGATAATGCATATCTTGTATTTCGCATCGTATCCTTCCACATCAAGACGGGGGTCTGATTCCGCAAAGCCTTTTGCCTTTGCATCATTCAGTGCCTCATTGTAATCAAGGCCTTCGCTGTACATTCTGGTGAGAATGTAATTGGTGGTTCCGTTCAGTATCCCTCTTACCGAATGCAGGAGTTCATTGTCATAATACTCTTCAAGGTTCCTTATTATGGGAATGCTTGCCCCGGCACTTGCCTCATACAAAACCGAAACACCGTATTTCTCCTGCATTTCAACCAGTTCCGCGAAGTGATTTGCAACCATCAGCTTATTGGCTGTGACAACATTTTTGCCTTTCCTTACGGCAGCCGAAACAATATTGAAAGCCTCTTCGGCATCATCAATAAGTTCAACCACAAGATTGATCGACTCATTGTCGAGGATGTCATTCTTGTCGAAAGTGAAGTACGACATCGGTATCCTCCGTTCCTTTTCCCGGTCCCTGACACATATTTTAACAATATCAGCCCTGAAGCCGCTGCTGGCATTGAGAACATCATGCAATCCCTGCCCGACGCAGCCGTAGCCGAATAGCCCGATCCGTAGTTTCTGCCTTGTCATTCTGCTGTTTTTTATTTGAGTTTTCCCAGAATTTCCTGACAATTTCTGTAACCTTTTCTGTTTCAATCAGGAAACCATCGTGTCCGTAAAATGAATCTATTTCAGTATATTTTGCATTTGAAGCATTTTCAGCTATATATTTCTGATCAGTAACCGGAAACAGTAGATCCGATCCTATGCCGACACACAGTATTTCAGCCTTTATTGTTTTCAGGGCATTCAGTATTCCCCCCCTTCCTCTGCCAATGTTATGGGTGTCGGACATGCATGTAAGTGTCCAGTAGGAGTAAGGATTGAACCTCCTGACAAGCTTGTCGCCCTGGTAAGCCTGGTAGGATGCTGCCCTGAATGAAGTCAGTTTTTCATCGTCCTCTTCCTGCTGGGTTGTATTATAAGCCTCTGCTGTCCTGTAGCTTATAAGCGCAATCGATCTGGCGGCCTTCAGCCCTTTTTTGCCACCTTCCGGATCATTTGCAGTGAAGGAATCATCGGCCTCCATGGCCAGTCTCATTGATTCACTGAAGGCAAGGGCCCACGGAGACTGTCTGGCACCGGATGCAAGAACTATCAGCCTCCGGATCAGTCCGGGCTGCATGATGGCATATTCCAGGGCCTGGAATCCTCCTATTGATGCTCCGATAACTGTATGAATGCTTTTTATCCCGAGATGCTGCCTCAGTATCTCATGCACATTCACAAGATCCCTTATTGTAATCAGTGGAAAATCCCTGAGCCAGGGCCTGCCGGTATCGGGGTTCAGCGATGCGGGTCCGGTAGTCCCGTAACAGGAACCCAGCACGTTGGCACAGACAATAAAATACTTTTCCGTGTCAAACAGGAGGTCCTTGCCCACCATTCCTGGCCACCAGGCTTCAATATCGGAATTTGCAGTAAGGGCATGGCAGACCCAGATTACGTTATCAGCCTTCTCATTCAGTTTGCCGTAGGTATGATAGGCGATTTCCAGTCCGGGAAGGAAGCTCCCTGTTTCTGTCCTGAAAGGTTTTGTATATCTGTAGGTTTTCATTTTATCTGTTTAAAGGCGTGGCTGAAATCATCAATGATATCGTCTATATGCTCGATGCCCACGGATACCCTGAAAAGGCCGGGATCAATCCCTGCAGCGGCCTGTTCCTCTTCTGAAAGCTGGGAATGCGTTGTAGCGGAAGGCTGTATAATGAGGGTCCTGGTATCACCCACATTTGCCAGATGGCTTACAATACGGAAATGTTCAACAAGTTTTACCGCTTTTCCCTTTTCAAGTCCGAGGACGAAGCTCAGGACACCGCCCGCCCCGTTGGGAAGATATTTCTGTGCAAGGTGATAGTTCCTGTCACCCGGAAGCCCGGGATAATATACTTTTTCCACAAGAGGCTGTTCATGGAGCCATTCGGCAAGCGCCTGTGTATTCTGCACAATTCTTTCCATGCGAAGCGAAAGCGTTTCTATTCCCTGAAGCAGTAAGAAGGAATTGAACGGGCTTATGGAAGAGCCGAGGTCACGCAGGCTTTCAACCCTTGCCCTGACAATGAATGCAATATTTCCTGTTCCTGATGACTCTGAAAATTTCTCACCAAAAACAAGTCCGTGATAACCCTCAGAAGGTTCAGAAAATGCCGGGAATTTGCCATTCAGCCAGTTGAAATTGCCGGCGTCAATTATCACGCCTCCTATGCTGTTTCCGTGACCGCCAATCCATTTTGTTGCAGATTCGGTTACAATATTGGCACCATGATCGATCGGTCTGCAGAGATAACCCCCGGCCCCGAAAGTGTTATCCACTATCAGAGGTATCCCGTTCTTCTGTGCAAGTTCGGAGAATGCCGCGAAATCAGGTATGTCAAATCCCGGATTCCCGATTGTCTCAACATAGATGGCCCTGGTATTGCCGTCAATCAGTTTTTCAAATGAGGCGGGGTCAAGATCTTTCGAAAAACGGCATTCGATGCCGAATCTGGCAAATGTAACCTTGAACTGGTTATAGGTACCGCCGTAAAGGAAGGGAGAACTGACAAAGTTATCACCCTTTTGCAAAATCGAGGAAAGAGCAGTGAACTGTGCAGCATGCCCGGATGCGACAGCCAGTGCCGCAACACCTCCCTCAAGGGCAGCTATTCTGTTTTCCAGTATTTCAGTAGTGGGGTTGTTTATCCTGGTATAAATGTTTCCGGCTTCCTCAAGGCTGAACAGGTCAGCAGCATGCTTGGCATTCCTGAAAACATATGACGTGGTCTGATATATAGGTACAGCCCTGGAAAGAGTATCACTGTCGGGCTGGTGTCCGGCATGTACCTGAAGAGTTTCGAATTTTGGATTATGGTTTTTCATTTTCTGATGAATTACATGATTTTAAATATTCCTTGAAATAAAAATGAGAATCGGACAATCAGGGTTTAACATTGTCCGGCCGGGTTTTCAGAATTCCGCTGTAAAACGGAAATCTAGCCGAGCATGCCCATAGGCATCAGCGGCATGGTGAAGTTGTTGCTGGAAAGATGAAAAGGGCAGAAGCTTCCTTCGGGTAGAGTAATGTATTCCCCGCAGGGTTTTCTGTCTGAATTTTTATATGGTGCTGTTATGCCATTCATGATTAATTCATGGTAAAACTTCTTTTCCGGCCTGTACGGCTGCCTGTTTCTGTTATCAGATACTTCTTCCGATACTGCCGGCCCTGGTACAGTAATAATTTGCCATACCATACCCGGTTGAAAGCATAAACAATGACCAATCATCTTTTGTTCGCGACTTTAAAAAAAAATTACCGGATTCTGATTCCCCTGGAAGTGGCAAGAGCGGACCATCAAAGGGATAAATGTTTCATTTTCCGGCAAAACCTTTTAAGGTCAATGAATCTGTAATTGTTTTTTGTCCTTTTGTGAAAATTGTTACTTTTACCACCGCAGTTTTTGTCATTCTGAAACTTAACCTATGCAAAAGATCAACGATTTTCTTATAATGCTGGATGGATACATAGGGGGACATCCATGGTTTGTGATATTATTGCTCGGAACCGGAATATTTTTCACCCTCTATCTTAAATTTCCCCAGTTCAGATATTTCAGGCATGCCATTGATGTTGTGCGGGGGAAATATGACCACCATCTTGATATAGGAGACACCTCTCATTTTCAGGCATTGTCAACGGCACTTTCCGGTACTGTGGGTACCGGAAACATTGCAGGCGTTGCCCTGGCAATTCATCTCGGAGGACCCGCTGCACTGTTCTGGATGCTGGTCACAGCGGCCATCGGCATGTGCACAAAATTTGTGGAAGTACTTATCTCTCATAAATACAGGGATATATTGCCTGACGGGACAGTATCGGGCGGTCCCATGTATTATATGAAGAAAAGACTGAATATCACCACCAGGAGCGGCAGGGTTATCAAAACAGGAGCTGTTCTGGGTACATTTTTTGCCGCAGCCACTGTTCTTTCTTCATTTGGTACAGGAAGTCTTCCCCAGATAAATAGCATTTCGAATTCAATATTTACAACATTCGGTATAAAGCACATTATTACCGGCGCTGTCCTTTCTGGTGTAATGGCCCTGATAATCATAGGAGGAATAAAACGTATAGCCCAGGTCACCGAGAAACTTGTGCCGGGAATGGCAATTTTCTATTTCATTGGTGCAATCTGTGTTATAATAACCAACTATCAGAATATCATCCCTTCCATGATTTCTCTTTTTTCAACGGTATTTACCGGAACAGCAGCTGTGGGGGGATTCATGGGAGCATCAATTGCATTCGCAATAAACAGGGGGGTTAACCGTGGCCTTTTTTCAAATGAGGCCGGACAGGGTTCGGCTCCGATTGCCCACTCTTCCGCACGTGCTCCTGAGCCGGTGTCGGAAGGCATGGTTGCAATCCTTGAACCGTTTATTGATACCATAATCATTTGCATGCTTACCGGAATGGTCATACTTTCCTCGGGAGTATGGACCGAAAAGATTGAAAACCAGTTTCAGAGTGCCGACATGATTTTTCTCGACAGGGTTTATGATGAAAACGATCCGGAAGAGAAGCATATGTTGAATGAATTTGTTGTTCGCGGGAAACCACTGCCCCTTTTTGACGGCCGGCTGGATGTTTCGGGTGGTGAAATAGTGACGCCGGTTACTCTGATCTGTTCCAGATCGGTGGCAGAGGATTATACCGTCTATTTGAACAAGGTTCCCTATACCGGAAGCATTGATGTGGAGGAAGGAAAATGGCAACCCTCAAGTTCGGCCATGACAGTTACGGGCAGGTCGCTTATACACAGTGCCCCTCTGACAACCATTGCCTTTGAACGCAGCTTCCTTGGAAAATGGGGGAGATATACGGTGGCCATAGGCTTGCTGTTGTTTGCCTTCTCCACGGCAATAGCATGGTCATACTATGGCGACAGGGCGCTTACATACCTGGTGGGTCCGAAATATGTAATCTATTACAGGATATTTTACGTAATTGCTTTTTTCATAGCTTCATTCACAGACACCACAATAGTCTGGTCCCTGTCATACATCACGATTGTCTTTATGGCAGCCCCGAACCTGGTCGGGCTCTGGCTGCTCAGGAAGGAAATTAAAAGCACCATAGCGGAATACTGGGAAGGATTTTCCGTCAGATATCCTGATGATAAAATGTCGAAAAGATATCTCAGGAAGGGAAAACTGTAGGTTTTATTTTCCTGAAATCGAATCATATACTGACTGCAGAATCTCGGTTCTGATATTCAGGTCATACAGGCGGCTGTTGTTTCTGGTAGGATATACCCTGTTGCAAAGGAATACATAGCTTATTTCCTTTTCCGGATCAACCCACACAAACGTTCCGGTATATCCTGAATGTCCGAAACTTCCGGCTGAAGCTCCCCTGGTGGGATAAGTATCTTTCTGGGGAAGTTCTGAATTGTTCAGCAGGGGTTTGTCAAATCCCAGTCCGCGGCGGTTGTTGTTTTCCGGGAACTGAACAGCAGTGTATTTCAGCATCACATCCCTTCCTATAAGCTGTTCTCCCCCGTAATCACCCATCCGGCGATAGAGCTCCATCAGCTTAAGAAGATCGTTTGCCGTGGCAAACAGTCCTGCATGCCCCGATACACCGCCGAGCATGGCAGCATTTTCATCATGAACGGTTCCCTGCAGTTGCTGGAATCTGAAAAAGGTGTCATTCTCAGTCGGCACTATCCGGCTGACCGGATATTTCCTCCAGGGATTGAAAACGATATCATGCGCGCCTATTTTGCTGTAAACTCTTCTGGTTACAAAATCTGCCCAGTTCTCACCTGAAAGGTTCTCAACTATTTCCGGTGTAAGGATGAATGTCAGATCCGAGTAAACATATTTCTTTTCACCCAGACGGGTATGTTTTATCTCATTGAACATTTTATCCCTGAAATTCCGGTTTATATACAGTTTATCCGAAATTTTCACCGGGAATCTTTCCGATGGCACATACCTGATTGTATTTCTCTTATAGACTGAATCCCTTTTAATTGTTTTTCTCCACGGAACAATTGAAGGAGTCAGTCCGGCCTGGTGGGCCAGAAGATCCTTCATCACCAGTTCTCCCTTGTCCGAGTGCCTGAATTCCGGTATGTAATCACCGAGTTTCCCTTCGGTTGAGAAGCGGCCTTCTGTTTCCAGGATCATGAGTCCGGGAAGGGAGGAGGATATTTTTGTGACAGAAGCCAGGTCATACAGATCCCCCTCTTTCATTTCAACCCTCTTGTCGTAGGTCTGATACCCGTAGGTTTTGTGGAAAACAACAATTCCCTTCCTTGCGACTATCACTTCACAGCCCGGATAGGCCTTTGCTGCCAGGCCCGTTTCTGCCAGTGAATCGATACGGGCACTGAGTATGGCTGAAGAAAGACCTGCATTTTCAGGGAACCCGTACTGCAGCCGCTGGCTTCCGCTGGTCTTCAGTCCGTATCCTGCCGTCCACCTGTCATTTATTGTAACCGGCAGAGTTCCGGAGGCTCCCGTTCCGCCGAAAATCAACTGGGCTGAGAGGTCTTCAGTATAATCATTTTCTTCATATGCAAGAATGAGTCCGTCAGCCTTCTGCAATGCTTCAAGTTTATTCAGGGCATAGGGATTCCCGAAATACACTGCAACGGTTTTGTGAGAGCTAACGAGCCTGTCAAGGAAGGCGGGCAGATGGCTGTCTATACCGAAACCGGCCCTGGGACTCTGGTCGGTGTTGTATATTCCAGCAAGCACTATGTCGTAATGAGAAAGGGTATCCAGGATCCTGTCCGCATTCCGCATATCTGCAGGATCAGCCCGGAAACCGGATACACTGGTGTAATCTCCTGATCTTTCACAGAATCTGTCCGGGGTGTTTTTTCCGATGGAAAGGACAGCTATCCTGGCCTTGTCAAGATTTTTCACCGGGAGGATGTTATTCTCGTTCCTGAGCAGCGTAAGCGAAGATGCATAAAGATCCCTGACAAGAGCCCTGTCTGCAGGCGGCATGATTTCTTCGGAAACATTTCCGGTATCAATTTCCCGCAGACTGTTTAATCCGGCCCAGTATTTGGCTGCCAGAACCTTACGACACTTTTCATCAATCATTCCCTGCGAAATCTGCTTCCTGTTGATTTTGTCCATAATGGCGGCAATGGCTTTTTCGGGTTCAGTGACATATTCCAGTACATCTATTCCCGAAACCAGGGCACTGACTTCCGCCTCTCCGGGCGTAGTAAAATCAGTTATGCCTTTCATGTTCATTGCGTCGCTAAGGACCAGACCCCTGAAGGAAAGTTCGTTTTTGAGCAGGCCGGTGATGATCCGTTCCGATACCGTGGCCGGCCTGTTATCAAGATCATCTATCAGCGGCAGACTAATATGTGCGGACATTATTCCGGATATCCCGGCATTGATAAGGGACCTGAAGGGAAGGAATTCAACGGAGTTAAGCCTTTCCCGTGAATGATTTATAACGGGCAGATCAGTATGGGAATCGACTTCAGTATCTCCGTGTCCGGGAAAATGCTTGGCCACTGATATTATACCATTATCCTGCAGGCCCTTCATATACATGCCTGCCTTATGTGCTGCCCTTTCCGGATTTTCCCCGAAGGAACGGAAATTAATGACGGGATTCCCGGGATTGTTGTTAATATCGGCAACAGGTGCAAGATTGATATTTACACCGGCTCTTTTAAATTGTCCTGCAACTGCTTTCCCCATCTCATAGATGAGGGAGTCATTTTCCAGTGCGCCCAGGGTAAGCTGATAGGGAAATTTCTCAATCCCCTTTAGTCTCATGCCGAGTCCCCATTCGCCGTCAGTCACGATCATAAGGGGAACTTTTGATATCTTCTGGTAATAATTGATCATTTCAGCCTGCCTGACGGGCTCCCCGCGGAAAAAGATAAGTCCTCCGATACCCTGATTCCTGACCATGTCATGGAGCCAGGCCTCATGTTCCAGATCGCCCTGTGCGAAGGCAGCAACCCAGATCAGCTGCCCTGTCCTCTGTTCAGGCGTCATGGTTTTCATTACCGAATCAACCCAGGGATGATCCATGTATTTTAAAAACGGAGGATCTTCGCTGCCGGCGTTGAGGGCAGAAACTGATATCAGGCAGGAAATCAGAACCGGTATTGTGTTTTTAAGATAATGCATTGTTCTTAAATATGTTTATTGATGTTTATAATTAATCCGGATTTCAGGTCCTGAATCCCGGGGAAGTTTCATTTATGAAAAACAATGATCGCTCTCCTGTCTGAAGGGAGATTTCTCCGTAAAACCTGCCGGCAGGGCATTATTTTTTTAATATCACGGATCTTTAATCCGCTGCCGGTATCATTTTCCGGAAAAATTTAAACTGTGTGCAAAAATAAGGTAAATAAATTGTTTGTCCTTAAATTGATGCCAGATTTAAAAAGACAGGAAGTCTGGTCAATAATTATTATATTTCAATCCCAAAAAAAATGCGGATGAAGACCTGTTTTTTCAAATCACTGACATTTTTAACTATTCTTTTCCTTCTGAATGAGTCACCGGCATTTGCCCAATCTCCTGAAAGATTGCAGGCGATCGCATCTGAAAAACTGAAAAAGTGGGAAAATCCACTTGTTTCATGGCAGCATATTGCTGTGCCGCAACAGGATTCCCTGAAAATTGCCGCAGAAGAGAAAAGGATATCCCTTTTCTTCGATCCCCGGCTGCAGTATTATCCCTTCAGGGAAGAGAGCTGCAATCTGTTCAGATATTCCCTGAAGAAATCACTCGGAAGGAAATTCAGAAATTATGAAATCAGGATTTTTACCAATAATTACGAACTGGAGCAGCTGGTTCCCAACTATTTCAGAAAATCACTGCCTGTTGATACGGAACGGCTTCCCGTTGCCCGGGACGGGGACAAACGTGTGCTGGTAAGGAATACTGACCGGATTTATCCTTCCATGGGACTCTCAGGTAATTCAATTGCACTGTGGCACAGTCACGGCTATTACTATGAAATGAATCTTGACAGATGGGAATTTCAAAGGGCAAAGCTGTTTGGCACGGTTGAGGATATAACGGTTATGGGCTATGTGGTACCCTATCTTACCCCTATGCTGGAAAATGCAGGGGCAAACGTATTCCTTCCAAGGGAAAGGGATATTCAGATTAACGAGGTGATAGTGGATAATGACTGGTCGCACGGCCGTTCGGAACTGATTCTGATGCCGGATCCGGAAACTGAAAGAGTGAATACGGGCTTTCTTCTTACAGACACCCTTTTTTCCGGATTCAACCCTTTCAGACATGGCACTTCGCTGCGCATTAAAAAAGATTCGGCAGTATATGTTCCCGATATTCCCGAAAACGGATCATATGCAGTGTATGTCTCATACCCTCTCATGGAGGATAACTCCGGATCGGTTATGTATGCGGTAAACCATACTGGGGGCAGTACCCGTTTCATGGTTGACCAGACCATGGGAGGTGAAACATGGATATATCTCGGGACATTTCTTTTCAGGAAAGGAAAAAATATCGCGGAAGGTTCGGTAAGCGTTAAAAACGCGGGTAACGACGGTGGACCGGTTGCACTTGATGCCGTGAAATTCGGCGGAGGCATGGGAAATGTTGCCAGGAAACCATCAGCTGAGATCATAAAAAATCTGCAGTCGGCCGTGGAACAGGCTCCGGGATCAGTTACGGGCAATATCTCCGGGGACAACTCCCGCTTTGGATGGAAAATAAGCGGAAAACCGCGTTTCCTGGAAGGGGCAAGGTATTACCTGCAATATGCCGGAATGCCGGATACCCTGGTTTACAGTCCCAATGCCTGCAGGAACGACTATAACGACGACTACCAGTCGAGGAGCCTCTGGGTTAACTACCTTATGGGTGAACCCTTTCCTGATGACAGGACACAGGCGAAAGGGCTGGGAATTCCTCTTGACCTGTCACTCGCGTTTCATACGGATGCAGGTATAACACCGGGAGATTCGATAATAGGAACCCTGGCTATATATTCCACGGCATCGGATGAGGGAAAATTTCCTGACGGAAGCTCCAGGCTGGCCAGCAGGGATCTGAGTGATATTGTTCAGACTCAAATAGTTGAAGATATCAGAAAGATGTACAACCCGGAATGGACACGAAGGGGTCTTTGGGACAGACCATATTACGAAGCCCGGAAACCGGATATTCCCGCCATGCTTCTTGAACTCCTGTCGCATCAGAACCTGGCAGACCTGAAATACGGCCTTGATCCTAAATTCCGTTTTGATGTCAGCAGGGCTGTATACAAGGGGATCCTGAAATATCTTGCATGGACGGAAGGACGTGATTACGTGGTTCAGCCGCTTCCCGTGAAGGATTTTGCAATTATGCCGGCGGGCGAAAAGACAGTCAGGCTGTCCTGGAAGCCTGTAACTGATGAAAACGAACCTTCATCCGTGCCGGAGCGCTACAGGGTCTATATGCGGATAGGCGGGAAGGGCTTTGATAATGGCACTCTAACCGGCAATGCTTTTTATGAGTTCGAGATTGATTCCCTTAACACAGTTTACAGTTTCAAGGTGACAGCATTGAATGAGGGAGGGGAAAGCTTTGATTCGGAAATCCTTTCTGTGGGTTTTACAGAGAATTCCACCAGCAGTCTTCTGATAGTAAACGGTTTCGATCGTGTTTCGGGTCCTGCATGGTTTGACAACGGGAAACATGCGGGAATTGAATGGTGGAAGGACAGGGGAGTGCCGGATCATTATGACTTCATCACCATTGGCGATCAGCATGATTTTCAAAGAAGCAACCCCTGGCTTGATGATGATTCTCCGGGATGGGGGGCTTCCTATTCGGACAGGGCAGGTACAGTTACGGCCGGGAACACTTTTGATTATCCCTATATTCACGGTAAGGCTGCCCTGGAGGCAGGACATTCCTTCTGTTCAGTCTCGGGATCATATTTCTGTTCGCCTGACGCGTCTTTCTCAGATTTCAAAATTGTTGATCTAATATTTGGTGAACAGAAATCCACAGCTTTTTTCGGCGATACCTCCAGGATGCGTTTCAGAATCTATACCCCGGAATTCATGAGCAGGATAAAGGAATTAACCGGCTCCGGAACTAGCCTGTTTATGTCAGGTTCATATGTGGGATCCGATCTGCTGGGTTACAATGATTCCACAGCTGTAAAGTTTGCCGCTGAATACCTTCGTTTCATGCCCCGCACCTCACATGCAGCCAGGACCGGGAAAGCATACGCCACAGACTATGCGAAGCCATTTTTCAGCGGATTGTTCCGTTTCAACACGGATTTATCCGGCAGGATTTACCAGGTGGAGGCGCCCGATGCGATCGAGCCTCATGGAAAGGATGCCCTTTGTGCATTCAGATACAGTGAATCGAATGCATCTGCCGGAGTTATGTCTGACGGAAAATACAGAACCGTGATCCTGAGCTTCCCTTTTGAAACAATTACCAGTGAGAAAGAACGTACCTCACTGATGAAGCAGATACTTGAATTTTTGACAAAATAACAGAAGAATGAAAAAAAACCTGACCTGTTTTATTCGGTATTCAGACAAGGAAACTGTTGAACAGATCATTAATATCCTTAAGGATTCGGCCCCGGTGAAGGAAATTGTTATAGCCGGGGGTGATGATATTTACCCCGCTGTTGAAGGTGTGGATGTATCGGTTCTGAGATCCGGAGGTTTTGCTTCGTCTGCAACTGTAAGGGAGGCCGGTGCAATGGCAAAAACTCCCTTTGTCCTTGTATATTCCGGATTATCCGTTCCGGACATAGGGAAATACACCCTGAGCCGTTTGATTCAGGCATGCTGGACTACGGGGGCCGGATTGGTTTATCCGGATTTCTATGACAGAAAGAATAATACCCTTTCACCTCATCCTCTTATTGATTATCAGGAAGGAAGCCTCAGGGACGACTTTGATTTCGGATCACTGGTGATTTATGACGGCAATGCATTCAGGGATGCATGCAGCAGGATGGAGAGAGATTTTAAATTTGCAGGATGGTATGATCTGAGACTGAAAATATCACAGACTCATACGGTTCTTCACCTTCCTGAATACCTCTATACTGTTACGGAAACCGATCTGCGGAAGTCAGGCGAAAAACAGCACGATTATGTTGACCCCCGGAACAGGGCAGTGCAGGTAGAAATGGAATTTGCATGCACTGATCACCTTAAGGTGATAAATGCCTGGCTCAAACCTGTGTTTGACAGGATAAGCTTCAGTGAAACCGAATTTGAAAATGAAGCCTCCGTAATAATCCCCGTGAGAAACCGGGCCAGGACCATCGGCGATGCCATAGAATCCGTATTGAGTCAGGAAGCCCCTTTCAGTTTTAACCTGATTGTGGTTGACAATCATTCCACTGACGGGACCACTGATGTTGTTAGATCATTTGCAGGCAGGGACAAAAGACTTATTCATCATATTCCCGACAGGAAGGACCTTGGGATAGGGGGATGCTGGAACGAAGCTGTTTTTCACCCGGAATGCGGGAAGTTTTCAATTCAGCTCGACAGTGATGACCTCTATATTGACAACAGCGTTATTGCGAGAATTGTGGATTCTTTTTACAGCCAGCAGTGTGCAATGGTGATAGGTTCATATCAGATGGTCAATTTTGATCTTGAAGAAATACCGCCCGGACTGATTGATCACAGGGAATGGACTCCGGAAAACGGGAGGAACAATGCCTTGCGGATCAACGGACTGGGAGCACCGAGAGCTTTTTATACACCGGTAATCCGCAGTATCGGCATCCCTGATGTGAGCTATGGCGAGGATTATGCAGCAGGACTGGCTATAAGCCGTAATTATCAGATTGGAAGAATATATGAATCATTATATCTGTGCAGAAGATGGGAAGGGAATACCGATGCGGCACTCGATATAGTAAGAACAAATGCAAATAACCTGTACAAGGACAGAATCAGGACAATGGAACTGATGGCAAGAAAAAGAAAAGTATCGTTACAGCGGTAAAACAAGAATCAACCGGACAATAAAACGGTTAAGGCAACGAATCTCATTACAACGGCAAAACAGGGATCAGACAACAATTATTAAACAGTTAAAACAACGATCAGAATAAATAGTCTTCAGGCGAGTGCACAGTAATACATATTCGAAAAGAGTATCAGAATTTTTCCTGGCCCAGCTGGGTGAATGGGAGCTGGCAGCCAGGAATTTCCGTCAGCTGGAAAAGGTTAAAATACGGCATCTTGATTTCGGTGGTTTTGAGGTGCTGGTCCAGTTCAATCCCGAAAGATACAGATCGACCGCTGCAAAGACAGATTCAGGTTCCATTGAGGCAAGACCCTGCTTCCTGTGTGAAAGGAACAGGCCTCCGCAGCAAAGAGGACTCCCCTTTGATGATCAGTTTACCGTACTGCTTAATCCCTATCCGATAATCCGGAGGCATCTGACCATCGTTTCAAACAGTCACGTGGAACAGAGGATAATGAATAATTTCGGCAAAATGCTTTCCATTGCAGCTGCCCTGCCTGATTATGTTGTTTTTTACAATGGTCCGCAATGCGGTGCTTCAGCCCCTGACCACCTTCATTTCCAGGCAGTCAGCAGAGGATTCATGCCTCTCGAGAAAGACTTTGAATCACAACGGTTTACGCATGTGGTATCTACAGGACCAGGGTACGAAATATTGTACTGGACAGGCTATCTGAGAGGGATCGTCACCCTGAAAGGCAGGGAAAAGGAGATCCTTGAAAACCTGTTTGAATCTGTTTATGAAAAGCTCTCCCTTCTCACGGTAAACAGAGCAGGATCGGGACAAGGATCAGAACTCTCACTCCGGGATCAGCCAGAGCATACTACAGAGTTCCGGAGCCCCGGGGATGATTCCCGGCTTCCGGGCACAGGGAATCCTGCAGACCAGTCCCGGAATGCGGAGATGGAACCTATGATGAACATACTTGTATACCGGAACACGGAGAACCTTATTGTTCATATAATCCCGCGGAAAAAGCACCGCCCTGGGCAGTTTTTTGCTGCCGGCAGTGATAAAATTACAATCAGTCCTGCTTCGGTCGATCTTGGCGGACTGGTAATTACTCCCCGGGAGGAGGATTTTGACAAGCTTACTGAAAATGATATTTCAGATATTTTCAGACAGGTGTGCGTGGGAGAAGATGAATTGTACAGAATGCTGAAAGGATAAAACGATCAGATGTCAGATGGGCAAAGCAACCGGATGCTAATTGGTTAAAACAATCAGATGCTAAATGGATAAAACAGCCGGATACTGAATGAATAAAACAATAAAATGAGCAGCCAGGATAAAATACAGGAACTTCATGTCGGAATATTGTCAGCCCGGGAGATTTCCTTTACTCTGAACGGGAAATATGAATCCGATCCGGGTAACCTTGTGCTGGGAGATAAGTGCAGGGCATTTTACCGTAATGGCAAAATTGTTCTGGTTTCTGAAGAAAGGGAAATAAGCTCGACCGGGCAGATCATTCTCAAACCGGCAGGTTCTGATATGTCCTTTACCCTGCATGATGTGGTGATAGGTATAGGATTCCACTGGGAAAGAACAGAGGATCAGGTTTTTAAAGGAAGTCTGAAGTTTATTGCCGAAGAAGACAGGATCACAGCCGTTAATCTGATACATATTGAGGAATATCTGAAAAGCGTAATCTCCTCCGAAATGAAGGCAACTTCATCAGCAGAGCTTCTGAAGGCCCATGCAGTGATTTCCAGAAGCTGGCTCCTGGCACAAATCGAGAAAAGCCGCAAGAACAGGGGTGAGAACAGTCCGGTCCGGACAGAGTTCATCAGCGATACGGAAATAACAAGGTGGTACGACAGGGAGGATCACACGAACTATGATGTCTGTGCGGATGACCATTGCCAGAGATACCAGGGGATTACCCGCGCGGCCTCACCTGTTGTTGCGGAAGCGGTTGAGGAGACCATAGGGGAAGTGCTTGTGTACGGTGACGAAATTTGTGATACGAGATTCTCCAAATGCTGCGGGGGAATCACGGAGTTGTTTGAAAACGTTTGGGGACCGGTGCATCATCCGTATCTCCAAAGCATCACGGATAATGCCTCTTCTCCTCCCGGAAGCAGTCAGGCACCGGTGGATAACGAAAGGGCAGAGGACTGGATACGGAGCAGTCCTGAAGCATTCTGCAATACAACCGACAAGAAAATACTGGGCCAGGTACTCAATGACTATGATATGGAAACCATGGACTTTTTCAGGTGGAAGGTGACATACGGCCAGGATGAGCTCAGTGACATCATCAGGACAAGAACAGGTATTGATTTTGGAACGGTGACCGGCCTGGTACCCCTCGAAAGAGGCAGTTCGGGAAGGATAACAAGGTTGAAGATTGAGGGAACGAAGAAAAATCTTATAATCGGAAAGGAACTGGAAATCAGGAAATCATTGTCGAAAAGCCATCTTTACAGTTCCTGCTTTTATGTGGAAAAAACTGAGAGCGGGAAAGAAACAAAATTCATCCTTCATGGTGCAGGCTGGGGCCATGGTGTGGGTCTGTGCCAGATTGGTGCGGCAGTAATGGCATCAGAGGGATACCGCTATGATGAAATCCTTATGCACTATTTCAGGGGAGCAGAACTAAAAAGAATATACTGAATTGAAAAGAATATACTGAACTGAAAAGAATATACTGAACGGAGAATCGGACGGTAATAATTTTCATGACCGGCTGTGAATAATGGGTTCGAAGAATTTTAAAACATAAATCATGAACAAGAGAAGCATCATAATACTGATAGGTTTATTTCTGGCCGGCACCCTTTCAGGTCAGTCCTGGATCAGGATCAATCAGCTGGGCTATCTGCCTCAGTCAGTAAAGGTTGCGGTTTGTATTTCAACCGACGGCCTTTCTGATAAATATTTTACAGTTCATAATGCCATCACAGGAACTGTTGTTTTCAAAGACAAGGCCCGGCACTATTCCGGAGAAGAGTGGGGTATGCGTTCAGCAGCACGACTTGATTTTTCAAAACTGGAAACTCCCGGGGGCTATTTTATACGCTTCGGAAACGCCGAATCTGAAGCTTTCAGCATTTCTGCGGATGTGTACAGGGGAACGAGTGATTTCCTGCTGGAATACATGCGGCAGCAGAGATGCGGATACAATCCCTTTTATGGTGATTCCTGCCATGTACATGATGCTATCATTGTTGACCATCCGGAGAAATCTGGGCAGCGCATAGATGTTACCGGCGGATGGCATGATGCCACGGATTACCTTCAGTACACATGCACCTCGGCTAATGCCGTCTATCAGATGCTTTATGCCTACAGGAGAAATCCGGAGGTGTTCGGCGACAGCCATGATGCCTCGGGAAATCCCGGGAGCAACGGTATTCCCGACATTCTGGACGAGGCCCGGTGGGGTATTGACTGGCTTCTTAAAATGAATCCAGACAGCGGCGAGATGTACAATCAGATTGCCGATGACCGGGATCATGCCGGATTCAGGCTGCCCGCCGGTGACAAGGCTTCCTATGGCCTGGGAGTTCACCGGCCGGTTTATTTTGTGACAGGAAAGTCACAGGGGCTTTCCCGGTACAGTAACAGGAGCACGGGTGTTTCTTCCACAGCAGGGAAATTCGCATCGGCATTTGCCATCGGGGCGGAGGTGTTCAGGGATATTGACAGCGGACTTGCGGACCGGCTGCGGAAAAAGGCTGAAGAAGCCTGGAGGTTCGGGCTTACGGACCTTGGGACGACACAGACAGCCTGCGTGGTATCACCATATTTCTATGAAGAGGATAATTATGTGGATGACCTGGAACTGGCAGCAATTGAACTGTTCAGCCTGACAGGGGATTCCGCCTATCTGGTCCAGGCCGATTACTGGGGAACACTCGAGAGAATCTCACCGTGGATAGAAATGGATACTGCCCGTCATTACCAGTTTTATCCCTTTGTAAACCTCGGCCATGCCGGTCTGGCAAAATCCGGAACAAGATATTCCGGAAAGTTCATTTCATTCATGAGGAGGGGCCTGCAAATTCTGGAAGACCGTAAAAAGAATGATCCTTTCAGAATAAAGATACCCTTCATATGGTGTTCAAACAATTATGTGACGGCCGCCCTTACCCAGTACAGGATTTATGCCGAAGTGTCGGGCGACAGCCGTTTTGCTGAAACGGAAGCCGCTCACCGCGACTGGCTGTTTGGCTGTAATCCCTGGGGCACTTCAATGATAACCGGACTTCCGGAAGGAGGTGACTATCCGCGCTATCCTCATGCTTCGGTGACTGTCCTTTCAGGAATAATACCGCCCGGGGGACTTGTTGACGGACCCATTTACAGGAGAATATATGATCAGCAGATAGGACTGACCCTCACACGGCCCGATCCCTATGCTCCCTTCCAGAACGGGAAGGCAATCTATCATGATGACACCGGTGACTACAGTTCAAATGAGCCTACCATGGATGGCACGGCAGATCTTACAATATACATGTCGGCTCTCGAGAGTGAGGGTCTCCGGCAGACAGGAAGACCGGGAGAGGAAGTGATTGATGACCAGGGCGCAATAATCCGGAAAAACAACAAAAAAGAAATATATCTGCTTTTTTCAGCTGATGATCACAATGACGGGTTTGATCATATTCTGGATGTTCTTTCCAAAACTGGATCCGGTGCCTCTTTTTTCCTTACAGGAAATTTCCTCAGAAATCCCGGGAATGAGAAATATATACGCCGTATCGTATCCGGTGGCCATTTTGCCGGTCCTCATTCCGACAGGCATCTGCTTTATGCCCCGTGGGAAAAGAGAGATTCACTGCTGGTTGACAGGGAGCAGTTTGTCAGCGACCTCAGGGCAAATTACAGGGAGCTGGCAAAAAGAAAGGCAGGCAAACCAGGGACATTATACTTCCTTCCGCCATATGAATGGTATAATTCCGCCATTGCACACTGGACTTCCTCCCTCGGGATCAAACTTATCAATTTCACTCCCGGCACCGGGACAAATGCAGATTATACAACACCGGACATGAGTAATTACAGGTCGTCGGATGAACTGCTTGAGGGTCTTAAAAGATATGAAGCCTCTGATCCCCGGGGACTCAGGGGGGCAATGATCCTGATTCATCCGGGTACCCACCCCGACCGGACTGACAAGTTATATTTAAAGCTTGGAGAAATAATCACTTTCTTTTCGGCAAAAGGATATATATTTAAAAGCTTATAAAGCCGTATTATGGAACGAAAAGCCTACCGTTCGCCATGGGCATGGGTGCCAACCCTTTATTTTTTTCAGGGTGTACCCTATAGTATTGTAATGATCACTTCCGGTCTTATATACAAAACCATGGGTATTTCCATTGCTTCACTTGCATTCTGGACCAGTCTGCTTTATCTGCCCTGGGCAGTGAAACCCCTGTGGAGCCCTTATATCGATGTTGTTTCCACCAAACGGAACTGGGTGGTATGGACACAGCTTCTTCTCGGTATTGCATTTATCGGAGCCGGCATTGCAATGCCTGTT
The DNA here is from genome assembly GCA_029547705.1 of Bacteroidota bacterium. Classification (GTDB taxonomy): domain Bacteria; phylum Bacteroidota; class Bacteroidia; order Bacteroidales; family VadinHA17; genus LD21. The sequence goes on along the minus strand of JAKPOU010000040.1, from coordinate 24,055 downwards.
TCCTTCTTTTATCCCGTTACACTCGGAATCTTTGCAATCATTGCCTTTGCTTCCGCAAGCCATGATATAGCTGCCGACGGATATTACATGTATGCCCTCGACCAGCACGAGCAATCCTTTTTTGTGGGCATCCGGTCAACATTTTACCGTTTCGCAATGCTGACAGCCCTCGGACTGGTTCCTGTCATTGCAGGAGTGGTTCAGAAAAATACGGGGCTGGAATCTGTTACATTTGAGGCTGTTTCGGTACCGGCTGATGAATATGTACCATTTGATCCCTCTGCAATTGTCATTGAGGAATCAGCAGGAGAGCCTGCCATCCTTCTTTTCCCGCGAAACCTGCAGATACCGATGTTCAGGACAGGCGAGTCTGAGGTGGATTCGGCAGTTGTCTACATTGCCCTGTCTGCTCCGCCCGGCCATGGAAAAACCGTAGTTGTAAACGCCTCCAGGAACACTGGCAGCAAGGATATTGATATTGCTGCAAACCAGACCGGAAGGTATGAATTCAGCGATTCAAACTGGGACAAACCGGTATCCCTTACCCTGAAAATCAACAGGAACCTTGATGAAAGAACTTCCGCGGGATTTCTTGTTACCGCCGGAAATATTGCTTTCAGCTGGACAGTAGCCCTGGGCATAATAGGGCTGATTTTGTTGCTTCTGGCTGTCTACAACAGGATACTGCTGCCTTACCCCCCTGAGAACGATAACAGGGAAAAGATAGGCTGGAAAGTATACAAGGAAGTTTTTGTTTCCTTTTTCACAAAACCCGGTATCATCCCCGCGCTTATTTTCCTTCTTTTTTACCGCCTTGGTGAATCCCAGCTGGTGAAGGTTGCAACACCCTTTCTTGTGGATTCCAGGAGCTCCGGAGGTATCGGACTTACATCCACGGAATACGGTATTGCCTACGGAACCATAGGTATGCTCTGCCTGACGATAGGAGGGATACTGGGAGGAATAGCAGCGGCAAAATACGGACTGAAACGGCTTATCTGGATAATGGCAATTTCCATAAACCTGCCTGATGCCGTTTATATATATCTTGCATACGTTCAGCCGATGCCCGGAAACCCAGGCATTTACCTTGCAATTGCGCTCGAGCAGTTCGGATACGGATTCGGATTTGTTGCATACATGCTTTTCATGCTATATTTTGTGGGTGAGAGCCGTTATAAAACTGCAGAGTACGCGATAGCCACATCTCTGATGGCACTGGGCATGATGCTTCCGGGAATGGTTTCCGGAAAAGTTCAGGAACTGCTCGGCTATCAGCACTTCTTTATTTATGTTTTAATTTGTACGATTCCGGGAATGGTTGTTATTAAATTTCTTAAAATTGACCCTTCCTTCGGGATAAAAAAGAATGAATAAAATGAAACTGGATTCACTTAGGGCCGGACTGAAAGGAGATCTGTTCACAGACAGGAAGCACAGGATACTGTATGCCACCGATGGTTCGGCGTACAGGGAACTGCCCAGAGCCGTTGTACGGCCGAAAGACAAGGATGATATAAGGAAGGTTATTGCTTTTGCCAGGGCCATAAAGGGTTCCGTCATTCCAAGAGGGGCGGGTACATCACTTGCCGGACAGGTTGTGGGTCCAGGTATCGTTATCGATGTTTCAAAGTACATGAACAGGATTATTGAGATAAATCCTGAGGAAAGATGGGCGGTTGTTGAACCCGGTGTGGTCCTTACAGCCCTTAACAGGAAGCTTGCTCCCCACGGCCTGATGTTCGGACCTGAAACATCCACGGCAGACTGGTGTACGCTGGGCGGAATGCTGGGCAACAATTCCTGCGGGGCACATTCCCTGATCTACGGAAGTGTAAGGGATCATATTCTCGAGGCGGATGTTATTTTGTCGGACGGAACCGAAACAACATTCAGGGCTCTTTCGAGGAAGGAATTCGATGAAAAATGTTCCGGAGAAAAAGATTCACTTGAACGCTCAATCTACAGATTCATAAAAGATATCCTGTCCGATTCAGTGAACCGGGATGAAATACGTGCGCAGTATCCCCATCCCGGAGTAAAACGCAGGAATAATGGCTATGCACTTGATTCCCTGCTTGAAACGGATCCGTTTTCCGGCAATGGCGAAAAGATCAACCTGTGCAGACTGCTGGCAGGATCGGAGGGGACCCTTGCTTTTACCACAAGGATGAAGCTCAACCTTATTCCGGTAGAAAGCCGGAAAACAGGACTGATCACTGCGCATTTCATGAGCCTGGATGAGGCTGTCAGGGCAAATAATCTGATTCTGAAACATGAACCGGCCGCGGTGGAGATGATCGATGACTTTATTGTGGAATGTACAAAGGATAATATTGAACAGAACAAAAACAGGTTTTTTATCAAGGGAAGTCCTAAAATCATACTTCTTATCGAGTTACTGAAAAACACTGAAAAGGAACTGAAGAAATGTGCTTCCGACATTGAAAAGGAACTGACCGCAGCCGGCTACGGATACCATTTTCCCCTGTTCACCGGTGAAGATGAAATAAAAAGAATCTGGGATTTGAGAAAAGCGGGCCTGGGGGTTCTTCTGATCATTCCGGGGGAGAAACGCAGTGTTCAGGTGATTGAGGATACGGCCGTTCTTCCTGAATATTTTCCTGAATATATTGAAGAATTCCAGCAGATTCTGAAGAAATACAGTCTGAACTGTGCCTATTATGCCCATATAGCAACGGGGGAGCTCCACCTCAGCCCCCTGCTCGACCTGAAAGATCCGGCAGATGTTGATATATACCGGAACCTGGCAAGGGATGTGGCTCAGCTCGTAAAGAAATACAGAGGTTCCCTCAGCGGTGAACACGGCGACGGAAGATTAAGGGGGGAATTCATTCCCCTGATGCTCGGAGATCATATCTATAACATCCTGAGGAAACTGAAAAGAACCTGGGATCCGGAAAATATTTTCAATCCGGGCAAGATCGTTGACGTACCCCCGATGCATACAAGTCTGAGATACCGGACCGGTGAGCATATCGAGCCCCTTGATTCAACATTCGTCTTCCCCGACAAGGGTACCATTCTGAGTGCTGCAGAAAAGTGCAGCGGATCGGGTGACTGCCGGAAGAGTCCGCTGATTGGCGGAACAATGTGTCCGACATTTATGGCAACGGAAGATGAAGACAAAACAACCAGGGGAAGAGCCAACATACTCAGGGAATTCCTTACGCGTTCCACGAAGAAGCATACCTATAATCACAGGGAGATATGGCAGGTGATGGATCTTTGTCTTTCCTGCAAGGCCTGCAAGTCGGAATGTCCGTCAAACGTGGATATGACTAAACTCAAGGCAGAATTCCTGAGCCACTATTACAGACTGCACGGAATTCCCATACGGACGCTGCTCATAGGATGGCTGCCCAGGATAAACAGGTTTGGTCATGCGATATGGCCCCTTACAAATTTTATCATGCGCCAGTCCTTCTTCAAGAAACTGATTGGTTTCAATCCTGACAGGACCCTTCCTTCCCTTTCCAAGATCACCCTCAGGACCTGGGCTGAAAAGTGTCAGACCACTTCAATGCATATGAAGAATCCCTTGGGCAAGGTGTTCCTTTTTGCAGATGAATTCACCAATTACAATGAAAGCGATATAGGAATCAAGGCAATTATTCTCCTTGAAACACTGGGATACCAGGTTGAGGTTCCTGCACATGCCGAAAGCGGCAGGACATTCCTGTCCAAGGGTCTGTTGAAAAGTGCCAGGAAAATTGCTGAGAAGAACGTCAGGATGCTGAAGGATATAGTGACGGAGAAAACACCGCTTGTCGGTATAGAACCATCAGCAATTCTGACTTTCCGGGATGAATATCCCGATCTCCTTAGCGGGGAACTCCATGATGCCGCGGTGAAACTCGGGAAAAATGCCATTATGATCGAGGAATTCATTTGCAGGGAATATGACAAGGGGAAAATTACTCCCGAACAGTTTGTTCATGATCCGCTTTCTGTGAAACTGCATGGCCATTGTCAGCAAAAGGCCATTGCTTCTACTTCCTTTACAAGGAAAATGCTGTCAATTCCCGAGAATTATGAGATTGAGGAGATACCCAGCGGATGCTGCGGAATGGCCGGATCATTCGGATATGAAAAGGAACATCATGAACTCAGCATGAAAATAGGGGAGCTGGTGCTTTTCCCTGCAGTGAGGGCTGCATCGGAAGAAACTGTAATTGCCGCTCCCGGAACATCCTGCAGATGCCAGATCTATGACGGAACAGGAAAGAAGGCGGTTCATCCGGTGGAAATAATGTATGATGCCCTGATGAGGTAATAACTGCTGCCTGTAGCCGGCAGCCGGGAAACCTGCTGTCAGTATATGGTCAAAGTGACAGTGCATTCCCGCTATCACTGTACAGAAACTTCAGGTAAAGCCACTGTTCGGGTATGTTCATTGTAATGTTTGCAGTTACCGGACAGCTTCCGGAAGGATGAAAATATCAGATTTATAAATTTCCATACTTTTCGTTTTGCAGGAATGACTGGTTTGGAACAATAATTTATTGAAATTCAAGACATGACGAATGTTGAGCTGACATTTCAGAAGCGTTCGGGAAGAACGGGGTTTTCGACAAAGATACCTTACCTGGTTGTGGATAATTTCCCTGCCCTCGGTTTGCTTACCTCCCTGAGGTTCCTAGAATGGGTTTCGGAGAATCCTGAAGGGCTGATCAGTCTGCCGACAGGCAAGACGCCGGAATATTTCCTGAAATGGACCCGGAGATTCCTTGAAGGTTGGAACAGGCCTGAGAACAGGAGGATAATGGAAGAGAACGGCTTCACCATCAGGAAGAAACCTGTTATGAAAAAGCTGCGCTTTGTTCAGATGGATGAATTTTATCCGATTGATCCGGGCCAGCATAACAGTTTTTACAATTATGTTCTTAATTTCTATATAAAGGGATTTGGCCTTGATCCTGCCGCTGCCCTCCTTATGAATTCCGATGAGATCAGGCTGGCTGAAGGAATGCATTATTCCCGGGTGTTTCCCGGCAACCGGATAGATCTTTCCCTCCGGAACAGGGAAGCTCTGACGCCTCACGAAAAAATTCAGCAGGCTTCACTTTTCAGAATAGATAAATGGTGCATGGAATATGAGAACCGTATCAGGGAAACAGGAGGCATTGGTTTTTTTCTCGGAGGAATTGGTCCTGACGGGAGTATTGCATTCAATTCCCGGGGAAGTGATCATAATTCAACCACGAGGCTAACGGCTACCAATTTCGAATCACAGGCCGCTGCCGCAGGAGATCTGGGAGGCATCGAGATATCAAGGAACAGGCTGGTTCTGACCATTGGTCTGGGAACCCTGACCTACAATCCCGAATGCACTTCAATAATTTTTGCGGCAGGTGAGTCCAAGGCCCATATTATTAAAAATGCCCTTGAAAATGAGCCGGACAACCTTTATCCGGCAACTGTACTGCAGAGACTGGAAAACGCACGTTTCTATCTCACCAGGGGTGCGGCAGTACAGCTTCACGACAGTATTGAAAGTTACTACCGGCAGGGGGACTGGACTTTCGAAAAGACGGAAAGAGCAGTATACGACCTGTGCCGGAAGATAGATAAATATGCACACAATCTGGAATTGGATGATCTCAGGAACGATAAATACTGTTCCCTTATTCCCGGTCTGAGTCTCAAAGCCGTACAGGATGTGATCATATCAACAAAAAGGAAGATTGAAAGGGGGAGCATAAGGGAGAATGATCAGGTTTTCCTCCATACCGGACCTCACCATGATGATATAATGCTCGGTATATTTCCCAGCATCATTTCACAGCTGCGCAATCGTTCCAACAAATTCCATTTTGCCGTTCTTACATCAGGGTTTACCGCGGTAACGAATGAGATGCTTGAAAATCTGCTGGTTGAAACCCTGGAACATATAGAACAGGGAAAGATACAGATGCTTGCCTATCCCGATTTTTTCGAAAATGGATACCGCTACAAGTTTGACAAGGATGTAAACCATTATCTGAACAAGGTTGCCGACCGTGATGAAAAGGGTAAACTCCGGGGCGTTTGCCACCGGATAACAAGAGTAATGGTCGGTATATACAACCTTAAGTCCAGGGAAGACCTGGTGAACCAGTTACAGGCGAATGTGGAGACTCTGCGAAACAGTTACAGCGGGGAAAAGAATCCTCCTGACATTCAGAAACTGAAAGGAATGCTCAGGGAGTTTGAAGAAGAACTCGTGTGGGCACATTATGGTGTCAGAGTCAAAAACATTGAGCATCTGCGGCTTGGATTCTATACCGGAGATATATTCACATCCCAGCCCCAGAAAACAAGGGATGTGATGCCGATACTGAAAATGTTCAGGAAAATACAGCCTACTGTGATAAGTCTTGCCTTTGATCCTGAAGGATCAGGCCCTGACACTCATTACAAGGTCCTCCAGGCCATAGCACATGCCCTCATTCAGTGGAAAAAGGAAAAAGACCTGAAGGATCTGAGAATCATAGGCTACAGGAATGTATGGTTCCGTTTTCATCCATCCGAAGCCAATGTATTCACTCCCGTGTCGCTTAATTCAATGGCTGTGCTTGACTGGTCATTCAGGAACTGCTATATCAGCCAGGTTGATGCCTCCTTTCCGAGTTATGAGCTTGACGGGCCCTTCAGCGACCTGTCGATGCAGATATGGGTTGAACAGTTTAAGAGGGTTCAGCTGATACTGGGAAAGGACTTTTTCTATGATAATGAAAGTCCTAAGATACGGGCCACTCACGGTATGATTTTTTACAGGGAAATGAGTATTGATGAATTCCTGGTACATGCCCGCGAGCTGGAGAAAAGCACAGAGGGAAACAGTCCGGAATGGCATTGAATCAACAGGCTGTCGCTGTTCATTCTGTTTATTTATAAAGCAGATATTTCTCTGCCTTTTTCCTGAATTGCGGAATGTCTCCGTTCCAGATATCCAGAACAGAACTTACCTGCCAGGTTTTAAGAAATTCCTTCCTCACCCTGTCAGTCCCGCACACCTTATCGAACATATCCAGCCGTGACGGATCGCATAAACTGAAAATGTCCTTGTCAGGCCGCAGTTTACGGACTTCCTGAAGGAAATAGAACTGTAGCAGGGTAAGGGGAGCTTTCGCGGGATCAGTAAGATGTATCTGCACCCCATGCACCATTGTGCCCTGTGCCACACTGTAGTATGGTTTGTAATGCAGGGGACGGAATCTTACCCCCGGAAGGGAAAGTGCGTTCAGTGCTGCAGCAAGTGAATCAGCATCGATCCATTCGGCTGCAAGAAGCTGGAAAGGCATGGTATAGCCCACACCGATGCTGACAGTATATAATTCCCCGAGAATACCGGTTGCAGGGTAAAACAGGGCTGTCTGTGCATTCGGGATGTGAGGCGATGAAGGCACCCAGGGCAGACCTGTATCCTCAAACAGCATATCCCTTTTCCAGTTTTTCATTTTCACCACCTCAAGCCTGCATTTTACACCGTTTTCAAGCAGACCTTCCCCGTTAAGAAACTCAGCCAGTTCCCCCACTGTAAGGCCATGAATATAGGGTATGGGATACTGGCTGACAAACGATGTGAATCCGGGCTGTACGAGAGGTCCTTCCATCCTGATCCCTCCAAGCGGATTCGGCCTGTCAAGAACCAGAAAGGGTATATTGTTCTCTGCGGCTGCTTCCATGGCCAGCCCCAGTGTGCTTATGTATGTATATGACCTGGAGCCGATATCCTGAATGTCATAAACAAGTACGTCAATGTTGCGGAGCATCTCCGGAGTCGGTTTTCTTGTTTTCCCGTAAAGGCTGTACACGGGAATTCCCGTTGCCGGGTCCACTGCCGGTCCGATTGTTTCTCCAGCTGCAAATTCACCGCGCACGCCATGTTCAGGCCCGAAAAGGGCAGTGAGCCTTACCCCGGGAGCATTGTGCAGAATATCGGCTGCCGACCGGAGATTTCTGTCAACACCGGTCGGATTTGTAATCAGTCCGACTCTTTTTCCTTTCAGGATGCTGAAATCATCCCCGGTGAGAACTTCCAGACCGGTTTCCACAGCCCGGGAGTTCATACCATCCTCCCATTGAAAGCCAAGTATAAGCGCTATCAGAACAATTCTCAAGGCAAACATGAATTATATTTTATAAGTTTAATTTATAAAAGTAACTAAAATAAATTGTGATAAATAATCCGGGGAAGCTGCTGTATAGGATACTTTTGTGGATATCCGCCGGCGGCGGGGAGTTTATTATTACTTCCTGATCTGTAATTGTTGACTAATTTTTACAATTTATTCAGAATCTTTATTTTCAATTTAATAAGTTTGCATGATATTTACCATTTTGAAAACCTATGAAACATCTCTTCAGGATTTTATTGATTCTTCTTTTCATTTCAGGATGCAAACCGTCAGAGGTTCCGTTAAGCCTTCAGAATGAAATAGATTCCATCGTGCTTCAGTATATTCCAGATAAGCGAGAAGCCCTTTGCAATCTGGACATGGAGATACTGAAAGACCGCAGGCTCCTGATAAAGGGAGAAACCAGCATTCCAGAACTCAAGGCAGAGATCCTTAAACATCTTGAACAGTCGGGTACCGGATATGCTGACAGTATCAAAGTCCTTCCCGACAAATCTGAAACAGCCAGATCATGGGGTTTAATATGCGTTTCCGTTGCAAATCTGAAAAAGGATCCGTCACATTCAAGCGAGCTGGTATCCCAGACTGTCATGGGGACTCCGGTAAGGATCCTCAAAAAGGAGGGAAGCTGGTTGCTCATGCAGACACCGGATCATTACCTGGGATGGACTACCGCCAGCAGTGTCAGTGGAATGGATGAAAGCGGATTTCAGGAATGGAAGGAATCGGACCGCCTTATCTATACTTCAAGAACGGGGGATATACTTTCGGAAGGAAGCGGAAAGGAAGTTGTATCGGATGTGGTGACGGGTTCTATTCTGAAAAGGATATCTGCCGGCAGGGATTACTTTACAGTTGAGCTTCCCGATGGCAGAAAAGGACGAATAAACCGGAAGGATGCGGAGGATTTTGAGAAGTGGCGTCAGACTGTAAGGCCTGAAGCTGATAAGCTTGTCAGTTTTGCGGAATCCCTGACCGGAGTTTCATATTTATGGGGGGGAACGTCAACAAAGATGCTCGACTGCAGCGGGCTGGTGAAAACAGCCTATTTTACGGGAGGTATAATCCTTGCAAGGGATGCATCCCAGCAGTTCCGTTACGGAGAGGAAGTGGATATATCATCCTCCTTTGAAGCACTCCGGCCCGGAGACCTGCTGTTTTTCGGATCGGTGAACGATAAGGGGGAAAAAAGAATAACACATACAGGCATGTATATCGGTAACAATGAATTTATTCATGCCTCAACGGGCAGGGGAATGGTGGCGAACAACATTCTGGATCCTGACGCCGGAGATTATGACAGATACCTGGTCAGCATTCTGCAGGGTGCAAGAAGGATAATCGGAGTCCCCTCAGGAAAGGGTCTGGAACATATTTCACAAAATAACTGGTACAGATGAAAAAACGTGATTTTATCAAGTATGGAGGATTGCTTACAGGTGCAATGATAAGCAGCACATTTACGTCCTGTGGAAATAATTCCGGAGGAAAAACCGGGGTAAGATCCCGGAAAACTTCACCTATAAAACTGACATACACCCCGTACACACTTCAGCTGAAGCATGTATTTACACTTGCTGCTGGATCGAGAACCACAACTCCCGTAGTGCTGACTAAGCTGGAATGTGATGGCTTTGTTGGTTACGGTGAAGCATCAATGCCTCCGTACCTGGGAGAAAGTCATGAAAGTGTTCAGAAATTCCTTTCCCGGGTTAACATGGAACAGTTCAGCGACCCCTTCCTGATAGAGGATATTCTTGAATATGTTGACGGAATCGCTCCCGGCAACTATGCTGCCAAGGCATCAATAGACATTGCCCTTCATGACCTGGCTGGCAAGATAATGGGTCAGCCATGGTACAGGATCTGGGGACTGAATCCTGAAAAAACACCCTGTACAAGTTTCACCATCGGTGATGACACAGCAGATGTTGTAAGAGAGAAGGTTGCAGAGGCTGAACCTTATAAAATACTGAAAGTCAAACTGGGTGTCGGCAATGATAAAAATATAATTGAAACCATACGTTCAGTATCTGACAAACCTATTGGTGTTGATGTCAATCAGGGATGGAAGGACAGGAATTATGCCCTTGAAATGGCGCACTGGCTCAAGGAACAGAATGTTATATATCTTGAACAGCCAATGCCCAAAACCATGACTGAAGAAACGGGATGGCTCACTCAGAATTCACCTCTTCCCGTGATTGCGGATGAAGCATTTCAGACAAAGGATGACCTGTTCAGGGTAAAGGATTTTTATGACGGAATCAATATCAAGCTGATGAAATGCGGTGGTATGAATGCCGGATATAAGCTGGCTTTGATGGCCAGGGCAATGGGAATGAAAATTATGGTTGGCTGCATGACTGAAACATCCTGTGCCATTTCTGCGGCTGCACAGTTTTCTCCTCTGGTCGACTGGGCCGATCTGGACGGCAATTTGCTGATAAGTAATGATATATATGACGGCGTCACTGTGGAAGACGGCAGGATCATTCTCAAAGACAGACCCGGAATTGGCATAATAGAACTCTGAAATTAATCCCAGAACAGTTAATAATGGCAAAAAGTAGCGGCAGGCTGGTTTCTCTTGATATTTTCCGGGGAATGACAATAGCCTTCATGATAATAGTAAATACTCCCGGCAGCTGGGATTATGTTTATCCTCCTCTGCGTCATGCCGCCTGGCATGGATGCACTCCGACAGACCTGGTTTTTCCGTTCTTCCTGTTTATCGTTGGAGTATCTCTTTGGTTCTCAATGAAAAAATACGGTCAGGAATTGAACAGTGGCTCATTGCTAAGGATATTCAGGCGGACAGTGACCATCTTCGCACTTGGGATCTTCCTTACAATTTTCCCTCATTTCGTGAGAGATTATTCCAGTCTGAGGATAATGGGTGTGCTCCAGCGAATTGCACTGGCATACTGCCTGGGATCCATAATATGTCTTTCTGTCAACAGGAATTACCTGTGGGTCGTGATTGCCGTAATTCTTCTCTCATACTGGGCGGTCCTTGCTTTTGCAGGCGGTACTGATCCCTACAGTCTGAAGGATAATTTTGCTCTCAGGGTTGATATCGCCATACTGGGAGAAAAACACTTGTACAGGGGCTATGGCATCCCTTTCGACCCGGAAGGCCTTTTCAGCACTTTGCCTGCAGTGGCCACGGTCCTGATCGGTTATTACGCGGGAGAACTGCTGGGGAAGGGTTCTGCAGGCTGGGATAAGGTAGTGAAGCTTCTGTTGCTGGGAGCCTCCTCGACCGGACTCGGACTTCTCTGGAGTATATTCTTCCCGCTCAACAAGCCTTTGTGGACCAGTTCCTATGTTCTCTATACTGCCGGAATTGCAATGGGCGTCCTTGCATTGATCTACCTGATTGCAGATGTGTGGAAATTGCGGAAGTGGGGAACTTTTTTCCTGGTTTTCGGTACAAATGCACTCTTTTCATATTTCCTTGCAGGTATCTGGACAAGAATAATGCTTAACGTCAAGGTTACCGCAGGTGGATCAGAGATGAACCTTTATAACTGGATATGGGAAAAAATCTGCGTTCCTGTTGCAGGCAATATGAATGGAAGCCTTATGTTTGCGATTTTGCAGGTTCTGCTCATCTGGATTATCGCATTGGTATTATACAGAAAAAAGATTATGATACGTTTATAATAATGTGATGCAGAAGTGAATTTTTGCAGCAGAACAACGTATTGGTAAGGAGCAGGCCTGGCAGGATGCACTTCCCGGAAATGCCGGAGATCCGGCGGGAAACGGAACCTGCGGAGAACGGACAAGGCTGAAAACTAAGTGTAAAGGGAAGCCGCTGGTAACAGATTCCCGGGGGGTGGGACATAAAAATGAAAACTGACTGATATAAAAATACTACTTAATGGATGTGATCAGCAAAGTATCGCAAGGGTACAGGGAATATAGCGGAAATGCAGTGACTAAAACGGAAGCCCTGCCCCGGTCGGGCTCGGACAGGAGGTATTTCCGTATTTTTGACGGGGAAAAGACCCTGATAGGAACATACAACAGAGACCGTGAGGAGAATGATGCCTTCGTTGGTTTTACTGAACATTTTCTCCGCAAGCAGCTGCCTGTTCCTGAGGTTTATTGTTATATGCCCGAAAAATTCATCTATTTCCAGAGAGATCTGGGCGACTTGAATCTGTATACCTGGCTTCACGCCAGGCCGGATATCTCGGATTTCAATGATGAGACAAAGCAGTTGTATAAAAAAATACTTGACAGGCTTATACTTTTTCAGACCAGGGGAATTGACGGATTGAAACTCGATCTGTGCTATCCGCATAAGAGCTTTGACCGCCAGTCAATGATGTGGGATATGAATTATTACAAGTACATGCTCCTGAAACTGCTGGCAGTACCTTTCCGGGAACGCCCCCTGGAGCAGGATTTCAACAACCTGGCCGATTATCTTCTGGAAACGGGTCAGAAATACTTCCTTTACCGGGATTTTCAGACTGCCAATATCATGCTGATAGACAATGAACCCTGGTTTATTGATTATCAGGGAGGAAGGAAAGGCGCCCCTCAATATGACCTGGCATCTCTGCTTTTTGATGCTAAAATTCCGATGAAACAGGAAAACCGCGACGAACTGGCAGATTATTTCCAGGAGAAATTCTGTACTGTAACAAATGAGGATAAGCAGAAATTCAGGGGCTATTATTCAGGATTCAGCATGATACGGCTCATGCAGGCCCTGGGAGCATTTGGTTTCAGGGGGCTTTATGAAAAAAAACCCACCTTTACGGAGACACTGGTTCCCGCAGTGATCCTCCTTCAGGATATTGCAGCAAAAGCAGAACAGCATATCCGGCTCCCGGAGCTGTACCGTGCCATTGCCGCAACCTCAGACACCACTCTTTTTAAAACCCTTGAGACAAAAAGACAATGATTTCCGGAATATGAAAGCTATGATTCTCTCTGCCGGAAAAGGAACCAGACTGGGAAAGATCACTGAAAGCATTCCCAAGGTTCTTGTTGACATAAACGGAAAGAGTCTCCTCAGGCGTGCTGTGGAAAAATGTGTGTCTCACGGATTTGATGATATCATAATCAATGTCCATCATTTTGCCGGTTTGGTTGAAGAGGAGATAGTACGGCTGAGAAGGGAAGGTTTCAGAATAAGTATCTCGGATGAAAGGGAAGAACTCCTTGATACTGGCGGAGGTCTGTACAGAGCCCGTCATTTTTTTGACAGAACCCCCTTTCTGTTGTACAATGCTGATATCATAACTGATTTTGATCTGGGAATACTGCTGGATTATCACCTGGAGAAAGGGGGACTGGCAACACTGGTTGTCAGGCACAGGCCGGGGACACGCTTTCTGCTTATAGATTCAGAAGGACTCCTCAGAGGATGGTGCAACAAGCAAACGGGAGAAAGGATTATTTCACGCGGTTCAGGGGAGAACCTGTCTGAAATCGCGTTTTCATCCATGGCACTGATAGACCCGGAGATTTTCAGCTATATGTCTGAAGGAGTGTATTCAATGACACCACTTTACCTGCAGCTGGCTGCCGAAAGGAATATCTATACCCTGCTTTCCGATTCGGGATACTGGTTCAATGCCGGAACCCCCGAAATACTTGAGGAAGTAAGGAAGTTCCTGGTTTAAAATCCACCTATCCCCGGCGTACCGGGATTTAATATTCAGTCCCGTTCAACGTACAGGGATCAGGAATGTACCCTGGTTCAGCGGGTTGTATTCTTATTCTCAGTACCGTTCTGGGTACAAGGATTAAGAATGCATTCTTAATAAGCAGGTTAGGCAGACCGGGCAAGGTGTTGACTCCGCTTATTCATTTGCTTTCCTGTTCTGAGCAATCCAGGTCAGGACCAGTCCGGTAAGAACAGTAGCCAGCGTTCCTATCAGGGTGTACCAGGTCCATGCAATGGATGTGAAGATTATGATGTAGACCATAACTGCAATACCTGTCAGAAAAGCCGGAACAGCCTGTCTTATCAGCGGTTTCCTGAAAAGGACTCCCAGTATGAAAGTACCCAGCAATCCCCCGTATGTGAACGAAGCAATTGAAAGGGCAAGTTCAACAACTACCTGGGAACTTTTCATGAAAGAGACTGCTGATCCGACAAGCAGGAGGCACCATATTCCTGTTATCATTCTGGAAATCATTACTTCGTTGGCCGGATTCAGCTTTTTATAGTATGGCATTACATAGTCGTACATGGTGGTTGATCCCAGTGCCGTGATGGAACTTGAAAGAGTTGACATTGCAGCAGCAAACAGGGCAGCAATGATAAATCCCGACAGTCCCGTAGGTATTTCTTCTATAATAAATTTCGGGAATATTTCATCAGACCTGATATCGGCCCCTCCGTAGAAAACGTAAAGCAGAGTACCCAGGAAAAGGAAGAGGGCAAACTGTGCTATGATGATACCTCCGGTTGTTACCAGGGCTTTGCGGCTGGCTTTCAGAGTTCCCGTTGCAAGAAGCCTCTGGATGATCAGCTGGTCTATTCCGTGCGATGCCATTGAAAGGAACATTCCTCCCAGAATGCTGGCTATAAAGGTATAGGGTGTGGAGAAAAATCCTTTGAGTCCTCCCGAAAATGAGAAATTGAACAGCTGGTATTTTCCTGCTTCGGCTGCTGTTTCAATTCCTGCCGGCATTCCGCCTGTTAACTTGCTGCTGACGATAACTATCGCAATAATTGCCCCTGTGATATAAATAAAAAGCTGCACCATTTCCATCCAGACGACGGATTTCAATCCTCCGAGAAATGTGTAGCTGTAGGTTACAAGCGCAATCAGGATTATTGACCAGATATATATCCAGTCACCAGAAAGACTTTTACCGATAAATGTTCCCTGAAGTATCAGGGCAAGGGGTATGGCTGTTGCAAAAAGCCTTACTCCGTCGGCAGCCAGCCGGGTTAACATGAAAACGCCTGAAGCCAGGTTTTTCATTGGTGTGCCGAAACGGTTTGCCAGAAACGTATAGGCTGTTCCCAGTTCGCCCTTGAAATAGGCCGGCAGGATTATCCAGGCAACAATTATTCTTCCGAGGAAATAGCCGAAGGTAAGCTGAAGGAAATTGAAATTTGTGAGATATGCCAATCCGGGAATACTGATAAATGTAAGTGTACTGGTTTCCGTGGCTACTATTGAAAAACATACGACCCACCAGGAAATCTTTCGTCCTCCCAGAAAATAATCCCTGGTTGAAGTTTGTTTTCCGGCAAGCTTTATTCCGAATAATGTAATGCCGGCCATGTACACGATGACAATCAGGGCATCAATAATTGTAAAGTTCATAATGCTTCTTGTGTTGGTTTATTATTTTCCTGAAGTGAGGTTTGGATTATGTTCCATCAGATAGTTTTCCAGACCCTGCCTGTCAAGAATCTGCCGGGTTTCATCCCAGCTGACGAAACCTTTTGTTTTAAGTGATTCAAGAATCCGGATTATGGAAAGAGGGACCTCCGCGGTTTCCCCGGCGTCACGGCTGGAGATGTAATCAATTGAATCAAAGAGAACTGCATTAATTTCATCGAAAGAGAGGGGCTCATGGTAGCCATACTTGCCTATCCATTCCTTCTGTGCTATAGTGTCATTTACATGACTCATTATCAGATATGTAGCCCGTCCGATGAGCTTCAGATTGCTGGGATTAAGGGTTGTCATGGTATTGCCGATAATCCGTCCCAGTATTGCCATAATACCTGTTGAATGGGCATTAAGTAGCATTTTCAGGGCAATTTGTTTTCTCAGGGTGACAGGATCGGGGAAGGAGGGAAGTGTTATTTCCACTTCTATATCAGGAATAAAATTGTTGCTGCCTTTAGTTTTATGTTCTTCCGACACTGATATTACTGCCAGGCGGCCTCCCTTTTCCCTGAAGAGATCAGCAAATTTCCTGAAATCCGATTCAGGATTATTTATTTCAGCCACTTCATCATCTATACAGACAATAATTCCCAGATCGCCGGCTGACGGACCTCTGTTTTCAATATTCCAGGTTGTGAATGAAAGGTCATACAGTTCCTTCTGGTCGTTACCGGCATTTTCCAGACTTTTCAATGCAACTTCCTTAAGATACGGATCCTCGATCTTTTCCCTGAAGGGAGTCTCATAGAAAGATTTTTCAAGACCCCTGAAATCCCTGCCAAGAAAGTTGAACCATGCTTCTTCCGTGTTTTTTCCTTTGGCCCATACCTGTATCCAGGATCTTCTGTCCCTGCTTTTTACTGTATCAAGGGGGAAAAGCCTGAACGTAGGGCTTCGTTCGGTAATGTCAATAAAAACAGTAACAAGGGCTTCACTGGCCAGATATGTTGCGAAACGGCCCCGCTTATAAGTTTCTGCTTCAGCTTCCGTTAATCTGCAAAGTGAAGCAACGGTTTTGTCCACGCTTTCCTTAACCTCCCTGAATGAGGCTATTCTTTTTTTCAGTGTTATTCCTTCAATGAAGCCTATAGTGGACAATTCGCTTTTGCTGAGGTGATTACTTAGAAACTTGTACAATGCTTCTTCAAGTACTGAACCAAGGACGAAGATCTCGCTGGTGGTGGCCTGCATTCTCGTAGAGCCTGTGATTGACTGCGGACCGGTTGTGAGGTTCAGTTTGGTGATAGCAGGATTCTCTATCACTGTCCTGCTCCGGTCAAAGGGCATCAGCACTTCGTCGGGATTGTTGTATACAAAGTAAAGATTACGGCGGGCCTCCTCAGATGTTTCCGCGGTCAGCTCCCCGTACTGATCCAGTGCTTTCAGAATTGTACCGATCACCGATGAGGTTTCTCCTCCCTCTGTTACACAGAATACCACATCTCCCTTTTCAATGCCCCTGTCAAGGAGCTGAAGACTGCCAATGAGCTGAAGGTCTTCGAAACCCTCCAGTGAACTTATCAGGGCCCTGTCGGCCCCGGTCATTTCCCCGATCAGGTAATCTTCAATATTTTCAGGAACATGGTCCTTCACTTTTTCCCATAAATGGCTTTTTTTCATTTTCCGCCAGAACGGTCTCCAGAAGGAGCTTTCCATCTGCTTTGCAAGCCGGCCCGTTGATCCGCAGCCATAGTAATATATTTTCCGGCCTTCCTGCATTGCCCTGTATATGGCATCGGCGGCCTGTTCAAGTGGCTGTATGTTATCTGCAAGTTCCAGGGTTTTGCGTGTAATGTCTTCATCCACGGAAAGGAGCATTTGCAGACCCTTTGCCGTATCATCTTTTATACTGGAACTGAGGTTCCATGTTTTGGGATGTCTCTGTTCAGTAAGAAGGGAATAGAGGTGGAATTGTTTTTTATTTTCCACATAATCAACCGACTGCTCTGAAGGTTTAATTTTCAGATAATTTTTTGTTAAATCCATAATAATTTTGTTTTATGCTGCTGAAACGGGTTTTTCCAATGATTTACGGCACTGTGTCCTGTTCCGGCAGGACACTTTCTTCCTCTCCTTTATTTCATAAAAATCTCCCCGAAAATAATCATTTTTTTAATTTTCTTTCAAACAGATGATTCCGTGAAGGATTCTGTTTATGAGAAGCGGTTTTCAGTTTCGGCTCCGGAGATACGCCGGCCCGGGCACAATATTGTCAGTAACCGGGCTTGCATGATATTGTGCAGGCAGCTGAAACATGAACTGTAAATATCATTTAATGGATTGGAAACCCTGAAACAGGATCTCACATTTTCCTGAACGATCCGGTAAAAATTATGAAGAGGGTGTTTATTTCAAGTCTTCCGATGATCATCAGCAGACTGAAAAGCAATTTGTCTGCTTCAGGAAGATGATTATAATTGAACATGGGACCCACTGCTCCCAGTCCCGGTCCGACATTTCCCAGGGTTGAGGCAACTGCGCCGGCCGATGTAACCGTATCCACACCCGTCAGCACAACAATAAGCGTGGCACTTAAAAAAATAACGACATAAAGCAGCACAAAGGTGAGTATCGACATATTAACCCTGTCACTTACCGGTCTGCCATTCATTTTCAGCTGGATTACTGCATTTGGATGAATAAGTCTGACAAAAAGTAATCTGATGTTTTTGAGAACTATTAAATGCCTCGCCATTTTAATGCTTCCCGTTGTAGATCCCGTACAGGCTCCGGCAAACATAAGCACGAAAATAATTAACAGGCCGGCAGATGGCCATGTCAGGTAATCCACGGTTGTATATCCCGTTGTGGTAATGATTGAAATGACCTGGAAAAAGCCTTCCCTGAATGCGGGCTCAGTTTCTTTGTCTCCGGCAGAAAGCAGCATCAGGGAAATTACCGTTCCGCTGATCAGAACAACAGCCGTATAGAAAACCAGTTCATTGTTTTGCCTGATTTTGTGAAACTGCCTCTTTATCAGATAATAATATACAACAAAACTTACACCTGAAAGAAACATGAAGATGGCAATGACATACTGGCTGTATGGAGAATAGCTGATTAGTCCGGTGTTTCTGACAGAGAATCCTCCGGTAGCAACAGTTCCGAAAGTAAGGCATACACTTTCAAAAAGATTCATATCTCCGGCCCACAGCAGGAGAATCTGTATGATGGTCAGACCTGTATATGCCATAAGCAGGATGGCGCCCACGGTTTTTGTTTTGGGCTGTATCTTCTCCTTAAGGGATGATTCCAGGCTGAACAGCTGATGAGCTGTCAGTTTAAGGGCAGGAAGTATTATAATGACAAGCACAATTATTCCTATGCCCCCGATCCAGTGTGTAAAACTTCTCCAGAAAAGAATGGAAAAGGGAAGTATTTCCACATCGGTGATGACTGATGCCCCTGTAGTGGTGAATCCTGAAGCAGATTCGAAGAAAGCGTCGTTAAGTGATGAAATGGTTCCTGACAGGATGTATGGAAGTGTACCTGCCAGGGAGAGGATTATCCATGCCAGTGCCACGGTGATATAACTGTCCCGGATACTGATTTTTGTAATTCCGGTCCTGAGGCTGAGCATCCTCAATATGAAACAGAGGGATCCTGTGATTGCCGAAGAAAGCAGAAACGGACGGGAAGGCTCGCTGTAGCTGAGTGAAACGGGAATACAAACCAAAAAGCAAAGGGATTCGATCAGCAGGATTGTACTCAGTATCCTTGCAATAATCAAAGGATTGATCATTTTCATTTTAATGCCCCTCAAACGGCCCGTAAAGATACTCAATCCGGTTTATTTCCGGATTCAGTCTTTCCAGAATGATCTTGAAAGAAGAATAAATAGAGTATTTACCTCCAGTCTTCCGGTTATCATGAGGATACAGAAGAATATCTTGTTGAAATCCGTCATGTGGGAATAGGTGAACATCGGGCCTATTGTTCCGAGCCCTGGACCGGTATTTCCCAGTGAAGCGGCTACTGCACTTGCTGAAGTAACCGGATCGGTTCCGGTGAGAGTGATCAGCAGTGTTCCCGATATGAAAAGGAAAATGTAGATGAGAATAAATGAAAATACAGATGTTATACTTTTTTCACTTAATGTATTGCCGTGAAGCTTTATCTGTGTCACCGCACTCGGGTGACTGAGCCTGATGAATACATTTCGGATGCTTTTGATCAGGATCAGGTGTCTGGCCATCTTTATTCCCCCGGTTGTGGAACCGGTTGAAGCACCTGAAAACAGGAGTATAAAAATCAGAAAAGTGCCTGCATGCGGCCAGTTAAGGTAATCGGTTGTTGTAAAACCGCTTGTGGTTATGATTGATATGGTCTGAAAAAAACCCTGTCTGAATGAGAGTTCAAAGGGATCGGACGTGGTCCCGTACAGGATGAGAGTAGCCACTGTTCCTGACAGAAGTATTACTGCCAGGTAAAACCAGAATTCATCATTGCTGCCTATCTTTTTGAACTGCAGTTTTATGAAATGATAATATATTACAAAGCTTATACCGCCGAAGAGCATGAAGATAGCCATGATATATTGACTGTAAGGGGAATAGCCCATCATACTCGTATTTTTTATGGAAAAGCCACCGGTTGCTATTGTGCTGAAAGAGTGACAAATACTTTCAAAAAGATTCATATCGCCTGCTGAAAGCAAAATTATCTGAAGGGCTGTAAGTGCAAGATATAT
This sequence comes from Bacteroidota bacterium, assembly GCA_029547705.1. Lineage (GTDB taxonomy): Bacteria > Bacteroidota > Bacteroidia > Bacteroidales > VadinHA17 > LD21. Next base: position 3,839 of record JAKPOU010000040.1, on the reverse strand, counting down.
GAAAAGAAGCCTGAAACCCACTGACTTGGTTTTGGGAACTATTTTTTCCCTTATGGATGATTCTCTTCTTAAAAGCTGATGTGCTGAAATTCCCAGCTCCGGGAGAATTATAATAACAAGAAGAACTATGCCCAGTCCTCCGGCCCAGTGTGTGAGTGCCCGGTAAAAATTTACCGAATAGGGCAGTGCCTCGACATTTGCTATTACTGTGGAACCTGTGGTTGTAATTCCTGAAGTGGATTCGAATAAGGCATCAGTGAAACGTGGTATTGTCCGGCTGAAAATATACGGAAGGGTTCCGAAGAGTGAAAATATGACCCATGACATGGCGACAGACAGGAATCCCTCTCTGATATTTATTTTTCTCACGGAACTTTTCCTTGATAAAAGGAAAAAAGCCGCTGAAAATGATAATGTAATAATTGCCGGCCAGATAAAGGGCAAAGTTGATTCATGATAAACCAGTGCCACGGGAACACAAATCAGAAATACAAAAACCTCTATGAGAAGATTTGTACTCAGTATCCTTATTATCGCCGGAGGATGTATGAATCTCATGTCAAACCCCAGAAACTGCGGACAAAGATAATCAGTTATGGTATTATGCTTCAATTTCCGGCAAAAATCAGTATGTTGATCAACCCTGACAAACCCCTGCTGATTGGTCAATTATTAATCCTATATTTGAAATCCTGTTAGTATTGATCGCAGGAAAACATGAACCCGAATGATTAAACCTTAAAAATTCAATTCAGATATGGGGAAAGTATTGGTTATTGGTGCAGGAGGAGTGGGCACGGTTGTGGTCCATAAGATGGCATCTCTTCCTGATGTTTTTACTGAAATACTTCTTGCAAGCCGGACCAGGTCCAAATGTGATGCCATTGCGGAAAGAGTTGGCACTGACCGTGTTAAAACTGCGGCTATTGATGCCGATAATGTTCCGGAACTGGTAAGGCTGATCAAATCGTTCAGGCCGGATATAGTGGTTAACGTGGCATTGCCGTACCAGGATCTTCACATCATGGATGCCTGCCTGGAAACGGGTGTGGCCTACCTGGATACCGCAAATTACGAGCCTCTGGATGAAGCAAAATTCGAATACAGCTGGCAGTGGGCATATGATGACAGGTACAGGGATGCCGGGATTACCGCAATACTTGGCTGCGGCTTTGATCCGGGCGTTACATCGGTATTTACCGCCTATGCAGCAAAACATCATTTCGATGAACTGCATTATCTTGATATTGTTGACTGTAATGCAGGTGATCACGGAAAGCCGTTTGCAACGAATTTCAATCCTGAGATAAACATCAGGGAGGTCACTCAGAAAGGGAAATACTGGGAGAACGGCAAGTGGGTTTATACAAAGCCCCATGAAATCCATAAACCTCTCACTTATCCGGGAATAGGACCGAGGGAGTCATATCTGATATATCATGAGGAGCTGGAATCGCTCGTAAAGAACTTCCCCACCCTGAAGCGTGCAAGGTTCTGGATGACATTCGGACAGGAATACCTGACCCATCTTAGGGTGATTCAGAATATCGGAATGGCAGGTATTGAGCCTATTATGTTTGATGGAAGGGAAATTGTTCCCATCAGGTTTCTGAAAGCCGTATTGCCCGATCCCGGTGACCTGGGAGAGAATTATAAGGGATGGACGTCGATAGGCTGCAGGATAAGGGGCATAAAGGACGGAAAGGAAAAAACATACTACATATACAACAATTGCAGTCATGAGCTTGCCTTCAGGGAAACGGGAACCCAGGCTGTAAGTTATACTACGGGAGTTCCTGCAACTATCGGAGCAATGATGTACCTGAAAGGTATCTGGAAGAAACCCGGGGTTTTCAATGTTGAGGAATTCGATCCGGATCCCTTCATGGAACAACTAAATAAACTCGGACTGCCATGGGTGGAGCTTCATGACGTTGATCTGGAGCTGTAGTACCCGGCGTTTTGCTTTTGTTGAAAGATCCTCGTACTGCCGCATTGCAGATGCAAGGACACAACACTTTGCTAAAAGACCCATGAGTTGTCGTGTGGCGGATGTAAGGCCATATCACTTTAATGAAAGATCCAGGAGTTGCCGTGTGGCGGATGTAAGGCCATAAGACTTTACTTATAATATCCTGGTATTGCCTTGTAGCGGATGTCAGGCCATAACAAATTAATTATATGCTAATCAATTATGATATATTGCCGTCGCCATGTTTCGTAATGGATGAGGAGCGCTTCCGGAAAAACCTCTCCCTTATCAGGCATGTAGCCGGTGAATCAGGAGCTGAAATCATTCTTGCCTTCAAGGGATTTGCAATGTGGGGCGTGTTCGGTATTGCCAGGGAATATATTTCAGGAGCGGCTGCCAGCTCGCTGGACGAGGCACGTCTTTGCTTTGAAGAGATGGGATCCCCGGCGCATACTTATTCAGTTGTTTACAAGGAAGAGGAATTTGACTCAATAATGGAGCTGAGTTCACATATCACCTTTAATTCTTTACAGCAGTACAGGAAGTATTACGACAGGCTGAAGAAACATACTCCGGTCATATCGCCGGGTCTGAGAATAAATCCCGAATTTTCTGAAATCACTTACAGCCTTTACAACCCCGGTGCTCCCGGGTCCAGGCTCGGGATCCGTGCGGATGATCTGGGCAATGATCTGCCTGAAGGCATTGAAGGATTTCACTTTCATGTGTTGTTTGAGTCAGATTCCTTTGCGCTTGAAAAACTGCTTGATGCGGTTGAAAATAAATTCGGGAGGTTTTTCCCCCGGCTGAAATGGATTAATATGGGAGGTGGCCATCTGATCACGGGAAAAGGCTATGATACGGATCATCTTATTAAGCTGATAAGGGATTTCAGGAAAAGAACGGGATTGCACGTCATCCTTGAACCGGGAAGCGCCTTTGCCTGGGAAACCGGTGAGCTGGTGGCAACAGTGGAGGATATAGTGGTAAACCGGGGTATAGTCACTGCCATTCTGGATGTTTCCTTTACGGCACATATGCCTGACTGCCTGGAAATGCCATACAAGCCTAAAATACTTGGTGCCACTGATCCGGTTCAGGGGAAACCCGTATACAGGATGGGCGGAAACTCCTGCCTTTCCGGTGATTTTATGGGAGACTGGTCATTTGACAGGGAGCTGAAGCCTGGCGACAGGATAGTTTTTCTTGATATGATACATTATACCATGGTCAAGACCACTACCTTCAACGGAGTTCATCATCCCTCAATCGGTGTCTGGACAAAGGAAGGGAAATTCCGTCTGCTGAAGAAATTCGGTTACGAGGATTATAAGAACCGTCTGTCCTGAGCCTTATTATACCCTTTCCGGGGATCCTGAAACTCCTGAAGCTCCTGAAGCTCCTGAAGCTTGAATCAAGACTCATTCATCGGTCAGTATATCAACCTGCTAAATCAGGAGATTGCTGACCGACGTGTGATTTTGGAAGATAAGGACTTTGTGGAAAAGTCTGATTTTACCAAAATTCAGGGACAATTACAAGGTCTGAAGACCGCCCTGAATTTGTTAAAGGCAATTCCCGAAGAAGACTAGTTTTACCCACCAACTCTGTAGGAGAGTTTAGATGATATCCGCAAGTGAGCTTGACACGGCGTTCCCCGTCGTAAATCCGGGGGTAATTCCCCTCGGCGCTCGAATTCTTGTTCAACTACGAACCGTTCGGGAGCGCACGGATGGCGGCCTTATTATCGTCCAGGATACCCGGGATTTTAATAAAGCCAATACTCAGCTGGGCAAGATCGTTCACCTTGGTCCCCTGTCCTATCGCAACCGGGACACCGGTGAACTGTGGAAAGAGGGCGTCTGGG
>JAKPOU010000029.1 GCA_029547705.1 Bacteroidota bacterium | reverse complement strand
ATTCTCTTTACCATCCGGCTGTAGGAATAATTGTTCTTCTCCGCTGCCAGGGCGAAGCTTGTATCAAAGCTGATGTCATTGTTTGGATTAACATCAAGCAGATAGAAAACACCATCACGCAGTCTGAGATCGAACCTGGCATAGTCATTGCAGCCAAAGCCCTTCCATGCAGCCAGCACCTTCTCCTTGAGACGTCTTGACAGATGCCCGTCCAGGGGAGCAGGGATAAGCGTTTCAATCTTCTCATAATGCTCTGAGCCGGGAATGAACTTGGAATCATAAGTGCAGAGCCTCTCCCCCGGTTCAGTGAATGCTGAGAAGTCCATCTCAGCCACCGGCAATATCTCGGGTGGGTTGTTGTTCCAGACAGAGACATGAAACTCACGGCCATCAATAAAATCTTCAACCATGGCCGGCTGATTCAGCTCTTTGTTCACCAGCATTATCTGTTCCCTGAGCGAATTGGTGTCAAATACAACTGACTTATCAGTAATTGTCAGGCTGCAGTGCTCCCTGGAGGGTTTAACTATGGAGGGAAATAGAGTCCAGCTGTCAGCCTCTTCCAGTGTGAGCACTGCTCCTTCAGGCACTGGTATGCCGAGGCTGATTATCCGTTCCTTGGTCTTCTGCTTGTCATAGCTCAGGCCTATCACCTCAGGCCCGTTCCCGGTATAGGTAAAGCCCCTGTCTGAAAGAATCTCCGTCACTGTTTTTTCGCTGTACGGGATGCCCGGGAGAGCTTCACACAGATTGAAAACAATGGTGTCTTCAGGTGATTGTTTCTCAAGTATGCGTTCAAGATGGGGATCACTCAACTCCTCGAGGTATGTCTCAAACCCTTCTTTTGCCAGCGCCTCAGCCAAAACAGTGTTGGAGTTCCGGGTATCATTTATCTCAGTTGCATCCCAGTTGTGATCAATGTTATATATGACAAGAACCTTCAAAAAAAAGAGTTTGCCACGAAACTAAAAGATTTTTTGAAAAATGTCTGATATATGATATTATTTGTCTGAAAAAACGTTGTTTTTCCTCAGAAGTTATCTGTGGGGAATATTTGTTTCTTAAGGCATAGTATTGCTGATGAAAGATTTATTCACGGGTTCAGTTGAGTAACGTTTTTTCCGACAGCCACTCTCATCAGCTTCCTGAGTGGTTATCCTTTCTTTCTTTGTCTGTAATTCAAGGGAGAAACGCTCATCGTTTTCTTGAACACCCGAGAGAAATAGAACTGATCCTCAAAGTCAAGTTGAGAGGATATTTCCTTGATACTCAGCATTGAAAAATCAAGAAGCCGGCAGGCATTCTGAATCCTGAGGTCATTAAAATATTCCATCGGAGTCCGCATTGTCTTACGCTTGAAAATCAGGGAAAACTGCGATACTGAAAGACCGCAGTGACCTGCCATGTCGGCCAGTGAGATACGTTTGTCAATATGATTTTGCATATAGATGATGCTCTTCTCAATTATATCATTTTGCCTGAATGACCGTATTCTTTCAAACTGGGTGATGTATTTGAACGATCCAAGAAGGTACCAGAGGCAAACCGAGGAATATTCAAGGTTCTCAGCACTGTATCCCATCATCAGGGTTTGAATGATCTCATCGAATAACCTGGTCCTTCGGTCATTTCTGCTGTTTTCATCCGAGCTCAGGTCATATACCTGAAAATCCTTACTGAAAAAACTCTCTGAATTTTCTCCTGTGAAATGTACCCAGTAAATTGTCCATGGCTCAGTTTCATCAGCCCAATAAGCGTGAGGCGATGAAGCCGGAATTATAAAGAACTGGTTTTTCCCGACTTTTTTCCTCCAGGAACCGGTTTCAATCGTGCCGCAGCCATCAATGCAATAAATCAGAATATTTTGCTCGCAACCGGAATCCCTTTTCCTGTAGTGATATTGTGCAGTCGGGTAAAAACCTATGTCGGTAACAAACAGCAATCTTGTTAACAGACTTGTACGCATCTCGTTCTGAACTATCTGAGGTAAGACTACTGCTTTCTGATCCTTGAATCCCTCACGCTTTCGCAACATGACTAGTTTTTCAGCAATTATAAGAAGATAATCCATATTTATCAATTTATTATCCATTTATCCGGCATGGGAAAGAGTTATTTTCGTATCACATACAGGTGTATAGTCAAAGTAATCTGACAAAGCATAAAATATATGTTAACCAATCCATTTATATTATGGTTGCTGTTTGGAAGGAAGAAGTGGTAATTCCGACATACGAGATCAGTGAAGCGGAGAAGAGTCCCATGTTCCTTGAAAAGCGAGTTTATCAGGGAAGCAGTGGTGTTGTTTACCCATACCCGGTAGTTGAGAAGATATCTGATACAGCTGTAAATAAGACTTATACGGCCCTATTTATCGAAAACGAATACATTAAGGTAATGATTCTGCCTGAGTTGGGCGGAAGAGTTCAGATGGCATGGGATAAGATCAGTAAACGTCATTTCATATATTATAATAATGTCATCAAGCCCGCCCTTGTTGGCCTGACAGGTCCCTGGATATCAGGAGGCATTGAGATAAACTGGCCGCAGCATCATCGCCCCAGCACCTTCCTCCCCATTGATTATACTATTGAATCTCTTGAAGATGGCGGTGCCACAGTCTGGGTCAGTGAGAGAGAGCGGATGTTCCATCAGAAAGGAATGGCAGGGTTCACACTTCGCCCCGGAAAAGCATACCTGGAACTTCGCGGTCAGTTGTTTAATCCCACACCTTTGCCACAGACTTTCCTGTGGTGGGCAAACCCGGCTGTTTACGTCAATGATCATTACCAGAGTGTCTTCCCGCCTGACGTGAATGCAGTGTATGATCACGGACGGAGGGATGTATCCACCTTCCCTATTGCCACCGGTATATATTATAAGGTTGATTATTCAGCAGGAGTAGATATATCACGGTACAAGAACATCCCGGTCCCCACATCGTATATGGCTGTAAGCTCAAGATATGATTTCGTGGGCGGTTATGAAAATGACACCAGGGCAGGAATGATCCATGTAGCTGATCACCATATATCACCAGGAAAAAAACAATGGACCTGGGGCTGTGGCGATTTCGGGAAGGCATGGGACAGGAACCTCACTGACAGTGACGGTCCGTATATAGAGCTGATGACGGGTGTTTACTGTGACAACCAGCCTGACTTTTCATGGCTGCAACCCTATGAGGAAAAAACTTTCGTACAGTATTTTATCCCTTACAGAGAACTGGGCATTATCAAGAATGCCTGCCGTGATGTTCTGCTTAACTACGAACCTTTCGATGATTTCGCAATCCTTAAACTCTTCGCTACTTCCAGGCTGGAGATAACACTCAATATTACCTCCGGTGAAGGAGAAATATATAGTGAAGAAGTGGTAGTTTCTCCTGAAAACATCCTGGAAAGAAGAATTGAAAGCGTCACCCGGGATACAGTTTATTGCATTAAGGTATTAAACAAAAACGGATTGCCCCTCCTATGCTGGGATACTTCCCCTGAACCCGACAGGGAAGTCCCCATGCCGGCAAAACCGGCTCTTCAGCCGGATGAAATCGAAAGTAATGAGCAGTTGTTTCTTACAGGTCATCATATTGAGCAGTACAGACATGCCACATTCCTGGCAACTGATTACTATCTTGAAGCACTCAGGCGTGATTCTTCAGATATACGCTGCAACAACGCGATGGGATTATGGCTGATACGCAAAGGAAAGTTCAGTGAGGCGGAAACATACCTCCGGAAAGCGATTGACACGCTTACCGAGCGTAATCCAAATCCTTACGACGGCGAACCATGGTTCAACCTGGGGCAATCATTGAAGTACCAGGGTAAGTATTCAGAGGCTTACGGGGCTTTTTACAAATCATGCTGGAACGGTGCATGGCAGGGAGCCGGTTATCTTGAACTGGCAATGATTTCAACTATGAATGGCGACTTCGATAAGGCACTGGGTGAACTTGAAATGTCTCTTTCAAGGAACTGGCATAACATTATTGCCAGGCACCTGAAATGCGCGCTGCTCAGAAAAACAGGAAGAATAATCCAAGCCAGGGAAGTGATTGATGAATCATTGGGTCAGGACAGGTTCAATACGGGATGCTTGTTTGAGGTCTGGCTTATCAGCCAGAATTCTTCTGATCTTGAGGCTTTTCTATCAATCACAAGAAAGGAGAGTCACAACTTTGAGGAACTGGCCCTTGATTACCTTTCCGCCGGGCTTTATGATGAGTGTATAGCCGTGTTAAAGACAGCAGTGAAATTTTGCAGCTTCATTTCTCCGATGGTCTGGTATTACATGGGATATGCACAGAAAATGTCCGGGAATTGCAGTGAAGCTGAAAAATCATGGATTAATGCAGCGGAAGTGAGCCCAGACTACTGCTTTCCCAACAGGCTTGAAGCTATTATTGTCCTTCAGGAAGCGCTGAAGGTGAATCCGGATGATCCGAAGGCCTGTTATTACCTTGGAAACATCTGGTATGACAAGCGACAGTACACGGAGGCAATAGAATGCTGGGAAAATTCGGTCCGTATAGACGATACCTTCCCGGTAGTCTTGCGTAATCTTTCAATTGCCCGGTATAACAAGCAAAACCGGAAGGCAGATGCTGTACGGTTGCTGGAAAAGGCATTTGAAGCTGACACCTCAAACGCCCGTATCCTGATGGAGCTTGATCAACTCTACAAACGAATAAACCGGCCGCACTCAGAAAGGCTTTCATTCCTTGAAGAACATATACCTTTAATCCTGCAGCGTGATGACCTGTACCTTGAGCTGTGTACTCTCCTGAATCAGACTGGCAGGTACCGGGAAGCCCTGAACATGATTACCTCCCGCAAGTTTCACCCCTGGGAAGGAGGAGAAGGAAAGGTGCCGGCACAATACCAGCTGGCATGCACGGAACTGGCACAAATGGCACTGGAAGAGCAAAGGTATGATGAAGCTATAGATTTATTGAATAGATGCCTTATCTATCCTGAAAACATTGGAGAGGGGAAGCTTGCCGGCGCCCGGGAAAATGATTTTCATTATTTCCTTGGATGTGCCTGGCATGGTAAGGGTGATGATGAAAAAGCCAGTATGTTTTTTGAAAAAGCCAGTACCGGAACAACTGATCCGACTGATGCCGTATATTATAATGA
>JAKPOU010000067.1 GCA_029547705.1 Bacteroidota bacterium | reverse complement strand
TTCCTGCTCAGCGAGAAAATCGCGGTGAACGGCGAAGACACCCACCCGGTTTTCGCATACCTGAAAAAGAATACCAGGAGCGGCATTACGGGAAAAGCAATCAAATGGAATTTTACCAAGTTCCTGATAACTCCTGCGGGTATGCCATACAAACGATACGCCCCGGCAACCACACCATTACGAATTGAAAAAGACATTATCAAGATCATCGCGAAGTAACAGGAAAGAAAAGGAAGATTTTCGCTTGATGGTGTACACGAAAAAGGGAATCCGCCCCACCATGACCGAAAGTGATGCAAACCGCTACAAGAAAATGTATTGAAACAACCAGAGGAACATCGTTCATGTACAAGAAAAAAATGCTGCTCATCATTGTATCCGCTTTAATTATTCCATTTCTTCTTTTCGGGCAAATCCGCGAAGAGGCAGAAAGAATACACGAACTCTTTTTTCATGGATCAATCAATGAAACGGATGAAGTACTGTTACAACTCATTATCAAAGAGACATATACCATTACCGGTTCCTGCATCAGAAACTCTGAAACGAAAACAGACATACGCGGAACATTCAACGATGGCGGAGAAGATATTCAGCTGACTGAATTCAGCAATGGAACACTGGTCGGAAAAATCAGGGGACAACTGTTCGGAACACATTTCTCCGGAACCTGGACACAGGAAACCGGAGAGGCACCATTCGACCTCACGCTTTTCTCCGTCGGGGTCATAAAAGATACCAACATCAGTCCCGTCCTGAATACAACGGCACGCTATCCGTACTTTTTTGATAATGCTGATATGAACAACGAAATACAAAAGCAGATTGTGGATGACACCGAATTATGTAATGACGATATCGACTTGATGTATGGCCCGGATTACAACCCGGGTTTTACTATCCAGAGCGATTTCCGCTTTGTTTGTGTACGAGAGAACTTCGTCAGTATCGAATTCCTGTATTATGCATATACCGGTGGTGCCCACGGGAACTGGCAGTATAAGACACTAAATTTTTTGCGCGACAAGGCCAGGGCGCAGTTAATAACCGTTGAGCAGTTATTCAGGAACGATAGTGCTGCAGAAGCGTATCTTTCGGCAACGATTCTTTCTGATCTTGCCGAACAGGAAGCGTTTTTCGTAACAGACGGGATGGTTACAGAGCTATCTTTCTCCGACCTGCAGGCTTTCACTCTTTCAAAAACAGGGATTACCTTTCTTTTTTCGCCGTATCAGGTTGGATCCTTCGCCCAGGGAGGGTTTGAAGTATTTATTCCGTATACCGATGTGGAAGAATACATGGATCCGGAAATCGCAGCCATAGTGCATCGGGAAGAACAGGAGGCATAACATGAATACCCCGATTCTTGAAACTGAAAATCTTGTATTACGGCCGCTTGCCGTTTCGGACGCAGAACATTTTTTTTCCTGCTGGGCCTCCGATCCTGTTGCGACCAAATACATGACTGCCGTGAATATGTGTTACATCTGTAAGGATTCCTCATGCGCCCCGAATTGAACACCAACCTTGATCCCTCCCTCTTTCTTGAATACTACTGGCTCAAGGAGGAACTCTCAGATTTTTGCCGGACACAGGCACTTCCCGCATCGGGAAGCAAAGATGAGCTGACCGCGAGGATCCACTCCTTTCTGAAGGACGGAACGGTTCCTGAAAAGCGGCCGCAGAATACAAAAGTGTTGCAACAATCCACTTGCGACTCACCTCTCTCGCCGGATTCCCTGATCCCGGCCGGATACCGGAACGACGAACGTCATCGATCTTTTTTCAAGAAAGAAATCGGCGGACACTTCAAGTTCAACGTCCCGTTCATGGACTGGATGAAAACCAACGCAGGAAAAACATATCAACAAGCCATCGCAGAGTGGCTGCGGATTGATGCTGAGAAGAAATCCGGGATTAAACGGGAAATAGGATCTCAGTTCCAGTATAATTAGTATACACGAGATTTTTTCGCGGCAAATCCGGATCGTTCACGGGAAGACGCGTTACGGTGCTGGAACTACAAGAAGTCACTTCCCGGACATAACCGGTATGAGTACACGGATCTGGCTATACTGGATACACCCAAGGAGTAACAAGCGGTGAAGGCAATTCTCAAAACGCTCTATGATTTTGACGAGACAGATCAAAGCTACATATTGCGGTTATCCGTTAACAATTATACCGATATATTCAACACACTCGACAACTACCCGATCAGAAAACGAGATATTCATCCGGGAGTTACCAACTATCTCGAAGACTGTTCTTTTGATATACCGCTATCACGAAATATAAAGATAGAATTCCGCATCAAAAATGAACTCAGAAATGCAGATCTTGAAGAGCGTACACGAAAGGGAATACGTAATTATTTCCTGTACCAGCGGGAAATCATACGTAAGAACAGTAATGCAAACATCACGAAATCCCTTGTATACCTGCTTGTATTTTTTTCACTGATTGCTGTAACCTTTACTCTGGAAAACATACGACACCCCATTAACCGCGTTTTCTTCAGAACAATTCTTGAAGGGCTTTCTATCGGTTCATGGGTTTTTCTCTGGGAAGCGATCGCCGTTCTTGCATTCAAAAACCGAAAATACCGGTATCTCAGGAGAGTATATCAGCGTCTTTCAAATACGCATTTAGTTTTTAAATATTGATTTTCCGGTATATGCTGGTATACTATAAACAGGAGGCTTTCACATGAAAAAAAGAAATGACAAGGCCCATCCGTTTTGGAATCTGATTAAAGAGGACATCCGTACCTTTTTCAACATTTTGGCAGGCAAATCACTATTTAAAATGCACACTTGGAACTAGAAAGTAGTTAAGATTTCCAGAAAGTATCGGTATTCATGAACACGAATGACCCTTGTATAAAACTTTGGTTTGGCGGTGTAAGCAATTTTCTCGATACCGCTTCAGAACCGGAACGATCATCTTTTTTAACGCATTGCGCGAAAGCATGTTCAGACTCCTATCCCCTCGCCTTGTACCGGACAGCTTTCTCCGAAGGGAGAACTATCTCTGAAGCGCTGGAATATCTCAAGGATTCTTTTTCAGGATTTTCATATACTATTTTTTCCGACAGAATCGAGCTTGAATATCCCGAGTGCGGATGTGATCTTTTAAAGGAAGGCCTGATTACCTCTCCACGGCTATGCGAATGTTCGGAAGCGAGCCTTCTCTACATCTGGCAGGATATCTTCGGACCGGGAACGGTATCCGTTGTCACAAAAAAGACCCGTATCGGGGGAGACGAGTGCTGTCTTTTTGAAATAAGGGTTGCACCGCTCGGGCATACCATACCAGTTGAAGGAGCCGAGCAATGAAGATTTCAGAAGTGAGTGACAAATACAATATAACTCCGGACACACTCAGATACTATGAGCGTGTCGGACTCATTCCCTATGTACACCGCAATAAAAGCGGTGTACGCGACTACACAGAAGATGACCAGAACTGGCTTGAGTTCATTACCCTGATGAGAAGCGCCGGCCTCCCCGTAGAGGTGTTGCAACACTACGTTGAACTCTGCAAACAGGGAGATGGAACAATAGAAATACGGAAAAACATACTTGCAAACCAGCGTACAATTCTCGCTGCAAAAATAGAAGCGCTTGAAAAAAGTCTTGCCCGTCTTGATTACAAGATTCACTGGTACGATCAGATAATGATTGATCAGGAACGGATTGTAAGCGAGGAAGAACCTGAGGTAATTGCACGGTAATTGAAAGCCGGTCGACACAGAGTGTCAGCCGGCTTTCTTTTTTTTATTTCTCGAAAACGCCCGAGACTTTTTTCAACAATTCAATTATCGGCAGTTTCTGCGGGCAGGCATCCTCGCACGCACCGCATTCAATACAATCAGACGGCTTCCCCCTCAGCATGGCGTAATTCGCGAAGTATGATTGCTGAACCGAGAATCCTCCACCCGGATTTGAACGCTTCTCTTCATTATACAACGAGAAATATTCAGGTATCGCGATATTTTTCGGACATCCTTCCACGCAGTAGCGGCAGGCAGTACATTGAATCTCAACCGATTCATGTATTATCCCGGCGGCGCGGTGAACAACAGACAGTTCTGCTTCATTGAGCGGTACAAAATCGATCATGTACGAAATATTGTCGCGAAGCTGTTCAATATTGGACATGCCGCTCAAAACCATGAGCACACCCTTCTGGCTCGCTGCGAAACGGACAGCCCAGGACGCGGCGGATAAATCGGGCTGCAAGTCCCGGAACATCTTGTCCGCATTCTCCGGAACCGACGCAATGGTACCACCCTTGACCGGTTCCTATAAAAAGTCAACCGGGAGGTTGACCAATTCCATACTTCAATCCGACAACGTCGGTTTTATGCACTCTGACTTGCAGTAGTTCGCATCGAATCAGCCTTTCGAATTAATTGCCTGTCGATCATCAAGGATGGATCGA
>JAKPOU010000050.1 GCA_029547705.1 Bacteroidota bacterium | reverse complement strand
ACCTCTTTAGTGTTATTCAACCACGAATGTCGTGCTGTATTCTTCCTCTCCTGTCTTCAGGTTTACATAGTATATACCCCTTTGCCATCCCGATACATTTATCTTTATCTCCTTGTAATTATACCTGTTAACAAAAACAGGCGTGCCTGAATTATTATATATTGTAACCGAGGTTTCTTTTTCAGTCAATAGTTCACTTTCAGCATATTCAGCATCATCATAATCTATCCCGAGTGTGATTTCATTGTTTGCCGGGTTAGGATAAACCCTGAGCAGCCCTGATACTACTCTTACCGGGAAGTTAAAAGCAGATGATCCACAACCATTTGTCGTATAAAAACTGATAGTGCCCCTGCCAAGGGCTATACCTTTGACATATACATCAATCTGGCCGGTATGAGAGCTTGCAAACTGAAAATTGCTTGTCACGGACCAGTCATAGTAATAAATACCATACGATGAAATATCCATTGGTAAAATATCAGCAACATAATGTTCTGTACTATTAAGAACAATTGATCCGGGACCACTTACATCGAAAAGCGGTGGCGGCGATAAGGCTGCATAAACTGTTTTTTGTGGTAATATTAATGCCGCAACACCTGCTACATGAGGCGCTGTAAACGGTAAATAACAATTCGGTAAATGCCTTTTCTGATTTTTCTTCAGTTAACTTCATTCAATTCTCTTTATAAATTCTTTAAACCATTTAGCCACTTCATTTTCAGCAGGGATTGTCCTATATGCCAACGCTGATAATTCAGTTTGATATTTTTCTTTTAATTGTTCCCAGATGGCTGGGAAATCTGCCACTAAAGGAGATTCTGAAATTAACTTAGTTTGCCATCCTATCGGTTCTTCGAACATTTCCCTGTCGTGTTGCAGGATAGTTTCAAATTGTTTCTTAAACGAATCAGATGAAACAAATTCAGCACATTCAGGATTTTTCATTAAGAAGTATAAATCGTAAAAGTGCCGTATCTTTTTCGAAATAGTTTCAACGGCTTTTTGTTCGAATGAAAACCGGATTAGTGAAATTGTTTTCTCCAACAACGTTTGCTCTTTGCTCAATACATTTACCTCAAATGGTTGAAGGTCGTATTGCTCTATGTATTTTTCATTTCCTGTCTGCTGTAAGAAGTCAAATACAAAACTTTTTAAGGAAAGCCGTTGAAAAGGAAAAGGATTGGCAAATGAATTTATCTCGACAATCAATTTGTTGTTCTTATTACTTTTATCTGTGGTCACATATTCAAAAACAGATTTTCTGATCCGTGAACCTTTGCTGGTAACACCGTCCATTTGCACTTCGGTTAAATCGGATGTGATTTCTTTTTCAATAGTGCGGATGATGGTCTTAATTTCATTACCTGTTTTACCCTTGTCGTTTATAATGGCAATATCAACATCCTCCGAAAATCGCTTTATCAGATTATATCCTTTTGATAGCGATGTACCTCCTTTAAAAACCGATTCATCAACATATTTATTTTTTGCCAATCGACTTAACACCAAGGTTATCCAGTAATCTTTTTCTACAAATTCCAATTTAATATCCAAGTGCTGTGATGCAGCCCTCAATGTGTCCGAAAATAATTTTATATCGTGGTGCAGCTTCATAACAGATTCCATTTTTCGGCGGTAATTAAAACCTTCGAAATGCCCGAAAGCTTGTATTTAGTAATAGGATTGAGCGATTTAAGCAAGGGTTGTGTTATTTCGGTTTGCTGCAATTGCTCCAACATAGCTCCTAATAAAGCCCTTGTAACCGGCGGATATTTTAACGCCAACCGAACCAATGAACTCTTGTCGTTTTCGGTTAATTCTTTTAAGATATTTAAAAGCCTTCGACACGATGATTCTATTCCTGCATCAGGTATTTTTTTTATGTACCGTAAGGCATCCAGAATTTGTAATAAGGGAATATTTTCTTTTGTGATGGTGTTTTTTTGTTTGATAAATGAAATGGTATAACGTTCGCGTTTAAAACTTGGCCTTATTTGGTTTCGCCCTATTTGTATGGTATTGCTAACCTGCGTGGTTAAACCCAATTGATTGTATATGCTGTAACCTGTCAGGTAACCGATAATTTTACCGTTTTCTTCCAACAAGTCTTTTACTACCTGTTTTTGGTCGGGCAACAGTTTTCCGAACGGTGTGGTTTCGGGTTTATAATATTTACCTTTGGCGAGTTTCATTATCTTACCGGAAGCCACCATCCGGTTAAGTGCTTTTATAACGGCTTCTTTTTTGTTCACCTCGGTAATAAAGTCGGCATAGGTGAAAACATATCCTTTCGGAAGTCTGTCGATTGTAAGTGATATGTATTCAGATGTTTTCATTAATAAATTGCTTTTGCAAAAGTAATAAAATTGTCCAGTAAATTATAAAATAAACTGGACATTTGATAATTAATTGCAGTATGGTTGAAAATATCCTGAAATACTTTTAAATATTTCACTTTGGTGCAATCAGGTGCCTCAATATACAAATCATCGGGCAAAGTATGAGAACCTTCGTTTACCCAACTTAAAAGAGAACGGCAAATTTCAAATCTCCACAACGCGGATATTTTTTTGACTCAGGTTTGATTATTTCATAATTTTGATAACAAGTTCAGTTTAATGGAAAAATTGTCTGCATAAAACTGAACTGAGGTCAAATCCATTTTAATAATTCCTGCTTATGAAAAAGATATTATTTGTAAGCTGTCTTAATTTTCTGACATTGCCACTGAATTCGCAATCTTCATTATTCTTATAAGATAAAAATAAGCCATTAAGATAAAAACTGATATTTAAAGACAATGAAAGACGCAAATAAAAGTGTTACAGCCTGCGTGGTAAGTATATCAATGTTCTTTATTGTACTCGGGATCAGTTGTAAAAAAGAAAAATCTGTTTTACCTGAAGTAGATACAACTGAAGTATCTGTTGTCACACCAACATCTGCTTCCTGCACTGGAGTTGTAATATCTGCCGGCAGTACAAAACTGATTGAAAAAGGCTTGTGCTGGAGCGACTCTCCTTCGCCCACAATTGAAGACAGTACGGTCAGCACCCATCTTTATCCCTACCTTGTACCCTTTGAACTCAGGATTGGCGGTCTAAAACCTGAAATTACCTATTACGTCAGGGCTTACGCTACAAGTGAGGCAGGCACTTCATACGGGAATGAATTATTATTTGCCACACCCGCAGATCTGACAGGAGAGAAAGGCACAGTAGCTGATTCAGACGGAAACATATATCAGACCATAGGAATTGGTTCACAGATATGGATAGCTGAGAACCTGAAAACAACCAGGTATAATGATGGGACAAGCATTCCGCTGATAACCGGTAACCGGGAATGGAGTCAGCTTTTCAAGCCGGCTTATTGCTGGTACAATAATGACGTGATTAATAAAGACATCTATGGCGCTCTATATAACTGGTACACGGTACAAACAGGAAAACTGTGCCCTTCAGGATGGCATGTACCTGACCTTAAGGAATGGAAGATTATTGAGACTTTTTTAGGTGGGCCTGATGTTGCTGGTGGAAAGATGAAGGCTGCTGGAACTGATTACTGGAAGAGTCCTAATGTCGGAGCAACAAATTCAAGTGGATTTACTGGTCTGCCCGGAGGCTTTCGTGCAGACGATGGGTCATTTGTATATATCAGGGAAAGTAATTTATTGTGGAGTTCAACTGGAAATAAATCAACATCTGCATGGTATCGGGCCCAAGGCTATATAGCTTCTGATTTACCAATAGGATCCAATACTGTGTTGTGGGGAGGATCAGTTCGTTGTATAAAAGATTGATTAAAAACATGATGAACCTGCAACATTATTAAGCCTGTTTGGGTGAATTTTATGGCAACAACTACACCAGCCTGAATTTTTCCAGGGCTTTGTAGACCGGGCCTGAAGGTTTCAGAATACTTTCATACAATACAAGCTCCTCCACATTCACTTTCTGTATGAACTGATCCCTGTACATCTCCAGGGCCTTTCCGAGGTTACCGGCATCCCGGATGAATTTAATCCTTCCAATCGTAATATGAGGTCTGAACTGACGATCTTCTGTTTGAAAGCCAGTCTCTTTCAATCCTGCCTTTATTTCTTCATAAAGACTGATCAGCTTTTCGTACTCTTTGACACCCAGCCAGATAACCCTGGAATCCCTGAGATTCTTAAAAATACCGGCCCCCGCCAGGGTGAAATCAAACTCCCCCGATCCCGCACATTTAAGTTTCAGCATGACGGCCAGTTCAGGAATTCTTTTTTCATCAATATCCCCGAGAAAAGCCAGGGTAAGATGAATATTGGAAGTATCAACCCATTTGATTTTCTCGTTTGCCAGAATTGCCTGAAAAGAGGAATGAATATCCAGAAAAGATTTCTCAGGAATGATTTTTATTGCAGTGAAAATTCTTTTCATCATAATATGATTTTGATTTACAGCATGCTGAGATTCGCATAGCATTGAATATTATATTGAGGTATTTGTCCCGGCTCAGTTTTTTTTGCCGGGCACAAGCCAGCCGCAAAAAGCAACAATCCCTGTCCCTGATAATTCATCCTGACCGCTTTTTGTGAAAATCCGAAAACCTGCTTTATTTCCGGTTTAAGTACTGACTATAATTCAAACACTGTCCGGATAAGCGCCATACTACAACCACCCCATTTCAATATCCCTCACGATCAATTCAATAAGGGCATCTTCCCCGAAGGGATCGTATTCCGCCTTGAGATTGGATCCGAATATCCTTGCTATTCCCTGCCAGAAAACGGCCGACAGGAATCCGCGGTATTGTCTTATCAGTTCATAGGATGTATTCTGTGTTTCCCGGTCAATCAGCTTGATCAGAAGTCTTCCCTGGGTAATGGTCATATTTCTCACATCCGCCTCAAATTCTGCAAACAATTCCTTTTCAAAATCTTTGAGAAACTTCTTCCTCTCCTTTTCATCGCTGATTTGCTCCAGCCGGGTATTGACCTCAGATAGTTTTTCCCTGGTTATCACGGCATAGGGATAAGTTTTTTTAAGGTTGTAAACAAGCCTGTCATACTGTCTTTCCTGTGCCCTGATCTTTCTTGGATTGTAGCTCTCCTGCCGGCGGCCGATTATCGTAACTTCCTTTATTTCAACCTCGGGAAGGACCAGGCCGTTTCTCTCAACCTTTTGCAAAACATGTATCTCTTCCCGGGCTGAATCAGGTATGACTGTTCTTTCGTTAACCTTACGGCTCGTATCCGTCTGGCCGGAAAGCGGAACAGGAAGAATTATGAATACTATCAGCAAAAAGAAATGTCTCACATCAGTCGCCATTATATGCAAATTTATCAAATTACGGACCATTTGATTATGCATGAAGCTCTTTTTGCCTGAAAGCGGTACTTTGACTACCGCGGGGCCGAAGCTCTGACAGAAAAAAATATAGTTAATTGAAAATCAATAAAAATTTCCTGATTTTTTGATATCCCATGTTCTTTTTTTAGCGTAATTTTATATTGCGGTAGAAGAGCCATCTTCTTTTAACTATAAACCATCTAATACATCTAATTATGAAGAAATTACTTTTACTCAGCACCCTATTCTCGCTATTTTGCGGAATTATCTTTGGACAGCATCTTATCAGGGTGAACAACGACCCAGCTGCCAATGCGGATTATACAACAATTCAGTCAGCAATTGACGGTGCCCAACCCGGAGATACAATTTATGTCGAAGGTTCACCTGTTAATTATGCCGGTGCGAAAATCGATAAAAAACTTGTAATAATCGGTCCGGGTTATTTCCTTGCTGATAATGACAGTACTCAGGCTAATATCCATGTTGCTGAAATAAGTGCCAGTCTTGATTTCATTAAAGGTTCAGAGGGAAGCAAGGTATGTGGTTTAATAATAGACCAGACTATTTATATTCGCGATGATGAAATTGTCGTATCAAGATGTAAGATTAACAAATTGCAGATATATTCGAACAGTAACAATATTACGATAACCCAAAATTTTATTTCTGATATTTCTACTTATTATGTTAATCTGACCAATTCGGTTATTTCGAATAATATCACCAATTACATCAGTGTAAGTAAGGCGAGCTACCCTCTGCAGATTACAAATAATGTTTTCATAGGAGGAACCCAAACTTATGTTTTATCTGGTGTTTACAATTCAACCATCTCCAATAATATATTTATACATCCAACAAGAAAAATGCAGGAAAATACCGGCAATACAATAATCAACAATATTTTTTCCTATGACGGCACCGATGCCAATGGGAACAAATACAACATCGATATGACAGATGTATTTGTTGATCCC
Source organism: Bacteroidota bacterium (assembly GCA_029547705.1). Classification (GTDB taxonomy): domain Bacteria; phylum Bacteroidota; class Bacteroidia; order Bacteroidales; family VadinHA17; genus LD21. Next base: position 147,872 of record JAKPOU010000050.1, on the reverse strand, counting down.
GACGGAACCCTTGGTTACAGTCAGGATGCAAGATACAAGTTGAAAGCCGGTTCTCCCGCCATCGGGGCAGGTGTCACCGGTGTCGACTGCGGAGTATTTGGCGGAGCAACTCCCTATGTTTTATCGGGCCTGCCACCCATACCGCGTATATACGAAGCTGCAATAGCCGGTACTGCCTATTCCGATAAGGGTCTTTCATGCATTATTAAGATCAAAGCAGGTAAGTAACATCAAAACAGGGATAACAATGAAAAAGCTACCTTTATTTATTGTGTTTATTCTGTCTGTTCAATTGTGTTTTGGACAGAAGATAAATAAGGCGGAATACTTTATCGACAGTGATCCGGGATTCGGCAAGGCAGTGACCATTCCCGTAAGCACACCGGCAAAAGATGTGTCGTTAAATTTCCTGGCCAACTTATCCGGACTTTCTCAGGGATTCCATATGATAGGAGTGAGGGCCCGCGACGACAATGGGGCGTGGAGCATGAAACACGAGCAATTATTTTATCTCTTCAGGAGAGTACCTGCTGCTTCCCCGAAAATTACCGGACTGGAATATTTCATTGATAATGATCCCGGCTTTGGCAAGGGAACGAAGGTTGCAGTTCGGGTACCGGCCGACAGGGTGACTCTGGAATTTATTGCGGATTTGACAGGACTGAGCAGCGGAAGCCATATTTTATATATGCGGGCCAGGGATGAAGCAAACAGGTGGAGCACTATCCATACGCATGCGTTTACTCTGAATGTAACTGCAATTGGAGAAGAGATCGTGCCCTGGTTCAAAATGTATCCGAATCCCAGTGAGGGAAATTTTGTGATTGATTTTGATGATCTTCAGAGAGGTTCTGTTAAAGTAACCATTACCGATTTGAACGGGCGGATCGTTTATTCCAATGAATTGAATGGCAATATCATTCCCTTGTCCGTTGATCTGCCAAACGGGATTTATACATTAAGAGCTGAATCAGGCAGTCAGCACTTTATACAGAAGCTAATTATCAGACGCTAAAAAGTAACGAACCGAAGCCGCCGGACCGTTCCGGGTTGGTTTTTGTTCCCGGCTCAGGACAGAATACACTTTTGAAAAGTGAAGCTCAGGCTTCACTTTTCTGTTTATTGATGATAAGGGTTTTTATCCCGCCTGACTCTTGCCCTCTTACTCGCAGGTGGCAGCTCTGATATCCGGATCTCCTCAGGAACCGGCTTCCTTACAATAAGAACACCTTCCCTTATCGTCTGATCTGTCTCCCGGCCGGCAGGGTCAAGCGCGGTAATACTCCTTGTCCTATAACAAAAACAATCATTGAAACCGGTTTTATCTTCGAATCAACCAGGGCAGTCTTCCGGATTCCGGAATCAATAAACGTGTCGGCCTTTTCTTTTATATTCTTCCGCAAAAAGTTAAATTTGCTAAAATCAATTTTATGGGCTTGCAGGTGGAGGATCTTGAAGATCCGTCAAGATACAGGGAACTGCTTAAATTACCTTATGAGGAGCTGATCGATTTCGTTGTAGACTATATTCGAAGGAAATCGGAGGTTATGGTCTTTTTCTGGGCGGTCTGTATTATTTTCCTGGGTTTTGCCATTACCATCAGAATCAATATTGCAGGCTATTTCCCCTTGATGAGCATCGCCTTGCACACATTTCTTGGTCTGATAGTGTTTCCGCTGCTTCTGATACCCTTTCATGAACTGGTACATATTATTGTCTATTTAATATCAGGAGCAAGGAGGATAAGAGTGGGAATGGATCTCCGGCAGTATATGTTTTATGTCACGGCACACCGTTATGTAACCGGTCAGAAAAAGTTCAGACTGGTTGCACTGGCACCCTTCGTATTTATCAGCCTTGCGCTGATCCTTCTTGTTTTCATTCTGCCCGGTCTCTGGAAGTGGAGCATGTCACTCCTGCTGTTCGTACATGCAACAATGTGCGCCGGTGATTTTGCAATGCTGAATTTCTATTTCTTCAACAGGAAGAAAAAGATATATACATGGGACGATTTCGACAGGAAAATTGCATATTTTTATGAAGAAATACAGGGAACTGACACTGAAGAATGATTCATGCCTCCTGTTTTTAAATAAAACCTGACACTGATTGCCATGTTGAAAACATTTTTCCGGTCAGCGCTCAGAAAATACTTTCTGCCGGCCCGCAACATGTTTCCATATTACACAAAATAAAAAACCAGTTATGAAAAGATTGTCTGTTTTCCTTTTGCTGATTATTTCCACAACATTACTGCTTACCGGACAGCGAAAAATTATCAACCTTCCGGATCTTCCGGGATATGTTACCCTGAAATGTGATTTCCATCTCCATACTGCTTTCTCTGACGGAAACGTATGGCCGACCATCAGAGTGAATGAAGCCTACAGGGACGGACTGGATGCCATTGCAATAACAGATCACCTGGAATATACCCCGCATAAAGATTATATTCCTGTTGATCATAATGCTGCCTGGAAAATAACCCGGAACACTGCCAGGGATTATAACCTGATTCTCGTGCACGGAGCCGAAATAACCCGTTCAATGCCGCCCGGACATGTGAATGCCTTATTCATTTCAGATGCCAATGCCCTTGCTGTTGACTCGGTATGGGATGCATTTGAAGCCACCATTAAACAGGGAGGATTTCTTCTCTGGAACCATCCCGGATGGAAAGCGCAGCAGCCTGACGGTATTCCCAGAATGTACAATATTCATCACAGACTTATCAGGAACAAGTGGCTTCATGGTATTGAGTTCTTCAATCACAAGGAGTATTATCCGCTGGTGATGACATTCGCGCTGGAGAATAATCTGGCTGTATTTGCCAACAGCGACATGCACGGTGCGATCAGTGAGGAATATGCAGGAAAAACACACAGGCCCATGACACTGGTCTTTGCCAGGGAACGCAGCCATGATTCACTGAAGGAAGCCATGTTCGCAGGCCGTACCCTTGCCTATTTTGATGACATGCTGGCAGGCAGAAAGGAATATGCCCTGCCATTCTTCCACCAGTGCATATCCGTCGGGAAACCGTATTACCAGAATGAGAAAAGCATTTACCTTGAAATAACCAACAGATCGGATATTCCCTTTTACCTTACAGATGGGGTGCCGGGAACTCCTTCATCAATAACTCTTCCGGCAAATTCAGCTACCAGGGTTGTCTTAAGCAAATCCAATACCAATCCCCTGATATATAATGTAAGAAATATAATCACGGGAGAAAGCGAAGTCCTGAAAGTAGAACTGAAATACTGAAGGCGAACCTATAAAATAGTTTACCTAATATCTCCCTTTTGCGAGTTTTATAACATCATCTCCCCTTACAACGGGACGGATCCGGAAACTATATTCATATTTGCTTCCAAGAAGCCTGTACTGCCTGTATATCTCGGCACCCCAGGCATTATCTCCTCCCAGGCCCATCTGTGCGAGATCAACATTCAGATTTACGAAGTCACGGGGTTTGACGTCATTTGTATGGGTATTGGCGCTTTTTGCATCTTTCCTGTACTGGCTCAGCTTGCCGGGCGATTCAAAATCATCGTGGATATTGTTAAGTGCCGCGAAACAGAACAGGGGATTTCCGCTTACAAGGATACCGTTCCCGTCATTATCGGTAAGGCTGAGCCAGCGGACATCCGTTTTATAACCATTCTCCTGCGGCCGGATATACGGGACATACTGGTCGGCGACCGTACTTTCATACAATCCTGTTTCTGCCGATGTCTTCCGGTCGGAATAATTCTCATGAGGCCCCCGTCCGAACCACTTCAGATTTGTTAATTCAACAGGGAGCTGCATCTGCATACCCATCCTTGGTATTTCGGGAATCTGATCAGATACCTTTGCAAATGAGTTTGAAATGATCACATCCCCGGAACCAAGCACGGTAAATGCTGAGGAGTAACCAGCTATCTTTTTGCCCTCAGTATCCGGAATATCATATCTGAAAACCACAAGCACCCTGCCCAGTTCCGGCTGCCTGATATCAACACTTTTTAAAATGGACCTTTCTCCGGCCTTTTTCCAGACACCCAGTTTCCTGTCCATATTGTAGCCATAATCGCTATCGGTAGGCGGCCTCCAGAAATCCGGCTCCGGACCCTTCAGCAGCAACTCCCTTCCCCTGTATTTGTAGGATTCAAGTCTGCCGGTCTCAAGGTTGAATGTCAGCAACATATCACTGCCCCCGATTTCAAGCAGAAACTCTTTTGTGGTGATCTGAAGCACAGCCAGATCAGACTGTTTCAGCGGTACCGGAGCACCTTCAGCGGGAAGTTTGAACTGTTCCGTGGCATAAACATGGTCCTCCGGTATTATACCCCATGCTTCGCTCCCGGATATTCTCAAATTCAGGAAGTATTCCGTTCCGGGCAAAGGCTCCGGCATCTGCAGCGGTATTGCAATATCTGCTGTTTTACCCGGCTGCAGATCAGAAAGGGGCGCTCTTCCCGACTGTATCACGGATCCGTCTGCCATTATTTCCCAGTCAAGGTCAAACTTTGAAAGACTGGTGAAATCATACTTGTTTTTAATTCTTATCAATCCTTTCTTAAGATCCACAGACTCAAAGCCGACATACTGATAAACCTTTTTCACTTCATTCAGTCCGGGTTTCACGCTTCTGTCCGGCAGTACGAGGCCGTTTATGCAGAAATTGCCGTCGCTGGGTACGCCTTCTTCGCCGAAATCCCCGCCATAGGCCCAGTATTTTTCACCATTTTCATCAGTCTGAAGAATACCCTGGTCAACCCAGTCCCAAATGAATCCCCCCTGGAGGATGGGATATTTCTCTATAACATCCCAGTAATCCTGCAGGTTTCCGGTTGCATTACCCATTGAATGGGCATATTCGCATAAAATATACGGCCGGTCGCTGGCAGGATCCTTCGCATAGGCTTCCACCTCCCATACCCTGTCATACATGGGACATACAATATCAGTGTGCCGTTCGGTTGTATTGGTCGACTTTTCAGCCCTTTCATACTGAACCGGACGTGTTTTGTCCCTATCCTTGGTCCATTTGTAAAGATCCAGGAAGTTATGACCGTCACCTGATTCATTGCCGAGGGACCAGATAACAATTGAAGGATGATTCTTATCCCTTTCCACCATGGCCTGCATCCTGGCCATATGCGCCGGTGCCCATTCAGGCTTGTCGGCAATGGTTACATCCTTGTCATATCCTATTCCATGGGATTCAATATTCGCTTCATCTATCACATAGAGGCCGTATTTATCGCACAATTCGTAAAAGAGTTCCTGCTGCGGATAGTGTGATGTTCTGACAGCATTGATATTATTGCTCTTCATAAGGCCTATATCCTTAAGGATCAACTCCTCACTTATTACATGGCCGTCCACGTCACTGTGTTCGTGAAGATTGACTCCCTTCAGGTATATTGCAGAACCATTGACAAGGAATTGTGAATCCCTGATTTCCACCTTCCTGAAACCGATCCTTGAACTTACGCTTTCAAGTGCCCTGCCATTACGGTTTTTGAGGGTAATCACCAGGGAATAAAGATCAGGACTCTCTGCCGACCATCTTTTTATTCCGGGAAAATTTTTGAGAAAACTTACTCCGGCTGTGTTCCCTGTCATTCTGACTTCCTTTGATTCACTGTACAGTTCCTGTGATCCGTCAAAAAGCGAAGCCTCAACAATATATTCACTGCCGGCATCACCGGCGTCAGTGGCATCAGCGGTGTTCAGCTCTACATCAAGCTTCAGGGCACCATCCCTGTAATCATTTTCAAGATCAGCAACAGCGTAAAAGTCCCTAATATGGGTACGTGGTCTTGCATGAAGGAAAACACTCCTCTGAATGCCGCTCAGTCTCCAGAAATCCTGATCCTCGAGGTAACTGCCGTCACACCAGCGGTATACCTCAACCGCAATGGAGTTCCTGCCTCTTTTTAAATACCTGGTAATATTGAATTCCGCGGGAGTCTTGCTGTCCTGGCTGTAACCGACAAGCTGCTCATTGATCCAGACATAAAAGGCAGATGCCACTGCTCCGAAATGAAGATAAACCTCCTTGTCCCTCCATTGTGAGGGTATTCTGAAATTCCTCTTGTAGGATCCTACCGGGTTATAGTCGTGCTGGATAAAGGGAGGGTCATTCTTATGCGGAAATGTAATATTTACATAGATGGGCACATCGTAGCCCTTCATTTCCCAGTTTGACGGCACTTCAATATCATCCCAGTCACGGGTGTCGTAATCATCCTTGAAAAACCAGTATGGCCTGTCGCCGGGAGCTTTTACAAGATTGAACTTCCATATTCCGTCGAGGGAAAGAAGGTTCGGCGCAGCTTTTTTGTCTGCCGCCAGGGCAGATTCCCTGTCGCCGTAACTGATCAGAGACACATGCGGGGCTTCCTTGTTCTGTCCGATCATTCCGGGGTTTTCCCAGTCGCGGGGTTCCTTCTCCGTAAACTCCACGCCTTCGTATTTACTGTATCTCCTACAGCCGGAAATTACCAGTAAAGCCATAATAAAAAACAATACAAGTCTGTTCATGGGTTTATAATTAATATGTCAATTGTCATGTTTTATGCCGGGAAAACTGAAGAACTGTAAATAGCAGGTTATGTTGGTCCATAGCCCCTGACCCTGTCAGGAACATGGCAGATCTCCCGACCATTATCCCCATGCATTTCCAGTCCGCCCTGGCCGGCCGGCAGCCCGGATGTGACAGCCGTTTTTATCCTGCCGGATCTGCAATACGATCAGGACATACAAGTTAAGAAATATTTCTGTTTTTCAGAAAAGACCCGTTATTCTTCCTTCCCCGTCGATATCAATCTTTTCTGCCGCCGGCACATTGGGCAGACCGGGCATTCTCATAATGGCTCCGGCAATGGGTACTATAAATCCTGCTCCTGATGAGAGTTCAACTTCCCTTATCTTTACCGTGAATCCCTGAGGCCTTCCCCTCAGACCGGGTTCATCGGAGAGTGATTTCTGGGTTTTGGCTATGCAGACAGCCAGATCACTGATCCCGAGATTATCGATCCGTTCAAGCTGCTTTTTCGCCTTGGGCGTATACTCCACACCATCAGCTCCGTACATTTTCCTGCATATGGTTTCAATTTTCTTCTCGAATGACCAGTCAAGATCATATAAGGGTTTGAATTCCGGTGTTCCACCGGCAACGGATTCGATCACTGCCTGTGCCAGTTCAATGGCGCCATCTCCTCCCCTGGCCCATCCGTCATTAATGGCAACCTTCACATTCTGTTCGCGGCAATGTTCAAAAAGGAGATTCACTTCTGCATCGGTATCTGTGGCAAACTTGTTTATCGCAATAATCGGATTGAATCCGAAAGATCTCATATTCTCAATGTGCTTGTCGAGATTGTCAAATCCTTTTTTCAGTGCTGTGAGATTCTCATTCTGAAGAGCTGCCAGCTTTTCGTTTCCATGGTATTTCAGGGCTCTTATGGTGGCCACTATTACAACCGTTTTGGTCCTGAGATTGCCGAAGCGGCATTTTATGTCAAAGAATTTCTCTGCCCCCAGCTCGCTGGCAAATCCTGCTTCCGTAACAACATAATCGCTGAGTGACAGGCCCATCTTTGTTCCGATTATTGAATTGGTTCCCTGGGCTATATTTCCGAAAGGTCCTCCGTGAATGATTGCCGGCGTCCCTTCAAGAGTCTGAACAAGGTTCGGCATTATTGCATACTTGAGCAGGGCGGCCATTGCACCCTGGGCTTTCAGGTCGGCAGCAAACACAGGCTTGCCTGCATGGGTATAGCCGACGAATATCCTTCCCAGTCTTTCCTTCAGATCAGTGAGGTCACTGGCCATACAGAGTGTTGCCATTACTTCCGATGCGGCGGTAATGTTGAATCCTGACTGCCGGGGCACTCCCTCGGTTGTGCCTCCCAGACCAATGACAATATCCCTGAGTGCGCGTTCATTCATATCCATAACCCTCTTCCATTCGATTGTTCTGGGATCGAGACCCAGATTGCCTTCCTTCAGCTGGATATTGTTGTCTATCATGGCTGCCAGAAGGTTATGAGCCTTCTCAACAGCAGACAGATCACCGGTAAAATGAAGATTGATATCTTCCATGGGTACAACCTGGGAATAGCCGCCGCCGGCAGCTCCCCCCTTCATGCCGAAAACAGGACCGAGTGATGGTTCGCGGATAACGACTGTGGTAAGCTTTCCGAGCTTGTTCATTGCCTGGGCAAGACCTATTGATGTTGTTGTTTTTCCTTCGCCTGCCGGTGTGGGAGTTATTGCCGTAACAAGGATGAGGTTTGACTTCTTCATTTTTTCCTCGTCGATAAACCTCAGTGGTATTTTCGCCTTGTACCTTCCAAATAATTCAAGATCCTCTTCCGGAATCCCTAACATCTGCGCTATTTCAACTATTGGCTTTTTCCTGGTTTCCTGGGCAATTTCGATATCACGCTTCATAGTTAAGATTTTAATGGTTTTTCTGAAATTATACTTGAAACAAAGTCTTCAAAAATAAGTGATTTTATGATTTTTTCTGTAAATTGAAATTTTATATCCGAGTCAAATATATCACATTAATCGTAAAGATCATGGAAGAAAGAATATCCTCGCTTTACAATGATTACCGGAAGGGCCTTTCAGGGCGCCGGGAGTTTCTGAGGAAGCTGACAATGATTACGGGAAGCACTGCAGCAGCCATGGCACTTCTTCCCATACTGGAAGATAACCGGGCAATTGCAGCTGACGCAAAAAAGCAAAAAGAGCTGAAGATAACAGCAGATTTTATAAAATATCCGGCAGACTCCGGGGAAATGCGGGCTTATCTGGCAAAACCGGCGAAAGGAAAATTATTTCCGGCTGTTATCGTAATTCATGAAAACAGGGGACTGGTTCCGCATATTCAGGATGTGACAAGAAGAATGGCAAGGGAGGGATTTCTTGCCCTGGCTCCCGATGCCCTTACTCCACTCGGAGGCACGCCTGAAGATGAAAGCAATACGCCGGAACTTATCAGGAAACTCGACAACGAGGAAACTGTTAAAAATTTCGTGGCAGCGGTCAGATTCCTGAAAACCCATCCCAACTCCAACGGCAAGGTCGGATGCACCGGATTTTGCTGGGGCGGAGCAATGACCAACCAGGTTGCAGTAAATTCGCCTGAGCTTGATGCTGCCATTCCCTGGTATGGCAGGCAGCCTTCAGCGGAGGACGCAGCAAGGATCAAAGCCCCCGTAATGGCACACTATGCGGAAAATGATCCCGGAATAAATGCAGGCATAGCAGATTTTGAGGAAGCATTGAAAAAGAATTATATAGAACATTATTTCTTCACATACCCCGGAACCGGCCATGCATTTAACAATGACACCAATCCGTCGCGCTACAATGCCGGAGCGGCACAGCTGGCATGGGCCAGGACAGTGGGATTCCTGAAGGAAAAACTAAAATAGCACATGATCTTGTCCTGGAACCCTAAGCAGGGCACAGATACAGAACCAGTTCCGTTGTGTCAGGCCTTTCCCTGCATCAGCCATAGTTCCCTTAGGGCTGAAATAAAAGGCTGGCAGTGTGCGAAAAATATTCTATATCCCCTGCACAGATAATTCAGACCGGCTTCCCCGTCGGGAGTAGAAATAAAGCGGTTTCTGGGACATTCCCCGTTACACATGTCAAGAAATTCACATTCCAGGCAATATCGGGGAAGAGTCATTGATTTTGCCCTTCCAAAGGCCTGCTGTCTCTCACTGTCCAGAAATCCGGCAAGTGTACCCTCAGCAATATTACCCAGGAAGTGCTCCCTGTCAACATAATGATCACAGGAATAAAAATCTCCGTTATGTTCAACAACCGGCACTCCTCCGCAATCCACCCTGAAAATGCATAGACTGTGTTCCCGTCCGAAAGCCCTGCGGGTGGCTTCTTCAAAGATCTGAATCTCAATCCTGCCGATATCATCAGCTGACCAGCGGTCAAATATCTCCGAAAGAAAAATCCCAAACTGCTCAGCCGGAACGGTATCCGCGGTGACTTCGTTTTCCGAATGAACATCCCTTTCCACCAGGGGAAGGAATGTAATATACCTGGCATCAGTACCGCGGAAGAATTCATACAGAGCCAGCGGATGCCTGACATTGAAGGAATTCACGACACAGAGTATTTCGGTTGTCACCCCGTATTTCCTCAGCAGTTCATAGCCCCGCATTGCCTTTTTGAATGTGCCCTTTCCCCTGCTGTCTGTCCTGTAGCGGTCATGATACTCCTGCGGGCCGTCAAGGCTTATCCCGGCAATGAATTTCTCATCCCGCATAAACCTGCACAGCTCATCATCAAGAAGAGTACCATTGGTCTGTATGCCGTTTATAATCCTTTTCTTCTCCCTGTTGTGCTTCTTCTGGAATGCAATAGCCTTCCTGTAAAAATCAAGTCCGGCAAGAACAGGCTCTCCTCCATGCCAGGAGAACAAGACAACATCATCCGTCGTTGCTTCGATATGCTGAACTATATATCTTTCCAGCATTTCATCGCTCATCAGGGGAAACTTGTTCCCGGGATAGAGATCCGCCCGGGAAAGATAATAGCAATAAGAGCAGCGCATGTTACATGCGGCACCAACCGGCTTGACAAAGATCTGAAATTCGCGCGACAGCTTATTCATTGTTCCTGAATCTCTTCTGTTTTTATTAAATTTCTCTGCCCCACCGCAATAACCGGGGTTCCGCCTTTCCCGCCGGGGCTCTCTTTAACGGTCCGGTTGATTATATCCGGCCCGGCTGATTATATCCGGTCCATTTGATTATATCCGCTCCGGGTTCGCCCGGGATTTGCTGCCTGATCCTCCATTCCACAGGGTAATAATTGTTTATCCTGCTGCCGACATTATTGATGAATCCAAGGTTAATTCCCCTGTACCGGACCAGGTTCCAGCCCCGCGGAATATTTTCCGGTGCAATCACTGATCTGCCCAGAAAGGCAAGTGCCTGACCGTATGCAAGGTTTACAGCAGGGAAGGAATCCGTTCTGCACTTCACTGACAAAGCAAGGTCATGAAGCGGAACCCCTCCCGATTTCAGAATCCTGGTCCCGGCTTTAACTATCTTCACTTCATCCGCTATTCTGAGGTAATCATCCTTGCTGCACGGCAATGCTATCACTTCATCCCTGTGCTTCACAAGCCGTTCCGAAGGAAGATCCGCCATCCTTTCAACAGCAGCCCTCTCCTCCCCGCTCACTCCTGCAGAATCCTGCCTCCTGACAGTCCTGCCATGTTTTCCCGGAACAGCTTCCGTTTTCCTTATCACTGAAACAAAAAATCCTTCGCCGCTGATCTTTCCGGGGTAAAAACCGTAGCCGTAAATTTTCCCGCGCTCAATCTCTGTAATTCCTTCATATTCCGAAAAATCCGGTCTCAGTGATTCAATTCCGGCCTTTACGGCAAGCCAGGCTATATTATCTTCATTCTCGGCAGGATTAAAGGTACATGTACTGTAGATCAATATCCCGCCTTCCCTCAGGGCCGGCCAAACATCCATCAGTATCCTTTTCTGTCTCAGAGCACACAGTTCTGCACTGGCTTCCGACCATTCGGTCCTAACACTGAGATTCCTGAACATTCCCTCACCGGAACAGGGAACATCTGCAAGGATAATGTCAAAGAAGCCTGTAAGGCGGCCAAATGCGGAAGGATCACCCTGTGTAACGATAACATTCGGAATACCCCATTTGCTAAGATTCTCCGCAAGAACCGCCGCCCTGCTCCTGATAGCTTCATTGGATACAAGCAGCCTGTCTTCACCCGCAAGCGATGAGAGATGAGTGCTTTTACCTCCGGGAGCACCACAGAGATCAAGAATCCTGGCATACTCACCGGCACTGGATATCTGCCTGAATATCTCCCCGAGAATCATTCCCGATGCTTCCTGGGGATAATAGCATCCGGCGTGGAAGAGGGGATCAAAGGTGAATGAGGGACGGCTGTCGAGATAGTATCCGTCACTGCACCAGGGTACGGGAGCGGAATTCAAAGGAACACCTTCCCATTTGTCGCGGTTTATACGGATTGAAACGGGGGATTCTTCCCCCAGTGCAGCCAGAAGTTGTCCGCTGTCAATATATTCTTGCTTCTCAATTCTTTTCCTGAAAGCATCCGGAAACATGATTTCACTGATGAGAATTTTGCCTGCCGGAATACTTCTTCCACAGATAATACACCGGAACGCCGAGCAATACAATTATAAGTCCGGGGAATGTGTATTTCGGCTTGTATATCAGGAGGATCACCATTATAACTACTGTGGCCAGTATGTAAACAGCCGGAATGACAGGATAGCCGAAAGCCTTGTATGGACGGGGGATATCCGGCCGTCTGACTCTCAGGACAAAAATGGCCAGGGTGGTAATGGCGAAGAAAATCAGAACCGCGAAGATCACATAGTCAAGAAGGTCGCTGTAGGTGCCCGACAAACAGAGTAATATTGACCATATTCCCTGAACCACCAGTGCAAAGCCCGGAACCCCGAAACGGTTGATTTCCCCGGCCTTCCTGAAAAACAGTCCATCCTGTGCCATTGCGTAATAAACACGGGGTGCCGTGAGAATAAGGCTGTGATTGCATCCGAAGGTGCTGATCATTATGAACAGGGCCATTATGATTGCCGCATAATCACCAAGTATGGCAAACATTGCCGACGTGGCCACTCTGTCGTCAGTGGCGAACTGAATCCCCCTGCTGAATACATCTGTTCCGTCAGGAGAACCCATTACCGGAAGAATGCTTATATAAATAAAATTTGTAAGAAGGTAGATGAGGGAAACCAGCAGGGTTCCGTAAAACAGGCTCAGTGGAATGGTCCGTTTGGGATTGATGGTTTCTCCCGATATATAGGTAACATTATACCAGGCATCCGAAGAAAAAAGAGATCCGACAAGAGCGGTTCCAATAGCAGCTATAAGGGCCCATCCTGCAAGCGGAGTACTCTGCAGATCTGCGCCAGTCTGACTCGCTTTCCAGAAAATCTCCCTGTTCACTTCAAGTGAATTAGTGCTTCTGAGGGCAAAGAGTCCGATCAGGATAAAACCTGCAAGGGCGATGACCTTTGTTGAAGAAAAGATATTTTGGACTGTCTTCCCGGTAACTATTCCCCTGGTGTTAAGCCATGTAAGAAAAGCTATCATGGCGATGGCCACAACCATTGTGGTATTTATCTTCAGCAGTCCTGCATCCACCAGAATATTGGATTCTGATATCCATGGCAGGAGAACACCGCTGAACTTTGCAAATGCAACTGCAACCGCAGCTATCGATCCGCACTGGACCACAAGAAAGGTTGTCCACCCGAACAGAAATCCGGCAAGAGGATGGTAAGCTTCCTTCAAATACACATACTGACCGCCCACATCGGGCATCATGGATGCCAGTTCACCATAGCTCATTGCCCCGATGATGGTAAGGATGCCGGTTATCAGCCAGACTACAAGAAGCCAGCCGGGCGACCCTACCGTCCGGGCAATATCCGCACTTACAATAAATATTCCCGAGCCGATCATGCCACCGGCAACTATCGAAATTCCGTCGAAAAGGTTTACTCGTTTTTGCAGAAGATGGTTGACTGATGACATAAGTTGGTTTGTAGGATGCCGACAAAAATAATTAAACAATTGAATTTAAATTCAAATATGTTTATTTTTAGACTGTCGGAATTCTTTAAACCATGAAATATTCTTCCTCCTCAAACACCAACATTAAGATTTTTAGAATGGCGGACCATGTTTCATTTTATAAATTCCTGAAGAATCCTTTAAAAGTATAATATTGAAATATATACTATTTAAATGCAGCAAATTTGTTATCTGACTGAATATCATTTGTTTAATAAAATAATTCAAACATGAGAAAAATTCTAGTATCTGCGGTTTTAATTTCAGCCATGTTGCTGAACCTGCATTCCCAGGCCGGAACACAGCTGATAAAGGTAATTGTGGCTCCTGATCATCAGGACTGGACATACAAGGTAAATGAAAAAGCGAAGTTCACCGTACTGGTTTTCAAGTATGGAAATCTTCTTGAAAATGTTACTGTTGATTATGAAGCAGGTCCGGATATGCTGCCTGACATAAAGAAGGAGGGAGTGGTTCTGAAAAACGGAAAGCTGGAACTCAGCGGAACAATGAAGCAGCCCGGGTTTTACCGTGTCAGGGTCTGGGCTGTTGCTGACGGCAAAAGATATGAAGGTCTGGCCACTGCTGCGTTTGAACCGGAAAAGATACAGCCTACCGTTAAGGATCCTTCCGGTTTCGATAGTTTCTGGAATGATGAAATTGCAAAAGCCCGGAAAATTAATCTTGACCCGCGGCTCACCCTTGTTCCCGAACGCTGCACCTCCGATGCAGATGTCTATCACATAAGCTTTCAGAATGAAGCTCCGGGATCGAGGATATACGGAATGCTTGCCATGCCTAAAAAACCGGGGAAATATCCTGCAATACTGAGAGTTCCCGGAGCCGGAATAAGGCCTTATTCGGGAGATACCAGAACCGCCGGGCAGGGGTTCATAGTTCTTGATATCGGAATACACGGAATACCGGTGAACCTGGAGCAGCAGTTATACACCGACCTTGGAGGAGCAGCCCTTTCAGAATATTTCAACATCAGGATGAACGACAGGAACAGGCATTACTTTAAAAGAGTGTATCTCGGATGTGTAAGGGCAGTTGATTTTATTTTCTCACTTCCGGAATTTAATGGAACGGATATTGCGGTAACGGGCGGAAGCCAGGGTGGCGCCCTTACCATAGTCACTGCCGGGCTTGATAAGCGTATCAGATTTGCCGCCGGTCTCTATCCGGCCCTTTGCGACCATACGGGCTATCTTAACAAAAGAGCGGGCGGATGGCCTCACTATTTCAGAAATACGGAACCAAAACCCGGGGAGGTTGAAACACTCGCCTATTTTGATGTGGTGAATTTTGCAAGAAGGGTCAGTGCACCCGGATATTATACCTGGGGATTCAATGACATAGTATGTCCGCCAACATCCATGTATTCGGCATATAACGTGATGACGGCACCAAAGGAACTGCATCTCTACCAGGAAACAGGACACTGGACTTTCCCCGAGCAGACCGAAGCCCTGAATAACTGGCTTATGAAAAAACTGAAGGGAGAATAGAAAATTTCCTCCCTGAAAAGTCCACTGCCGGCCGGCACCGTACCGTAAGTTTACTTACGGTACGGATCATGGCAATAACATTCTGCCGGCCGGAAGGTTAATCCGCAATTGCTGTTTCCCTGCCGGTGAGCCTGAGCCTGCCCGAGAGAACCCGGGTAAACTGCGGATCAAGATAACCTTTGAATCCCGGTTGCTTGCCTCCCACGGATATGGTAAACCATCCCGGCTCAATCACTCTTTTTTCTTTCCGGTTAATAATTGAAAACTGCCGGGGCTCAAGGGTGAATTCAACATCTTTTGTTTCACCCGCCTTCAGGGTTATCCTGGTAAAACCTTCCAGCTGGCGTACAGGCCTGGGAGTCGAAGCTTTCTCATCAGTCAGATACAGCTGTACCACTTCATCCCCGTCAGTTTTCCCGGTATTGGTGACCTTAACAGAGACCTTTACCTTCTCGCCGGCAGGAATTCTTTCCGGCATACTGAGATCACTATAGCTGAACGTTGTGTAACTCAGACCATATCCAAAGGGATACAAAGGTTCCTGTGTAAAAAACCTGTAGGTTTTTCCGGCCATGTCATAGTTTTCAAAAGCAGGTATCTGATCAACCGATTTGTAATATGTAACGGGAAGTCTCCCGGCAGGATTGTAGTCGCCAAACAATACATCTGCAACCGCATTTCCTCCCTGCTGTCCGGGATAGCCTGCCAGCAAGACAGCTGCTGCCTTTTGCTGCACATTATTGACAGCGAGAGCTCCTCCGCTCATTAGTACCACAATGACCGGCCTGCCCGTCGCTGCCAGGGCATCAAACAACTCTTCCTGAACAGCCGGCAGATTGAGGTTTGTCCTGTCTCCCCCGGCAAAACCATCAATACTGATACTCATCTCCTCCCCTTCAAGCCGCTGTGACAAACCCAGGACAAGCACAACAGCATCAGCCTCCCCGGCTGCCCTTACCGCTTCCCCGACCATGTCCGGGCGTGGCGGAGTCCATAACAGCTTCATATCGGCATCCCTGTCATAATTCCTGAACAATATCTCAATCTTGTATTTCCTGCCTGCCTGAAGTTCAGCAGAATATTCCTTGTGGAAAGCATGGTGTTCACTTCTTTCCCGCAGTATCCTTTTGCCGTCAAGAAATATTTCATAGGCTGGTGATCCCCATCCTCCGATAACATATTTCCCGGATTCGGGGGGAACAAGATATGTAGTCCATCTTACCCCGAAATTTCCGGCCGGAAGATCATATCGCGGGGAAACATACTCCCAGTAAAAGTTTACCTGGTCGTCTGTCCTAATAAAAACAGGCTCGCCTTCCAGATCCCTGTTGTCGAAATACTCCCCCAGGACACCCTGTCTGCCGTCAGGTGTCTCGAGATAACAGGAGGGAATAACTGAAAGATTATGTATTCCTTCGGCAAGATCACTTCCTTCGGCATAAATGACCTGTGCGGCAGGCTCCAGCTTGTTTCTGATACCTCTCAGAACCGTTACGGGATCTTTCGGGATGCCATTGTAGTTCCCAATGAGAGATTCAAAATTATCGGCATTGGGCCCGATCACTGCCAGGGTTTTTATCTTCTCCCTGTCCAGGGGCAGAATATTGTTCTCATTCTTCAGAAGTACAATTGATTTCTGTGCGGCTGTCCGCGAGAGACCGTTATTGTAGTCTGAACAGTTTACAAAATATGGTATCTGCGCATAGGGAACCATGTCATCCGGATCAAACATCCCGAGTTTAAACCGTGCTGTAAAAACTCTTTTCGCTGCAAGATCAATATCCGCATCGGAAACATATCCCCGTTCCAGGGCGGTCATCAGCTCGCTGTAATCCACACCGCATTCAAGATCAGTACCTGCCTTCAGTGCTGCTGCCGCAGCCAGTGATGCATCGCCGGAAAAATAGGTGAACTTGTAAAAGTCACTGATCGCCCAGCAGTCCGAAACAATATATCCCTTGAAATTCCATTCATTCCTGAGTATTCCGTAAAGTATCGGGTTGGCACAGCAGGGGAAATCCCTGAACATATTATATGCACCCATCACGGAATAAACACCGCCATCCACAACAAGTGTCCTGAAGGCCGGAAGATAAGTCTCCCTCAGATCAATCTCACTCACTTTCGCATTGAACGAATGCCGCTGCGATTCCGGTCCTGAATGAACAGCATAGTGCTTTGCTGTTGCAATGGTCTTGAGATACTTCGGATCATCACCCTGCATTCCTCTTACAAACTGCAGTCCCAGTCTTCCGGTCAGATAGGGATCCTCTCCATAGGTTTCATGTCCCCTTCCCCACCGAGGATCACGGAAAATATTGATATTCGGTGACCAGAACGTGAGGCCCTGGTAAATACCCGTTCCTCCTCTTCTCCGGAATTCATGGTATTTGGCACGGGCTTCATCAGATATTGAACTGGCAACATTGTACATCAGCCCCTCATCCCAGGAATTGGCGATGGTGATGGACTGGGGAAAAACCGTTGCAAAACCAGCTCTGCCAACTCCGTGCAGCGCTTCGTTCCACCAGTTGTAGGCGGGAATCCCAAGCCGCGGAATCGCAGGAGCAGTGTAAAGAAGCTGATCAGCCTTTTCCTTTGGATCCAGCCTTGAAACCAGGTCATTCACCCTCTCTTCAAGCGGAAGATTTGTATCAAGGAATGGATATCTTTCTGCAGCCTGTTGAGCATGTGAAACAGTGGCATATCCGTCAGACTGCCGGACCTGTGAAATACATACCGCGCCGGCTGGCAGGAACAATAAAAAAACAGCAATTACCCTTTTCATATTATTCAGTTTTTAAGATTAACCAGGTGTACAGAAATATTTTCTGCCGGGACAATGACGAATCCCTTAACAGTTTATCATTGTCTGCAGATTATTTAAATTTTCCATCTTGATCTTCCCCCGCTTCCGGCGAGAAATTTCATTGCTTCCAGATGGACCACAAGTTCCGCATTAAGGATCATTTCGGGTGTCTGCAAAACGGGTTTGCCTGAACGGTCAGTTCCGGAGAAACCATGGGAAGGTGCCTCAACGACCACGCTCAGTGCCCCGCAGTGAAGATTCAGTGCACAATCCAGGTTATAGACTCCGCGCGGCGATTTTGACGGATCTGCTTCAATATCCGGATCATTTGTACTTTGCAGTCCTCTGAGAGCCAAGCCCGTGTGAGCCATAACATAAAGGGAATCATATACAGGCTCCAGTGCTGCTTCGCATACAGGCCGGTGCATCCTCATGAAATAATTATTCCCGGGAGCACCTGTGTGCATGTTTATTATAATATCCGGTTTCTCCCTGGCAGCAAGATCGAAAAGAGCCTGGTTCTCCGGCTGCAGTTTTCCAAAAAAATCATCATGCATCAGGTTCACGCCTGCATCATTCGGATATCCTCCCGGGAAACCAACCTTCGAGAAATCCATTGGAATAAATTCCTTTACATCCGGCCAGCCTATCAGGGAGCCATCAGGTTTCCCGCCGGTGTTAAGGTATTCATGGGCCAGATATGAATTTCTGGAAGCCCCCTTATGTGTTTCCATTATTACCGGTACGCGTGCCCGGCCATCCGGATTAAGAAGGGGTATAAGAATTATCCTGTCAACATTCCTGAGGACAGAAGTTATTTCAGGCCACTCTTTCCCGTTCAGATCCCTTCCTTCCTCAAGTACTGAGATCAGGTTAACAATTCCCATTATACCCTCTGTCTCAAAACCATGTACCCCTCCGAGCCCGAGATAAACGGTTTTATCATTATCCTGACCACGGTACGGGGCAATATTCCCTATTCCGCAGGCACCGGAAAAAGTTGTTGTGCCTCCGCCCTTT
Source organism: Bacteroidota bacterium (assembly GCA_029547705.1). Classification (GTDB taxonomy): domain Bacteria; phylum Bacteroidota; class Bacteroidia; order Bacteroidales; family VadinHA17; genus LD21. The sequence continues at coordinate 128,885 of JAKPOU010000050.1, read as the reverse complement.
CTGGGTGATCCGTACATAACCGCCATCACGGGACGGCCGCCGGCCGAGGTTCCTATCCTTTCAACCTTCCCTGTCCTGACTTTAGTCTTGAGGAAGGAAATTATCTCCTCATTGGTGGTAATCCAGAAAGCCGGAATACTATCCGGCTGGTCCAGATATCCTTCAGGAAAATAATAATTACTGCCTCCTGATTTGTTGGCGGTTGAAGGATCTTTGCATGAAGCTGCCGAAAAGCCTATGAAAGCAGCAATTACCAAGAGGCGGAAAAAGGCAGGCCGGCCTGCCGGCGAAGTTAAACGCATGAATATTGAATTTACTGTCATTTCTTCCTGTCAATCAGTTTTATTTTTCTGAATTCCCTGATCAGGAAATCTGCATAACGTGAGAATCCAAGATCAGTAAGATGAATACCGTCCACAGTGGCCTCCGAATCGTAACCTTTTCCACCTGCCTGTTCTATATAGTGAATATTTCTGAATCCCTGTCTTTTCATTTTTTCAAACTCCTGCTTCAATGCAGTGTTTTTGGCATTTTCCAGGTTTCGCGTCTTTTCGTCAAGAAAGGATTTATCGTTCAGCATGCCTTCAACAAATACTATCGGAGTCACAGGATGATTCTTACGTATTATTTCAACAAGCTGAATGGCATTTTCATGGATCTGCTCCGGCGTCATATTGTTTGTACCGTCCAGAACATAAAACGATGCATCAATCCCGGAAATAAGCTCTGCCAGAGGTTTCTCCATCCTCCCGTTGCCACTGAACCCGAAATTAATACAATCAACATCCAGTTTCCTTGAAATAATACTCGTATGGACCATACCAGGCCGGGAAGCACATCCGCCCTGGGTAATACTGGTACCATAAAACACTATTGGTTTCCTGGTGCTTTCCCTGGGCTTAACCATATCACCAAGACTGTCAATTCCTATTTCAAGCCTGGTAACCCCATCATAAAGAGGCAGGTACATTCTGAACTCACGCATAACAGGAGTCATGTTGTCAATAAGAAGATAGTCATTGCTTTTTCCCGAAGGACGTGCGGTATTAAGATATTGCCATTCTGTTCCGTTTTTGAAATAGAGATCTATGCCCTTGATACCTGTTTCAGCCATATGATTCATCCGCAAGTCGTTAAGCAGTTCCCAGCGGACTCTCAACGATGTTGAGTTTGTCAGGAACCTTACTGATATTCCTGCCGAATTTTTTGACAGATTCCAGACTGCTTCCCTTACCTTATCCTTGTAAGATAGAGGAAACCTGTCATACAGGTTCTCCTTCACCGTTCCGCTGAAAACTGTCCCTTCGGTCAGGAAGAAATTATGATCATAAAATTTTACGGGATTTTCGCCTGAAACCGCTTTATTTTGGGCATGCCCCGTCATTGTTAAGCATAAGGCAATAAATATCAGGAACTTATTTTTCATAATTTATTTCTAATTTTTGTTGAGCGGGTTCTTTACTTCTATCTTTTCATAAGCGGCAAAGGAACAAAAGCAACAGTTGCCAAACAAGACTGCAACACTTTGGTCAGTACAGGGGGACTGTATATTCGGTAACAGTACTCCCGGCCCTGCTTACCAGGATTTTGTCCTTTGTGATTCTGATCATCCGCCAGTTTGCTGTATCATTTCCAAAAGCCCCGGTCCTAACCTGTGTGAGTAAATTACCATTTGGAAGCTTATACCTGTTGATCAGATTAATATGATTATGGCCTCCGAAAATCATGGCAGTTGAGGAATTATTTTCCAGAACACTGAACAGATTGTACACTTCAGTTTTTTGTGAGTAATCCGACATCGCCTCAGTGAGTATTTCATTTTCGGCCGGCTTTCCGTTGGGAAGAGGTATATGCATGAAGATTATTTCCACATCCGAGGGGGAGGCCTTAAGCTGGGCATCCAGCCACCGCAGCTGGTAGGGGTCAACAGAGAAATTCAGTTCTCCGTCAGATATTTCCTGGGTTGAATAATAGCCGTTATCAAGGAAAATGAAACGGAAAGTCATTGTATCAATTTTAAAAACACGGCTGTAATAGGTGCCGTCTTTAAAGCAGGGAACATTCCTCATCCATGTGGCACGCGCCCTTCCGGCTTCAAGCTGGTTGTTTCCGCTCCACGGACCGGGAGTAATCCTGTAGCTTGCAATATCATGATTTCCGAGGGTAAGGAAAACAGGAACCTGACTGTTGTCAATCAGACGGACATATTGCTCAATCTGGGTATCAAGCATTCCGCCGCTTTCAGTTTCTGCTTCATAATAATCCACATTATCACCGGTTACTATGACCATGTCGGCTCTCACCTTTGCCGGGACAGTGGCAAGAAATTCCCGGAAAGGACTCATCCCGTCCCCGAAATGCTGGCGCCTCTGTACAAATTCAGGGTGATAGCCTTTCAGATTGCAGATATGGACATCGCTGACATGAATGAATGTAAGAGTATCCTGCCCGGTTACATTTAAGGCAGCATAAATGGAAACACCGGGAAAGCCTGAAATCAGAATAAGGACAAGGCTGAAAAGAAGGATTTTATTTTTCATGGTTCAGGTATTTGGATTTGCTTATACTTTCAAAGATAATCCAATCTCATGATATAGACCTGTCTGCTGCCTGTAAATGTTGAATTGAATCCCAGCATGCTGCCGTCGGGGCTCCACCTGCAATGAAGGTCACAACGCCAGTATCCGTCAAATTCAGGTGGCTGAACAAACCTTCCCAGGGAAATAACCGCTTCACTCTCCATATCCATCAGATAGATCTTGTGTTCCCTCATGCCTGAACCTGCATAAGTGTCAGTAACCATCCACTTCTGGTCCGGTGAGAAGGTACCGTGCCCGTCATAATCAAGCAGTCCCCCTCCCAGTCTCTTATAATCCTGTTTTCCGACCGTGAACAGTACGTGTGCATATTGTTTCCCTTCATAACTGGCAGTGACCATAAGTTCATCATCATTCAGCCAGTCGAAATGGGATCCTTCCCAGTTATCCGGAAAGCATCTCCTCAGATCAGTACCGTCCCTGTTAACCGTAAGGGAAGTTGTTCTGCGTCTTGAACCTTCCATCTGACGTGAAAGCCAGAAGATTTTTGAACCATCCCTGCTGAAGAGAGTATGATTAAACCAGCCGATGGAACCTTCGCTTACAGGAGGAATAAGATCTTTTACCTGCTCCAGTGAAACAAGCAGTCCGGACTCACCCGTTTCAAGATCTACAAGAAACAGCCCGTCATTGTCCGGCAAGGGTATGTCTGCCTGTGGATCCTGTCCGTTCCCTCCGTAGCCGTAATCCGGACGGGTTAATCTGAGCCTGGAAAAATTGATGCTGACTGCTTCCCTGCCATTGGGAGAAACAGCGCTTACAGGGTGGGGAATTGTCCTGATTTCCTGCTTCTTGTGAACATTCATTATTACAGAAACAAATTTTCCGTTCCTGAAATCATTGAAAATAATAAGTGAATCCGGCGATGTTGCCAGCCAGTGTGCCATGCATCCCTGCTGGAAATTCCAGGCCCGGGTTTCCGTAAGCGGAATAAAATTATTGTTCTTCAGGTCAACAAGTCCCAGAACTGCCGGTTCCGTCTCATCCGGAAGTTTATATTTTATGTCCGTCTCCAGCACCGTGATATATCTCTGATCCCTGCTCCACGAATTTATTCCGTAGTAACTTGCAAGCAGATGTTCCCTGTCATTTCCTGTAACCTGAACAGCTTCGCTCACATCCGGAAAAACCACTCGTATCCCCTTGTCCCCGGGTTGACACGAACACATAAGGCTCAGGAGGATAACGATCAGTATCAATGTCCTGTTTTCAGTGTACCTTGTTTCCATATCTGCAAAAATTTATATGATTTAAAACAGCCCTGATCGGTGAAGTTCCGCACCGGGTATCTTTCCGCGGCAAGGGCACTTTTTGTTTCAGGCAAACAAATCCGATATCCTGCCTCCGCGTTCTATCAGGCGTTCAAATGTAAGCAATCCCCTGACAAACTGCCGGGCATGATGATAATGTTCCATCAGGCTTACATTACGGTTCACCATCTTCCGGTCTCCTCCGAAATGCCAGAATTTATGCGCCGGATTGAAGTATTTTTCAAAAATATGACTGTTTGCTCTTTCAAAATGACGCATCGCCCACTCATCACCCGTGTGCTCAATCAGAAACAGGGCTCCGTTTATGACTTCCTGCTGGCACCACAGTGACTTGCCTGTACTCCATATGTAGTTATCCACCTGCTGCAAGGTGTGAAAGTAACCGCCATATACATGATCAGCACAGACATCCACAATTTTCTTGAATACTTTTTCAGCCGAACGAAACAGATTCCTGTCCCTCAGCCTGCCGGCCTCGAACATCACAAAAGCCAGTGTCTCCAGACCATGGCCGGTAATCGAATGTTGTGCATATTCGTTGTCCGGCAGACTGAAATCATGGTTGAGAACCTCATTGGTAAGTCCGTATTCTGCATTTACATGATGATTCAGTATGGCATCCACACAGCGTGCGGCAAGCTTTTCCAGGTCTTCATCAGGTTCATGCATCAGCATCTGAGTTGACAGACTGAGAAGTATCATCCAGTGACCCAATATCCTGGGCCCCTGTACCGGCGGGGAATTTTTGAGATAGCTCCCGATACTGTAACTGTAATCGGGCTGGTCATAGCGGGCAACACAATCAAAAATAATTTTCTTTGCCAGGTCCCGGTATTCTTTCTCTCCTGATGCTTCAGCGTATTCAGACAAACCTTCAGCAACAAACAGGCTTCCGTAAATATCACCCGGTCCTGAAAGAGGCTTTCCCTCACGGCTGAAAGTTTCCGGCCAGAAACTGTCATCTTTTGGCTGCAACTTCAGCAACAGATCCTTCGATTTGCGTGCAATCTCCAGAAAGCGGGAATCTGGTTCCAGGTTATTGTATAAATATGAATATACCCAAAGGCCCCTGCCGACAAACCAGGCTGTTTTATTCATATTTTCCGGTTCACCTGTACGGATATCCAGAGAACAAATCACACCGCCATATTTATGGTCAACGGCATACTTGTCCATATTGGGAATAAAATAATCATACAGCTCCGACCTGTACTGATCGCGAAGCTGTTCAAGGGATATTCCGCCGATATTTTCAATCTTTCCCCGCCCGCTTTCAATAGTACCGGACTTATCAGTACTGCGGCTGCAGGCCATGGCGCTTCCAATTGTAAACAGTCCTAATCCTCCGATGCCTCCTTTCGTTAAGAAAGCACGTCTTGAAAAAACATCTCTTTTCATCTTGATATAATACAACTTATTGATTTTACAGGCTTTATAAGTTTGCCTCAGAATCATTGAAATAAAGTGAATGAGGCAACTTTGCCGGTTTTGATTCAGTTCTTTATTCTTCAGGCCCCTAATATAGCAGGCTTTATTCAGTTTCAAAGAACTTTTTTATCTTCGTAGAATTGAATAATTAATAGTTTTTAATCTTTTAAAAAAACCAGTAATGCAAAATAAAAAAATTACACCGGGAAGAATATACGGATGTATTCATATTCTGTTTTTTGCGGCTTTCATGGCAATCGGTTCAGTTATGAATGCCCAGTCCGTCGATATCCTGTTGAAAGGCGGACATGTAATTGATCCGAAAAATAATATTGATTCCAGAATGGATGTGGCGATAGCCGGAGGCAAAATTGTTCAGGTAGCACCAAATATTCCTTCAAATACGGCTAAAAGGACCGTTGATGTGAGCGGAATGTTCGTAACACCCGGACTGATAGATATTCATGTCCATGTGTTTCATGGGATGGATCCATCCTATATAGCCAACGGATATACCTCACTTCCGCCTGACGGCTTTACTTTCAGGGCAGGGGTAACAACAGTTGTTGATGCAGGCTCGGCAGGATACAGGAATTTTGAACTTTTCAAGGAACAGACTATAGACAGGTCAGAAACCAGGGTTCTTGCTTTCCTGAATATTGTGGGTGAAGGTATGAGGGGAGGTCCTCTGGAGCAGAATATCAAGGACATGAATGCCCACAGGGCCGTTGCAATGGCCAGGAAATACCCGGATGAGATTGTAGGATTCAAGCTGGCCCATTACGAGGGTTATGACTGGAGACCCACAGACAGTACTGTAAAGGCAGGAACGCTTACAGGAATGCCGTCAATGATAGACTTTGGTGTTAGTAATCCCCCTCTGCCCCTTGAGGAATTGTTCATGAAGCATTTAAATCCGGGTGACATCTTCACACATTGCTATGCTTATTTTCCCAAAACACGCGACGCAATCGTGGACGAGAACGGAAAAGTTAAGCCTTTCGTTTTTGCGGCTCGGAAAAGAGGAATAATATTTGACGTCGGACACGGAGGAGGATCCTTCCGCTGGAACCAGGCCGTTCCGGCAATTCAGCAGGGGTTAATAGCCGACGCCCTGAGTTCTGATCTTCATACGGGAAGTATGAACAGCGGATACAAGGACATGGCCAACCTGATGTCCAAGTTCATGGCACTGGGATTGTCCGTTCAGGACGTTGTAGCGCGTTCCACATGGTACCCGGCAAAGATCATTAACAGACCGGAACTTGGAAACCTGAGTGTCGGCTCAGAGGCTGATGTCGCTGTATTCAGCCTGGTAAAGGGGAATTTTGGATTTGTTGACATAAACAGGGAAAAGATGATGGGAACACAAAAGCTGATTGCGGAATTAACCCTCCGTGCCGGGAAAATCGTCTATGACCTGAACGGAATTACAAGTCCCCTGTACAGAGCAGGAAAATAATCGGATCAAGCCGCCATGAAATGATATTCATTTCAGGGCAGCTTTTAAAAATCACCACTGATAAAAAACCTAATTGAAAAAATACAGTAAAAATGAAACGCAGGAAACTGATTAAAAACCTTACGATTCTGCCCTTGTCGGGGGCAGTAGCCGGAAGTACTCTTACTTTCGGAACAGTGGCTACAGCATGTTCATCCTCAAAAGCAAAACGCGATATTTTCAGGGAACTCGGAATACGGACCTTCATCAATGCAGCCGGAACCTACACGGCACTATCGGCTTCCCTGATGCATGAAGAAGTTAAGGATGCATGGCTTGCTTCATCTGAGGAATATGCAGTACTGGATGAAGTTCAGGATAAGGTGGGAGAAAGGATTGCCGAAATGTGTCATGCTGAAGCCGCAACGGTAACAGCAGGATGTTTCTCTGCCCTTGTACTGGGAATGGCCGGCGTTCTAACCGGAAATGATACAAAAAAAGTTGCCCAGCTCCCCGATCTTACTGGCATGAAATCGGAAGTGCTGACACAGAAATCACATAACTGGGGATACATTCATGCACTGAAGCTCACCGGCATCAAACTTGTTGAGGTTGAAACAGTACAGGACGTTGAAAAGGCCGTTAACGAAAACACTGCAATGATGTGGTTTCTCAATGATGCTGCCCTTAGCGGACAGATCGGTGCTGAGGAGTGGGTTGCCCTTGGCAAAAAGTTCAACATACCGACAATGAATGATATAGCGGCAGATGTACCTCCCGTCGAGAATCTCTGGAAATATAACGACATGGGCTTTGATCTGGTTTGTATTTCAGGCGGTAAGGGCCTGTGTGGTCCGCAAAGTGCAGGTATCCTGATGGGTAGAAAGGATCTGATTGAAGCAGCACGTCTGAGTGCACCTCCGCGCTCCAGTACTATCGGCCGTGGCATGAAAGTGAACAAGGAAGAAATTATAGGTATGTATGTGGCACTGGATAAATATATTAACCAGGATCACGAAGCTGAATGGAAGATGTGGGAAGACAGGGTTGCTGTGATTGAAAGTGCGGCAAGGGAAGTGGAAGGTGTCACCACAGAGGTCAGCGTACCTCCCATTGCCAACCATACTCCAACACTGACAATTTCATGGGATATCCGCAAGATCAATGTAAGCGGGAGGGATTTTATTATCAGGCTTCAGAACGGGAATCCCTCCATTGAAGTACGCGGGGGCAGGAATGAAAGTATTGTAATAACCGTATTCATGCTGAAACCCGGACAGGATAAGATCGTAGCCAAAAGGGTGCGGGAAGAGCTGATCAAAGCCAGCGTAAGTCAGAGCTAGGAAATTATTCTTCATTAATATGCGTTTCTCCCGCTTTGCGGGACAGGCTGTTATATTCTCAAAACTAAAACTATATCAAAATGAAAACAGAAAGAAGATCAGTACTAAAGAAACTCTTTGCAGCAGTTATTGGCGTAAGCGGTGCAGGCCTGGCAACAAGGGCAAAGGCAAGTGTGCCCATGGAAAAGGAAACTCCCGGTGCGGTTAATTTTCAGGATCAGCCCTTATTCTCGCCTTTTACTAAATACGGAAATCTTGTATTTGTTTCAGGTCACGGACAACGTCTTGAGGGTGATATTAAGGTGCATACCGACAATGTTCTTAAAATGATAGAAGCCCAGCTCATCAAAGCCGGCTCTTCCATGGAAAAGGTCCTTAAGGTGACGGTATTCCTGGAAACCATGGATGATTATCATGGAATGAACGAAGCCTATAAGGGACGTTTCGGAAAGAATCCCCCGGCCCGGACAACAGTCGCCGTGCCAAACGGATTGCCACCCGCCGACAATCTGATTCAGATGGATTGTATTGCTTATGTTTAATCCGTACTGAGCGAAAATCCCGGAAAAACGGCTTGCCTTATCCTGTTTTCAACAGTATTCAATCCCCGTCCTGACCCGGTTTTCTGTACGCAGGTTGCTTCATCGGAGTATCCTCATCGCTAAAGATCCTGAATAGTACCGGGTCCTGTAATATTTCAGTGAACAATTTTGGCTTGCCATCTATAAGTACCTGGTTGTTAATAAGTCTTATCCCATGACTATAATCGACATACCAGTAAATATGACCACTGTATACCGGTTGTATCGGCTTGCCATCCGGCCTGTGCCAGCCGTAGATCACTACCTTCCCGGGTTGAGCATCGATCCGGGATGAAAGTATTACATCCTTTTTGATACCTGATACCAGATCCCCCTGCCTGCCTCCCGATTCTGAAAGCTGTTTTTCAATCTGCCTGTTATGCTCAGCAAATTTTTCGACTAATTCATTTTCATGGCCTACCGGGGCATAATAAAAAGGTTCAAGTCTGATATCTGCTGATCTGTGAATATTGTCGCTTATTACAGATGTGATCAAAGAAGCTCCAAAGTCATCGGCCACTTTTTGGGCGGTATAAGGATTCATTGGTATACGGCAAAAATCCTCATTGCTGCCAACCGAAATATAATCCGGCATAACCTCATAAACAACCCTGTGGGCTTTACCCCGGGAATCCATGAATTCTCCGCTCATTGTCACCGGATCTCTTAAAAAATCCGGTATATTACCCGATGAAACAGCTTTGTAAATCTCCTCCTCACGTTCCCCGGGCGATAATGATCTGATCCTGTTCATGAATTCAGATCCGCTTTCCGATAATGGGTCACGAACAGGAATATTGAGCATTCTGATAGGTAATGCAAGAGAATCATCTATCAGATCTGAATATGCCCTTTTCCCAAAATAAGTATAATCCTTTTGTTCATGTTTCGTTCCGCTGAGGATACTGTGAATAAATCCGTTTAGCTCCACCTGGGTTGTATGGTAAATTTTTCTTTCCGGATTTGGTTTCAGGATGAACACTATCCGTCTGCCCGGTGATGTACTCCATAGCAGTGAATCTCTTTCCTTCTCCCTGAAGCGGAAATAGCCGGAAAGATAATTCTTCATCATTTTACTCCTGTACCAGGTTCCTCCTGTCGGTGAAACAAGAGGTTTCCCATTATAGACAACCACGCTGTCGTTATAAGCAAGAGTGCACAGGTATCTTTTTCTTCCCGACATCAGCCAGCTTGCTATTTTCTTTCCGTGAAGCGTATCTTTATAGCCGTAGGTACTGTCGAGGAAGCCTATCCTGACAATTGAAGGGGGGATCTCTTCCAGGGAATCAATATAGCTGAATATAAATCTTCCGCCTCCGCTGTGACCATTCAGCGCTATTTCAGGTTCCCAGCGGACAAAGATCCCGGTTACACAGTCAACAATTTTCCTTATCTTTTCCTGGGGATCAGTTGTATTTGCCACCCATGCAGGCCAGCTTAAACGTGAATTTTCAAGATAAGCTACAACAATCGTCCGGTCTCCGATCACATTTCTGAGGAACCTTGTCTGTGCTCCTATATGTTGAATATCATAGCGATAATCAAGTCCCGGTTCCGCTTTCCTCCCAAAGGTATGTTCAATTGAACTGCCGTTTGGTAAAGCATAAAAAACAAGCAGTACCTTATCCTTTTTACCGAAACCTTCCAGAGGAGCATTTATAAGAATACGGATGCCATTTTCCGCATCTTCAATCACAAGCTGTTGTTCATCAAAGCTTTCCGAATTTCTGAATCCCGGCAGGTGCTGTGCCTCCGCGACGCAGACCAGAAAATTAAACAGCAGTAAGGGAAAGATGTACTTCATCTTTCTTTTGTAAAAATTATCTTTTTATCACAGGCCTCCAAAAAACCCTTCCGCCATTACCTGCCGAACAGACTGGGTTCCCTGAGGTTATGCGCACCGCGCGAAGTAACGGCGGGGTTCACGTCAAGCTTCAGGAGACTCTTCATGTTGCCAACTTCCATGGTTGTCAGGTAAACAAGCCTTGTCGTCCTGTAAAGCTTGTGATAATCGACCCGCTCAGGCACGTCCCTGACGGTATGGTAATCATAGGTAAACCCGCAGAAAAACCATACTGACGGAATGCCAAACCTGACAAACGGGTAGTGGTCGCTCCTGAAGTAAACCTGCTGCGGGTGTGTAAGGTTGGAGTAGAGGTAGTCAAACGTGAAGTCAAGATCATAGTTGCGGTTCACCTTTTTTATTGATGCATCAAGCTCCGAGCTCAGCAGGTCAGAACCCACCAGGAAAAGGCTGTCGGGATCATTACGACTGATCATGTCCATGTTGAGGCATGCAGTGATCTTCTCCAACGGCACCGGACAGTTATTCACGAAATAATGTGAACCGTTCATCATCTGCTCCTCGCCGGTGAACCACACGAGGAGGACCGACCTTTTCGGCCTCTCTGCCAGGAGTGCCTTGCCTATCTCCATCAGGGCGACGCATGCGCTGCCGTTGTCATCGGCACCGGCAATGATTCCACCGTCGTCGATGCCCCGTCCGTCATGATGCCCGCAGATAACTACATATTCATTCCTCAGCACCGGATCGGACCCTTCAACCATTGCAACAACATTGCGGGAGACAGCCGGGTAATATTCCACTTCCACGTCGAGCTTTACGCTGACCCCTTCAACTTCAAATGAAGATACCTTCTCCCCTTTTGCCACTGCTGAGAACATACCGGCTATCTTTTCCCTGGTTATGCCAAGCATTTGTGCGGCCAGGTCGTGACTTATCTCAGCCCTCTCGAAAGGAAGGGGCGGACGGGAGTTCTGTGACGGGGGCATCTGTCCGCGATCTGCCTGCGATCCGTCCGCAGAGCTGAAATCCGTCCTGCGCGAGTCATACATAATCTGCAGCCTGCCGGTGGGGATATAATCGAAAATCTTCTGTCCCTCCTCCTTCATCTTCTGCCTCTCCGGATCAACAACAGTCAGCACTGCCGCGGCACCTCTTCCGCGGATGGCATTTATCCGTGACGAGAGCCTGTTGGTCATGGTAAATCCAAGTGGAAAAACCGTCCCCGGAAGCTGTGCATCAAGTATCACCACAACCTTATCCCGAAGATCCATATCTGCAAGGTCATCCCATCCGGACTGAGGATTGCTTATGCCCATCCCGGCAAAGACCACTTCTCCCCTGTAGGAGCCGCTTCGTGCGAAGCTGCCGCAGAAGTCCCTTCCAAAATAATATATGCGGTCGGATGTGCCCTGTGAAAGGCTTATGCGTGTTCCGGGCTGAAAGACTGCTGTCACCATCAGGGGCACCTCCTGATAGAAGGAGCCGTCCTTCATTGCCGGTTTAAGGCCTGTGTATCCGGCCCAGTTGCCAAGGTACAGGGTTGCTATCTCAAGTTCCGGCGAAGGCGTCTCTCTTCCCCGGAACTCCCTTGAACCAAGGAAATCGAGATTGTACTTCAACTCCTTCTCAGAAATGACGCGAAGCCCTTTCTTCTGCGCGTATGAGCCTGTTAATCCGGCAAAAACCACTGCCAGAAACAATGCAATCAGCCTTAAACTTTTGAAATCCATAAAAATCATACAGTTTAAATTAATCCGTTGTGGTTATCCCCGTGATGACCGTTTTAAAGATAATTATTATTCATGTTTCACGTGAGGTCTTCATATTCATCGTTCAGTTAAGGGATAAACTCCAAAATTCCTGGATGTAAAAAGCACATATATATGCAGCTTTTCATCGTCCGGAAATGATTTTGGAGAATCAGGCCGGAGGGCTTCAGTCATACCCTCATTGGCGAGGCTGGATCCGTCAAATAATAAAATTATCGAAAAACGCTTTGTTCTTCTGAAAGGGAGAAAGGATTTCAATTCAGATTGCCTGAAGGGAAATCCGATCTATGATGGCAACACCCTAAGGGCTGACCCTGTCGTTAATATAATCATTAAGGAACCTTATGGACCGAAATCCATAGGGAATCTTGATGTCTGGAACTTTGACGCCGGAAAGTGGGATGCTCAAAGGATTGCGATGGGCAGGATGATTGAAACAAAATCACAGCAATACCCATCTGATTTACAGTAGGTTTTCCTGATTCATACGAAAATTAGCTTTCGATAATCACCTTATTCTGCTGGTCCCATTTCAGATATTTTCTGTTACGAAATGACTCAACTCCCATCATACAGGCTACAACACCATAAAAACCAAGGTCCTGATCGCACTTTAACGGTTCGTTCTTCCTGATCGCGGCAATCAGGTTTCTATGGTGTAAAGTTATATCTTCAGCACCTGTTTTTTTATAGGTAAAAAGATTTGTCCCTTTTACTGTTTCTCCCGTACCACTTATTATGGCTAGCTCTGACTGCTCCTGAGGAGTTATTGTAAATCCTTCCCTGGTAAATTCCAGTGTTGCCTCGTGTCCTCTTATCACATGCCTTATCGGCATATCATTTGCCAATGAAGAAACAACCATGACAGTCGTTTTTTCCGGATAGTCCAACATCATATTAAAGGTATCGGGTATCTCGGCCACACTGTTTGTAAAATTCCAGGTTCCGCCGGTGGCAACAACATAATCCGGAAAGCTCAGGCCAACCGATTTAATGATCCTTGTCACCCGGTGAATAAACAAATCTGTTGCAATTCCACCTGAGTAATCCCAGTATCTTCTCCACTGAAAATATCTTCTCGGGTCCCAGGGACGTTTGGGTGCAGGACCAAGCCAGGCTTCCCAGTCGAGATTTATTCCCGGTCTGGCATCAGGATCGATTTCATAGGCCCAAAAATCACCGATATAATTTCTTGAATAATCAATATGAGCCATGACAACCTTCCCAAGAGCCCCTTCCTCAATCATTTTATGCGCGGTTTCATACGAATCATCAGACATGCCCTGTACCCCGACCTGCATTTTGAGTTTTGACGATGCAATCTTATTACATATATCTTTAGCCTGTTCAATTGTATGAGTCATTGGTTTTTCGACATAAATATGCTTTCCGGCACCTATGGCATCGAGGGTCATCTGATAATGCCAGTGTTCAGGTGTGGCTATAAGTACATAATCTATGTCTTTTTTCTGCAGGATTTCCTGATAATTTTTAAAAGCCTGTGCTTTTGTCAGCTCTTTAGCCTTCTCCAGCCTCTTTGTATAAATATCACATACGGCTGTAATATCAATATTGTCTGATTGCTTCATATTTAACAAAGCTTCCATATGACTGTTTGCCATGCCACCGCAACCGATAACACCGATATTGATCCTTTCATTCGCTCCGATGATACGTGAATAACTCATAGCTGAGATCCCCGGATTGCCTCTCAGTACTGCAATTCCTGCAGCACTTCCTGCCAGGCCTTTTACAAATTTTCTTCTTGAAATGTTAGTCCTTTTCATGTTTCGATTGTCTTATTTGGTTAGTAAATCTTGCATAACATCTGTTGTGGATCAAAATCCATTTTAAAAAGATACAGTCTTTTCAATTTATCCTGTCAGAAATTCAGAAAATAAAGATAAGTCAATCCGGAATTACTTTTTCATGACAAATAGTATTCTTTTCACCGGTTCTATAAGGAAAATCCGGGAAAGAAGACAGTATTTAACTGCCCTGGCTGTTTTACCAGCTCTTCAATGCGCTTTCCTTCAGCATCCAGATGTATTCATAATCCTCAATACCTTCCCTCAGAAGCTCAAACCTTATTGACGACACGGGGCCGTTAACATCCGGCTGGCCTGTATACCTCCTGGTGTGATTGCCCGGATATATCAGTGATCCTTCCCCGTTCAGTACATATCCCCCGCTGCATTCAAACCCTGAAATTTCCCCATTCCGGATTATCAGGGACAAAAACTGGTTTTATATCTGATTTTTCACTATTGAACAGTCAGGTCATGATAAAAACCATCATTTCTACCATGAATCGCTCTTCTTTCCCCCGTGGGAAGGTATTGTTATCGGCATCATGGGACGTCTTCCGGATTCTGCTCTTTTCGCAATGAAATTGGCAGAACGGTATTCCCCCAGATAGAGCACTCCCGAAATTGTATCACCTTCAACATTTCCGTCAAATATATACGGTATTGACTGGGCATTTTCCCTGTAATAACTCTGGAGCTTAACATTCCTGCCCTCAACTCTTCCGGCTATATCAAGCAATGAGAAAGTGCTCTTATGGGTTCCCTTTATTTCATGTCCTTCCTGTTTTCCAAGATACAGCTTATGTTCTCCCTTGCCTGAATAAAAATCAATGCTTACATCCCACTGGCCGGAAATATCGACAGCAGGGGGTTCAATGACAACAGTCTTTTTCTCATGCTTCGCGGACAGTATGTTGAAAATCCTGTCGGCAACGATTTTCTCATCTCCCGGCTGCATCATCTGAGCACTGATCGAGATGGAGGTTCTTCCATCCGCGGGATTGGTTCTTCCTCCGCCCAGTGCAACTCTCGGACTGTTATTGTACAGCTCATTTGAAACTTCCTCACCGGTGATGTTCAGAACTGCAGGATCCCACGATATTGACATCCGGGCACTGCGATTATCAACACCCTGTGGTTCTGTGATCTGAGTTGTCACACCTTTTATTGCAGTTACTTTTTTCGAAATATATTCTAGCCAGGAAATCCATGTCTTCTCCTTTGCAGCATGATCCGTTTTAACCCAGGCTTCAACAGCAGCAAGCATACCCATATGTTCTTCCTTGCCGATTTTATTATCCCTTCCCGGTCCGTGATGCGGAGAACTTGACTGCCAGGTTGAAAAAAGGATGTCTTTATTACCGAGAAGAAGTCCTGCCCCCTGCGGGCCTCTTAAGGCCTTCCCCCCGCTATATGCCACAATGGTTGCACCCCGGTTCAGATGATCGTTTGGAACAGTAAGTATTTCAGCAGCTGCATCTACAAGAATAGGAATATTTTTCTCTTTTGCAACCGGAGCTACCTTTTCAATGGACAGAGGTCCGTCATAATAAGCCCGTGGACCGGAAAACAGATATATCATCGCTGTACGTGAATTGATAGCCTTTTTAAGCTCTTCAACTGTTTCAACCTCTATCAGAACTGCTCCGGTATTCCTGATTGCAGCATCATACTGATTTCTTGAATACCGGGGAATGATGACTTCTGTCTTATCAAATCCTGTCAGGTCCGGTATTTTAACAAGTTTCTCAGGATCGCCACCGGTTAGACAGGCGGCAGTAACATGTTTTAAACCCGCGGCACAGCCTGATGATACCATTCCCCATTCAGCTCCTGTGATCTCAGCCAGTCTTTTACCCACTGCCATTGCGAGTTCATCAATATGTACATGAACCATTGCAGCATATTCAACTGCTTTCCTGACTTCATACAGTTCTGTTGAACCACTTATTATCGAAAGAGTCCCCCTGCAGTTGATCAAGGGTTCCACGCCTATTGACTGGTAAATTTGTGGTCCGAGAGCCAGTGCCCCTTTCTCCGGATTTGACAACAGCCCTGCATCAATAACAGGCTTCCTCTGGCTTGCTGATGCTACCAGAGGTTCAATTGACATTAATCCTCCTGCAACCGGAATTGTTGACAGAGTTTTTAATACTTCGCGTCGTTTCATATTTAATTTAATTAAAGCAGATTAATAAGTTTTTAAATGTGGCAGTTTTCCTGACTGCGTATCAATACAGCATATACTTATGAGATGGTGTAAGCTGATTGGCATTATTTTTATCAAAGTTAAATGTTTATGCGGGGAAAAAAGGGCTTAGGGGAAATTCAAATCTTAAAAATTATTAATAGTTCATTCAGACATAAGTCATACAGGAATTCTCGGGCTATTCCCGGCGAAAGAATGATCACGGCTTTTCCTGAAAATATTGAATTAACTTCACTCCGGCAGGAAATAATTCACCCCCTGTTTTCCGGATGTCAAGAAAGGTCCTCTCATATTTGATTCACCTGTCACATCTTTTTATGCATATAGTTCCGGTAGTCCGGCCTTTGCTATCCATTCATTCATATTTCAGCCATACCGTTGCAATGCAATCCCTGTCTGAAGTGAATCTTATCCAGCGCGACTGAAAGTTGTCGGGGAAATTAAAACCGGCCGTCTCCCCCGGCCCTACTTCAATTTTTTTGTAAGTCATCCATGGCCCATGACCAAGCGGTTCTGCCTCGACTGTAAATGTAATCCTGTGTGGAGAATTATGTGACAGTTCAAGACTTTTCTTATCATAAAAACCTATGAGGTAAGGGTCGGATGGTATGCCGGCAGAAACATGGCTGTTTTTCCACGGACCACCCTCTCCGGCAGGTTTGCCTATTTTCCAAAGATCATCGATCACACCAGCCCATACAGCAGCTTTTCCGTCATCAGACACAATTACATGTGAGTTGCCGCGGGCTTTGCCCGGATCAATTCCTGTCATGATCAGCATCCCCCGATAGGAAGCATAATCATGTATTCTGAAGTTGTGTGATGCAACAGGGCGGATCTTTGCAAATCCATCGGCATTATTGGCAGGAAGTTCATAAAATGTTCCTGCACAGCTGAAAAGATCCCGCTCAGTTACCACTTCGCGGCAAAGACGCAGTGCCGAACGCTCTGTCAGTTCTGTATAAGCCTTATTGCCCACCGGCAGCCTCCATCTCCTGCCAAAATCATCCTGTATAAGCACAGAAGCCTCGTCAATCGTTACCACTTGTTGAGGAATTGCAAATTTATCTCGTATAAACCCGGCTGTTTCCGGATCTTCTTTTTTCTGAAGATCCATATCAGCGTTCAGCTCATAATAACCAGTCTCCGTAAAATCTCCCCCGCTAAATTGTCCTGCCAGCACTCCCAATGCCCGGCGGTCATTCCCAAGACCATACAGCAGGCCGCCTGTTGACAGCTGGTCTGTGACAACCGATAACCCGTTAAAAACAGGATCAGGGCAATCATTTCTGTCATCCTTGCCGGTATATGAAAAATGAACCGTTGCAATCGCCGGCTTATCGGTTTTTACCCTTATCCACTCGGCCCTGGTGGCTGCAGGAAACTCAATCAAAGCTGACATATTTCCGTCAATTGCAACCGATTGTAGTGTTTCCCACAAATCGTTGCCTGATTTGTCAACTTCAAAAATGAAATTCACCCTGGAATCGCCTGAATTATGTATCCAGGAAATACGTCTGGCCCATCCGGCAAAAAGAAAGGGTTCTGAAGGCATTCCTGCCTCAGTCTTTTCATTGAGCCACACCGCCCCTTCAGCCGTTGTGGGACCAAGCTCATCAGGCTGCTTCAACGAAGTAAACCACAGATTGGAGTTCGACTGGCCTGGATCTTCTATACTGCCTTTCTCTTTGCGCTTGTTAAGGAATTCATTCAGTGCTGAATCGTCACAACCAAAAACCAGTCTGTTATTCCACCTGGTAAAATCCCCGATTATTTTCAGATATGCTGATCGGGGACGGATCCCGGATGAATTTGATGCGGTAAAATTACCCGGAAAGTTCCAGAACATACCGTGCATGGTCATCAGGTAATCCGGCCTGCCATCCGTCCCGATATTCCGGATACGCGGCCATTCCGTATTCCAGCCGTGAGCTCCATCATAGCTGTGACTCGCTTTGGGAAGTCGGTAGAAGCTCCAGTTTCCTCCGTTTCTCACACCAAGTATCAAGGATTTATGATCCCAGCCGGTGGCCCACAGGGGATCGGTTTCAGGGTTTTCATTGCCGTATATTCCACCGGGACCGGTAATTTCACAGAACTGATTACGGCGGATCAGTTTCCATTCTTTCCCATTCCATTCTGACAGGGAACCTGCTTCAATATCAAACTTAACAAGAGCCAGGTTTCCCGATTCACCATTGTTGGTATAAACAGCAACACCCTGCCCTGAATAGAAACCTTTGCCGTGTACACCCTCCAGAAGTGCAGCCGGCTTATTTGCTGACACCACATCCTGTTTCCTGTCAGTAACATTTCCGTCCTGATAAAGCAGTTTTATTTCCAGTGTATTTACATCCACTTCATAAAATCCCTCCTCCATTGTGGCATAATAAATCTTTCCGGCAGGATCTGTCAGATGCCGCGCATTTCCCGTATGTCTCCCCGGCATCTTTTCATAGGGAATCGTCCTTACGTTACGATCTGCATCAATGGCATAGGGTCCTATAAAAAGCTGCTTACTCTCTTTATGTACCATACGGTTTGCAGGAGTTCCACCGACACTCTCCTTTCTGATTATCTGCTGAAGATCAGGAGTTATCTCATATAATTTGTCAGAAGAACCAAAAGGCAGATGCGGCCCGTAAGTGATCACCCACAACCTGTCAGCCCAGGGAACAACAGCTCCTGTACCACATTCACTTTCATTATTGTAAATGCTGTAGATACCCCCTTTCTCCTACAAAGTAAAAGTAGGCATTTTTTCTTTGAATTTTGACTTTAGAAATTTAACCGGGCTCATATTGTTGAGACTTTCGTGTGGATGATAGTTATTGTAATCTTCCATAAATTCCTCAGTCTTTATCCTGACTTGCTGAATGCTTTCAAATAAATTGATGTCAAGAACATCTTCTCTATATGTTCTGTTAAACCTTTCAATGTACCCATTCTGGCTGGGCTTGCCTTTCTGTATTCGAAGATGATTGATCCCTGAGTTTGAGCAAAAGACACTAAAATCTTTTGCGATAAACTCAATCCCATTATCACTGCGGATCTCCTCAGGCTTACCCCGCCATTCAATAACTCGTTTTAACATATCAACTACTTTTGCTGAAGGGAACGAGTAATCGACTTCTATTGCAAGTGCTTCCCTGTTATAATCATCAATAATGTTCAATGTTCTAAACCGCCTTCCGTTCTCCAGTCGGTCCTCCATAAAATCAAGACTCCAGGTGATATTGGGTCTGACAGGCTGCAACAGGACTTGCCTATCAGGATTTGGTATCCTGCGTTTTATCTTTCTTCGACGAGCCATTCCAAGCTTCAGGTATACTCTTCGGACTTTTTTGTGGTTCCAGATAAGCCCCTCTCCACGGATCCTCTTAAAATACTCAGGAAAGCCCCTTGAGGGAAGCTTCTCTCCATACCACTGCAGCTTTGCCTCAACTTCTGAATCATCTTTTTTAGACTCATAGTAATACATGCAGCGAACCAGCATTACAATCTTACACGCCCTGGCAACAGATATCTGCTCTTCTTCTCTTATCTCTCTCACCAACTCTCTCTTTTGACAGGGCGTTAAAGCTTTTTTTCTATGACATTCTTTAATATCCTGTGATCCAGACTCAGGTCGGCATACATGCGCTTTAACTCTGCATTCTCCCGCTCAAGTTCCTTGAACCTTCGAAGAAGTTCGGCATCCATCCCCGAATACCGCTTCTTCCAATTGTAAAAGGTGTTGCGATTAATTCTTAGTTCCCGACATATGTCCAGAACATTCTTGCCAGCTTCGTGCTCCTTCAGCGCGCTTGTTATCTGGCTCTCGGTAAATCTTGATCTTTTCATATACAAGTTTAAAATTAGACATTTTTGCCCAATTATAACTTGTAGGATTTATAGGGATATCTTCAATGCCAGATGAGGATAAATACCGCTGAAAGACTTGTATTTGTCACCATCATTCCTTCTGGAGCAACCAGTTGAAATTAAACATACAACCAGAACAAAAACAAGTATTTGTACTGAATGATATTTTTTTTTCTAATTATTTTATATATAATTAACTAAATGCCTCAATGTGTATTAATTATCCCATGATGCTTTGAATTACTAATTTATTTTTAAAGCCAAGATATTTTCATAGTTTTTCTTTAAGAACTGTTACTCACAATAATACGGCCCATGAACTGCCTTAACCTCATAGCTTTCTGTTAAATCATCAAGAATGTAAATCATGAAATCATCCCCACCAGGGTTCACTCTTACAACGATATGTCCCTGCTGGCTTTTTAGTCTATCAAGAGCGTCACCAATTACAACTTTTGTTTCTTTCATTATATTGGTAGCAAAAATATTTCTCGGACCTGGATAAATTGAAGTCGACTGCATTCGGCTTAACACTACTGAAGCAGGATGACTAGGCGCCCAAGTTTGAAGTATAATAATCTTTGGTCTGAGAGCCTTTAGAAAATGTTCTCCCATTGCATCAAAATGTCCATGATGATTTGATTCACAAACCTCGACGGGTCCTGTGACCATCCCAACAGATGTTTCAATATCTCTCCAAGTACCATATTCTCCAAAAGTAAGATCCCCACCATTGAAATAGTCAAACTTTCCATAAGACAATCGAAACGCGATAGAGCACATATTTTCTCCGGGATATTCTGATATTTTTAAATCCGAAAGTTTCGGGAAATGATTTCGAACATTTGTTCCTACTCCTGTCCAAACATATCCATTGCATGCAATATTTCGAATCTCAAAATCCGGGTATTCTTCTCTCGCATAAACCAAAACAAATTGTGAATTTTGACCAACTTTAAAATCTTCAATGATAGATTGGTTTTTTTCAATATGCCACTTTAGAAATTGTTTGTAATTCCTCATTTTGTCATTACTCAAAGCTATTGGGAAATTATAATTGGGCCAGCCTCTATCAACTAACTTTTTAAAAGGTACATGTTCTCCAACCTCCGTTATACCTGTAAGTTTAAATGTACCTGAGCTTGATGTTTTTGCCTTGTCCGAATAATCCCCGATATGATCTCCATCAAAATGTGTAAGAAGTATATAGTCTAGTTTTTTTGATGGAATATCTTTCATCATATGCAAAATATACCTTGATATCCATTCACCCGGAGTCCTGCTTGCATCTGGTTTCTGGTCTGTGACGCGTGGTTTGGGACGTGTTGTTGCTCCTGCATCTACCAACATTGTAGTTCCATCTGGCATAATAATAAAGACAGACTCCCCTTTGCCAGTATTGATATGATGGATATCTAGCAGGCCAACTGACCAAGGTGAAAAGTAACTTCCTGGTAACGATTGTCCATCAACAAAGCCAATGAACAATGTGAAAAATAGTAGGGAAAATAACTTCCTGTGAATAATTTTTATCATATTCATTTTAATTGACCTAATTCGTTTATAGTAATCTCCTCAATATCTGACACTTAGTTTTCATAGCCTTTTCAAGAAAGAATCTTTAAAAACATAAACTGCACATTCTAAGGAATTCGAATGTGCAGTTTATTAATATTTCCAAAATTAATCTCCTTCATAAACCAAAGGTGGAACATTTTTCTCTGTTCCATAATAGCCTTTATTTTGATTAATAACACCACCTGTATTTGAATTGATAACATAACTGGCAACAGGCCAAAAAATATGTTTTGGTGATATTGTAAACGGATTACCTGTCCTTGTAATAATTCCTTTATTGTAATGATCTCCAACTTCCATTATTCTATCATAATAGAAATTATCTTCTGATAACTTATCAAGTGTATATGTCTTCCCATTATAACACTGAATATTTGTACTTGCAAATATGTAAGAAATACGTGTAAGCTCAAATTTACGTAGCTCTTCATAATACAATTCTCTATTTCTCTCATCAAGTACAGCACCAATTTGCAGTTCCTCAAGATCATCTGCGGTGTACATATATTGAGCATTTGCACGTTGTCGAATTACATTTATGTCCTCTGCTGCTTTTTGCCATTCTTTTTTCCAAACGTGAGCTTCGGCCCTAATAAGATACGTTTCTGCTAGACGCATAATATACCAGTCACTCGGTCCACCTTGAGGTTGAGGGCGGTCAGGATCAGGTACAAATAGTTTGTAATGTGGCCAAGCAAACCATGATCTAATAATATCATTACACAGCAATACACCGCTTTCGTTAAATAACATGAGATTTTTACCGTACCATACATTATTTGCCGTTTTAAGTGCAGGATTATTATAAACCATCATTTCCATGGTAACCCAATTTCCATTGTCAGTTCTATGACGATAATCCTGAAAATCTTCTATGCCATTAAGGATCCAGACATCTTTTTGTGAATAACCTGTTGGGCGAATACGGGCTACACCTCTGCCATACATTTCTATAAGCCCATATTCACAACCGGGTGTATCAGACATACCATTTGCACCATCGGGTGTCTTGATTATTCCAGCTTGCCCAAAGTTAGGACCTGCGTTTCTCATAGAATTTGTACCAGAAGTATTTCCATCCATCCCATAACGGTCAATAGACATGAGTAATCCTTCGGTATTACTAGCAAGGCTCTTGTTTTCTACTCTGAACATATCCCATACCACATCTTTATTCGGAATATTTTTATCTACTCCAAATCTTTCTGTATTTAATTGATGAACTCCTCCTTCAATAATTTCGGTAGTTAAAGTAATAGCTTCATCAAATTTTCCGAATAACAAGTAATACTTAGCCAAAAGATGCTTACAGGCTGCTTTGGTAACCTGACCTCTTGGAACCATATTTGCTTCAGGGACATGATCAATTGCAAATTCCAAATCTTTAATCATTTTTTTCCAAATAGATTCTTTTGTAGTTGAATAGAAGTCTAATTTTGGGGCCGAAAGTTCTTCAAGAACAAGCGGCACATCCCCATATCCTAATGTTTTACAATAATATCTATAAGCACGTAAAAAGTAGGCACTGCCCAACAAAGCATTTTTATCAGCTTCTAAAGCAAATTCAGCATCATTAATTCTTGTTATTACTGTATTACAATCCTTGATAATTTTATAAGAGTCATCCCAATACCATGGTATAGCAGAATAAGCATCGGGAATATTACCATCTGGATGCATTTGATTGTTTAAATCCTGCCAGGGTGCATTTCTGTTTGTTGTTCCATCAACTCCAACATCTGAATATTTAATATTTACTAAGAAAGGAGCTTGATCAGTACAATATTCAACCCTTAATTTGCTTAGAGCATTATCTAACACTGCTTGTAAGCCTTTCTGATCGATAAGAACATTTTCAGGTGCATAAAAAGATAATGGTTCAGGAGACAGGAAACCCTCACTACATGAGTTTAAAATAACCAATAATACAATAGTAACGAATAAATTAGTTTTATTATTTAGCGTTTTCATGATCATAAATTTAATTATTACAATTAACCATTATATCGACATATTAACCCCAAAAGAAAAAATCCGTTGCGCACGTGTTTCATGTTCTGGATCTCCAAATTTCCAGCCGGGAGCCCAAACTCCTGCATTTCTGATGTTAAACGAAAATTTTATATCTCTAATAAAGGTTTTATTTATTATGTTCATGGGTAAACGATAAGCAATGGCTACATTTTCAAGCCTGATATAAGATTTATTAAACCAAGGGTCATAGTACACACCTTGCGAAGGAGAAGATGCAAGTCGACAAAAGTCATCAAGCTGATTATCAGGAGTCCAATATGGTATATCCCAGTCATTATATCTGTCTCTTGTTTTCCCATCATGCTTTGCTGCTTCAACTGCTTGCTTGTGCCCCCATAAGGAATAGAGAACAAATGAAGTCTCAATATTTTTGAACAGGTGGAAATTATTAGACATTGTCCAAGAAAATCTAGGTGTTTTGTATCCAAGAAATTGTTTGTCATCATTTGTTAACATACCATCACCATTAACATCTTGAAGTCTATAATCACCTGGGAATTGTTGCCATTTAGCAGCTTCAACTTCTTCTCCTACTTTCCAAGTTCCAAGAATTTTATAATCCCATATTACATCTTTTGATTCCCCAATAAACCAGTTATTCGTAATATCATCTGGCTCTTTTTGTCCAATAACATTCCCATCTTCATCAAAAACATCTATCTTTTCTCCAGATATAGAGATTATTTTATTTCTATTCAACGAAAATATCAAACTTGTTCTCCAATCAAAATTTCTTTTATTTATATTTATGCTATTCATAGAAAGTTCAAAACCTGCATTCCTAACCTCTCCAAGATTAGCATATACTCTATCAAATCCTGTTATAGTTGGGAGTTCTCTGTTTACCAAAACATCTGTTGTGGAAGTGGCGTAAGCATCCACGCTACCTGCCAATTTACCTTTTAACACACTGAAATCCATTCCGAAATTGAATGATTCTGTTCCTTCCCATTTAAGATCCTTATTTTCCATTGTATTAATGACAAGGGTTGGAATTGTTCTTGCCACTCCACTTTGATCTGCATTTAAGGATTTTCCTGTAGCAATTCTGGACATTGCAGCATAATTCTTAATTGCACGATTACCATTCACACCCCATGATAATCTTAATTTTAACAAATCGATGAAGTTCGATTTAAAAAAATTCTCTTCTGAAATAATCCAGCCTAATGCAGCAGCTGGAAAGGTTGCTCTTGGATTTGAATATCCAAATAATGAAGAACCATCCCTTCGAACTGATAAAGTCAAAAGATATCTATTTTTATAACTATAGTTTAAACGTGCCATTAATGCATCTGCAGATTGAACTTCGTCATAACTATTCATTGTTGGTAAACTGCCAGTCGACATTTCATGGTAACCCAGTATGTCGTTAGGTGTGAAACTTTGATTACTCAACCCGTCGGAATCAATTCTCATTCGTTCAGCGTTTGCAAGTAAGGTTATATTAAAAAAATGAAATTTGGCAATTACTCTATCCCAGTTGATAATATTATCGATTTGCCATTCTCTCGTGATAGTATTATTTCTTGTGGCTGAACCACCAAATAATCCCCATGTTGGATGATCTGATGAATTATGTATATAAGAATGAAAAAACTCCATCCTTGTAGTATAATTCATTGTATATTTTATTCCAAAGGGCAGATCAATGATTGTGTAAATTTTAGGAAAAATTGTATAATTTTCCTGTTCTCGTTCCCTGAATGTCATTGTTAGCAAAGGATGTTGCTGAAGATCATCATTTGTATATAGTCTTAAGGAAACACCATCATTTGCATAATATGAACCAAAGGGAGACAAGCCACGATATTCACCACTTGATGCAGGCACAGAGCTTTCATTTCTATAAGAGAATTGAGCATTTAGGCCAACTTTCATAAATTTTGCCGCCGCTCCTTCAAGATTAACTCTTGAGCGAATTGTCGAAAACTCTTCTCCTTTTGTAAGAGCTTGGTTTTCCATATATCCCAATGACCAATAATATGTGAAATCATTCCTTTTTCCGGACAAACTAATATTATGATCTTGTCTCATTCCGTTTTGAAAGATAACATCTTCCCAATTTATTATATTTCCTGCTTTATAATTTTCTGTCTCAATTCCAGTTAGTCTCAACCCGGCTAGATAAGCATCAATCATATTAGGTTGTGTTGTGCTATGAAAAGCTAACCAATTACTTAAATATTGTTGATCAATTAGTCGTGGATCATCAAATGGACTCCATGGCTTCTGTGCTACAGTTGCGCTAAAGACGGATTTAAACCAATCCGATCTCCATTTAATAAATCCATCTGCGTCATATGGTTTAAGCCTTAGACCAGGAGTAGCAATACCAAGAGTACTGGTTAAATTTATAGTTGGCTTTTCACTAAATCCTTTTTTCGTTGTAATGGAAATAACTCCATTGGTAGCTCTTGATCCGTAAACTGCAGCAGAACTTGCGTCTTTCATTATATCCATTTTATCAATGTCATCAGGATTTATATCCGATAGATCCCCATTGTAAATAACACCATCCAATACAATTAATGGGTTTGAACCAGCTGTTAAGGTAGTTTCTCCTCTGATTAATAAAGCACTATTACCTTTGGCCGAAACAGCATAACTAGCATTAAGCCCAGGAATACTTGTTCTTAACATATCACTTACATTAGTAGGAGTATAATTACCAATTTCATCAGCCTTTAATTGTGCTATAGAACCAGTTAGATCGGATTTTTTGGCGGTACCATAGCCTATTACAACAACCTCTTCCAGTGTTTCAATGCTTTGTATTAATTGAACAGAAACTGATTTTCTTCCATTGAGTGATATTTCCTGCTGATTGTATCCAATAAATGAAAAAATCAGAACTTTATTCACGTCCGGGACTGTTATTGAGAAATTTCCATTTGAATCTGATAAGGTACCCAAATTGGTTCCTTTAATTACTATGTTAACACCAGGCATAGGTTCACCTGTTGTAGCATCTGTTATCGTGCCTGTCACCAGATTCTCTTGAGTAACTGGAACATTATTAACGAACTCCTTATCAATGGGATATCTAGTCAATAAAATCTTTTTATCAAGTACAGCAAATTGAATATCTATTCCATTGAATAATTCTAGTAATATTTCTTCAATTGATTTTTCTTTTGCTTTAATATTAACAACTCTTTTTACATCTATCTGTTTCTGATTGAAAACAAAATAAAACTCACTCTGTTGTTCTATTTCATCTATCACCTGTTCAAGTGTTTTGTTATCAGCTTTGAGTGTTACTCTCGCAGTCTGTGAATAAGTAGGACTTGCAAACAAGTTAGTTACACCCATTAATACAATCAGGGTCATAATTTTAATTTCCATGATCAGTTTCTTTATGTTTGGGTGCATCGACACCCTTAAATCATAATTTTTTTTCATAAATTTAAAAGTTTTAGGTTGCTTATAAACATAGAGTAACTTGATTTTAGGCAGGAAGGTGGTTCCAGCACTTACCTGCCTTGGTTTTTTTATTTGTTTTTTTCATAGGCACTTGGTATTTAAGATTAATGATTAGGGGTAATATCGGTTCTTTGTTATAAATAATATTTTCTTGCGGCTATAGATTTCAGCTTCATCATCAATTCCACCACCTATAATTTTGTAGTCTATTGGAAGCGCTTTTTTCATGAAATAAAGAACTTCCTCCAGATTTTCATCAACAAAGGTCCCCCTCAATCTGGCATCTGAAAAATTATTACCTTCAATCTCAACATCTACATTATACCATCTTCCAAGGCGATGAGCAATAACATCAATAGGGTCATTCCTAAATATCAGTTTACCTTCAGTCCAAGCAGAATACTTTTCAGATTGTACTTTTTCACTTCTTAATTCTCCGTTAGCTCTATCATAAACTACCAACTCATCGGGATTCATAATGCGAGATTTTGTCATTCCCAGGTTTTTTACCTCAACGCTCCCTTCCTCTAATACCACCTCAATATCTTTTTCATTTTGATATGATGAAATGTTGAATTTCGTTCCTGTTGCAATAACCACTATTTCATCTGTCCTGACTTCAAATGGTTTGCGCAAATCCGATTTGACATTAAAGTTTGCCTCGCCTTCCAGGATAATTTTTCTGTTACTGATAAAATCACTATGATATTTAACACCCGAACCGCTGTTTAACCATCCTGATGATCCATCCGGCAAACTAAATTGCACACGTGTCCAAGAAGGAGCTGTAATTTGTATCCAGGTCGGTTCTTCCTTTTTTTTGTCAGCAAACAAATATAATCCTGTATAAACCAGTAAGGGAAGAAACAGTATTGCAGCCACTCGAGAACTCCAATTGAAAAAGCTATTTAATATAAATTTGTTTTTCCGGCTGTCAGATTTAGTATTTAATTCATAATGGATTTTGTACAGAATATGTTCAAGATTTTTTTCTTTCGGGAGTTTTTCCCTGAGTATTTTATACCAATGTTTCTTTACAACATGCTTCAAATCTTCTTCTTTGCGCAGATTACAAAATATTTCTCTAAGATACTCTGCATCTTTTCCCGAATAATCTCCGTTTAAGAAACTAGTTAATTTATTAATATCCGGACTATTATTTTGCATGAATTGTATAATTTTCTAAAATTAAAAACAGCCCCAATAAACCAAGAACCGTTCATTATTCTTTTAATTTTCTGTCTTGGAATTCTTATAAATTAAAACCATAATTCCCGTTTTCTAATATGTAATATCCTCTTCTCAAAAAATACACCTATTACAATCAGAAATATTTTCAACTAAGAAATCCATTAAATAAGTAGTGATCATTATTGAATAAAAGTTCCGAAATCGAAAGTACTACCCATTCTTAGGACCACTTTTTTCTATTCTTAATTGAATCTTATGATGATGATGTAAACAAGTGTTACATAACCGGAAATAACTCGAAGAGTTATTCTGGTTATTAACGCCTTTTCTTTTTTGGTTACTTTTTTCTTTTGTTAACATCTTCATTTTTTGTTAATATCATGCCACGGTCTTGTACAGGTTTGCCGGGATCTGGCGACCAATACCCTGATGATGGCGGGTATGGTTGTAATATTGGATGTACTCCTTTACCCCTTGGTACAACTCCAGCCCATCATTGGCAGGATGCAGGTACACATAATCATATTTCAATGAGCGAAAGAATCTTTCTACAAAAATATTATCCACAGCACGACCCTTCCCATCCATGCTGATCCTGATGCCTCTTCCTTTAAGATATTCTCCCCACTGCTCACACGTGAACTGACTTCCCTGATCTGAGTTGACAATCTCTGGTTTACCATGATCATCCATGGCCTGTTTGAGTACGGATAGAGAAGCGTCAGCATCAAGGGTGTTTGATATCCCCCAGCCAACAATATAACGGCTGTAAACGTCTATAATGGCCGTTAAATACAAAAATCCATTCTTCATCGGAATATAACTGATGTCGATTTGCCAGACCTGGTTGGGACGCTTGATCTCAAGTCCTTTAAGCAGGTAAGGTTGAATATACTTCTTCAAACCCAGTTTGCTCAGATTCTTCTTTGGATAAATCGCCATCAAGCCCATTAACCTCAGAAGTCGGCGGACTCGCTTGTGGTTAACCAAAAAGCCCAGACCTAAGAGCAGATCCTGAACATTAATAACCCCTTCAGTGGGATGACTCAGATAATGCTCGTCCATGATACGCATGATCTTCAGGTTATCCTGACTCTCTCCCTTGGGAGAATAGTACAAGCTGCTTTTATGTACCGATAACAGCTCACACTGTTTCCGTATACTCACCGTATCCTGATTATCAACAAGTTTAAGACGCTGACTCACCGTACGATCTTGTTTAAGCTTTTTTTTAAAAACTCGTTCTCCATTTCCAACTGTCCGATCTTGGCATACAGCTTCTCGGAATCAACTCCGGATTCTTCGGCAGGCTTCCGATCAAATACTGTCTCGGATTTCTCCAAAAACTCAATCTTCCATTTACTGATCATGGTCGGATGCACGTCATAGCGCTTTGATAGTTCTGCTAGAGATTCCCGCTCCCTGAGTGCTGCAATGGCCACCTTGGCCTTAAATGAACTCGTAAATTTCCTTCTTGTCTTTTTCATAATCACTGGTAAAATTAATCCTTATATTTTCAACTTAACCAGTGGTCCGATTTTCGGGGAGTATTATAATCAGTAATATACAGAATAATAAAAATAATTCGACAATGGCGAAGCTGGTTAAAACAAGAATATCGTAACCACAGTTTTATATGATAAAAAAAGCCACAAATAAAATTACCTAAAAACTTTCTTTATTTATATTGTGCCTGATAAATTTTAACGCTTCGGTTAGCTGGTTTTCAACTGTTTTATGACTGATTTTCATTTCCCTGGCAATCTCTTTTATGCTTAAACCTTCAAATCTGCTTTTTCTAAAAATTTCTTTACGACGCTTAGGCAATTTATCTACAAGTCCATAAACATATTGGCATAGAGAATCGTAGCTGATCTTTCTTGTTGTCTCCAAATCAAATTCTTCAGCTATTCTTTTTTTAAAATATTCAGAAACATATGCTTCTCGTCTGAAATGCTTTTTAATTATATTAAATGCTATTGTAAAAAGGTATGATTTAAATGAGTATTCAGATTTAAGTGATCTGTGGTTTGCCCAGACCCTAGTAAAAACTTCCTGTACCAGCTCTTCAGATAATTCTTCAGATCTGAAATATCCGTATGCAAAACGATATAATCTGCCACTGTACTCCCTGAACAAAGTATTAAAAGCAAGAATGTTACCTCTTGCCAAATTCCTGACTAACTGAGCCTCATTCTCAAATGAGTGGTATCTCATTTACAATAATAAATTACCGGATATTCTCTTCTTAATAATGCAAAATACTTATTTTTTATATACGGGCTTCTTTTTTAAGAATATTATTATGATATCAAAATCATTGTATGCTCGTGGTTCTTTCTAAAATCTGTTTCCTGATAACAAGCAACTCTTCAGTTACTTGGATGTTTCTGTAAAACAATTTTACTGTTTCACCAGAAAGAACCATATTTCTTCAAAGCATGAAAGAAGGATTAGTTTTTTTCAAAATGATAATTGCGAAACAGTATGCTGAAAATTCTGTAAACGCCGCTTCTAAAAAGGAATTAATAAACCAGAAACTATGAAATGAATTGGGAAGAATGCTTATTAATTGACCAATCTGTAAAAGTCCTTAAATAACCCTATGGATAGTCCATAACTCTTTTCTTATTTAAAATTCCTGGCAGTCTCAATCATTGCCTTCAGGTTTTCGGAAGGTGTATCGGGAGGAATAGCACAACCGGAATTAAGAATAAAACGATTCGATTCCCTGAAAATATTCAGTAGTTCCAGCGTTTTCTCCCGCACTTCAGAGGCAGTTCCCAAGGCCAGAATACCGCTGGGATCAATATTGCCTATGAATGTCGTTCTGTTCTGAAAGTGTTTGAATATCTTGTAAATATCTGTTTTGTAGTCAAGCTCAATCGCATCTGCTCCGGACATTATCATGTATTCCAGTATCGGATCAGTATTCCCGCAAATGTGCAGTCCGAATGCCGTTCCGGCTTTGTGTGCTCCCTGAGCAAGCATTTTCTCATAGGGCAAAGCATATTTGACATACATCTCAGCTGATATCATTTCGGGACCAGCCGGACTGTCCCCGTTGGAAACCATTTCACAGCCGGTTTGTGCCATTAACTTTATAAATTGCAGGGTCACATCTGTACAATATTCCAATAACGAGAAAATATCAGCCTCATCACCCGTCATCAGATCAATCATCCAGTTTTGTGTACCACGCATCATACTTGCAAGAGAAAAAGGAGCCTGATCACAGTTTCCGCGAATGTATATTTCGTTTTTAAAATAATCCTTCAGAATACGAACTGATTCCAGCCATATCCCGACATATTTATAATTTTCTATCACAGCAGGTTTTAAAAGCCTGACATCTTCCAGCTTTTCAAGACTTCCGGTATGTGTTCTTGCCGGATCATCCGCCGGAAAATCCACCGGAACGCCAACCGCACCCGCTAAAGTGACGGTGTCAATATCTACAACAATACCATCATACTGATATTTATCCACTGCAGAAATGAAACAATCAGCAATAACCCGCGGATCGTTGCGGTATTGTTCCATGGTAACACCATACTCTCTTGCCGCCATCATGAAATTATGCAGCATCACAGGTACTTTATCGCTTTCTTTTCCAGAAAGAGCAGCTTTTATTCTTTCAAATCCATTCATGAAATTTTCCTTATCCCGATGATTCGCCGGCATTCGTTAAGCTATCCGGATAATTTAGTCCACCGGCATTTTCATAGTACGTAATCATTCCGGATTCAAAACCCGGCTCCGCATATTAATAAATATAAATGATTTTGGAATCAGTGACTCACCGGATTTTTATTTGCCACTATTCCGGAAACCTAATCCTGTCCCCCCCCCTCTGCGAAAAACGTTTATTTCAGTGACTTTACCGCTACTTCTCTGAAATATACTGTAGATAATGAATCATGATTCTGCAAACCTATATAACCTGAAAGAGGACGTGGCCCTCTGTCCGGTTCGTAATCTCTTGATTTCGGAGGTACCGGATCTCCTTCTGTATAATCCGTCACCATTTCATCATTTACAACTACTATGGTTCTTGGTCCGTCAAGGGTTATTTCCATCGTGTTCCATTCACCCGGCTCCTTCTGGGGGTAAGCCATGGCCTTGGTAAGAGAGTATAGCACTCCCGTACAATGGTATTCTCCTCCAACATGCCTGGTTCCATGATCTATCTGCACTTCATATCCCCTGTTCACCGCATACCATTCATCTGAAGGAATTTCCGGTATCCTTATAAAAACACCAGAATTACAGTCATTGTCTTCCACTTTGTAAACAACGCGTATTGTCACATCCCCGAATTTCTCGGAAGGGTAAAGAAGCATACCCATCCCCCCTACTGTTTTAAGCAGACCGTCTTCCACTTCAAACTTTCCGGGGCCTATCTGTTCCCAGCCGGTCAGATCCCTCCCGTTAAAGAGCTGGCGCCAGCCTTTTTCCTTACCGGAACATGAGGTTAAAACCGTGATAATGATTACGGCAAGAATAGAATTTTTCATATGTGCATTGTTTTTTAAGGTTTCTGATTCTCCATCATTTCGTCCCTCAATGCTTTAAAAGGGACACCTGGATTCCATTCGGGAAACTTGTCTGTCATGCTGAGATTATAGCCGGTTTCGAAATAAACTTTCACATCTTCAATCATACCGTCAAAATCCCATTTGTCCGGTTCATAGTTGTCAGAAGGCTCGTGGTAGTTTTCCCGTATCCATTCCTCGCTCCGGGCCAGGCCCCATGCCTTGCCTTGTTCAACATTGTCGACCCCTGCCGACAGATTAATGGAAGGTATTCCAACCTTCGCAAAACTGAAATGGTCAGAACGGAAATAACCTCCTTTTTCGGGTGTGGGATCAGGGCTTGCATAGCGCCCGTATTTTTCAAGAACTGCAATCGCATAATCATCAAGCTGATTGTATCCGTAACCGGAGATTATCATATCCCTTGTCCTTCCAAAAATGTTCAGGGCATCCATGTTGATCACAGCGGCTGTTTTTCCCGGAGGAAACAATGGATTGTTTGCATAAAAATCACTGCCCAGCAGTCCTTGTTCCTCGCATGTTACTGAAAGAAACAGAATTGAACGGTTCTGTCTTGCCGGAAGATTTGCAAATGCTTCCGCAATCTCGAGTAAGGCCGCTGTACCAGTGGCATTATCAACGGCACCGTTCAGTATTGAATCACCCCTGAAAGTATTGCTGACACCGAAATGATCCCAGTGTGCACAGTATATTATGTATTCATCCGCTTTCCTGCCGCCCGGCCACAGGGCAGCAACATTGTCGGATACAGAATATTCCACTTCATTCCTGAAATTGACGGATAATCCCATGTTCATCTCAACAGCCCTGAAATCCCTTCCGGAAGCAGCCCTGGTCAGCCCATCAAAATCCAGTCCTGCAGCCTGAAAAATTTTCCTGCCTGATTCATTGGTTATCCAGCCACAGAACTGAAGAGCAGATGAAGCCAGAGGATCGTTCCTGAGAGAAAACTGCGAACCGCCCCAGCTGTTCTGAACAACTTCCCAGGGATATGCAGCCGCTCCTGTTTCATGAATGATGATGACTGCCGAGGCTCCCTGCCGTGCTGCTTCTTCATACTTATATGTCCAGCGTCCGAAATAGGTCATGGTCTTCCCTTCAAAGAGAGTTTCGTCGGAGGTGGCATAACCAGGATCATTTATAAGCATCAACACGGTTTTGCCCTTCACATCAAGACCTTCATAATCATTCCAGTTGTTTTCCGGAGAATTAATCCCGTAACCGACAAATATGATTCCGGAATTATCAAGCCTGATAAACTCCTTTTGCTGAGGGCTTCCTCCTATGATATCTTCGCGATATTTCAGGTTTATCCTGTTTCTTCCTCCGCTGATATCAACTTTCATTTCCGGATCTGCAGTTATTTTTACCAGCGACACTTCCTGGAAAAAACTGCCATTATTGGCCGGTTCAAGCCCGATCCTCCTGAACTCCTCAGCGAGATAATTAATGGTTTTCTCTTCCCCTTCGGTAGAAGGAGCCCGTCCAAGGAACTCATCGGAAGCAAGTATCGAAATATGGGTCTTCATGTCATCAGCTGTGATACTTTTCAGTCCGTATTCAACTTTTTTCCCCGCCGTCATGCAACCTGCCAGGAAAGTCAGAGAAAAAAAGATAACAAAAATATTCCTCATTTCTTAATGATGATAATGATTTTAAAAATACAGGATGCTTATATCAAGCTTATTATCTGTTTAAGACCTGCAGGATGCATTGAGGAAGTCAATGACCATCTTTCTGTTGAAGCCTCCGGATAACAAGCAGGGACCTGATGATTTACCTGGCTGAGAACCTGTAAATCGTCTGTGATTTGAATGTTTCTCCCGGATTAAGCACTGTTGTCGGAAAATCCGGATGGTTGGGACTGTCAGGAAAATGGCCCGATTCCAGGCAAAATCCTGATCTGTGGGTAAAAGCCACTCCGCCATGACCAATATTTGTTCCGTCAAGGAAATTACCGGTATAAAGCTGCATCCCGGGCTGATCGGTAATTACTTCAAGGACTCTTCCGCTTACCGGCTCATATACCTCAACATCAACCGGCTCCTTGTTGTCCAGCACGAAATTATGATCATAACCGCGGCCCAGTATGAGCTGGTCATAATCCTCCCCTATCCTTTCGCCAATCGTATGCGGACTTGTAAAATCGAACGGAGTGCCGGCAACAGGCCTTAATTCACCGGTGGGTATCATCACCGAATCGACCGGTGTGAATGCTGATGCTTTCAGGGTCAGGACATGCCCCAGTATGTCACCCTTTCCCGGACCCAGCAAATTGAAATAAGCATGATTGGTTACATTTACAACAGTTTTCTTGTCTGTCGTGCATTTATAATCCATCACTATCTCGTTATTATCAGTCCATGTATAGACAACTTCGGCAGTAACCGTTCCCGGGAAGCCCATTTCCATATCGGGACTGACATATGTCAGTCTGATAGCCGGAAATTTACTTCCGCTAACCACCTCAGCATCCCATACAACACTATGCCAGCCTTTCGGACCGCCATGCAGGCAGTTAGGACCATTATTTACAGGAAGTTCATATTCAACACCGTCAAGGGAGAACCGGGCATTTGCTATCCTGTTGGCATATCTGCCGACAAGGGAGCCGTATGACATATCACCATTGATTGTACCCTCAAAGGTATCATAACCAAATGTTATATTCTCCTTCTTTCCGTTTCTGTCGGGAACCTCAATCCAGTTGATCTTTCCCCCGAAGTTTGTAATTTTGACAATATTTCCGGGCTTGTTTGTGAGTGTAAACATGTAAACCTCTTTCCCCTGATAAGTACCGTAAATCTCTTTCCTGACCATTTCGCTCTTTTTTGATTGATTGCAGGATGGCAGAAATGCAGCAGCTCCTGCAAAAACTAATGTTAATAATAAAATTCTTTTCATTTTCTGTTTATTCTGTTTAATCCATAAATTCCCGTAAATCATTATTTCACTCAGTACCGTCTTATGCCGGCTCCTGAAAAGCCTCATTCGCAATGGGTTCAGAACAGCGCATAAAGAACAAAACAATGAGTTAATAAAGTTAAGATATTTCCCGGTTAATCAATCAGAAAAATCTGCTGCAAATACTTAAAAACAAAATACCTTAAAAACCCTGGTACAAAATAAGGAGATATCCGTCACTTATCCGGAATATTACAGCATCCGCGATATTTTATTCCACATCTAAGCATGTATCTCACAAGCAGAAAAATCAAACCGGCAAAACCGGTATTTATTCCATTGTTTATACGAATTGCGCTTTCGCTACAGGGGCCTGACAACAATACAATCAGCAGGGCATACTATTTCACATGCCCCGCATCCGACACATTTTGACAGGTCTGCTACGGGAACACCGGTATTGGTTCCGGTCCCGGGCATATAACTGATGGCTTCATATTTACATACTTCCCTGCATTTTATACATTCCCTGTTATTCAGAAGATAGCAGTTTTCACTGCTGATCTCAGCCTTTCCGATGAAAACATGCTTTTTTTCATCAACGGGAAAAAATGCAATTGCCCCGGTCGGACAGACCCGGCTGCAGATATTGCATGTTTCAAGGCAATATCCGTTCTCATATCTGATTACCGGAGTCATCCAGGCAAGTGGCTGGTCACAAACGGTAAGCGGCTGAATGATCCTGGTCGGACAAGCCCTTATACAATTACCGCAACGGGAACAAAGAGTATTGAACGACAGACTGTCCCTTGTTCCCGGAGGACGGATAACTTTCACAGGAGAAGAACGAAGTATGCCGGGCATAATCAGGCCGGCCAGCAAACCGGCTCCTGACATGACAAAATAGCGCCTGCCGGGAAGTTCAGTCTCTGAAACCGGGGCTTTTTTCAAATTCAATCCGCTCAGATGGCTTTTTATATCCCACAGGCCTGTTTGCAGTCCTCCGAGAGGACAAAGTTTTTTGCACCAGATTCCGGGCAGAAAGAAATGCATCAGCAATAACAGCGGAAACGGAAGAAGGGAAATAAAAACCACAGGTTCCGGTTTCCCGGCCAGATTAAGAAAAAATCCGTTAAACAGGGAAAGTGGATCAAAAATCACAAACAGGGGAAAGCCGAACAAAGCAGACACAAGTGAAATAACTGCCAGCCACTTGCCTGCATGAGGCAGTTTGTTGTATGTTCTTCCGGCAAATGGGCTGAGTGAAGATATCTTATCAAAACACCACCCGGCAGGGCAAAGATATTTACAGAACCAGCGTTTCCGTATCATGACAGCTGCCAATACGGCAACGGCTGCCATATTGAGCCAGATAATAGCTTTTAATGCAAAAACGGAATTAAGCATCAGAAAGGGACTGAGCCATGCATGGAATCCCTGAAATCCCTTCCACAGCCCGGGAATGACGGACACCATGGCAATAATGAATGATACAGTCCGTATATCCGATGCAGTGACCGTCTTTTTCATCCCATCCAGACACCCTGCTGTTTCAGCAGATCCCTGAGCCGTTTCACATTCACGTTTCTTGGAAACACCTTCTCCCTGACAGCAAGCCCGGCAGCCGCACCGGCACCCTGTCCGGTAACCAGACAGGTACCTATAATTCTTGTATCTTCCACCAGTTCTTTTTCAAAAC
This sequence comes from Bacteroidota bacterium, assembly GCA_029547705.1. Classification (GTDB taxonomy): domain Bacteria; phylum Bacteroidota; class Bacteroidia; order Bacteroidales; family VadinHA17; genus LD21. The sequence goes on along the minus strand of JAKPOU010000050.1, from coordinate 91,379 downwards.
AGAAACAGCGGCCTGCAACAAGAAGGTTCTCAGTCTTCCTTGGAACAAGTGAACGGTAAGGTATCTGCCACCACGGACGTTCTGATGCAGGGATTTTTCTTCCCCTGTAAAGCATGGTGGTCCATGCCCCGCTTATTCCAATCGCATCACTGAACGATCTGTATGTCATTGTATCCTCAAGCCTGAGCCTGTATTCGCCGTCAAGTATTCTGGACATCCTTACGCCCAGCTGCGATGCAGTATCCAGAAGAAAAACCTCTTCATGCCCCGGTGTTTTCCTGAGTTCCTGGACACTGTTCCATATCTCGCGGCGGTAGTCCATCTGAAGATTCGAAAGATTTACCACGTCAAGGGCATCCTGATTTTCCCGTCCCCACATGTTTACCCAGTTCACTCCCTTAAGCGGAGTGGGATCCCCGAGATTTTTCTTTTCATATCCGGGCTTGTCAGGATCGATTCGGTCAACATTGCCAAGCCGGTGAACAAGTCCTATAGCATAATTCATGGTATCGTAATCATCTCCGGCCAGATGGAAGATATCCCCGTCACCAGTACAGTCAATAACAACCTTAGCCAGGACAGCCATCCGTCCGGATTTGGTTTCAATGAACACTCCCCTGATTACATTCCCGTCCATTATAACATTTGAAGCCCAGCTGTGGTAGAGCATCCTGACTCCGGCCTCCCGTATCATTTCATCAAGAACAAATTTGCCGGCTTCGGGGTCAATAACGGGATTCACTTCATGTATTGCCATTCCCAGATCAAATAATCTTCCGGACATCTCCTCCCCGATACCGAAAATTACCTTTCTCTGTCTTTTATGCCTGTCAAGGGCATGGGTTGAAAGAAGCGGCAATACAAGCCCGCCGGTCCAGAGCCCGCCAAGATGGTTGTAACGTTCAACCAGATAAGTCTCAGCCCCGGTACGGCTGGCAGCTATTGCAGCCGCGGTTCCTGCCGGTCCGCCGCCAATGACCAGCACATCAGTTTCGGCAAGCACCGGTATTTCCCTTTCAGGCTCCCGGATCGTCCTGCCGGAGGCTGTATCCGTTGATACCGGCATGCTCTTTTCTGTACCGGTACCGGTACGGACTTTGCTTTTGCATCCTATACCCAGACTGAGGGCACCACCGGTCAGTATTACTCTGTTTACAAAATCTCTGCGTTTCATATAATTGGATTTATCTGTTATTCAGGTCAAAAGGTTTAAGTTCGTACTGAAAGGAATTTCCCTTTTATTCAGAACGGATGGCCTCAATCCACAACAATCTCGTCGATATGCATCCTGGCCGGCTGACCCGATCCCGGATGCCATTCGGGCGTATTTCCTATTGTGTGGGCGACAACTCTTACATATCTGGCATCACGCGGCTTAAAATCCACCATAAAATCCCGCTGGTATGAATCATACTGATCAATAGGCAGGGTATTGGGCACAGTTCCGACATTCTCAAATTTCTCTCCATCAGCTGAAACCAGGAAATCAACCCTGTCCGGAATAATACTGAGCCAGGCCGCAAGCTGATAAAATGCACACTCAATATGCTGAATCCTTTTTATTTCACCCAGATCTATAACGGCATCCAGATTGCTTCCCCTGAAATCGAGCCAGTTGTATTCAATATCATGGCTTCCCCTGATTCCGTCAGTAAGCATTCCTCTCTTAGCCTCAGGTATGGCAGAGATATCCGGGCTCAGGAACCTGACCGGCTTTCCGTATGCAAGGTGTTCATTCCTGCCCTGGAAAAAAAGACGGTACATGGCTGAACGGTAGGCTTCGGGAGTTACATTCCATTCCTTTATCCGCGTGACACCCTGGCGGATGCACAGATCAACAAAGGGATCCACCATGGATCTTATCTCAGGCCTGACAGTCCAGCCCTCTCCGGATCTGATAAACACACCTCCTTCCCCGGAAAAATTTTTCTTGGCCTGCTCCATTATCGCAAAATTCAGCGGCAGACGGGCAATTCTGACTCTTTCAAGCAGAACGGTTGAATCCGCAACAAGACTTTCCGCCCGGTCAAACAACTCCTTGTACCTGTCAATCAGTGACGGTGTGAGATAGGTCCCGGCTGCCGAATTCGGCGATCCGAAAATACTCAGAGGCTGACCGGCATCCAGAACAGCTGCCCTCATTTCATCAATATAATTCCTTATGGGTAGGCCGGCAGCACCATAGTAACCATTCAGGAAATCATCCATCAGGGCATCAGTATCAGTATAAGGATCCCATAACAGTTTTGACAGCATATATGACCGCAGTTCGGAAAACTCTCCTCCCACTTCACGGTTGCCCTGTTCAAACATTGAGTTCACGCCATTTTCCACAAAAAACTTCAGATTGGGTTGCAATACGTGCAGATTGGGGAAAGGGCTGATCAGATTGCTGAACTGAATTACGTAATCCCACACTATTATATCCTTTGCTATTTTATTCCAGTCTTCAACATCCTTAACGAATGCCCGGCTGACCGGATCCGTTGCGGCGGCAAACGGTATGTCGCGGCGCATTTCAATGCTGCAGAGCATGATGTTGACATTGTCGAGGGGCCGGAGATTAACAGGTGCCTGCCTGGTATACTGGTATGCCAGGGTGGAAATGATCTTTTCCGGGAAATGCTCTGCCACACTGTTTACAAATGAGATCATTGATCCTGAAGGGGATCCCTCCTGTCTGTCAAGAGCCTGGCAGTGCTCACACATGCAATAGGCTGTATTGTCATTCTGGCTCACAGACCAGTAAAGTGCCTCAGGGTTTTTTGCCATCTCTTTCCTGAGGTTCTGCACCGTGATCCTGAGCACATCAGGATTTGTAAGGCAGAGCTGGGTCGGTATCCTCCTGCCGTTTCTCAGTGCATAATACTCCTGATGATCCTTATAGTAAATATCCGGAGGAACAAGATGATTAAAGGTATGAACCCACAAACCCCATGCAGTCCTTTCTCCGCGTGCATCATGACTTAACTTGTGCCAGTCGGCATACTCCTGATCCCAGGTACCCCTGTAATGAATGGTCCTGTATTTTATTAACGGTATCTGCCTGTCCTCTATTCTGCCAAGAAGTATCTTTTCCTTTTTCGGAACGATCCTGACTGCAGGTGAATACATCCGGCAGTCAAGATACTTCTCGAGAAAAGTATAAACACCATACAATGTCCCCTTTTTGCTGCCTCCGGCTATAATAAGTCTCAGACTGTCGGTTCTGATTATAAACCCGTCTTCGCCGAGTTCATTGAAATTGATCTGAATACCGAGCCTGTCCAGGCGTTCATTTTGTCCCAGGATTATCTCAAACGGAACTCCCTTCTCGTTTTTGTCAGCGGCAATTACGGGCAGTGCTGCACCTGTTACCTGAAGAAAATAATCCTGAAGTACTTCCGCGGCTCTGCGCTCATCAGGTACAGGACTGGCAGGAATGATAATACGGTATTGGCTTGTACCCTTCTCCGCCAGCAGAATATCCTGAACAGCAGCCGGGGTAGCGGACCTGCTGCTTTTCCTCTTCTGCGATGAAGCCGGTACCGCGGTCAACAGCAGTGATGCCGACAATAGCAGGAATATACCGGGGAAATGAAGTGATCCCCGCAATGTGATTCTTTGTAAATTCATAATATATTTATCTTACTGGATAATTATTCATTGTAACTACGGGCACCATGTCAGGGCAACAGTCCGACGGAAATCTGAACTCCTGTCTGCCGGCCCCGGCTAGTGTTTTTTGTTAAACATCAATTCTGCTTCCCCTTCAATTTCAACCAGGAGATCATCACGGCATATATCCGCTCCAATGTATGAAACAGGTACTCCGGGAAAATATTCTTTACATTTCTGACGAACAGTGCTGAAATCGTTTTGCCTCTTAACATAGACTCTTAAAAATCCATATTTTTTGACAGGTTCCCCGGGATATCCCATCAGCTGCCCGATTCTGGAAGGATCGGAAAGTTTGCTGATATTCTCAATCGTAACAGTTGTCTGTTTATCAATATCCCCTGTTCCGACGGTTTCCTGCCCGATGATGGAGGCGGTGCCTGATATCAGTAAAACTGAATGATCCCCGGCCGAAACAAGCAGTCCTCGCTCAAACTGCGGGGGATTTTTGATATTTTTTCCCTTGCCGGCAGATCCCTTCAGAACCTTCTGGCCGTATTCATATGCATTAACCTGACCGGGATTTTTAACGGCAACCAGGGAAACAAAATCTGACGGCTGGAAAGCACAGATATCTATGATCACTCCTCCATGGTTCATACCCACACCCGTAGCGGCCGGATACCGGCTCAGGCTCCGGTACCGCCCGTAGTACTCACTTCTTACCTCATTGAATATCTGATAGTTTTGAAAATCATTCTTCATCTGAAGGATATTTCCGATATAATTCCACTGCCGCACAATATTGTCAGCCGACATTTTTTCCTTTTCAAGTACCCGGAGAACAGTGTCAAATGCCGCCTCCGCAGCGGCCCTCGTATCATCAGGGTGCATATAGCTGCTCAGTCCCCCGGCCAGCAGTTCCCTGCCGGAGGAAGACTCAAGAACTATATACGGGATAGTATTATGATAACCGCCCCGGACAGAAGCGGAACCGGTTTTTATAAACACAGCCTCAACAGCCGTCTTCCATGGTTTCTCAGGAGGCTGTGCCGTCAGGGAAACAGCAGGACAGGCCGGACCCAGATCGTGTGTGCATATTTCGGTTATTTTCCCCCTTAAAGTAATTAATGAAGCAAAATCAGGCAGATCTGCAAAAATGTTTATTCTGACCGGGGTAAAGCCGGAATTTGAAATATCCAGTATCTGATCCAGGATTTGGAGGAATTCCTCTTCCACACTGCCCGTAACCGAAGGAAGGAGCGCATAGTAGGTTTTAGCCATTTCAGGTTAGTCTTTGGCCTCAAAAATAACACTTTTTGGCTCCGAACCAATGGCATTTATCATGCTGCGCCCCTTATACCTCACCCTGCCCCTGACAAACTCGGGCACATTGAACGAGTACAGGCTGTAATCGTAATAATCAGGATCTTTCTGTGGAAGCAGAAAAGGCTTTGTGGCTGTTCCGTCTTCATTAAGGAAGGATAAATAAAGTCTTGTGTAAAGACCGTCAATTCTCCGGCTGCTGAATACAAACCAGCGTGATCCCGACGACCATGAATGATAGCTTTCAGTATCCCCGCTGTTTGCTGCATCAAGGGGATGATAGCTGCCGCTGGACAGATCCAGGAGATAAAGATCGGCTTCCTTGTGCCATATTGAAAAGTTTCCGTAATCCGACATGGTAAACATCAGGTATTTCCCGTCCGGGGAAGCCCTCGGAAAAGAGATGCTCTTCCCTGTTGAAGCTTCACTGATAAGTGTGTCAGTTTTCCTGCCAAAAGTTCCCGAATCAGGGTCAAAGTCCGTTTTGCACAGGCTGTACCTGACATTATCATATCCTGAAGGCATGTTTTCCTTCCTGGCAGAACAGAAGTAGAGCTCCCTGCCGTCGGCTGAAAATGCCGGAAAAGTTTCAAAACTATCTTCCGACGAAACAAGCCTGCTTCTGATCAGTACATTTGAATTGATGTCATAAACAACAAGATCCGATTCCGAATCCATGACTTCTATCCTTTTTTCCTTCACCGAATGGAAAACCTGTGAAATATTATTGACCGAGAAGGCAATATATCTGCCTGAAGGATGCCAGTAAGGATAAACACAGTTATACTTTGTCTCTTTTGTTCTTGTGTCAATCTTAATTACATCACCGTCGCGGGCTATCAGGGTTCCGGCAATCTTTCCCCTGAGGTGGAGCATCATCATTTCCGGATTGTGATTGCTGAAGGAGTGACAGTTCATACAGTTTCCCGTTAGCATCCTGTTGTCAAGAACAACATCTTCATCAAAATTGGATATGTTACGCTGATAAATGCCCATTCTGCTCCATGATTCATATCCCGGTGCAATACGGCGGTAAACAAGATAGGGATCCGCGGGCAGCTCTTTTACAAAAATACTGAAAGGCAGATGTCTCTCCCATCCAGTAGCATTTTTTGTATATACCGTAAAAAGTATTTCACCACCCTTGTTTTGCTCAAGGAACTTATGCCATTTTTTCACCCGGAAACGGATTTTGTTCTTCCCCCCGGTTTTCATGATGCTGTTTCTACCCTCCAGGGTGACAAGAGTTTTCCGTGGTTTGCTATCAAGTCTGAAATTCAGGGGTGCTATGTTCACCGGAATACTTACACCGGCAATGTCGGGGAATATATCAGGCAGCTCCTCTGCCGCCGAAAAGCGGTCAGGAAGTCTGTAGCATGAAGCCAGGAAAATAAATCCGGCAGCCAGCAAAATGATTGACAGATAATTTATTCTCACAGCCAGTCGGTTTAATATAAATTCCGTAATCATTGGATAGATTTTTCCTCTCTCCGGCTTAAAAATACAAAGAATCAGGGAAAATTATTATTCTCCGTCTGCGGATCATGTTGTGCCAGGCTCCGGGGAATTTTCAGTTTTTTACTATTCTGACCCTATACTGATCATTCTCCGTTTCAATGTTCAGAAAATAAATTCCCGGATTTAAATAACTCACATCGATTTCGGTATCCGATTCAGTTTCCATTACTTTTTTTCCTAAAACATTGAATACCGATGTTTTGCATATTTTTTCAATGTTTGAGATATTTATTGTCCCGCTACCCGGATTGGGTGAAACTGTGATATTTTTGCTTTTGCCCGGTATTTCAGGCAAAGCAGTGGCAGGATCATAAATTGGTCCGATATATTCCCTGGCCATTACAATATTTGAAAATTTGATATGACTCGAAGGACCGTCCGAATTATGCCAGAATTCTATCCAGATCCAGTTGATATTCAGATTTTCATCAGTCCGCCACCTGAACCCCTCAAAAGGAGGATCAGCGGGATTGTTATACCATTTATCCTTGAGCCAGTGACCGTTTGGAAAACCCGGCCCCCAGTGTCCCAGTTCAGTTCCGTTTTTCCAGATCCTTAGTTCTCCGTTATATGCCGTTACAGGATCATTAAGCCTGATCATTACCTCTATGCACATCCATTCGTCAAAATCACAAAGCGGTGCATCCGGCGCCGGTGCCTGCTGATAATCTCTTCTTCCCTCCGTAATCATTGTGTTTCCAAAACAGGTAGCCCCCTCATCATAACTTTTCATGTCACCCCAGTATATATATGCATCCATACCCGGCCGGGAACCGCTGCGCCATACGTTTTCAAAGGCTATACTTATCCGGCTGCTGCCAAGACCACATATTCCGGCTCGCGGATAAGGATAATCCAGTACCGGATTGTATCCGCCGAACCAAAGTCCCTGATGCCCGTAATAACCCTGGGGAATTGAAGGATGTTTCACGTAATATCTCAGATAAACTGTGTTATCGAATCCCGGCCTGAATGATTTGTATAAATGCCCTCCCATGTTTTCTCCCGGAATGCTCGTGATTCTAAGGGAATAGGGTTCCAGGCTGCCGGAAGGAATATCCCTGTCAAGCGTCATTCCCCCGGAGTTTACAATTTCATCATAACGACCAAGGATATTATTCAGACCATCATTGAATTTCTCCACATATAAAACATCCGGATCCTTTTCTATGCCGGCATCGTTGGGATATTTAACCGAAATCTGGGAATGGGACAGCGTTGCTGAAACAATGAATAAAATAACTGTAATATATCTCATAATAGAACCTGTTTGTAAACCGGGCCATAATATCTATTTGTACCGGTCTTTCCGGACCTGAGATCAAATTTACATTAATTTTCAATTGTCTCCGGTATCAATCATTATTTCGAATCCGGAACAGCGGAATTTTACAGATGCCTGCCCGAAATACTTCTTATCCGGAAATTATTATACTCTTTTTATACGTTTATTGTATAAATAGTGTAATTTTGTTACGAAACACTATCCTGAAAATAATTTACAACGACATTATGAATTCCGGTCAGCGAAAAAAAAACTACATAATCAAAGCGATATCAGTATTTAAACAGGACGGTCTGCGCCTTTCCCTGGAGGAGGTTGCGGGGAAGATGGGCATAACGAAAAAAACCCTGTATAACCATTTTTCATCCAAAGATGAACTACTGAGAGAATGCATCTTATCCATTTCATCAGATATGCAGCAAGCTGTCAGAGGGCTTGATGACCCTGACCATCCGGCAATTGAAAATCTGCGATACAGTTTTTTGAATCTGAATCTTTTCTTTACCGAGCTGAGCCCTGTTTTTTTCTACGATATTATGCGCCTGAACCCCAATCAGGCAACAAGGGAGCATTTCACCGGATCGGAATTATTCAGAAAAAAACTCGAGGCAAATCTCAGGCAGGGAATTAAGGAGGGTGTTTACAGAAAGAATCTGGATGTGGAATTCATCAGCCGGTACATTTCCTATTCTGTTTTCGGATTTTACATAAACAGTGTGATCAACAATAATCCTCATATCCCGAAATCCTATTTTAAAGATACGGCAGAGTACAATCTGGGAGCCATCGTTTCGGAAAAAGGAAAACAGTTATTGTAAAATAATCTTCTCATTATGAAAATACAGTTTATTAAATCAGTGTTTATATTGTTCGGTCTCCTGCCTGGTGCAACGGTCTTGTTTTCGCAGGAAACTTATTCACTCCGTCAATGCCTGGAATATGCCCTCGATAACAACCGGAATCTGAAAAAGTCAAATTACGACAGGGAAAAGGCAGCTTACGCCCGCCAGGAGGTATTGGGCTCGCTTCTGCCCCAGATCAGTGGATCGGCAAACCTGAACGACAATCTCAAAAAGGCCAGGTTCATCATGCCCAATTTCGTGAACAGCATGCTGCCACCTTCAGCCCAGGATCCCGATGCGGAGAAATACATGATAATTGAGATGGGTACAACTTACAATGCCAATGTAGGAGTGTCACTCAGTCAGCAGGTACTGAACCTGGGCCTTTTCAACGTGCTGGAAATCGCGAAGACTGCAGAAAAAATGGCGGCCCTGGGAGTTGAAGCCGACGAAGAAGAAGTGATCAGCCAGACCGTAAATCTTTTTTACGCCGTGCAGTCCACAGAATATGCAGTCACACAAATGGACAGGAGCGTTGAACTGGTGAACAGGATGCTGGAAACAATGGAAGAGAACCACAGGAACGGACTGGTCAGGAAAGTTGATGTTGACAGGCTGAAAGTAAATCTTGTGAACCTGACTACGCAAAGGGTTGCCGTTAAAAACGCTGCAGAAGTACAGAAAAACCTGCTGAAACTGCAAATGGGGTTCGATGTAGGCAATCCTATTGATATTCAGGCTATTGATCTGGCCCTTTTTGAAGAAAAGGTAAAAGACAATTACGAATCACCATTTTCTTTGAAAAACCAGACATCATTTCTCCTTCTTATGGAGAAAATGGATATGGTGAAACTGCAGAAAAAATCAGCCGTTTATGAATACATGCCCACCCTTTCACTTATGTTCAACTACCAGTATAACGGCGTGAGCGATGAATTTTTCAGGGGGGAAACCAACTACTGGTATCCGGGCTCAGTGGTCGGATTAAGCCTGAGAATACCAGTCTTCAGCGGATTCTCACGCAGATACAAAATATCGCAAAACAGTATGGAACTGCAAAAAGCCAGGGAAGATGCCGAACTGCTCGGACAATCATTAAACATGGCATTTATGAATGCCAGGATCAAACTTGCCGATATGCGGAATACTATTAACCTGCAACGTGATAATCAGAGTCTTGCCGAGGAAGTATTCAGGGTGACTGAAAATAATTTCATGCTAGGACTGTCATCTATGTCTGACATTCTCAATGCGGCCCAATCGCTTGTGCAAGCACAACTGAGCTATGCCGGTGCCCTGAATGATTATATGAAAGCCTGGGTTGACCTGAAGAAGGCAAGTGGCAGTATCCGCGATTTATTGACAGAAAATTAAAAACATAACCAGGGACTGAAATGAAAAGAGTAATTCAAATCCTATCGCTGTGTGCAGTATTAGCTGCAATCGTAGCCATCCTCATTTCCAACAAAAGAACGACAATGAAAAAAACGCAAATGGCAGTGGGTGCTTCTTCTGCCGTTGCCGTAAAAGCTGAAGTTGTCAGAGACCGTTCATACTCTGTGAGTTTTTCAGCCAGCGGTGTGCTGAAAGCACTGCGCGACCTTCAATTCGTGTCGGATGTATCGGGGCGTATTCTGGAAATTTATGCCGATGAAGGAAGTCATGTAACAAAAGGGAAAGTGCTGCTGCAACTCGACAGCGAATTGCTTCTAGCCGATGTTTCATCACGGGAGGCCGCATATGAAGGACTTAAAAAGGACTATGAACGGTTTAAAAGTGCAAATGAACAGGGAGGTGTCACAGACCAGCAGCTGGACAATATCCGCACCCAGATGATTACAGCGGAAAACCTTCTTATAACAAGCAAACGGCGTCTTGCCGATGCATCAGTGAAATCACCCATTACAGGAACAATCTATAAACGTCATGTGGAAGTGGGCAGTTATCTGAATCCCGGCACTCCGCTATTCGATATTATAGATGACTCACAACTGAAAGCGACCTGTTACGCTACCGAAAAACAGATTCAGGGAATCAGAAAAGGACTGGAAGTAACCCTGGTAAGCGAAACATTCCCGGGGGAAAGCTTCACCGGAAAAATCACATTTATCGGTGAAAAAGCCGACCGTTCGCTCAATTTTCCGGTAGAAGTCAGCCTGACCGGTTCCAGGAAAGGACTGAAACCGGGTATGTTTGTCACAGTGCTCTTTGAATCGGGGACACAAAAAAACGGTATCCTCATCCCGCGCAGTGCCATCAGCGGAAGTGTTCAGGGAGCAAGCGTGTTCGTCATTGAGAACAGTGTCGCAAAAAAAAGAAATACGGTAATCGGCGATATAGTCGGGGAAAGAATGGAGGTCCTTCAGGGATTGAATCCCGGAGACAGTATAGTGACAGGCGGATTGATAAATGTGTCAGACGGTACCAAAGTGAGAAGCATCCCCTGATGATGAATTTTAAATATTCAGAAGATGAAAATAACAGAATTATCCATAAAACGCCCGGTTTACGTCATTGTGCTCTTCCTGCTGCTGACAGTTCTCGGATACCTGAGTTTCAGGGGACTGGGTGCGGAACTGATGCCAAAATTTACTCCTCCCATACTTAATGTCCAGATTGTGTATCCGGGAGCATCGCCCTCTGAAGTGGAAAACTCACTCACACGCAAGGCAGAGGATGCTCTTTCAGGTATGGAAGGAATCGACCAGCTTCAGTCTTTTTCATTTGAAGGAATGTCAATGCTCATTGTATCATTTAAATACGGGACCGATATCAACAAAGCTGTTACCGATGCACAGAACCTTCTTGATGCAAAGCGCTCAGATCTTCCCCGGGATATTCTTTCGCCCGTTATATCAAAGATATCGGTTGACGAAAAACCTGTCATGATACTTTCGGCAACCTCCAATATTGAAGCGACAGATTTCTACGATCTGATAGACAAACGTATACTGCCTGAGTTTTCACGCCTGAACGGAGTGGCAAAAATATCACTTGTGGGAGGTATGCAACGCGAGATACAAATTAATTTAAACCAGGAAAAGCTGACGGCCTTCGGCCTTACACCCCTGATGATTCAGGCTGCAATCCGAGCGGCCAATCTTGACTTTCCGACCGGATACCTTCATGGCAGCAAATCACAGATAGCCGTCAGACTGTCGGGAAAACTGACCAATATTGACGAACTGAGGAATCTGATCGTCAGCACCGGCCGGGCAGGTACACAGATCCGTCTGGGAGATGTGGCGGATATTGCGGATGCCGTGAAGGATCCTGTGACACTTGGACGTATTAACGGACAGGATGCCATTCTGATCAGCCTGCAGAAGCAATCCGATGCCAATGCCATCAGGGTAAGCGACGAAGTGATGAAAACAATAAGCCGGCTGGAGAATACTCATTCCGCCGAAGGTTTGCAGATCAGTGTGGCACAGGACACTACTACTTTTACTCATCAGTCAATTAATTCCGTCATCACCGATTTGTTTCTTGCTATTCTGATGGTTTCGCTGGTGATACTGCTGTTTCTGCATAATGTGCGCAACGCTCTTATCGTAATGGTGGTCGTTCCGGTTTCACTCATCTCCACATTTATCGGAATGAAGCTTTTCAGTTTCACACTCAACCTGATGTCTCTGCTTGCCCTGTCACTGGTCATAGGTGTACTGGTTGACGATGCCATTGTTGTCATTGAGAATGTGTACCGGCATATCGAAATGGGAAAAAACCGTGTGAAAGCCACTTTCGAGGCATTGAAGGAAATCGGGTTTACCGTTATTTCCGTTACCATTGCAATAGTGATGGTGTTTCTGCCGGTAATATTTACCGACACCCTTGTTTCCGATATATTGCGGCAGTTTTGTGCGGTTATTGTTATTTCCATACTTTTCAGCCTGCTGGCTGCTCTTACCCTGGTGCCACTTCTTACTTCCCGGTTCGGGAACATTCAGGAAATCAAGGGGGAAAACATTTTTGGAAAGCTGCTGAAAGGCTTTGAAAATGCAATTTCCCGTTTCAGCCACTGGATCTCGGACATCCTGAAATGGGGTCTGGGACACAAACGCGTGGTTGGTCTGGTGGTGCTTTGCCTGACACTTGCCGTAATGTCGCTCTTCCCCCTGGGATTTATCAATTTTGAGTTTCAGCCTTACATAGACCGCGGAGAGTTTATTGTTCAGCTGGAAATGCCGAAGGATATTTCAATGGAGGAAGCAAATGCCCTGGTACAGAAAGCAGAAAACTGGTTTATGAGCCGTCCCGAAATCAAGGATGTCATTACAATGGTAGGTCTTACCAGCGATAACACCCAGAGTACCAAAGGCACTCCCTACCTGGCTGAACTGGACGTAAAACTGGTAAAGCAGAAAGAGGGAACGGAAACCTATATCACCCGGATCCGTAAGCCTCTTTCCGATTACCTGATTGATGCCAAAGTGAATATTTTCAGCGTGAGCCTGACCGGAACAGCATCAAAAGCAGCCGTGGAATACATCATTTCCGGTAACAACAGCGATACGGTGATGTTTTATGCCGAAAAAGCACTGGATGCCCTGGGCTCAATTCCCGGTGTGATGCAGCATGAACTCTCGGTTGAAAATACAACACCCGAAATAACCGTAACAGTAAACAGGGATAAAATGGCGGAACTCGGACTTTCGCTCGAGAACGTGGGAATGATGATGCAGATGAGCTTTCAGGGAAATGATCAGCTGAAATATACCGCCGGGGAGTATGAGTATGATATCAATATCCGTGCTGACAGAATGTATCGAGAACAGGCAGATAATGTTTCCGGTCTGGTATTTATCAACAGCCGCGGTGAAAATGTAAGGTTGTCACAGTTTGCCGCTGTTTCGCCCGGAACAGGACCAAACCGCCTGGAGCGCTATGACCGTAACAGTTCAGTGACACTCCGTTCACAAGTCTTCGGAGTCCCTGCCGGTGCCATATCAAAGCAGTTCATGGCAAAAATGGATAATATGTACAAGCCAAAAGGTTTACGGATTGAAGCAACAGGAGACATGAAGAAGATGAGTGAATCCATGAACGTGCTCACAACGGCTCTCATAATGTCATTGTTGCTTATCTACCTGTCACTGGTTGTGTTGTATAACAACTGGACTGACCCTCTTGTAATCATGTTTTCCATTCCCTTTTCCATTGTGGGTGCCATACTCGCACTGGCTCTCACCAATACTGCCATGAGTATCTATGCCATGCTCGGACTGATAATGCTTGTCGGGCTGGTGGCCAAAAATGCCATACTGCTGGTTGACTTCGCCAATGATGCCCTACGCGAAGGCAGGAGGGTTGATGAAGCTCTGATTCAGGCCGTACGGATACGTACACGTCCCATTCTGATGACAGCCCTGTCAACAACGATAGGAATGTTGCCCATTGCGCTTTCCACAGGTTCAGGTGCCGAGCTGCGCAACGGAATGGCATGGGTGATCATCGGTGGAATGCTGATGTCAACACTTCTGACCCTGGTGGTGGTGCCTGTTGTCTATAAAATCCTTTATCCCATCCGTATGGCCGGAAAGGAAAAGACTGATATTGAAAAACTTATGTATGCCGTGGACTGATTGTTACATCATTGATTAGCACGCCATTGATTGTTATATCATTGATTACCTGTTCGCTACTCTAGTCCTTCACCGGCAGCCAGACCCTCATTTGTCCCGGACCCCTGTTGTTCCACAGGGCATAGGGAATAAGCGTGATTGTCCGCCCGGCAGGGATCAGGGTGCTGCCACCGGAATCCGTTTCAGCCGGATAAGCTCTGGCCCGAATGACCTGTGTGCCGTCAAGAAGCGAGGGAATAAACTCCGTTTTTAATGGCCCGTTCCTGTCGATCACCAGATCAAGGACATTCATATCCTCATTGTCGGGCCATTCGGCACAGTAAACCACTGGTCCGCGCTGTATGGCAATCCTGTCCCTGTCTTCCTCCACCCTTTCATCTGCAACGACAATCCTTACAGGCATGGGAAATTCCAGCTCTATAACATCGCCTTCCGACCATTTGCGGCTGATACTGACATAACCATCCTCCGGTGTATTATCCACCGGAATTCCGTTGACTGATATTTTAAAACTGTCGCCTGTCCTGTCATCAAAACGGTACAGGTCACCGGGAATGGCTTCATTCATCACCCAGCCGGGTATGCGGAGGCGTATCGCAAAATTCCCGGACCGCGCGGGATTGACATTGATTTTAACTTTCCCGTCCCAGGGGAAATCTGCCTGCTGAACCAGATTTACCTTTTTCTTTCCCGAAAAAATCTCAGCTTCATTTGAAATATACAGGTTTACATATATATCCCGGCCTTCCGAAGCATATACATATCCGGGGATCGCAGGCACAAACCTGGCAATATTTGACGGACAGCATGCGCATCCGAACCATTCGCTCCTTTCATGTCTTCCATCTGATTCGAGAGGATTCGGATAGAAGAATCTGTCGGCTGAAAGGGACACACCCGACAGCATCGAGTTATACAGTGTTTTTTCAAGTATGTCAATATATTTACCCCTGCCATGTAACAGAAAAAGTCTGTGGTTTGTAAAAATATTGGCGATGGAAGCACAGGTTTCACAGTATGCAGTCAGATTGGGCAACACATAGGGACCGGCGAAACCCTCATTTCCGCCCGTTGCCCCGATACCCCCGGTAATGTACATCTTGCGGTACACAATATCTTCCCATATCTCAGCAATAGCTTTCAGGTAAGCTTCATCCCCTTGTATGGCGGCAATATCCGCCATACCCGAATACATATAGGCTGCCCTGACAGAATGCCCGGTCGCCTCCGTCTGATCAACCACCCTTTTGTGAGCCTGGTTGTATTCCTGCCCGCCCGGGCCCCTTATATCGAGAAAAAACCTGCCCAGATCGAGATATCTCCTGTCGCCGGTGGCCCGGTATAATTTCACCAGACCCATCTCGATTCCCTGGTGACCGGGATATACCTTAATCTTGTTGTGACCAAAATCCTTATCAATCAGATCTGCTGATTTAACAGCTATGTCAAGAAGGTTTTTTTTGCCTGTTGCCTGATAATGTGCAACAGCCGCCTCAAAAAGATGGCCTGCATTATATAATTCATGACTCAGGATTGAATCCAGCTCCCATCTGTTTTTGGATGCCCAGGGATGAAGCCCTTCGCCTCCGTGCATTTCAGCTATTGTCCTGTTCGTGTAAAGATAGCCGTCTTCTTCCTGGGCCAGGCCTATCCTGTATATCAGGCTGTCAAGATAGGCTTCCAGCTTCGGATCGGGTTTTGTCTGCAGCGAATAGGCAGCGCCCTCAATTATTTTGAAAACATCAGAATCATCAAAGGGATAAATGGTTTGAAATTTTCCCGTATCGAGGCCTCCCGCAATTTCGAAATTCTTTATCCTTCCCGTCGATTCACAATATCCGAAAGCAATAGGGATCGTTACCTCAGCATTTTTAACTATCCGGGGAGCCCAGAAATTATCAGTGAGCCTTACAGAAGTAAAAGGAACCGGCCGGATGGGATAATCCTTCCCGGATCTGTTCTCCTGACAACCGTAAACAAAGCCGATTCCGGCTGCAAGAATGCCGAAAAGATATCTTCTTAAGTTTAAACTGGTTTTCATTCGTCTGTCACACTGAATTTATTTTTCCTCCAGTTCAAGCATCACCACCGATTTTGCCGGCATCCTGACTGTAATCACCCCGTCTTTCACTTTAAAGCCTCTGAACTGCCCGGTCTTCACCGTTTCAGGTTTTTCAAATGTATTGCAGGCATTCATCTGGTCTGCAGTCAGAATCTCTCCCCTTACCGTTTTGATAACGGCTCCGATAACCGGACATGTCACCGTGATTTCCTTGTTTGGATTGAGATTTGCCAGTGAAACATGAATCTTTCCTTCATTATCAACAGAAGCCGAAGCCGACAGGGCAGTGATTCTGCTTCCCTGAAATTCATATTCCTCACATTTGAGATCCGTTGTAAGCAATCTTGCATTCTGATGAACCCTGAACATCCTGAACACGTGCCAGGTCGGGGTAAGAACCATTTTATCGTCACTGGTAAGTATGACCGACTGAAGAACGTTTACTGTCTGTGCCAGATTGGCCACATGAACACGGTCGGCATGCTTATTGAAAATGTTCAGGTGAATGGCTGCCGTAAGTGCGTCCCTCATTGTATTCTGCTGGTAAAGGAATCCGGGGTTCGTACCGGGCTCAACATCGAACCAGTTACCCCATTCATCAACCACCAGTCCTTTTGTTTTCTGGGGATCATAACGGTCCATTATTGCCTTGTGGCCCCTTATAATCACATCCATCTGGAGATTTGAGCTCATTGTCCGGAACCATTCCCGTTCTCCGAACTCGGTGGCGGAACCCTTTTTATTCCAGCCGTCCACAAGTGAATAATAATGGATTGACAATCCCTGAAATCTTGCACGGCTCCCCGGATCTTTCATCAGGGTCTCGGTCCAGGCATAATTATAGTCCGAAGGACCGCATGCTACCCTGTATAGCCTGTTATCACCGTAATTGTTGAGATAGGTAGAATATTGCCGCATCACATCGGTATAAAATTCGGCTGTCATGTTTCCGCCGCAGCCCCAGTTCTCATTGCCTATGGCAAAATATTTAACCTTCCAGGGTTCTTCCCTTCCGTTTTCTTTCCGGAGCCGGGTCATGGGACTATCTGAACCGGACGTCAGGTACTCCACCCATTCCGCCATCTCCCTGACAGTACCGGAGCCTACATTCCCGTTGATGTATGCATCACAGTCAATCAGCTCGGTAAGTTTCATAAACTCGTGGGTTCCGAAAGAATTATCTTCGGTAACACCTCCCCAGTGGGTATTGATGATTGATGCCCTTTTTTCCTTTGGTCCTATCCCGTCTTTCCAGTGGTAGGTATCGGCAAAACATCCGCCCGGCCAGCGGAGATTGGGAACTTTGATCTCCCTGAGCGCATAAAGGACATCATTCCTTATACCATGAGTATTTGGTATCCTCGAATCCGGGCCAACCCAGATACCGCCATAAATGCACGTTCCGAGATGTTCCGAAAAATGACCGTAAATATCCTTGCTGATAACCGGCCCGGGGTTGTTGGCAATAATAACAAGCTGATTGACCGGATCAGAATTCTCCTTTTGGGAACTGATATTGACCATTCCGAAGGAAGCGGCTAAGAATAATAAAAGCAGTTTTCGCATAGTTTTTCTTTTATAGGGTTTATAGCTGATGATATTATATTAAAATGAGTTCGATATAAAGTTAAAAATATAAAACCATTGATTCATCAATAATCTCCGGATTAAGTGATGGCTTCTCGGGTAAGTAATAATATGCAATTAATCCGGATAACAAATTGATAATAAACCCTTCCTGACTTCTATAACGAGTGTGTTCTATCTGGCAGATATTTTTAAGTTCATCGATAACAGATTCGATCAGCGCACGTTTACGAAGCAGGATCTTGTCTGATATAAGCATCAGGGAGTTTTTCATGTTCTTTCTCAGTTTGGTAATCAGGCGGATACCGTAAACGAAGGAAAATCATCCCGCATATGCTCGCACACGTGAAAAAGACAGTAATGTTTTAAGTCCCTGTAACGCATTAAATGGAAGTAAATTACTATGATCATTACCTCGCTCTCATTAAGACTACACGGTTTGATCCGCACGCGTGTCCCGTCAGTGAGCTGATGTGTTTGTAATTCTTTGATGACAAACGCATGGGGAGAAGGTGGTTCGGGATATAATTGTCAGGGGATTCATTATCCCGCTACAAATTATTTGAATAAAATCGCACATTTGATCCTTCAAATCATTTTTTATGGCCACTTTCGGAAAGTGCTCCGGATAATAATCCAAATTTGACTCAAAATCCAAATTGGGAAAAAAATAAATTCAATGAAAAGTTAATGGAGTTGTATTATAGTGACTCCCTTGACTATAAAAAACAAGTAACAATGAAAATAATCAGTCTTACTTTAATCCATCTGTTTACATGCTTCGTGATTTTCGCACAGGAATGGCAGCCCCAACCCTGGCCGGTTCTTAAAACCTATGACCAGAATCATTTATTCCAGGTAGCTCTGCCTTTGGGTGGAATTGGTACAGGTACTGTCTCGTTGGGAGGAAGAGGTGAACTGCGTGATTGGGAAATAATGAATATTCCCGGAAAAAAATACAGTACAGTTACAACTGGTCTGAATGCTCCTTTTTTTGCCGTTTATGTTGAATCTTCGGATGGCACATCTTCTGCCACACTGCTTACAGGTTCTCTTGAGTCCCACGAATATCTTCATTATGAGGGGCGCCCGGTAAATCATCATGGTTTTCCCCGTTTCTCAAATGCTAAGTTCAGTGCTGCTTATCCATTCGGACAAGTATCTTTATCTGATGAAAAATTGCCTGTCACCGTGGAAATAAAGGGATTTAATCCACTGATACCGGGCGATGCTGATGGAAGTGGTTTGCCTGTTGCTGTTCTTACATATGAGGTGACGAACAAAAGTAACAGGCCACTTGAAGTGGCTGTTTGTGGATCGATTCGTAATTTCATAGGTAAAGATGGCAGTAAGTTTCGTACCGACTGGAAAGGAGATTATATTCCCACAGGCGCAAAGCAAAATAAAAATGAATATAGAGAGGGAAAAAATAATCTCAGAGGAATATACTTCTATTCGGAGGGTGTGGAAAAGGATGATCCCGCATGGGGAACCATGGCATTGGTGACGGAAGCATCAGCTGGGATATCATACCGCACTGCTTCTGTTCTAGACCACTGGAACAATGCCATGTTGAACTTTTGGGATGATTTTAGTGACGATGGTGTTCTGGAAGATGTTCATAATCAGATTGAAGATGATCCCATGGCTTCATTGTCGGTGAAAAAAAGAATACTGCCTGATCAAACTGAGGCATTCACTTTTTTCCTTGTGTGGAACTTTCCCAACAGAAAAGCGTGGTCTCCATCTATGGTTGGTAATTATTATAGTTCAAAGTATGAGGATGCATGGGATGCTGCTGAAAGAATCGTTCCCGGGATACCCAACCTGGAAGACCAGACACTGAGGTTTGTGAATGCATTCCTGAGCAGTACTTACCCTGATGTAGTCAAAGAGGCAGCCTTGTTTAACCTTGCCACCCTGCGCTCTCAAACAGTATTCCGGTTGCCCGGTGGTCATATGATGGGATGGGAGGGTGTGATGGACCGATTTGGTTCTTGTGCCGGCTCATGTACTCATGTGTGGAATTATGAGGTCGCTACCCCTTTTCTTTTTGGTGATCTGGCAATGACGATGAGAGATGTTGAGTTTAATTATGCAACCAAAGAAAATGGTTTAATGAATTTTCGTGCATCACTACCTTTGTCTGAAGCTTCGAAAGGAAATTCCGCGGCAGCTGACGGGCAAATGGGTTGTATTATGAAAATGTACAGAGAATGGCAACTTTCGGGTGATAATAATTTCTTAAGAGATAATTGGGGGCAAATCAAAAAAGTTATGTCATATGCATGGGTTGAGAAAGGATGGGATGGGAATCAGGATGGTGTTATGGAGGGACGTCAGCATAATACAATGGATGTTGATTACTTTGGTCCTAATCCTCAAATGGGATTTTGGTATTTGGGTGCTTTGAAAGCTGCCGAGAAGATGGCCCTGGCAATGAAAGACAAGGAGTTCGGGAGAAAGTGTAAGGATCTGTTCAATAAAGGTAGTGAGTGGATGGATAAAAACCTTTTCAATGGAGAGTATTACGAACATAAGATTACGGATCCGGAAACATTCGGGTTTTTGGATATGGAATCCGGAAATACGCAAATCCCTGCCTTTCAATTGGGAAAAGGTTGTCTGGTGGACCAGTTGGTGGGGCAATATATGGCTCATATCTGCGGGTTGGGATACCTGGCAGACGACAATAATATCCGGACGACATTGAAGAGCATAATGAAATACAATTATGTGGAAGACTTTAGTGCCCATTTTAATAATATGCGATCTTATGTGATGGGGAACGAATCGGGCTTGTTAATGGCCTCCTGGCCAAAAGGACGTTTAAAAGTACCTTTCCCTTATTTCGCAGAAGTAATGACCGGTTTTGAATATAGTGCAGCTGTCGGTATGATTTATGAAGGTATGGAACATGAAGCTCTAAAATGTATTGAATCTATTCGTGAACGTCATGATGGTGCTAAAAGAAATCCTTTCAGTGAGCCGGAATGTGGACATCATTATGCTCGCTCCATGGCTAGCTGGGCAAGTATTATTGCTTTGAGTGATTTTCAATACTCGGGGGTTGATCACTGTATGCAATTTACCGCTAAGCCGGGGAATTATTTCTGGAGCAATGGATATTCATGGGGCACCTGCGCGGTTTCGGACGATACCGTTACTCTTGAAGTGCTGAAAGGATCATTGAATTCAATTAAACTGACACTCACAGGCAGGAAGAAAGCTATTGGAAATAAGATTTCTCTTAAGGAAGGGGAAAAAGTAACATTAAAGATGTAATAGCTGAGAATATGCAATGGGACCTGTTCCCCTGGCCAGGGAAGCTGGCACCCAAATTTGCCGAAGCTTCCCGTCTTCAATGATAGATCAGTTCAACTCGAATATCCAGCTCCTTTGCCAGATAAGTCAGATCATCTTTTAATAAATATCTCCCGGGAAGACCGCGCGATGCTGAGTCTGACAGAATCTCAGGTCAGATCAGGTCAGGTCATATCAGGTCATATCAGGTCAGGTCAGGTCAGTTCAGGTCAGGTCATTTCATTTTCAATGAAAGCACCGAATTTCATGTATTCTTTAAAAATCACATCATATTTCGCTGCCCTTGCCGGATCCGGCCTGTATGTTTTTTCAAATCCGCTTCCCATTGCTTTCTGGGCTGCAGGGATATCCGCATGGATTCCGGCTATCACCGACGCCGCCATGGCAGATCCGAGTGCGGAAGGCTGTTCTGCCTTCGCAGCCTTGATTGGCATGTTGAGTACATCCGAAACAACCTGCATGACAAAGGGATTCTTTTTTGCAACTCCGCCGACGGCTATTACACCGTCTATTTTCATTCCTTCCGAAACGAAGCGCTCATTGATCATTCTTGATCCGAAAGCGGTGGCCTCCACCAGTGCCCTGAATATCCGGGGTGCATCCGACCCCAGTGACAATCCGGCTATTGCGCCCTTCAGTGCCTGATTGGCATCAGGGGTACGCCGGCCGTTCATCCAGTCAAGTGCTAGAACGGCACTCTCCTCTGTCAGAACCTGCCGGGCTGCCCGGCTGAGTTCAGATATCATTGCTTCCGACGTTTCCGACTTTATTCTTTTCCTGGTTCTGCTGTCAAGCCAGCTCATTTTCCCTATAATCTCCGAAACAGGCCATGAAATAAGTGTTCCGAACCATGCGTAGATATCTCCGAAAGCAGACTGACCGGCTTCCAGGCCAAGCATGCCGGGAATGATTGATCCGTCAACCTGTCCGCATATTCCCCTGACAAGCCTTTCCTCTTCTCCTGTAAAAGGAGAAACCAGCATGTCGCATGTTGAGGTTCCCATGACTTTGATCAGCTGTCCCGGACTTATTCCTCCGCCTACGGCTCCGAGATGTGCATCGAATGCTCCCACCCCTACTTTTATGCCGGGCGGCAGGCCAAGCTTTTTTGCCCATTCTGCACTCATTGTACCTGCAGAGACGTCACAGGCAAAAGTTTCAGTATAGAGCCTGTCCCTCAGACCTGCCAGGCCGGAATCGAGCCCTGTAAGGAAATCTTCGGAAGGCAGACCTCCGAAATTCTTGTGCCACATTGCCTTATGACCGGCAGCACAACGGCTGCGTTTCAGTTTCAGCGGATCAGTATTCCCGGTCAGCAGTGCAGGTATCCAGTCGCAATGTTCAACCCATGAAAATGCATTTTCCCTGATCCTGCGGTTTTTCCGGGTTACATGCAGTATCTTTGACCAGAACCATTCGGAGGAATAGATTCCCCCCTCATATTTCGTATAATCCGTACCACCCCACGATCTGGCAAGTTCATTTATTTCCGCCGCTTCATCCACCGCGGTGTGATCTTTCCATAGAATGAACATGGCATCAGGATCATCCTCAAAGCCCGGAACAAGCGATAAAGGCGTACCGTTCCTGTCAACGGCAACCGGCGTGGATCCGGTTGTATCAACAGTTATACCCGCTATATTATCAGTGATCTGCCTGCCTAAACCCCTGAGGGCGCCCCTGACTGATCTTTCAAGCCCTTCCGTGTAATCGAGGGGATGCTGACGGAAACGGTTGGCTGAAGGATCACAATAGAGTCCCTTCTTCCACCTGGGATATTCAAAAACCGAGGTCCCTGCAATATTGCCGCTGGTCGTGTCAACAACAACAGAACGGACCGAATCCGTGCCGTAATCAACGCCTATAACATACTTTTTTGCCATAGCTGTCTTTTCTATTTATCGTTTTTGTTCTTAATATATTTTTTCAATACCCTACCGCTTCGCTCACTTCTTTTTCTTTTGTCCGTAATATGCATTTTTGCCATGTTTTCTTTCAAAGTGCTTATTAAGAAGGTGAACATCAGCAGGCCCGGTATTTCCAAGAAGAACCGTATAAAATGCCATTCTGGCGATCTCTTCCAGGGCAATTGCATTATATACGGCTTCTTCCGGATCCCGTCCCCAGCTGAATGGGCCATGACAGTTTACTAGAACTGATGGTACAGCCAGGGGATCAAGGCCTGAGAGGCGTTCTGCCATCACCTTCCCTGTGTTGATCTCGTAATCGTTTTCTGTTTCTTCTGCGGTAAGCCTGCGTGTACACGGAACCTCACCGTGAAAATGATCTGCATGGGTGGTTCCGAAAGCGGGAATATTCCTGCCGGCCTGAGCCCACGATGTGGCATATGTTGAATGTGTATGGACTATCCCGTTTATTAAATCCCAATCTTTATACAGAAAGAGATGGGTCGGGGCATCAGTGGAGGGCTTGTATCTCCCCTCAACTATATTACCATCCGGATCCAGCACAACCATATCGCCGGCTTTCATTTTATCATAGCTTATTCCGGAAGGTTTGATGACTATCAGCCCTGTTTTCCTGTCACGTGCACTTGCATTTCCCCATGTATGAATAACCAGGCCGCTTTTTACGAGTTCCGTATTTGCCCTGTAAACCCTTGCTTTAAGTTTTTCAAGCATGTCCAGCTATTTAATACCGTTTGAGATATGATAATAAACCTCATTCCATTTCAGTTCATTTTTCAGCCTGTGCAGATCACATTTTTCATCTATCCTGATGAATTCAATATCCTGCATTTCAGCAAAATCCTCCAGGTATTCCGCGTCAATGGCAGTACTGAACGCAGTATGATGTGCTCCTCCGGCAAGTATCCATGCCGCAGCCCCGGTCCTGAGATCGGGCGCCGGCTCCCACAGAACACTGGCAACAGGCAGCAGGGGCATGTCGGGGCATTTTACCACCTTGACATCATTAACAATCATTCTGAATCTGTTACCCAGGTCAATAACCGAAACATTTATTCCATTTCCCGGTGCAGTCCTGAAAACCAGTCTGGCAGGATCCTCCTTGCCGCCTATGGACAGCTGGTGTATCTCCACAACCGGTTTGTCCTCTGCAATCGTCGGACAGACTTCCAGCATATGTGCCCCGAGAACCCTCATTCCCGCGGGGTCAAAATGATAGGTATAGTCTTCCATGAATGAAGTTCCCCCTTTCAGGCCGTCAGCCATTACTTTCACCGAGCGTACCAGGGCTGCGGTTTTCCAGTCGCCTTCCGCACCGAATCCGTAACCCCTGGCCATAAGACGCTGAACCGCTATACCCGGTAACTGTTTCAGTCCGTGAAGATCCTCGAAAGTGGTTGTGAAAGCCCTGAATCCTCCCCCAAGAAGAAATTTCTCCATCCCGGCCTCAATCCTGGCAGCTTCCCTTAAAGACCCGGAGGACGCAACCTCTCTTGTCATTTTATATTCAGAGGAATACTCATCCAGCAGACTCCGGATTTCTTCTCCGGTAACTTCATTTACAGCCTTAACAAGATCTCCGATACCGTATCCGTAAACCGAATATCCCATCCTTATCTGAGCACTGACCTTGTTCCCCTCCGTAACGGCAACATCACGCATATTATCGCCAAAACGGGCAATTTTCATGTTCCGGGCATCATCGTATGCAGCAGCTGCCCTTATCCAGACAGCTATTCTTTTTAGCGTAATGTCATCCCTGTAATGGCCCACGACAACCTTCCTGCCCAGCCGCATCCTGGCCGTAATGAATCCGAACTCCCGGTCACCGTGCGCCGACTGGTTCAGGTTCATGAAATCCATATCGATGGAATCCCATGGTATATCCCTGTTTAACTGTGTATGAAAATGCAGAAGGGGCTTATCCAGAACCCTGAGTCCGTTTATCCACATCTTTGCCGGCGAGAAGGTATGCATCCATACTATCAGACCGATACAGCTGCCGGTGCTGTTTGCTTCCAGGCATGTTTCAAGAATTGATTCCGGGGTGGTGAGCACCCTCCTGAAGACTATTTTTCGTGAAATAATCTCTGAACTGTTCAGCGATGCAACTATTTCCGTGGAATCAGCTTCCACCTGTCTGAGAACGTCAGGTCCGTATAAGTGCTGGCTTCCCGTGATGAACCAGATTTCCTTTTTTCTTAATTCATTCATGTTACTGGCTTGAAATAAGTAATTATGTTTTTAACCGGTCTGTCCTTTCCTCCCGGCAGATGAAGTTTCTCCCTGCTGCGCTTTATGAACTGCATCTGCCTGACATGGTATGTCATGTTAAATAATGAACCGCTTCCGGCAGACCTTTACGGATCAGCTTACCAGAAATAGATATAGAATCCGATGATAACCACGATTATCAGTCCGGAGAAAAAGAGATCCCAGTTATTCCAGCTTGCCCTGGTTATTGCCTTTTCTTCAGCTGTGGCCGAACCAACATACAGACTCCGTATGGATGCCGGATCTGCCTTTTCTGTCACCATGCTGACCAGTATCATGAGAATGATTATAATGAAAAAAATCACAATCTCGTAATGCAGCCAGTTGGGTTTGAGAAAAATCCTGTACAAGAAACTGTCAGGGCTTATCCCCGATTCAAACACTTTGAATGCAAGTCTTGTCATTCCAAGGATAAAACCTGTAAGCAATCCTGTAAAACCTGCCTTGGGGGTAGTCTTTTTTGACGCAATTCCCAGCAGGAACACAGCAGCAATTCCGGGAGCAAGGAGTGACTGAACATCCTGGAGGTAGGCGTAGAGTACCTTCCCGAGTCCCTTCATGACGGGGATCCAGAGAACTCCCAGAACCACAACCACCATCGTTGCAATCTTCCCGACTTTTACCAGTTCCGCTTCACTGGCCTCCGGCCTGTACTTCTGATAGAAGTCCACGGTAAACAGGGTGGCTGATGAATTGAACAGGGAGGCAAGTGAGCTCATCAGGGCGGCAAGAAGACCGCCTACAACCAGTCCTTTGAATCCGACCGGAAGCAGTTCTTTTACCAGAACGGCAAAAGCGGAATCAGAATCAGGAAGGGTGATGATTCCCTTAACATTCAGTCCGTAGGCTATCATTCCGGGAATCAGGAATATGAATACGGGTAGAAGCTTGAAAGACGCTCCAAGGATGGTTCCCCTTCTTGATTCGGTCTGGTTGCGGCCCGACAGGACCCTCTGAACAATGTACTGATCCGTACACCAGTACCAGAATCCTATTATTGCGGATCCGAGTATAACGCCGGTCCAGGGGAACTCAGGATCCTGCCCCGACCTTATCAGCTGAGTCATATTGTTTCCGTAATCATTCACCGGCACGGCCCGACAGATTTCCATCATTTCGGACCATCCTCCAAGTTTTATCAGACCGATAATAAGCACCACTATTGATCCGATAAGCAGAACCGGAGTCTGCAGAACCGATGTATACAAAACGGCCTTCATTCCGCCGAGGGTTGTATAAATCCCTGTCAGAATAACAAGGCCTACAGCACTGATCCAGAAGAAATCGATACCGAACATTGATTCAATTCCGAAGACCTGCTTGAAAACAACTCCCCCTGCATAGACAGTAACGGCTACCTTGGTGAACACATAGCTTACCAGGGATATGATGGACAAAACACTTCGTGATCCCTTGTTATATCTTTTTTCAAGGAATTCGGGCATGGTGAACACCCCGCTCCTGGCATAGAACGGTACGAAGAACCATCCCAGAATCAGAATAATCCATCCGTGCATTTCCCAGTGAGCCATTGCCATTCCGCTTGAAGCTCCCGCACCTGCCAGACCAACAAGATGTTCCGATCCTATATTGGATGCGAAGATTGAAGCCCCTATAGCAATCCATGTTGCATCACGGCCCGCCAGAAAATAGTCTGTTGATGTTTCCTCCCTTTGTTTCAGTACCCACAGGATGATTCCAACAAGACCAAGACAAAAGAGTCCCAGTACGATCCAGTCCAATATTGCCATGTCAGATAATTTAAAATTATTTCATAAAATTCATTTCACTTTCTGCTGTCTTTTTCCTGCCATTCCAGCAGGGAAGACTGAATGAAATCAATAATCTTCTGATTTTCATCCTTGCCGCTGCCTTTAACATCAAAGGCCTCCCCGAACCTGAAACAGATGGTTTTCATACTGTCGAGCGGACCCAGTTCCTTTACCACTTTTCCATTCCCCCAGAAATCGGTTTTCAAAGCTACCGGAACAACTTTCACTCCTGCCTTCTTAGCCAGTTTAACACCAAGGGAATTAAATTCGGAAGGATTAAAAATGATATTCCTTGTACTCTGGGGAAAAATAACTATTGAAATTCCCCTTGACAGTAATTCCATCCCGCCGTTCATCACAGCCTCGAGATCTTTCCTGGGATCGGTGCGTCCGACAATAATCGGGTCCCTCGATTTCATCACATCACCAAAAAGAGGATGGCTGACGAGATTTTCCTTAACCACGAAAGTGACTTTCCTCAGAGGCGAAATGATACATGGAAGTATCATTGTTTCAAGAGTGCTCATGTGGTTGGCAATGAACAACACGGGTTCTTCCGTTACGGAAATGTTACTCATCCCGGAAATGTTGAACCTGCCTCCCGATTTTTCTATGAACCTGAATATGTAAAAGGAAGATTCTTCCCAGGCCTTGTCATCATATATCCCTTTTCTGGCCTCCCTCCTGGTCCTGAAAATAATATTTATAAATTTAAGCGTGAAATATAATCTGTTGTGGCGGTATATTTTCCGCCATGATCCGAGGCTGTCTTCGGAAGTAACATATGTATCCGACTTAAAATATCCCTTGTCCATAAACCATACTATTCTGTTCCGGGCTTATCTTTTTGTAGAAATTACTGCCATTGCCGTATTGTTTGTTATGTCATATCCTGATTTCTGCCGGTACCGGTACTGTCAGGGAAGTTATGGTTTTTCATTTCAATACTGGCATGGGTTTAAAATCGATGTCTGTTTACAAAACTAAGATATAAATTGTAAGTTTAAGCGCAAATAAACTACGTATCTTTATTAATATTTATTTCCGATGAAGCTTCCTCTGCTTGATTCCATAGTATTTTTCACTCTTACCCTGGGGAACATTATTTTTGGAATCAGTTTCTATTTCAAAAACAGGACAACAGATCAGTTCACGGCTGCGGGCGGCAAGCTTCCTGCCTGGGTTGTCGGAATGTCAATCTTTGCAACTTTTGTAAGCAGCATAAGTTTCCTCGGACTACCCGGTAAGGCCTATGCAACAAACTGGAATGCTTTTGTTTTCAGTCTTTCAATTCCCTTTGCCACTATAATGACAATCAGGTTTTTCATTCCCCTCTACAGGAGTATCGGAAACATATCAGCCTATTATTATCTTGAACAACGGTTCGGGGCCTGGGCAAGAATCTATGCTTCAGCATGCTATATACTTACCCAGCTGATGCGCACCGGGGCCATACTGATGCTTCTTGCACTTCCTATCAATGCACTTTTCGGATGGAATGTAAAAACCGTGATAATCCTTACGGGCCTGATGGTGGTGATCTATACCATGCTGGGGGGAATAAAGGCCGTCATATGGACTGATACTGTACAGGGCATCATTCTCATCACCGGTGCCCTCATATGTTCCGTCATACTGACCTTTTCCATGCCAGAGGGGCCGGGTCAGCTTTTCAGAATTGCAGTGGAAAACAACAAATTCAGTCTCGGAAGCCTTGGATCAAGCCTTTCCCAGTCAACTTTCTGGGTGGTGCTGGTCTACGGACTTTTTATCAACCTTCAGAACTACGGCATTGATCAGAACTATATCCAGCGTTATATGACAACGGGAAGCGAAAGGGAAGCAAAGGCCTCCGCATGGTTCGGATCAATGCTCTACATTCCTGTTTCCCTGCTGTTCTTTTATATTGGAACAGCTCTTTTTTCCTATTACACGGCCATGCCTGAACTGCTGCCTGATGAACTCCACGCTACCGGGGCGGCAGACAGGGTCTTTCCCTATTTCATTGCCACAGGTCTGCCGGCAGGAATAACCGGACTGCTGATAGCATCCATCTTTGCTGCCGGAATGAGCACTGTCTCAACCAGCCTCAACAGTACGGCAACCATCGTAATGAATGATTATTACAAGCGCTATCTGAACCGGAATGCCGGCGAAAAACAATGCATGAGAGTTCTTTATACAGCCTCATTCCTGACAGGTGTTTTTGGAATCCTGATCGCCCTTGCCCTGGTGGGAGTTGAAAGTGCCCTGGATGCATGGTGGTCTCTGGCTTCAATCTTCAGCGGCGGAATGCTCGGTTTGTTCCTTCTGGGGTATTTCTCGCGGAAAGCAAAAAAGGCAGATGCAGTAACGGGTGTTGTATGCGGAGTCCTGGTAATAATCTGGATGAGCCTCTCCCCTCTTTATTTCACCGAAGGAAAAAGTCTGGCATTCAGGAGTCCCTTTCATACTAACCTGACGATAGTATTCGGAACAATGACAATATTCCTGGCGGGCTTCCTGGTTTCCCGCTTCATCAGCCTCAGGATCCCTCACAACAGAGAAAACAACAAAATCAACACCTGACCCAAATCGACACCAGAACCAAATCAACACCAGAACCAAATCGACACCAGAATCAAATCAACACCTGAACCAAATGAATATAGCTTATGAAAAGAGTTATTCCAGTCACGTTGTTAACGGCAACCGTTTTAATCACAGGTATCAGTGCCCAGTTCAGCGGCAGCGGATGTATCATTAAATCGGAATTCATCTATCAGCCTGCTGATGTTCCCTTTCCTTCCTGTCATGCCTCAACGCTTGTTCAGAACGGAAAGGGCCTTATGGCAGCATGGTTCGGAGGAACCGAGGAAAGGAATCCTGATGTGGGAATCTGGACCAGCAGTTTCGTGAAAGGCAGATGGACCAGGCCCGTTGAGGTTGCAAACGGCGTTCAGCATAAGGATAAACGTTATCCGTGCTGGAACCCGGTACTCTACAATACAGGAAAAAAGATTCTTCTGTTTTTCAAGGTAGGACCCAGTCCTTCAACATGGTGGGGCGAGATGATGTTCTCGGATAACAGGGGCAGGTCATGGTCGGTCCCCCGGAGATTGCCGGAAGATATTCTGGGGCCTGTAAAAAACAAGCCTGTCCTCCTTGACAACGGGGAGCTGCTGTGTCCTTCCAGCACGGAAGACGAGGGCTGGAGACTGCACATGGAATTTACTTCCGATGAAGGACTTACATGGGAGCGGACCTCAGCCCTGAATGAAAGGACGACGGGGGCTATTCAGCCCTCCATACTGGTTCATCCGGGAGGAAAGCTGCAGCTGCTGTGCCGCAGTACCGTATCAAGGATACTCAGCGCCTGGTCGGAGGACAGGGGCCGCAGCTGGAGCAGACTGGAAGCCCTGGATCTGCCGAATAACAATTCGGGTATAGATGCGGTGACACTCCTTGACGGCCGTCATATCCTTGTCTACAACCATCTTGAAAAGGGTCGCCATGCCCTTCATGTAGCTGTTTCGGATGATGGTATCAGCTGGAAGGCAGCTGCAATTCTGGAAAATGACAGGCAGGGAAGTGAATTTTCATATCCGGCAGTGATACAGACCAGTGACGGCCTGGTACATATCACCTATACCTGGAATCGTAAACAGATAAAGCATGTGATCATTGATCCGGCTGCCATACAGGCAACATCTTTCCACAATAACGAATGGCCCTGAGCCCTGTTGTCCGGGTATTGTGACAGCAATCCGCCACGAATGATACCTATAGTAAATAAGGAATCACTGCTTTTCTGCCGGGCGGATAAGCCGGGAATTTTCCCCTGTACCATCTGTGTGTGTTAATGGCTCTGGGGAAAAGATTGGCAAAGGTGAAAACAAAAAATGCAAATCCGGGAAGGGACCATGTCATCAGGGCCCATCCCCCCCATTCAATTATTTCACCGAAATAATGCGGTGAGGAAATGTAATCGAAAAACCAACCCCGGGGAATCACATATTCATTCGGATTTTCATTCCTGAGTCTGCGCAGCTTCTCATCAGCTGTTTTATTAATTATGAAACCGCTGATAAATACAATTGCACCGGCAAGGAACTGCCACGACAGCAACCACGACAAATCATAGCTGTAGATATGGAAAATGCCATAACCGTTAACCAGACCGTTGAGACTGTTAAATACAATTGCAAAAACCACAAGAATCAGAGGCATCGGTTTGTTTCTGCCTGACTGGGTGAACGGATAAATAAATGTTCTGTGAACATAATGCATCAGCCACAGGGAAATGAAAATAAAAGCCGGCACTGATTTCCTGTCCGAAATGATGAAAAAGAAAATCATCAGGACGGGTGAAATGAATTCCATGATCAGCCATGCCCATTTGGCCCTGATCACCGGCCCCCAGCCTTCTCTCCGGAATTTCCCGTAGGGAGCGGAAATAAAAAACAGCAAAAGAAAAACAATTACTGCCAGGGAAAAAATCAAAACAAGGGAATAATTATATAGCTTTTCCATTTATCATTGAGATCTGGTTTGAATGCGGCAAAAGTAAAAATTTATATATTTATCGGAATTGATTTTTTTCAGGGGTTTAAAAACAGAACAACCGGATGATGAAAAAAGTTGTTTTAATAACCGGAATTTCGTCGGGTTTCGGTAAAGAGACAGCCAGACTCCTGGCTGAAAAAGGCCATACCGTTTACGGAACAATCCGGAAGGATTGTGAAGTGCCAGGCTCTGTAAAAGCTCTCAGAATGGATCTTACGGACGAGCATTCAATAAAGGAGGCTGTTGAAGCTGTCCTGAAGGCAGAAAACAGAATTGACGTTCTTGTCAACAATGCCGGAATGCATTCCGGAGGTGCCATTGAAACATATCCCACCGAACTTGTCAGGCTGCATATTGAAACCAACATAATGGGCACGCTTTCGCTGATCAGGAAGGTTCTTCCCCGGATGAGAAAGCAGGGTGGAGGTATGATAATAAATATCAGTTCCATCGGCGGACTGATAGGCCTCCCTTTCCAGGGATACTATTCATCAGTGAAGTTTGCCCTCGAGGGTATAAGTGATGCCCTCAGAATGGAAGTGTCAGGATTCAATATAAAAGTGGTAGTGATAAATCCCGGTGACTTCAATACGAATAATTCAATAGCCCGGCATGAATTCCTTACTCCGGAAACTGAGGATGACCCTTATGCCGGACAATTTAAAAAAACCCTTGAAATAATCGAAAGAGATGAAAACAATGGCTGGGGTCCGGAAATCCTGGCGAAAAAAATTGTTAAAATAGCAGAATGCAAAAATCCCCGGCAACGTTACATAATTGCATCCTTCGATCAGAAATTAGCTGTCTTTCTGAAATATATCCTCCCCGGCAAATTGTTCCGGAAGATTCTTGAAATGCATTATAAAATCGGATGACAGGGGTGCTGCTGCATTTGTTCAGTGAAATGCATAATCAATCTTAACCGTGAAACTGTTTCCCGGGAATGTCCTGAAGAGCCCGGAAATCTGTTCCCTGAGTGACTGCCTGTATAGCAGATCATTCCAGGGAGAAAGCGGATTGCTCTCTTCGTCCCTGTTGCGGGAATGAGTCCATACAAAATATATTGCCGAGCCCGGCCTGTATTCCCATCTGGCAACAAAATTGGACTGCAGGTGCTTGTAATTAAAATCCCTGTTTTTAGGATACACTGGAAAAGCCGGCATTGTTCCGGGACCCGTAAGGATGCTGAAATTGTCGTATTTCCCTTTGGCAAAGAAGAACTGTGTATAGAGCTGAGTTGACAACTTGCTGGTAAAAGTAAGCGATCCCCTTACGGTGAAATCAATTGCCCGCGTGTCGCGTGTTCCGAAGACCGGCACATAATACATTCCGGACTGGTATTCCTTTACGCCTGAAAGAATGCCACCCAGCATCCCGCCATCATCAAAAGCGGTAAAATCTGTCAGATCCAGCTTGTCCGGTGATGTCGACTTGTTGCCTATTTTCCACTTATTATCATCATACAGAAATGTTTCATTTGATGCCCATGCGGTTTTATTATCTTCCCGGCTGCCCTTGATGTTTGCTTCCACTGACAGTCTTGTTCCGGCATGTATCTTACCCTGGAAATCAACCATATATTCCGAGGCCCTGTTGTCATATTTTCTTACAAAAGCTTTCGGACTGATTTTCCAGTTTTTTCTGTCATCACTGGCAAATTCTGCCGATAATTCAATACCCCTGGGCTTTGACCATACTCCCAGACCCCTGGTTTCCCAGATATCATATCCCCCGAGCAGATCAAAAAACGTGGTTCCGAATTTAATCTGCCTGAACCTGTTGGTGATGAAACTCGGCTTGATGTAGACTTCACTTCCCATGTCATAATGTTCAAGAATGGAAAGCCGCCTTGAATAATCACTGATAATCTCTCCCCTCTGAAATTTACCGAATGGTTTTCCTCCCCTGATCTTGTATTTTCCGTTGGCCCATATCTGGTACCAGTTCTGTTCAAAGCTTATCCATCCCATGTCATTGGGATTATACTGGTCCGTGAACATCAGGAAGGCCACATGTCCGTCAATATCTCCCTGTCTTTTCCTGATCACCAGGCTGTTCATCATTCCTTTCTGGTCATCCTTTCCCGGAACAAGGGAATTCCTGTCAGAAAATGCAAGGATCCCTTCGAAGCCATACCTGTTATTCTTGAACCGCAGATCCCAGTCAATTCCTCCCGTCATGCTCTGCCATCCCCTGCCCCTGCCGGCAGGACTGTAATAATAAGTCAGGATTCCACCGGCCGATGAATAATTTCCTATCCTCTGGGTGGCACGGAGCAGGGCATAGTTGTTTACAGGACTGAAACCCTGTCCGGCAGTTACTCCCAGAAGGCCGAAAGACAAGTCTTTTACGGTCCGGCCTGAAAGTTTCATTGCTGCTATAATGGGCTCATCGGCGCCAAAACGCTTGGAATAGTATAGTCTGCTGAATCCTATGCCGAACTTGTAAATATCGGCACCTTCCAGGAAAAAGGGCCGTTTTTCAGGAAAAAGGGTTTCAAAGGCAGTAAGGTTGAGAACAGCCGGATCTGCTTCAATCTGTCCGAAATCAGGTCTGATGGTAGCGTCAAGGATTACATTCGGACCGATACCGATCTTGATATCGCCTCCTGCATTATACTTGAAATTATAAGCTGCTGTCCCCGGCCTGTTCTCATTTTCGGATATACCGAAGCCTGTAAGAATATATGGCCTGATCTGTATATTCCGTCTGGGTTCTATACCATGGATTCCTGCTATTTCGCCATAGGCCGACACAAGATTATTTCTCCTGTACCGTGGTATATAGGGCCATTCGGATACTTCACCGGAATTCGGGATCCGCCGGAGAAAATAAATACCCCAGGTCTGAGGATCTTTCCTTTTGTATCTGAGCATATTGTAGGGGATACGCATTTCAGCTGTCCAGCCCTCATCGCTGATCCTGACCCCGGAAAACCATATGGCATCCCATGATACATCCAGACCCGGCGGAAGCAGGGGATTGATTTCACTGGAACTGACTTTTCTGCCGTCATCCTGCAGGCCGTCAAGCTGGACTCCCGCAGCATTCACGGCAAAAGTGAATGCAGTCCTGCCGCTGTAATAGGAATCTATTGATACAAGAAACCAGTCGGCCCTGTTATATTCATCCCTTCGTCCAAGATTATTCTCAATGTTTTCCCTGGAATCATAAAGCATGGCTCCGATATACAGATCATCCTTTCCGAACAATACACGAACCTCTGTTTTAAAATCTGATTCAGCACCTTCCAGTGGTTCATACTGGGTGAAGCCGGTTATTAACGTGGCATTCTGCCATGAGGCCTCATCCAGATATCCGTCAATCGTGACATGGGAATCTGTTGAAACAGAAGTGACCG
This sequence comes from Bacteroidota bacterium, assembly GCA_029547705.1. Lineage (GTDB taxonomy): Bacteria > Bacteroidota > Bacteroidia > Bacteroidales > VadinHA17 > LD21. The sequence continues at coordinate 56,373 of JAKPOU010000050.1, read as the reverse complement.
TCATATCCTGCTGTGACTGCAGTTCAGCAGAAAAAAACAGGATGCTGAAAATGAAAGTAAGGAACAGTGGTTTATCCATACAAGAAAGTCATACGATCTATTGTTAATCTCCTCCTGAACGAACCTGTTTTCCAGGAACCGGATTTGTAATCTCCAACAATATACACTTTTTCCGGAATCAGCCGTTCTCCCTGAAATCCATATTCATAACAAATTCTGTTATAAAATCATCTGAATCGGAAAGCTCTATATATTCGGTAACTGATACTATCCTGTCCAGTTTTTCCGCAAAGTCTTCCGATTTCAGATACTGCAGAGTTCCGATACCTGCGCTGTTTCCTATGGCATAAATCCTGTTCCCGAGCCCGGAAGGCAATAATCCGGTCCTTACGGCAGAACCGGTATTTATGTAATTGCCAAATCCGCCGGCAAGATAAAGCGCACTTATATCTTCAAAGTTCATCCCGGAACTTTTAAGTAAAACTTTTATTCCGGAATAAATGGCTGATTTTGCCAGCTGGATCTCCCGTATATCCTGCTGGGTAACCTGTATCCTGTTAAAGGGATAAACAACAAAGGGGGATTTTAACAGTCCTGTACTATCAATAATATTGTTATTAAGAAGATATGCCACAATATCAACGATTCCGGATCCGCATATTCCGGCAGGCTCAGTATTGCCTATAACCCGGTAGTCTTCCGGCCCGGCAAAATATGATACCGCACCGTTAACCGCAGCCATTCCGCATGAAATACTGCCGCCTTCAAATGCCGGTCCGGCTGCAGTGGCACATGCATATATCCGATTGCCGTCAACAAGGGCCATTTCCCCGTTTGTTCCGATATCAATAAAAAGATATTTCCGGTGAACAGGTTTTATCACTGCCAGTCCGCTTACCACATCGGCTCCGACATACGCTGAAATACAAGGCAGGGTGATAAGTTCTCCGCGAGGATTGATATTCAGTCCGGAAGAACTGCCTTCAGTACGCTGCTTTCCGGTGAACCGTGGCCTGAAGGGGGCAAGTGCAATAGGTACCGGGTCTTCCCCCAGCAGCAGATGAAGCATTGTTGTATTTCCTGATACAATGACCCTCTCGATACTGCCGGACTGTAAATCCTTTTGCTGCAGGAAAAGCTCCAGTTCATTATTTATGGCGTTGATTATAATCTGCTGAAGCTCCCCAAGACCGTTTTCATGCTCCTGGCAATAGGTGATCCTGGAGATCACATCAGCGCCATGAATACCCTGGGGATTCAGAAAAGATGCAATTTTTTCCAGGCTTCCGGTCAGCAGATTCATAAAATACATTGCAACAGTTGTTGTGCCGATATCAATTGCCACGCCATATGGCCTTGCACTTAATAATGAAGAAGGCGGACTGAATGTACAGTCCTCAAGAAATTCTGTCTGACTCACCAGAATATCAGCCACACGCTTTTCCGGAAGAGTCACTTCAATATCCCTGTCAGGATAGTATGAACATGAGAGGACATTTCCCGTTCCCCTGATACTGACCAGGCATTTTCCGCATCTGCCCCTGCCGCCGCAGGGGGTGTATATATCAAAGCCGCGCTCCCTGAGAATATCCAGCAGTCTCCTGCCCTTTTCTGCAGGAAAACTCACTGATTCATCCGGCGAAACAATTCTGACGTTAATCACCAGCTTCCGTTTTATTAATGCTAACTCTTGCCTGACTCAAATATAATTACTTAAATCAATCATTTCAGATTTCCCGCAAATAAGTGCACAGCGGAAGAATATATTTTATACTTTTGCATCGTTTTTCCGGCCCGTAGCTCAGCTGGTAGAGCACGTGACTCTTAATCATGGGGTCGAGAGTTCGAGCCTCTCCGGGCCGACCACACTTTAAAGGCAGTTACAGGATCCCTTGTAAACTGCCTTTTTTTTCCGGTATACAAACGAATACCCAGAAACGGATTTAAACCGGCATCAGCCCTGCGGTAACCGGACTTCTTTTTCAATTAATACAACAGATCAGGATATTTCCCGGACCGGAATCTGTGATGCATGCTGAGGCTGGAACCTGCTTCAGCGGGTCAGGGACTGTGTTTTTTAAATTCTCCCCTCCGCATTTTTCTTTCATGCAAAACACACAGAAATCCGCTCTTTCATAATACTTTCTGCCTTCCTCCAGTGCTTTCCCGGGGTATTCGAAACAACCCAGATATTTTTCATTTCCGTTTCCGGCCAGAAAAGGGCAGCCCTCCCTGTGGACGGTATGACTTCCGCCGGCACGCGGCCGGCATTTAATAAGATATTTTATACCCACGGCTTTTATGATATTTTATATGATTCTTAATCTTGACAGTTCCCGTACCAGGTTCTCTGATTAATTCCAATCCGGAGTTTAATAAGTTTTACTCAGAAATTGTTACCGCCTGAATGAACAGGAATCTTCCGGGCCGGAACCGGAATAACCACAGTGCTTATTGCTTCCGGATAATACTTTTTTGATACCGTTAACGGTATCAGCCGGATTCCGCGATCAGGGCAAAAAAAGTAACATTTAAAAGCTTATTCATATTAATTGATGAAATGTTTAATTTAAAACCATAAAATCATGAAAAACAAAAACAAATCAAGTCGTACAGAAAGAAATTTCTCAACACTGGTTGCCGGATTAAGAAAACATCAGATCCTTGATACCGCCCGAATGATTCACGTCAGGGGCGGTGAAGGGGAAGGAAGCGGATATGAACCCATTATTATTATACCGCCAAAGAAAAAGGACCCGGAACGTCCGTCCTGACAATTTCAGAAAAGAGCATCCCGCCATATAAAGGATGCTCTTCTTGTCTGTTTTATTTTTTTAATTAATTTGCACAAATTATTTAACGATCAACAACTCTTACAGATTTCAGACTTAGAGTATTGATAAGAACAGGATTTATTCCTTTAATTCATTTACTTGCATTTTTTTCATTTGTGCATGCGGGGGATACTGACTCTCTTTTTCTGCGATTTTCATCCCTTTATCAGGCCGGTAATCTTCTTGAAGCAGAAAAAACACTCAGCGTCATTCTTGAACCGGGAACACAAAGTGACGAATCAGAACTTATAGCTGCTTATAATAATCTGGGTGTTGTAAACCAGATGCTGGGAAGATATGATAAGGCACTGGAATTCTTCAGCATGGCAGAATCATTGGCAATCCACAGGAAGGATTATATTAAAAACCTGCCGGATATTTATTCCAATAAAGGTATCATCCATTCAATCAGGCAGTCCTTTGAAACTGCAATAATATATTTTGAAAAGAGCATCAGGGTATATAACAGTCTGGACCTGACGGATAAAACCATTCTCAATTCACTGGCTTCAGTTTATCTGAATGCCGGAATAGCCTTCCGTAATGCCGGAGATTACCCCAAGGCCCTTGACTTTTTTAACAACAGTCTCAGAATAAAGTCAGAACACGGATTTCAGGGAACAGGGCTTGTTTACATGAATATGGCAAAAACCTGGACGAAACTGAAAAACTCACGGAAAGCTGAAGAATTTTATAAGAAAAGTATTGAATACCTGTATTCCGCATACGGCGGGAACTATTTCAGACTGGCGGAAGTATATTTTGATTACGGGATTTTCCTTGACTCTGAGGGAAGGTTTGCAGAAGCCCGTGAAATCCACGAAAAGGCACTTAGCATCTGCCTGGATAACTACGGGACGAAACATACGCTTGTTGCCCTGGCATACAAGAACATGGGAGATCACTGTTTCAGGCAGTCCGCCTTCAGGGAATCGCTGGAATATTATCAGAAATCTCTGATAGCCGTCGTGAAAAATTTCAACGACAATGATATTTATTCAAATCCTTCAATTGATTCCGTGCTTTTCGATGTGCGGCTTCTTGACAATCTTAAAAGCAAGTCAAAATCGCTGGAATATCTTGCAGATGAAATGGACGACAACAGGCTTAAACTGAAAACACTCAGAAAAAGCCTGGAAACAGCCGAACTTGCACTGGAATTGTCAAACCGTCTGAAAAACAATCATTTCAGTGAAGAAAGCCGTCTTTATATTTCAGAAAATGAGAAGGCCACATGCCTGCATGCAATTCATGTGGCGCACATTCTTTACAGTATGACCGGGGAAAAGGCTGTGCTTGAAAAAATGTACAGCGTGGCACGAAACGAAAAAGCTTCCATTCTGAGAAATCAGATCATTGAAAATGAACTGTTTTTCCTTGCAGGTATTCCGGATTCTTTAAGGGATAAACGCAACAGGCTTTCAGAGAACATTGCAGCATTACATAAAATGATAGCTGATGAATCCCTGAAAATGATGCCGGACAGTAAAAAGATATCATTCTGGAAGGATGCTCTTTTCGACATGAACATAAACTATGAAAAAACAATTTCGGATATTAATACCTCATTTCCGCAATTCCGGAATCTCCTTGAGAAAACCGGCCCGGTCACTCTTTCATCCGTCCGCCATAAATTGCGAAGTAACGAGACAATACTGGATTATATCCTCTCGGAACCGGATGACGGGAAAGAGCGGGATCTGTATATATTCATAGTTACTGGGAAAAAACTGCAGTTTCTCAAATTAAAGGCAGACAGCATGTTTACGGAATATGCCCGGCTGCTGGGGAATTATTCCCGCAGCAGGACTGCAGCTGATTTCGGTCAGCTTACCGGCGCCCTGAATTACATGTACAATCTGCTTGTTGCCCCTGCTGAAAAATATTTCGCCGGGAAAAAGCTGATAATAATTCCTGATGAGGAAATATCATGGCTGCCTTTTGATGCCTTTCTGCCGGAAAAACCCTGTCCGGTCCGGGGTCACTATGACGGGCTGAAATATCTAATAAATGACTATACCGTGTCGTATTACTTTTCGGCCTCCATGATCGGGGAAAGAACCCGGCGCGGCAGATTGTCAGGAAAGGTTTTTGCCTTTTATCCTGTATACAATGAGAGTCAGGCCGGGGATGAATCCTACGCCGGGCTTCCTGATGCCGCAACTGAAATTGAATCATTATTAAAGGTTTTCAGGGGAGAGAAATACCTGGGCAGCAATGCCGGCATAACGAATTTCCTGAAAGTAATCAATAAACCGGTAATCTTCCATCTTGCCATGCATTTAACTTCAGATTCACTGAATTCCAGATATTCCTTCCTGCTCTTCGATACGAGCTCTGACAGTGTCTCTGACGGTAAACTGTACAACTATGAGATCAGCTCACTGGATATGAAATCCCCGATGGTAGTGATCAGTTCATGTAATTCCGGAACGGGAACACTCCGTCAGGGTGAGGGTCTCATGAGCATTGCACGGAGTTTCAGGCTTGCCGGAGCATCATCCGTGGTCACAACCGCCTGGGAAATCAACGACGAGACAAGTGCAAGAATAATTTCCCGTTTCTATTACTATCTCTCCAGGGGAAAATTCAAGGATGAGGCTCTCCGCCTGTCAAAACTCGATTATCTGAGGGAAATGCCTCCCGCATTTTCCGGGCCATATTACTGGGCAGCATATGAAATTACCGGCGACAATTCACCGGTTGTCATCCCGTTAAAACCCTTTGCCCCCGCAGCATTGGCAATCCTCCCGGCTGCAGCTGCAGTGATTTTCTATTTAAGAAGACGGAGAATCTTTCCGGCCCGGACGGAGTAAAATCCGGGATCTCCTGCAAGTGATTCAAAACATTCCCGGGCTTTGTCCGTTTTTCCCGTCCTGACGGACAGCAGACCCAGATACCACTGCGCATCTTTCAGAAATTCCCCTGGTTGAACCGTCAGTGGTTCAAGGATCATAAATGCCCTCTCAAATTCTTCCAGTTCAATAAGTGTTACACCCAGATAAAATACTGGCATGTCAGGAGCAGATGCCGTAAGCAGTGCCTTTGAAAATTCCACCGCGGCCATCCGGTAATTATGATTCCTGTAGTAGCCAAGGGCAGATCTAAGGGTTTCATCTTCCCCCTGTCCGGAACTTCTGGTAACAAGCGATGCTGCATAATAGGGCTCGTAATATCTGCTGAACAGTCTTTCCGGATCACTGGCAGTCATCAGGCCCCTGATGAGAAAAAGAACGGCAATGGCAGCTGCCGCAGCAATTGCTGCCCACGGAAACAGAACTTTCATGCCCCTGTGCCCCCGGCTTGCCTGGGGAAGCTCATAAAGTACCCCGCCCCCCTCTTCTTTCTGAAGTGAATCAATGACAAAGTCCCTGATCTCCTTCTGCTTTTCACTTATCCCTTCCTGAGGTTCCATGCGCTTTCTTTCATGCCATTCCCGGACCCACTCGGCAGTAATGCCCTCAATCTGCCTATGACTGCTTTCCTGCCTGATCCGGCTTATTTCAGGATCAGGTCCGGCATTACGACCGTCATCATAAATACTGTCCCTGATAAATCTTCGTATTTCATTTTCCCTTCCGTCCCGTTCACCGGATTCCAGACCGGAAATAAAGGATTTTACAGATTCATCTGTCTTCCTGTATTCAGGATCATTTTTAACATCTTCAATGTCAAAACGGGCTTTGAAATAATCATTTATCTTTCCAAGGAGCACATTATCGCCGGGTGAAAGCAATACAGCATCTTCAGGATCATCATTATGATCCTGCTTTCTACCCGGGGATTCTCCCTTATCCATATATCTGTCTTCCGGTTTCATCTGCCGCTGATGGCCATATCTGACTGAATATTGTTCTGTGATGACGGCATCCTGTCATCAGAAGGGTCTTTATGCTTCATTATCCTCAGATAGTCCGGATGCTTCTTCACCTTCAAAATAAGTTCCGCCTGGGCCTCACATTTTTTCTTTCTCACATAGGCATAGGAATATCCCAGTTTCTCTGCAATTTCGCGGGGAGAAACCTCTTCCCAGTAAAGCTTCAGGATATTCCTGGCTGCCGGATCAAGCGTTTCAAATGCAGCATGGAAAATGGATTCATACAGGCTGCCATCCATACTTTCAGTAAAATCGTCATCCTCATCATCCACCTTCCTCAGAAAGTAGTTCTGTGCAGCCTTCCTTTTTGTCAATATTGATTTCCAAAGATTTTCACAGACACAGTAAAGATAGGTCTTGAATTTGCAAGTTAATGTAAACTCCCTGTTATCAAGTTTCTCAATCATGATCATCAGACCATCCTGAAAAATATCCATGGCATCTTCCGCTGTGCCGCCCATCCCGGTAATCATAAGCCGGATCATGGGCAAATAACGGTCATGAAGGAATCGTACCACGTAACTCTGCCGGGCACGCAGGCATTCAATTATTTCATTATCCGTGTATTCTTTCACAAAGCCTTACTCTTTCGGCAGTAAAAACCATTAATCAAAAATAGGGAATTTTGGCTGAAAATGAAAATTTATTGCAGGAGAAGGTAACAAATCATCAGGCATTCATATTTAACCATGGATTTGAATCATGAAAATTAAAGAGATTTTCCGCATCGCGATGGCGGGCATCATATTGCTTGCAGTAACGCCGGATACTGCCGGCCAGACCTTTTCAGTAACATTTGACCTGCACGATATGTGCCGGAAAAATCAGATAACGACATACAACCGGCAGACAGACTGTTTTACCGAAAACGGCACAAAAATTATCCGCCTGTCAGGGAACAATGGCTATGGAATCGCGTGGATAAGGGGTATGGAGTTCGCTGATGGTATAATTGAAGTGGATATTCGGGCCGGGAGTGAAATACAACATTTCGCTGCAGGTCTGGCATTTCACGGACTGGGCAGTGATACCCTGGATGCCGTGTATCTGAGAAGATCCGTTTCTCCCGAAGATAAAAAAACCGGATCGCACAGACTGTTTTATACATCCCTCCCGGCACCTGCCTCTGAAGAATCAAATAATCATTTTCTCATTTTATACAAAAAGGCATTCAGCCCCCGGCCTGATGCAAAGGGCTGGATACATCTGAGGATTTCCGTTCAGGGAGATCAGATATCGGCATTTGCCGGCAGAAATGATGATCCCTTCCTTGTCGTTGAAAGGCAGGGCAGACGTACAGGCGGCCGGATCGGATTCTGGACCGGAGACATGTCGGGAGGAGATTTTGCAAATCTCAGGATAAGCACCGGACCTGTGAAAGCCACACAGTGATTTCCTTTAATCAGATTTATATTTTCTGATTTTTTTTATTCACGAAATCTTGTTAGCTTTGTTTTCTCAAAAGAGAACTATTCTCTCCGGAGAATCATTCTCTAAAAATGATAATTATCTTCTGCGGAATAACCTGGCATAATTAATCTTAAAGCCATGGCTTTCAGAACAGAATTTGATTATAATTCCATTTATCAAAGAACCTGACAGTTATTAAAAAATTAAAGCATTGGCAGATCAGAACATCATCAGGATACTTACGGAAAACGGACTCAGGGTAACCCCTCAGAGAACCGCAATCCTGGAGGCTATCATGAATCTGCATACCCATCCCACCGCAGATGATATAGTTAAGCATCTAAGGCTCACCTATCCCAATATTCCATACGGTACTGTCTATAAGATTCTGGACAGATTCATTAAAACAGGCATAGTCCAGAAAGTAAAAACCGACGGTGACCTGTTAAGATACGATGCGGTAAAAGTACGGCACCATCATCTTTATTCATCTGTCAATGATTCCATTGAAGATTATTATGACGAGGAACTGGATAACATCCTGTCAGATTACTTTGAAAAGAAAAAAATTCCCGGTTTTTTGGTTGAAGACTTTAAGCTGCAGATAATCGGAAAACGGGAAAACAGTCCTGAAAATAACTCTCCCCTGAACACAAAAATCAATAACCAATAACTAATTTTGATGGTATAATTCTTAAAAATCCGACTATTATGGCAGAAATTGGAAGAGCAATTGTAAAAATGGATGTTGACGAACTGATCAATCTCCTGAACAAAGCGCTGGCCGATGAATGGCTGGCTTACTATCAGTACTGGATCGGCGCAAAAATAGTTAAGGGCCCGATGAAAGTTGCAGTCACTACAGAACTTGAAGAGCATGCAATGGAAGAACTGGCGCATGCTGTTTTACTGGTGGAGAGAATTAACCAGCTTGGCGGCACACCGGTTCTTTCACCCGATGAATGGTCAAAAATCTCCAACTGTGCATATGAAATACCCGATGATCCCTTCGTGATGAAAATTCTTGACCAGAATATCAAAGGGGAACAATGTGCTATCCGCACCTACGACAAAATCCTGAATATCACCAGGGAAACCGACCCGGTAACGTATAATATCGTGCTTGGGATTCTTACCGAAGAGGTTGAACATGAAGAAGAACTTGCGGCACTTAAGGAGGATCTTGAAATTATGCATCTTAAAAAATACTGATGCTGATTGCAGTTATTTCTTTCAGGACCCCCTGAAAATAACTGCGAAATACTTAAAAAGCAAATAATTAACAATAACAATCAAATAATCAATTAAAAAAAAGTAAAAATGGAAGAAAAAACCTTTTCATTACCCCTCATCGGGGAAAAAGCCCCTGAATTCAAAGCGATAACAACACAGGGTGAAATCAATTTTCCGGGTGATTACAAAGGCAGCTGGGTAATACTTTTCAGTCATCCCGCTGATTTTACTCCGGTATGTACATCAGAATTCATGACTTTTGCCAGCATGGAAAAAAAGTTCAATGAAGCAAACTGCAAGCTTGTAGGCCTTTCTGTTGACGGTCTGTACAGCCATATTGCATGGCTGAGAACCATAAAGGAAAAGATCGAATACAAGGGGATGAAGGATGTTGAAGTCACTTTCCCGCTGATTGAAGATATTACAATGGAAGTATCAACCAAGTACGGCATGCTTCAGCCGGGAGAAAGCTCAACAAAAGCTGTCAGGGCTGTTTTCTTCATCGATCCCAAGGGAATCATCCGCACAATTATTTATTATCCTCTCAGCCTGGGCCGCAACTTCGAGGAACTCTACAGGGTTATTATCGGACTGCAGACGGCTGATGCCTTTTCAGTTGCCCTTCCCGCCGACTGGCAGCCGGGTGACGATGTGATCGTTCCCACCGCCGGATCATGCGGAGTGGCAAAGGAACGTATGGAGGGCAAGGATGATATGACCTGCTATGACTGGTTCTTCTGCACCAAAAAGCTTGACAAGGAAAAAGTCCTTAAAACCGTCCTGAAGAAATAAACAAAAATAAATAATTGTTGTTGTTTACCTCTGTGGAACCCGGTGCCTCCTGTCCATCACGGAACACAGGGATCCGCAGGGGTTTTTTAGAAAATTTCCGAAAGCAGGACAAAGACTTATTAACCAAGAGTTAAACTATTGATACTGACTGATAAAAATTAATATCCGGGAACATGGAAATAACCTTTGAAGGAGGAAAAGTGGTGACGGCCCACATCCACGGCCATGATATAAGAACGGATCAGCCCGTCAGCAATGGCGGAACAAACAGCTCGCCCGCTCCCTTTGACCTGTATCTTGCATCCATAGGAACATGTTCAGGTGTCTATGTGAAATCATTCTGTGACAGGCGCAATATTCCCGCAGAAGGAATAAAGATTATCCAGACGGCGGAATGGAACCGGGAGACGGGTCTCCCTTCAACAATCAGGCTGGATATCAGGCTTCCTTCCGGTTTCCCCGAAAAATACAAATCGTCCGTTATCCATGCCGCCGGACTCTGCCTTGTTAAGAAAAGCATCGCCAGTCCGCCCGGATTCGAAATAACTGCATCGACACCAGACGAGGGGACTTCTGAGCTCTAGACAATGTACATGTTGATCAGCTGCTCATAAAATTCCTGCTTGCCGCTGATCGCAGCTGGTTCCCCGTTGCTGACCGCAATATCGTGAAGCTGCTCAAGAGTCAGTTTGCCGTTTTCAAAATCCCTGCCGCGGCCACTGTCAAAGGAGGCATACCGCTGTTTCCTCATCTCCAGATAGGGAGATTCATTCAGTATCCTGTCGGCTATCAGCAGGGATCTGGCAAATGTATCCATCCCGTTTATATGAGCAATAAAAAGATCTTCAGGATCAGTTGAATTTCTTCTTATGTGGGCATCAAAATTGATTCCCCCGCTTGTAAATCCTCCTGCCCTCAGAACCACCATCACCGCTTCAGTGACCTCATTAATACTGGTTGGAAACTCGTCCGTATCCCACCCGTTCTGGTAATCACCCCTGTTGGCATCAATGCTTCCAAGCAGACCGGCATCAGCGGCAACCTGAAGATCATGAACAAATGAATGACCGGCCAGTGTTGCGTGATTTGCCTCTATGTTCAGTTTGAAATCCCTGTCAAGGCCATAATGGCGGAGAAAGCCGATAACCGTGGAGGAATCATAGTCATACTGATGCTTGGTAGGCTCCATTGGCTTGGGCTCTATGAGATATGTGCCCGTGAATCCGTTTTTCCTGCCGTAATCCCTCGCCAGCGAGAGCATCATTGCCATGTGGTCCAGTTCTCTCTTCATGTCGGTATTATGAAGGCTCATATAACCTTCCCTTCCGCCCCAGAACACATAGTTCTCCCCGCCGAGCTCAATGGTTGCCTGTATTGCATTACGCAACTGAGCTGCCACATTGGCTACAACAGCAAAGTCAGGATTGGTTGCCGCCCCGTTCATGTACCTCGGATGGGAGAAAAGGTTGGCGGTTCCCCAAAGCAGCTTCACACCCGTCTGCTGCTGCATTGTTTTCATGACCGGCAATATCTGTTCAAGACGCTTTTCAATTTCCAGAACAGACCCGTTGCCTACAACATCAACATCATGAAAACAATAATATCCGGTACCTATCTTGGTAAAAAATTCAAAGGCAGCATCGAGCCTCATCTTTATTTTTTCATCATTATCCGCCACACTGTCCCAGGGATAAAAATGTGTCGGGGATCCGAACTGATCACTGCCGTCACCGCAGAATGAATGCCAGTATGCAATTGCAAAACGAAGATGATCTTTCATTTTTTTACCTGACACCACCTGTTCAGGATCATACCACCTGAATGCCAGAGGATTCTTTGATTCCCTGCCTTCAAATTTTATCTTCCCTATACCGGGATAATACTCTTTTTGAAAAGTCTTAGCCATATCACTCAGATTTTATTTTGTTTCATTTCACCAGCTGATCATATTACTTCCTTAAGATATTCAAGCCATTTGTGGTACGCTTCCTCGTACTTACCTGTTTTTTCCCTGTCAGGTACAGTGACCCCGGTAGATTTCAAACCGGTAAATGCCTCCTCTGCCGACATGTAATATCCGCATCCTATTCCTGCACCACGGGCCGCCCCGACAGATCCATCGGTATTATACAGGTGTATCTCCGTTCCGGTAACGCATGAAAGAGCTTCCCTGAAAACACTGCTGCGAAACATGTTTGACGCTCCCGCCCTTATCACGGCAGGTTCAATCCCCGTTGACTTCATTATGTCAAACCCGTATCTGAACGAAAAAACAATTCCCTCCTGGGCAGCCCTGAAAAGATGCGAATTGCTGTGAATGTTGAAATTGAGTCCGAGAATCCTGGCTCCTATGTTTTTATTGCCCAGCATTCTCTCCGCCCCGTTCCCGAAAGGCAGGACCGAAAGGCCGTCAGAGCCTATGGCAACTTTTCCGGCCATATCATTCATTACGGTGTACTGAACATTGCCGCCGGCATTTCTTCTGAGCCATGAGTTAAGTATTCCTGTGCCGTTGATGCAAAGCAGTACTCCCAGCCTTGGTTCATACGGACTATGATTGACATGAAGAAAGGTATTCACCCTTGAAAGGGGATCATATTTCTTCATGTCGGTTACCCCGTAAATAACTCCCGATGTTCCTGCGGTTGCCGCCACTTCACCCGGATTGAAAACATTCAGGGACAATGCATTGTTAGGCTGGTCACCGGCACGGTACGATACCAGGATTCCTTCCGGGAGATCCATTTCCCTGGCTGCTCCGGGAGTAACTCTGCCCTGTATGGAAAAAGATGGCATTACATGAGGAAGCAGATCCGGACTGAATCCGTAATGGTCAAGGAGCTCGGAAGAAACCCTGTTCTCCGCAAAATCCCATAAAATGCCCTCAGACAAACCCGTCCAGGTTGTCACGGCTTCTCCTGTAAGCTTCAGGGCAATATAATCACCCGGAAGCATTATTTTATGAATCCTTCGATATGTATCCGGCTCATACTCCTTCACCCATGCAAGTTTTGAGGCCGTAAAATTACCGGGGGAGTTAAGCATATGACTGAGGCAATATTCCTCACCGAGGGATTTAAATGCTTTCTCTCCGTAATCAACTGCCCTGCTGTCACACCATATTATTGACGGGCGCAGTATATTGAAGCTCTTGTCAACAATCACCAGACCGTGCATCTGGTATGAAATACCAATGGCCCCGATATCCTTTTTCCTTTCCCCCAGCTGTGTGTTACAATCGGATATAGCAGCTTTGATGTTTTTCCACCAGGTTTCGGGATCCTGTTCAGCCCATCCGGGCTGCTGAGCCACGATCTTCATCTCATCCTTCGGATAAAAGGCTGAAGCCAGGCAGTTTCCCGTAACTCCGTCAAGAACCGAGGCCTTGACTGCAGAACTCCCAAGATCAAGTCCGAGCAAAAGCATTTCTCCTGTCTTTTTAAATGGTTTTATTACTTCAGTGACTAAAGTTACTGTTTTATTTAACAAAATTGCTGAAGGTTTGCCTGAAACTGAAGGGTCATCCTTTTTTTAGTGAAGAATCCCTGATAATTAATCTGTGCCTCAGAACTACTCTGCTAAAACCTATGTTTTCATTATACCTTAACTTGTTTATCAGGGAAGTGGCTGCCACTTCCCCAATCTCCCTGGCCGGATAATCTATGGTTGTCAGGTTGGGTTTTATCACCTGACTGACAGGCTCGTTGTTGAATCCTGCAACGGCAATGTCTTCCGGAATCCGGATCCCCTCTCTCTGAAGTTCACATATCAAAGCCACCGCCGTTGTGTCATTGGCAGTAAATATACCATCAGGTCTGGATTTCATTTCAAGTATGCTGCGGGCAACATCAAGGCCTGACTGACTGCTCAGATCATTAATTACATGCATTTTGTCATCAAACTCCAGTCCTGCTTCATCCAGGGCACGCCTGTAACCCCAGAACCTGTCATAATAAACATTGCGCAGAAGGTTCCCTCCAAGGTGCATTATCCGTTTGCAGCCCTGTTCCGTAAGATGTTTTGTAATTTCATATCCTGCCCTGAAGTTATCAATCACAATACTCATGCAATCATTATATTCCGCAACACGGTCAAAGAAAACCACCGGAATGCCCTTGCTGAACAAAGTATTGAAATAATTAAAATCAGCACTGTCATAGGCGAGCGAAATAAGGAATCCGTCAACACGACTGTTATAAAGAGTTGAGAGACATGCAATTTCCTGTTTTGCACTTTCCTGTGACTGGCTTATTATAAGCCCATAGCCCAGCTGATTTGTGATCTTTTCCATACCTGCAATGGCTGTGGCCATAAAGTAACTGTTAAGCCTGGGCACAACAACACCTATTGTTTCCGTGCTTTTCTTTCGCAGACTGCTGGCAAACTTGTTGCGGCGGTATCCCATCTCGCGGGCAACCACTTTTATCCTGTCACAGGTCTCTTTCTTTATATGAGGATGATCCTTAAGTCCGCGGCTTACAGTTGAGGGAGACAGGTTAAGGACTTTTGCAACATCATAAATCGTAACCTCCTTGCTGTTTTTCATTTTCTGTTATTGTATTTCAAAATTAGTTTAAATAAAAGCCTTAAAAAAATTATATAACAAAATTTTGCAATCGATTGCGATTAATAATTTTTTCATTTAGCTTTATATGCCCATGACATTAAACTCAGGCAGAAAAGTGATTTATTAATATTGTATTTACTGTGCGCGATATTAAGTGCTTTAATTCAATAATCAAATCCGGCATATACTACAGAAAAAACACATTTATACTCACACTGTTACGAAACGGAAAATTCCGGAAATGACACTGAAAAAATGAACATAATCACCATGACATTCATCACTGATTCATTTTACTGTTTCCTGAACACAATCAAAACAAAATGCTGATAAGAATTACAAACATCTGTATTGCTCTCCTGATTCCGGTTTTCTGCCAGGCACAGAAAATTGCTTCAGTCGAGGTTTTCTTTTCCAAAGGGACGAAAGGACTGGATATTCCTGTCTGCATCGATCTTGATAAGATAACGTATCTGCCGGACAGCCTGCTTGTGCTCTGCAAGGTAAACGGAGATACTGAAAAACAGATTCCCTTCCAGATCGAACAGGGAAATCCGAGGAAATTGCACTGGATTGCAGAAACGGGCACAAACAGCTCTGAAAGGCATTATTATGAACTGACAAAGGGAAAGGCGGCAAACCAGCCCCGGATAAAAGCTGATGTGAGAGACGGGGCTTTACTGATACACATGGAAGACAGGAATTTCCTGCAGTACTGGTTCAGTACGGTATATCCTCCTGAGGGGGTTGATACGGTATACAAAAGAAGCGCATTTATACATCCCCTCTGGTCTCCTCACGGTCAGGTGCTGACACGCATTCAGCCCCGGGATCATTATCACCATTACGGAATATGGAACCCGTGGACTCATGTGGCTTTTGAAGGAGATACGATTGACTTCTGGAATATTAATACCCGGAAGGGAACTGTACGGTTTGCGGATTTTGTGTCAATACAGAACGGATCCGTATATTCAGAATTTGATGCCATTCATGATCATGTCGTATTCAAAAAAGACGGAAGGGAAAGGATAGCCTTGAAGGAATTGCAGAGCGTACGTGTTTATGCCCCTGAGAATGATCCGGGATTTTTCATTGTTGACTTTAACATACAATTGAATTGTGCCGGGGATAGCCCGGTCAAGCTGCTGGAATACCGTTATGCCGGACTTGGCTGGAGAACAACTGAAAAATGGGACAATAAAAACAGCATGGTACTTACATCTGAAGGTAAATCACGAAAAGATGCGGACGGAAGCAAGGCAAGATGGTGTATAGTACAGGGTGAAATCGACGATGATTATGCCGGAGTTGTTATGATGTCATTCCCCACAAATTACAATTTTCCCGAACCTTTACGGATATGGCCTGAGAACCAGTACAACCGTGGCGATATGTTCGCAAATTTCTGCCCCACAAAAGATACGGACTGGTTACTTGAACCACGCCATAATTATGTTCTCAGGTACAGGTTCCTCGTTTACAATAACCGGATTGAAAGAGACAAGGCGGAAAATGCATGGGAATATTTTGCAAATCCGCCTGAAATAAGAATCATTTCTGCAAAATAAAAAGCCATGCTGAAAAACTTAAAAAAGTTACGCAATCGATTGCAATATAAAATAAAGGTATGTAAATTTGACTTGCCGCTTTAAGCCCGTTTTTATCCTGATCGGATTTGAAGTATTTATATTAAGCTGATAATGAGTTCGTCGAATCAGATTTTCATATAACTCAATACGTAGAGTGCACTTTTTTAAAATTTATCATGGACTTAACAGGGGAAAAATCCTGACATATATTTTTATGAACCTTTTAATTTACCTCTATGAAAAGAATCATTCTGTTATTCCTTGTGTTTGCCGGATTCTCCTTTTCTCTGGCAGCACAAAAAGTAGTTACCGGAAAAGTAACGGATGAAGACCTAAACCCCCTGGGTGGAGTTTCGGTAATCATCAAAGGAACAAGCATAGGCACCCTGACAGATGCCGATGGAAAATTCACTCTTACAGTTCCCGGTGAGGCAAAAGTTCTGTCTTTTTCCTTCATTGGAATGAAATCCCATGACCTGGAAATGGGTACACGGACAAACTTTGATGTGGTAATGAGCGTTGATGTCGGGCTTCTTGATGAAGTTATTGTAATCGGCTACGGTACAGTTAAAAAGCGCGACCTCACCGGAGCTGTCACACGTATAAATGCGGATGAACTCCAGACCGAAGCCTCTGCCAATGTGACATCAATGCTCAGGGGAGCCATACCCGGATTGTCCGTAGGATTCAACATCACTCCCAAAGGGATCAGTAATGCAAAGGAAATGCTGATCAGGGGAGAGACCTCACTGAGATCAGATGACAGTCAGATGGCTGATGCCAATGCTCCGCTGGTGGTGGTCGACGGAATGATATATTACGGCGACCTGGCCGATATTAACCCTGTTGACATTGAATCCTTCGATATACTGAAGGATGCCTCTTCAGCTGCAATCTACGGGGCCCGTGCATCAAACGGTGTAATTCTTATAACCACAAAAAAAGGAAGGCCGGGAAAACCTGTAATCAATATTAATACAAGCACAGGTATAGCATATGTCTCCCCGGCACATTATCCCCTCATGAACGGCGAACAGTTCATAGCCCGCAGAAAAGCCGGCTTTGAAGCCAATGAAAGAAACCAGATCATGATTGGTCCCGGATACTATAACTCACCTGAAGACCTGCCTTCGGGTGTAACACTGGAACAGTGGAAAGCCTACGACGGATCCAGCGCGGCAACCGACCTGGTCGGTGTCTGGCTGAACAGAATTGGTTTTGCCGCCGTGGAAATAGACAATTACAAGAAGGGAAGAGAAACAGATTTCAGCAAATACACCTGGCAGACCGGACTTACCCAGGATTATAACCTGAATGTCTCCGGCAGCTCACGGGAAATATCCTACTACCTGTCACTGGGATATACCAACAATGAGGGTATCAGGTATAATGAAAGCTTCAATACCATACGTTCACGTCTCAACCTCGAAGCCAACATTACAGACTGGCTGAAAGTGGGAACCAACACCCAGGTTGCCTTCCGGGACGAAAGCCCTATTGTGGTGGGAAGAAGCTTTTACAATACACCTTATTCCTCAATGTATGAGGATGACGGTGTCACATTAACCTTTTCCCCGTCAGGCTATGTAAACGCCCCGAATTTCTGGTATGAAATGGTCTATCACGACAGGTTCATAAAATATAATACTATGAACAGCAAAATCTACGGAACAATTGTATTTCCTCTGGGAATAACCTTTACTTCCGAATTTATTCCACGCTTCAACTGGAACAGAAATTATCAGTCATGGTCAACAGGACACCCCAACTGGGCAGTTGAAGGGGGCAGGGCATTAAGACAAAACACTACCATTTTTGAATGGCAGGTCAACAACATGCTCAAATGGAACCAGACATTCGATATTCACACATTTGATGTAACACTTGTCCAGAATGCCGAGAAATATCAGTACTGGCAGGATTATATGTACCGCCGGCGCTTTCTGCCAAGTGATGTGCTCGGCTATCACCGGATGCAGGCCGGTTCAGAAGATATAGAAATTTCAAGTAACGACCAGGTCAGCACAGGCGATGCAATACTTGCCCGGCTGAACTATACGCTGATGTCAAGATATAATTTCACGGCTTCATTCAGACGTGACGGCTATTCAGCATTCGGCCAGAAAAATCCCAGGGCCTCTTTCTGGTCACTTGCCGGAGGATGGACAATAAGTGAGGAAAGCTTTTTTAATGTCGCCTGGATTGACCAGCTGAAACTCAGAACATCATACGGAACCAACGGCAACCGTGGCGTGGGCATATATGATGCTCTTTCAGATCTGGGAACGGGAAAATTCGTAATGATAACAAACGGAACACCCGGATATACTTCCCTGCTTTATACAAACAGAATGGCAAATTCCAGCCTGAAATGGGAACGGACAAGTGCCTTTAATGTAGGACTTGATCTGGCTGTACTTAAAGGCAGAATAAGAGCTAATATTGAAGGTTATTACATGATAACCAAAGATCTGCTGATTCCCAGACAATTGCCCAACATCACCGGTTATGCAAGCGTAATGGCCAATCTGGGACAGGTTGACAATAAAGGAATTGAACTTACCCTGAATTCAATCAATATAGGAACAAAGGACTTTACATGGTCAACAGACCTTTCGATGGCACATAACAGAAATAAAATAGTCCATCTCTACGGTGATTATGTCAGCGATCCTGTAACAGGAAAAATGGTGGAACAGGATGATATAATCAACAAGTGGTTTATCGGTCATGCGATTGACCAGATATGGGATTACAAGACACTGGGAATCTGGCAACAGAATGAAGCGGCTGAAGCTGCAGCCTATTCAAGATCGCCGGGTGACTATAAGCTTGAAGATGTTAACAAAGACGGATATTATACCAATGCCGACAAGCAATTCCAGGGTTACAAAAATCCTGTTGTCAGACTTACATTCAGAAATGTTGTCCAGTATAAAAATCTTGAGCTTGTTGTCAAGATGTATTCCAACCTGGGGCACTACCGGGCAAACAACTATGTAAGGAACGGTGAAGCATTTTACGACAGGTCAACTTATTACAATGTGCCATACTGGACACCTGAAAACCCAGGTAACACATGGGCAAGGATAGACAGTTACAAGACCGGATTCGATGTATGGCAAAACAATTCATTTGTAAGGATTGATAACGTGGCCTTATCCTATAACGTGCCGAATAAATTTCTGAATAAATTTAAAATAGCGGGTTGCAGATTCTCACTGGTATCCGAAAATTCATATGTGATAGCACCCTGGTGGTCATGGATGGATCCGGAATACAATGACTATTCCCCGTCAAACCTGTCATTTAAAATTAATGTAACTCTTTAAAGCCAAGAATTATGAAAAAGTTCATTATATCCTCATTCCTGATATTGACAATGCTTTTCCTTGGAATAAGATGTTCCGAAGATTTTCTTACACCAAAACCATTGTCGTTTTATGCACCTGAAAACTCGTACATTGATGCCAACGGACTGAATTCAGCCCTTATTGCCTGCCTCCGCAATCTCAGAAGAGAATATTACGGAAACATGTCCCCTTTTGTATCCGAAATAATATTCTCGGACCAGGGCTGCAGCGGCACGACTGATAAAACCGGCGTTCATATGGATCTCCCGGCCCAGATACTTCCCGATGAAAGCATGATTCGTGGTGATCAGACACAATTAGGCCGCTACTGGACTGAAAACGGCTATAACAGAATCCAGTACGCCAATGTTGTTATAAACAGGATCGATGAGGCCACCTGGAAAAGTGAGGAAGAAAGAAATAATATTCTGGGAAAGGCCTATTTTCACCGTGCAAATGTATATTACCGTATGGTTCACCAATACGGTGACGTCCCCCTGATCCTGGAGGAAATAAAGAAACCGAGACTTGACTTTTACACCTGTACAAGGGAAAGTATCCTTGAGAAATGCAAAAAAGATCTGGAGTTTGCTGCACAATGGGTATATGCAGAATGTCCCATTGGTGATGTCAACAAGGCTGCATGCAATCATCTTCTGACAAAAGTGAACCTGTCGCTGGGAAAGTTTGATGATGCAGTAGCATCAGCAAGTGCAATCATAAACGATGGAATCCATGAGTTAATGACAACTCGTTTTGGTGTGGACAAGAATAATCCCGCACATGATGTAACCTGGGACCTTCACCAGGAACCAAACAAAGCTCTTCCGGAAAACAAGGAACGTATATTCCTTTTTGTTTCCAAGGAAGCATTGACGGAAGACGGTGCAAGCGACAAGATAATAATCATGCGCAATGCCCTCCCTTACTGGGGAGGTGCGGGTAAAATCAAAACACCGTCAGGCCTGCCGGGCACGACTGACCAGCCACTGGGCAACCTGGTCGGAGGTAATCCGGTAGAAATAGACCTGGTTACACCATACGGAAGAGGAGTAGCGTTTTCCAGACCATCACCCTGGGCCCAGTTTGAACTCTGGGATGATCCGAATGATCAGCGTCATAAATATCCAAACTGGATAAGAATGCAGGATCTTGTATATAATCACCCGGGATTAAAAGCTGCCGGAGATTCATATTACGGCAAGCATCTGCAGCTTCGTGATGCAGGCGGGGGCATTCTGTGCACCGACACCATCAGGTCATGGTTTGACTGGCCTCAGTATAAAATGTATATTCCTGATCCTACGAACAGAATGCCGCAGGGCGGAAATGGTGACTGGTACTGCTACAGACTGGCTGAAACATATCTTTTGAGATCTGAAGCCTATTTCTGGAAGGATGATCTTGTAAATGCTGCAGCCGATCTCAATGCCGTACGCACAAGGGCAGGCTGCGCCCCGTATGAACCCGGACAAATAAATATCGGTACCATACTTGACGAACGTGCACGCGAATTATATTACGAAGAAATGAGAAACGTGGAAATCACCCGTGTTGCTTTCATTCTGGCCCGGACAGGAAAAACATGCTATAACGGAAAAACATACAGCATGACAAACTTTTCTTCAGATAATTTCTGGTATGACAGGATTATGGAAAAAAACCGGTTTTATTCCGAAAATGTTGTAGCCCCGTTTTATACCTACAGGGTTGCTCCCTGGATTGTACTTTGGCCAATTCCTTCAGATGCAATAAATGCCAATACCATGGGACATATTAACCAGAACAAGGGTTATCCTGGAGCAGAAAACAATATCACTCCCAGAAAATGGATTGACGGACCCGGAGAAGGAGAAATTGTTGAACAATAATACCTCTGTCCGTACTAATTGTTAAATTTACATGTATTAATAACCCTTTAATAAACCGGAAAAAATATATGAAAAGAAGAAAATTCATTTCTGACACAGTCGCTGCAGCAGCGGGTACAATTGTGATGCCTGTAATCATACCCTCCTCGGTGATGGGAAAAAATCCCCCGAGCGAAAGGATAAATATAGGGTGGATTGGCTGCGGAAGGCAGGGAAGAGGCAATATAATGGCCACAATGAGATTTGATTCGGCAAGAGTGGTGGCAGTTTCTGATGTTGATTCGAACAGAATGGCACTTGGCAAAAAGATGATTGAGGATTTCTACAGCCGTAAGACCGGAAGTTCAAATGCCATCACGGTCAGATCCTATGATGACTATAAGGATATGCTCCTAAACAAATCGATAGATGCCGTCATGATCACCACCCCGGACCACTGGCACGCCCAGCCGGCAATTGAAGCCGCCCTGGCCGGAAAGGATATCTATCTCGAAAAACCAACATCACTCACGGTTGCCGAAGGAAGATTGCTCAGCGATGTGGTACGGAAAAGGAAAATAATCCTGCAGGTGGGGACACAACAGCGCTCAAGCCCCCAGTGGAGAATCGCCGCCGAGCTTGTACGCAACGGCAGAATCGGTAAACTCCACACGGTAAAAATCGGACTCCCGGGAGATCCGGCAGGGCCCGAAGCCCCGGAAATGCCTGTTCCCAAAAATCTCAATTATGATATGTGGCTCGGATCAACCCCCCTGGTCTATTATACCGAAATCCGCGTACATCCGCAGAAAGATTTCGACAGGCCGGGCTGGCTCAGATGTGAGCAGTTCGGGGCCGGTATGATTACAGGCTGGGGACAGCATCACTTTGATTCCGCTGCATGGGGAATGGATACCGAACTGACCGGACCGGTTTCGGTTCAGGCCGTTGCCCAGTTTCCCAAATCAGGACTATGGGACGTCCACGGTGACTTCATGTCAATAACGGAATACAGGAACGGAATCACACAGATTACAAGCGGTTCCTATCCCAACGGAGTCAGATATGAAGGAAGTGAAGGCTGGATCTTCGTAACCCGCGGAGCATATACAGCAACTGCAAGCGACCCGGTAACAGTGGATAAAAATGCCAAGGCACTTGATGCAAGTGATCCCAAAATTCTGAAATCGGTAATCGGACCAAATGAAATTCATCTCTACGAGAGTGATTCACAGCAGGGTAACTGGCTCGACTGCATCAAATCAAGAAAAGAACCAATATCTCCTGTTGAACCCGGCCACCGGGCCTGCACAATCTGCCTTATCGTACATATAGCAATGAAACTGGGCAGGAAACTGAACTGGGACCCCGATAATGAGAGATTCATTAATGATGATGAGGCAAACAGTATGCTTTCACGCCCGCAGAGGGCTCCATACGGGACCAATTATATAAAAATGTAACATACCTGTAATGAAAAATTTTCTTTCCAGAGGCCTGATGTTCACATCGGGCCTCATACTATCCTTTTCCCTGTCAGCAGCAAAGATTACTGCCGAAAAAACCGGATCAAAAATAAATGTCACAATAAACGGCAGGTTTTTTACCAGCTATGTTTTTTCTGAAGATGAGAAATATCCTTTCTTTTATCCCCTGAACGGACCTGTTTCGGGAGGTTCGGTAACATCAATGAGAAACGCCGTTTACCCCCATCACACATCCCTCTTTTTCGGCTGCGACATGGTGAACGGAGGCAACTACTGGCAGGAAGGACTTGAACGCGGAAGAATTATTTCAGTAAATGCCCGTATAGAAAAACAGGGCGGTGATTCGGTGGTAATAAGTGACGAATGCATATGGAGCCGGCCGGGAGCCCTTTCCCCGGTAAAGGATAGCAGGAAATACATAATAAGCTCTCCTTCGGAAACAATTTATCAGATCGATGTGGAAATCAGTATGGAAATGCTGATGGATGTCGTGATCAGAAAAACAAACCATTCACTTTTCAGCGCAAGGATGGCAGCCGACCTGGCAGTCACCAGCGGCGGCACCATGATAAATGCCGAAGGAGCAAAGGGAGAAAAGGATACTTTCGGTAAAAATTCTGCATGGATGGATTTTTACGGAAAAAGGGGTAATGCTGTGGAAGGACTTGCAATTTTACAGCATCCTTCCAATCCCTGGTACCCCTCGCCGTGGTTCACCAGAGATTATGGATTCATGTCGCCGACTCCTATGTACTGGCCCCCGAACGATACTGATACTCAATTGAAAAAAGGCACCGCGCTTGTGCTGAGATACAGGGTGCTGGTTCATTCAGGAACTCATACAGATGCGGATATAGCCGGACAGTTTGATAAATATAAGGTTCTCAGATAAATCCGGATGATCCTGTAATCCTTTGTCTGATCAGGTGAAGTTTCTGCCGGACCATGTAAATTCTTTGTCTGGTATTAGGAAGCTTTTTCATAATTCCATAATAACCTCAGCCGGCCCTGTGAAACTTCTATGGACACTGTAAAATCCTTATTACGGTCGACGGTAAAAACAGTCTTTCATGTTGCAAAAACGGCAGACCGAATGAACACGTTTTGCTTCCCTGCCGATGCCTATGAAGCCGCTAATGGATTTTACCGGTTTCATCAGGGCGGATTCCGTCAGGGATATATCACAGAAATTGTCCGGCATAAGAGTAAATAACTTATGCTGATCGCTCACATTCCAGCCGCAGTATCCGGGCGTAAAACGGTTTGTCAGATTCATGCCTTCACGGACAAACCTTTTATCCAGTTCTTTATTCATCAGCTCTGCAGCTCCTTCAACAATCTCATTGCCTATTACATCATAGGCAAAGCCCTTGAGCGGATCTCCGGCATTAGCGGCTTCCCTGCCCCGGATGGCGGTTTCTTCACCTGCTGTACTGAGAAAAACAGCTATTAGTTCCGATCCGGCCAGATGATTAAAAACAATTTCATTTATACCGAAAAAGATGTTCTCTATTTTGAGTCCCCTTGACAGAGGATCAAATTCTATATTCTCAAAGATCCTGTACTCCGCCCTTATACTGCCCAGTGTTTCACATTCCTCCAGAACTTCCGATATAATCAGGTCAACAGAAGCGTCAGGGGCTTCTTTCCGGTAACCCATGTCTTTCTGCAGCTGTGTAACAGTTATCCCGAGCTGTCTGAAGTCAAAACTGAAGGTTTCATACATCATAGTCCGGACTCTTTCACTATTCTTCCCACTATCTCTTCCCATCCGAGGGTCATAATATGCAATCCGTTAATCCCTTTTTTATTTTTCAGGGAAGTGATGGTTTCCAGTGCAATCTGAAAGCCTTCCTCTGCTTCCCCGTCTCCTGCCTTTTCCATCCGGGCAAGGATCCTGTCAGGAAGAAATACCCCCGGAACCCTGTAATGAAGATATCTCGCAAGCTTCAGGCTCTTCATCGTAGCCACGCCGACAAGGATGAACACCTTGTCAAGAACACTCCTTTTGTCGAGCTCCTCAAGCCAGAGATCAAGTCTTTCCGGGTCAAAAACAATATTTGTCTGAAGAAACTGTGCTCCGGCATTAACTTTCTTCTGATCTTTTATGGCCTGAAGAACTGGTTCTGAAGCAAAGGGAGAAGAAGCTGCACCCAGAAAATACTCCGGGGGATATTTTGTTTTCCTTCCGTCGAGATAGATTCCCTCATCTCTCATTCTCCTCAATATCCAGAGCATCTGCACCGAATCAAGGTCTGTAAAATTCAGGCTGGCTGCCGGCGATGGACCAACCCCCGGACTGTCACCTGTAAGGCAGAGTATGTTTTTCACGCCAAAACGGGCAACACCGGTGGCCATAGCCTGGAGACCGGTTCTTGTGGTATCCCGGGCAGTTATCTGAAGAACTGCTTCCGCATCCAGGCCTGCCGCAACTCCGGAACAGGCCAGACTTGACATTCTCGGACTTGCCGAGGATGAATCCGTGAAATTGACCGCCGCCACATAAGGTCTGACAAGTTCAATCTTCCTTGCAAGATGACCGGTATTCGCCCCCAGGGGAGGAGAAACCTCGGTTGTCAGAACGAATTCTCCATTGCGTAGTTTTCTCTCAAATCCCGAGACCGGTTCGGTATAGGCAGGAGGATGGTACTCCGAATCACCGTTCCACCATGAAGGCTGTCTGACCGCCCTGAAAACGGATTCCCGGGTCTCTGTCCTTTTTTTCTTATCCGATGAAAGATTTCCTTTTATGAATTTGAGTGCACCTGCTTTCCTTATCTCTCTTATCACATCTCCCCAGGTCTCGGTACCGGTCTTGTTCCAGTCAAGAGGAGGCAGAACTTCAAGAAGTCTTTCCTCCCTTCCCTTTTTAAGGGCCCGGCTGTAGATTGCGTACCAGATACATTTGCGGGTTTCATCAACATAGCAGTTCTTTTCGGGTGTTATACCCCCGCAGGGACCATTCCTCAGCCCCTTGGGGCATTCCATGGGACAGATGAATGCCGTTTCCTGCAAAAGACAGTTCCCGCACATCCTGCATCCCCACAACGGCCCCTTGACCAGAAGTTCAACCCTGGCAAGAAGCCTTGCCCCGGGTTTTTCTTTTTTAAACGGATAAAAAGCCGGCTGCCATCTCCTGGAAGGTTTTATACCCGACATCTATTGCCTGCTCTGGAAATATTCAACAAACCTGATGGCATAATCATCCCTGTCAAGTATCAGATCGGCAGCCCGTATTATCGGAGTAATCTTTTCAGGATTTGCAATCGGACAGCTAAGGCCGTTATAGATTGACAGGACCATGTAGGCAGAATTCAGGAATTCCCTGCCGGGCAGACCGAAGGATATGTTGCTTGCTCCCTGTGTAATATTAAGTCCAAGCTTCTTGCTGACAAGCCCGATAGTCTCAAGCGTAACCAGGCAGGCTTTGGGGTCGGCGCTTACAGCCATGGCAAGAGGGTCAATAATAACATCTTCTTCGCTGATGCCGGTCCTGGCTGCCCGTTCGGCTATCTTTCCGGCAATTGCCAGTCTCTTCTCCGGATCATGGGTGATTCCGTCATCATCCATACACAAACCTATTATTGCAGCACCATAATCCCTGGCAAGCGGCAGGAAGGCATTCAGGGAATCCTCTTCCCCATTCACCGAATTTATCAGGCATTTGCCCGCGGCAACTTTCAGTGCTGCTTCAATGGCCCGCGGATTGGGCGAATCAAGACACAGGGGAATATCGAACCTGTCCTGCAGGCGCATGACTGTTTCCGGCAGAAGCTTCACATCATCAACCCCGGGGAATCCGACGTTCACATCAAGTATATCCGCACCGGCACTGATCTGGCTTTCGGCAAGTTCAAGGACATATTCAAAATCTCCCTGCTGAAGGGTAGAAACAAGCCTGCTCCTTCTTGTCGGATTGATATTCTCACCGATAATGACAACAGGGCCCTCTGTGTCAATAACAACTTCCCGGGTCCTGCCCCTTAGTGTTGTCTTCATACCATCCGGCCCAGATAGTTCACCGCACCCTGCGGGTCGGGCGAGTAGAAATCGGCGCCGATCTTCTGACAGTAGTCCATGGTCACCGGCGCACCACCCACAAGTATTTTTGATGCAGGATATTTCTCCCTGACAGCTGATACTGTCTTTTTCATATTCTCCATGGTGGTGGTCAGAAGAGCAGAAAGTCCTATGAAAGCCCCGGGATTATCTTCAAGTGCCTTCAGGAACTTCTCTGTTGATACATCAACTCCGAGATCAATGACTTCCCAGCCTCCTCCCTCTATCATCATGGCAACAAGATTCTTGCCTATATCGTGCAGATCGCCGGATACGGTTCCGATAATGAATTTACCTTTTCTCCTGGTTTCACCCGACTGAAAATAGGGTTTGAGATGCTTCATTGCACTGTTCATGGCCTTGGCGGCCATCAGCATTTGAGGAACGTATATCTCCTTGTTGCTGAATTTATTGCCCACTATTGCCATTGCCGGAATAAGGGCTTCCTCAAGTATGGAATCAGGTGTTATACCTTTGTCCAGAGCCTGTCTGGCAAGCTCATCGGCACCATCCTGACCTTTCATGTCGGGGGGATAGGGTGAGGATTTGTCGGTTTTCCCCAGCTCAACGCAACGGGAAAGTTTAATCAGAAGATCATCCATATGTGGTATTATTTGAATTAATATACAGAAAATCTGAAGTAATCTATAAACTGTTAAAAATATCCAATTTTATCTAATCAATTGCTTTATTGCATGTGAAAATTATCCCGTAAATAGTAGAATCCCTTCAGGATTACGAAACTTCATCATCGTCTTATCAAAAGGATTAATCCTCTCAAAGAAAATCAGGAAAATTCTGACAGCTAAAAAACAATGGTTTCCCTGTCTCCTGCCCTCAAGCTTATTTTATGTTTCTCCCCGGCATAAACCAGAGTGCAGTCACCGCCCTTCTTTGAAAAAACAGTCACGTGCTGAAGCCTGTTATCATTCCATTTCATGTCAATCACAAAACCTCCTCTTGCACACAGGCCTTTCACCTCACCGCTTTTCCAATCACGGGGAACTGCCGGAAGCAGTCTTATAATATTGCCATGCGATTGTATCAGCATTTCAGCAATTCCGGCAGTGCCTCCAAAGTTGCCGTCAATCTGAAAGGGCGGATGGGTGTCAAAAAGATTATTCAGGGTTGATTTCCTCAATAATTCCAGGAGGTTTTCATAGGCTTTTTCCCCGTCCTGCAGACGTGCAAACAGATTGACAATCCACGCCCTGCTCCATCCCGTATGCCCGCCGCCGAATGAAAGCCTTCTCCCTATCGTCGCCCTGGCGGCCTCAAAAAGTTCCGGAGTTTCAGGAGTAAACTGAGCCAGCGGATAAAGACCGAGAAGGTGTGACATATGACGGTGCCCCGGTTCAGGTTCATCATAATCCTTTATCCATTCCTGAATGACTCCCCTGGAGTTTATCTGAATCGGGGGAAGTTTCTTTTTGGCAGCAATAAGCTGAGAGACAAACTCATGATCTCTGTCAAGCATATTTGCTGCCTCTGTACAATAATCAAACAGGGCATTAATAAGTTCAATATCGGTTGTGGCTGCATAGGTAAGTGCTGAAATTTCTCCTGTCCGGGGAACTCTGAAATTGTTTTCAGGGGAATGTGAAGGATTGGTAACCAGATAGCCCTCCGGCGATTCAATAAGGAAATCCAGTACAAATTCAGCGGAGCCTTTAAGCAGCGGATAGGCCCTTTTTTCAAGAAATGCAGTATCTGCCGTAAACAGGAAATGTTCGTATACAGGAAATGTCATCCAGGGACCGTTAAGGGGAGTGATTCCCCAGACACCGTCTGCCACTCCTGTTCTGCCGAAAGGATCAGTAAGATGATGCAGGGTCCATCCTCCCGCGCCATACATCTCCCTGGCAGTGATCCCCCCCGGAACCGTCAGTTTTTCCATGAATCCGGTGAGTATCTCCGACGTTTCAGGCAGGTTACAAACTTCTGCAGGCCAGTAGTTCATCTGAAGATTAATATTGGTATGAAAATCGGAATTCCAGGGTGCTTCATAATGCTCGTTCCAGATTCCCTGAAGGTTGGCAGGCAATACCCCGGGGTTTCTGGAAGAAGCCATAAGAAGATAGCGTCCGTACTGAAAATACAGCGGAATAAGCCCGTTATCACTGCCTCCCGACTTAAGTAATTCCAGACGTTCATCGGTAGCCAGTTCCCGGCCGGGATCATCTCCAAGTGAAAAATACACCCTCTCAAACATTTCCCTGTGATCCTTTTCATGAATCTTTCTCAGCTTCCCGGCAGTGCAACGGGATGCATCTGAAAGTTTATCCAGACAGGCTCCAAGAGGATCCAGCGAAGCATCAGAATCAAGTTTTTCCGAGTTGTAATCGCTGGCACCCGTAAGAATAATAACAACCTCTCTTGCCGACTGAACACGGAATCCTGCCGAAGTATCCGATATAAGGGGCTGCAGGCCCTTTTTCCCGCCTTTTAAAAGCTTCATGGCTGCAGAGTATCTCATGTGCTTTCCCCCCGGCCCCCTGAGAGGTGAATCAAAATCTACAATCTGACCCCTGAAGAAAGCTATGCCATTCTCGTTTCCGTATTCATTTATGTAATGACCCGGCACCCGTCTCTCACCCTGTTTCGAAGGCAAATCCATAGTGTCCCGCTCCCGGGAAAGAAGCAGGTCAAAGTCCATATTCCTGTCTGATTTAATGCTTAACACCATTACATCATGGGGAGCTGAAACAAATACTTCCTGAATAACCCTGTTCCCGTCAACTGAATATTCTGTTTTTGCAACGCCGCTGTTAAGGCTGAGCGATCTTCTGTAGGAAACGGGCCTGCCCCTGCTGCCGAAATTGATATAAAGATGGCCAAGCGGCTGATAGGATCTTATCCGGGGAGGGGTTCCCAGCAAATATTTATCAGATAGTTCAAAAGCCTTTTTAAACTGGTTTCTGAATATCGCCTCCTGTATTTCAGGAAGCTTGTCCAATGCTTCAGGATTATTGTTATTTATCCTTGATCCTGCCCAGACACTCTCTTCGTTAAGCTGTATGATCTCATGATCGTATCTGCCAAATACCATTCCGCCCAGGCGGCCGTTACCGACCGGCAGTGCATCCGTCCAGACGGCGGCAGGCTGTCTGTACCACAGCTCCGTATCCTGAACAGAGGTTCCTGATTCATTGCTGCAGGAACATACGATTAGGGCAACAAGTAATATAAGACTGGCGGGTTTAGTGTTTCTCATTTCTGAAAATTCTGATTAAAGGTTGAATTCTGCTTATAAATCTAAATAAATATTATAATATCGTTATCATTGTCCCGGAAAATCTCCAAACAGTTATTGAAGGATTGCATCTGTTAATTGCAAAGTGATAATTTAAAAATTCATAATTTTATACCTTTTAGCCCTTATGCACATGAAAAACACAATGATTTTATTTTTCTGCCTCTTCATTTACAGTTTGAAGGCACAGGAATCCCCGACAGGCATTTTCAGCTCATCAGCCGATATAGGCAATCCGCGGAACAGTGGTTCCTCGGTATATAACAGCAGTGATCAGAGCTATTCAATCAGGGGAACAGGCTATAACATCTGGTTTGAAAGAGATGAGTTTCATTTCCTTTTCAACAGGATGAAAGGTGATTTTATTCTGACGGCAAATTTCAGATTTGAAGGAGAAGGTGTTGTTGTTCACAGAAAAACAGGCTGGATGCTGAGAAACACCCTGGATGATGATTCCCCCCATATTTCAGCAGCACTGCACGGTGACGGTCTCACTGTACTGCAATGGAGAGACAGCAGGGGAGCTCCGATGAAAGATCCTGAGGATGAAATTTTTGCCCCTGGTTCGCATTACGAAGTCCTCCAGCTGGAACGCCGGGGAAAACTGATCTTTATGAGGGCCGCTCATCCGGGAAAAGCCCTGGAGGATATAGGATCCTATGAAATGATCAACCTCCGGGATGAAATCTACACAGGCCTCTTTGTATGTGCGCATGACCCCGATGCAACAGAGGAGGCAACCATCTGGAATGTGCGCATTGACAAACCCGTAAGTGAAAACTATAATCCCGACAGGGAAGGATACCCGGGCAGCCGTCTGGAGACAATGAATGTTTTTGACGGAAAAAGAATGGTCATCTATGAAAAAAACGGCAGGTTTGAAGCCCCGAACTGGATGCCGGACGGGAAAAAGCTGCTGTTCAACATGGACGGGCTTCTTTATAATATTCCGGTCACGGGAGGAGAACCCGCTGTATTAAACACCGGATTTGCCAACCGCAACAATAATGACCACGGAATATCATTCAACGGCAAGCTGCTTGCCATCAGTCATCACCGTGAAGGATTACCCGGAGGCGGATCAACAGTGTATGTCCTTCCCCTGAAAGGAGGCACCCCGAAAATGGTTACTGAAAACACCCCTTCCTACTGGCACGGATGGGCCCCGAACAATAAGGAAGTGATATATGTGGCTCAAAGGAACAATATCCCTGTTTACAATATTTACAGGAATTCAATAAAGGGAGGAAAGGAAGTTGCCCTTACCAATATCGAAAAGGGTCAGCATGTTGACGGATGCGAATATTCTCCCGACGGCAGGTATATATATTTCAACGGCAACCTCAACGGCACCATGCAGATCTGGAGAATGAAACCCGACGGATCATCAATGGAACAGATGACCTCCGACGGATACAATGACTGGTTCCCGCACATTTCCCCTGACGGGAAATGGATGGTGTTTCTTTCATTTCCTCCGGACATAGAGCCGAATTCCCATCCTTCATATAAAAGAGTAATGCTCAGAATGATGCCGGCATCAGGAGGAGAGCCCGTAGTTATCGCATGGCTTTACGGGGGCCAGGGAACCATCAACGTCCCGTCATGGTCACCCGACAGCCGGGAGATAGCCTTTGTAAGCAATTCCGGCAAATAAAAAATATTCATCCCATGACAAAAAAGACAGTCCGCTGCGGAATTGCAGGTTCCGGATTTGCGGCAAAATTTCATTACGAAGCATTACTGAGGGTCTTCAGCGTAAAAGTTGATCTTGCAGGCTCTTATTCCCCGACACGGGAAAGGCTTGAACAATTCACCGGGCCCCGGAACCTGAAGGCTTACAGCAGCATTGATGAACTGATTGATGATGTTGATGTTGTCCATGTCTGTACCCCTCCTTCAACACATGAGCCAATAGTTGTTGCAGCCCTTGAGAAGAACAGGCATGTTATTGTGGAGAAACCCCTTACAGGATATTTCGGAGACGGAAGCCCTGTCTTCCACGGTGATACATTTCCAAGGGAGAAGGGTCTCAGTGAGGCACTTGCCAGTTGCGGGAGAATGCTTGAGGCAGAAAAACGGAGCAGGGGAAGGATCATGTACGCCGAAAACTGGATTTATGCTCCGGCCATCATGAAGGAACGCGACATGCTCCGCAAAACGAAGGCACAGATAATCTGGATGCATGGCGAGGAATCCCACTCCGGATCCCACTCCCTGTCATACGGGCAATGGAAATTCTCAGGTGGCGGATCGATGATAGGGAAAGGCTGTCATCCCCTTTCGGCCGCACTGTATTTCAAACAGGTTGAAGGCCTCGCAAGGACTGGTGAACCGATAAGGCCCGTTGCCATAACAGCCCGTACTCATGCTGTGACCAGGATGCCGGGCTATATGGATCAGGGACATCTCAGAACCACATACACCGATATTGAAGACTTTGCTCTGATGCATGTTGTTTTTGCTGACGGCACCTTCGCGGATATTTTTGCAAGTGAACTGGTACTCGGAGGAGTCCACAACTGGATAGAAGTGAATACTAACAATCACCGGACAATCTGCAATATCAGTCCCAACAATGCAATGCAGGCATACACGCCCGATGAGAAGCACTTCAGGGATGTTTACATAGTCGAAAAGACAGAAACAAAACAGGGATGGTCATCCGTTTCGCCCGACGAAGGCTGGTTCACCGGTTATCAGCACGAAATGGAAGCATTCTACCGTACAGCTGCATTCGGGGATCCTGTTGAAAGCAACAGTATTCTCGCCGCCGATACAATTGCTACGATCTATGCCGGCTATCTTTCGGCCGAAAAAAAGGGTGCAGAAGTTGCAGTTACCCTTCACCAGGACAGGCCTGCATGATATTCAGGCAGCTGACAGTATTTTCAGCTGGCCATATTTTCAGCTGGCAATACTCTCTGCTGGCCGTTTTCTCAGCTGGCAATATTTTCAGCTGGCCGTTTTCTCAGCTGGCCCTGTTCTCAACTGGCTATTATGCGGATCAGCCTGTCACACAGATCCTTCAGACCCTCAGCTGTGTTTCCGCCCGGCTGTTCAATGGTTGCCCAGCCCG
The DNA here is from genome assembly GCA_029547705.1 of Bacteroidota bacterium. GTDB lineage: Bacteria > Bacteroidota > Bacteroidia > Bacteroidales > VadinHA17 > LD21. Next base: position 22,987 of record JAKPOU010000050.1, on the reverse strand, counting down.
AATAACCTATGTCATCAAGGGCTTTCATCACTTCAGGCCAGTTAACATCACCCTCGAGCAGGTCAACCCTGAATCCTGCCGATTTACCCTGACTGTCACCTATCTTCCGGCTGTATTCCTTGATATGAACCTTGGCAATCCTTTTGCCCAGGATCCTTATCCACTGCTCCGGCCAGCCATAAACCAGGATATTGCCGCAGTCGAAATAAAACCCGACAGCCTCACTCTGGAACTGATCAACATAATTTGCAGCTTCCAGAGGACTCAGCAGGAAATTGTTCCAGACATTCTCGATCGCAATCCTGATCTTCAGTTTTTCCGCCAGGGGAATAACCTTTCTGATCTCATCCGTGGATCTCTTCCAGCATTCGTCATACGTTACCGTTTCACTTACCCTCCCGGGAACAAGGAGTACTGTATCCGCCCCATAGGCACTGGCATCTTCGATTGACAGCTTCAGGGCCTCAACACCTTTTTCGCGTATCGCGGGATCCGGATCCGACAGAAGGTACTTCCAGTGCATTTCACCACAAACACTTGGAACAGATAAACCGGTTTCTTTCATAGCCCTTAGAACTTCATCCCGGTTAAGGTGACTCATTGGTTCAATGCCATCGAAACCCGCAGCCTTTGCAGACCGGAATTTCTCTGCAACGGTTTTTCCGACTCCGTTGCTCCCCCACATTATACCTTTTTTAATGGCTCTGGCGGGAGGGGAAAGCAGCTTCGAAAAGCTCTGTACCGGTGCAAACGATGCCACAGCTGACGCCATGACAGTCCGTTTTGTAAACTGACGTCTGTTCATATAGAATTAATTTATTGTAATTTAAGAATTTCCTGTTACATTTCCCGTCCTTCCCCACAATGTCTCAGCGGAGAAGAAGCATACCCTGTCAGGATGAAAACAACGGTTCTGCTTCTGATCTGCCGTTAAAGAATCAACCCACCTTTGCTTCAATACCTATCACGGGAATGGTTTCCGGTATGCCTTCAACCGGTCCGAATTCATAGACCGTCGGTCCAAGCCGCATGTCGGAATTGATCACTTCCTCCCAGGTAACATCCCTGCCGGTATATGCCGACATTCTCCCCATAACTGCAACAAGGGTCGACATCACCTGGGCCTCAGCATCGTTAACAACATTTCCTGTGCGGATGCCGGTTACCAGATTTATATGTTCCTGAACGAAAGGATCCTTGACTGCCCAGGTCTGATCAGGATCATCCTTTTCCGGCCTCGGGTATTTCCATATTTCTTCCCCCTTCCAGTTGTAAATGGCTCCTGTTGCATCTGCATATCCCTCTGTTCCGGCAATATGCACGCGGGTAAGGTTTGAACATCCTGAAATCTGCCTGGCTGCACAGTGTGTGTGCATTCCGTTCTCATACACGTATTCTATACTGAAAAAATCATACTGATCACCGGTAACCCTTCTCTGGCGTCCGCCCCAGCCTATTGCCCTGACCGGGTTCTCCCCCATATACCAGTTCATCACGTCAATCTGATGAATGAACTGTTCAACAATATGATCTCCTGAAAGCCAGCAGAAATTGCCCCAGTTTCTGAGCATGTATTCCATGTCGGTCCAGCCCGGCTGCCGGGATCTGACCCACAGGGAACCACCGTTTCTTATTACATGGGCACTTACAATATCTCCTATTGCCCCGTTCATTACCCTTCTCCTGGTTTCCATATAGTCTTTTGATACCCGGTATATAGTACCGCTTACCATGCACAGGCCCTTCTGCTTTGCCTTCTCCACCGACACAAGAACAGATCTTGCCCCGACAGGATCAACGGCACAGGGTTTTTCCAGGAAAATATGCTTGTCTGCATTTACTGCGGCTTCAATGTGTGCCGGCCTGAAATGCGGAGGGGTACAGAGAAGAACAAGATCAACACCCGAATCTATTACTTTCTGGTAACAGTCAAACCCCACAAAACATTTGTCATCCGCTATTTCCACATTTTTCTGCTTTTTAAGCTGTGCCCTGCAGTTGTCTATCTTGTCCTGAAAAATATCACCAAGGGCAGTGATCTCAAGATTGGGGCCGGCATCCAGAAAATTGACTGCCGCACCGGTACCCCTTCCGCCGCATCCTATAAGACCGGCCTTAAGTACCCTGCCATCCGGAGCTTCATTAAGAAGTACGGGTAATTTTTCTTTTGGCTTCCTGCTGCATGAGGAAATAATACCGGCTGCACCAATAGTGCCGATGGTGGCCATTGCTGCACTGGCAATGAATTTCCGCCGCCCTGTCCCTTTTTGAATATTCGCCTTTGATTGTTTATCGTTTTCCATCTTTTAGGTTTTATAATTATTGATTCTATAATATATGATTCTCTGATTATTGGTTCTGTAATTGTTGCTTCCAACAGGTCCTGTAATCCCAACATGTTGCAATGTAGCCACCGTTAAACGAAGCGTATTGCGCCCCGTCTTCTGATTCAATAAATTCCGATTTTAAATATATGGTTTTTTATGTATTGATTTTCAATATGCATATAATATTTCCCCGGTTAGTTTACCTCAAGTTCTCTCCAGCCCGGTATCGCAGGAAATTTTGCATGCGGCTCGGTCTGATACCAGTAACATACCGAGGCGATATCGGATTTCTGGGGAAGGTATCTTCCGCCATGCCGCCATCCCAGATCCTGTATGGTTATCCTCAGATCTTTCTCAAAACGTATGGGATCAAGGATATGCCAGCGGTACATGCCAAAACGCTGCATCACGTTGTAATGGCCGTCTCCCCGGATCACCTGGTGTAATCCGGCATAGGGCGTACAAAATTCAGTATAGTTAACCTCCTCAACGCCTGCCGGATTCTTTTTCCGGGTGTCAAAATCATATGAGCCGCAAAAATAATCTTCGGTTCCGGTTCCGCATATGGTCGGAAACTTGCTGTCCCCATCCATGAAAAACTTGATTTCACCTTCTCCCCACCAGCCGTTGTTGTTGACACCCCAGGCCATATACACCCCAACATAATGGCCTTTTCCCCTGATGCCGTCAACGATGGTATAATCGGAAGTCACATTGGGATTAAGCCTGCGGAACTGAGCATGGAAATAGGCTGCATCCGCCGGGACATCAGTAAGAGTATAATCAATCTGATAATACAGTGTCATCTGATCAGTATCCCCTGTGTTCTCCATTGTTATCCTGCATTTTTTCCTGAATGGCATGGTCCAGTAGCAGTTGAATGCACTTCCCGGATTCACGCATACCGCCAGCGAGGATAGCTGTGCATAGCTGCCCCAGCCCATTCCGAAAAAGTCACCGACGGGGCATTCCACTGAAGGTTCCTTCTCATTGTCCCAGTAAATGCGAAGAATGGAAAAGCGCCAGTTGCCTGCGGGAGTCATCCAGATATGCTGAATTGCACCTGGACCGTCAATTTCGGCAAGGGTAAAAGTCTCGCCCGGTTTAATCCTGACAAAAGGATTAACTTTCCAGCCCTGCCCGAGATCACGTGCTGCACTGGCCGAATTGGCAACATTGGGTTTATCCCTGTCTGCAGGATCAGCCATACCACCTCTGCCCTTTTCACCGGTGAAGTTTTCAGGGCTTATTGAACGGGATTTGGCATCCGAAAGCCTGTAAAGATTTCCCATATTCAGATCAAGTCCGTTGAACTTGCCCTGGGATGATCCGGTTAAGGGAATCAGGCATAAAAGAATTAAGATTGTCAGATTTGTTCTCATAGTATATTTTCAGATTGAGTTTGGTAAATCAATCTAAAATTAATAATTACAGATGAATTGTAACTGCTTTTTTGAATTAATCTGAAAATCCTCCGCTTTATTTAAAGAATTGTTGAAATCAGGAGAAAACAGCCTGATATGCAGTTGCAGGGAAATATCTGTCAGAAAATAAATCTTATAGAAAAGGCAGCTCCGTCAGCCACAAACCTTGATCCCAGAATATTGTAAGCCGGTTTCCAGTCAAATCCAAGGTTTATGGGCAACTCCCTGAAACTGTATTCAATACCGAGAACCAGATCAGCACCCAGAACCAGATAGGCGCCCTCATTATCATTCCAGCCTGTATGTTTACCGTTGTAAACGCCAAGATGTCCTCCTGCTCCGAAATAAAACTTCAGCCTGTCAACATTCCTGATATCGTAATGGATTTCATACAGCCCGGTTGCCTCAAAGCCCCTCCACCTTGATGCCATAAGCACTTCAACAGCTCCATTTTGTTTTATAAAATGTTTGACTGTCACACCATTGAAGGGTCCGCCCCGGAATCCGATACCGGTATTGTAGTCCTGGGCTGCAGCTTGCCCTGCCACTACCGTAATCAGGCATAAAACGATCAGCAATTTTTTCATCAGTGATAATATTGGTTCAACAAGTCATTACTGAAAAACAGTTTTTCAGGTTCCGTGTGCCGGAGAAGGCCATTATCATCTCCCTGCCCCGCTGCGCTTCATTACCAGGGCAACAGCATCCATTACCCTGTCTTCAACATCTTCTGTGAACGACCCCGGAAATCCATAATATATCATACTGCTTTCAGGCTCATATCCTCCTTCGCGAAGTATATTTTTTGAAGGTATGTAGCATTGTACCTCGGTGCAATACCCTGCCACGAACATGTTTTCACGGGGGAACCTGGCCCTGGCGGCAATGGAATAGTCCAGTACAACCTCCCCGGTGAGCGCAAGAATGGTGAAATCATTACTGAACCTCACTGCCTGAACGGGATAGCGGTACGTGGAAACATCCCATCCCTTGTTATAAGCCTCCAGCATAAGCCTGGCACGTCTTTGCATATAGATATCCTCTCCTGTCATTTCCCTGCGGTATATTCCGGGGTCAAAAGGCCGGAAATGCAGTTCCGTCACGATATAGCTTGTACGAAGAGGAGGCCTTACAGGTTTCATTTCTCCTTTCATGGCAGTATTAACTGCTTCAGCAAGGGATCTGCCATGTTCAGCAGCCAGCTCCACCGAACCTCTCGGATTGGGATTCTGATCTGCGCCACAGCCCGCCATATACATGGCAACAGCTCCCGGGAACATCTTCTCCACTTCAATCTGTGCAAAACCGGAATAATCGCCGTTAATCAGATATGAAGCCGAAGTGGTATTGTGACATGCATATCCGAAAAGAACCGCCTTCACGTTGCCATTCATATCAGCTGCCTTCAGAACGGGCACATCATGATCAACAGTCCCGGCAGGATTCAGTCCGATTACCACACCCTTGTCCGTGGCCTGACGGCGGTTTATTGCAAAGTCAGCATTTCCCCTGCCGTACGAGAGCTGCATCGGTTCCATCGCTGAAAACGCCATATTCACAACTTCCACAATATCATCAGTAAGCTTCTCTGCATATCTCATCACGGTTTTCTGATCTTCCCGGTCAAAATCGAAGATGACACTGAGTGCCGGCCATATTACCGGTCCGGAATGAGTATGCGACGAACTGAGAATAAGCTGCGAGCGGTCCATCCCATGTTCAGCCAGAACCCTTCGGGAAACCTCTTCCGATATGTCGCGGGATAAGCCGAGAATATCAGTTGTTACGATGACTATCCTGCTCCTGCTGTTTTCCTCTATTACCAGCGCTTTTGCCCACAGATCGTGTAATACTTCCGTGGACGGCCTGTCACGGCTTGCATAGCCTGTCAGCCAGAAAGGTGTTTCCGGGGTAATTGATTTCCTGGCAACACCAACCCTCAACTGGGCATCAGAAATAATACTGAATGCCAGAAGGAAAATTAAAATCATCGTCCTTTTCATGATTTCCGGATTAAAATTAAAGGACACAATTTACTAAAAATTATTTAAGCATATCACCCTGCGCCTCCCGGAATCCGTCAAATTACAGAGTTCGCAACCGGCCCGCAAATGCCGTTATTAAAGATGAAAAACAGTGAATCAGAAAAACGGTGAATCAGAAAAAGTGATTCCGCGGTTTGAATAATTCCGCAAACATGCCGTCCCTGTCACTGCTGTAATATACCCCGGGATTAAGGCTTGAATTAAGGATAAACTGATCATCCCCGTCCCGGAAGCATTTCACTGTTATACTGAGCAGGTTGTTCCCCTCGATGAGTATCTGGTACGACGGATAGGAACCGGGCCGGAAAGTATCGGCAAATTCCCTTCCTTCAGCCAGGCTCAGGTAACTGAGATAGTCAGCAACCTTAAGCGAATCCGCCTTCTGATTGCCGGCAAACCAGAACGAATCCCTTTTTACAAGACTGAAACTGCTGTCGGCAGGATAAGTGAATGTTATTCTGTTTATGTCATCCCGCTTGCACCTTATAAATGTTTTATCCCTCCAGTCGTTGAATCCGCCGCTGAAGGTAAGGGCAAGAAAGCCATCAACAGCATAAATCTCCTCTTCTCCTGCAAGTCTTACGTAGGTGGTGACATCGAAGTTGTTTCTTCCGTAGCCTGCATAGGGACTGGCAGACTGTCTGTAGCTAAATTTACCGATCAGCACTTCGGCAAGCTTCCTGCCCCTTTTGCCTGTAACTTTTATTCTGGTTGCAAGGCTGTCAGTAAGCTCATATTCCTCCTGCGCTGATTTACCCACAGCGGCCAGTGTCTGTGGCTTTATTGCCATTATCCCCGAAAGGATATTTTCAACAGCACCCTGCACCGGGACGGCAACTGTTTCGCCCTGGATTATGTTCCACCTGCCATTATTGCGCGTGAACCTGAATTCCTCCGACAATCCGGCCTTCGGAACAATAGTGATAAGCTCCACGCCGGCCGTGTCAAATGCAACCAGAGTGCCCTTCAGAGTCGATCTTTCACGTGGGATTTTAATTACCAGCGTAAGCAAAAGCAGTATCAGCAATCCTCCCAGGACTACCAGTAACTTCCTGTTGTTAAATCTTCTACTCATAGCTTACCTCCATTCTTTTAATCCGTCTGTTGCGGTTGATCTGCATTCTTATCAGTTCATATACAATTATGAGAACTATGGGCAGAAGGAAATTGAACCATTTCAGAAAACTTCTGCTGCCGTCAGATATCTCCTTTATGGGTCTTGATGTCACTTCCTTTGTCCTGAGATCAATGAGTCCGGTATCATCCGAGAGCCAGTCAATGGAATTGACCATAAGGCTGATATTGTCTGCAGGCAGCTGTTGGCCGCGCTGTTGGCCGCTTACTGCAAAATCCCCGTCAGAAACGAGTACTATTCTGGAATTCAGGTCGCCTGACAACTTTCCTTCAAGAATTCCGGCCACTGCAATGTCAGACATGGGAAAATCATTTTCCGTCCACTGCCTTTCAATATCAAAATACAGAGGAGCGCTTAGGGTTCCTGATCTTTCCGAGGAAAACGCCAGGGGAGTGAATTTTTTTGTACTGTCACCACTGAAAATGATCGGACTCGCAAACTGCAGCACGACAGATTCCAGACCCCTGGTAATTGAATTGTCCGCGAAATTTGATATTATGGGGAAATACGGGAATGACACCTGCGTGGTCATTATAAAATTGCCTTGCTGCTGCTGAACAGTCACAGCCCCGCAACTTGCATCAATAACGAAGTTGTCCGCAACCGTCAGACCTTTCTGCAGGAGCCATTGTTCAAGCCCTGTGGAAACAGAATGACCCGTTGCTGTTGAAAAATCTCCCTCCACACGATTCAGGGCAAGGAATATGTTGCCTCCCCTGGCGAGAAAACGGTCAAGCTGCCCGAAATGATTTGAACTTATTGTATCAGAAGGCCGGACAATGGCAATGGTCTTATACCTGTCCGGAATGTTTGTCGTATCGGTCATGGTAAAAGGCTCAACATTGTATAATACGCTTAATTCCGCATAAACCTGGGGCATTTCATTTAATGACGGTTCCCCGTGCCCCTGGATCAGGGCTATTGCCGGCTTGTCAGTTATGGATAGTTTTTTGATTGAGGTGGTAAGGGCATACTCCATGGCTGCACCCGGCTGGAAAAAAGGTATGGTCTCCCTGTCGTCGCCAACCGAAACAACAGCTCCCAGATAGGCTTTCTGCTGCTTCACCTGGTCTTTTTCCCTCACATTTATCATCACCGGCTGAATACCATTTTTCATCGCCTCCTGTTCCAGATCCTCCTGTTCATTGGGATTGACGAATTTAAATACCACCATACCCTTTGACCTGTTGCCATATTCAATCAGCATATCCCTGAGGTGATCAGATATGCTGCCGATATGCGGCGGCAGATCTTTAGAAAAATATGCCGTGACCGTGACAGGTTTGTCAAGACCTTCAAGAATATCCCTGGTTGCCTTGCTGAGTGTGTATTCCTTACCCTCGGTAAAATCGAGCCTGAAATTGTAGCTTTTTGAAAGAATATTTATAACGACCACAATCATTGTGACGATGATAATTGTTGATGTTATTTTTGCTTTCCTCATAATCGTTTTCTGAATTATTGACGGATCAACGGACCATGATCAGTCTGATTAGTTAAAGGCATTTCTTTTTGAAAGGGAAACTTCCGTAAGGAATAATCCCATGAAAATTATTGATGCAAAATAGATAACATCCTTTGAATCAAGGACTCCCCGGGCAAGGCTTTCAAAATGGAAGGTAATGCTGAGATAGTTTACAATCTGTCCCAGGAATCCTTTCATTCCTCCGGCAATGATCTGAAAGATTATATGGAAAAAAAGTCCGATAAAAAGTGCAGAAAGAAATGCCACTATCTGGTTTGATGTAATACTGCTTGTAAACAGTCCGATGCTTGCATATGCCGCACTGATCAGCAGAAGGGCAAGATATCCGCAGAAGGTTCCGCCAGCATCCAGGTTCCCTATTTTTGAAACCGTGATCACATAGGGAAGTGTGAGAGCAAGGGCTATTGCTATGAGTATCAGTGTTGCAAAATATTTGCCAAGGATCACCTGGCGGTCGGTTACAGGTTTTGTCAGGAGCATTTCAATTGTGCCGCTCTTGTTTTCTTCGGCAAAAGTCTTCATGGTGAGAGCCGGTATAAAAAAGAAGAGTGTCCAGTAGGCAATTCCGAAAAAGGATCTCAGGCTCGCCTGCCCGAGAAAAAAAATGTCCGAACCCGATATCCAGGTAAAGAATCCGCTGAAGCCCAGGAATAACACTATCATTATAACTGCCGTAAGCGAATCAAAATATGAATTCACTTCCCGTTTTGCTATTATCCAGATTGTTTTCATGCTTATTCAGAATTAATTCATTGTCAGTTCCCGGAAAATATCCTCAAGCCTGGTTTCAAATGGCGTTATTTCGGTAAGTACCCAGTTCCGTTCAACGCAGAGCCTGAAAATATCACGTTTCACCTCCTCGCTCCTGCAATGAACATCAAACCTGTTTTTCTGCCTGTCGGCAAAATCAACCATTGACACTGCCTTTAAGGATTGCAGTGCCTTGAAAATCTGATCTATATCGCCATCCTCAATTCTCACGCGCAATATGTCGGAACCCTGTGCCTTTTTCCTCAGACTCTCGGCAGTACCGTCAGCAACAAGCCTCCCCTTGTTTATAATGAAAATCCTGTCGCAGGTAGCCTCCACTTCCGGCAGGATATGGGTACTGAGAATTACTGTCTTTTCCCTTCCCAGCTCGCGTATCAGCTTGCGTATCTCGGCTATCTGGTTGGGATCCAGTCCGGATGTGGGCTCGTCCAGAATGAGTATTTCCGGATCATGGATCATAGCCTGGGCCAGACCGACTCTCTGTCTGTATCCTTTCGACAATTCGGCAATCTTCTTATGTTTCTCGCTGTTCAGGCCGGTAATACGGATCATCTCGGCAACTCTTCCCGCCACCCTGTGCTTTTCAATATTGTTTATCAGTGCGCAGAATTCCAGGTAATCAATTACCGGCATTTCCTGATAGAGGGGATTATTCTCCGGAAGATAGCCGATATGCCTCTTTATTTCAAGCGGATCATCCCTGAGCGATCTGCCGCCGATATAAACCTCTCCCTCATCAGCAGTTATAAAATTGGTAATGATTTTCATTGTGGTGGTCTTTCCTGCTCCGTTGGGTCCGAGGAAACCCAGAATCTCACCTGTTGCCACCCTGAGCGAAATATTGTCAACGGCTTTCTGGACACCGTATCGCTTGGTGAGATTTTCAATCACAATATCCATAAAATATCTGTTTTTCTTGCGGGTTGCTTTAAAATAACGGCTGAAATTATTTCAAAACAGGGAAAAATAAAAAAGATGAAAGTTAAAAATTTGTTAAAGAAGCTGTCAGACAGATGGAATTCATTCCGGATTCAGTCTGCAGGCCATACCGGGGAATTGATCCCGCAATTGGCCCGAAAGGGAAATTTGTTGATAAAATGCCGATTTTATTGACTATTGTTCAATAGTATTTGATAAAAATTTTTCCATTTAGCACCATATCAAGTATTTTTGAAACTGTATTGCCTAGTTTTCTTCTGCCATATTTTTTTAAAAAAATGTCACTTAATAATTTCACTCTTGAAAAAACTGCAAAAACTCCCAGGATTGACCTGAATAAGGATTCCGGCGAGCTGGTGTTTTCCGGAAAATCAATTCCTGAAAATGCGGCAAAGGTTTATGAGCCGGTCCTGAACTGGGTAAGTGAGTATGCGTTAAAAGCCAAACCAATCACCAACCTGAGGCTGGATATTGAGTATTTCAATACCGCATCAATGATGTGGCTTTCCAGAATACTGGTAATACTCAAAAAAATAAACGACCCGGAGTACATTCTGTATATTCATCTTTATATGCCTCTGGAAGAGTATGATGACATGAACGATATAGATGATATCAGGGATGCACTGATCCCTGTTCAGGACATACTCCAGGATGCCATTCCCTGTGTCGGGATAAAACTTTACGGCACCAACAACAGCAGGGTAATAAAGGATGCCCTGGTATTCATCTGAAGCAGAAAACCAGCTGCCGGCAATCAATCAATTATCCTTATCTTGATATTCCGGAACCACGATTCATCATTATGGTTCTGTAAAACGATATGTGCCTTCCGTTTCCTGATAAAATCCGGTATTTTGCTGAATTTACTGTCCCTGTATGCCTCTTCCAGTTCCTGTGACCCGAAATCGTATTCAAGCACCCTGATCCCGTTCAGCCAGTGCTCGGCATGATCACCGTCAACTATTATCCTGCTGCTGTTGAACTCCCCGACAGGTCTGAGAGCAACATTCCGCGAGGGTATCAGATCATAGAGGGAGCCGGTGAACTGTGCCGGTTTTAATACACCCCTGTAGGATTCATCATCATCATCCAGCAACTGATATTCAAAACCCAGTGCCGAAAATCCTGATCCATATTCCTGTGACATCTCTTCCGACACGTTGTATTTCACACCGCTGTTTCCCGCCTTATTCAGCTTCCACTCAAAAGTCAGTTCGAAATTTTCATAAGTCTCAACCGTCATCAGATCTCCTCCTTCAACGGGCCTTCCATCAGGGAGTTTCTCCTTATTTCTTGTATCCACTTTTTTGATCATTCCGTCTTCAATAACCCAGAGGCCGGCAGGGACATGATCCCTTCCCAGACCACGCCAGCCGTTGAAAGTCTTTCCGTCAAACAACAGCATAAATCCCTGTTTCTTTTCAGCCCTGGTAAGCCTGTTGATCTTTTCAGTTTTATTTCCTGTAAATCCCGGCCAGGTATTACAACTGATCAGCAACATTGACATTGATATGGCAATGGCAGTAATCTTAATGCCGGAACCGATAAATCTGTTATTCATGTTTTGAAATATTAAATAGACTGACGAACTTTGATACTATCCATATCGATTATAAAAATGGGGATTTATAAGTTTATAACATATACAAAATGAAAAAAATTACGAGACGGAAATTTATTACAACAGCATCTGCAGGATCTGCTGCTGTTGCATCAGGGGCCATATCCCCGTTTAAGGATATTGAAATTATAAATGACAATTCCGGTAAACTGGCTATTCTGGGAGGCACTCCTGCAGCACCGGCAAAAGTATGGCCCGAATGGCCTTATATTGACGAAAAAGTCATTGCAGAAATGATGGATACTGCAAAAAGCGGAATATGGTGCCGGATTCAGTCAGCCGACAATAAGGTTCTGAAATTTGAGAATGAATTTGCGAGGCTGATGGGGATTAAAACAAGCATCGCCACCGGTTCAGGCACACAATCTCTGAACACATGTATTGAAGCTCTTGGCATTGGTCCCGGTGACGAGGTGATCACTTCGCCCTATACCGATCCCGGAACAATAGCATCAATCCTGGTCAGCAGAGCTCTTCCGGTATTGGCAGACCTTGATCCGGATTCCTTCCAGCTCGACCCTGATGATGTTGAAAGAAGAATAACAAGCCGGACAAAAGCCCTGATGCCTGTTCATATGATGGGTCAGCCCTGTAACATGGAACGGATAATGGAAATTGCGAAAAAGCATAAACTGCTGGTTATTGAAGATTCAGCTCAGGCTCACTTTGCAGAATACCAGGGAAAGAAAGCAGGCCTGATAGGTGATGTCGGTTGTTTCAGCTTCCAAACCAGCAAAGTACTTTCATGCGGCGAAGGAGGAGGCATTGTGAGTAACAATGAAGAGCTTCTGGATAAATGCTACACAGTACATAATCATGGTACTTCAAAAAGAGGCAGGACCGAAACTATCGGATCAAAATACCGAATGAACGAATTTGAAGCTGCCTGCCTGCTCGGTCAGTTACCGGGAGTTATGGACAGGCATTATATCCGCAACAGGAATGCAAAATACCTGACCGAACATCTTAAGGACTGCCCGGGGCTTGTCCCGCAGAAACTTTATCCCGGTACTACTGCAGGTTCGTGGTATCTTTATCCGTGGTCGTATAAAAAGGATATGTTCAACGGAGCTCCCCGTGAGAAATTCCTTAAAGCAATTGCCGCTGAAGGTATAAGCCTGAGCCCTTATATCACGAATGGCCTCCACAGGGAACCATGGACACAGCATATTCAGACACTGCCGGTTTACAGAAAAATGTATGGTGCCGCCAGGCTCAGGAAATTCAATTCCGAACTGCATCTGCCTAAATGTGACCAGGTTTGTGAGGATATGGTAATGTTATGGGCATCAGGTCCACTGCTCGGAACTCTGGCAGATATGGATGACCTGATAAATGCCATAATGAAGGTCTATGTCAACAGAGATAAGCTCAACACAATCTGAGTATTCATTATCAATGATACAGACATCTGATATTACCTGTTACCCAACAGCCGGCTTATTGCGTCCATAAGTATTGTTTCCGAGCCGGAGTCAACAAAGGATTCGTCTCCTGTTTCATATCCGCCCTCATCATAGGCAGCGGCAGTACCTATGTATCCCATTCCATATTCACCGTAGGAGGCCATGGCTACAAAGAGATCCTTTCTCATGGACCTGGCTGTAAGCTGATATTCAACAAATAATTCACCGGGTAAAAAGAGTATTCTGGTATTTTCTGCTGAAAGACAAGAAACGTCAGTTTTAATTCCGGCCCTGGTACGCTCCAGCCAGGCAAGCTTGGAGGCCAGGGAATGAGAATACAGGGTATCTGAAATTTCTGTCATCCGTTTTTCAAGTTCAAGCAAATGTTTCGCAGGGGGAAGTGAAACGGGGATATAATTCCATCTCACGGATTCGGGTGTGATTTCTTCCTTTACTGTTGATTCCCATGCCAGTTTCATGCCTTCAGCCAGGCGCTGGGCAAGTATAAGACGGTTTTCATGAGCTCCGTCGTTGTATTTCCCGGCGCCAATATTACCACCGGCTCCATTAAAATGAATATGAAGGGCATCCGGTACTTCAAGCTGACGGAAAAAACGTGCTATGCCCGGAAAATCCGGATTAGCTATACCTGTCCGGTAATAACTCTGTGGATGTGAAGCATAAAAGCTCAGGACTGCCAGGGGATCATCATTATTCCAAAGACTCACAACCGAGACCTCGGGATCGATCAGTCCTTCTGGCAGTGCCCTCAGAGCCGGATCCTTCGTAGTGGTCCACCTTGTCCCGATAACTTTCCCGTTTTCTCCCAATATCCTTCTGTTGGAAGCCACCCGATCAACAATTCCCCTGCCGGTCCCTATATGAGTTACAGGCTGTGATTTTTCCAGCGAATTCCTGACCACATACGACAGTTTACGGATAAATTCCCGGTGAAAAGTACCTTCAAAGCATGCCGGATCAACGCCTGCATCCAGAAGTATTTTTTCAACGGTGAAATCACAGTTTGGAGCATCATGCTGGTGAACGGTGTGTATTGATACCCTTTCCGGGCTTGTTCCGGCTGCATTGCCCAGAGAACGGCGGAATGAATCATACCCGGCATTGGAGATCCCCAGCCAATCCACACAACAAATAACAATAGGTTCTCCTGCGCCCAGGATAACCAGGCCTTTTGCTCTTAAACCCAGATCCCCTGTATTCAACAATGAATCATAAGCCAGCCATGTTCCCGGAGGAGGAGTTGCATCTGTGTCAAATGTCGAGATCCTCAAACCTGAAGGTATTGACGGAACAGGTTTATCGAACTCAACAATGTAATTGATCTCCTTCTTTGTTAATTTCTTTCTTTTAGCGGTAGAACTGTCCGTATCACTACAACCGGATAGTATGAGAAGTGCCGGAAGTATTGTCAGCAACAATTTGTAACACTTCATAATTTGCGATTAAAAAATTCAATTTTTTTTTACTTTACTCCGCCTCATCAATTCCATGGCATCCGCATCTGTCCTTGCAGACCCAAATGATTTAGTCCCGATCAGGCCTCCGGAATATGAGTTACCGGAAAATTAATCCCTGATACAAATATATCATTAAGTCAGTATATAATGATCAAAAATGAGTTCATAAGGAATAAAGATTATTTTGTGAACTGAAAAAATCATTAATATTGAAGTTCTGATCCGGACCGGGGAAGAATGATTTTTAAAGGGAATTAAAATGGTGATTTTAGATCAGATAGGGTTTGATAATGATAAATATCTTGAAGAACAGACATCTGCCATTCTTGAGCGGGTAAACCGTTTCCATCAGAAACTCTATCTGGAGTTCGGAGGCAAGATACTTTATGATTATCATGCCGCCAGGGTTCTTCCGGGTTTTGATCCGAACGTAAAGATGAGGCTTCTGCAGATGCTGAAGGACAAGATTGATGTAATTCTTTGTATTCATGCCGGAGCAATTGAAAGAAAAAAAGTCAGGGCGGATTTCGGAATCACTTATGATGTTGATGCTCTCAAGACCATTGACGATTTCAGGGAATGGGGCATTGATATCGCAGCTGTTGTCATCACCAGGTACCAGAATCAGCCTCATGCGAAGATTTTCAGGAACAAGCTGCAACACAGGGGTGTAAAGGTTTATCTGCATTATCCCACAAAAGGTTACCCCACAGATGTTGATCTTATAGTAAGCGATGACGGATACGGAGCCAATGAACAGATAAAAACCACCCGCCCCATCGTAATTGTCACCGGACCGGGACCGGGCAGCGGTAAACTGGCAACCTGTCTCTGCAACCTTTACCATGATTACAGGAAGGGAATCAAGGCAGGCTATGCAAAATTTGAGACATTTCCGGTGTGGGATCTTCCGGCCGATCATCCGGTCAATCTCGCCTATGAAGCTGCAACTGCCGATCAGGAAGACAGGGTGCTCCTGGATGATTACCATATGAAGGCCTACAATATAAAAAGTGTGAATTATACCCGTGACCTGGAAGCATTCCATCTTCTTAAAAAGATCATTGAAAAGATCACAGGCGGAGAATCCATGTATCAGTCGCCCACCGACATGGGAGTGAACAGGGCAAGTGCGGGCATCATTAAGGACAGTATAATCAGGGAAGCTTCCCGCCAGGAAATAATCAGAAGATTTTTCAGATGTTCGGTTGAATATGCTGCCGGGTTGTCGGAAAAGGAGGCCATGGACCGTATTGTCCTGATAATGGACAAGGTCGGGGTGAGGGAAGAGGACAGAAATGTTGTTGAGCCCGCAAGGAAAGCTGCCAGGGATGCTGAAAAATGCGGAAAGGGAAATGAAGGAATCTTTTCAGGAGCAGCCATAGAATTACACGACGGGACTATCATTACGGGGAAAAACTCCCCCCTGATGCAGGCCTCATCAAGCCTTGTGCTGAATGCCGCAAAATATCTCGCCGGCCTGCCGGATAAAATGTATCTTTTACCTGAAAATATAATCGATTCCGTCACTCATCTGAAGAAAAACATCCTTCATGGCAAAATGGTCAGCCTGGATGTTGATGAAACGCTGATTGTACTTGGAATAAGTGCTTTGTCAAATCCGGCAGCAAAAATGGCACTTGAAAACCTGAAACTCCTCCGTGACTGTGAGGTGCATCTCACCCATATCCCCACTCCGGGCGACGAGGCCGGATGGAGAAAGCTAAGGGTCAACCTTACCTGTGATCCGGTTTATTCAAGCAAAAGCCTTTTCATCAGTGCATAAGAACAAATAAAAAAAACAGCTATGAAAATTATTTCTCTTGACCAGGTTGATAAAATGCAGGTACAAATGAAAGGCGCTTCCGGTGCCTGGAAACAGCTGCCCCTCGGAAGCATGGATGGTGCACCGCTGTATTCCCTCAGGGTTTTCACAATCGAACCGGGCGGAAATACTCCATATCACAGCCATCCCTATGAACATATGAATTATGTCATTGAAGGACAGGGTGTCCTTGTTGATCCGGAAGGGGAAGAACATCCTATGAAGACAGGCGATTTCGCCCTTGTCAGCCCGGACGAAAAACACCAGTACAGGAACACTTCGCCCGACAGCTTATTCAGGATAATCTGCGGAGTACCGAAGGAGTTTGAATAGGATCCGTAACGGTATAGCTGCCGGCAGCTGTACCTACCTGGCGTCGCCGGTTACTTCCTCCATCTCCCCGACCATCTGCGTTACCCTGCGGAAATCTATTTTTCCGGTTCCCATCATCGGCAGTTCCTCTATAACAACAAATTGCCTGGGCAGTGAAATAATCGGCAGTTCCTTCATCATCTTCCGGAGTATTTCTGTCTTGTTAATCCCGGCAGACACCGCGGCAACAATGTAGGAACCCTTCTTTTCATCGGAAATCTCAACAACACAACATTTTACGCCTTCCGGAAGCAGTTTTTCGAGAACCCCCTCCACTTTTACAAGGGAAACCATTTCCCCGCCGATCTTTGTAAATCTCTTGAAGCGTCCGGCATGCCATAAATAGCCTTCTCCATCGAGGAATCCCATATCGCCGGTATTGTACCATCCGTCCTTCAATACCTCTGCAGTCTGTTCAGGATCCTCAAAATATCCCTTCATCACTGAATCGCCCTTTACCATTATTTTTCCAACCTCACCCGTCTTGCAGTCCTCCCCGGTTTCAAAATTCTCAATTCTTACCTGAAGGCCGGGAATAACCCTGCCGGTGCTGCCGGGACGATTGAATTCATGGGAATTGACTGATATGACAGGAGAAGTTTCCGTGGTTCCGTAACCTTCCAGCAAAGTAACACCATGTTTCTTTTTGAATTCCCCCCGCAATGCATCCGGACATTTGTCGGCACCCGAAACCATCAGCCTGAAAGACTTGTAATCACCGGGCTCGGATTTCTGAAGATATCCCCAGAAAAAGCTGGGAGTTCCAACCATCAGTGTCGGCCTTTCCTCTCGGGCTATATTGCTTATTGTCTGAAAATCAAGTGGATTGGCATAGGTAATCATGGTCATGCCAAGATAGAGAGGAACCCACAGATCCACTGTCAGTCCGAAGACATGGTAGAAGACCAGGTTTGAAAGGATGATATCTGATGAGGTTATGGAGATAACCTTGGTGAAGCTCTCGATATTTGAAACTATATTCCTGTGAGTAAGCGGAACAGCCTTCGGGTCTTTTTCGCTTCCGCTGGTAAAAAGCATGACAACATAATCATCTTCAGCCCCTTTATGTATAGTGTTCAGCAGCAATTTTACGGGGAGCATTGATTTAAGAGCAGCCTTAAGCTTGTCGGCAGTAGTAACACCCTTCATCAGATCCTCAATCATAACCATTCCCTCGATTACCGGACAGCCAATCTTGTCCAGCAGGGCTTTTGAGGCAATGATTGTATTAAACCTGCATTTTTTCTGGGCATACCTGGCGTTGGCTTCAGCCCCTGTTGAATAATTAATCATAACAGGGATCCTGCCGCTCATAAGAGCTGCAACGGATGCCAGGGCACAGCCCGCGGAAGTCGGTATCATAATACCGATAAATCCCTTATCATATTTCTTAAACTTTGAAGTCAGGATCAGAGCTCCGATCAATGCCTTTGAAAAGGTAAGTGACTGGTTGGTCGTCCTGTCTTTTATGGCAATTTTGGATGAGAATTTCTTTGCCATCCGGACAAACTGCTGATGAAGTAACATAGAGTTAAATTTGTTATATAAATTTTCAAATGAATTTAAAGTTGCCTAAAGTAGAAATTATATTTCAGATTACAACAAAATATTTCCGGATACTGAAAGAGCGTTCGAAAATCATTGTGATAATTAAATTATTAATCAGCTGTTTCTCTGTATCTTACACAGATCAAAGCAACACCGGACGATAAAGGCTAGAAAAATTCGAAAAACCTGCGCCTGGCGGCAGCTGCCGGGAATTTTTGTAAAAGTCCTGAACCGGATGGCGGTTTCTCTGAAATAATCGTGATAATCAGCTCAGATTTCAGGATCAGGAAGCCATATAATGAAAAAAGAGTGTAAACAGGAAAAAGAAATACAGTGATTTCGGGAAAATGAAGTGCAGTAAAAATGGGAACAATGATACAGTAAAATCGGGAACAATTATGCAGTGACTCTGGTGTAAAAGTATGCCTATTTTCTTGCAAGTTTTCATCAATGTTTAAAAAATTGTCTTTCTGTTTTGCATTCTGTAACTCTTGCCCTGAAGTTGGATTAACTGGCACTTGTAAAGCAATCTGTCAAGCAGCGCTGTTGCCAGGGTCTCGTCATCTACTGATCTTGCCCACTCAGCCGGTGATTTGTTGGTTGTGATTATGAAAGAAGTTGTCTCGTAGATTTGATTTAAGAATACAAAGAACCTGTTGCCATCTTCCCTTCCAAGAGGCAGTGTCATAACATCATCAATAACAATAAGCTGAGCTTCTGAGAGTCTTTTAAACTCCTTGCCGGCAGTAGGTGTAAGTTCCTTCAGCCTGAGGGTGGCCAGTATATCGTTCATGCCACGGAAGTATGCTTTGTATCCACGCTGCAGGGCATCGTAGCACAGACCGGCAGAGATGTATGTTTTGCCTGTTCCCGATGGTCCGCTAAACATAATATTGTAACACTGATCCAGCCAATTGAGCTCACGGAGTTGATTTAGCTGTGAGGCCGATAGTCCGGAGGAAAAATTAAAGTCATAGCTGTCAAGATCATGATTTAATGGTAGTCTTGCAAGCTTCGTCCTCATCATCAGCTGTTTGGCTTCTCTGCCTTTTATCTCAAAAGCGAACAGACTATGTGTGAACTCATCATAACTCGGAGAGTTTTGCTCTGCCTCCCGGATGAGGTTGGGTATGTTCCCGCCGATACCCGAAAGGCGAAGGCGCGAGGCCTGACGCCTGATAAGTGGTATGTACTGACTCATGGCATCAAAGGCTTTGGTTAAAAATCACTTCATACTCCCGTATGTCACTCCGCTCGGGTTCTATGTTCACTATCAACTGTGTCCTGGCATCTCCCAGGGGCTTGATGACTGGTCGTGCCACTGTAGAGAGGTGGGTTCTGCCGGCCTTCTGGCCCTGGAGAACCGATTTAAAATCACTTGCGCTGAACAGGCTGTTACGCACACAAAACTCAAGGGCTATCCCTGCATGTTGCTGCCCGCTTCTTTCTGCTGCAGTAAGAACCGCCGTAAGCTGGTCACGGACATAGCGGGGATAAAGCTTGTTGATCTTATCGATAAATGTATCTATCTCACCGGAGTGGCCAAAAAACTCCCTTACCTTGCCACGCAGAACATCAAGTTTAATGGAAGTATCCCTGCGATGATTGGTATTTATAATATTATGGCCTACTCCATCCGGGATCAGATGAGTCGTTATTATGCTGCCTGCAGCATTTTTTATAACCAACTCATTACCTTCTTCTGTTACAAATACTCTTGACTCATCGTTGCGGTAAGTACCGAAAGGAAGCGAGTAACTGTTGCCCCGATACTTTATAGTATTTGTTTTAATGACCTTATGACCATTTGTTCTTGCTGCTGTAAGCAGTGGTATCCAGCGCCGCAGAAAGGGACGCTCAAGAAGCCATTGCTCCTGTGGCACTTTACGGGTGGTATTGTGCAGCGTGCCATTACCGGTACGTTCAAGCCAGGCCAGGACCTGATCATTAAGGATATTATGATTTATGAATGTACGATTAAAAAGAAAGTTGTGCTTGACGAACTTAACCGAGTTCTCAACCTTACCTTTACTCTCGGGATCACCAGCCCGGCAAAAGGTAACCTTAAACCCCCGGCTGGCCTGGTAGCGATGAAAAACATCTGTCATAAGATAATCTCCGCCGTTTTCACGGTGAAGAAAAACGCTGTCCTGATCATAGATTATCTCGCGGGGGATGCCACCAAAAAACTCGAATGCCTTCTCATGGGCTATAACAGCATCGTCAGAGGTAAAGGGCCTGTCAAGAAACAGAACAAACTTGTGACGGCTGTAACAAAGAACTATAACGAAAAAGTATACCTTAACCCACTCACCGGTACTTCGACGGAGCTTCTTCTCTCCGAAGTCAACCTGGGCCAGGTGGCCCGCAGGAAGATCCGGGACTGCCGAGTACTGCCTTTCACTGGAACTGACCATATGAATGTTATGGTCCCGGCGAACCGTCATCACATAGTTGTAAACTGTTTTAGGATCAACCCTAGGTAGTGTATCAAACCGCTCCTTAAGCCTGTCATGCATGACTGCCGAAGGAGTATCCGGATACTGCTGAAGGTAGCTGATAATAAAATCACGGTAGGGATCCAGAAGGCGGCCTTTTGCCCACTTCTTCTCTATAAATTTGTCATAATCTTCTTCCGTCATATGGAGGATCTTCCTAACGGTCCGGAAATTGATTTTTAATTTATCCGCAATGCGCTGAATGGAAAAATGTTCAACATTACGGAGCCTTTGAATCTCATGATACATAATGATAAGTCGTTTTTGGCGTGCATCCATCTCAGTCTTTTTTATCAAATCCTGAAAGGTAGCACAGGTTAATAATCAAGATAACTTATCACTGCATAATTGTTCCCGATTTTACTGTATCATTGTTCCCATTTTTACTGCATTGCACTTCCCAATTTTACTGCATTTTTGCTTCCCGATTACAAAGAGGCTTACGCCTCTAGCACCTTAAGGTGGTACCACCTGAACCTATGCCCATATGATCAGATTATTCCTGCAAGAGGCAGGTAAGCGGCCAGTCGGGGAGATAAACAATGATCATGTGGTGGATAATATCTACAGGCATGTGGTTGACAAGGGTTACAGTTCTGCCTATAAGCCTCTGATTTTCCGGCTGTACAAAATATAAAAATTTATCCCAGCCACACAATAACCACCTGAATCAGCAATTATTGTTTACCTTTGGTATACAAATAAGTAAGTTATGCTTAAGCTTAAGTCGTCCAGAGAATTAATAAATCAAATGGAACAGTTTTTGTAGCATATAAGTTGATAAACCAACCACTAAACCCATGAAGATACTTCTCAGATCATTCATATTAGTTACATTATTTGGACTGCTTGGATGTGAAAAACATACAGACAATCCTGATGTAGACACATATATAGATCAGTTAATTTCAGGCACATATGAATCATTTGATTTACCAGAATTTAACACCGCTGACATATCTGCTTTACTTGAATACAGAAATGAAACTACAATCATCACTAACTTTCCCCGTAATCCAATTTCCTCTTTCTGGCAACAAGAATGTAAACTTGGTATGTTTGTTTTGTGGACAGTTGAATCCATAAGAGCAGTTGAAACCAATAGTAAGTTTTTAATAGGTAGATTCCCTTCACAAAATCCTGTTCTTGCCTTAAGAGATGCTCCTGAATTACAGATAGTTTTTGATGACCAATCACATAAAAAGGCTGCCAGCGCCTATTATGATTGGTGGAATTCAATTCATTTATTCAAAGACAAGATTAAAATTGATCCACTAGGGAAAACAAAATATAAGTGGCATTAGCCTTGAGAATAATAAATAAGCCTAAGCATAACAGGTCGGTATATTTCATTTGCTTGTCATGGTTTTTGCTCGCTGTCTATAACACGATGTGCAGAAGGATAGATTTGTAACATCCAGCAAACTTGTGACAGCGGCGCGATAACCTGAAAAACAAAAAGACAGATTACTGCAAGCGCCGCGATGGGCAAAAACCACGCCAGCCCTCCTGGCGTCGGGCACGCAAACAAAACATACCGCCAGCCGTTGTGGCCAATTAAAACAAAAACAATGAAGCAATTTTCAAAACTTATCTACCTTGCTATTCTAATAGTATTGGGAAGCTGCATTAATAACAATGAAGTCAGAATATTCATTGAAAATCAAAGTAAAATAAGTGATTCACTTGTGATACGAGATTTAATTACAGAAGACCCCATTGTAATTTTACCTTATACTGTATCTGACACATTGATAAAAATAAATGAACCGATTGTAGTTTCCATTGCCAGTTTAAGCAATTCTGATAATAATCTTCATCTGGGTATCCTTTCTCCTAACAGTGACAAATCATTAAAAATCGATTCCAGCGGTAACCTAAAAAGTAATTATTTGGCTGATTCGCTGCTTCAGTATCTTTTTATTAGTAAGTGCGACAAGAAGTCGCACAAGTAATTGTTCAGCATGGCGTCTGAACCTATTGTTCCGTCAATAGTAGCCTAAAGAGGCGTGCGTGACTGGCAACGGTCGGGTGCGGAGCCCTCTTGACAACGACGTTCCAGCCTAAACATCATAGGTGAAGAATGGCAAGGCTGACCGATATGAGTAA
>JAKPOU010000032.1 GCA_029547705.1 Bacteroidota bacterium | reverse complement strand
AACAAATATAAGTTTTCTTATTATGATGATGTAATCCAGTGTTATATAACCGGTAATAACTCGCAGAGTTATTCTGGTTATTAACACATTTTCTTTTTTGGTTACTTTTTTCTTTTGTTAACATCTCCGATTTCTGTTAACATCACGCCACAGACTTGTACAGGCTTGCCGGGATCTTTCGACCAATACCCTGATGGCATAGCCGGTTGTTGTAGTAGTCAAAATACCCCTTCAGTCCCTGGTATAACTCAAGACCGTCAGAAGGCACCTTGATGTAAACGTAATCGTACTTGACAGATCTCCACAGTCTTTCTATAAAGATGTTATCAATAGCCCGACCCTTGCCATCCATGCTGATCCTGATATCTTCCTTCTCCAGATATTCGATCCAATCATGGCAAGTGAACTGACTTCCCTGATCCGAGTTAATGATCTCCGGCTTGCCATGCCTGGCAATAGCCTCTTTTGTGACATTAAGGCTGCAGCTGGCATCAAGAGTATTGGATATGCCCCAGCCGACAACATAACGGCTGTAAACGTCTATTATCGCTGTCAGATAGAGAAAGCCCCGGGGCATTGGAATGTATGTAATGTCAATTGCCCACACCTGATTCGGACGAACTATTTTCAGATCCCTCAGAAGATAAGGTCTGATATACTTCGCCTGACCAAGCCGGCTCAGGTTCTTCTTGGGATAAATTGCCATCAATCCCATTAACCTCAGTAATCGACGGACCCTCTTATGGTTGGCAAGTATACCAAGGGTAAGAAGAAAATCACGCATCCTTTCTACTCCTTCTGAAGGATGTTCAAGATAATGCTCATCCATCAGTCTCATAAGCTTCAGATTATCTTCGCTCTCTCCCAGGGGCTTGTAATAAAAACTACCCCGGCTTACACTTACCAGGTTACACTGGCAGCGGATGCTCAATGGCTCTTCACGGTTAACCATACCACGACGCTCGGCTAAAGACCCAGTTTCTTCAAGTTTTTTTTTAAAAACTCACGCTCCATCTCTAACTGACCGATCTTGGCATACAATTTCTCGAGATCAGCATCTTCCTTCTTATCATGCCCCGGTTTGTCAAATAGTTCAGGAGCACGGTCCAAAAATTCCTTCTTCCAACGTGATATCATGTTCGGATGGATACCATACTTCTGGGATAGTTCGCTTAATGACTCCCGCTCCTGTGTAAGCATTCGGTCTGCCACATATTTTGCTAACGGAAGGATCCGATTATCTTCCCCTACAAAAAATCAATGTTAAGCAGTTCAAAGATGGCTGTTCTTTTGGAGCGGCAGAAGGAGTCGGGATTAAGCATTAAAAGTTTTTGTTCAAACGAAGGTATAGCACCATCAACATTCTATTACTAGCAGAAGAAGCTCCGTAAAGAGAGCACTGACGGACGCTTTATACCACTGCTTGTCCGGGCACCGGGATCAACAGCATACCCGGCCTCTGGACAAATGCCTGCACCCGGTATGGACAATACCCCGTTGGAGATCACCTACCCCAACGGGACGACCCTACGGATAAGACAAACCCTGGATCTGGCCGGTCTTCGTTCACTTGTGTCCCTGGTAGACTGAGGCCATGTTCCATCTTCACAGCTCACTGAGGTATTACCTGTATCCTCTGCCGGTAGATATGCGTAAAAGCTTTTACACCCTGAGCGGTGTGGTTAACTCACTGATGAACCAGAATGTCCGCGACGGAGGGGTCTTTATCTTCATGAACCGTCACCAGAACGTTATGAAGATCCTTCACATGGAATATGCCGGTCTGGTCATCTATCACAAGCGACTTGAATCAGGCCGGTTTAAGCTGCCGGTTTTTGATGAGAACACAGCCTCGATAAGCATAGATTGGAAGGATTTAATGAACATGGTAGAGAGTGTCAGGCCGGGACGGTTGAAAACCCGGCGCATTGTTAATAACTATCAGACATTCAGTTAATTAAAAGTGATAAGGTCAGATATCACGTAGCTTTATCTGTGTTAACTTTGGCTCAGACTTAAAGCAAGACGGACTGTGTCAAATACCCCTGATCAAAGCGCATTTATCGAGACCCTCCTTCGGGAGCGTGACGAGCTTTATCAGGAGCTGTCAAAGCTAAGACAATTAGATGGAGGGGCACTGGAACGCTACGAAGCAATAATCAGGGAAAAGGATCTCAAGATCAATTGTTTGGGCGAGAAAATAAAGAACTTTGAAGATAAGATCAAACAGTTAACCGATCAGCTTGCCTGGTACAGGCGTAAGTTATGGAAGCCATCGAGTGAAAAGTACATCCCATCTGATCCTGCTCAGCGTAAGCTTGACTTTGACGGCGTAGACATACTGCCTGAAGAAGAGACTGTCATCAAGGCTTCTGCCAATGAAATCATCACCTATAAGCGCACCAGGGTAGAAAGAGAAAAGAAGCAGCCGGTACGTATGCCTCTTCCGGAGAATCTCCGCCGTGAGGAAGAGATCATCGAGCCGGAGGGTATTGATGAGAACTGGGTGCGAATAGGCGAAGAGGTTACCGAGCAACTGGAACATAAACCCGGGGAGCTTTTTGTCCGAAGGATCATCCGCCCGAAATATGCTCTGAAGAAGGATCAGCAGTTGGCTCAAGAAACCAGTGGTGAAGAGAGCCGGGATAAAGCCGTTAAGATCGCACCGCTTCCGCTGCCAGCACTTCCAAGGAGCAATGCCGGGGCAAGTCTGCTTGCAGAGCTTATCATGAGCAAGTACATGTATCATCTTCCATTCCACCGACAACTGGCAATGTTTAAGCTTGAGGGCATAAAGATACCTGCATCAACTGTCAACGACTGGTTTGTAGGTTGCGGGGATCTTCTCAGGGCGCTGTATTACAGGTTAAGAGAGATAGTCCTTGAGAGTGACTATATACAGGTAGATGAAAGCACGGTTCCGGTAATCAATAATGAAAAGCACCGGGCAGTTAAAGCCTACCTGTGGGTGGTGAGATCGGTGATGAAGAACCTGGTATTCTTTCATTATGACAAGGGCTCAAGGGCACAGAGGGTTGTCATAGAACTTCTACGCGATTACAAGGGTGCAGTACAGACAGACGGTTACGATGCTTATTCTATCTACGAGAATAAGAAGGGTGTATTGCTTCTGGGTTGCTGGGCACATGCAAGACGCAAATTTAATGAGGCCCTGAAGGAAGATCAGTCCGGCGCAACTTATGCACTGGAGCAGATCAGCCTGCTCTACGGTGTGGAGTCGATGGCAGATGACCAGGGGCTCGATTACCAGCAGAGAGCAGAACTACGTTCAAGACTTGCTTATCCCATCCTTCTTGGTTTTGAAAAATGGGTTGTCAGTTACATGCCCAAGGCATTATCAGGAGGCAGAATGAGCAAAGCATTAACTTATACCTACACATTGTTCCACAGGTTATCCAGGTATCACCTTGACGGCCGTTACAAGATGGACAATAACCTTGTGGAGAACAGTATCCGCCCTTTGGCTTTGGGGAGAAAAAATTACATGTTCTGTGGCAATCATGATGCAGCGGAGAATGCAGCCATAATGTACTCCCTTCTCGGCAGCTGTGCTGCCCTGGATGTAAATCCCCGGGAGTGGTTGACAGATGTGTTGACCCGGATCCCAAACTATAACAACAACTACAGCCTTGATCTGGCAGATCTGCTGCCTCATAACTGGAAAGCCGGCCGGACGCTCCAAAATGCTCCATTGGAGATCCAATAATTATTGGAGATTGTTGGAAAAAGTTGAGCACTCCATCTACTTTTAACAGAATATCAAAGAACTCTAAGAAAGTTGTATTGAATCCTAACCGTGGCAAGATAGTCTATGGTCAGGCCTCTGTCAACATGTAGCAGGCCGAATGCTTACGCTCCTGTGATGCTTCAATGGCTACTTTCGCCTTAAAGGCTGATGAATGTTTTTGTCTTTTCGATTTCATAATGCACTGGTTTAAAGTTATCAAATTTAACCTTAACCAGTGGTCTCAATACAGGGGAGTATTATAGCCTTCAATATGATGAAAAGATTAAGGCAGATCCGGGATGCCATTTATTTTGTCCTGGATTTATTGGCCGGCAACTGGTCGGTAAAATATTACACGGTACAGAATTATTGAAAAACACGACTTGTTAAGGGTCGACTAGTTAATTCCGCTTATTAATTAGATTAAAATTAAATATTAAAACAGTATTAGCCCCTAATATGTTTATTCATTTTGACTAAAATGTTATAGTAATTGACGAGGTGGAGAAATCTGAAAAGGAAGATATTTATTTCAGACTGAACCTTCGCAAAAATGCTTATATCGATTAAGCTTTTATTGGCAGGATGACTGTTGACAATTATTTTTCAGGTTTTCTTAATCTTTTTCCCAGTAGGGCTAATGGTCAGATCATCCCTGAATTCATAAACCTGGGGTACCTTAAATAGTGCGAGATGTTGTGCACAATGCTGGATCATCTTCTCTCTTGTCAGATTGGCGATGCTGTCTTTCCGGACTGTTACGATTGCTTTCAACATTTCTCCCTCGATATCATCTTCAACCCCTTCAATGGTGCAGTCAATTACTTCAGGCAATGCTAGTATAACGGCCTCAATTTCCTTGGGGCTGATGCGTTTGCCGCGGACTTTGATGATCTCTTTTGAGCGGGCAGTGAGGTAAATATAACCGTCCTCATCAATGGTACCAAGGTCACCGGTATACAGCCATCCATTGCGGATGGCATTTTTTGTGCCCTCCTCATCGGCAAAGTAGCCCATCATTATGTTGTCACCCCGGGCAATTACCTCGCCAGTTTCGCCGGGATTGATCAGCACTCCATTATCATTTACTACCCTCAGTTCCACTCCGGGAATCCCTCTTCCCATCGATCCTTTCCTTATTTCATAAATCTCTGGCGGGAGCCAGGAGAGCCTCGCTGTTGCCTCGGTCTGCCCGTACATGACCACAAACCTGACCTCGGGATGTGCCTCCCTGAATTCGTCAATGAAAATAGGAGCTAACTTACCACCCGCCTGAGTGACATACTTAAGATCAGGAAATACCATCTGTTTAAATGAGTCTGATTTCCGCAGAAGAATCTGAAAATGACTCGGTACCCCCGCAAATCCTGTGCACCTGTAATCGATAAGACTCTTCAGAACACCTCCCAGAAAAATAAAGGAGTTGTTGAATACAATCGATCCTCCGACTCTTAAATGGGTGTGAAGCAAAGACAATCCATAGCAATAATAAAACGGGAGCACAACCAGCATCCTGTCATCAGAAGTCAGTTGAAGGTATTCGATGATTGATGAGGTGTTGGCAATCAGGCTTTTATGGGAGATCATGACTCCCTTTGGTTTGCCTGTTGAGCCGGAGGTGAAAATAATCTCGGCGCATTTTTCTTTGTCAAATTCCTGGCCGGGAGCCTCAGGTGTAAATGTATCAGGTGCAACAGGCAGAGTATCCGGGAACCATGATAGCTCGGAATTAAGCTCAAGTCTTTTTTCCACCTCGCGGGTCAGAAAAATCATCTTCGGCTCCGTCAGATCGCGGACATAATTGTAGTTTTCCTTTTCAATACCCGGGTCGAGCGGGATGCAGATGTTCCCCGACTTAATTATTGCCAGGTAAATTTTGAGAAAGAACAGGTTATTAACAGAAAGAAGGATTATGTGTTTGCCTGTCCCGACCGTCTGGTTGATCCACCCTGCAAGATGAAAAGATGAGGAATGTAGGTCCCTGTATCTAATCTCCTCCTTCCCGACAAGGAAAGGCTTTTCAAGATTATATGTATTTTCAAAGAAATAGTCTGTTGCGTTCATGTCTTTTCTTTTTTATCCCTGGAAGTAATCCCTTATCGGCGGCATACGGAGATATTCCGTCGTTTTGCGTTTCCGGTCAAAGTTGCGGAAGAGAGCTTCAACGCGCTCGGTGGATTCCCCCATAACTTCCGCCACTTCGGCAGAAGGATATCCGTTTTCAAAACCATACCAGAACCTGTCCATCAGGTGGAATGGCAACTGGTAGAAGAACTCCTCCTGGGTCTGCTCTGCGGAATAGGTGTCAGTAGTTGGTGTTCGATCTATAATACCTTTCGGAACACCCAGGAATTCGGCAAGCTGATATACCTGTGTCTTGTATAGATTTCCAATGGGCATAACATCGCCTGCTCCGTCTCCGTATTTGACAAAGAATCCCTGTTCCTGCTCATGTTTGTTGGGAGTCCCAACAACACAATAATGAAGTGCCTCAGCATGATAATACAACATTGACATCCTGGTGCGCTGCTTGAAGTTGGAGGCTGCAACAATCTGCAAATACTCATTTGCCGGTAGTATCTTGTCTTTAGAGTTCCCTGCAGGATCAATAACAGTAAGATAAAAGATGGGAGGAATATT
Source organism: Bacteroidota bacterium (assembly GCA_029547705.1). GTDB lineage: Bacteria > Bacteroidota > Bacteroidia > Bacteroidales > VadinHA17 > LD21. Next base: position 1,898 of record JAKPOU010000032.1, on the reverse strand, counting down.
GTTGAAAAGTCCGCTCTGCCTGATCCCTATCTTCATCTTCCATGATTTAGGGTCATACTCCGGGAAAACTCGCTTTACCGCCTCATCGCGCCTCTCGTAGCAGCCGAATCCTGACAGTGCGCTGGTGATCTCCTCCTTAATGGCTTTCACTCCGAAACGTTCAGCCAGCTCCCTGGCAAGCATTTCACTGTCGGGACTGGAATCCTTTTCGGGTAGCATAATGCCTAAAACCCTCTCTGAACCGAATGCTTTTGCAGCCAGGGCCATGCAAACTGAGGAGTCTATGCCTCCGCTTATGCCCACAACTGCCCCATGCCTTTTAAACCTCAGCAGTACGTCCTCACGAAGCTGTTCAACAATATTGTCAACTACCTGTCCGACATTTTCAAGCAGGATGATGTCTTTCGAGAATGGTTTTCTTACTGGCATAATGCTTCTGTTTATAAATTATTACAGCCTCCCGGACCCGATATCCTTTTCTCGTGTCAAGTGATTTCCCGGCAGGGAAGGAGTAACCTGTTATTGTTTTTCTTCTATAATTCTCAGGTTCCTCAGAGGTCCGTTCCGGAACTCTGAATTATTATTTTCAATAAACTGACTGTGAACCAGATGAGTTGATATCACCGCGGCAAGCACCATGTTGTCCATTTCCGAGGCTGTGCCCGCCTTTTCTATCTTCGCCAGCAATGCGGCAACAGACTCGTGACTGAAGATACCGGCAAGTCTGGTCATCTTTTCGGACAGCATCTCGTCCACATAATCCGGTTTTTCCCTGCCCATGAATACGCTGCTGATCGGAGCGCGATAGGGCTGCTTGGGCCGTTTAACGATACTCTCAGGGATTCTACCGGTCATCAGCTTCTTTAACAGATACTTTTCATTCAGTCCGTTGAGTTTAAGCTTGTCCGGGAGAGATGAGCAGTACTCAATTACCCTGTAGTCGAGGAAAGGATAACGTCCCTCAACCGAGTTGGCCATCGCCATGCGATCACCCTGTGATGATAACAGGTACCCGGACATGAAAACAGTGGTCTCGAGCCATTGTGCCCGGGCAAGTGGCGACCATTCCATGAACGATTCCGGCAACCTGCCGGCAAGATCTGCCAGAGGATCATATCCGTTAACCGATTCCCTTATATGTTCCGAAAAGTGTTTCTTGATATGATTGGAGTTGTTCCACCTCAGAAGGTGGGAGTACAGCGGATTTGCAGTGTCCTCCAGCTTGTATCCGAAGAACATCTTCAGGATGTTGGGACTTGTATTGCGCAGATGCGGTATGTCAGGGTAGATCTTCTTGAGCAGCGTCGGCCGCAATGATGATGAGGGCTGCGAAGCCCAGAATCTCCTGATGATGGCCTCCCTTAAAATATCATAACCTGCGAGGATCTCATCAGATCCCTCACCGGTTATGACGACTTTTATGTTATTGTCCCTGACCAGTTTTGACAGGATCAGCATCGGGGTAGGGGCTGTACGGGTCAGTGGGGTCTCTGAGTGCCAGACAACCCGTGGGAATGCATCAGCTATCTCCTTCGAAGTGCAGCTAATTGCACTGTGGTTTGTATGGAGATACCTGACAGCCTCTTCCTGGTATTTGCTTTCGTCAAAATCCTTATCCTCGAACCCAATGGAAAAAGTTTTAAGAACACCGGGATTGATATCCTTGATATATGCAACTGTTGTGCTTGAGTCGATCCCTCCGCTGAGGTATGCAGCTACTTCCACATCAGCCCTGAGGCAGAGTTGCACTGCGCTCATAAAGAGCTCGTGAAATCTTTCAAGAGCATCTGACAGAGAAATGGCTGATTCGCTTTTACAGAAGTTCAACTCCCAGAATTTGCGGACGGTGAGGCCTTCTTTGCTGAAGGTCAGATAATGTCCCGGAGAAAGTTCACTGA
>JAKPOU010000026.1 GCA_029547705.1 Bacteroidota bacterium | reverse complement strand
ATTTTACCTTGCTCATATTTGTTCAGTGACTGTTTGGTGACAACGTTTCCAAGTTTGTCAGCCAAACTTTGCAGCGACAATCCAGCCATTTTACGGGCAGCAATTAATCGGTGTGCAAAAATGTTATTCATAGCTTTCCTGGTTTGTTGACAAATATACAATATATATACCAATTGTCAACCTTTTTTTTTATAAATTAATTTTAATATTATCGTATTTATCAATAAAACAAGCGTCTAAACTATATCAGTATAAGATAATACGAGTATAAATTGAAGACCCTGTGAAAAAAGTAAAATATTATTTTTCTACCACTTTTTCTACTACAAAGAAAAATGCCGCTGTAATTTATTGATTTACAACGGCATTCTGTTCTAATCAGTCGGGGTGAGAAGACTCGAACTTCCGACCTCCACGTCCCGAACGTGGCGCGCTAACCAACTGTGCTACACCCCGGTTTTGCAAAGAACCATTTTTACATGGTCTTCAGTTTCCGCCGACAAAAATAAGTATTTTTTTATAAGTAAGGAAATTATCATAATCCGGGACACAGAGCTAATAAATTGTATTAGTGCTTTAATTTCCAGAGAAGACACAGTAAGCTGGTCTGTTGCTTATATGCACAAAAATTATTAAATTGTTTACTTGCTTAACTGTTTAAGTCAGATTATTAAATACTCTTTCAGAAGTCGCTTTAAATTATAAAACAGGCTATAAAAAATGAAGAAATTAATATATCTGATTCTGATTCTTCTGATAAAATTCTTTGGCATGAGCCATGCCCTTTCACAGGGCAATCATATAACCGACAGCCTGTTTGCCCTGCTGAAAGAATCAAAGGAAAAAGCTGCAATTCTGAATTCGCTGGCAAATGAATACCTTTACATATCACTCCCGGAATCAATGAAGCTGGCCTCAGATGCTTTGGGAGCAGCAAGAAAAGAGAAGAATCTTTCGGAGGAGGCTAAATCATTGCATAATACAGCCTCTGCCCTGATAATCCTGGGGAAATATGATTCTGCAGTAATCATACTTGAGAAATCTCATACCCTGTTTGATAGACTAAAAAATACTGAAGGTATACTTGGTATCAGTAACTCTATGGCCGTGATAAACTACCTGCAAGGCCGGCTCAATGAATCATACTCACAATATGAACATAATCTTGTTCAGTCAAAAAAGGAAAAACTGCCCTCAATACAGGTATCAGCACTGATGAATATCGGACGTATCAACTGGCTTCGGGGACAAAATGATGTTGCCCTGCAATACTACAATGAGGCCCTGAATATTGCTGATTCACTCAGAAATGAATATATGCAGGGAATGATACACCTTCTTGCAGGGATATCCTGCCAGGATATGGGCTATTATGAGCTGGCTACCGGACGAATGCTCCGGGCAACAGAGTTGTTTGAAAAAATGAACTACTTGCTTAAACTTCCTTATGCCTATAATTACCTGGGATCTGTTTACTTTGAGTTGCAGGAAAATGAAAAAGCACTGACTTCTTTCAGAAAAGCTCTTGACGGCTTCACAGAGATTGGAGATGAATGGGGTAAAGCGATGACATACAGATTTATGGGCAGTTCATTCCGGCGGTTACGCTTACTCGATTCTGCCTTGTATTTTTTCAGAACCGCCCTGGTTATTTCTAACAATCTGAACGATGGAAGCGGTGAACTCTATTCCCGCAGATTCCTGGCCGAAGTTCTTTTTGAACAGGGACAGCAGGACAGTGCCCGTATATTGTTAAGTGAAAATATCAATAAGTCTTTGCTGATAGGGAACATCCCGGAAAGGGTCAATAACCTGTATGACCTCGGTTTGCTTTATATCAAGGAAGGAACTCTGCAAAAAGGGATAAGATTTTTACAGGATGCATTAATAATTACCGATTCACTCAACCTCTTTTATGAAAACATGCTGATATACAAGCAGCTTGCCGAAACATATGAAAAGATGGGAGAACCAGTTAAGGCCCTTGCACATTACAAAAGATACAAATCACTCAGTGACACCATTTTCACTGCTGAAAAAAGGAAAAATATTGACGAACTTCAACTCAGGTATGAGACAGTTAAAAAGAACAGTGAAATCAGTCATCTGAAACTGGAACAACTTATGCAGGCTGAACGATTGCGAAATCAACGCATTCTGGGTTATACCCTGGCGGCATTACTGATATTGCTGTTTGTCTCGTCAGCAATTCTCTGGAATAGTTACAACCATAAGAAAAAAGCCAACAGGGAAAAGGAAATCCTTTTGAAAGAGATCCATCACAGGGTAAAGAATAATTTACAGACAATCTCCAGTCTTCTGAGCCTGCAGTCTCATAACATAGCTGATCCGGGAGTAAAAAACGCTGTGAAAGAGAGCCAGGACCGTGTCAAATCAATGGCTCTGATACATCAGATGCTCTATCAGCAGGAGAGAACCTCAATGATTGATTTTGCAAAGTACCTGAATCAGCTTACTGACAGTATCAGATCAAGTTATTGCGGGCCCGGAATGAATTTTAGCTGCACTGTGAAATGCGATGCTGTTGAGATTGATATAGATACTGCCATACCACTGGGACTTATTGCAAATGAACTAATTGTCAATGCCTGTAAATATGCTTTCCATCCCTCAGGAAATGGAGAACTGCTTGTTTCTCTTTCAAGGGACATCAGCAATAAACTGATGTTCAGAGTCAAGGACAATGGCAAAGGTATGCCTGCGGATTTCAGAATTGACAAGACTGACACACTGGGTCTGAAGCTTGTTTCCTTGCTCGTGAGGCAGCTGAAAGGGGATATCAGGTATAATAACCATAAGGGTACTGAGTTCATTATCACCTTCTGAATTTATTGCGATATTGTTTTTATAGTGTTAATTTCGCATTGGAGAAAACACTACAGTAAAAGACTTTCCTGCCATAAAGCAGCTTTTCATGGAAGCATCGGGCGACATAAGGATATTGATTGTGGAAGATGAGCTGATAATAGCCGAGGACATCCGCACCAAACTCATCAGTCTCGGATACAATGTAACAGGAATAGCAATGACCGCTGATGAGGCCGAACGGTTACTTGAATCCGACAGGCCCGACCTCGTTATGCTTGATATACTGATAAAGGGCGAAAGAGACGGTATTGACCTTGCCCGCATAATCAGGGAAAATTATAAAATACCCTTTATTTTCCTGACATCGCATGCCGACAGAAGTACTGTTGAGAAAGCCAGAAGCGTTCTTCCCGACGGGTATTTGCTTAAACCCTTTACCGATAAAGACCTGTTTGCCGCAATTGAAGTGGCAATCTTCAGAAAGAGTGACGAAGCGGAAAAGAAATATGAAGAACTGCCGGGCAAAATACTTCAGGATTGTATTTTCATTAAAAAGGATTATTTCCTTATAAAGGTGAAATTTGATGATCTTCTGTGGATGAGATCGGAAGGGAATTATCTTGAACTGTACTGCACGGGAGACAAAAAACATCTTATCAGGTCTCCGCTGAAGGACTTCCTGAATAAGCTTCCTGCAGATTCATTCCTTCAGGTTCACAAATCCTATGCCGTAAACATAAAACACATAGACGCTATAGAATACACCACTATATCGGTGGAAAACCACAGTATTCCCGTGGGACGGAAATTCATTGACGCGATCAGACAGGCTCTTGACATCGATCTGTAACAGCTTTCAGAATCGCTTCCTGTTTGCGCCCTCTCCCGTGTGTCAGATGTGGCCGGCCGTCAGTCAGGCGGTAACGGGATACATCAGAGGAAAAAGCAGTGGAAGTCCGCGCTTCCGTTCCTGGCCCTTCAACCACAGCACAGTAGTCAAAAGCGCCATCAAAAGGAGAAGGGCGCTTTTATGAGTTGCCTAAAGTTCAGACAGGGACTGTGTATTCTATTTTATCACATGAAGAATATGTCTTCTCTGCATTTTATTATAACTTTCGGCCTGAAGTTGAAATGATCTCAGTCACAAACACGAAATGATATAGATCAGAGTCATGCATGACTTCCCCGCTTTCGCAGGGCAGACATTTATAGCATAAAAATCAAAATTCTATTATGATGAAAAAAATTTTAATCCTGGTTATTCTACTGGTTCTTACAGGAAAAGTTTTTCAGTCAGCAGGCCAGGTTTCCCTGAACAAATGGAAAATATCAGATCCGGTAAATGTGTTCCTGCCGGCCTTTTCCGACAAATCATCCGTTGATGGCAAGAAATTTGACAAGGCCGCTCTTTTTGAATCGGTTCATTCCTGCACTGAAGAAATCACATCCTGGCGGGAACTGGAAACGGGAAATAACTCTATCATACCCGGGATAAATGGCAGGGATCAGCTGGTACAGATGACAGGCTTTCTCAGGACCGACCGCTGGACAAAGACTGATATTACAATCTCCACCAATGCCCTGTTTGAGCTGTATCTTGACGGCAGGAAAATAAAATCTCAGACAAATGTATCAGGCAAGCCTGTAAAGACCGGGATTACCGTTGACAACGGAATTCACCAGCTGCTGCTGAAACTGCTGACAACGAAAGATTCTCTTGTGTTTTCAGCTGAAGCCGCTGCTTCAGGCAAAGACTCAGAGGCAGTCTTTGACTGGAGTATCAATCCGCAACGCAAACTAACGATAAATGATATACTTGAAGGTGAGACCGTCTCAAATGCCAGCCTCTCCCCTTCCGGAAAATTCCTGCTTATCAATGTATCCGAAGTACTGCCCGGCAGCGGCAAAACACAAAGTTATACCCGGATATATGATACAGAACTGAAAAAGGACCTTATATCCCTGCGGAATACAGCCATCCGCGCCGACTGGCTTCCCTCCACAGACAGACTGTGCTACCAGGTTACAAAGGAAAACATTTCCGATATCTATCTGTACGATATACAGAAGGGTGAGGAAACACTGATTGCAGCCGGACTGAAATCTCCGGGAAGGATAACATGGTCGCCCGATGAGAGTTATTTCGTCTTCTCCGGTACTGCCGAAGCAGACAAAACCGGAGATCTGAAACGTGTTTTCAGCAATGAGGACCGTATACCAAACAGCCGGAACCGCTATAATCTGTTTCTTTACAATCTGAAGACCAAAATGGTACAGCAACTTACCGCAGGAAACCTGTCTGCATCATTACATGCAATCAGGCCAGATGGTTCTGCAATTCTCTTCTCCGTATCGAGGACAGACTACTCTGAAATACCTTTCTCAAAACAGAATCTGTATGAAATGGATGTCAGGACCTTTCAGCTTGATACCATCTGGAAAGATAAGCTTTACGGAGGTTACTGCCAGTATTCACCTGACGGGAAACAGCTGCTCGTAACGGGCGGACCGGAAACATTCGGCACTACGGGCGTGAAGGTGAGTGAGGGAAGAATACCAAACAGCAGTGATACCCAGCTTTATCTCTATGATCCGGAGAAGAAGGAGAGCACAAGTCTTACCCGTGACTTCGATCCGGCTGTGGAACGGGCTTACTGGTCAAAGGATGGAATGATTTACCTGACAGCAGTTGAACGTGACTATGTAAACCTGTATCGCCTTGATCTGAAAAAGCATAGCTTCAATAAGATTGATCTTCCGGTTGATGTTACCGGAACGGTTGACTACGCCAAAGACAAGGCAATTGCCGTCTATTCCGGCAGCAGTATCAGCATGCCGCAGAAACTGTATCTGCTTAATCTCAGGACAGGAAAATCAACCCTGCTGATGGATCCGAAAGAAAAGCAGATGAAGGATGTGGTGTTTGGCAATTCCGAGGAGTGGAATTTTGTAAATAAAAACGGAACAACCATTTATGGACGTGTTTATTATCCGGTTGATTATGACCCTGCAAAAAAATACCCGCTCATTGTGAATTTCTATGGCGGCACACTGCCCACGGACAGGTCTTTTGGCGGACGTTATCCTAAAAACACCTGGGCTGCAAGAGGCTATATTGTCTATGTACTTCAGCCCAGCGGGGCAACCGGTTTTGGGCAGGATTTCTCTGCCCTTCATGTCAATGGCTGGGGCCGTGAAGCCATCGACGACATCATTGAAGGCACCAGAAAATTCCTCAGCGCACATCCCTCTGCCGATGCCGGGAATATCGGGTGCATAGGTGCTTCTTACGGAGGCTTCACCACCATGATGCTTCAGACCCGTACCGACATTTTTAAAACGGCAATTGCCCACGCAGGTATAAGCGATATCACAAGTTACTGGGGCGAGGGTTACTGGGGATATTCATACAGTGCCAGCGCAACAAGGGGAAGCTACCCCTGGAACCGCCGCGACATCTACGTGGATAACAGTCCTCTTTTCAATGCCGACAGATTCAGTAACTCCATCCTTCTTCTCCACGGCACTTCCGATACCAATGTGCCCGTTGGCGAAAGTCTTCAGTTCTATGCAGCACTGAAAATCCTGGGGAAAAACGTGGAGATGGTCCTCGTCAGTGGCGAAGACCATCATATACTGGATTATAAAAAGAGAATCGAATGGCATAATACCATAATCGCCTGGTTCGATAAAATGCTTAAGGACCAGCCCGATCAGTGGAATGAACTGTATCCCGACAAGAATCTCTGAACAACTGGCGGTCTGCCTGCAGTACTGTCAGAATCAGTATGTTCTTCAAAAAATCCTGACAGTACAGCAGACCTTCTTCAGTTCAGACCCCTGTTCCTGAGCATGGGTTCTATAACGGGTTCACGGCCCCGGAAATCGAGATACATCTGTTCAGCATCCCTTGTTCCCATTGTCTCAAGGATATTCTTCCTGAATGAACCGGCAACAGCCTGGTCGAAAATATTATTCTTCTCCCTGAATGCCTCAAAGGCATCATTGTCAAGGACGGCAGCCCAGGTATATACATAGTATCCTGCATCATATCCGCCGATCATGTGGCCAAAGTAGGTTGTACGGTATCTTGGTTCAATCTCCGGAATCAGTCCGATCCTTTTCATCACATCCTTTTCAAACTGCTGTGGTTCAACCTGTGCAGGTGCCTCAAGTGAGTGATATGCCATATCAAGCAACGATGCAGCCATCACCTCAACATTATCGAATCCTGTATTGAAATAACTGCTGTTCCTTATCTTGTCGACCAGATCCCGGGGAATTACCTCTCCGGTTTCATAATGCCTTGCATACATGGCCAGCACTTCAGGCTCCGTTGCCCAGTGCTCCATGATCTGTGAGGGCAGTTCAACTATATCCCATGCAACGGTGGTCTCGTTGTACCTGTTCTCCGAAAAGAGGGCCTGCAAGCCGTGACCAAACTCATGAAACAGGGTGTTTACATCATCCATGCTGAGAAGGGCAGGTGCATTTCCTGCCGGACGGGTGAAATTGCCGACAATGGTTACAACCGGACTTATCTCTTTGCCATCAACAACTTCATGACCGCGATAGCCTCCGCACCATGCTCCCTGCCTCTTGCTTTCGCGCGGGAAGAAATCCATATAAAGTACTCCCACATGCCTGCCGTCGGCTTCTTTTACCTCAAAGGCCTGTGCATCGGGATGAGGAAGGGGAATATTGTTTATACGGGAGAAAGTGATGCCATACAGTCTGCCGGCAACGGCAAAGGCGCCGTCACGGACATTGTCAAGACTGAAATAGGGCCTGAGTTCATTCTCGTCCAGATCATATTTGGCCTTACGCAGCTTTTCGGCATAATACCACCAGTCATGAGGTTCAAGCTTAAATCCGCCGCCCTCGGCAACAACTATCTTCTGCATCTCGTCACGCTCACGCTTTGCCACAATCAGCGATCTCCTGAGCAGGTCGTTCAGCAGGCTGAGTACATTCCCCGGAGTTTTTGCCATGCGGGTCTCAAGAACAAAATCAGCATGCGTCTTATATCCGAGCAGTTTTGCCCTTTCAGCTCTCAGCCTTATTATATCACTGACAATCTTGTTATTGTCATATTCATTCCCATTGTTGCCACGGTTCAGATAGGCATCATAAAGCTTTTTACGAAGATCGCGGTTTTCTGCATACTGAAGAAAGGGGATCATGCTGGGCTTCTGGGTGGTAAAGATCCATTTGCCTTCCATGCCTTCAGCCTTTGCCATCTCTGAGGCAGTGGTGACAACAGTTTCAGGAAGGCCTTTCAGATCAGCCTCATTGTCAATAACAAGCTTGTAATTATTTGTCTCGGCAAGTACATTCTGACTGAAACGGACAGTCAGAACCGAAAGCTCCTGGTTCAGGCTTTTTAGTTTTTCCTGATCCTCAGAACCAAGCAGGGCACCGTTTCTCACAAAATTTTTATAAAGATTGTCGAGCAGGAAAAGCTCTTCGGCATCAAGCTGTTCTGAAGCCCTGTTTTCCCAAACGCTCCTGATTCTCTCAAAAAGAGCCGTGTTAAGCAATACCTCATCACCGAATGCCGACAGCTTCGGGGCTATCTCTACCTGCAGCTCCTCAAGGTCAGGGTTGGTATTGGCACTTGTCTGCGAAAAAAACACGGCTGCCACCTTGTTCAGCAATTCATTGGAACGGTCAAGGCGGGCTATGGTGTTGGCAAATGTCGGTGCCTCTTCACTGGCAGCAATCGCTTCAATCTGCTGCCGGGCCAATGCAATGCCCGAATCAATGGCAGGCAGGTAATGCTCATCAGCAATCCGGTCAAAGGGCGGTACTTCAAAGGGTGTCTTCCATTCCGTAAAAAAGGGATTCTCCTTAATACCTGTTTTTGTAGTACATGATTCAGCCATAATCAGGACTAATATCACAAAAAAACATACTTTTTTCATTTGTCTATAATTTAATTTAAATACTCCGATACCTGTCCCGCGTAAGCGGGTGCTTGTCCCGGTTCATCGGGACCTGTCCCGCGTAAGCGGGTGCTTGTTCCCGATTTATCGGGTACCTGTTCCGCGAAAGCGGGTACCTGTCCCGATTTATCGGGAGTTTGTTCCGCAGAAGCAGCGGAATTTCCATGAATCCGAAGTCATACCCGTGTGCAGGTTCTTTACATGGTCGTTTCATTTTGAATTTTACAATGGGTTTATTCGAAGCGTAAAGTTAAACTTTTTATCTGATTCTGATATACACAGCATCCCTCTCTCCGGGGCTGTGAGCAGGATGGCAAAAAAAGCCTTGCCCCTGAGACCGGTTTCAGATTTCCCGCAGAAAAAATGAACTGATCAGGGTACGATGATGAGGTAAATAAGGGAAAGGAAGGAATTGGAATTTTTTTATGATATTTACACTTTCCTTAAAATACCTCGACATGGCATCCAAAAACCGTATCCTGTCAATTGATATAATGCGCGGGCTGACATTGCTGCTCATGCTTTTTGTCAATGATCTCAACATGCATGTGGCACCCCGCTGGCTCGGGCACATGGAAGCAAGCTTCGACGGCATGGGACTGGCCGACTGGGTTTTTCCCGGATTCCTGTTTATTGTGGGACTGGCAGTTCCTTTCGCTCTTTCAAAAAGATTTTTCAGGGGTGACAGTAATGCAGATATCAGCAGACATATCATCACAAGATCGGTCAGCCTGTTAATAATAGGTGTGCTTATGCTGAACTCCACCAGGGTCAATGCTGAACTTACCGGACTAAGCATGAACCTCTGGGCCCTGCTGATGTATATAGCTGTCTTCCTTTTATGGAACGATTACCCCAATGCCAGAGAAAGGATCTATACAATAGCAGGATATAAGCTTACTGGACTGGCTATACTTATTTACCTGGTATTCAAATTCCGTTCCGGGGAAGAAATAAACAATGGTTCCCTTATAACCGGATGGTGGGGGATACTGGGCCTCATCGGCTGGGGGTACCTTGTCACGGCATTCACATATCTCCTCTTCCGCGATTCGGTATGGAAAACACTGATGGCAGTGCTCTTCTTTCTTGTGCTCAATATTTTATCTTCTCTCAGATTGCTGACTTTTCTTGACTCGCTTCAGCCATACCTTGGTGTTCTTATCGGCGGAAACACACCTTTCATTGTATTGTCGGGACTGCTGGCCGGAGTGATACTGAAAAAGCTCAAATCAGAGGAAAACAGCAATATCATCCCGATATTCATAGCTCTCGGAGTGTTTTGCCTGGTCTCCGGATTCATTCTCCGCCGCTGGTTCATCATCTCGAAGATATGGGCCACTCCAAGCTGGGGGATGATATGCAACGGAATAAGCTTTCTTATCTATATCCTTATATACTGGATAGTTGACATAAAAGGAAGGAAAAAATGGGCGGGCTTTATCATGCCTGCCGGACAACATTCCCTTACCACATACCTTGCACCTTCGGTATTGTATCATCTGATCTGGATGACAAATCTTCCGATACTCATTTACAAGCAATCCCAGTCGCCGGCGATTGTGATTGCCGGATCAATAATCTGGGCAGTGGCAATGGCAGGACTGACCGCACTTCTTGTGCGCTTCAACATCAGACTGAAACTGTAGAAAGCCTTCCGAAGACTGCCGGAAGCTTATCATAAAGTTTTCGATCCTGTCTTCTTTAGTTACTTTCTGTATTCTATTTTCTTTCAGTACTCATTGAATAGGGAAATGTACTTTCTTCTGTTCCCCTTTTCCTGTTTGCTTCAGCCGACATGCTGAATGTGAGCTTTCCTCCTCTCTGAAGCTCATAATGAGTTATATAATTCCGTCTGAATGATTTTCCGTTAAGACTGATACTGTTTATATACACATTCTTTTTGCTGTTACCCGGAGCGTCCACGACAAACCTTTTGCCGTTTTCAAAGGTAAGGATAACCCTGTCAAAAAGGGGTGATCCGAAAACATATTCGTCGGTTCCGGGTGTGACAGGATAAAAGCCCAGGGCTGAAAGGACGTACCATGCCGATGTCTGTCCGTTATCCTCATCACCGCAATAACCATCGGGTGTATAATTGTAAAGCTTTTCCATTACCTCCCTTACGCGCATCTGTGTTTTCCAGGGCTGACCGGCATAGTTGTAAAGGTAAATCATGTGCTGTATCGGCTGATTGCCATGTGCATAGTTACCCATGTTCATGATCTGCATTTCCCGTATTTCATGAATCACTATGCCATAATAGGAATAGTCAAACACGGGAGGGACCTCAAAAATTGAGTCAAGCTTAAGCACAAATTCATCCTTGCCTCCCATCAGTTCAACAAGTCCGGCAATATCCTGAAAAACACTCCATGTATAGTGCCAGCTGTTGCCTTCCGTAAAGGCATCACCCCATTTATACGGGCTGAAGGGCGACTGGAAGGAACCGTCTTCATTCCTGCCTCTCATCAGCTTCCGTCCCGGATCAAACACATTCCTGTAGTTCATTGCCCGCTTCGCAAAGAGGTCAATCTCCTCCTGCGGCCTTTTAAGCTTCCTGGCCAGCTTCCAGATACAGAAATCGGCATAGGCATATTCAAGGGTACGTGCTGTGTTTTCATTTATGCCAACATCATAGGGCACATAACCAAGCCTGTTGTAGTATTCCGCCCCGAGGCGCCCCACCGACGAAACAGGTCCGGCGCCAAGGGTATTTTTCAGTATTGCTTCATACAGAATATCAATATCATATCCCCGTATCCCCTTCAGGTATGAATCAGCAATCAGGGAGGCGGAGTTTGAACCTATCATGCAGTCACGATGACCCGGGCTGGCCCATTCCGGGAGCCATCCGCTCTCCCTGTAGGTATTGGCAAGTCCTTCCATTATCCTGCTGTTCAGTTCAGGATACATAAGCGTGAAAAAGGGAAAGACTGCCCTGAAAGTATCCCAGAATCCGTTATCGGTATACATGTATCCGGGAAGCACTTCCCCGTTATACGGGCTATAATGAACAACAGCGTTGTTTTCATCCAGTTCGTGGAAAGCCCGCGGAAAGAGAAGCATTCTGTAAAGACAGGAATAGAAGGTCCTCTGCTGGTCGGAGGTTCCACCTTCCACCTGTATCTTTTTCAGTTCATCATTCCATATTTTCTTACCCTTCCTCACGAGCTCGTCAAAGCTTTTGTTGCCGGTTTCACGCCTGAGGTTGAGCTCGGCCTGCTCAGGACTGATAAAGGAAGAAGCAACTTTCACACTGATCTTTTCACCACGGGCGGTTTTGAAGCCCAGTACAGCCCCGGTATGCCTGCCTTCATTCTCCAGAATGCCGGGAGTAAGCACGTCGCCGTTCCAGGTGTGTGCCAGGGAGAAATCTTTATCAAAAACAGCAACAAAATAGTTATGGAAATTTTCGGGTACCCCGCCGTGGTTGTTCCTGCAATATCCCACCACTTTCCGCTCTGATGGAATGATCTTCACCATTGATCCTCCGTTGAAACCATCAACAAGAATATATGATGAGTCGTTTTCAGGAAAAGTGAACCTGAATATTGCTCCTCTTTCAGTCGGTGTCACTTCAGCAGTAACATCATAATCAGCAAGGTAAACACTGTAATAGTATGGTTTGGCAATTTCGGCCTTGTGGGAGAACCATGATGCCCTTTCATCCTCCCTTATCCTGAGTTTTCCCGTAACCGGCATCAGGGAGAATGCCGCATAATCATTGATCCAGGGACTGGGCTGATGTGTCTGCTTTATACCCATTATCTTTACGTCATTATAGGTATATGCCCAGCCGTCGCCCATCCTGCGGGTCTGCGGCGTCCAGAAATTCATTCCCCAGGGAAGGGCTATCGCCGGGTAAGTATTCCCGTTTGAAAGCCTGAATTCGGAGTCAGTGCCCATAAGGGGACTGACAAGCTCAACAGGATCAAAATCATCATCGGATCTGATATCTGAACATCCCGTTGACAGGATCATCGGGCACAGCATAATAAATGCCGCAACTGAAACGAAACCTTCAGGGCGGAGCACTTTCCGGAAAAGTCTGATAATATTCATAATCATGGTTTTATAGTAATTCAAGTTGGATAAGCCTTGTAAATATCATTCCTGGAAGAAGCCATCTCATGCATGCAAAGTCTCCTCTTCTGCATTTTCCTTTTCCGTAAACAGTACATGGCCTGCATGTAAGTTCATCAACAGGAATACTCATGGAGAATTCCACGGGCTGGTTCCATGCGCCAAAACCCGCGAGGGGATCCGTTGCCCCCCATACTGAAATCACTTTTGTTCCCGCAAGCGAAGCCATATGCATATTTGCAGAATCCATGCTGATCATCAGGTCGAGTCTGCTCATAAGTGCCAGCTGTTCATCAAGGGTCAGATCTTCAGCAGCAAGAACTGATCCCGGAATAGCTGACTGAAGAACCGAAAGCCTTCCGTATTCATCCCTGCCGCCAAAAAGCCAGAATTTTACATCCTGCTTCCCGGAGATCATTTCCGCGAGTTGCCTGACATATTCCTCAGGCCATACTTTCAGAGGATGCCTGGCATATGGTGCGATCCCTATATTCATCACAGCGCTGTTGTCAATAATGCCGCCAATCTTTTCAATTGCTCCCGGTGCAGGTAAAATGCCTTTCCATTTCATCGGATCGATATTAATACCTGCCCTGGAAAAAACATCCAGATATCTTTCAACTGTGTGTCTGAGCGCGGATTTGTTTTTCCCCCTTATGAGTTTTCTTTTTTCCCTTCTGCCCTTGTCAATCACAAAGGATTTTTTCCCGGAAAGCCTGAACAGCCATCTCAGAATTTTTGTTCTCAGTACGTCATGAAGATCAATAATATAATCATAATCCCCGTCTCTTGTACAGTCCCGGTAAAGTCTTATCAGTCCGGTGAATCCTTTATGGATTCCATCGAAGCGGGCATCACGGATATCAAGGGAAGGCAGCGAACTGAAGAAAGGCCTGAACAGGGGTCTTGTCAGCAGGGTCACCCTTATTTCGGGATGCTGCACCCGGAGAGAACCGATTACCGGCACTGTCAGGGCAACATCTCCCATAGCCGATGTCCTGATAACAAGAAGATGCATTTCAATACTTTCCGAAAGATTTTTCTTCTATATAACCTGAAGATGTCCTGATATTTATTTCCCTTTTTATTTCTGCCCTTTTATCGTTCCTGAAATAAACTGAACGGGCCGTTTCAATAAACTCCCTGCCAAAATCCTTTCTGCGTTCCAGTTCACGGATATTGTCCTCAATATCCCACAATTCATTGTTGATGTCGTAGAGGGCCTGGTAAAGAGGATCATCCTGGCTCAGTATGGAGGATGCCTGATTCTTCAGCTCATCATATTCCTTCATGATATTCATGAGCTTGTCTTTATCCCTGATCCGTTCGCTCTTTATCCTGAGGATGGTAAGCTTATCTATAATCTCTCCGTTTGATACTTCTATTTTCATACTCAATTATTTCAGTTATTTCAGTTATTTCAATTACTTCAGCAGCCTCATTGTTTCAACTGTTCCGCTTGCCCGGGTTAGTGTGGCTGCTTCAGTTACCTGCTGGCTTATTCTATCAAAAATAACAAATTTTTTCCGCATCCGTAATAACAGCTAGGGATCTACATCAACTGATATTTTCAAACCGCCGGAACCCTTCATTTTCCGGATCCTGCCGATGGATCCGGCTATCTTTTCCTTAGCCCCGGAAAGAGATCTCTGTTTTTCAATCTTAATCAGGATCGTTTTGATATGGTAAAGCTGTATCTGTGATATAACCGGGAATTCAGGACCAAGCACATGGTAACCGGGATAATTTCTGAGCTCATCTGCCAGCCGGCCGGAAAAGTTGTTAAGCTGCATTTTGTCGCGGTGTTTCAGCACTATCCTGATCATACGGCAGAAAGGCGGATAGTTGAATGTCCTCCGCTCTTCAGCCTGTATCCGGTATATTCCTTCATAGTCATGACGCAGAACCAGCCTGATAATCCGGTTCGCGGGATCAGCCGTCTGTATTACAACCCTTCCCTGTTTCTCTCTTCGTCCTGCCCTGCCACTAACCTGTTCCATCAGCTGAAAGCTCCGTTCATGTGCCCTGAAATCGGGGAAATTCAGCATACTGTCGGCATTCAGGATCCCGACAACAGTAAGGTTTTCAAAATCAAGACCCTTAGATATCATCTGTGTTCCGATCAGTATATCTATGCGTCTGTCCTCAAATTCCCTGATTATTCTGCTGAATGAATTCTTGCCCCTTGTTGTATCCTGATCCATTCTGGCCACGCGGGCTGAGGGAAAAACAATCTTTATTTCATCCTCTATCTTTTCGGTTCCGAATCCCCTTGTCGCAAGTCCGGTGCTTCCACAGTTCCCGCATTTTGACGGCACCGGCCTTCTGTCCCCGCAGTAATGGCAAAGCATGTTCCCTTCAGCCTTGTGATATGTCATGCTCACGGCGCATTGCCTGCATAACTGTATCCAGCCGCATTCAGAACATTCCACCCAGGGCGCGAATCCCCTCCTGTTCCTGAACAGGATAATCTGTTCCTGCCTGGCCAGGGCCTGATCCATGGCATTAAGAAGCTCGGGGGTGAAATGAGAAACCATCAGTTTTTTCCTGTATGCCTCTCTTGTGTCGGCAAGAATTATCTCAGGCAGCCTGACTTTGCCGTACCTTTCCGTTAATTCTGCAAATCCGTATTTACGGCTGATGGCATTGCTGTAGCTTTCCACCGACGGGGTGGCTGATCCCAGAATGGTTTTCGCTTCATGAAATCCTGCCAGCATAATGGCTGAATCACGCGCATGATAGCGCGGAGCAGGCTCATTCTGCTTATATGAAGTATCATGCTCCTCATCAACTATTACCAGTCCGAGATTATTGAACGGAAGGAAAATTGATGATCTCACTCCGAGTATAAGCCTGTATCCTTTCTCAATGTCATTTTCTGCAACTTTCTTCCAGATTTCCGCCCTTTCAGAGTCTGAAAACCTTGAATGATAAATTCCGGTAATATTCCCGAAATGCTTTCTCAACCTCTTAATTATCTGTGTCGTAAGTGCTATTTCAGGCAACAGATATAAAACCTGTTTCCCTTTTTTAAGCTGTTCTTCAATAAGATGAATATATATTTCAGTCTTACCGCTTGAAGTAATGCCATGCAAAAGAAGCACATCCCGGTGCAGGAACTGATCCTGAACAGATTTCAGAACTGAATGTTGAGTGATGCTGAGCCTGTTCAGAGGTTCTGTCTCATAAACTTTATCTTCCAGTCTGCTGACTTCAAGAGATATGCACTGAAGAATACCTTTCTTTACCAATCCTTGCAGTGCGGCTGGGGAATATCCGGCTTTTCTCAGCAATAATGTTTTTTTTATAGGTCTCGGCTCAGTTTTTGTATTTAACCCAGAGAGATGTAAGTATGTATTGATCAGATCCAACTGCTTAGGAGCTTTTCTCAGCTTATCACGAATCTCATTCAAACCTTTTTCAGAATAGTCCCCGGCAAGCCTGATAAAAGTTACCAACCGGGGCGTATACTTTTCGCTGACATGCATTGATATATCACCTTCAGGGAAGAAAATTCCGGGAATGGCCGCTTTTATGACTTCTCCTTCGGAACACATGTAATAATCCGACATCCATTTCCAGAAAATCAACTGTTTTTCATTAATGACCGGGAGTGGATCAACAATTCTAACTATTGGTCTGATATTGTCAAGATCCGGTTTTTCGTGATGTATCTTCCCTATAATACCTGTGTAAATCTTACTGCTACCCAACTGGACCATTGCTTGCACACCGGGCTTTGCAATATCCTGAAGATTAACCGGTATACTGTAAGTCAATCTTCCTTTTATTGCAAGAGGAAGGATAATATCCGCATACGAATGACACATTAGCGCAAAATTGTGTACAATGTAAGAAGAAAAAAGAAGAGATCTGTCTGCGGATCAACTCAACGTGACAAATGATAACATAACCGCGACACGATTAACATTTATTTCCAAAATTATTTAATAACACCCTGCATTAAACCTGATTAACATTATTCATGAATTGATTTATGAATCCTTTGGATATATACAATTATCAATATATAATAAACAGCTGATATTTGGTTTGTGAATGAAAACGCTAATTACCTGCATTTTAAACACTAGTCATTTATACAAATCAGTAAGTTCGTTTTTAACTATTTCTGTAATATATTTGTAAACTGAATCCTTCTAAATGATCATTCATTTCCATTTTCACTCCAGGGCTACCGGGATTACAAGGACTGTTGAAAGTATTGTGCCAATTCTCAATAAGTATTCCGGTTCATTTGTGTTCGGTTACGGTATAAAAGCACCAAAAATAAGTTGGATTTCTTTACTTCGACTCATCTATAGTGACAGGAAACTTGTTATCCATACACACCGGAATATTGAAATTCTTTTTGCATTGTTTCTCAGAAAAATGAGAGGAAAATTTAAACTCATTTTTACCAGACACTCTGATGGAAAACCTGCAAAACTAAGCTGTCTGCTGATGAAGAAAGCTGACCATCTGGTTACTCTAAACTCAACTATGGCAGAAAATATACCTTATCCAAACACCCTGATCAAACATGGAGTCAACATTGATATCTTCAAAATTCACAAAAAACAGAAAATTGCCAATATCCATCAGAAAAATCTGATAAGCATAATTGGACGGATACGCCCACCTAAAGGTCAGATTGTGGTTCTAAGAGCCTTGACAGCCATTCTCAGGAATAATTCTGATTGGGGCTTGGTTATGATAGGAAAGATCGATGATAAAAAATATGCAGAAGAAATAATGTCAATGGCATCTGAAAACGGGATAGCCTCACAGGTTTATATAATGCCTGAAAGTAATAAGATTATTGATTATTATTTTGCAAGCAATATAATTGTAATTGCCTCATTTACAGAAGGGTTTTCCCTGGTCTGTCTTGAAGCGATGGCATGCGGACTTATAACGGTAGCTACAGAATCAGTCGGAATTCATTCAAAAGTTATAAACCATGGAGAAAACGGATTCTTATTTCCAAAAAACGATCATGAATACCTGCGTAAAATCCTCACTGATATAATATCCGGGAAAATTAATCTTGATCCTGATAAGATACGACAGACAGTAATAGACAAATGGAGTCTGGAAAGATCAGTTAAGGATTTATTGAAGTTGTATGAGATCAGTCAGGTTAACTAAATATCAGATTCTTTCCTTTTACTTTAATGCTTTGTTTCAGTTCTAAGCCGGATCTGCATTAATCGGGATTTCAATATCTTGTTTTTCTTTCCCTGAATTTTCATCAGTCACACTGATTCAAGTCCTTATCATTTCTTGTGCATTGAACGGGAATTGCATTGTATTTGGCAGTTCTGAAGTACTTTTAATTTCCATTTATTTGATGGATATTATGTACGGTCTGATGATGGCTTAGTCCTTATGAATGAAGACATTACCGTAATGAGGTTTTCCTTCAGGATGGGTTTGATGAGGCAGGCATCGCATCCGGCCCGGAGAATACTGTCTTTGTCTTCTTCAAAAATATATGCCGTCTGGGCAATAATCGGAAGACTGCTGCTGATTTTCCTGATTTCCCTGGTAACATCAAGTCCGTTTATTTCAGGCATCTGCAGATCGAGCAGGATCAGGTCAAGATCGGGAGTGTTCCGGATGGTTTCAATTGCCGAGGCTCCCGAACTGGCCGTAACAACATTTATTCCCGTATCTACCAGTATTGTTTTAAGATAAGTAAGTACATCGATGTTATCATCCACCAGAAGGCACTTGTTGGAGCTCCAGTCTATATCAGTCTCCTCCGGCTGCAGTTTTTCCGTATCGGCTGATGCAGGTTCACACCCTCCGGTACGGATATATGGTATGGAAAATGTGAAAACCGATCCGACTCCCTTTTCTGACTGGACAATAATTTTTCCACCCATTCTGTGGATCACTTCCCTGACCAGGGTCAGTCCTATTCCCAGTCCTTCAAAGGGACGGTGATGACCGTCTATTTCCTGCTGGAATTCCTCAAAGATGCGGGCCAGGTTCTCCTTGTTGATTCCTATACCGGTATCCTTTACCCTGAAAAACAGATCACCGTTCTGAGTGTAGTACGACAGTTCGACAGTACCATCGAGAGTAAATTTTATGGCATTGTCCATCAGATGATTAAGAACCCGCTTAAGCCATACCCTGTCTGACAGTATCCTGTCGGTTTTCTCATCGAGCCGGGTAATAACATTCAGATTTATATTCTTCTCATTCCTTCTGATAACCTGTTTCGCTTCTTCAATCACTTCCTTCACAACCCTGCCGACAGGCACCTCCTCATTTGAGATCCTGATCTGTGAGCTTTCAAGTCTTGAAAGATCAATTATATCACCGATTATCTGAAGTAGCTTCTCACTGTTGTAGGTTATGTGATCATAATATTCTTCCCTGACATCCTTGCTGATATCTTCGGAAAGCAGAAGATTTGCAAATCCCACAACGCTGTTGAGAGGAGTCCTTATCTCGTGGGAGATATTGGCAAGGAAGGCTGATTTCAGTTTGATACTTGTTTCTGCCTCGAGGTTTGCTTTTATAAGATCCTCATGCTCCTTTCTCAGTTTTGTTATATCCCGCGACACTGTAAGGAAACCTTCTGTTTCTCCATTCTCATCCCTTATAACCACGGAGCGGGTGGAAAGGCACAGATAACTGCCGTCTTTCTGAAGAAAGCGCAATTCACTCTCGTGATGGCCTTTTTCATTCAGATGCCTTAGCTTTTCGTCATAATAATCCTTTTTCTCAGGATGAATGAGAGAAGCTAATGCCGTGGCATTGTATGAATAGCTGTCCAGTCCGGTAAGTCTGAAAAAGGCGGAATTCGAATATTTAAGATTCCCTTCCCTGTCATAAAAGGAAATACCGTCATCAGCTGATTCTGCCAGTGATCTGAAAAACTTTAAAGACTTCACCTTATCCTTCAGGGAATCTTCTGCCTCTTCAAGAAGCTTTTTCAATTCACCGCTCCGTTCATGAAGACTGTGATTGATCCTTTCCGTTTCAGTATTTTCAGCCTGAAGGTCATTCAGCTTTTTCCGGAGCGAGAATATTATATAAACAGCAATAATACAGCCAATTAGTAACAATATTGCTATGGCCGGCACAACTCCGTTCAGAGCATTGAAACCAACAAGGGTACCTGGCAGGCAGATCATCGAATTATACACTTTCCCATCAGACTGATAGGCAAATATAATCAATCGAAGGATTATTCAAACAAATATTTATTAATAAAAAATATTAAATTGCGAACATTTAATAAGTTAACTTGTCAACAACCGGCATGGAGAGGGCAAAGGTTTTTCAGGGCGGCAGGAAATACACAAACGGGGAGATAACCGTTTACTGGAAGCCTGATGCATGTGTTCATGCATCATATTGTTACCGTGAACTGATTGAGGTGTTTGATCCCAGTCAGCGCCCCTGGGTGGATATGAGTGGTGCGGCAACTGAGAAGATAATCAGAACGGTCAACATGTGTCCGACCGAAGCTCTCACCTGGAAATGGAATGATCTGGAAAAAAACAGGAATGTTGATCCGCGGCATACCAATCATATAAAATACAGAAGACCAGAACTGATGGAGGACAGCGGTACTGAAGACGACAGGTCCCGGCCGGTTACCGTCAAACTGATAAAAGACGGACCTGTTGTGATCAGCGGAACCTTTAAACTCATAAACAGCGGTGAAACAAAGGAGATCAGTGATGGTACCGTGTCAATCTGCTGCTGCGGTGCCAGCCATCAGCCTCCCTTCTGTGACGGGTCACACAGGAAATAGCTTCACAGGTCTTTCAGGACCATGCTGACCATTTCGGCAGCCTCCCGGAATGATGTTACAGAATATACTGCCAGTCCCGATTTTCTTATTATTTCCACGGCTTCTTCCGCGTTTGTGCCCTGCAGTCTTATTATTACCGGAATATTTATTCTGCCGGCTGTTTTGCAGGTTTCCACAATCCCGTTGGCTACCCTGTCGCAACGGACAATGCCTCCGAAAATATTAATCAGTATTGCTTTCACATCCGGGTCCTTCAATATGACCCTGAATCCGGCCTCAATGGTTTCCTGGCTGGCTCCCCCGCCCACATCAAGGAAATTGGCAGGTTCCCCGCCCGACAGTTTTATGATATCCATGGTAGCCATTGCCAGGCCTGCCCCGTTTACCATACAGCCCACATTTCCGCCAAGACGGATGAAGCTGAGCCCGTGCCTGCCGGCTTCCGCCTCCAGGGGATCCTCTTCATGCACATCCCTCATCGCTGCCAGATCGGGATGCCTGAACAGTGCGTTATCATCAAGTACAATTTTGCAGTCTACTGCCAGAATCCTGTCATCGCTCGTTTTCAGAACGGGATTGATTTCGAGAAGCTGTGCATCGCAGGCTGTGAAGGTTTCATACACAGCATCAAGAAAAAGCTGCATGTTTTTGAATGCCGTACCGGCCAGACCCAGCCTGAAGGCAATATTCCGGCACTGCCAGGGCTGCAGACCGGCAAGAGGATGAATCTCTTCAAAAAATATCCTCTCAGGATTTTTTTCTGCCACTTCCTCGACCGACATGCCCCCGTCAGGAGTGTACATTATCATATAGCGGGCCCTGTTACGGTCCGGAAAAATACTGACATAGAACTCACGGATGTCTGATTTCCCACTGTAATACACATCACGGGCAAGCAGAACCTTTCTGACCGTTTTCCCTTCCGGTCCCGTCTGAGGGGTTACAAGTCTTTTCCCCAGCATTCCGGAAGCTATGATGCCAGCCTCCTCAACAGATTTTGCCAGTCTGACCCCGCCTCCCTTCCCTCTTCCGCCTGCATGTATCTGCGCCTTTACAACAAAAGAATCCGACCCGGACTTTTCCTTCAGCCGGTCTGCCACCATAACTGCCTGTTCAGGAGTCTCTGCCACAAAGCCTTCCTGTACGCCGGCTCCAAATGCACTCAGCAGCGATTTGGCCTGGTATTCATGAATATTCATTTCCTTCCGTTTTGACTGGTTTCACTCTCCTGTGAAACAGGACTATCAAAGTATATTTTTTCTAAATTAGCGAAAAAAATAATGCGGAAGCTTCGGAACAGTGAACTTGGCAGAAAAAGTGTGGAGCAATTCAGGAAAGCCGGCAAATCGCCGCTTGTAATTGTTCTGGACAATGTCAGAAGCCTGAGCAATGTAGGGTCAATATTCAGGACAGCAGATGCCTTCCTTGCTGAATGTATTTATCTGTGCGGCATTACGGGCGTCCCGCCTCATCCGGAGATACATAAGACGGCACTGGGCGCCACTGAATCGGTGGCATGGAAATATTTTGACAATACACCCGCAGCCATTGCACTGCTTAAATCATCAGGATACAGGATTATCGGGATAGAACAGACTGAAGGCGCCATATATCTCAGCGATTTCAGTGTGGAAAAGGATATAAAATATGCTCTTGTATTTGGTCATGAAATCAATGGCGTGGATCAGGCAGTGATTGATGAATGTGACGGTGTGATAGAAATACCCCAGTCAGGTACAAAGCATTCCTTCAATATAGCGGTAAGTGCGGGAATCGTTCTGTGGGAGTTCCATAAACAGCACCACAGTTACAGATGAATGGGGCGGCTTTTATATTCCGGCCACGACAGCTGGCCTGTATTTTTCACGATACTTATCCTGTTCCTGAGCCGGGTGCCGGATATAAAACGCAAGAGGCTGCCCGTTCCCGGACAGCCTCTTTTATTTATGCAATATATCTTATTGTATTACTGAACCAGTGATCTGAATGTATCATCGGCAAAGAACTTGGCCATTTCCATGTCGGTTTTTGCCATGGCCTTGAATGCGGGATTAATTCCCACGGCTTCACGAAGGCCGGCGAGCATATAATTCCTGTCATCAAGTCTTGCACCCACAACTGCCTTGAGATAGGGAGCCTTTCCGTTGCATGTTTCGGTCATGGCATCCAGGGTTGCCTTGGCCCTGTTTACATCTCCCTTGAGCAACTGTGCAAGTGCCAGATTGAAACAGGGTGCTGTGCCCAGCAGGTTAACCGCATTGTCATATTCACCCTTTGTTATTGCAATCACTCCGAGACCAAATCTTGATTCGGGTGTCTGGGTAGTCATTGAATTGTACAGTTCTTCGGCATTAACGAGTTCACCCTTTACAAGAGCTGCTGCTGCGAGGTTGTTCTTGACCTCATCGTTGTAATTGATTGCCTTTGCTGCTTCGAAAGCCCTGATTGCTTCATCCGTTCTTCCGAGTGCCAGAAGGGTGTGTCCGATATTGTTATGTGCCCTGATGCATTTCGGATATGTCTGTGCTGCTGCCTGGTAGAATCTCAGCTGTTCGTTAAGATCTGTCACAAGTGTGGGGGCGTACAGTATTTCCTCAACACTCAGTTCTCCCGGATTGGATCTGGCCAGTGCAAGGATCTGTTCATCGGTACGGCCGATCTTGTCAACATTGACAGTCATAACTGATCTTCTGAGTTTCGGAAGAATTTCATCCTTGAGTGCTTCGTAGGCTGAAGACATGTTCTTGATTTCCCTTTCACGGACAACGGGATCGGAATACATTGAAAGAACACGGAGTATCAGATCCTTGTCGCGTATTGAGGAATTTTCGACTGCAGCCCTGAATCCTTCCCAGTCTTCGGGTGTGGTGATATTATCAAAGAAATCACCTGATTTTGCTGCTTCAATCTTGGTAAATTCCCTCTTGATGAATCTGTCGGCAGCTGAACCTCTGTTGACTGACAGTTTTTCATTCAGTGTGATGGGTCCATCAGGAGATGCATAGGAACTGACAACTGTTGTTGTGAAGCGGCGGTCGGGATCAGCATCCACTTCCTTGATATATGCTCTCAGTTCATTTATGTCAGCACCCTTTAACTCTGAGCTGCGGATATCTGACCTGTTGATCACATAATGTATATCAGCTACTTTGCTCTCAGGAATAATCCTCTGGAAATTATCTTTCATAATAACCGCTCTGCCATGTTTCTGGACCAGGGTTGATGTTGAAATAACCCCATCAGCAAGCTTAACCGGCTCAAAAACAACGGTTTTTGCACCCCTGCTGGCCTCAACCCTTAACATCAGTTGCGCCACCCTCATCTCTTCCTTGAAGGGGACAATGTCATTATAAGTGAAACTACCACCGGAATATGTGATTACCTGATTATTGGCCATAACCTTTTCACCCTGCAGTACCTGCACTTTTTCATATGGAGTTTCACCACCATCATAAACGAGGACAGGAGTGGCAGTGAGCGTAGCCTTCTTATCAAAATATTTCTCCGGAAACTCGCCTTTGATGGTAAGGCCTACAATACCCCCATGGGCTTCAAGAACTTTCGGTGTAACCTCATACCTGATGGTATCCTGATTTTTCTTCATTTTGTTCAGGCCACTGCAGCCTGTCATTACTGCTGCGGCCAGAAAAAGAATAAAATAGCTGCTGATTTTTTTCATGATAAAACTGGTTATTTGTTTGATAATAGTCGTTTATAAATATTTGAGCAATATACAAATTAAACTGCAAATGTAAAAAAAACTTCAGGTACAGTAAAATATTTAATTATAAAATAATTCCGTTTTAATGATTATATGAATCCTGAGTGAATCAATCCTTCTGACAAATCACTCTTTCCCCGGAAATGGGAGCTACAAAATAAGCCTGTTCATCCCTGCCGGATATTCCTTCATGAAGATTGCATCACGGATTTTTTTATAGTCATCGTTATTCGAAACAAAATCCAGTTTGTTGATATCAATGACAAGATATTTGTTTTCAGGATTCTGCCTGAAAAAGGAAAAATAGCTGTCCTGAATGCCTTTCAGGTATTGTTCAGTAATGGACCTTTCATACGGTCTTCCCCTGTTTTCAATATTCTTGAGAAGCCTTCCGGTATCAAGATGAAGATACACAAAGATATCGGGACGCGGGAGGGAGTTGTATACGATATAAAAGATCTGCCGGTAGAGGTTATATTCATCTCCCCTGAGGGTTGAGGCGGCAAAGATCAGGGATTTGGTAAAATAATAGTCTGCCACCGTGAATGAGCTGAACAGGTCAGGTGACTCCAGTTCCTCCTTCAGCTGTCTGTAACGGCCGGCCAGGAAGGAAAGTTCCAGGGGAAAGGAATATTTTTCCGGATCCTCATAGAATTTGGGAAGAAAGGGATTGTCGGCAAAATGCTCGAGAATCAGCCGGGCATTGAATTCTCCGGCTATCTTTCCGGCAAGAGTGGTTTTTCCGGCTCCTATATTGCCTTCAATTACAATATAATTGTACCTGGTTTCCATTATTGCCGACTTTAGCCTTTTCCGCTCCTGAAAGGAAATCCGGAAAATAAATCAGGCCTGCCTGTGATTCCTGTGCGGCCGGTGTTCGTGGTCGGGTTTCTCAGGACGCGGCAGAAGAGCTTTCCGGGATAATTTAAGCTTTCCGGTTTTCTGATCTATTTCCATCAGCTTTACTTCTACCTCGTCACCCTCCTTCAGTACATCCTCAACTTTATTGATTTTCTTCCAGTCGATTTCCGATATGTGGAGCAGGCCATCCTTGTTTGGCAGTATTTCCACGAAAGCTCCAAACTGAACAATAGTCTTCACTTTTCCCCTGTAAACCTGTCCGATCTCCGGCACTGCCACAATCCTTTTTATCCAGTCGACGGCTGCGGAAATGACTTCCTTATTTTCACCGAATACATTTACATCGCCCCGTCCGTTTATTTCTTCAACAATAATTGTGGCTCCCGTTTCACGCTGGATCTCCTGTATCACTTTTCCTCCCGGACCAATAAGTGCACCTA
Organism: Bacteroidota bacterium; assembly: GCA_029547705.1. GTDB lineage: Bacteria > Bacteroidota > Bacteroidia > Bacteroidales > VadinHA17 > LD21. The sequence continues at coordinate 15,770 of JAKPOU010000026.1, read as the reverse complement.
TCATATCCTTGGGAATAGACAGCATTTCTATTCTCGGGGCATGGGGTTTGAGTTCCGGACGGGATTCTGACAGGGTTTCATTCATTATTCCAAGAATATGCAGTCTTCCTGCCTTTGCCTGGTCAAGGGCCTTTTCCAGTATCCCGAATGACAGTCCTTCAACCTTGATATCCATCTGGGTGGCTGTTATTCCGTCCATTGTGCCGGCAACCTTGAAATCCATATCTCCCAGGTGATCTTCATCGCCCAGGATATCCGATAGAATGGCATATTTATCCGTATTCCCGTCACTTATCAGACCCATTGCAATTCCTGAAACAGCTTTGCGAAGTTTTATCCCCGAATCCATCAGGGCAAGGGATCCTGCACATACTGTAGCCATTGAGGATGAACCATTAGATTCAAGTATGTCGGATACAACCCTTACTGCATAAGGATTTTCCTCATCAGCCGGCATCATGTTTTTAAGTGCCCGGTGCGCGAGATTGCCATGACCTATTTCCCTGCGGCTGACACCGCGCATCGGCCTGGCTTCGCCTGTGGAAAACGGGGGGAAATTGTAATGAAGGACGAATTTCTCACTTCCCTGATTCAGTACTTCATCGATTATTTTTTCATCCAGCTTTGTTCCGAGTGTAACGGTTGTGAGGGACTGGGTTTCCCCCCTTGTGAACAATGCTGAACCGTGGGTGGCCGGAAGAGGGTCAATCTCACAGACAATCTGCCGTATCTCATCAGGTTTCCTGCCGTCGAGCCTGATATTTTCATCCAGAACCAGTCTTCTCGCCGATTCCTTCAGTACATCATGAAAATATTTCCTTATAAGGAATTCATCAGCTTCCTCATCTTCGGCATAGCCGGAAAGGAATTCTTCCAGGATGGCATCAAAGGCCTCCGTGCGTTCCTGTTTGCTGCCTGTTGATGATTTTGCAGCCTGGTAACACTTGTCATATGTATCATCCCAGACTTTTTTCCGGAGTTCCTCGTCATCTGTCACGGCTTTATATTCGCGCTTGACGGTCCTTCCGAGTTCTTCTGCAAATTCAATCTGGGCCCTGCAATGAACCTTTATCGCTTCATGTGCGACTTTAATGGCCTCCAGCATCTCCGACTCCTGAACCTCCTTCATTTCCCCCTCCACCATCAGTATATTGTCATAGGTGGCACCTACCATGAGGTCCATGTCCGATTCCCTGAGCTCACTCAGTGTGGGATTGATGACAAACTGATTATTGATACGTGCCACTCTTACTTCCGAAATCGGGCCTTTGAAGGGTATATCTGAGACAGCAAGCGCTGCAGAAGCTGCAAGTCCGGCAAGTGCATCGGGCATTATACCGGTTTCGGCTGAAATCAGGTTTATTGTTACAAAGGTTTCATGATAGAAATCTTCCGGGAAAAGGGGGCGTAAAGCCCTGTCAACAAGCCTTGAAATAAGCACTTCATTATCTGAAGGTCTGGCTTCCCTTTTAAGAAAACCTCCCGGAATACGGCCTGATGATGCATATTTTTCCTTATACTCGACAGAAAGAGGCATAAAATCGGTGTCTTCCCTTGGTTCTTTTGCCGCAACCACGGTTGCCAGCAACATTGTCTTTCCCTGCTTCAGGAGAACAGCGCCGTCAGCCTGCCTGGCCAGCCTGCCTGTCTGCAATATGATCTGCCTCCCCTGACCGAGATCAATAGTTTTCTCTTTAATAGTAAACATTACTTTTGTATGATTATGTGAATGGTGAAATTACCGGTGCAAAAATAGTATGAAAAAAGGCAATTCAAAATTGCCTTTCTTCCTATCTGCGTAATTTCAATGCTTTTACGATTTCACGATATCGTTCTATATCTTTTACCCTGAGGTAGTCCAATAGTCTTCTTCTTTTCCCTACAAGCTTGATCAAAGCCTGCTGGGTACTGAAATCCTTCCTGTTCTTCTTCAGATGTTCAGTAAGATGATTGATCCTGTATGAGAAAAGCGCTATCTGCCCTTCTGCCGTACCGGTATCTATCTCTGACGTTCCGAATGACTTGAATAACTCCTGCTTTTTTTCTGATGTCAAATACATGTCTTTTATTAAAATATTGTTTGTCCACAAATAAATCAAGTCCCCAATTTTGGAACGCAAAAATAAGGCTTTTTTATGTAAATTGTCAAACAATTCAGATTTTTTTTAAAAAATTAACTTCAATTCTTCAATGTCACGAAACTTATTGTATCAGACAACAGTATTCCTTCCTGAACAGAGAATCATTTCTACTGATTAGACGTAAAAAGGTGCTGAAAAGTTGCGTAAAATCTGAATTATTTTTTAAAAAATTCCGGAAAGTTTTCCGGTACCGGCTCAAGCATCAGTTCCTCCTGGTTTTTCAGACTCCTTCCGAGGCTTATAAGCCTTGCTCCAATCCTGCAATCCAGACATCTGCGCTTTTTGCAATAGCTGTTTCTGAGCTGCAGGAGAGCCTGGGAATGGAAAGCAGATTCCGCTTCAATTCCAACCATTTTCCACTCATTCATCACAGCATTTTTTTCAGGAACTGCCTGTTCAAGAAAAAGCAGTGCCTTTTCACACATCCTCTGAAGTCCCCTGACCCTTCCATAAACATACATTGCAGGGATCACGGCATTAATCAGAAGTATGCCGGAAGCCTGTGATCCGCTGTGCTTAGGCGAAGTCCGGCTCTTTTTGCCAAAAATGAAATGATCATTCCAGTAATCCGATGCCCTGGCTTCAAAAACAGATTTCAGCTGCTTCAGGTCATTGCATTCAAGAACCCGGGAAAACAAGGCAGGCATGGCTGAAAGCATTGCCGCCAGCTGCGACAGTCTGATGGTAGGAAAATTGGCAGGACGAAGCCTTGCGAATTTCCAGATCCAGCCGTGAAGGGGCTGAAGGGAATATTTTGATGACAGGATCCTGTATTCCCTTACAAGCAGTTTATAGTAATCATCATTTACGGCTTCCCTGAACAGGCCTTTATCAAGCAGTCCCGAAGTGCCGAACAGAAGGGCCTCAACCTGTAACAGATTGTCGGAGTGCTTTCTTATAATCCTGAGAGGCAGGGCTGAGGCAAGCATTTCGAAAGGTCCCCTGTTGACCCTGAAACCAAAATAGCGCGATAGCAGCCGGTAAAATGTCTCTTCCCAGTCATTACCCGTTTCCGAATATATTCGCAATATATGTTCCGATTTTTCCTGAAGTCTTTCGGTCAGCAGGCTATCCAGCCATTGCCTGACAAACGGGGACCGGGGATCAAATCTGCCGATATCAGCCTGACAGGCAATTACAAAGGGATTGTTAAGCAGTTCAAGGTATTTTTCGTACAGGCCGGGATTGAAGGCAAGGGGAACAGTAAGGATTTCTTCTCCCCGCGAATTATACACAATCCTGTCCTTTACCGCAACAATATGCAGAATCAGATTGTCAAAAGCCGGATCCAGATTATGCCCGTGGGCATCAAAATGTGAGGCACAGGAATGGATCTCCACATTTCCGGCCCACAGCGTATCGCCGATCCTGATCCTGGCATTGAAAAAGTCCGGACCGGAATCACGGTTATATTCTCCCGGGTGAATTACCTGTATCACCCTGCCCTCATTGTCGCGGACAGACCGGGGATCATAAAGGGTGTATTTCCACAGATAGTGCAGGAATTCTTCTTTCATAACAGCACGGTTTGAACATTGGCAGCGAAAGAAGAAATATACGAAAAAAGGAAATCCGCGGCAAGGGAAAAAGATGAATATTACTGAAAAAAGGTCAGACCAGACCCCGTTCTGAAAGGTATTGTGCCATCTCCTCCTGCATCTCCCTTGCCTTTGCAGCGGCTGTCCTGTCGAAATTTCCGCTGCTGTCGGCGAAAATGATTCCCCTTGATGAATTAACCAGGAGTCCGCATTTATCATTCATTCCGTATTCCGCCACTTCGCGGAGGCTGCCGCCCTGTGCGCCGACTCCCGGAACAAGAAGGAAATGTCCGGGCACTATCTTTCGGATATCCCCGAGCATTTCAGCGCGTGTCGCCCCGGCTACAAACATCGTATTGTCAATGCTGCCCCATTTCCGGGAAACATCAAGAACATGTTCAAACAGGCGCGTTCCGTTCTGGTTATGATACTGAAAATCATCGGCTCCCCTGTTGGAGGTCAGGGCCAGCACTATGATCCATTTGCCGCTGTATGAAAGAAAGGGGGTGACAGAATCCTCCCCCATATATGGTGCCACGGTAACTGCATCACAATCCATGTTCTCAAAAAAGGCTTTGGCATACATTTTTGAAGTGTTGCCGATATCCCCCCTTTTTGCATCGGCTATGACAAAGATATCCGGATAGTTTGTCCGGATATACTTAACCGTTTCCTGCAGTGCAAGCCATCCTTCCGCTCCGGCAGATTCATAGAAGGCCACATTTGGCTTGTAGGCAACCGCATATTCATGTGTTGCATCAATGATTCTCCTGTTGAACTCCAGCACTGGATCAGCCGCATTCAGAACGGATCCGGGCAGTTTTCCGTATTCGCTGTCAAGACCGACACAGAGAAAGGATTTTTTTCTGACAATATTGCTGAAGAGCCGGGAATGGTCCATAGGAGGGTGTCTATAAATTGTTTTCCTTGAGTCTTTCTGCATTCTCTGCCATCTGGAGCTTGTCAATGATCTCCCCGATGTCACCGTCAAGTATGGAAGACAGATTATACATTGTAAGATTTATCCTGTGGTCAGTCATCCTGCCCTGAGGATAATTGTATGTGCGGATCTTGGCAGATCTGTCGCCCGATGACACCATCGTCTTCCTCCTGCCCGAAATATCATCCAGGTATTTCTGATACTCAAGATTATACAGCCTGGTTCTTAACTCTTTCAAAGCTTTTTCATAATTCTTGATCTGGGATTTTTCATCCTGGCAGGTGACTACTATTCCCGTCGGGACATGAGTGAGCCTTATGGCGGAATAGGTTGTATTGACCGATTGTCCGCCGGGACCTGATGAACAGAATGTATCTTTCCTCACATCCTCGTTCTTTATTTCAACATCAAATTCCCCGGCTTCGGGAAGCACCACTACCGATGCTGCTGATGTATGAACCCTTCCCTGGGTTTCAGTCTGGGGCACACGCTGAACCCTGTGTACTCCCGATTCATATTTCATTATACCATACACCCCTTCTCCGGAAACTGACATCACTATCTCCTTGTAGCCCCCGGCGGTTCCTTCGGTATAACGGATGATTTCAGCTTTCCAGCCCTTCATTTCAAAGAACCGGGTATACATCCGCAGGAGATCGCCGGCAAAGATGCTTGCCTCATCCCCTCCTGTTCCTGCCCTTATCTCAATGATCGCATTCTTTTCATCCTCCGGATCACCTGGAAGAAGAAGTATTTTCAGTTCTTCCTCCATTTCAGGAATCTGCTCATTCAGCTGTTCGTATTCACTCTTAGCCATTTCCCGCATCTCCTCATCCTTCTCGGCAACAAGCATTTCCCTGACACTTGCAAGATTTGACAAGGCAAGCCTGTACTGTTCGTAAGCCTCAATGATGGGCTGAAGTTCCTTGTATTCCCTGTTCAGAGCTATATAGCGCCCCATGTCTGAAAGCACCTCCTGACGGGTCAGAAGTTCACCAACCTCGACAAAACGCCGCTTGACACCATCGAGCTTTTCAAGAATAATATTATTCGTCATGGGTTTTTTATTTCAGGGTGCAAATATAATAAAAAGTTAAATAGCCGCAATGGCTCCGGGATAATGCAGATACCTAAGAACGAGGAAACTATGAGGAATATTCATATCTGCCGCTTTCAGACACAATTGTCAGTTTTTTCGTGTCAGAAGCTTTACAATGGCCTATGATTCGGGCATCCAGACCGAAAGCGGATGCCGTGCTGATTATTTTATCTGCATTCTTCTGCCCGGTATAGATTTCGAACCGGTGACCCATGTTGAAGACCTGATACATTTCCCTCCACTCTGTTCCGCCCTGTTCCCTGATCATCCTGAAAAGCGGGGGAAGGGGGAAAAGATTGTCCTTTACAACATGCATATTATCAACAAAATGCAGAATTTTAGTCTGCCCTCCGCCCGTACAGTGAATCATTCCGTGGATCTCATGGCGCATGGACTCCAGCAGTTCCCGTATTACGGGTGCATAGGTCCTGGTTGGTGAAAGGACCAGTTTTCCGGCATTTAATGTGCTGCCTTCAACCGGATCGGTCAGCTTCAGCCTTCCTGTATAAAAAAGATTCTCAGGCATTCCCGAATCATAGCTTTCCGGGTACCTTTCAGCCAGATATGATCCGAAAACATCATGGCGCGCCGAAGTAAGGCCATTGCTTCCCATTCCCCCGTTGTATTCCCTTTCATAGCTTGTCCGGCCGTATGAGGCCAGACCTACAATGACATCCCCGGGCCGGATATTGTGATTCGAGATCACATCCGCCCTTTTCATCCGGGCAATAACCGTTGAATCCACAACAATTGTCCGGACCAGATCCCCCAGGTCAGCCGTCTCCCCGCCTGTTGACCATATTCCTATTCCCATTGACCGCAGGTCCTCCAGCACTTCTTCCATCCCGCCGATGATGGCGGAAATCACTTCGCCCGGCACCAGGTTCCTGTTCCTTCCTATCGTGGAGGAAACAAGTATGTTGTCGGCAGCTCCTATGCACAGGAGATCATCAATATTCATTACAATGGCATCCCGGGCTATTCCCTTCCAGACTGACATATCGCCTGTTTCCTTCCAGTAAACATAGGCAAGCGATGATTTTGTCCCCGCCCCGTCGGCATGCATCACATTGCAGTATTCCGGATCCCCCCCGAGAATATCGGGTACTATTTTACAGAAAGCTTTCGGAAATAGTCCCCTGTCGATGTTCCTTATAGCCGCGTGAACATCTTCCTTCTGTGAGGAAACGCCCCGCAGATCGTATTTCGATTTCCTGGCCATTTTCCGGAATTGTCAGTTTCACTTATCCTTTGCCGGTTCTCCTGCCGGCACATAATCCGTCCTCAGCACCCTGAATTCGGTCCGGCGGTTTATCTGATGGGCTATTTCCCTTTGCTCCTCGCTTGGAAGCGACTCAATATACTGTTCGGAGAGAAGTGTGCCAGGCTTCAGGAAAGGTGACTGTTCAGAGATTTCCTCATCCACCACTTTAGGACTTGATTCCCCGTATCCCTTTGCCGAGAGCCTTGCCGGATCGATGTCCTTGCCTATAAGATAGTCAACAACCGACTGGGCGCGTTTTTGCGAAAGCTCAAGGTTGTATTCCTCCGTATCGCGCGAATCGGTATGCGACATCAGTTCAATTGTGATATTCGGATTATCATTGAGTGTTTCAACCAGTTTGTCAAGCGACACCATTGATTCGGGCCTGAGATCCCATTTGCCGAAATCGTAGAAAATGTTCGGAAGTTCCACGGGCCGGTCAATTGCGGTAAGAAGAATGGTAACCATGAAATCGCGGCTTTTCTCCTGTCCCTTGGTTGTCTCTTTTTCCTTTCCGTTCAGGAATCCTTTTTTGGATGCCAGGAAGATGTAATCCACATCTGCCTTCAGGGCAAATCTGAAATCGCCGCCTTCACCCGTTTCGGCCTGAAGGTTGGAACCGTCACTGGCGATGAGCTGAATTGTTGATCCCTGGATCGGAGCACCCGTCTTTTCATCCTTTACCAGTCCGGTGACATTGAATTTCAGCGGAGGCAGTTCAAATGAATAGAGTTCATCATTTCCCCTGCCCTTGCGGGTTGAACTGAACATCCCCTTTTCGTTCCCGTCTTCAAAGACAATTCCGAAATCATCAGCCGGACTGTTTATGGGGGCTTTCATGTTCTGAACCGACCATGAACCGTCAGGCTGGGCATTTGCCCTGAATATGTCCAGACCTCCCATCCCTATATGGCCGTCAGATGAAAAGTAAAGCGTTGTCTCATCCCTCAGGTAAGGAAAAAGTTCATCTCCGGCTGTGTTTATATCCGGCCCCAGGTTAACCGGATCCGACCACGACTGTCCTTCCCCGGTACGGGTTACTTTCCATATATCCTTCCCGCCAAATCCCCCGGGCATGTCCGATACAAAATAAAGTGTCAGCCCGTCGGACGAAAGGGCCGGATGTGCAGTCACAAGAGTATCGGGCAGAATATCCAGCTTCTCCGGCTTGCTCCAGCTGTCTCCTGTTCTTTTTGAATACATTATCACACAACCCTTTTTCTCACGCTTGCCCGCCTCGCACCTGGTAAAATACATCTCCCTGTAATCGGATATAACACAGGGCGTGCCGTCTTCAAATTCACTGTTAACAACATCAAGAGGCACGGGAATGCTCCACTTGGATTTCTTGTCGAGACGGCTTACAAAAATATCGGTAAATCCCTGTCCTGTCGCTCCGTGTGTTTTGTTACCCGTTGCACCATCCCTTGATGAGGTAAAATAAACAACCCCAAAATCATCCCTGCCGTATGCCGGACTGAAATCTGCAAAACGGGAATTAAGGTCTTTCAGTTCATCAACAATATATGGTTCCGGATTTCTCTGCCATTCAAGGGCAAGCTCACAGGCCCTTATCTCCTGGTCAGCCCTGGCATCAGCCGGGGCAACCTGCTTGTAAGTTCTGAATTCTTCAATGGCCTGCTGGTATTTGCCATTCTTTTTCAATGTTGATGCCAGCCAGAACTGGGCCTCGGGTCTTGAAAAAGCCGACCTGACGGCCTGCTTATACCATGTTTCGGCATTCCGGGGATCATTGACCCTGCGGTAACACTCGGCAATCATGAAGATATATTCTGCCCTTGACTCCTTGTCAGACTTTTTTGTCTTGGAATATGTATTCTTGAATTCATCGATGGCATCATAATATTCACCTGCATTGTATGCATCATAGGCCCGTTCATGCCTTCTCTTCTGCGCGGCAGAATCCTGGAATGCAAACAGTACAAGCAAGATATAAAGGGCAGTAAACCTTCTCATGATATCCGTAGCGATTTGACCATAAAAATAATTAAATTAACCAGACGGATGTTAATTACAAACGGCAGGGGCGAACAATTATTATAATTTCCCGGCGTGCCCGGATCCGGCCGCCATAAAACGAAGCTTCTGGCACCAAGCTTATCTTGTGAAAAGCAGTTCCCTGTATTTGGGAAGAGGCCAGATTTCGTCATCAATAACAAGTTCCAGCCTGTCGATGTGATATCTTATCTCATCAAGATAAGGTTTGACCTTTTCCTCGTACATCAATGACTTCCGGTATGCGTCCTCTACAACATTGGCCTTTTTCCTTTCCTCTATCATCTGAAGTACCTTTTCCCTTATTTCTGAGATATGGCCGGAAATAGTGATAATCATTTCCCTGTCGGCAGCAGCCATCCTTTCATATTCGCCGTCGCCGAATACCTCCTTCAGGCCTTTAACATTATCCAGCAGCCTGTTCATATAAGTTATGGCAGTCGGCACTATATGGTTTATTGCCAGATCACCCAGCACCCTTGCCTCAATCTGTATCTTTTTCGTGAATTTTTCATATTCAACCTCACAGCGGCTTTCTAGTTCCTTTCCGGTAAAAATGCCGGATTCCGTAAATATCCTGCTCCCTTCCGGATCCATATAGCATCTGATTGAAGCAGGTATGCTTTTAATATTGCACAAATCCCTTTTTTCTGCTTCTTCATGCCATTCCCTGCTGTAGTTGTCACCTTCAAACAGGACTTTCCGCGAAGCCAGGATATATTTTTTGATAACCTGAAAAATAGCCTCATCCTTGTTTCTTCCCTGTTTTATAATATGATCAACCTCTTTTTTGAAATTCCTGAGCTGGTATGCCACCGCAGCATTAAGGGCTATCATCGGAGCACCGCAGTTTGCGGAGGATCCAACAGCCCTGAATTCAAATCTGTTTCCTGTAAATGCAAAGGGCGAGGTACGATTCCGGTCGGTATTGTCAAGCAGTATCTCCGGAATCTTTCCGATACCAAGCTTCAGTTCGGTCTTTTGTTCCGGAGTCATCTTCCTGTCAGTCACCTTGCTGACCAGCTCGTCAAGTATGCTGGTCAGGTATGTCCCGAGGAAAACCGAAATAATTGCCGGCGGTGCTTCATTGCTCCCGAGACGGTGAGAATTTGATTCATTCATTACGGATGCCCTCAGAATATCGTTGCTGTCGTGCACAGCCTTGATCACATTCACAAGGAAGGTCAGGAACTGCAGGTTTGATTTCGGATTCTTCCCGGGCGAAAGAAGGTTTATACCTGTATTGGTAGCCATTGACCAGTTATTGTGTTTCCCCGATCCGTTTATGCCGGCAAATGGTTTTTCATGAAACAGTACCCTGAACCGGTGCCTGCGGGCAATCCGTCTCATAACATCCATCAGAAGCTGATTGTGGTCAACGGCAAGGTTGGCTTCCTCATAAATTGGGGCACATTCAAACTGATTGGGAGCAACCTCATTATGACGCGTTTTAATTGGAATTCCAAGCTTATGGGCTTCACATTCAAAATCCTTTATAAAACACATCACCCTTTCAGGTATCGATCCGAAATAATGATCAGACAGCTGCTGGTTCTTTGATGACTGATGTCCCATAAGGGTACGGTCGGCCAGCACCAGGTCGGGACGTGCCGTATACAGGGCTTCATCCACGAGGAAATATTCCTGTTCTGACCCGAGCGTTGCAATCACCTTGTTCACATCCTTGTCAAAATACTGGCACACTTCCACAGCAGCCCTGTCAAGTTCAGTGAGGGCTTTGAGCAAGGGTGCCTTGTAATCGAGAGCCTCACCGGTATAGGAAACAAAAATGGTCGGGATGCAAAGGGTTGTTCCGACAATGAATACGGGTGAAGACACATCCCAGGCGGTATAGCCACGCGCTTCAAATGTATTTCTTATTCCGCCGCTGGGAAAGTTTGATGCATCGGGTTCAGACTGAACAAGGACCTCTCCTGAGAAGTTTTCCACCATGTGGCCGTTGTCTCCCATTTCAATAAATCCGTCATGTTTCTCAGCCGTTCCGCCTGTAAGGGGATGAAACCAGTGAGTGAAATGTGTAACACCTTTTTCAAGTGCCCAGGCCTTTAGACCAATAGCAACCTGTTCAGCTTCCTGCCTTGTCAGAGACTTGCCCTCCGTGACTGCTTTCTTTACAAAGCGGAAAGCCTCCTTTGAAAGATAATGTTCCATCTGATGCATGTTGAACACATTGGAACCGAAATATCTCGAAACATCCTTTGCGGGAGTCTGAACCACCACAGGCTCTCTCCTGATAACTTCCTTCAGTGCACTGAATCTTAAATCCGCCATCTTGTTAAAAATTTTGGCGTAAAAATATAAATTTTTTAATACACCCCCGTATTTTAAGCGACTATTCTGCTTTTTAACCGTTTTTTCCTGAATTACCCCCTCTTTTGAAGGGGCCCTGCCGGATATATCAGCTCTTTATTTCCGGGGCGGGCTCTATGGTTTGTACGATTGCTTCAGAAACCGGATACTTATTGATGCCGGGAAGAAACAACTATCGCCAAAACATATCATTGTCCGGAAAGCTGGGTGCTTTCCGGAAAGTAAGGAAACCTGCATAATCAGTGAGCCGGATTCAGGCTTTTATTTTACTGAATTTTATTATATTTGTCGCCTGAATTTAAAAATCATTATTACTAAATCCATAAACAGCGTACCTAATGTCAGCTATTCAGTTTTTAAGGGAAAAAGCAGGTGTATTTGTTGCAGTAGTAATCGGGGTGGCTCTTTTGCTTTTTGTCGTCAGTGATTTTTTCGGAGGCGGAAGGGGGCAGAGACTTCAGGCAAAGAAATATTACCAGATAGGAGAAATTGCAGGGGAATATATTTCATATCAGGATTTTGACAGAAGGGTTCAGTCCATGCTCGAGATATACAAATTATCCGGTGCAGCATCCATTGACGAGGCAACAACCGAGTCGGTAAGGGAGCAGGTATGGCAGCAGATGGTAAGGGAGCATATTCAGGACAAGCAGTACCATAAACTCGGAATAGGAGTCAGTACTGAAGAAACTGAAGAAATGGTACTTGGAAACGATCCTCATCCCATAGTAAGGCAGTTGTTTACCGATCAGACAACCGGCATGTTCAACAAGTCATTCCTTGTGAACTTCCTTAAACAGACTGAACTGGATGAAACTGCAAACCGCTACTGGCTGTTTTTCGAGGATGAAATAGTAAACGAGCGGATGAATTCAAAATATAACAATCTGGTTTCAAAAGGATTGTATGTTACCTCGCGCCAGGCGGAATTTGACAGGATGGTATCTGCCTCCACAGTGGATTTCAGCTATATAATGAAAAACTATGCCCTGGTTCCCGATTCACTGGTAAGGATATCAAAATCAGAAATCGAATCCTATTATTCAAAGAACAAGGAAAGATACCGCAGAAATGCACTCAGGAATATTGAATACGTTACCTTCAGCATAGACCCTTCGGAAGAGGATATCCGTCAGACGGAAGACTGGATAATGAAGACCCGTGAAGAATTTGCGGAAGCTGCTGATCCGGTTCAGTTCATCAATCTGACTGCTGATTCAAGATATAACAGCTTTTTTGTCCCCATCGGCGAAGTGCCTGAAAACCTCAGGGAGTTTGTCAGGAAGGAGAACAAGAATGAAATCTTCGGCCCGTATGAAGAGGATGGGGCCTTCAAGCTGGCCAGACTGATTGAAGCAGCGGACAGGCCTGATTCGGTTCATGCAAGGCATATTCTCATCGCCCCCGGTCAGACCAGGGATATGGCAAGGGCAAAAGTCGTGGCCGACAGTCTGGTAAGGCTTATAAAATCAGGTTCCAGGTTTGAGGTACTGGCAATGACCAATTCTGACGACCAGGGTTCGGCCCAGATAGGGGGCGACCTGGGATGGTTCAGGGAAGGAATGATGGTAACCCCCTTTAATGATGCCTGCTTTACGGCAAGGAAGGGGGAAATTTTAACAGCTGAAACCAATTATGGAATACACATTATTGAAATTCTCGATAAATCAAGAAATACAAGGAAATACAACATTGGTGTGATTGACAGGAAAATAATGCCAAGTTCGGCCACCAACCAGAGAATTTACAGTGCAGCCAGCCAGTTTGCAGGTACAAACAATACCCTTGAGAAGTTCAACAACGCAATTTCTGAAATGGGGCTTAAAAAGCTCATGGCAAATGATGTTTCCCCTCAGCAAAAGACACTTCCCGGACTTGAAAATCCGAGAAGCCTTGTCATGGCGCTGTTTTCTGCCAAAGAAGGACAAATTATTCTGGACAATAACCAGCAGGCAGTCTTTGAACTGGGAGATGATTACGTTGTTGCTTTCTGTACCAGGGTACAGGAAGAAGGCATTGCCCCCCTCAGTGCGGTTGAAACAGAAATCAGACTTGATCTTATGAGAAACAGGAAAGCAGATATTATCTCCGATGAGTTTGCCAGAATCAACCCCGGAAATGATAAAAGTCTGGATGAACTGGCCAATGCCATGGGATTAACCGTACAGGAAGCCACCGGAATCAATTTCAGATCCTACTCTGTTCCCGGTGCCGGCACGGAACCTGCGCTTGTTGCAGCTGCATCAGCCGAGAAACATGGTGTTGTCGCCGGACCCGTCAAGGGCAGTAATGGTGTCTTCATGTTTTTTGTCAATGGCGTTACAACATCCGACGGGCAGGACCTTAAGCATGTTCAGGAAAATATGCTGATCTCATACCAGATGAGAGGCGGTTATGAAGCCTATGAGGCACTCCGCAAATCAGCCTCAATCGTTGATAAAAGGTATAAATTCTATTAGGAGATCTGTTTCCTCCCTTTTTGTTCAGCTGTGGTTCATGTTTTTCCCCTGAGAAAATTTTCCGGATGTGAACCTTTTCTCCGGTAATCCGTCGGACAGGAATGCTTTCAACTTAAAATCCGAATAAAAATTTCTGAACAACTGCGTGAAACAGAGTGACCCAGGCGGGGAAAGTTTCATAGCAGCTATGTTGCTAAAAGCATTGTATGTTACTGTTGGCCAATATGCAATAACCTGGTTTTACAATGTCATTCACGAGACAAATCCATAACTGTTATAACAAGGGATTTGCCAAATATGAATAATTTTGTAAATTATCCATGTAATGAGCCAATGCAGTATGAACTTAATTTTTGGAGGCGCCTGTTTAGAATCTACAAGTAAATTATAATTATGAATTAAAAATTTCAAATATGAATAAAACAATAACTCATATGCTGGTATTAATTTTAAATACCTTGATTTCTTTTCCTATTTATTCTCAGACAGATAAAGGCAGAGTAATTATTAGTGGAAATTATAATCTAGATTTCTCAAGTACTACAAAAACCTTTAAAAGTAGTGTCAATAGTTATGAAATGGAAAAAGACAAATCATTCGAGTTTTCTCCATTTCTGGGTTATACAGTCATTAAAAACTTATCTCCTGGTATCCAATTTGATTATGAATATTCAAAAAGTCAATCTCCAAATGGGTTAGGAGACAATGATATTAATTCTTCAAGCTCAATTTTAATTATTCCTTCCATACGTTATTACCTGCTAAATTCCATATTTAAGCCCTATTTACAAGTTGGTTATGGTTTTGGGTGGCAGAAACTTGTTGAAAGCTATTTTCAAACATCAAATCTAAAACACAATAATACTCTATCCAAATGGGAAATATCAGGAGGATTAAGTTATTTTATAAATAACAATATTTCTTTGGATCTTTTATTTGGCTATCATTCGATGACAGTGTTCTATAAAGATGAAATGGTGAATGGGAGCTATAATAAGTGGCAAAATGTTATTAATGGTCCCAAAGCGTTTGTCGGCATAACCTTATTCCTGTAAATTCAGGACTCCAGATCTGTCGCAGGGTCTATTGTCGTAGTTTTAAAAACCAGCTTTAGTTCTGTACCCGGAAAGACTGCTTCATAATCGTTCAGTGTCTGACATATTTCACTTACGGCCATATTGTCTCTTGGTGTCGCCAAATTAGGGCTTGACGAATAAGCTATAAGCATTTGAATGTTAATGTTTTACATTAATTTTATGATTAATAAATGCATGTTTTTTGTATCTTACATTCATAAATCCATGCAATTATGGTCTTTGGCTAACGCTTCCGTCTGTCAAGGCGCGTCCGGGACTTTCACCCTATAGTCATCGCCCATGCCGGGTATACAAAGAAAAAGCCCCGGATTGCTCCGGGGCTTCGTTTTTAAAGTCGGCGACTACCTGCTCTCCCGCGATTGCAGTACCATCGGCGATGACGGGCTTAACTTCTCTGTTCGGAATGGGAAGAGGTGGATCCCCGCCGCTATAGTCACCTTAAGGTCATGAATATTGTGACATTTGGCAAAAGTCAGTAAAATGTACTTTGAAAGCGTTCGGGTAATTAGTACTGCTCAGCTTTGACGTTACCGTCTTTACACCTGCAGCCTATCAACGTCGTAGTCTACAACGACCCTCAAAGGAGATCTCATCTTGAGACGAGCTTCGCACTTAGATGCTTTCAGTGCTTATCTCTTCCAGACGTAGCTACCCTGCGGTGCGGCTGGCGCCACAACAGGTACACTAGAGGTCTGTCCAACACGGTCCTCTCGTACTAGTATCAGGTTCTCTCAAATCTCCTGCGCCCACAACAGATAGGGACCGAACTGTCTCACGACGTTCTGAACCCAGCTCGCGTGCCACTTTAATCGGCGAACAGCCGAACCCTTGGGACCTTCTCCAGCCCCAGGATGTGACGAGCCGACATCGAGGTGCCAAACCGCC
>JAKPOU010000019.1 GCA_029547705.1 Bacteroidota bacterium | reverse complement strand
TATCTTAATCATTATTAATTATTTTATTCCTTTCTGTAACCATGCCGGACAAGAACATAACATTGCCAGACTCCGGTCTGTTGCTTCTGATAACAGATTATCTGAAGTGATATGTGAATCTGAGGAACAGACCTGCTGAATCATAGTACAGTTCGCCAAAATCTGCCACTCCGATTATACCTGCGCCTATCTTCTCATTTATCATTTTATTCAGTTCCAGGTATGCTGAAAACTGTTTTCTTTCACCGAAGAGACCTGCTGATCCCGGGTCCGGAATCCCGGTTGACTGCTCCTCATCTGTAGTGTGGTATGTTCCATAGTTATTTGACCATGAGGTTTTGAAAACATAATCAATGTTCTCAATTCTTCCCTCACCGCCGGCATGAAAAACCATCACCCGGTTGTTAACGAAGTAATCTTCCGGATGAGTGGCCAGTCCATCCCGCAAGTATGACCTTGTGGAGATGAAAGGTGAACCCAGCCCCGTTCCGCCGTAAGACCACCCGGTAAGGTATTGTCCGTGGTTATAATATGGCTCGTAGTATGAGCCATATTCAGGTGACCATGGTCTTCCGGCCTGGTTTTTTGTATAAAGGAATTCAAAAAGGAATTTATTCCAATAAGTTTTCCCCGTTTTTTCAAGCCTGTTCTCAATCATCAGACCGTTAAGGCCATCCTGAATATTTGCAAGACGTGCCAAGCCTCCAACCTCATATAAATTCTGCCGGTATAGTAATATCCTCAGCTCAGCAACCGCTATCTCCAGCCCGATATCTATTGAACCAAGATGGTTCCCCTGACGTTCCTCCTGAATATACCCGTTACTATACTTTTTTCCTGTTATAACGTAAAGGAATGTTTCAACGGGAGTGAGAGTGTAATCATCGAGATAGTATTTCTGCTCGCTGCCCCAAACGACCTGGTGGCTGAATCCCCCGTAGAACCTGACCTTCCATGAAGGTTTACCGAATCGCATGTACAGCGACTTCTGATGCAGGTATGATTTCAGGGTCAGGGTATCATGCAGTATATATCTTGACATTTGCACATCACCCATCCACCCATGCGAAAAGTTCCCTTTGAAGGCAAACAACCCTCCAAACCAGGGAATGGTCCAGAAATCCCTGACAGACAATTCTACCTCAGGGATTCCAAGGCTTGTGCCTGATACTGCCCAGGAGCCGGAGGTCAGGGTGGTATCACAAAGACCGGTGATCTTTTTCGAACGTCCGCCGCGCAGTTCAAAAATTCCCAGCCTGACCTTGCCGTAACCTTCTATTAATTGCAGGTTT
>JAKPOU010000007.1 GCA_029547705.1 Bacteroidota bacterium | reverse complement strand
AGTTTCATTATGGAAAACAGACCCAGAATTGCCTCTGTTGACATCATGCGTGGGCTGACTCTCCTGCTCATGCTCTTTGTCAATGACCTGAACATGAAGGTGGCACCTGCCTGGCTCGGGCATATGGAGGCTGACTTTGATGGCATGGGCCTCGCAGACTGGGTTTTTCCGGGATTTCTCTTCATCGTTGGCATGGCCATACCGTTCGCCATCTCAGGCAGAATAAAAAGGAAGGAGCCGGTTTCCAGAATACTCCTTCATATAGCAATCCGCACTGTAAGCCTTATGGTAATCGGTATCCTGATGCTGAACTCCGGAAGAGTCAATCCCGAGGCCACCGGCATGAACAGAAACCTCTGGGCATTGCTCATGTACATCTCTGTCTTCCTGGTATGGAATGACTACCCTAAAGGGAAGCACAAACTGCTTTTCACAATACTGAGGGCTGCCGGCATCGCAACATTGATCTTCCTGGCAATTGTTTTCCGGTCAGGCAGCGCCGATGACCCGGGCTGGATGATAACAGGCTGGTGGGGCATCCTCGGCCTCATTGGATGGGGTTACCTGACCGCATCGCTGATTTATGTAGCATTCCGTGATTCAGTGGCATGGACCATGGCTGCCGTCATCTTCTTCCTGATAATCAATATCCTTGACCAGTCAGGTGTGCTCGGGTTCCTTGATCCCGTGAGGCCGGTCCTTGGAATACTCATACAGGGCAATGTCCCGCTGATAGTTCTTACAGGCATGTTTGCCGGGATACTGATTAGGAAACTGAAAGAATCGGGAGATGAAAAAATCATTTTGATGCTTGTAGTGATGGGCATAATCTCCCTCGCCCTGGGATTCTTTTTGCGAAAATGGTTTATCATCTCCAAGCTCCTGGCCACTCCCAGCTGGGGGATGATCTGCAGCGGCATCAGCTTCCTGGCCTTTGCTGCAATATACTGGCTTGCCGATGTAAAAGGGCTGACCGGATGGGCTGATTTCGTCAGACCTGCCGGGAGACATTCACTGACAACATACCTCGCCCCCAATATCCTCTACCACGCAATATGGATGTCATCCGTTCCGGTACTGATTTACAAGCAGTCGTCAGAACCACTGGTTGTGATCCTCGGCTCCGTTGCCTGGGCGCTGCTGATGTCAGGGCTTACGGCGATCCTTGCCAGGATGCATATCAAACTCAGGCTGTGAGAGGGAGACACACCGGAACTATTACTGTTACCCTCACATTGCCTCTGCCGGCACTCAGTTTCCGACAATCTCCAGTGTCACCCTGCGAAAGAATTCCACATCCAGCTGATCAATCCTCATAAGGATTACTTCTCCTCCCCTGCTGTCCTTAACTGTTGGAACGCCGGGCATGTTCTCCGGCAGCTCACCGGTGATGGTGGCAATAAAGACACAGGCTGTGAGATATGTACCAAGATCTGACGGGTGTGTGCCGTCAGGATCATAGAGTTTTATCCCTGGTCTCAGTGTCCGGGCACGGGCCCATGCCTCGCCTGCAGGAACCACGGTTGCCTGATTGAGAACTGCTGTCTCGCGATATACCCTGCTGATTACTTCCTGCTGCTGTGGAACCTTTTCCCTTGCCCATGTCAGGTAGTAATATGGTTCGGCGCCTGATTCCCTTGCCAGTTTGCTGAACAGCCCAAGATACAGGATAGTACTGTCACTTTCGTTCACTGTACCAAGACTCCATTCCTGCAACACCACGATGTCATAATCACCATTCCTGATTTTATCCCTGGTTTTGAGTCCGCGTGCACCTCTCCAGTGCTCACTCAGTTTAGCACCGCCAATGGTTACCTGTTCGGTCAGAAGTATTGTTCCCGTCTTCCCGGAGAGTACTGACACCACCTGCGGAAGGTTTTCAAAATATGTGTAGCTGTTGCCCACAAAGAGAATGCGCAGGGTATCTTTCTTCGCCTGTGCGTTAGTCTGAACTCCATAAAGGCAAAGCAGAGCAATGGCTGCAACTATATTCCATGTATATTTATTCATCACTTTTTTTCGAAGTTACACTTTTCCATTTGGTTCTGCAATTTATGCCTTTCTTTCTAACTGTCAGCTAACCAACAGAGACTTCCAGGAACCATGTTCATTGATTTCATGATATCAGAGGATTATACTTTTTGTTACCCAGAACCATATCACCGGAAGAGCCAGAAGATCAAGGAGTATTCCTGCCTTTAACATAGTCTTTACAGTGACCTCATTCGTTCCATATGCCAGCGCATTAGGAGGTGTTGATACGGGAAGCATGAAAGCGCAATTCGCTCCGATGCCTATTACAAGTACCATAGGCATAATTAATTCAGGATTAAACTGCATAGCAACTTCCATCATTATGGGTACCGTGATGGCTGCAGCACCAGTATTGCTTGATACTTCAGTCAGGGCGATTATGAATAGAGCAGCCAGAAAAACCAGCAGTAAACCATTACCTGCTTCAATTTTGCTTAGGATGCCTCTTGCAATTATCGCAGATGTCCCTGTTTCTGACAGCAGTGCACTCAGACACAATCCTCCGCCAAACAGTAGCAGAATACCCCAGTTAATAGAGTTCTGCATCTTATTCCATGATGTAAGTCCGAATACGGGTGCCAATGCCGCTGCAGCAACCCCTACAATTGCATCGAAATTATCTACATTCAGGAGCTTTCCAATCGGCTGTGAGCATATCCATAAAAGCACAATTGCAAGAAAGAATACCACAGCTCCGGTCTGTTTCCCAGTCCACTCAATGACACTGTTTTCGCGGTCAGAAAGCTGAAAGTCACTTTCAGGTCTGATTGTCAGCTTTAGCACAAAGAGGAGCAACGGAAATAGCATAAGGGTGACCGGAAATCCAAATTTAAACCAGGTTCCGAAGTCAATCCCAATCGCTCCGGCAGCAATGAGATTCGGCGGACTGCCAATCAGCGTTCCTATCCCTCCGATACTTGCAGCAAAAGCAATTCCCAGAATAACAAATGTTCTGGCTTTAGGATATTGTCTGCTAATCAGTGACATCCCTATGGGAAGAAACATCGCTGCAGTGGCAGTATTACTCATCCACATTGAAAAAAACGAAGTTGTGCCAAGAATAGAAACTACAGCTTTCCATTTTTTGCCACGTGCCATATAGATCAGCTTTCCTGCAAGCCATTGGTCAATTCCATGTTCATTCAGGACAGCGGCCAGTGCAAACCCTCCGATAAAAATGAAGATTACCGGATTGGCAAAGTGAGAAAGGGCTTCGCCTGCATCAAATACTTTTAACAGTACCGCAATAACAGGAACCAGAAGCCCTGAAACAGCAAGAGGGAAGATTTCAGTCACCCATAATCCGCCAATAAATATCAGGACAGCAATCCCCAGTTTGTGAGCCGGGTCATCCATCAGTATATTTCCTGCGAGTACTCCGGTAATTAGAAGACCCAAAGTGATTATCCATTTTTTGTTACTCAGTTTCATATTTGTCCAAGCTTGAAAAATTATCAACTATTCCCCCTGACATAGAGCAACTCAGCAGTAACCAGAGGCGTTTCCCGGTGATCATGGCTCGAACCTGGCACATAGACCACCTTCCGTATGAAAGGCAGTTCATACCTTTGTTACAACTAACCAATTAATTATTCACGATCCGTGTCCTGCCCGAGCTTATAACCCGTTCTATTTCCAACTGGTCATTTAGAATGACAAAATCCGCATCATAGCCAGGCTTGATCTCTCCTTTGCCCCTGATTTTCATATTCCTGGCAGGATTGACGGTAATAAGCCTTAGTGCTTCTTCAAGAGGCAGGATTTTTTCCCTCACAAGGCTTGCCGTCTCTTTAAGATTGCGGTCCATTGGTGCAGGTTGGTATGTAATCTCATGAGTCAAGGGGTCTTCCCGTTTTACTCCGCCACGGCCATCGCTCGAGAAAGTGATATTATGCAGGGGAACGCCTTCGGACAGGGCAATCTGTACGGCTTTGTGAGGTTCCGTAAAGGTGGTTCCACCGGTTGATATGTCGATCATGCCTCCCAACTTTGCGAGTTTCAGGCAATCGTTAAAAAGCGGACGTGTACGTGAACAGTGAGTTGGCGAAATGTATGAGATAAGAGAGGGATACTTCCCGGCAATACTCAGCAATACGTCAATCCGGCTTTCAAGTGCGCCAAGGTGGATGTGGAGTATCCCTCCTTTACCTGATGTAAAACCACCCAACCTGACCTGATTGATCAGTCTCAGTATTTCATGCTCCGTGGGAAAAGCACTACGATCGTCGCTGATCGCAAGTTTGCAGCCAATAACCTTATCGATGAAAATCAGGTCTTCGGCCACTGACCCGCATATCGTTTTTTCAGGAAGACCATAAAAATTTGTCAGCATATATGCTGTCACGCCGGTCTCACTAAGTGATTTAACCTTGGCATACAGGGTACTCAACTCCTTAACGAACCCGTCAGTTCCCAGAAGGCCAAGGACTGTTGTTGTTCCGACAGCAAGCAGGTCATGGGCGTTCAGTTCCGGAATAAAAGAAGAGAAACCGAACTGTCCTCCACCACCCGTGACATGCACATGCTGGTCAATGAAACCGGGACAGACCTTCTTCCCGCTGACATCGATAATTTCCGTTGATAAATCTCCCAGAGTGAAGGAGTCTCCAATAGCTATTATCTTGCCATTAACTGTCAGGATATCCTTCTTGCCTAATCTGTCAGGAGCATAAACATCACCACTCTTGATAATCGAAATCATAATAAAACTTTATAAGAGAAAATGAAATAGAAGAAGAGTCATTAGTCCTCCGACAAGAGGCGGAATATTTCTTTTCGCAAGCTCCACCGGTGAAACTCCGGCAATACCTGCTATTGCAACTATTATTCCCGCAATCGGGGATGTTGCCCGGCCCATGCTTGCAGAGAGCTGCATTGGCAAAATCATGTCAGGTGCACTCATTCCCAGACTTGGTGCAATATCCGGCATAAGGGGACCGAATGAAAAGAAGGCTGCATTGCCACTGCCCATTAGCATGGCGGCCATAAAGATCAGTACCGTAATCAGAATTGATATGGCTGCGCCTGAAAAGCCCAGGTGAGTTGATCCTGAAACCAATGTATCTATGAAGCCCAGGCTTATGAGGCCTTTGGAAAAAATTTCTGCTGAAACAATCAGAGTGACTACCGAGCTGAACACTGTACCCATACCCTTCCAGAAACTGTCAAGCATGTCTATGACATCCCGGAAATTACGCTTGAAAAGAAGCATAAATACTACAGACACTATCAGGGAAAAAAGCATGGCAACGGTAGTGCTGAGATGAATATCAAACAGCCCTACATATTCTGAAAAAGCAACCAGAAGAATCAGTGGAAGCATCGGAAGGATGGCATATATCAGTGGAACATCGGGTTTCACTGTTTTCTCAGAAGTTTTTACAAAAATATCCCGGCCTTCCTTCATCTCCTTCCTGTCAAAGTGCCTGTTGCTGAAATAGTAAAGAATCATCACTATGACAGTGGTCGGCACCACTATCGGAAGTTGATAAGTAACAAAGTATTCGACATTGGGAATCCCGATAAGCGAAGCTGCCATTGCTGTATTAGCAGAACCCGGTCCCTGGTCAAAAATCGTTGCTGCTGCAATGACAGAGAGGGCAGTCATCCTGCTGCACCCCAGGCTCACCAGAACAGGGTAAAAGGAGGCTACAAGAAGAAGTCCGAGACCAGCTGCAGATGGAATTGTCATGAAGAGCACCTGCCCGATGGGGATAGCCATCACTGAAGCCAGGTAAGGGTATTTCCTGAAAAAGGCCAGTGGCTTTAATGCAATGTAGACGAGGGAGTCCGTGGCCTTTATCTTATTCATAAAGGCCACATATCCTCCGATTGTCATGATCATTAACCCAATCCTGGTTACATTGCTTACAAACCCGTCATCAATCACCTGCACCAGGTCAAATATGACACTGCCGGAAGGCTTGTTTACTGCAATGGGATTGAGACCCATCAAAGCTGCAAGACTGACCATGAGCAATCCTGCAATAATAAGGACACCCTGCGGGTTAAATCTCCTGTAGAGGAGAATTGCCGTAATGGCAATTACTCCAATACAGATAATGAATCCGATAAACTCCATGTTTCTCTAGTATCCCGGATTCTGAGAAATAACCCTGCCTGAATTTGAATTGATAAACGCCTGTGGTATTGGTAAAAGAACAGGTGTCAGATCATCCCACATTCCCCTGACTTCCCTGCCAGAGACTTCATTGTAGGTCCGTACCCTGGTCTTGAAGATATTTGATGCAGCCCGCTCATCACCGCCATTCTCCTGGCTGAGCCTGATAAGAGTGTGTCGTCTGTGCTCCTCGGTAATCAGTTCACGGCTTCTTTCATCAAGTATCATGTCAATGCTCATCTCTGAGGCTTCGATCGGGATTACCTGAGCGCGCTCCCTGACCTTGTTCAGCCAGAATTCACCTCCCTCTCCAATTTTGAAGAGAGCCTCGGAATAAAGGAGATAAGTCTCTGCCAATCTCAGGTAAACGATATCATTATAAGCATTGTCTGCATCAGCCTGCTCAAATATAGGATTTACATAGTCCCATTTCTTCGTTGAAGGCAGGTTGTATTGCTTGATTGTAGGATCTGTATCATTGCTCATGGCGGCGTTTGGCTTGAGATTAATCAGGCTTGCCCCGTTCTTGAGAACCTCATAGACCTGGTTATCGGAATTTAAAAAGTACAGATGCCAAACCAGTGAATGTTCGTCATACCTGACATCTACCGCATCCTGATCCTTGTACTTATAAAGGTTGAAAGCCCCAAGCGAAATAGCCAGTCTTCCGGCACCTTTTCCGCCGTTAAGCGACCAGAAAAGCTTAATGGTCCCACCGGGATAATCGGGATGATTAAGTTTACTGATATCGGAAAGGCTTGAGTAGTAGTTTCTCCACATATTCCTCATGAAGCTGTTGGGGGAATACCCTGAAGCTGCCTTTTCAGGTTCGATATTGGGGAATGCCCACAGAACTTCAAGGTTGCCATCAGAATACAATGGTGAGCGGAAGAGATCAATGAATGCATGCCCCGGGTTAGCTGCATTTTTGCCGAATCTCGCAGTCATGAGAGTATATTCCGAACCTTCAACCAGTGGTTGTAGTACTGCTTTTGCATCTTCCGGTCTGCCCATTGCCAGGTATAACTCACCGAGATAATGCCTTGCCACTGCCTGCGATGGTACAGTGTTGGTGGCCGTTCTCATCGGCAGAATCGCAATGGCATATAAAAGATCCTGTTCCATTACTTCACGTATATCAGCAACAGGAGTCCTCTCCCAGTCAGTGCGGTAATTGCTGCCCGTGATCTCTTCTGTAGAGAGGGGGACGGCACCAAACGAGTAGGTAAGATGCCTGTAAGCCCATGCTCTTACCAGCCTGGCATTGGCTATAACCGTATTTTTGTTTGCAAGATCCTCTTCCGCAGTACTTCCCTGCCAGTCAATACCTTCGTATTCTGCCCTGGAAATGATCATGTTGGAGGTGTTAATCACTTTATAAAGCCATTCAAAAACAGCCTGGAAGGGAATAACATCCTCCATGTCAGTTATATTTTTCGGGAAACTGAGATGTCTGAAATTGGTATGACGGTTATTTCCCCATGAGTTATCGGCTCCTGCGCTGAAAAGAGTGTGTTTGGTAAACGGAATGCTTCCGAACGAGGTGCCACCATAAAATCTGTCCCCACGATCATATTCATCTCTGACCAGTCCGAACATTGCATTTTGCATGTTCAGAAAACCATCGTGATTGACAAGCAGATTCTCGGCAAAGATATCATCTACAGGCTTCTCTGTCAGGAAATCTTCGCTGCAGGAAGCGAAAATCATGACAGACACTATAATTATTAAATATTTGATCTTTTTCATTTTAATAGCACTTTTTATAATTAAAAACTGGTCCTGATTCCGAATGTTAATTGTCTTGTCTGCGGAATAGCTCGCTGAACAGAGCCTCTGGATACAAACTCCGGATCAAGGCCCGACCAGCTTGTGAGCGTCAGAAGATTTCTTACACTGGCATAGGCTTCGAGCCTCGAGAGACCTGCTTTTGCAATCAGGTCTCTGTTGAAAGAGTACGCCAGGGTTATATCCTGTACTCTGAGAAAATCTGTTTTTTCATAGAAGTTCATCCTCCTGACATTGACGGAACCGTCAGGCTTATTGGCCGGGTAGGTCTGAAGCTTGTTTTCCGGGGTCCAGAAAACTTTGTCCAGCTGATTTTCCCTGTAGGACAGAGTGGCAGGAGACCAGAGATAGTTTGGTCTTGTCTCGCCAACCTGACCGTTTATAAAAACTGAAAGAGAGAGATTCCCATAGATGAAAGTGTTGTTAAGACCTGCAGTAAACAGCGGAACCCTTCGTCCGATGATCTGCTTATCTTCCTCAGGAGTGATATCGCCATCTTTGTTGACATCTATGTACTTAATGAACCCCGGGGCTTCATCAACTTCGGTTGATTCACCCTCCTGCCATATTCCGCCGAACAGATAATCATAGTTTACGCTCACCTCATGACCAATAAACCACTCGGAGGCGAGGTCATCAATAGGATTACCGTTTTCATCGTAAAGACCTACATCAACAAGGACGCTCCTGTTGTGTATGAAGCTCAGATTTGTTATCCACCGGAATTTGCCACGGTCAATGTTGATTGAAGATATCTGTAGATCAATGCCGCTTCCCTTTGTCTGTCCAATATTTTCAAGTATCTCGCTGGCACCATTGATCGGGGGAATGGATCTGGAGAGCAACAGGTCATAGGTTTTGGTGAAATAGAGATCAAATGAACCGTTGATCCTGTCATTCAGTATACCAAAGTCCAGACCGAGGTTGTTCGAAGTGGTTGTCTCCCATCCCAGAAGTGCAGAAGCCAGTCTCGAAGGATAGAATCCAAACAACGGAGTGTGATCGCTTGACAGATAGTCAAGGCTTCTCAGGTTGGGAAGGCTGGAATATGGTGAGATGGCCTCATTTCCATTCTTTCCCCATGACAGCCTTAATTTCAGGTTATTTACCACTTTACCTGCTCCGGATGATTTGAAAAATTGCTCATTATTAATATTCCACCCTAATGCAATTGATGGAAAGACTCCATATTTCCGGTCAGCTCCGAATGCGGAAAATCCGTCTCTTCTGACAGTTGCGGTAAAAAGATACCGGCTGTCAAAACTGTAGTTTGCCCTAGCCATCTGGGAAATATGATTTGATTTGTCCTGGGAAGCCCTGGGATTCATAAAACTGGCTTTATCAGGCTGGTAATAGGTCATAACGTCACTCGGGAATCCTGTCGCGTTAATCCCGTTCGACTCCTTTTTATAACCTTGTGCGGAATACAGACCCGTAAGAAAGATATTGTGCTTGCCGAACAACCTGTTATAGGAGAGTATGTTTTCTGCCAGCCAGTCAATCTGGTAATTGTTGGAAATAGACAGAACACCGTTATTCTGAAGGCCTTCATACGTGTTCCGTCCCTGGTAATTCTGCTCTGCCTGGGTCTGATAGGTATAGCCGGTGTTAAGCTTATAAGTCAGCCCCTTCACCGGAAGGTTGATATCTATATAATTATTTGAGACCAGTACATTCTTGTGGTTAACATTAATGTCGTTAAGTGAACTGAGCGGATTTCTGGCATAGCTTGCATCCTCCCATGTGGAGAGTCTGAGTTCACCAGATTCTGTATACGCCCTGCCAAGCGGATTCATCGTAAAGGCATCATCGAAATCTGCAGCATTGCCACTTCTGTTATAAAACCCATACTGTGTACTGGTACCAATTGTTACATATTTGTTTACCGTCTGATCAAAGTTGATTCTGAGCGTAATTCTATTGAAGTCGTCGTTTTTGGCTATCCCCTTGTTCATGGTGTAGTTTCCGGAAATAAAATATCTGGATTTGTTGCCGGAACCTCTTAATGAAAGGTTGTGCTGCTGGTTAAAACCGTTCCGGAGAGCGAGATCCACCCAATCCGTTGTTGCATTCTGTGCATACATTTCTGCCTCAGTAAATGAATGAACAAGACCTGCGTCAAGTTTCATGGCACCGAAAGTCGGACCGTCCATCATCTTCGGGATGTTAATAGCTGTTGATGAGGTCACGCTCGCGTCATATGAAAGCTGGACCTTTTCTCCATCCTTTCCCTTTTTGGTTTGAATCAGGATTACCCCGTTTGCCCCCCTTGCACCATAAATGGCCGACGAGGAAGCATCCTTGAGTATCTCCATGGATGCAATATCATTGGGATTGATCTCTGCCCAGTTGCCGGAGTATGGCACTCCGTCCAATATGACAAGTGGAGCATTGGATGCCGTAATGGATCGGTTGCCCCTGATACGCGTGGTGGTGGCTGATCCTTCAGCATTTGATCCCGTTATGCTGATGCTCAGACCTGCAACCGAACCCTGAAGAGATTGCAGGAGATTGGCACTTGGCCGACTCTCCAGGGTTTCAGGACTTACTGAAGCAACCGAACCGGTAACATCACTCCTTTTCTGGACACCATAGCCTACAACTATAACTTCATCCAGAACCATCTCATCAGGAAACAAAACAATATTGATCTCCCTTTCATCTGTAACGTTATATTCAACAGGTTTGTAGCCTATGAATGAGAACAATAACATTTCACCTGTCCGGGCAGTTATGGAGAACATGCCTGCGGCATCAGTGAATGTGCCCCGCTGGGTACCTGCAACCTGAACGGTTACACCTGCAAATGGTTCATTTTTTTCACCATCTGTAACCTTTCCCCTTATCTGGGCAGTGGCCAGCAGACCGGGAAAAAGTAACAAAAACAGAATGATAGTTTTCTTCATTTTTACACTTTTTGAGTTAAGTTAATTATCGGTTCCTCTCTTCAATACGGTGCCAGGGCAGGGTATCACCCTGAAATGTTGTTGTGACCCTGTAGGAAACAAATCCGTTTACGGCTTCCGGCTCCATTACTGAGATTACATAATTTGCGTTTTTCTGCCTCAGATCAACATAGTATGACCCTTTTGCAAATGGCAGTCGCTGAGAAATCAGCCTGGCTGACACTGAGGCGGTCCTGATCCCTTCCCACTCAGTTTCTGACTCCTCATATTTCTCAATGAGGTAGCTCTGTACTTTTAACTTTTTGCCTTTCCTGAGCTGTGTAATCTCAAGGCCTAACAGTTTAAGTACTTCTATCTCCTTCTCATGCCCGGGTTCAATTATATAGCCTTTTGGTCTTGGCCGCACAATTTCCGGATTCAGGTTCTCTGCATCGTTCACCCTCATCCGGAGCTTCAATAGCATTCCATCTGACAGATCAATGAAATCAATATCCCTGTAACATACTGATGGCGTACTGGTAACAACGACATCGGTTTTCCCGGACAATGTCTCATTTCTTGCCTCATTGATAATAGTAGTCAGCTCTTCCTTATGTCTCAATGCACTTAGTAAGAATTCACCGGCAACAACCCTGGCACTATGAGTTCTGCGTGCAAAAGAGGTTCTTCCCAGCCCTATGCCACGCGTCTCAACAAGAAGTGAAACGGCGTTAGAGAGAGCGTATGAAGTTGAACTTGAATGCGGGCTCTGTGCCCCTTTATTTAACATAATACTGTCACCATAGTCGCCTGCAGTGAAGTAAAAATTATGAGTGTATCCATTCCTTTCAAGAGCTGCCTCAGCCTCTTTCTGGAAAATATCCACAGAGGCCTTGCGGAGTCCGGAAGGTATATTGAGATACCCGGAAGGAAGAAACAATACGTCATATGAGATGGAGGCTCCATCCTCGCCGATACCTGCATATTCCCTCCTGGTAGGCTGAAATTCGTGGAAATCGAAGGCCAGATCGGCTTGCCAGCTGATGAAGGCTGCTTTTATAATCCGGCTAACCGGATCGGCAAACTTAGTCTGATCGCGATTAAGGTCATAGCCGTTCGAGGAGCGTCTGGTATTTGCAATATAACCATCGATATTCGCAATAGGCAGAATAGCAATATCCAGGTTATCAAGGATATTCTCCCCTTCTGCCGTTGTCAGTATCTCCTTTGCGAGGAAGAGAAGAGCTTCACCGCCTGCCGGTTCATTTCCATGAAGCAGGCCCTGGAACCACACCCTTAATTTTGGTGCAGAAGACCCGTTTGAAAGATAGATGACCGGTATATCCCGCCCAAGGGGTGTAGTGCCTATTATTCTTACACTGGCATTAACATGAACAGCAATATTGCTCTCTATCCAGTTTAGTATCTCCTCATATGTGGCAAATCTGTTTTCATCGAGAGATAGTGTTGGAGTATCAAACTTCACATCAGGGTCTTTAAAGTACCTTTGTGTGATAAGGCCGCTCTGCTGCCCTGAAAGCATTGTGCAGAAAAAGAAAGCCAGAATCAGAATAACCTGGTTTTTGTGTGTTCTCAGTTGTCGGGGATCCATTTTCATAGAAGAATATATGACAGAAGTACCAAAAGCAGTGATATTGACAGCAATGGTCCGGCATTTCGTTTTGCAATGTCAAATGGAGAAACTCCGGCTATCTCGGAGACCGCAATAATCACAATCGCAATGGGAGAGGCCGCCCGCCCAAGGCCAGCCGCCAGCTGGACGGGAATCATGAATGTAATTGAAGGTATGCCGAATTTAAGGGCAAGATCAGGTATCAACTGCCCGATTGTAGTGAAGGAAGCTACTCCGCTGCCGGTGATCAGTGATGCCGAGAATGAAATGAGTGTCAGCAGCAATGTCACAAATACTGAGTTCAGCCCTAATGCCTGAATTGCGGTAACCATTGAGTCAATGAGACCAAGACTGATAAGACCGCTGGCAAAAATCTCCGCACAGACGATCAATACAATTACCGAGGTGAAAACCCTGCCTGCTCCCACCCAGAAGGGATTAATCGCAGCAAAGGTGTCTTTTACCGATTTGCGCCTTATCAGCTCAGCAATAACAGCAATGAACATTGACAGAATAATCAGAGGTGCTATATCCAGAGTGATACCAAGATTGAATATGTTTATGGAAGGTGCGAAAAGGACTGTAAAGATCAGGGGCAGCGCCGGGAACAAAGCATAATACAGAGGCGTTGTCTTTACCAGCTCCTCAATATTCAGTACTCTGGCCATCCTGTTGGGAACCTGAAGATCTCTCCGGTCAAAATACTTGTTTGAAATAAGCAGAAGCGCCATCATTACAATGATAAGAGGCAGAGTCACCCTTAATTGACTTGTAAAATAGAGGATGGTGTCGGAACTTATCAGTTCCGACGCCATCGCCGCATTG
This sequence comes from Bacteroidota bacterium, assembly GCA_029547705.1. Taxonomy (GTDB): domain Bacteria; phylum Bacteroidota; class Bacteroidia; order Bacteroidales; family VadinHA17; genus LD21. The sequence continues at coordinate 2,351 of JAKPOU010000007.1, read as the reverse complement.
GAAGAGGTCGGACCCATGTCAAATACCGTGCAGGCAGTAATTACAGAAACTGCAGTAAGTCTTGATACTCCTAACCCTACAAGCACCGGATAAACTGTAGCGATCAGAAGCAGGCCCAGAGCAACTGCAGAAGAGATTGAAATAAAGAGTATCTGTCCAATAGGGATAATCATTATGGCTGCCAGATAAGGATATTGTTTCACTATCGAAAGGGGTTGCATCATTACAAAGATCAGTGCATCATTTGCTTTGATCTTTCTCATAAACTCAACGTACCCTCCAATGAGCATGATGAGCAACCCCGTGCTTCCAAACCGGTTGATAAATGAGTCAATCAGAAACTTGAAAAAGTCAAAAAGAATGAACCCCGTTCCCCCTTCCGGAATCTCTGAACCAGGCATAGCCAGCAGACGGGATATAAAATACATCACCATTCCCATTACCAGGAGGGTGAAAGAAGCATTGTACCTCCTGTACAACAGAAAGGCAGTGAGCAATACAACATGAAGTGCTATCAGGCCGCCAATAAAAACCATCCCGAAGCAATTTTGATATAAAAATACCCGTCACGTACAAATAGAGGGATTAACATGTGCATTAATATTTCATTAATGAACTATTTTATTACATTTGAATGATTTTGGGCGGGTGTGCCACATATAATTGATTATGTGTCTTTTATTGAATATACTGTTTGCCTTAATGCCATTCGGAGGTCATGCTTATTCACAGAATACAAGCACCGGCAACACTTTTTTCAATCCCCAGCAGATTTTCCTGAAAGAGAAAGTCACCATAGCCTTTGATTTGATCTTTTCTGACAGCGTCTCAAACCATTCTGAAATCATCCTTGAGATCAGCCATGGACAGAAATCACTTGTCAAGGTAATTGCTGATCTTGATTCAGTCACAGGACTGTCAATAATAACTCTTGCCGGTGACAGTGTCATAAAGAGGCATATTGTTTCTGCCTTGGGGGTTGACACACTTTTCAGAGTGAATGCGCAGATCATTGCCTCACCAGGAGGTTTTATGCTTTCATCTGCCGGAATGGCTCCAATAGAAGCCCCATTGGCTTTTACCTCAGGTAAAAAGTACAGGATATCAATCCTGAACGGTAAGTCTTTCAACTCTGAAACCAATGACAATCGGGTTTTCAGCGCCTCTGATCCCGCAATATTAGTACCACAGGAAGAGGGGATAGCATATACCGAAATATTTCTGCTCATCCTGCTTGTAATTGCAGATATTGCCTTTTTCATAATCATCTATCTTCGTAACCGCTATCAGAAAAAGAGAGGCATGTTGCAAACAGAACAGGTATCTATTGCCAACGTCAGGTTTTCTGAAAAGGCTCATCCAAAAAAAAGTGCAATTCATCTATTTGGAGGCTTTGAAGTCTACACACATGACGGAGAAGAGATCTCTTCTGAATTCTCCCCTATACTAAAGGAATTGTTTATTTTGCTCATATGCAGAAACCCGGATGAAGGTATCTCTTCAACGGCACTTAAAGAAATACTCTGGTATGATAAGAGTGATGAGAGTGCGAGAAACAACAGGTCAGTTTACCTTGCCAAACTCAGGCAGATACTTCATAAGGTTGGTGAGGCACAATTGCAACAAGATAAAGGTAAATGGATATTGCGTTTCCCGGACATTTATGTTGACTACCTTGACTATAGAAGTATTATCGGTAAAACTATTATTAAAGTAAAAGATATTGAACACCTGTCGGCCATTCTGACCAAAGGATCATTCCTTCCTGAGTGTAGCTATCTTTGGCTGGATGATACAAAAGCCCTGATAGCTGATTATGCCATCACTTTGTTGACCGACTTTTCAGACCGGATGGACAAAGAAAAAAACACCGAACTGATAAACTCAATCGCTGATGCACTGTTCACCGTTGATCCACTGAACGATACGGCATTATCTCTCAAATGCAGGTTCTATAATCTGATGGGCAAACCATACCTTTCGAAACAGCTCTTCACCAATTATACAAAGGATTATAAGAATGTTTATGGCGAAGAGTATAACAGGACATACAGTGACATTCTGGCTTATTCGTAAAAGGGGGAAATAATTAGGTGTAATATATGCCTGGAAGATTCAAGGCGTCTGAAAGCCGGGAGCCTATTTTCTCTTATCGTATTCCTTTATCAACTCCTCCCTGCTGATCGGCCTGCCGTGACCGGGAAGAATGGGTCTATAGCCGGTGTCGATGATCTTCTTCCAGCTGTTGAGAAGCAACGTGACATCATCGGCAAATGGCGGGAACGGTGAGCCGGGCATGGTCCCAACTACCAGGTCGCCTACAATGACTGTCTCATCATCAATCACCACCG
>JAKPOU010000016.1 GCA_029547705.1 Bacteroidota bacterium | reverse complement strand
CGGCTGACCCCCTTGCCTTCCTCGCCATACCGCTGAATGAGGTGGTCAGGGTAACCACGCTGGCACATTCAGGCACCACTGCTCTCAGAAAAAGGGTCTTTTTTTCAGCCGCCGATATTGAGCGAACCATAGAGTTTTTTTCCGTTGGCATGAGCACGATGACCCGCGCGGGTGACCGGGTCTCCATCCTGATCTCAAACCCAACCGAAAACAGCCTCGGTTCACTTCTGCGGACAAGCCTCTCAAGGATAGGAGTGGAAGCAACAATTGCTCCCGCCATCAGATCAGTCGACGAAGCGCTGAAGGTCGCACATGGTGCTGACTGCCTGATAGGAATGCCCGGGGAACTGCTCTACATGTGCCATGCTTTCCCATGGCTTAAACCCCGTTCACTGCTTCTTGCCGGAGATATTGTGCCTCCGCCGCTGGCTGCCACCATCCGGGAAATCTGGCAAAGCGACCTCTATATTCACTACGGTCATTCGGAATTCGGTTACGGATGCGCAGTTGATTGTACTCATCACCAGGGACTTCATACACGTGATGCAGACCTCATTTTTGAAATTATTGATCCGGTTACCGGGAAAGCTTCCGCCCCGGGAGAATTGGGAGAGATTGTGATTACAACACTGACTGAATCAGCTATGCCACTCATACGGTACAAAACCGGCAACCTGTCGCGCCTGATTGACTCCCGGTGCCAGTGTGGCGGCATGACGCACATGATTTCCCCTGTTGAGGGACGCGTATCAAATAATATCCCGCTGGGAAATGGCAGGCACCTGAATATATACCAGCTTGATAACCTGATTTTTGCCAACAGGTCAGTAAGAGGATTCAATGCATTCCTGAAAAATGAAAACGGAAGGATTACCCTAGACCTCGTGATAGAATCCACGGAAAAGATCAGACCCTCTCTGCTGAGTGAGGTTCTTTTTGAGGACATCGGTTTAAGGGTTAGTTATGGTAACGCAGACCCTTTCAGGCAAAGAGGTAAAAGAAGAATAAAAGTATCGTGATGAATAAGGTAAATATGACGACAGATAGCTGTCCTGCAATTATTCTTTCTGCCGGGTTCTCGGAAAGAAC
>JAKPOU010000015.1 GCA_029547705.1 Bacteroidota bacterium | reverse complement strand
ATAACCGTAGCCGCAGGTATTCGGGTCATATACCGTTGAGCTCAGTATGTGGCAGTTAACCGGGATTGTACTAACATACCCCGAGTCAAGGTCGATTGTTACCATCTCACTCCCCTTTGCAGAGGTGATTCCTGTGAGTAGAAGGCTGCCGTAACCATGTTCGGCCGGTTTATCCTCACAGGCGGTCAGCGCAAGCAATATGAGGATAAAAATTACAGGATAACTTTTCATGATATTGAATATTTTCAGGTTGCAATGATTCTCTCCAGATAATCCTGTGGGTTGCTCCACTTCTTATGTATGCAGCGTTGTATTCAAGGCTGCCACAGAAGGTGGAAAAACCGTCAGTCAGCTTCCAGATACCTGATCAGCCGGACCATGCTCTCCATATCATTGTAGTCTGTCTTATTGCTGCTGACATACTCCTTAATCTGATCCTTCCTGTCTCTGAATACTTTATTTAGCTGCTTGAGATTGAAAAATTTATTAATCTCCCCGTCTTTTTTAAGCCAGTAGATGAGGTATGGTTTTATCTTGAAATCTTCAGGCAATTTCAGTTCATACAGAACTCCCCCGCTGTATATACCAGAGATTACTGTTATGGATGAGGTTTCGGAAGTACCTCCGTAGGCTGCCGGTTGGCCAGGTGGTGTTACATCGCACCTGTGTTCGGCGTAAAGCTCGTATTCTGAACGGTATATCAGTTCGAGGAAACGGCCATCAAGCACAAAAAACTTTCTTCCCTTTATGTAAACAGTGTCAACCTTCTCCTTCTCCTCCCTGTTCATGGCCAGCTTTGTGCCTTTGTCCACAAAAATCATCTCCTCGGATAAGGCATTGTAATTCAGCAGAGCCTGAAGCCGGTGACCTGATTTCATCAGAACAGAACCGTCTGTAAAATCAGGAAAAACGTAATGAGAGAGTTCAACGCCCCGGCTCTGGGAAAAGGATGAGAAGATGACCAGGCTGAATAACAGAACTGTAACAATTCTTTTCATCGGAATGGTATTTTGACAGTGAATACTTTCTTTCACCGTAAAAATACAAAAACAATAACGATACTTTATACAGAAAGAACAGTTTAACAGCAAGGTGCATTTCGAAAAGGCATTCTGTCTTCCTCCATTTGCCGGACTACTCTCTCCTGAACCTTACGCGTGTTACCTCATTGACCCAGCCACCAACAGTGAAGATGCTCCCCTCGTCAAGTATCCTGCGGTAAAAACACTCCTCCCTCGTGGGGAAGTTCTGCATGTAGTCTATTATTTTTATTTCAGCCTCCTTCCTCAATGAAGGATCAGCCTTAACGGCTGCATCAAGATAGTCAGCCGCCACCCAGTAGGCAGCATGATTGTCAAACGTGTTGCCCAGCTCGGCGCCAGCATAACACTCTGCGAGGAGCATCAGCGCCGCAGCGTTTTTCCTGTTCAGCTGCCATGCATGCTCCGCACGGTTCCTGGCCTCCTGTCTCTTCCCCTGGTCAAGCTCCATCATCGCAACACGGACAAGGACTTCTGAACGAACCACACTGTTTGTATCACGGTTATATGCTTCGGTGAAGTAGGAAATGGCCTTGTCATTATTGCCGGCAGCAGCGTTCAGCTCAGCCAGCCTGACGGCGTTTTTCGCTGACCGCTCATTGGCAAACATCTTTATGGCAACATTATAATAGAGATGCGACCGGGTGCATCCTGCCTCCTGAGTCATCGAAAACAGCTTGCTGACAAAAGCGGTATCCCTGAAATTGCGGTCGAGCTTCCCGCCATAGAGCGTCTCAAGCCCTTCGCAGGTCATCGCACCGCTGGTGCGATAAAAGGTTTCCATATTCTCCAGGTCTTCTGCAATGCTGCAGCCGGCGATATGGTTATCCATCCGCCGGTCAACGGCTCCTATGGCCGTAACAAAGGCATTGCCCAGCTCTTCACCGTCAATCACCTCCATTACATAAAGACTTGCCGCCAGGGCGGCCATCTGCACAAAATGATGGCATTCCATCTGTTCGGGAAAACTCTCTGCAGCTTCAGCAAGGATGTTGTAACACAGACCAAGGTATTCCGGGTCATCACCCGCCAGTTCAAGGAGGATTTCCGCCTTGTGAAGATCATTGGACGGCTTGTTGTTGTAAAAGTAGGTTCTCTGTGTCAGGATTAACACCATGGAGTCAATGTACTCCTGTTCGCCCGTTCTGTCAAAGAGCGACCTGTAGATCAGCTCCCCGTCAGTATAAAGCTCTTCAGAAACGGCAGGGCATCCGGCCAATGCTTCCCTCCAGGGCTGCAATGCGCCGCTGAAGTTGCCATCAATTATGGCTGCTTTGTACCATGAGATGTAATCAACGCAACTAAGGCTGTCATCAGTACTTCCCGGCACTGTACCCGGTTCACTCTCCGTCTGGCCCTTGATGCACGGCGCAATGAGCACCATCAGTGCCCCCACCGCAATAATGTAATAGATCCGGCCACTTCCCCTGTTCATCATATTTCAGTCCGTTTATGATAAGGTGACTTTCATTATATGATATATAACTCCCGGCTGTCTCAATTCGTATCCGAAATCGAGGGGGTTAAACAATCTTTTTATATATCTGACGTTAAATAATTACGGATGAAGGAAATGTAACCGATTTCGGAAGCAGGCCTCCGCAAAACGCTGACGTGATTTGACCAACAATATGTATTTCATTCAATATGGACTACAATTTTCACATAATGAGTCTGCCGCATGGGAGAACCTACATGATGAACCTCACGAAGAACATTGTTGTAAGGTCTTCGCCAGGGAAACTCAGAAAGTTTTATGCAAAGGAAAAAGGCGGGAAGGAATTTGAGCTTAACCACCTGAGCGCCCTTTTGCAGGATACCCTCAAGACAGCCAGGAAGATCACAAGGGTGGAGTATGTTCAGTTTTGATTCAGTCCTGTGTTAGCACCTGCCGTGCTGACAGGCGGATCATTAAGGATATGCGGCACCTGAGGGGACTCTGTTCTATGCGGCCCTCTGCAGCTTTTTTACAATTCGGTTTTTACATTCTGTACAACATTGGGTAACATCAGTTGCCGCGGGGCGCATAAAGAAAAGGAACTGCTTTTGGTTTTCCCGGGAGATCGGGATATTGATGGTACAACACTTATTGAGCTGTCAAAGTATGGGCTCGCGCCGCGAGCTTACACCGTCACCGCCTGGTACGCCGGGGTTTCATACATGACAAAACTTATATACATTCCTTAGAGGTGGTGACCTCCATGAACAGGGATCAGGCTGATCCATCCCGCCGGAACCGGAAAAAATGATTTTGAAATTTGCCCAGTACCTGATTAACTTTGCACAAATGGATTTTAAAACCGGTATAGGATCATCCTTGAAGAAAATGGCTTTCCGCATAGCGGGAGTCGTGCTGATGGCATATATGCTGAGCTTTGCTTCATGCGATACGGTACCTATCTGCTGGTATTGCGAAAATCCGCATAACCCGAGTGAGTGGCAGCACGTATGCAACGCCATGACCAAAAGCAAGCTTGAGTCATACGGTTACATCTGTACTCCGTACTGATTTCCCGGATGTGCCCGCTCACTCATCCTTCATCTTTCCTGGCCTCAACATGTTTTCAGGGACAAGAATCTGATCAAGTTTTTCCTTTGACAGCAGATTCTTGCTGAGTACCAGTGAATATACGCTTTCACCCGATGAAAGGGCTTCCTTTGCCAGTTCATTGGCCGACTTGTATCCTA
>JAKPOU010000068.1 GCA_029547705.1 Bacteroidota bacterium | reverse complement strand
AAAGTACGCCCAGAATTATCTGGATGAGTTCTGTTACAAAGTAAACAGGAGGAATTACGGAGATCAATTATTTGATAGACTGTTAATTGCTTGTGTTACTACAAATTATCAAAATATTGTTAAACATTACCGATAGTCATAAAATTTTATTATATGAAAAGATCAGAGATTAATGAAGCCATAAAAATTTCAAAGGACTTGCTTGAAAGGAATAACTTCAGATTACCGGCCTTTGCATACTGGACAATTAATGAATGGGAACAAAATAAGGATAAAATAGCTACTATCGTTCGAGTGATGCAGGGATGGGACATTACCGATTTTGGTTCGGGAAGGTTCAAAGAAGTTGGAGCTGTTCTTTTCACCATTAGGAATGGAGATATAAAAAATAATGGTATTGGGACCCCTTATGCGGAGAAAATAATTATACTCCAACACGAAAAGGGGCAGAAGATACCAATGCATTGCCACCGCATAAAAACAGAAGATATTATCAACAGGGGTGGTGGGGTCATGTGTATCCAATTGTTTGGTTCAAACCAGGAAGGTAAATTGGATAACTATGTAAATGTTGAAGTTTTTATGGACGGCATAAAGTACTGTTTTAAAGCTGGAGAAACAATTGATATCCAGCCCGGTTGCAGTATTACGCTTTCAACTTACATTTATCATGCATTTTGGGCAAAAAAAGGAGCAGGTGACTTAATTGTGGGTGAAGTGTCATCCATAAACGACGACAAGACAGACAATTTTTTTGTTGAACAAGCGAGAAGGTTTTCTTCTATTGAAGAGGATGAGGCTATCTTACATCCGCTGGTAAACGATTATGATAAGTTATAACATTTCATAAATAAAATGATCTGAATGTAGGAATCCCCAAAAAAGTAAATGATGTAATGGTAGCTGGACATATATGTCTAGACATAACTCCCGTTTTCAGGACAGATAATTATTTGGATATTCAACAGGTTTTTACACCAGGTCATTTGACTAATATGATGGGGGTAAAGATTGCTGCTGGTGGAGTCGTGCCAAATGTTGGAATTTCATTAAGCATTATGGGATTGAATTGCCAACTAATTGGAAAAATAGGAAAAGATTTCTTTGGTGAGGATATTCTTAATTTCTTGAAACAATTGAATGTTAGCGAAAGCATAGTTAGAACTACTAGCGAAAATACATCATATACTGTTGTGATTGCCCCTCCCGGTGTCGACAGGATATTCTTCCAAGATTCTGGTGCAAATAATAAGTTTACTTATGATGATATCAATTTTGAAATCGTAAAAAAAGCTAGGCTATTCCTTTTTGGTTAACCACCTTTAATTAGGAAAATATGTGAAAATGATGGCATGGAATTGGTAAAAATCTTCAAAAAGATAAAGGATTTTGGAGTAACTGCCTCCCTGGATATGGCTTATACTGAACCATCCTCAGAATCAGGGAAGGCTGACTGGAAAAAGATTCTCAAAAGTGTACTCCCTTATGTAGATATTTACATCCCGAGTATTGAAGAAACACTTTATATGTTAATGAGAGATTACCTAAATGACATAAACACCAATGATAATCTGATTAACAACTTAGATGTTAATGTATTGCCAAGGCTTGAGGATGCTCTATTATTTTGGAGCGAAAGTGGTCGTAATTAAGTGTGGTATCAAGGGTTACTATATCAAAACTCAGCTAAAGGAAGCATTAATGGAAATGCATAAGTATACCGGAAAAGACATTGAGAATTGGATGGACAGAGAGTTAATTATTGAAACGTCTGATGTAAAAAATATAAAATCAACATGTGCTGGAGGTAGCAGTATTGCAGGATTTTAAGCTGCATTTCTAAATATCAGACCTATTGAGGGAGCAGTTAAGATTCCCCACGCAGTAGCTATACAAAGTATTTTGGTTTATGATGTTTTTGTAATATAAAAGATTTTGATACAATTTCTGAAATGGTAAAAAAAGTATACCTGTTATTCGGTACGAAATTGAAGATTCTTACTGGAAATATGATAAGCAACTTGGTGTATTAAAGGGGAAAAAAGATAGAAAGTTTGTTTAATAGTTAATAAAATATGAATTTAAGCACAGTTGATTTAATAATTGTCATAGTATTCCTGGTCGGGATTACCCTGTTTGGAATATTTCAAATGAAGAAAAAACGTGATACAAGTGACGGCTTTTTTCTTGCGGGAAGAAATTTAAGGTGGCCTATAATAGGTTTATCAATGTTCGCAGCAAATATTTCAACTATTCATGTTGTAGGCCTTGCTTCATCGGGTTTTAACGAAGGAATGGTTTGGGGGAATTTTGAATGGTTAGCTGGGGTGACATTAATTTTTCTTGCCCTTATTTTTGCCCCTTTTTATTTTAAAAGCAGGATACAAACCTTACCTGAGTTTCTAGAACGCAGGTACGATGCCAGATCGAGGACTGTCTTTGCATTTATAGCAATACTCGGAGCTTTGTTTGTACATATTGGCCTAAGCCTTTATACCGGTGCATTAATTTTTCAGCGATTTATTGGAATTAGCATCTGGACTTCAATAGCCGTATTGTCGGGGCTCACCTTAATATATTACCTCGCGGGAGGTTTAAGGGCAGTAGTTTATACCCAAGCTGTTCAGGCAGGTGTATTAATTTTTGGTTCTGTTGCATTGACAGTAGCAGGATTAATGAAGCTTGGCGTCCTAATGGATGAATCTGGTATGATAGGTAGTTTTATTGATAATTTCATGAATCTCGCCAGACTAGGACAGATGGATGTTTTACATACCAAGGCATCAATCGCAGGATTAACTGGTGAAATAAACAAGGAATTCTCAGCCAATGGTTTTGATTCTGTTTCGGGGAGTGGGTTGACCTGGTATGCAGCATTTCTTGGATATCCTATACTAGGATTGTGGTACTGGTGTTCTGACCAAACCATAGTCCAACAAGTGTTAGGTGCTAAAACAAAAGATGATGCCCAAAAGGGACCTATTTTTGCCGCTTTCATAAAGCTTTTTACTCCCTTTATAATGATACTTCCAGGTATAATAGGATTTGTATTATTAAAGCAAGAAATTTTTGATGCAGCTCAATCGGCTGTACCAGCAGTAACGAAGCCAGGTGATATGACTTTGACAGTTTTAATAGATCAGCTTTTACCAGTTGGATTACAGGGAATTTTTGCGGCGGGTTTGATGGCTGCTTTAATGAGTACAATAGCAGCAGCGTTGAATAGTATATCTACATTAGTATCAATTGATATTTATAAGCGGATTAAACCCGAAACCTCTGATAAAAACTTAATAAAGATTGGTAGAATTGCTGCCACATTCATTATGATGATCGCTGCGATGTGGTCGACTCAGGGAGATAAATTTTCAAGTGTTTTTGAAGCCATAAATAAAGTAGCAGCAGTATTATCGCCTCCTATAGCAGCTGTACTGTTGTTAGGAGTGCTATACAAAAAGGGGACTAAGGAAGCATCCTTAATTACACTAACTACAGGATTAATTATGGGAATAACAGTGTTTGTACTTGATTTTAAATTTACTTCGTCAGGTACTTCAATTGTAACCGAATCATGGGGAGTGCCTTTTATGATGCAAGCATGGTGGCTGTTTTGCATATGTGTAGCTATTTATTTAGTTGCCAGCATATTTACACCAAAACCTGATCCTCTCGTTATTGAAAAATACACTTGGGATAACCCTCTATCAATTATGAAAGGCAAAATTTTAAATATAAATGATGTTCGTGTTCTGATATTAATTCTTATACTAGCTTTGATCGTTTTGTACAAAGTTTTTTCATAGGTATTTCAGTGGCTGGTGTCTAAGCCGTTTAGTGAAAGAAGTATTTTATCAGTATTTATTAGAATGTTTATTACCTGTAAGTTATATTGAGTAAGCGGCAGCATAAGTGTTCAAATCGTCGAAAAAGCAGGTCGTATAAACAGAGTTTTAAAGACCCTTGGCTGCTCTACCGATCCTCTTGAGATAGATCAGCTATTACGCGTGGCCAATACTAATTTCCCATTATTTAAAAATCTTGCTTTTTAGTTTGCCGGGAAGTTCGCGGCAAACAAAAAGCCGGAGTCCACGGTCCTCTGTATGCCTTCACCATTAGATTCATTAACTTCCTGACAATTTCTTTTTTAGTGGCACAACACGGCATTCTTTTTCTCCGGAAAGCTTTCCATGATAAGGGAGAGTTCCTGAGTAAGACAAATGAAGGGCAAAAAGGTATGGAAATAATGAATTAAAATAGACATATTTGTAAACCCGCTTTTTACCGTGAGAAAGCTCTTCTTAAAGGACCGGCTGCTATGTGGTCAGTTTGTTACGGCAAAATGTGGTCAGATTGTCCGGATTTAGTTCATTAAGTCAATTGCAGTGAAAGGACAAAAGTATAACTGGCATTATCTGCTTGGCATCTCCCTGGTATCGGCTATGGGCGGACTTCTTTTTGGCTATGACTGGGTGGTGATCGGAGGGGCAAAACCATTTTATGAGCCATTCTTTGGTATTACCGGCTCACCGGGTTTGCAGGGCTGGGCCATGAGTTGTGCCCTGACAGGCTGTCTGGCTGGTGCCGTCTTATCAGGCTGGCTGAGTGACAGGTTCGGACGTAAGAAATTATTAATTCTCTCAGCATTCTTTTTTGTTGCTGCATCAATCGGGACAGGATCAGCCGGCACATTTACCGCTTTTGTACTTTACAGAATCCTGGGAGGGATAGGAATCGGACTGACTTCAAACCTGTCACCAATGTATATTGCTGAAGTGACCCCGGGGAATATCCGGGGCGGTTTTGTGTCCATAAACCAGCTTACAATTGTGATAGGGATACTGGCAGCACAACTTATAAACTGGAGGATCGCGCAACCTGTTCCACCCGGTGCTTCAACAGTTTATATATTGGAATCATGGAATGGTCAGACGGGATGGCGCTGGATGTTCTATGCATGTACCATACCGGCCTTATTGTTTTTCATTCTTATGTGGTTCGTCCCTGAAAGCCCAAGGTGGCTGGCCAAGAATAAAGCAAATCACCTGAAAGTGAAAAAGATCCTGACCAGGATCGGGGGAGCTGAATATGCTGAGACTGAACTTGTTTCAATTGATGAAACCCTCAGAAACACTCCCGGCAAGACTGATTTCCGCGTTCTGAGGCAACCCGGAATATCAAAATTGCTCGTACTGGGCATCGGGCTTGCAGTCTTTCAGCAATGGTGCGGGATAAATGTTATATTCAACTATGCACAGGAGATATTCTCAAATGCAGGCTACAGTGTATCTGATATATTATTCAACATTGTCATTACCGGAAGTGTTAATCTTATATTCACTTTTGTTGGGATGTTCACGGTTGACAGGCTCGGCAGAAAGGCACTTATGCTTATAGGAGCCGGAGGACTTGCGGTTATTTATGCGGTCATAGGAAGCATGTACTTTTTCCATCTTCAGGGTATGCTTTTACTGATAATGGTAGTTATCGCCATAGGCTGCTACGCGATGTCACTTGCTCCGGTCACCTGGGTGATCCTGTCAGAAATATTTCCCAACAGGATACGGGGCTTTGCAATGTCAGTTGCCACATTTTCCCTCTGGACAGCCTGCTTCGTACTGACATATACTTTCCCTCTGCTGAACCATGCACTAAAAGTTTCGGGAACATTCTGGCTTTACGGATTCACATGTGTTCTCGGATTCTGGTTCATCCGGAAAAGACTTCCCGAGACAAAGGGAAAGACACTTGAAGAAATTGAGCATGAACTAATCCGGTGAGACCGAATCCGGGAAAATTGTATTAACGGGATATTCCTGATAAAGACATGTAGTTATAAATGCACAAACATAGCGGGGCACTTCCCGCGAAGCCTTAATGGTTCATATTACCTTTAAAATCAAAATCATTGATATATGAAGAAATTAATCATTCTGCTGTTTATAGTCGCAGGTTGTTCAGTTACCGAACAGCATGTCAGTGATGTCCTTTCCCTTGCGGGAGAATGGGAATTCCGGATTGATTCACTCGACCAGGGTTTATCCCGGAAATGGTACAATGAGAAATTTGATGAGTCGGTGAAGCTGCCGGGCTCGATGGCTGAGAACGGTAAAGGGAATGAAGTTACAGTATTTACTGACTGGACAGGTGATATTATTGACCGGTCGTATTTTACGGATGCCAGATATGAAAAATACCGCCAGCCCGGGAATATTAAAATACCATTCTGGCTTAAACCTGTGAAGTATTATAAAGGAGCTGCATGGTATCAGAAGGAATTTGACTTGCCGGTGACCCGGGAAGACAGGCGTGTGATACTTTTTCTTGAAAGATGTCACTGGGAATCAAAGGTATTTGTCAATGGACGGGAGGCCGGAACACAAAACAGTCTTGCCGCACCACACGAATATGATATTACCGATCTGGTTTCCACAGGGAAAAACAAAATCAGTATCCGGATTGATAACCGGATCATAATTCCCGTGGGGGTCAATTCGCACAGCATAAGTGATCATACACAATCCAACTGGAACGGCATAACCGGTGACATTTACCTTCAATTCCGGCCACAGGTCTATATTGATAATGTCAGGATAGTGCCGGACATAAAGGAGAATAATGCGAAAGTCATTGTAAGCATTAGGAATCCGCGGAAGACCGGTTTTAAAGGTACATTGAGGCTCAGGGCAGAAAGTTTCAATACAAGGCAGAAACAGATCCTCCCGGAAAAAAGTGAAAAGATCAGTACTGATACAGATGAACAACAGGTTATTATAAGTTATAAGATCCGCAAACCCCTTCTGTGGAGCGAATTTTCACCTTCAATGTACAGGATGTCAGTGACCCTGACAGAATCAGACAAGGGTTTGTCAGATAATTGTCTGGTTGATTTCGGGATGCGGGAATTCACCACTTCCGGTACCAGATTTGAAGTCAACGGGCGGCCGGTTTTCCTCAGAGGCACAACCGAATGCTGCATTTTTCCGCTGACCGGTTATCCTCCTTCTGATGAGGCATCATGGGAGAAAGTCCTTCAGACCTGCCGTGACTACGGACTCAACCATATGAGATTTCATTCCTACTGCCCTCCCGAAGCAGCTTTCAGAGCTGCAGACAAGCTGGGTATCTATTTTCATGTTGAATGCAGTTCATGGGCGAACCAGGGAAGTTCAATCGGGGACGGAGGAATAATTGACAGGTTCATATATGAGGAAGGTGACAGAATAATAAAGGAGTATGGAAATCATCCGTCATTCTGTATGCTGGCCTATGGAAACGAACCGGCAGGAAAAAATCAGAATGCATTTCTGGGACAACTAATAAATTATTGGAAATCAAATGACGGCAGAAGATTGTATACATCTGCGGCCGGCTGGCCTGTTATTCCTGAAAATGATTACCACTTGATCCCTGCTCCCAGGATTCAGCAATGGGGAGAGGGTCTTAAAAGCATTATCAACAGGGAAGCTCCTCAGACACTTTTCGATTTCCGGGAAATCATCGGGAAATATGAAGTACCTGTTGTCGGCCATGAGATAGGACAGTGGTGTGTTTATCCCGATTTCAGTGAAATTAATTCCTATACAGGAGTCTTAAAACCTGCCAATTTTGAGATTTTCAGGGAGACACTTGAAAAGAATAACATGGGTGATCAGGCTGAAGATTTCCTTAAAGCTTCAGGAAAACTTCAGGTCCTTTGCTATAAAGCTGATATAGAAGCAGCATTGAGGACACCTGGCTACGGAGGGTTTGAACTTCTGCAGATTTATGATTTCCCCGGACAGGGAACAGCACTGGTCGGGATTCTTAATCCTTTCTTCGGATCAAAGGGATATGTAAGCCCGGAAGAATTCAGAATGTTCTGCAATGAAACCGTTCCCCTGGCAAGGCTTGAAAAGATGATTTATAAAGCCGGAGAAAAACTCACGGCAGATATTGAAATTGCCCATTTCGGGGAAAAACCGTTAAAAAATGCACGGATCCTGTGCAGATTAGTCTCAGCGGACGGGAAAATATTTGGTGAGGAAACCATGCATGTTGATGAGATTGAAATAGGTAATGGAAAAACTATCGGTACATTTAAAACGGATATTCCTGATTTTGCCCGGGCTGAACAACTCGACTTTGAAATCAGCATTGACGGTACATCTTTCAGGAATCACTGGAATTTATGGGCTTATCCGTCATCAGTAAAGTCAGATCCCCGGGAAGTTTATGTGACTGACATGATTGACGGGAAAACTGAGGATATCCTTGCAGGAGGTGGTTCCGTGCTGCTTTTAACCTATGGAAAAGTCGGCAGAACACAAGGGGCACAGGTTGCAATTGGTTTTTCAAGTATTTTCTGGAACACTGCCTGGACTAAGAACCAGCCTCCCCACACCCTGGGAATACTGTGCGACCCCGGGCATCCCCTGTTCACAGGTTTCCCGACGGAATATCACAGCAACTGGCAATGGTGGGATCCTGTCACACATTCCCAGGCAATGATACTGGATGCATTTCCGGCAAAGTTAAAACCTCTCATCCAGCCGATAGATACCTGGTTTGAGAACAGAAAACTGGCGCTGGCCTTTGAAGTAAAAGCCGGAGGCGGAAAAATGCTGGTTTGCAGCATAGATCTGAAAGATATACCCGAAGAAAGGCCGGTTTCTAAACAACTGATCGCTTCTATCCTTAATTATATGAACAGCGATTCTTTTAACCCTCAGACAGATATTGAACTGAAACAGGTTTATGAACTGATAAACAAATAAAAGTGATTACTATCGCGGCAAGCTGACAGATGAGAGCCGGATTTAAGCCTTATCGTCCTTCCCTGATGATTTCGGTTATTATCACCGGTTTTTCAAGATATTGTCCCTGTATATCAATCGAATGGATTTTTCTCACAACATCCATTCCTGAGGTAACCTCGCCGAAGGCTGCAAAACCCTGTCCGTCGGGATTGCGTTTCCCTCCAAAATCAAGCTCGGGCTGATCCCCCACACAGATAAAAAATTCCGATGTTGCCGTTCCAGGCTGGCTGCGTGCCATGGAAACCGTACCGTCGCGATGCAGGATCCCCGTAGTGACAGTCGTTTCATGTGCTATGGGAGGAAATCCTCTTTCAGCCGCCCTTTTGTACCTGCCTCCCTGAATCACCTCTATGCGGACAGAGTCCGCCGGCTGGTTGCCGGGCTGTACAAGACGATAAAAGCATGCACTGTCATAAAGATGCGCATCAACATATTTCAGGAAATTGGCAGATGTGACCGGGGCCTTACGCAGGTCAATGCTTACATGTATGTCGCCAAGTTCCGTCCTGATCACTATTTTTTCCTTTCCGTCCTGCCTGCCGCCACAGGCGGCAATCAGCACCAGCACGACAATAAACGGGTATAACAGCCGGAGTTTTCCCTTCCGGATGGTTTTAAAAACTGATGACATGGTCTGATTATTAAAGATTAAAACATGTATAATTTCCTGATCCCGGCACACAGAAAACATCTAAATCTCTTCAGGGGGTATTTTCAGAAAATGTCTGCCCGACGGATTGTAAATTATGTTCAGTGCCCCGGGTATGATCCTGATATCAAATCTTTCAGAAAAAAAGACCTCGCCGTCAAGATGATAGGGAACTTTCTGTCCGAATTCAAGTTCCAGCTGTGTTGTCCTGTAATAGTTCACCCTTTTATCGCCGAGATGTCTGCCTTTCGGAACCATTGAAAGTATTTTCAGGCGTTGAAGGAGTCCCAGTCTTTTTATATTGCACACATCCAGCAGACCGTCGTTTGCAATTGCTTCCGGGGTGAGAAGGAAACCGCCGGCATACCTGCGGCCGTTGGAAACAGTATTGATAAAGCAGTCGTCCTCGTTCCTGCTGTCATTGTTTACCGTAATCATCCTTTTCTCCCGGTAAAAAAGAATAGTGCCCAGAATATGCCAGATATACTTATACTTGCCCCCGCGTTGCAATTCACCTTCTGCAGTATAGTTCTTTGACGCAACATTTGCATCAAATCCCAGCCCCAGGCCGTTAAAAAAATATTTTCCGTTACAAAAACCTGCATCAATGGCAATCGTTTCCGCCCTGAAAAAACTGTTCCAGTTTTCCGCCCTGAACCTGGAGGGAAAGCCTGTTATCTGAATGAAGTCATTCCCCGATCCTGCCGGGATAATTCCCGCAACAACATTCTTTTTATGCAGGAGCGGAGCGGCTATCTCGTTGAAGGTACCGTCGCCCCCTACCCCTATTATATACCTGTAACCGGCGGAAGCGTATCTTTCCGATATTTCCGGGGCATGGCCATGTTTTTCGGTAAAAACAATTTCTCCGTTAATACCCCGTTTTTCCACTTCCGCTTTGATCACGGATTCCATTTCCGCGGCAAAACCATTTCCCGCGATGGGGTTTATTATAAAAACCCATTTATCTTCTTTCATTTCCTAATGTACCCGGCTTAAGTTGTATTTCGTCCGTACTACCTTCATGATATCCGGTCAGTGATGATTCAATAATTGACTTTATATGCCCGGCAATTTCCCTGTCGCTTTTGTTTTTCAGATCTTCACCGGGCACAGGTTTATGAATCACCATCCCCAGTGTGGAACTGAAATCAATATGGAATCTGTTTTTGGGCTTGAGTTCATAGAATCCGTTCAGAGTGACGGGAAGGGCATTAACCTCCGTCGTCCTCAGAAGGATGATAAATCCCCGGAAAAAATCGTTCAGCCTGCCGTTCAGCGTTCTTGTCCCCTCCGGGAAAATGGCAATATTGCCTGTTGCGGACCGGGCAGTAAGCTGCCGGATCATTTCCTTTGTGTTTGCTATTGTCGCTTTCCGCATTGGAATATAATCTGTCAGCTGAAGCACCTTCCGGAAAACAGGAATTTTTAAAAGCCTTTCATGGCCAAACCATGTCAGGTCGGGAAATACGGAAGCAATGGCAACAATATCGAAAAGACTGGAATGATTTGCCAGGAGAATATAGTGTTTCGTTGTTTTCAGGTTCTCTGTTCCCTGTATATGTATTCTTTTCCCGATGATATAAAAGATACTCTTTGCCCAGAACTGCATGAACATTTTTATTACCGTTTTTCTCCTTAAAACAAGAAACGGAAAGCCGGCAAATATAACGAGGGCGGTAAACAGATACATAATCCCGAAAGCCGGAACGGTAAGTGCGGTGTAAATATATCTTGCCGGTATATTTCCTGAGAACATATCTCCGGATATTCATTATTAAACCGCATAAAAGTAAAAATATTAATTCTAAAAAAACCGGAAGAATCTGATGAAATGAAGTACATTTATTTGCCGGTATATGACCGGATTACTGAATAAAAACAGTAATTTGCATGAGATTTTTATTGAAAATCAAAGTATATTGCCTGATTATCTCATACTTAAGAGCACTTTTCAGGGATCTTTATTATTAAACCGATAACAGTGCCTGGTAATAAACTCAGAATCATTCATCAATTCTGCCAACTATCACGGAATCATATATTTTACCGTGTCCGCCTAAATTATTTTAATAATAACAGGATACGTGCATTAAATAATTTGAGCTTTATAATGAAACTGAAAGAATTTACCCTGCCCTGTGTTGTACTATTACTTTCACTGCTGCATTTTTCATCATGCACTTCCCGGTACAGTCCTTCGGAAATGGACGGCGAAGACTGGCTCAGGCCGTTCAGGGTACTCGTTGTTACAGGTGATCAGTGGGATGATCCGGCAAGCTATGTGGTGGGTAAAATAAATACCGGAACTACAGAGATTTTACATCCCGGAGCTCGCAAGGAGTCTGATTTTTATCATATTATCATTTTGCTGAAATCCTGGGGGATTCCCTTTGATATCATCCGTCTGGACCAGCAATTGCTTGACCGGTACATGTTTCTTGACATGAACGGGAAACCGGAGTACGGAACCATTATCTGGAACGTTAATCAGACGGATAATCTGATGCCGCAGGATTATTCCATTCTTCCGGAAATGACGGAACAATACGGGATTGGCCTTATTGTTCTTTCGGATCATATTTTCCGGGAAGAGATACTGAATACACTGGGCTTAAAATATACCGGAATCAGGGAAGGCGATACCCTGTTGAAAGTAAAGGGCACACATTTCATAACCGAAGGACTCTTATCTCCTTTCAGGGCTGATACCGGCACACTGGTAAGCATGATGATTCAGCGCGTCAGGCTGTCGGAAACCGATATGGAACGTCAGCACGTGGCTGTTTCGGATGATGTGATTACAATTGTTGAACAGGGTTCCTTTCCGCAGGTAACGGTAAGGGAATATCCTTCCGGCGGCCGTGCGGTCTGGATAGGAAATGACAATAATTATATCTTCTATTTCCAGGACATGCGGACATTGCTGCGACGGGCCATTACGTGGACAATCGGATACAATCTTTACAAGACATGGGATAATGATCTGATCATGATCATGGACGATCCGGGAATGGCTGATAACGCATGGCTTGACACCTGGCACTTCCCGACACTGTCCGAGGATACTATCATACAGTACCTCATCAACCCTTTACTGCAACACAATGCTGTTCTGAATATCAATTTCACCCCGGGTTTTGTCAACGATGCCAAAGAAAGGCTGGAGCCAACATGGACCCGGGTTTTTACGGATGAGTTCGGGACAAAACAGAATTATGTTTCCAGCAAACGCGGTTATCAGAAAGGTGTTGACCTGGGCGTTTTCACGGTTATGTCCCACGGACTCACACATATGCAGCCTGACCTGGCTTCAGAGCCGCGCTGGTACGGCTCGCCGCTCAGCGGGGAGAAAGCCGTGAACGGCTGGTACCAGGAATTCAGAGACAACAGGAGAAACCAGGAAATTCCTGCAGCTGAACAGCTCTGGAGAATGAAAACCGGCATGAAATGGCTGAAGGAACAGTTTGGTGTTACTCCTCTTGAAGTGGTGGCCGGCGGAAATGGTGTCTCCACTACATATTTCAATAATACAATAAAACTGGCAGGTCAGGCAGGATTTGGATGGTACGGATGGAGCGGAGGCTATCTTGGAAGTGACCTGGCTGTTGTCGATTGGAAATTTTTCGGGACACCCGATGCCCCCCTGATTGTTGGTTCTCCTCCGAATAACCATGATTACGGTATCGCCCTGGAACCGGAAAAATTTGCTTCCATATTTGATCAGTATCCGGATGGACGCTTCATCAGCATCAACGAATATATCGGTTACATGCATGCATGCAATTCAGGAAACCTGGACAGGGGGAAAAAAAGACTTGATATCACACTGGATTATGACCCCCATTACTGCCAGTTTTTTGAAAAACATAATTCAGTCTGGAACCTGGAGTTTTCCGACTGGCTGCTTGAAGAAAGCGGAACTGTCAGTTCCGTTACCGTGGACGGGAAAAAAGCAGGCAAATTTACCGGGAAAGTTGAAATACCCCGGGGTTGCGGAAGTCACAGGATAGATATTCACTTCCGTACAAAATAATCCTTACTCAAACTCTGCAGTTGTTTTTTACAGAACAAACCGATGAAAGGACTTCAGACAGATATGGATACAGCTATACCGGCGGACAATACCAATTTAAAATATCAGCATAATGAGCGCAAACAATGTAAAACAGATAGAAAATCGTATTTTTTCAATTGATTTTTTCCGTGGTTTTACCATGTTCATGCTTGTGGGAGGTGTATGGGAATTATTCGGCAATCCTGATCCGGATAAAAGCAGCACTTTAATTTCCTTTCTCAACTACCAGATGGATCATGCTCCCTGGGACGGCCTCCGTTTCTGGGACCTGATACATCCCTTTTTCATTTTCATAGTGGGAGTAGCCATGCCCTTCTCCCTTACAAGGAGATGGGAAAGAGGTGACAGCTGGAAAAAAACCCTGTACCACGTTTTGCAGCGCTGTCTTTTTCTGCTGCTGATCGGCTGGGCAATAAACTCAGGACCAAACAGTTCGGACTTCAATAACATAATGGCACAGCTATCGGTAAGCTATCTCATTGCATTCCTGGTAATGCGGAAATCCGTAAAATGGCAATTGATATTTTCATTCGGATTGCTTCTTGTTGCCCATCTTCTCTACATCTTCTGGCCGGTTGAAGGCTTCAACCAGCCCTGGGTTGCCGGTCACAATTTCGGCTCCTGGTTTGACAGGCTCCTTACCGGAGAACAGTATATGAATCACGACCAGTGGGCACCATTCAATGCCATACCGTCAACGGCAAACATCATATGGGGAGTTCTAACCGGCAGGATGCTCATGACTGACTGGTCACAGAAGAAAAAACTTATTATTCTTTTACTGACCGGCCTTGCCGCTCTTCTGACAGGATACTTAATGAGCCCGTACATACCCCTTGTCAAACGCATAT
Organism: Bacteroidota bacterium; assembly: GCA_029547705.1. Lineage (GTDB taxonomy): Bacteria > Bacteroidota > Bacteroidia > Bacteroidales > VadinHA17 > LD21. Next base: position 191,662 of record JAKPOU010000068.1, on the reverse strand, counting down.
GGACAGTCTCCTATGCCTTTGCAAGCGGAGGATGGTGCCTGATCGGAATGGGAATTTCCTACTGGCTGGTTGATATTTTGAAACTGAGGAAAATACCGCTGTTTTTTGCGGCCTTCGGAATGAATCCATTGCTTATGTACCTGCTGGCCGGCAGACTGCGTTCATTTTTCGCCAGCCTTGTAAATCCGTTCACATACCGTATTTTCGCCTGGGGCGGACAGCCGGTAATAACAATGGTATCGTTCCTGCTTATATCCGCAATGCTGTGGTATGTCTGTTATTTCCTGTACAGGAACAGGATATTCATCAGGCTGTAAAGACGATCCGCTGTACGGATGCAGGAGACAGTATCTGTGCAGGAGTATTTCAGGACAATATTTTTATAAATCAACTCTATGAAAAAGAAAATATCCGGAAGCTTAATGGTTCTGTTTTCCCGCGTTCTGTTCCGCTTGGTGCTAAGTCTTGCCATCATCGGATTCCTTCAGTCCTGCAGCACCGAAAAAGGCGGAGGAATCCTGAAACTACGGAATGACGGAAGGATACATCATATAGTGGTGGATGATAATTCAGACCAGGTTGTACGCTTTGCCGCAATGCAGCTCAAAGAGTACCTGGAGAGAATAAGCGGAAATGAATTCCGTGTTTCAGGACGGTCAGACCATAAAAGCAAAAAGAACACCATACAACTGAATATCAAAAAGGACAAGGCCCTGAAATGGGACGGTTTCATGATTAAGAAAACCAGTAAGAACATCCAACTCCGGTCTGCTGAATCCAGGGGATTGCTTTATGCGGTTTACTGCCTTCTGGAGGAAGCCGGATGTTCCTTTGTATATCCCGGGAAGGAGGAAGAGATCATACCTCAGAATGAGGAAACAGTATTCATCCCGGGAACATTTATCCATAACCCGCTGATAGAACACCGGGGATTGACGCCATACGGCCTGCATGCCGGAAGCATTGAAACGGGAAGGAACTTCATCGACTGGATGGCAAAGAACCGGATGAACTTTATCCTGGTTTCCGAAGACCGCCCCAGCGACGCGGACGGGCCGGCACATGCAATACTCTGGAAGGAAACCAGGGAATATTTGCTGCCGGAACTGCAGAAAAGGGGATTTATAATAGATATGAGTGAACATTGCATGCCGGTTTTTTTCCCGAAATCCCTTTTTGAGGACCATCCCGACTGGTGGGCCCTGAATGACGGGGAAAGAAAGGTTCTTCCGGGACCGTACTCGGGACAGATGTGTTATTCAAACAAGGAAGCTGTTGAATACTACGCTTCTGCCGTGGCGGAATATGCAGCCGGGCATCCTGAGTTTCACATTATCGGAACATGGCCCCTGGATGGCGGGAATTACTGTGAGTGTGAAAACTGCAAGGATCCGGAAACAGTATTCAAAGCTGCCAGACGTGTGGCTGAGAAAGTAAGGGAAGTACGCCCGGATATGCTTGTTGAGCACCTTGCCTACCACCCTCAAAGCTGGCAGCCCCCGGAAACAGTTAGCATACCTGGCAACATGACCGTGCTGTGGTGCCCGGATCCGGGACCGATGGATACCCTCGCACATGAATGGATCAGGAAAACCCCGGGCGGAAAAGTTTACCAGTTTGAATATTACATGGGGGATAATTACAGATATGCGGCAAATGTCTGGCTCCGGCCGGAATATGCGGCCGGTGTCGCATATCATGCCAGGAAAACCGGATACCGCGGTGTCGTTTCCCTCTACCTGCCGATACAGACCTGGTGGCGGTCATCTTTCAATAACTGGTTTTTTGCCCGTGCATGCTGGCAGGAGAATCTGGATGTCAGATCCGCCCTTGCAAAATATTGCATGGATTATTACGGGGATCAGGGGACGGAAGTTGAACAGGTTTTCAGTCTCATCTTCAATGAACTCCAGACGGAACCCTGCCGGGACTCCCGGAGGGGAGGCCACACTGACATCAGCCGGACAAGAGCCGCTGCCGTTGCAATACTGGAAGAACTGGACAACATCATGGGGAAGTGCAGTGATGATGTGATTGCAATACGGATTCAGCGCCTTAAGACTTATGTTGAATACTTCCTTCTGCACCGCGAATTTGAATCTGCTCCGGAGCGGAATCCGGCTGGCCGTGAAAAGCTTGTAAATTACAGCAGGCAGCATCCGGAGCAGCATATGGTGCTGATGTACCCGGAATACATAAAATGGCGCAATTAATCCGGCCAATATCCTTTTCCGCGGCAACTGATCGTGGCAATATTCCGGAACACTATAATGCAGCACCTCCGGCGGGCCTTTACCCCGGTGAATATTTACCTGACAAGCCTGACACGCTGAAGAGTGACAGGCCCCATCAGACCTGAAGGATTCAGGGGAACCTTGTCCCATGTAAGAAGGCCGACATGGGTGATGTTTGTGGAGGTATATTTCTCCCCTCTAAGTGCATCGCCTGTTATCCGGTTGCACCAGGTGTTTGCCACCTCCACTTCCAGATCATTCTCCCCCTCCCTGATCACTTCAGTCACATCAAACCTGAAGGGCTTCGTCCAGCTTATACCCAGTGGCTCACCGTTAAGCCACACCTCAGTCACCTCGGATACTTCCCCCAGATCAAGGAATATTCTCTCATCACCGGATGCTGAATTCAATTCATCACAGCTGAACGTTTTTCTATATCTGCCCGTACCGGAATAATACCTTATTCCCGGGTTACTGTGAGCAGTCCATGAAATAAGCCTGTCAAAAGTCACTGATTCCGGTGCTCCCCATTTACTGTCAAAATACACCAGCCAGGGGCCGTCAATTGTCTCCGGATCATTTGATTTCTCAACTGTCCGGGATCCCTGCGGTCCGCTTAGCTCACAGTTTTGTCTATTCATCATCAGAACACCTTTTGTGCTGAATTCCAGTTCCGGAGGGTCCTGTTCCTCTCCGTGGACCGTCACTCCGGTATAAGGAGGCTTCATACCGCCTTCCCTGAAAACCACAATGAAAGATCCGAAAGGAGGCAGTGTGACAGGGATCCTTATATGTTCACCCTCCCGGCGGCATACAGTTACAGGGATTATTTCCCCGTTAAGCGGATTCCATATTTCAGCTGTTTTATTCTTCTGCCGGAAACCACAGTCACGTGATATCCAGCTGGCGGAGGTGTTCCTGACAATGTAGAAATCAGTTTTGCCGGACCGGTAATGGATATAATCTATAAGCCATGTTTCCCTGTCGCGGTAATCCAGATCCGGGGCAACATTAAGCGCAGAAAGCATTTCTGCAGGTCTGACACCGGCATGGATCTTCCCTTTAACAGGCCTGAACCCCTGCGGGTCAGCAACTTCCGTCCAAAGTTTGTTGATAAGCCCTGTCCCGCTTTCACCCGACAGCGGATCATTCCTTACCTCCGCGGCTTTTTCCGGCTTTTCCCCGGTTATTACTGCCCCCTGCTGCAGCAGTTTTTCCAGCTTTCTGAGAACATCAGGGTTTATCTCCGGCTCATTTTCCAGTGCAAGCATTCTGAAAACAGCCCCGTTTGAAAGGCGGAGCTTTCCATTTTTCATACTGAGCCTGTCGAGAAGAACTTCAGTGTTGATCACCTCATAATCGTAACCCGGTCCGGCCTTGAAGTGGGTATTCTTAGGCGTGGCGGCATTTGGTATCTTGTCTCCGTAATAGAACAGGACATCGGAGAAGAAATCAGCCTTCTGGGAAATATATGAGAGACGGGTGATATAATCTATAAATGGTTTGATTTTCGGCCACCAGACCCTTTTGGGATTCATATGCGTTCCTGCATGATAAACGATTCCGGGGTAGCCTGTCCCCTCCGGATTGTGTGTGAATCCGTGAAATACAACCCGGTTCATCCCTTCGCAGAAAGCCCTGTCCCCCAGTGGCCGCAGGTCTGCGGGTCCTTCCATCCAGTGCTCGAAAGAGGTGAATGCCTCTTCTTCAACTATACCTCTTTCATAAATATGCGATGCGGCAGCCACTTCCTTCACCACCTGCATCAGGTCAATGCTGTCTGTCCCGTTTGGATCCATGTAATACCTGGGGTGATTCACCCAGAACTCACCCCTAGGAATATCCAGTGCTCCCAGGGCCTTAAGGGGTTCGGCAGGTCCGTTGTAAAGAGGATATCCCGGTCCGCCTGCCTCACAGTTGATCATGAGACCATGCCTGTTGCAAATATTCCCGGCATTTTTATAGAGGTTGTTTATCATCATCTCAGAGAGAGTCTTCCTGAAATCCCTCTGCAGCCTTGCCCCCGTCTTCTCCTCAAAAAGGCTGTTGTCAAAGAAAACAGGCAGGTATCTGATGATGTCATATCCGTGAAGTTGTCTGAACCAGGAGGAAAGCTGTGACGACCATACAAATCCCCTTGCCTCATAGCTTGCAAGATAGAGGCTTTTAAGGGCGGTTTTGCGGAAATCCCCGAGCACCGTGCCGAGCCTTCCGATAACATAGTTAAAATGTGTGCTTACTGCCGAGGAATCGAAGTGATCTATTGCCAGTCCAGCCGAATGCGGACTCGGAAGCACCAGCTGCTGCCCGGAATTGGAGCATACGTATCTGTGTATTTCCCATTTTCCCGGCGGTATCTCCCAGCTGAGTTCATCATTTTCCGGATCGAAAAAAGAAGATATATCCAGAATTTCAGAGTCATCGGGCAAAGCGGCTGAACCCGCCGGGATTGCCAGAACGGCTATCTCTTCATAATATTCCGGTTTCCCGTCAGGCCTCAATGGTATCATAGGCTTCCCCGTTCCCCCTATTATAGCGGATTCGGGAAATTTGATCGGCGGAAAGGGAATATTGACTTTCTGCACCGAGGAATTCCCCTGCGTGACAACAACCGACCTGTAAAGGGATTTGCCCCCGTGTTCCGGCCTGATCCAGGCTCCTCCCGCATTCCAGCTGCTGGCTACATTCAGCCCCACTTCAAGCCCCAGCTTCCCGGCTTCGTTTACCACGAATTTTATGATCTCCAGCGATTCATCTCCAAGGAAAGCAGGTCCCGCAGGTATTCCCCTGCTTCTCGTTCCGATCTCAAACATGTCGAAACCTCCTATACCTGCATCCCTCATGGCAATAAACTCCTCCCTGGCCTTCAGGGTATCAATATTGCCGTTCAGACACCACCAGTATACTTTTGGACGGGCCGTTCCCCCGGGACGGGCAAAACCGTTTCTGACAGCCTCGTAATTATTACTTTCTGTATGCCGGGAACCAGTTGATGTACAGGCGCAGAAAACGGTGAGAAACACCAGGGGAAAGAATCTGCCCATTTCTCTGATTTTTGAATTACTGACAGATTTATATACAAACAATCTGAAATAAATTAAAACCGGACTGCTTCAATCCTTTCCGGGTCTCTTTCGAACAGCGGCCAGGAGAAGAATATTACACCCAGTGACGGTTCAGCCACTGCTGCGTCAACACAGCGGCGGAAATCATCCACGCTGAAGGGGTCGTCTATATAGGCAGGATAAACCTGTATGCTCGGCACAATCATGCCGGGAGCCTTCCCGTCAGCTTCTTTTACCACTGAACTGATCCAGCCGGCATCGCGCCTGAGCATCTGGGAATAACACATAGGAGAGATATAATCCGCACAGGCTGCCAGTTTTTTCAGATCCTGACCGGCCACCCTTATGTTGGCTCCGTCAAAATCAGCATCCCTCCAGGGAACCGCATGGATCATTATCTTCAGATCAGGGTTTACCCTGTGCAGGGCATCAGCTATTCCCTCTGCCATCGATGCAATCAGACCGGTACGATAGTCATTCCACTCATCCTGATAATGATCAATGATATATTCCGATTTTTGCCCCACTCTTATGCAGGAATCCGGAAGGGAAATCCCTTGTCCGGCAAGGAAAGCGCCTGTACAGCTGTCACAGAAGCATGCCATATCAATGCTTCCGGCTGTTCTGTCCGGATAGATCATTTCCCAGAAAACAAAATGCCTTATGAAATCAATACTCATTCCGTCCGGCTTAAGTTCCCGGGCAAGATCAGCCGCTTCCCTGATTTTCCGGTTACGGAACCCATGCCTTGACGGACAGACAAACTCTACCCAGCTCTCCCGGGCTTTTCTTCCCCTGTCCGTTACGGCATAAAGGGAACTGTCCTCTTTCAGGGCTGCAGGATCATAAAAAACAGGAAAAATAATAAAGGTCTTTATCTCATGCTCTTTCAGTACCTGCCGGAATTCAGCATTGGCAGCCAGATCCTTGCTTACAAAGGCTGTATTGATGCCCATTTTGTCCCACCGTTCCGCGAGCAACCCGAAATCCCCGTCATAATCATAGATCTTTATGCCGATCATCCTTTCCGGAGTCCTGTGGCTGCCGCAGCCGGAACCCGGCATCAGGAGTGCCAGAGCCAGGAAAACAATTAATACATGTCTCATATCCGTTTGTTTACTCATCATATGCCAGACATGCCGGGTCCGTACAGATAACGGACCTTTGCAAACTTTCGGCCGGAGGCCGGAGCTTTCCTGCGGTTTTATAAATCCGCAACAACGAATCTTGCCAGCGGTGCCATCCTTGCCTTGTTCAGCGACAGATATTTCCCGTCAGTTGAAAGATTGTCCGCCTCTGAAAGTACCTGCAGAAATTCCTGCTCAAGGTCATCCGGACAAGCCATAAGGGTTGACATACCATGCCCGAATCTTACCCTGAATTCATTCTGTATCTTATAAGGGATCCGCAGCATGTTGCAGTTCATTTTGGCAGAAACAAAGCCGTCTTCAGAATAGAAAATCATGTAATGCGTTTCCGGGCTGCCCTCCACCGGCTTTCCATATATCTCCACTATCTGCCACCTCTTGTCTTCCACACTGGTGTTGCCGTTTTTCCTTAATATGTAATAGTTCTCCAGCTCTCCCTTTATTTCCTTTCCCTGCATATCCAGATATCTTACCTGGCCCTCCTCCACCTTGAACCATGGAGATCTTTCATTTTTAGGAATCCCCTCTAGCCTGATGTTATTGCCCTTCCATGTAAACCTTCCGCTTAAAGTGTCTGTATATTCATTGTCTCCCTTTATATGGCTGCTTGTCAGGATATAAGTAAGGTCATCATTTATTGTCAGTTCTGTTTCAATTCTTTCACAGTCGGCACAGGGCAGGTTTCCCGAGTATGTTCCGTGCCAGTCGAGTGAGATCTGCGCAGTATGTCCGTCGGGGGCCTTTTTAACTCCGCTGTTGCCACAGCCCCAGAAACAGAATGTGAGCATGACAGTTGCCATGATAAGGCCTGTTTTTAAATTTATTATTTTCATAATGCTTAATAGTTTGTTCAGACCGCAAAATTAATGATTCCGGCCTGTTAATTCAAACTGCTTCCCGGGTTTGCTGTGTAAAGCAATCCTGTTCCGTAATATCTGTCCGTATTTCTTTCCCTATTCAAAAATTGAATGAATCATTCTGCCGGTCCAGCTTTCAGGGGTGCTGCACTTAAACAGGTGTGCAACCACAAAGGCAGAATTCACAGTATTATTTGGCCCGGTGATCTTGTTGTTCTTTTTCACTCCCGGTCCGGTCAGGCTCCATGGAACTTCCATCTCGGTCGGGGTGACTCCTCCGTGACCCTTGTTGACACCGCCGTGATCAGAGGTTACAATGATGTGGGTATCTTCAAGCATTCCCTCTTTTTCCATTTTATCCAGAAGAGCGCCTATGTGAAAATCTGCATTCTCAATTGATTCAATGTATTCGGGAGACATCCATCCGTGACTGTGGCCGGCACCGTCAGTATGCACGGTGTAAAGAAATACGAATGTCGGTTTTTCCCTGTTCTCCCTGATAAATTCAAATGCCCTTTCAAAATTTTCAATGTATTCATAGTTTTCCTGGAAACGGACTTCATCCAGGTAATCACGATTATAGGGGTATATCAGATTTGCCCAGTTATAGTAGAACGCTGTTCTCACTCCGGGAACCTGATCTTTCAGTATTTTGAAAATTGAAGGATAGTATCCCTTGTCATCGGTATCAACTGCCGGTAATACATGATTGTCGATAAGCCAGCCATTATCGGTAACCCCGTGCTGTTCAGGACCGCTTCCGGTCAGATGGCTTGTCCAGTTCGGAAGGGTTACGGAAGGCATGACAACTCTTGTTTTGAGTGAAAATGAACCTTTCTGCATCAGTTTGTCAATATTCGGGGTTTTTGCCGTCTGATAGCCTTCTATGCTGATGCCATCCAGTGCTATGAAGAGCACGCGTTCCGGTTTGCCGGATGAACATGAGGCCGCGTAAAATGCAAAAGATATCAGAATAAAATAAGCCAGGAATTTGTGAACGTTTGTTTTTCTTGTTTTCATTATTTGTTGTTTAGTGTTATTGTGCCGGGTTAAAGAGCCATACTTCATCATGCATGGTATAAAGCCTGTATTTCTCTCCGTCATAAACCATTATGGGACTGGAATGATCACCTTCCACTATCGGGTTGCCGGGATATTTGACCCAGTTGTCAAGGTCCTCAGACATTGCCACACTGGAGGTCCAGATTGATCCTGCACCGGGTTGTGCCCATCCGCTGTCCGACGTTCCGTGATAATACATATAATATTTTCCTCTGAATTTTATTATCTGGTTCGATGCGACAGCACCGGAATCATATTCTCCTGGACCTTTCTTCAGAACAGGCTCATCACTTACATTTGTCCAGGTAATGTAATCATCCGAAACAGCATGCCATATTCCTTCATCATTTATTTCATAAAAAAGATGCCATTTGCCGTCTTCAACAAGAACTGAAGGGGTTCCGTAGGGACCGGGAAGGGTGTCGCCCCGGGTGGTAAGTATTATCAGATCACCCTGTTCATTCCAGTTAATGCCATCGTCAGAAATAAGCAGATGAGCAACATCACCGGTTCCTTCGGCATACATGTAATATTTGCTGCCGTGCCGGAAAACAAACATATCTTCAGTCCATTTACTGTCAAACACAGGATTCCCCTCATACCTGGACCAGTGAATGCCATCGGGAGAAGTGGCATAACCCAGGAATTTTACTGAATTTCCGCCCCCGTCATATCCGGTGTACCACATCCTGTACAATCCGGCTTCGAAAAGTATGAATCCTCTTTCCCTTATGTGCCTGTCCCAGGTGTTTTCCTTTGTCCCGGTGAAAACGGGGTTATGCTCATAAGGAGTGAATTTCACCATTTCGGCCGGAAAGTCTTCACTTACCTCATGTTTTCCCCGGGATTTTTGTTTATGCCTGCAGGATGTCAGCACTGAAAACATAAGCGGCAGAATGATCAGGATTTTAAAAATGATTCTCATCGGGATAATTTTTCGGTTTAATTAACAAAGTTAGGCTTATTCGGGGAAATTATGCCCGGAGTCCCTCCTGAATTTACCAGTGTACCCGGATCTTTCCGGACTCTGAACACTGCCTTTTTAATAAAATGCGGCCTTTTGAATATATTTGTATCTGGGCAGACTCACATAAGCACAGGTATTTGATAATAAATCCTAACTTAGACAATAATTATAAATCCTGAAAAATTATAAACCTGTAAAATTATCATCATGAAAAAACCATCTTTCAGCCGCAGGGAATTTGTGAGGAATACCTCCCTGGGCGTTGCAGGTGCTGCTCTTTCTGCAAAGGGCATAACATCATTCTCTCCGGTTGCTCTTCAGGATACCGGTAAGCCGGCACTGCTCGGAGGTACGCCTGTTCGTCCCAAAGACAGGATACTCGGATCATCCTGGCCGATTTATGATGATTCCGATATCCAGTTGTACCTCGAGGCCTTTAAAAGCAATATATGGTCAGAATACAGCCATATTGAAAGTGAGAGGGTCTATCAGACCGAGAAGAAATATGCCGCCCTGATGGGTGTAAACTACTGTGTTGCCACCAGCTCCGGTACCGCAGCCCTGGAAACTGCCCAGCGCGCTGTCAACATTGGTCCGGGAGATGAGGTAATCACCCAGACAAACACCTTTATTGCAACTGCCCTTTCAACATTTAACCTGTTTGCCATTCCGGTATTCATTGATTCCGATCCGGAAACGTTTATGATAAATGCCGATCTTATTGAAGAGCGCATCAATGAAAATACAAGGGCAATAATACCTGTTCATATCGGAGGTGCTGCGGCAGACATGGACAAGATAATGGCTATTGCGAAAAAGCATAATCTCATTGTAATCGAGGATGCCTGCCAGGCTCATATGGCTGAGTGGAGAAACAGGAAGCTGGGAACTATAGGGGATATGGGATGTTTCAGTTTCCAGGCGGGAAAAAGTCTGTGCTGCGGCGAGGGAGGCGCTGTGCTGGGGAATGATGAACATATTATGGCAGCTGCCAAGGGATATACCCATATAGGAAAGGATCCGAGAAACCGGGGAAGGGTTTTTGCAGGGTCAAATTTCAGGATGACACCCTTCCAGGCTGCCATCCTTACCGGCCAGATCAGGAGGATTGAAGAACAGAGCACCCTCCGTGATGAAAATGCCGCATATCTTGAAAAGCTGCTGGGTGAGATCAGGGGAGTCAGACCGACAAAAAAATATCCGGGACAGACCAGGAGAGGTTATTACATATACCAGCTGATCTATGACAAGGAATACTTTAACGGTCTGCCAAAACCCAGATTCAGGGAAGCCATGAGGGCAGAAGGGATTCCTCTCGGAAACGGAATTGATTCATCACTCCACAGCGATCCCTTCATCGAGGCATATTTCAGCCACAGGTCATTTAAAAAGATCTACTCAAAGGAAAGACTGGATAAATACAGAAGGGAAAACCTGTGTCCGGTCAATGAGATGATTGACAGGGAAACAGGCTTATCGCTGGGACAGAGGGTGTTCCTGGGGACCAGAAAGGACATGGAAGATATTGTTGCAGCCATTGTTAAGATCCAGAAGAATTCATCAGCCCTGCTCTGAAAGTATTGATCCGGCCCTGAAAGACCGGAATACCATCCGGCAAATGAGTCTTAATATCGGGATAAAGGCGGATTTATTGGCGTTACAGATATGAACGGCGGCCATTAAATATTGAATTTAAATTATACGATGATGAAAAAAAGAACTATAAGCTGTACAGCCGGAATATCAATAACTGCTGCGATTTTGTTTTGCTCTCTTACGCAGCTGGCCGGCTGCAGTGAAAAGGAGCAGAAATACAAACCGGTGGCGGATCTTCCGGGGAAATATGTTCTGGTCTTTCAGGATGAATTTGACGGAGAAACGCTTGATACAACGGTTTGGGGCTTTCATGCCCCCGGAAAGCGGCGCAGTGCGGTGAATGTAAGGGAGGCATGTCTGCTGAACGGCAAGGGGGAGCTTGAGATCAGGAACTGGACTGAGATTTCAGAAAACGACACGGTCCATCATGCCGGCATGATAGAAACCAGGAAGGACTTTGCTTTCGGCTATTATGAAGCCCGTATAAAATTCAATATCAGGGAAGGCAGCTGGGGTGCATTCTGGATAATGTACCGCAATACCGGAAAAACATATGGTGAGAAGGATAATCCCCGCAAGGACGGGACCGAAATTGATATAATGGAATTTGTTCCTCTGAACGGCCGTTACGGATGCCATAATCTCCACTGGAACGGCTACGGGGAATTTATCAAGAGCAGGGGAAGCGGGGAACTTATGAACGGCCTTCTTGATGATTATCATATTTACAGCCTCCTGTGGACCAGGAAGGGATATATTTTCTATATAGACGGACAGGAAACCTGGAGATCGGGGGAAGGAGTGTCACATGTCCCGGAATATGTCATATTAAGCACGGAAATTCAGGACGGCGGATGGGCTGGCGACATACCTGAAAGCGGCTACGGATCCTTCGGGGAAACAGAAAATATTATGTATGTTGATTATATAAGGGTTTTTCGGGTCAGCTCAGGATACCGAGCGATTTAGCAGCCCTGGTTATCTTTTCTATTGATATATCAATCTGCTCTTTTGTATGAGTAGCCATGAGGGAATACCTAATCAGGGAATCTTCTTTGGGAACGGCAGGTGACACCACAGGGTTTACAAAAACGCCGTCGGCAAGCAGTGCCTGGGTCAGGAGCAATGTTTTAACATCATCACGGATGAAAAGAGGAATGATCGGTGTTTCTGATTTTCCTGTATCGAAGCCCGTTTCCCTGAACCCTTTCAGTGCATAATGTGTGATTTCCCAAAGGTGTGCGATCCTTTCCGGTTCGCTGACCATGATATCCACTGCTGCCAGAACTGCAGCAGCTGATGCAGGAGTAATACTTGCACTGAATATGAGGGATCTGGAATTATGTTTGATAAAATTGATTGTGTCCTTGTCTGAAGCAATAAACCCGCCGAGAGATGCCAGTGATTTGGAAAATGTTCCCATTATAAGATCAACCTTGCCGGTAAGTCCGAAATGTGACGCGGTCCCCGAACCATTCTCCCCGAGTACACCAATGGAGTGTGCATCGTCAACCATTATTGTGGCATCATACTTATCGCACAGGCAGACAAGTTCAGGTAACCTGGCAATATCACCTTCCATCGAGAATACCCCGTCGACAACAATCAGTTTCAGGTTCCCTGCAGGACATCTTTTCAACTTGTCTTCGAGAGCATTCATGTCATTGTGGGCGAATTTGAAAACCCTGGAAAAGGAAAGACGGCTTCCTTCAATTATGGATGCATGGTCAAGCTCGTCAAGAAATATATAATCATTTCGCCCTGTCAGGACCGAAACCACACCAAGGTTAACCTGGAAACCGGTGCTGTAACAAAGTGCAGCATCTTTCCCGACAAGCCATGCAAGTTTCTCTTCAAGCTCTATATGAATATCGAGGGTGCCATTGAGAAATCTTGAACCGGCACATCCGGTCCCATATTTGTCAATGGCTCTTTTGGCGGCTTCCTTAATCCTCGGGTGATTGGTCAGCCCAAGGTAACTGTTCGAGCCGAACATCAGGACTTTTTTCCCCTTTATTGTTACAACAGTATCCTGGTCAGAATCAATTTCCCTGAAATAGGGATAAATACCTGCCTGCATAGCCTTCTGCGGGGCATCGTACTTTGATAGGACAGATTGTAGTTTTCTCACAGATTGTTTTAAATAGTTGCATCGGGCCCAAATATAAATAAAACTTAAATCGGAATTAACATTTTAAAACAAATATTGTATCATACTAATATTCAGAATATTAATTTTTATTCCGGGTGGGCGGGGCAATTCTGTAAGTTCAGCTTTAAGCCTGTTTCTGACCGCAATCACATTGCTTACGTTCAGCGGAACAGGCCTGGTTTGAAGGCGGACAGATCAGGATTCCTTATGATAGATCAGGGTCTGGCAATCCAGGCATTTCCATCTCGGATCCGGCTTGTCCGCACTTTTTGTCTTTCCTGCGGGAACAACGCGTCCGGCTTTCAGATCGGCAATCAGTTCTGATGATCTGCCCGGCTCACCATAAAGCAATTCAGCAATCAGTACTGATCTGCATCTGGGACATTGTTTCGGCTTGTCTGTGGAATAAAAGCGCTCCGGTCTGAAAGGCTGTCTGACATGAGGCTGTGATAATTTATCCCTTACGGCGTAATCGAGGCTTTCCATATCTCATACTATTGGAATGTAAAGATACAAAAATTTCTGAAATCAAAATTTCTTCATATTGAAAGAGCATTCCGGCCAAAGCACCGGACGAGGGGAATAAACACCGGAATGCAGAATGGATGGGCTGGAGAAGTGAACTTACTTTTCCTGCAATTCAAGTCTGAGATTGTGTTTCAGTGCCCATGCTTCCAGACTTGATCTGATGGCTGCAATTACTTTCGGGGTGAACCTGTGAAAGATCATTTCGCGTTCATCATAGACCTTCACCGTTTTTGTCCCGGCCGGTTTTTCAATTTCAACCTTATGCTTGCCTATCTGCGCCGTGGCTGCGTCAGCATCAGCAGCAAAAGCTTCCAGTTCACTGATAAACTTATAAACATTCAGAGGAGTGTCATAACACAATGTGAAATAATTCTTAAGCGTAGCCAGCCTGTCATCCTTCGCATCAAAAGTGATGTAGGCGGAAACAAGTGAATCGTTAACAAATGTTTCCATCACACTGATAAGGCAGTTGGAGCTGTTGAAAATATCTTCAGCCTTTGAGTCTTGTGCCGGCGCCGCCAGGGGTATTAAAAACAGGAAGAATAATAACTTTTTCATGTGCAGATAATTTTAGTTTTAAATGACCTGACAATACAGCCATGACCGGCAAATACTCATTCCTTGCAGTGCTTTGTCAATCATGGCTTATTCATAATACCTGAACAGGATTATGTCAAAACCAGTTTGACTTTATCAAAGTTATGAAAGACTTCAAAACAAGTCAAGTAAAACCACCGGGAAAGAGAGTGTTTCCCGGAAGGACCGCATCAACAGTCTTCCGATCAGAATGAAAAGTTCAGTCTCAGATAGAAATTGCGGCCGGGTTCAACACTGATGCTGCCCCTGTTTGTTGAAAGATGGTTTGTATAGCTTTTATCCAAAATATTGTCAATGCCGGCAAAGAGCTGCAGGCCCGTTTTTCCGATTTTTATATTGTCTGAGCTGACAATCATGTCCAGGCGGATATATCCCTCCGTTTCCTTTTCACCCTGTGCTATTTTTGCCTGTCTGGATACTCCCGTGACAATAAGTTCCGCCGAAGCTATCCCGTGACGGGTATAACGGAGTCCAAGCCGGCCTCTCAGAGGCGGAATAAGCGGAAGATTCTCACCGGCTTCTGTGTCCTTTCCCCGAACATAGGATCCGGTGCTGAAGAGAACAAAATTATTGTAGAAATTATATTCGAATTCATAGTCAAATCCGTACAACAATGCCCGGCTGACATTGGAATTGATCAGCGCCGGCAGGGTATCAATGGTATATTCGGAGATTCCTGTAAAGGCTTTGTAAATAAATTTCCCGGGCACTTCAACTATCATATTGGTCATGTGGTTGACAAAAACACCTGCCTGGAAATTTAAATCCCTGTTCCATTTTCTTAATCCCAGGTCGACCGAGAAGCCGCTTTCGGGAGCAAGTGACACGTCACCCAGCCGGACATAATTTCCCAGATCAATATATTTGAAACGTTCCTCAAGGGAAGGTGACCTGAATGAACGGGCCAGGTTAAGGGAAAGGTCAGTATTGCCGGTCAGGTTGTACAGCAGCCCTGCATTGGCACTCCACGATATGTTCCTTTCAGATCCTTCAACAAATGTAAGCCTGCGGTCTGGAAAATTGTTCTGCACATCATTTATTGTAATGTAGTCTACATCATAATTTTCCTTGTTTTTTATCAGCACACCGTCAAGCCTGCCTCCCATTATCAGTGTCAGCCTGTCGTCCAGCAGGCGTGCCTCATCCTGTATGAAAAGACCTGCACTGCTGAAGGAAGATTCCGGTGTCGGGGTTTCACCCCTGACCACATTGTTGGTTTTGATTATGTCGCCTGAAGGATTGATAACCTCCACAGTGATGTATTTTATTCTTTCTGTGGTCAGTTTACGGCTCCATACATCCGCTCCGGCAATAAGTGTATTGCCCGGCGACAGATTCCATGTGCTCTGTATCTGGCCTCCATTGGTCAGATGCTTTCCTGTGGGGGTAAACAGTTCAGGCTTTGTGCGCTGAATATTTCCGTTTGGAAGTGTTGTCTCCGTTACCGTATTGGGTTTCAGTGAAACAAAGCGGTCAATATACTGGTTGAAATATCCGAATTTAAGAGAGCTCAGCACATTGCCCAGGTTCCTGATTTCATAATCGGCCGATATAAGATCTCTTCCTATGCCCGTATAAGAGGCGGTTGCCGGTCCGGGAAAGGCATCACCTCCCGGAATGCCCACATCATTTGCCTGATAACGCTGAAGCTGAAGCTTGAAAATATGATCATTGAAGGGTTTTAGTCCGAGTTTGGCCGTTACATTGTTGTAGTCGTAGCGGCTGTTCGGCATTATTCCCTCGGGAGTACGGATATCACCGGCATCACTGTAGGTGCCGCTCAGTCTGAAATACCATTTTGCCGAGCCGGTGCTGACATCCGCATGCCCCGATAAAAGCCTGTTGGCTGAAGCAAAGCCTGAGCTGACATTTCCTTTCAGATAGGGTCCGGAAGAAAAATATCCGTCCTTTGTTATAATATTTACAATTCCGCCCATTGCACCCGAACCGTACAATGACGATTGTGCACCCTTAATCACTTCCACCCTTTCAACATCATACATGTCTATCATGCTCATGGATGCCGTCAGGTCATTAGCGGTCTCAACCCTGTTTCCGTCTATCAGGGTTACCAGCCTGTTCTCACTCAGTCCGCGGATATTAATATTTGTTGCCCAGACTCCGTCCCCGCCCATGGAAATTCCGGATTTTTTCTCAAGCACGTTGGACAGGGTGAGAGAGGATTGTTTCTGGTAATCAAAAGACCTGACAACAGCCAGCGGTACCGGGAGTTTTTTTACCTGCCGGTCGAGCCTCAGACTCGAGACAACCACTTCACCAAGATTTACAGTTTTTTCTGTAAGGGTAAGAGTGTCGCTTTTCAGTTTCTGCTGATTCCGCTCCTGTCCGCGGGAGCTCATGGAAAAAATAATTAAACAGACTGCCGAAATGTAAAATACCTTATTCATTTTCCTTGTTCTTTAAAAGTACAGATTTTGCCCGGATCCCGCTCAGACGGCCGATACGGCCGGTCAGGGAACCGATCTGATCCGTGGTACCCTCGAGAACAAGAGATATGATGCTTTGACTGTATTCACGCGGCAGCCCCTGGCGGCCTATGATGATATCGGAATGATCTGAGATGATTTCGTTCAGAAGATGAACGCTTTCACGACTATCAATGCGGATGAGTACTGTTCCTATTCTCTTTTCCATCAGAATACCTTTGGATTAGATTAATATCAGCCTGCAGAACCTTGGCCCTGAATAAAATCAGAAACCTCAGTAATATTTACAGGTTTTTCTTAACTGCAAAAGTAGATGTTTATAATGATTCCAACAATGACTATGGTCATGTTTCCGGCAGGCAGGCCTGTTGATGCAGGCATCCCGGATCAGGCATTCTGGTCAGGGCAGTTGTTCTTCACGGAAAACAAACACCTTTCCGTTATGCAGAATGAAATATAAAATTATATAACTGTGTTATAAATTAAATAGATTTGTGTAAAGTTTTTCAGATGCGCAGCAATTTGTTTATTCTCATCTTCATTCTGCTTGTCTGTTCAGCATGCGGCGGTCATGGGAAAAGAAGCCATGAACGTAAGTTCCTTACCATTGCCAGCCTGAAAGGGCCTTCATCCATGGGAATAATACGCTTTATAGACAGCGTTTACAATGATAGTGCCAAAAACATTAAGATCAGCATACAGGACGAACCCATACAGGTGAGAAAAATGATTCTGGACGGCAGCGCGGATTTTGCCCTTCTCCCCTCCAACATGGCTGCAATACTGTATAACATGGGATTTGACTACAGGCTTGCGGCCATTCCCGTGTGGGGCACCCTCTATCTTTTCGGCGGGGATACATCAGTCAAAAGCTGGGAAGATCTGAGGAACAAGAGGGTATATGCAATGGCCAGGGGAATGACTCCGGATGTGCTCTTTCGCTTTCTTCTTGAAAAAAACGGTCTTGATCCTGACAGGGATATAATACTTGACTACAGTTTTCCAACCCACCTCAACCTGTCCAATGCCGTTGCTGCCGGCAAGGCAGATCTTGCCGTCCTTTCCGAACCCCAGGTAAGCCTGGTAATGAAAAGGAATAAAAATGTGCACAGGATATTTGATCTGAACAGTGAATGGAACAAGGTTCAGGGGTTTCCGATTGCCCAGACGGCTTTCATTGTCAGGGAAGATCTTCTCCGGAATGACCCCGGCCTGGCGGAAAGGATTATTTCCGCATGCGAAAGATCGGTCCGGTGGGTAAACAGTTATCCCGACAGTGCTGCGGTATTAATCGTAAAATACAACATACTCCCTGATGCTGAAGTAGCGGTAAGTGCCATACCGGGTTCAAACATGAACTTTGTAAGGGCCCGTGGTATCCGTGAGGAAATCGAAAAATACTTTGCTGTTTTTTATAAAATGAATCCTGATATTATCGGAAGGAAGATGCCTGATGAAAATTTCTATTACTAAAAAGCAATATCTTGGTTTTGCATCGGTTGTGGCAATGCTGATCCTATGGCAGTTACTTGCCATGTATTTTGATTCCGACGTAATTGTTCCGTCACCCGGCAAGACATTAATAACTGCAATCGGACTGTTCAACGATCCGGATTTCATCTCCGTGGTTGGCACCACAATAATACGTGGCCTTGCAGGATTTGTCATTTCTGCTTTCCTTGGCATGCTGCTCGGTATTATTGCAGGCCTTAGTTCCGGATTCAATGCCCTGCTGCAGCCCTTCCTGGTGACGGTCCGCTCGGTTCCTGTCATCGCCCTCATCCTGCTGGCACTTATCTGGTTCACGCCAGGATCCGTTCCTGTTTTCATTGCGCTTCTTACAATGTTTCCCTTCATCTGCACCAATGTGATTGACGGAATACGCAGCGTGGACCCCGACATTATTGTAATGGCAAAGTTTTACAGAATAAGCCGCAGTAGAATAATTTCCGAAGTTTACATCCCGGCCATTATGCCATTTATAATAAGCGGGGCATCAAGTGCCATGGGTATAGGCTGGAGGGCAATAATAATCGGTGAGGTTCTGAGTCAGCCCAGATACGGAATAGGCACAATGATGCAGGCAGAACAGACTTTTCTGAACGTTGATGCAGTTATTGCATGGACGATCATAGCAGTTCTCATCAGTTACTGCTTCGAGAAAGTCATCCGCTGGAGTGAACATAAAATTGTAACCTGGAGAGACTGATTATGGCTCTGAAGATCGACAGACTGAACAAGAATTATGATGAGATCACTCTGTTCAGGGATTTCAGCATAAGCTTCACTGAAGGCATAATAACCTGTATCCTGGGTCCTTCCGGATGCGGAAAAACCACACTGCTGAATATCATCGGCGGTATCACCCGTCCCGGCAGCGGGAATATGAGCGGCTTTGAAGACAAGCGGATGTCATATATCTTTCAGGATCCCCGCCTTCTGCAATGGAAAACCGTAAGGGGAAACATAGAGTTTGTGATGAACAGGAATATGACAGACAGGGAAAGGCACAGGGAAAGTGACCGTCTCATCCGGCTGGTTGAACTGGAAGGTTTTGCCGGATATTATCCCTCACAGCTCAGCGGGGGAATGCGTCAGCGGGTTTCAATTGCAAGGGCCTTTGCCTGCCATTCCGATATCATTCTGATGGATGAACCCCTGAAGGGACTGGATATTGCATTAAAACAAAACATGATAAGATCGTTCACGCGTATATGGAAAACCGACAGGAGAACAGTAATTTTTGTCAGTCACGATGTTGAGGAAGCTATTCTGCTTGGTGAAGAGATAATCGTACTGAGCCGTCCCCCTGTGAAAATAGTGGCACATGAAAACAATAATGAACCCTTTGAGAGCCGGCGTTCAGGGTCAGCCGCAACGGAACGGCTGAAGCAGATATTGTTCAGTTCTCTCGGGCAGAACGGCTGAGCGGAGACCGGAAGCCGCAATTCAGTGCGGAGATTTCCACTGATCTTGCTTTCATTGCCTCATGATAAAATTTTAAACCTAAAAATATGGACACAGAAGAATTTCTCAGACGGGATCATTTTGCCTCGCTCCTCGGAATTGAATTATTCGAGGCTGAAAACGGGAAAGCCAGGGCAAGTCTGAAAATAGGTGAAAAACACCTGAACGGCCTTAATATGGCTCACGGAGGAGCAATATTCGGTCTTGCAGATCTGGTGTTCGCGGCAGCGTCAAACTCCTATGACAGGGTTGCCGTCGGTATTCATGCAGATATATATTTCCTGAGACCGGTACGCAAAGGTGAGGTTTTAACCGGCGAAGCGTCAGAATTATCCAAGAGTGACAAGCTCGCCACCTATGCAATAAAAATCACAAACGATCAGGATGAGCTTATTGCCAGCTTCCGGGGAATGGTTTACCGCAAAAAGGAAAGCCTTGAACGGAAATCATGAACTGAGCTCCGCCAGAAATATGCAGTCCTGTCTAAAATTCTGAGTGATAATCCCGGGCATTTTCCGCCTTTGCAAGTTTCTGAAGAAATCTTTCACGCGTTGCCTCATCAGATTCATTTGCTTTTTTTTCAATCCAGGTGTAATCGTTAATGCGGATAAGTTTCCTTGCCTTCAGCGGTTCTTCAGGTTTAACCTTCTTCATAGCACAGTAATTTTTGAAGTATAAGACATTGACATATTATTTTCACATCATCTGTGTTTCAGACTTCTGAGTATATTCAAACCCTATTTCAGGAATCGTATTGCTGAGAATAAATATATATAGAATAATGAATTGACAGTGATTTACTTATTAACATTTTTCCGGGCCTTTTTAACATCCGGACCGGTAAATCAGGAAGTACTACAGGAAGTACTAAAACAGTACATGCCTATATAAACCCGGCCCGGAAAGAAACGGCCGCAGGTACCAGGCAGGGGCCTGAGCACATTTACTTAATAATCAATAGCAGAGAGATTCCATCACGGTATCAGCATCAATTATTGTATAATGAAAATTATGAAATATAGATCAATTAAATTAAATTTGATTTTAGTAACATAAGAGTAAGACCAGGATAACGATTATCTTTACAGCCTTTCAATAATTAATAACAGCTGTTATAGTTTTATAATTTAATAAGTTGCGATTTGTAATATTTCATATAATTCTTTTCAGCCTGCTGTTACAGGTAAGGCTGCCGGCAACTGCCGGTGGCAGGTCGCCTGAAACCGGCCGGGCAATGCCCCATACAACCTTATGGGAAATAAAGCCTGCAGAATCAGCTGAAAGCTTAGCGTTAACAGGTCCGGCTGCGGCACGGAAGACAGTTCAGGAACAGGGCAGCAGAGTCAGGAAGGTACATTTGATTTCGGTTGATGCCTCAATAAATCCTTCAAGTACTGAATACATTCAGTCGGGGATCAGACGTGCCGAACAGGAAAATGCTGAATGTCTTATCATTAAACTGAATACACCGGGCGGATTGCTTAAATCAACCAGGATGATTGTTACTGACATTCTGGATTCCGATGTTCCCGTTGTGGTGTTTGTTTATCCGGGCGGATCACAGTCTGCCTCGGCAGGAGTTTTCATCACCCTTGCAGCACATATTGCGGCAATGGCACCGGGAACAAACATTGGTGCCGCTCACCCCGTTTCCCTTCAGGGTCAGCAGGATTCGGTAATGATTGAAAAGGCCACCAACGATGCGGCAGCATTCATAAGAACCATCAGCGAGAAAAGGGAGAGGAATGTCCAGTGGGCAGAGGATGCTGTCAGAAAGAGCCTGTCAATAACCGAAACCGAGGCAATGAAGATGAATGTTATTGACCTGATAGCCATATCCGTTCCGGATCTGCTCGAACAGATAGACGGCAAGGAAATAAGTCTCTCATCCGGTACCAGGATTCTGGAAACCGCAAATGCCGAAGTTGTTGACATTGAAATGGATTTCAAGCAAAAGCTACTAAGCCTGCTGAGTGACCCGAACATTGCATATATCCTGATGATGCTGGGAATATACGGTATCATGTTTGAACTTTACAGTCCGGGTGCCATATTCCCGGGAGTAATAGGAGGAATAAGCCTGATCGTTGCATTTTATTCCCTGCAGACATTGCCGGTTAATTATGCAGGCCTGGCACTGATAATTTTTGCAATCATCCTCTTCATTCTAGAAATAAAGATAGTCAGTCACGGGCTTTTATCCATAGGCGGAATAATATCACTAATTCTTGGATCAGTCATGCTAATAAACACGGAATCAACACTTGAAGTAATCAAAATATCCTGGTATGTAATCCTGGTAATTGTCATACTTACGGCAGCATTCTTCCTCTTTGCCATAGGCTTTGCCATCAAGGCACAGACTCGTAAGCCCACCACCGGTGTGGAAGGACTTGTCGGGGAGACGGGCACTGTTATCACTGACCTTGATCCCGAGGGACAGGTAAGTGTTCACGGGGAGTTCTGGTTTGCCGAAAGTCCTGACGGACATTTGGGAAAAGGCACAAAAGTCAGGATTATCAGGGTTTCAAACATGAAATTAATAGTTCAAAAAGTAATTTAAATCAAACAGAAAGGGAATCATTATGGAACAAACACCCAGTATTCTTTTGATAGCAGTGATAATATTCCTGTTTATCATTCTGGCAAGTGCAATAAAGATTTTACGCGAATATGAACGTGCTGTGGTTTTCCGTCTCGGAAGACTGGTCGGTGTGAAGGGACCGGGCCTGATCCTGCTGATCCCGGTGGTCGACAAAATGGTAAAGGTAAGCCTCAGAACGGTAGTGCTGGATGTCCCGCCGCAGGATGTCATTACAAAGGACAACGTCTCGATAAAGGTAAACGCCGTGGTTTATTTCCGGGTGATGCTGCCGGATAAGGCAATTATTGAAGTGGAGAACTATCTGTTTGCAACCTCCCAGCTTTCGCAGACAACCCTGAGAAGCATACTGGGACAGTCGGAACTGGATGACCTCCTTTCACACCGTGAAAAAATAAATATGGAACTGGCCAAGATTATTGACCATCAGACCGAACCCTGGGGGATAAAAGTATCAAATGTTGAAGTAAAACATATAGATCTTCCCCAGGAGATGCAGCGTGCAATGGCAAAACAGGCTGAAGCTGAAAGAGAACGCCGTGCAAAAGTTATACATGCCGAAGGTGAATTCCAGGCAAGCACCCGGCTGGCCGATGCAGCAAATATAATCAGTGCAAATCCCACTACCCTGCAGCTTCGTTTCCTGCAAACCCTTACGGAAGTGGCATCCGAACAGAGCTCCACTATAATATTCCCGGTACCGCTCGATATCATTTCGGCATTCATGCAAAGGGAAAAGAAATGAGATACTGATACTACCGGTCAGTTCTGAGTAAGACAGGCGAACTGCCTGTTTTACTCATCTCCGGTCTGATTTGATCCTGCGATTGGATTTGGTTTTTATTTTTTTATTACTGAATGGCGTTGGATAGTGTTTTTGCCTGCTGACAATACAGCTGCCGTTCTGTTTCCTGCATTCCCTGCGCTGCTCTTTTTTTACCCGGCCGGGCTTCACATCCGGAACCGAAAAAGAAGAAAGACCCAGCCACAATAAGGAGAGAATCAGTAAGGGAAAAATATCTTTCAAATGACGTTTCATTCCGGTTTCAGGCATTACGGATTATGTTATTAACTGCAGGAATAACTGTAACTAAACTCAAAACCATTCTCGCGCAACCACCACCGGAGTGCTTTTGCAATCTTCCTGCGTTTAAGCTTAACAGATCCTGTTACTGTTGATTTTATGTGATAGACAGCCTTCATGATCTTCAAATTATTACCATTCCAAAGATAAGTACCCGAAAGCTCTCTCACAAACTGGTAATGTCCATCTGACGGGGTTTGGAGCATTCCCGGCAAAGCCTGGTCAATAAATTCTGCAGTACCGTTAAGCCACAGCCTTAACTGGCATATAATATTCCTGCATTCGTCAAAATGAATTGAATATTGACGTCCGGCGGGACGGTTTTGACCAGCTGACGCTTTATTATGATGAAAAAAGGGTTTTTCGGCAGATTCAGTCAGCAGATTCAGGATTTTCTGACTGATTCCGGCAGATATCTGTAAAAATTTGTTTCCCGCCTTATAAATCCAAGATCCTGATACAGGCGGTTTGCAGCTATTCTTTCCGGTCTGGAAGTCAGATCAATTTTCCTTGCTCCGTGTGATTCGGCAAATCTGATTGCATGAATCATCAGGCCCCTGCCATAACCTTTTCCTCTTTGCGATTCATCCACAACAACATCTTCAATCCAGAATTTGGTTCCGGTGGGAATATCATACCTGACAAGGGTCAGAATGCCTCTGATATCACCATTTTCATCCTCCGCAACAAAAAGAAAAGTATCCCTGCCTTCTATGATGCCCCTTAGAAAATCGTCTGACGGAAGAATTATGGCCGGGTCAAGTTGCGGCAGCAGTGTCCGGACTGCCCTGAATACTTTTTCATTATACTCTTTTATTTCAGTTATTTTCATATTGACTATTTATTTGTTTCCGCAGCTTACACACTGCAAGGAGGAGTTATTCATTTTCTGAATTCTGGTATGGATCCACAAAATAAGCAAATTCCGAACCAGGTTCAAGCAGTTCCTGAAAATGTTCTCTTGCCTCCCTGCATCCGCCCGGAAGATTAAACAGCAATACAGTCAGTATAATCTTGATTACAAGGCTCAGAGGTATGAAGAAATAAAGTGACTTCCTGCTTTTTCTTTTCATGGTACAGTAATATTACTGCGATAAACGCCGGTGAGCAGCTTTTGTTTCAGGAACTGAAAAAAAATTTCATTCAGCCGGTACAGTCTGATGAAAGAATATTTACTTTAGCATCTTAAATGCTGGCAAAAAAAGTAGAATTCAACAGTTTCCGTTATCCATTCCCACAATTAGCACAACCCTGAGAAACAATGATCCGTCCGCTTCTAGCAGCAAATAAACGAGCCGGCAGACTCCTGCTGATCCCGGTACTGTTTTCATTCCTGGTAACTGCGGTTTATCCGCAGGATAAGACGATATCCCCGGATAAGGACATAAAAGGTTTAAGGAACAAGGGGACCCCCGGAAACTTAAAAGATGTAACTGCCTTTGAGGAAATGTTCACGGGCAGCACTTCAAACAGCAGGATACGGTTTGATATGAATGCCGGTGCCGGATATTTACTGGCCGGAACATGGAAAGCCAGGGACGCCCTTGTAAGTCAGGGTGCAGATCCACGCGGGGCGGAATCATATTATAAAAACCTGAAAACCGGATGGAGTACAGGAGCCGGGCTTACTTACATGATCAAACCGCAACTGGGAGCAGGATTCAGGTACAGATTCTTTTATACTTCAGGAAGTCTGACCGGTTTCTTTGACCCGCAGGACGGGATCCATCTGCTCTATGGTACTTACGGGGAGAAAATTTGCGTCAATTTTTACGGTCCATCCCTGAGCTATCATATCAGTCCCGGATACCGTAAGCTGCAGGTACATTTTGCCTATTCAGCAGGAATGACCACCTACAGGAATGAGGCTGAATATATAAATAACTATCTGCTTATAAGTGGCCGGAATTTGGGAATTGACGCTTCCATGGGCCTGGAATATTTCATCACAGACTATCTGTCAGCCGGCGCTGAGCTTTCATCCTTTGTTACATCACTCAGAAAAATAAATTTATCAGACGGCACCAACAGCTCAAGTGTTAAACTTGATAAAAAGAATTATGAGAATCTCTCACGAATTGAATTATTACTGGGTATCAGGTTTTATTTCTGGAACAGATGAAAAAATCAATATATTTTGCCGGAATAATTATTCTTTTCATTTCAGGAATCTCATGCAGTGATGATTTCCTTTCAAAAAACGAAAAGAATCTTTATGAACTCAACGATACCCTGAAACTGGATAACAGGCAGACAAATGTACAGGTGCCGGTACAGCTTCCGGTTTTAACCGATGGGAGCTACACCCTGTTTATGCAGCCAAAATGGTTGTCTTTCAATGTTATGAAAGGCAAGGTGACAAAGGGAAAATTCATACTCGATTTCGATATCCTCAATGACTATTATAAAAACGTCTATGAGATTTTCTACGCGACTGTCATTATTGACATTGAAAATCTGGGACTGGTTGGTTTCACGGTTTCCTACGAAAATTCCGGATTCCCTGTCCTTGAGTTCACACCTTCCGTACTCAGATTCGATTCATTCAATTATCAGACTCTTACCATCAGGAATACTTCTGAGGGTCTTCTGAAGTGGAAAATAACAGACATACCCGAATGGCTGTACCTTTATCCGGAAGCCGGCTCTCTGCAGAAAGACCAGTCAACCATGGTAATGATTCATATCCTTCCGGATCCTTTAAAAATTTACGGACAGACATCAGCTGAATTACAGTTGGTCAGCAATTCAACCAACGGTAATCTGATCCTGCCGGTTCAGATTGATGAATCCCTGGTGGTTCAGAAAGATCTGGTGGAAATAGCCGGGACAGTGACTGATGCGGAATTCAGCCAGGAATCAGGTATAATGGCTGTCATAACAAAATCGCCCGACAATCTCATCATCTACAATACCAGCACAAAAGAGTCACGAATCCTTTCCCTCCCTCACAGCCCGAAATGTATAAGCATATCTGAGGAAGGGGATAAGGCTGTAATAGGCTATAACACGAACCTGGCCGGCTATTGGGATCTTGACAATTCAGAACTGCTCAGGGACTACACTATTGATTGCACTCCCTTTGATATCGTGTTTGGCGAAAATGGCTGGTGCTATATTTCTCCGGATGAAGGGGGATTTACGGGTCTCAGGAATCTCAACCTTGCAACGGGGGAACTGTCGGTTACAGGATCTTCTTCAGTATTGATCTATGAAAAAACCACTATCGCCAAAATGCAGGGGAAGCCGTTTATTGTCGGGACCAGGATACTGACTCCTTCGGGAATCCTTATTTTCGATATTTCCGGAGGCAGAGCAAACGATAAAATAACATATTACCATACATGTGCAGATCAGTTCTGGATTAAAAAAGACGGCACCAGGCTCTATACCTATCACAGGCTGGTTTATTACCTGCCCCCCTATGACGGGGAATATCATCCGTTTGATCCGCCCGTATTCGCACATATAGAGTCCTCATCACCCTATATCACATCATTCGGTGAATCGCCCGGATCGGGCACAATTTACACGGCTTCAACATTTTACGACAATGATCCCCAATACAATGCTGTAATAGAACAATATTATTCCGGGAATCTCCGGAAAATAAGGACATTCTATGTTTCCCCGGTATTTATTAATGAAAACGGCACGAAGGAATTATATAAAACATCAGTGAGATACCTGTTTGCAGACAAGTACGGGTCCTACGTCTATGCCGTAAAAAATCTGAGGGAATATTACCACAGGGATTACTGGACAATCGAAACCGTTGATGTCCGTTAGCAAATCTTTAAACAGATGCGTTACCTCTGCCGGACAATTCAATATTGATTCTTAACTTTGGAGATCATCCGGAAAACCCGTTCCTGACTATATGACCGGATTCCGGAATACTGGCTTCCGCTCAACCCAAAAACAGAAAAATGGATTATTACGAACTCATTCAGTCGCGTGAAAGCATCCGTAACTACGATCCGGACAGACCTGTTCCCGAAAATACACTTAAAAAAATTCTCGATGCAGGCAGGCTGGCGCCATCAGCACGCAATATCCAGCCCTGGAAATTCCTGGTTGTCTCTTCCCGGGAGATGCTCGGAAAGCTGAGGGAATGTTATCCTAGGGACTGGTTCCGGGATGCTCCCCATATCCTTGTCGTGGCCGGAATGAAAGACAAGGCCTGGACACGTTCCTGGGACGGCTATAATTCCATAGAAACGGATCTGGCCATTGCCATGACCCATATTCTGCTGGCAGCTGCAAATGAAGGTGTGGGAACCTGCTGGGTTGCAGCATATAACCCGGAAGTTTTAAGGCAGGCCCTTGAACTTGAAGAATCTGAAGTTGTTTACGGAATTACTCCGCTCGGATTCCCGAAACCGGAATTTGTCAGAAAGGGAGCAAAAAACAGGAAGTCCCTGGATGAGATAGCTGAATTCCTCTGACTGCAAGTCACGAATCCTGTCACGTTACGGGTGTTCAGGCAAAACGGCACATTTCTCTTTAAACGGCAAGGATCCGGGAGATAAAATATATAGTGCAGCATGAAGTCTAATAATTGATTACTACCTCCCAGCTGCCGGGCTGGTTTATTGTGAAATCAAATATAACATCGGACTTGGCGGTACGGAACATGTTCCAGGCAGTGAAGGTGACCTTTATATCCAGGGGGAACAGCGGATTCTGGATACCGGTATGGGATCCCGATCTGTACTGGGAACCGCTGGTATGTGCAATTATCAGATTGTCAACACCTGAATTCTCTATCCCTCCCCTTATCAGCTTCACCTTTACATCATTTGCGGTACTGTTGGTCTTTCTGAAAGAATACCTAGTAACGGACATGCTTTTGTTTATCTTGTAAGCGGCAATTAGTTTCTTCCCGACATAGCTGTCCTGTTTCCAGATACCTTCCACAACCGATGAATCTGCCTTCACGAGCCGGCCTTCTCCTTCCTTCAGTCCCTTTTTCCACCCTCCCCTGTAATAATCACCGTTGGCCCATGTATATTTTCCTGTTCCATGCGGCAATCCGTTCCTGAATTCTCCTTCATAACGGTCGGTTCCGGAAGCAATACCCTGCCCATGCGCCAGTCCCTTTTTGCACTTCCCGGAATATTCACCCGAGATAGATTCCATTTTTACCGCACATTCCGTCTGCTGTGAATATCCGCTTAAACCGGCAAGGCTGAAAAACCCGGTTACTATCAGTGTTGTTATCCGTATCATAGTCCCTGTTCTCTGATTGTAACAAATATCGTATTTTATTTTTCCATATTCATCTGACAGGCAATTAATTTTAAACAATCAGCCGGTGCTCCTTACCTGAAACCTGTCTGCAGCAGGAATTATTGCTGATGATTCCGGTTTATCCGTGCGCTGCTGATCATTTTCAGCAGCGCATTTATCATAAGAATCATGCAGGCATGTCAGGCAGAGACCATCCCTCCCTGTAGGTATGCCTGATCAGTTCGTCCGCGAATGCTTTGGCAGAAACGGTTTCATTCCTGCCCAGAGTTATTTTATCACTATCGGTGACATTTTTAAATGTCATGTTCAATCCGTCCCATTCAAGCACTTTATTAAGAGACTGCAGACGTGTTGCAAGGACACCCATAACCACCATTTCGTTGAAAGGACCGGCCTCGCTGAAATCGGATGCTGCGGGCACACGGCTTTCAGGACTTTCCTTACAGGCACGGATCCAGTCCTGTTCATGGGTTCCCTCAATACGGCGAAGTTTCTTCGGTACCTCCGGAACCCTTCCTGAAAGAAGGATCGGATCTGTACCATATTCGCCGCAGACCAGAATATCCTTTGTCCCGTGGAAAAGCACACCGGAATTCTGTACCCTGTCTGCCGGCCAGTTCTCCGGGAATCCCGGCTTCAATCCGCCGTCATACCATGTAACGTGCACTTCCGGCAGATCGATTTTAATATCAGCCGGCTTTTTCCGTTCAGGGAAAGTAAGATGCATTATTTCGGCATTGGGAGGACTGTCGGTTGTGAATGGCGTGGAACTGCCGATAACTTTTGTCGGATATTGAAGCATCATTGATTTGAAAACCGGATGCATCACATGGCAGGCCATATCTCCAAGGGCCCCGGTGCCAAAATCCCACCAGCCGCGCCATACCCAGGGCGTATAGGCTTCATTATACGGCCGGAATTTCGCAGGACCGATAAACAGGTCCCATTTGAGTGTTTCGGGAACAGGCTGTTCCTCTGTCGGGGCTGTCAGGCCCTGAGGCCAGATGGGACGGTTCGTATAGGCTTCTATTTTCCTTACCTCACCAATTTCACCATTCCAAATCCATTCACAGATCAGTCTGACTCCTTCGGCAGACGAACCCTGGTTTCCCATCTGGGTTGCTACCCTGTGCTTTGCAGCCAGCCTGGTCAGTAAACGTGATTCATAAACACTGTGTGTCAGGGGTTTCTGACAAAACACGTGTTTGCCCAGTGCAATCGCATGAGCCGAAATGATAGCATGCGTATGGTCGGCAGTCGCACACATGACAGCATCTATCGACTTGCCCATTTCATCATACATCTGACGCCAGTCATAGTACTTCCTGGCTTTCGGGTAAGCCTGAAAAACCTCTGCAACATTGGTTCTCCTGTTCTTGCCCCATTCCACATCACATAGAGCGACTATGTTTTCATCAGCCATTCTCTGAATATTGCCCCTTCCCATACCCCCTATCCCCACACCGGCAATATTCAGTTTATCACTCGGAGCCTTATGCCCCAGCCCGGAAACAGTATTGGAAGGAACAATCATAAATCCTGCCGCGGCAGCTGTTGTTGTTCCAATAAATCTCCTTCGCGTAATCCCTGAGTTCTTTTTCATATAAAACGAAGTTTTGATTAATAATTCAATATAAGATCCTGATATTGTTTATCTTTTGAAAAAATGTCTTTCGTTGTTCGTTCATCCTGTGATCCTGACAGTTCCTCCCCATATTATTAGCAGTTAAAAACAGAATCCTGTACAAATTTTAAAATCAGTCAGCCAGTGATCCGGAAGAAATCTTTTTTCCCGGATGCATGTACAACAGCATAATACATCAATAACACCGCCTGTATGCCTGTCAGCAGCTTAAGCTTTTCCTGCAATCAGACAGTCCAGTCTTTTGATGCTCTGTACCATGGCCCTGACTGAATGATAATTGACCTTCCATGAATGCGACATGTGTGTCCATATCGGTTCCCCTTTTCTTGTCAGCAAAGGCCACCATTCTCCCACACCCTTGTTTACAACCTTGTCAAAAACAAAACGGTGCACATTTTTGTAGGCTTTCCAGTATTTTTCATCACCAAACATGATTACTGCATCAAGGAGGCCGATCAGAGTTTCGGCCTGCTGCCAGAACTCCTTCTCCCTGTCATAAACCCCGCCGGAGTGAGGTCCTTCAACAAAAACGCCGCCATATTCGTAATCAATGCCGTTGGTTATAGTATGATCGAATATGATTCTGAAAAGTTCATGATAGTCCGAGGGATCAATGCCAAGGATGTTCAGCGCATGGATCAGAAGCCATGCAAATTCTATGTTATGACCATAGCATGTATTGTCGGTGGCATTTCCCTTCTGCCCGTCTTCCGAAAACCTGTCCCATCCCCAGATTATATCAAACCTGATCTGGGGAGCTATTGTCCAGTCTTTATAGAACTGTGGTATTCCGGTTTTATATACCGGGTGAATAAGCCGTATTGTTAACAGGTCAATATCTTCAAGCAGTTTCCGGCGGTGCACATCCTGACCAGTGCACTCGTAAAGGCAGGTAAAGGCTTCCATAAGATGCATGTGCACATCGAGGGTCTTTCTGTCACCACCCTGACTGCCCGGTCCGCAAAGCCTCCAGTCGCGGTGGAACATTTCCCAGTAACCCCCGTACATGGTATCTGCACAATATTTTTGAAGGAGGTCAAAGACTTTTTCTGCATATTCAATTCCGCGGGGATCACCTGTAGCCAGGGTATATTCACTTAAAGAATAAATTGCAAAACTGTGACCATAAATTATTTTCTGATCGATCTTAATATTTCCCCGCCGGTCCGTCATCCAGAAAAATCCCCCGTATTTCCGGTCCCACATCCGGTTGATCAGGAAATCCACACCATGACTTGCAAGATCCGCGTATTTCCCGTCTCCGTATCCGGCCCGGTGAGCGGAAGAAAGAGTGTAAACCGAACGGGTCTGGGCAATTAGAGACTTTTCATCCTCGCCCGTATCCATCCCGTTCCTGTCAAAATGAGTGATGAAACCACCGTTGACCCTGTCGGTCATACGGGAAATCCAGAAAGGCAATAACTCATTGACCAGATGGTTCTCAGCCTCTGATCTTAATCTGATTATCTCATCCTTATCCATTGAAAATTATTTATTTGTCAATTTAGCATTTTTCTTAAACTTAATGATCTGTTTATCATTAAAAGTTTTAGGAATATATTTCTGCCGGATTGAGATGACTGAGCCAAATCGCCATTGTATATAACTGAATAACAAACAGATAGAATGCGTGATCAGAAAGCGGACAGATTTGTTAATTTGACCTTTAATGAATACATTTGTTAATGACATTAAAAATTTAACTTTACCCAGATGAAAACACCAATCCTTTTAACGCTAATCCTTATGTGCCTGAACAGTTATGGAGCACAAAAAACTGATGAGCCCCATTCCGATCAGAGAGCCAGGCGCGGATGGTATACCCTCTTTGACGGGAAAACACTTAATAACTGGACATTCAGCGAGAAAGAAGGGACCTTTTCAGTTAAAGACGGAATTATTGTAGTACATGGTAACCGTAGTCACCTGTTTTATACCGGCCCGGTTATGAATCATAATTTCAAGAACTTCGAATTCAAGGCTGATGTGATGACAGAGCCGGGATCTAATTCCGGTATTTATTTTCACACTGAATACCAGGCAACAGGCTTCCCGGATAAAGGCTACGAGGTTCAGGTTAACAACTCGCATACCGATTGGAAAAGGACCGGGGGGTTATATGATGTTCAGGATCTGAAGGAAGTGCCTGTGAAGGATAATGAATGGTTTAACATGCATATTATTGTAAAGGACAAGAATATAGTTGTCAAGCTCAACAATCAGACGGTCGTTGATTACACTGAACCGGCTGAAGTAAATTATAAAGGGCATCCGGGAAGGAAAATAGCAAGCGGGACTTTCTGTCTCCAGGGACATGATCCAAAAAGTACGGTTTACTTTAAAAATATTCAGGTAAAGCCGTTGCCATGACAAATAAATTCATAAAATAATTTTTTTTTATCGCGGAAAACCATGAAAAAAACGACAGCGGCTGTAGCGCTTATGGCAGTATTCACATTGGCGATATGTCTCATTATCCTGGGTTCGGTTTCAATTGAACTGATGGATGCTCTTAAAATTGATTCCGGCAGGTTCGGTACCCTGGTGCTGGCCCTGTTTCTCACCAGCTTCTTTGTCCAGCTGATTGCCGGTCCCCTGGTAGATAAGATCGGTCACAAGCCTGTTGCCATATTTGGTTTCTCGGCAACAAGTCTCAGTATGCTTATCCTTTCCATTGCCAATACCTTTCCGCTTGCCCTGACAGCCTGTGTTATTCTGGGAATGGGAGCCATGTCAGTCAATACTGTAGGAAACACCCTTATCCCGGTGGTCCTTTTTCAGGGGAAAGATCCCGCCCGTGCAAGCAATTTCGGGAACGGCTTTTTCGGCCTGGGATATATCCTGACTCCCCTGCTGGTGGTATTTATCATTAAAAGCCTGGGTTTGAGCTATCATACGGCCCTGATTGTATTAGCCGTACTTTGTCTTGTCTTTCTTGTATTTGCCGTCTTTACCACCTTCCCTGAAGTTAAAACCGGTTTCAGATTCACCATGGCTGTCAGACTGCTTTCAAAACCTGCCATAATAGTTGCAGCGCTTGGAATGTTCTGCTATACCTCCCTTGAATCGTCAGTGTCCACATGGATCAAAAAGCTGATGGAAGAACTCTTCAGTGCCGGTTCCGCAACCGATGCAACTGCCAGTGCAGGACTGGTTCTGAGCCTTTTCGGCGTGGCAATGATGGCCGGAAGGTTTCTTACTGCATCAGTCAGAAACCTGACAGCAATAGGTACAAAAGTGATCGTCTTTTCAACAGTGCTTGCAATTATCTCCATTGTTCTGATGATAATTGCCCGGAGTTCGGCAGTCGGAATTATCGCAGTAATCCTTGCGGGTATTTCATTTGCACCAATATTCCCGACCATCGTGGGTGTCACCTTTTCCAGGTTTGAACCGGGCCTGTATGGCAGTATTTTCGGGATAGTTTTTGCAATAGGCCTGCTGGGCGGAACTTTTGTACCTAAAATCATAGGCAATCTGAGCACGGAATCAACGGTGCAGCAGAGCCTGGTAGTCGCTGCCGTTATTGCAGGAGTGTTGTTTGTTATTTCTCTGTTGATAGGACGGGTTAACAAATCAAATTAGAGACAGATGAAAAAGACATCAAGAAGAGAGTTTTTAGTTAAAACCGGTCTGGTTTCTTTCGGGGCCATGAGCGGAATGAAACAACTGAGGGCAAATGGCGGCAGAAACATATTTGCCGGAAGCCCTGCAATAATACCCTCATTATCCGGACGCTCCAAAAGAGATCTGGTGATGGAGGTCCTTGATTTATCAAAAGTTCCGTCATACATTCCTGCAGGGTTCTTTATGCATTTCGGTGTTAGAGGGGATGCTGCCATAAAGGCCCATACAGATTATTTCAGGGCAACAGGAATGGATTTTGTCAAGATCCAGTTTGATGAACAGGGGTTTTCACGGGATAAGACAATACAAAAACCGGAAGACTGGTCGAAAATTCCGATCCTTACTGAAAAATGGTTTGAACCTTCATTGTATCTGCTCAGGAATTTAATCCGGGAGCTCAAGTCTGAGGCTCTTGTGATACAGACACTTTATTCACCTTTCCAGATGGCCAAACAGGCTGTGCCTGTTGATATTCTTGTAAAACATGTTTACCAGGATGCAGAATCAGTAATCAGAGGCATGGAAAACATTACACTGTCAATCATGAATTTTGTGCATGCCGCGGTGCGTCTCGGGGTTGACGGCTTCTATACCTGTACCCAGGGAGGTGAAACCAACCGGATAGCGGACAGGCAGCTTTTCAATAAGACAGTGAAGGCATATGATATGATTCTATATAAAAATGTATCGGAACTGACTTCTTTCAACATATTGCACATTTGTGACTATGAGGGAACATATGAAGAATTTGAATCCAGATTCCGGGATTATCCCGGACAGGTTGTCAATGTCCCGCTGGAAGCAGATCACAAACCTTTATCCCTCAAGCTTGCATCGGAAATCTTCAGGCGTCCGGTAATGGGCGGGATTGACAGGCTCGGGGTTATTTCTTCCGGTTCGGCAGAAGATGCCAGAAATGCTGCAATTAAGGTACTTAAGGATGCGCCGGATAATTTCATCCTGGGAGCGGATTGCACAGTCGACAGCAAAACCCCCGTGGCCAATCTCAGGGCAGCAATAGATGCAGCTCACAATTTCAGAAAATGATTTGATCCGCATCTGCATTATTTCCTGTGCAGCAGAGCCTGGTGGTTGCTGCCGCTATTGCAGGAGTGTTACTGGTGATTTCATTGTTGATAGGACGTATCAAAAATCTTGAAAATGAATAAGAAAATAAAACTTCCGTTTTGTGTTATATCGTTAATCTTTACAGTCTTACTTGCCGGATGTGGTTCAGATACCAACAGTCCGGCTGATTATGTAAATCCCTTTATCGGAACGGATTATCATGGTCATACATTCCCGGGAGCAGCTTTACCTGCAGGTATGGTCCAGTTAAGTCCTGATACTGATGTTCAGGGCTGGGACTGGTGCTCGGGCTATCACTACAGTGACAGTTCCGTTATGGGATTCAGCCATCTTCACAGGAGCGGAATGGGCGCGGGGGACTGGGGTGATATTCTTTTAATGCCGGCTACAGGAGAACTTAAAATAATTCCCGGCAGTAAAAACAATCCCGGCGAAGGATACAGATCACGTTTTTCCCATAATGAAGAAGAAGCAGAACCGGGATATTATGCCGTAACATTAAAAGATTATGATATCAGGGCAGAATTAACTGTCACACCAAGGACCGGGTTTCACAGATATACTTTCCCGGAATCCGGATCCTCACATATAATCATCGACCTGAAACATGGTATAAGGGATTCCTGTACGAATGCAATGGTAAGAATATTAAATGACAGGGAAATTGAAGGCTTCAGAACATCAATCGGATTTGTAAAGAGCCATACTGTATATTTCTGTGCAGAGTTCAGTAAACCATTTGAATCATATGGAACATGGAAAGGCCGGGATATAAAAAAGGATTCACAGGAAGAATCCGGTTATAATATCGGGGCCTTTGTCAATTATAACACTTCTGGTGATGAAGAGATCATGGTTAAAGTCGGAATATCATATACAAGTATCGATCAGGCGCGCCTGAATCTACGAGAGGAGAATCCCGGCTGGAATTTTAACCGTGTAAAAAAAGAAGCAGGTGAGAAATGGAACAGGGAACTGGGCAGGATCAAAGCTGAATTCATCACACAGAATGACGGGACATGGAACCAGGACAGACTGGTCACATTTTATTCCGCTCTGTACCATTCACTATTGTTCCCTTCAATTTTCGGGGACTCTGACGGAAAATACACCGGACTGGACGAAGAGGTTCATACAGCCAAAGGTTTTACCTATCACAGCGACTTCTCCCTCTGGGATACATTCAGGGCCGAAATGCCCCTTCTGGCGCTTATAAAACCTGAGATCATTAAAGACGCGATCCGGACAATGTTATCACAGTATGAACAGGGCGGGTGGCTTCCGACTCCCCAGCAGTTTGGCAATTGCTACACAAATGATATGATAGGCGATCATCCGGCAGCATCTATCACAGATGCGTATATGAAAGGTATCCGCGATTTCGATGCCGGAAAAGCTTATGAAGCCGTCCGTAAAAATGCAATGGAAAAACCTGTCGGACACAGGTCAAGAGGCCGTGTGGGACTGGAGTATTATAAAAGATTCGGATACATTCCCTATGACAAGGAAAGAGAATCGGTTTCCCGTACACTGGAATATGCCTATAACGACTGGTGTGTCGCGCAACTGGCAAAGGCTCTCGGCTTTACTGATGATTACAAATTCTTTATGGATCGGTCTTCCTGCTACAAAAACCTCTTTGATCCTTCAACAGGTCTGGCCCGTCCGAAGGACAGTACCGGCAAATGGCTTGATCCTTTTAATCCCACATTCATCGGACAGGGAAGGGAACGCCATTATACCGAAGCCAATGCATGGCAATATACCTGGTTTGTACCTCATGATATAGACGGACTGATAAGCCTGGAAGGCGGACCTCAGAAATTCATCGCCAAACTCGATACCCTCTTTACAATGAGCTCCGAAATTCAGAGTACCGTATCAGATGTCACAGGATTGATCGGACAGTATGCTCATGGAAATGAACCTTCCCATCATACAATTTATCTCTATGATCACGCCGGAGCTCCCTGGCGTACTCAGGAGCTTATCAGACATGTCATGGATAATCTTTATCATTCCGGACCGGATGGTCTTTGCGGAAATGAGGATATGGGACAAATGTCTGCATGGTTCGTTTTCAGTGCTATGGGATTTTATCCCGTCACACCCGGAAATAATATTTTTTCAATAGGAAGCCCCGTATTTGACAGAATAACAGTTAGTCTCGACAAGAAATATTATAAGGCTGACAAATTCATTATTGAGACCCGGAACAATTCAAAGGAAAACAAATATATACAATCTGTGATCCTGAATGGAAAACCACTTGAGAAACCCTGGTTTGATCATTCAGAGATCGTGAAAGGGGGTACCCTGATCTTTGAAATGGGGCCGAAACCAAAATTGTGGTAACTGACAGGTGATCCGGATGATCATTTTCGTGAAGATTCAGATTCACGGGATCTCTTGTCTCCTTTAAAATTATCAAAGTCTTTTCTGAGATCAGCCAGGTCGGATATTCAATATGTTTCTTAAGTTCTTTAATGATTTCAAGGTTGTAAACACCTATCAGATCATACCTCAGTGAAACAGGTTTCCCGTTCTCATAAACCAGCAGGTTTTTTAATCCTGCCTCTTCAAATTCTTCGGCAATATATCCTAATCACTCAGTCTTTTACGCACCGTATCGACATTGCGTAGCTTGGATCACCACCGCTTTTTGGAAATATTGTTCCTGAATTGTAGTATAATTCACGCCAGTATGGCCTGTCAGGGTAAGTTTCCTGAGATGTCCACCACATACTGACTTGTCCGGGAGGTAAAAATCCTCCGCTCAGACCATCACGCCAGCCTCCGGGGCGTGCATTAAATTCTGACTCATTGGTTGCATCAGTATTGGGAGCAAGCCAGTGCTCAGTCCCGGTTTCCTTCATTTTACCCCCGGCAACAGCAATACCTCCAAGATGATTCTCAAGTATTGTCCATTCAGCATCTGTGGGTACATGCCATCCGGAAGGACACAGTATACCGGTCTTGACGGTATACCAGACATATAATGCCCCGTAAACCGGTTTATTCCCTATATCATTATTGCTCCAGCAATATGCAGGTGTTGTCAGGTTTATAAAGTCTGTGGGATCTGTAACCAAAGGTATAGCCGTTCCGTCATTATACCTCGTTGTCCTGAGGTTTTCTGCCATCCATACCTGATCGCCGATCTTAACAACCTTATAGGAATTTCCGTCAGAATCGTTGACAAAAGCTGTCCCGCCGGATTCACTTTCGTAAAAAAGCAGCATTATCTCGGAATCGTCCAGAACCCGGTCATAAAATCTAAGATCATCAATTGACATCTGTGATGTTGCCCCGGTTTTCCCTCCGATCGTAAATTTTGTGGCTGTACCTGTATTGATCGTATATGTGTTAAAATTGTTACCCGTGTATCCTGTAAGAAGATTTCCGTCATAATAAACCCTGACTCCGTTAAGGGTTGTACCAAGAGTGGCAGAAAAAACAAAAACAAAGTGATGCCATTTCCCGTCGGCTGCATTTGGTGCAGCACAATCCAGATATGCATTACTGATATCAAGATGAACATGCGGGGCCGCCTGGGCAAAAACCCCCGGATTAAAGAATGCTCCGTTCGAGGTTGATCCGTAGAAGCAGGTGCTTCCTCCGGCTTCACCGGCAGGGATCCTTACCCAGAATGAAATTGAGCGGTCTCCGTTCCCGGAGACTCCGGGGTACTGAGTGGTAATATTTGTGGTTCCGGTGAAATGATAAGCATTATCCGCTTTCCCGAACCTGTCGCTGGTCAGCGTGGCACCGTGGACCGTTCCGTCCCAGCCGTTCCCGCTGAAATCGTTGGTATTCCCCCTGAAAGGGTAAAAAGCTTTCAGACCTTCTGAAGGCGGAGGAAGCTGACCATAATACAATTCTTCAATATTTATCATCCTCTGCCGCAATCTGTCCATATCTTCTTTAGTTGCCGCATTTTCTGCTTTACCGGAATATAAAGCATAAGGAACACTCAACAGCTGACTTGTTCCTGAAATGGAATAATTTGTCCCACCCGCAGGATCTGTTTCGGTCTTAAGGTAATAAGGACCGGCAGACCAGTCTATTGATGAAAATGTTCCGGAAATAACTGTTCCACCTCCAATTTCCACTACAGCAAGTCCGTTTGCATTTGAGCGGGGAGTATGTGTTTCCATGTAAACTGATGTTCCGGAGGCAGAACCTTTTAAAATACTGATTCTCATTCCAATGATCTGGTTTGTAACAAGTGTATTATCGGTATTACGGATAACTGCCTGGTAACTTAGTTTCTGAGGCGCCTGAGAAAAGCCTGATATGGCAAAAGCCATTATCAGGATAATAATAAGCTTTTTCATGGGATTAATATTTGCCTGTAAATGAGTATATGTATAACCAAATTTCGGAAGAAAAAAAAATCGGAACAAATAAAAATCAGGCAAATTACAGAATATATATTCGAGATTACATGTTACAGAATACATGTTAAAGAATACAGAAGTTCTGAGAGAGAAGTCAGTAATGTAACGCCCCTTCCTTTATGAATTGAAGCTGTATGGAGACAGGCAGCCAGATCCTGCTTGCCGGCTGATATCACTTTTTATTATATCGCTGAATAAACTCCAGTATATTATTATCCGTTTCCTTTGAACAAAGCCTGAATCCAAGTTTATTCACGTAAAAATCAATTGAACTGTCAATATCCGATACCTGAAATGCCTGATGATCATACTTCATAATCAATATTTTTCTGTTGTTCCCCGATTAATTGTTATTTTGCATCTGTATGCCGGCCAGTAACTAATAATTCAACATGAAACAGCTTCTTCTGATATTCCTTATAATATATCCCCTGATGACAGATGCACAGACCGGTAATAAATCAGCTGAAGGAAGATCAGATCCGGGATATGATCTCTCTGCTCCTGACAAGGTTTATATTCTGCCTCCGGTCCTTCTGGAGATCTCGGGAATCGCCGTCCTTGATGGCTCAACAATAGCCTGTGTTGAAGATGAACATGAAGCGGTTTATATCTACGACATCAGCAAAAACCAGATAACAAGGCAGATCTTTAGCGGTCATAAAGGTGATTATGAAGGGATAGCCAGGGTCGGCAGGACAATTTACCTCCTGCGCAGTGATGGAATGCTCACTGAAATTGCTGACTACGATAAAGATAAGTTTAAGAGAACCATTTATAAAACAAATATTCCCTGGAAAGATAATGAAGGGCTCTGCCATGATCAGAAAAACAACAGGCTTCTTGTTGCACCCAAGGAAGTTCCGAAAAAGGATTCTCCCTGTTCTGATTTCAGGCTGATTTATTCTTTTGACCTGACGGATAAAAAAATGCAGTCTGAGCCTGTTTTCAGATTCAGTATGGCAGAAATCAGGAAATATGCCCTGGACAATAAAATCAGGGTGCCTGTGAA
The DNA here is from genome assembly GCA_029547705.1 of Bacteroidota bacterium. Classification (GTDB taxonomy): domain Bacteria; phylum Bacteroidota; class Bacteroidia; order Bacteroidales; family VadinHA17; genus LD21. Next base: position 151,330 of record JAKPOU010000068.1, on the reverse strand, counting down.
AAGTAAGAAGGGAACCGTCAGTCCCGTCCCTGACATACATTTCAGAACATCTGCAATAGGAATTCACCCGGTGACGGGGAACTTGTTTGTCATTTCAGGTCCGGAAAGTATTCTCTTTGTCTTTGACAGAAAGGGGAATATTGTATTCATGGAACAGCTTGACAAAAATCTGTTCAGGCAGCCGGAAGGAATAAGCTTCATGAAAAACGGAGATATGTTCATTTCCAATGAAGGAAAAGGCAAGGCAGCCACAATCGTTAAATTCAGTTTCAGGGGGGATGACCGGGAAATTTATCAACACATCAGCCGATGATGTTGATAATTAGCTGTATTGGATAAGATAAAAATAGGTATTTTCATCCGCATTAAGGAAGAAAGTCAAAAATCCAATACTATCGGCATGCCTGACAATATTTTCAATCTGAACAATCCTGATTTTTTCGGGATACTGCTGCGCTTTGTAATAAATACGTTGTTCCTTATTGTTCTCATCAGGGTGGTATATTTCCGGTATACCAAGAAGGAGAAATTTCTTTTTACATTCTTCCTGCTTGGCATAACGGTATTTTTCATCACCTCAATGCTGAAATCGGTCTTTATTGAATTCGGAATGGCGGTCGGTCTCTTTGCAATTTTCACCATACTGAGATTCAGAACCAGAAATTTCAGCCTGAAGGATATGTCCTATATGTTTGCAACCATAGGATTATCCGTGATTAATTCCCTTAAACTGGTGGGATTCCCGCTGCTCGGGGTTTTAATATTCAACATTATCCTGATTGTGTGCGTGATTATCCTCGAAGAATTCACCCTTCAATACAACACTACAACCTACAGGATAATCATCAGGGACCTTGAATTGCTTAAAACAGGTAAAAAGCAGAAAATCCTGAAGGAAATCTCGACTTTAACGGGGAAGGATATACTCAGATACAGGATCCGGGAAATATCCTACAAGGACATGATTGCGAAAATAGACGTCACTTACAAGGACTAACTGCCGCTGTTCATTCCGCCTGCCGGAGCCGGCGTTAATCCTGATCATTGACTTCAGGATATAGTTCATCTCCTGAAGTCAAGGTCATGAAAATCATAACTGAAGTCCGTGAGGGGAGATATTGCCTTCATGGTCATTCCGGAAGCCCTGCCCTCCACATTGAGGGTAAAAACCGCAAAGGCATCCGCATCCAGGCTCCTGTCGTTCCATTTCACCACAAAGGTGTTGCCCTTGTAGGGAAGCATTGCCCCGCTGAGGACAGGAGATCTTTTCGCCTCAAACCAGAGAGTTCCGTTCCTGTCCGATATTGTTACCTCGCCGAACCAGTTATCGTTGTATGTACCGGTGTAAGCCGAATTATCCGGTTTAAATGCCGGTGATTCCCGGGCTTCTATATTTTTCCATATATCATCGCTTATCCTTTTCGCATTCTCAATACTCCTTTTTTCGTTTTCATAATACTCTTTTACCCTGTCAGCTCCCCTGATGCCAAAATAACTGTCAAGAATCGTGTTTGTTATGGCACGGAAAGCTGCTCCTGCCTGCTGATTGGTAAAGACCATGATTCCCAGGTTCAGTCCGGGAATAAGGGTTACCTGGGTCACGATGCCAGCCAGCCCTCCGGTATGGCCCACCTGCTTGTATCCCATTATGTCATTGAGTCTCCATCCCAGACCGTATGCTGAAAAATGTATTCTGTATTCAGCTGATTCCGCAACCGGGATTATTGTATGAGGCGACCACATTGTCCGGTGGACATTCTCACTGAAAAGCTGCCTGCCGGGATTCCCCCCGTATCTGCCCCTGTTCAGCTGCATAATAACCCATTTGCTCATGTCGGAGATATTACTGTAAATACCTCCGGCTGCTACAGCCATTTCATTGAAACTCCTGTCAATCACCTGTACCTTCCCCTCTACGGGAGCGTGCGCATCGATCACGTTCGATTTGTCTTTCAGCCGGCTGAATGAGGCAGCACTTCCCTTCATTTCAAGAGGTTCCATAATCCGTTTCTCAATAAACTCTGCCCAGCTCATCCCTGAAACCCTGGCCACAATCTCTCCCGCAACTATATAAAGAAGATTGTCATAATCATATTTCGACCTGAAACTTGAAACCGGTTTAAGAAACCTGAGATTGTGAATGATATCATTTACCGTGAAATCATTCCTTCCCGGCCAGATCATGAGGTCCCCCGCTCCCAGACCCAGGCCGCTTCTGTGAGTCAGCAGATCGGCTATGGTGAATTCACTTGTAACATAGGGATCATAAAGCCGGAATTCAGGAATATAATCAATAACCCTGTCGTTCCAGTAAAGCTTATTTTCATCCACCAGAATGCCGAGTGCCGCCGCAGTAAATGCCTTGCTGTTTGAAGCAATGCCGAACAGGGTATTTGAATCAACTTTCTGTCCCGTTGCAAGCGATCTGACACCATATCCTTTTGAATGAATTACCTTTCCATCCTTTACAATGCCAACGGCAATGCCTGGTACGTCAAAGGTTTTCATAACATTCTCAACCAGAACGTCAATCTCTTTGGAAGTGATTACCTGAGCTCCTGCATTGAGGCTGACAAATGCCGCCAGGAGAAAAAAAAGCAAATACTTTCTCAAATTCATTTTATACTATTTAAATGATTCATAATTATCTGAAAAAGTCAGTGACCTGTTTTCGCCGGAATCCCCTGAATTATACCGGAATTTCATCCCGGTTAATACAGAACCTGAATAGTTCCTCCCGAATACCTGATGGTTTTCAGCAGATTTCCGGCATAATACGGCCCGACTAAAGAATGATTCAAAATTCCTCTACCGCTAAAATACTATCTTTCCATTATAATGCTGACACAATTTACCTTGCCGCCGACCGGGGGATTCATTTTCGAGACCTTCACAGTAGCCTTCCTGATTCCGGTCATTTCCGAATAGAGCGAATCGAGTATCCTTGAAGCAATGTTTTCAAGCAAATGTGATTTCTGTTCCATCTGAACCTTGATTAACTTGTAAGCCTCCTGATAATTGACCGCATCCCGGAGATTGTCGCTCTCTGCCGGTTTTTCAAGATCAGTTTCAATGGTGAGATCCACCAGAAACCTGCTGCCAACTATCTGTTCTTCCCTGAAATGCCCGTGAAAGGCATAAAATTCCATACCTTCAATCTGAATTAGACCCATATTAGTGTATTGATAGTCCGAATAATAATATTTTTTTAGAATGCAGAATAAAATTCCTGCCGGAATATTTGGTTTATATTATAAACTACTTTATATTTACAATATATTTATAAACAATTCCATTCACAATTAAAAATAAGAATAATTATGGAAAACGGAGAAAAAATAATGACAGGTGAAGAGAGCTTCAGGCTGATTACCGAGATGATCAACAGGACAAAAGTGAATATCAGAAACAGCAGTTTTCACTATCTTTTCTGGGGCTGGCTCATACTTGCATGCAGCCTGGCGGAATATATTCTGTGGAAATTCATTGGCGCCGGATCTCACTGGTACGTGTGGTTTCTGTCGATACCGGGGGTTTTTGTTTCCATGATATACGGTTACAGAACAGGGAAGAAAGAAAGATTCCATACCTATGCCGACAATATTTACGTCTGGACCTGGATGGCCTTCCTGATAGCTGCTGCTGTCCTGTTCATCATATCATCGGGGAGGATGCAGTTCGTTGCTCCGCTCATACTGACACTGGCAGCCGTACCAACCTTTCTGTCAGGGTTCATTATTAAATTCAGGCCTCTGATATTCGGGGGGATTACTTTCTGGATATTTGCCCTGATTGCCCGTTTCGCGGGGAATGAGATATCGGCCCTTACAGTGCCGGTTGCCATGCTTACCGGCTATCTTTTACCGGGGTATATGCTAAAAAGAAAGGTTGATCATGAAAAGGTATAAGGATCTTGATCCCCTGTTACATTCACAGCTGAGGCTTGCAGTGATGTCAATCCTCATCAGTGTTGAAACCGCGGATTTCACCTTCATCCGGGAACAGACAGGGGCCACAGCCGGGAACCTGAGTATTCAGATAGGCAAGCTGAAAGAGGCGGGATACATTGAGGTGACAAAAAAGTTCAGGGATAATTACCCTCAGACAAAGTGCAGGATTACCGAACTTGGAAGGGAAAGATTCAATGAATATGTCAGCGCCCTGAAAGATTACCTGAATCAGAGATAGGATATTGGTTCTTTGCCCCATGTTTTTTTTCCCTGAAATTCATCCTATTTTTGTAATCTTAATTTTTCAGGATGAACGGAGAGAAAACAAAAGAGGCCGGAGAATCAAAAGTACCGGTCAGCTTTATTGAACAAATCATCATTGATGATCTCAGGGAAGGAAAGAACAACGGAAGAATACACACCAGGTTCCCTCCCGAGCCTAACGGCTACCTTCACATCGGTCATGCCAAGGCCATCTGCCTTGATTTCGGAATGGCCGAAAAATACGGAGGCAGATGCAATCTGAGATTTGATGACACCAATCCTGTAAAAGAGGAAGTTGAATATATCGATTCGATAAAGGAAGACATTCACTGGCTGGGCTTTGACTGGGATAACCGCGAATATTATGCATCGGATTATTTCGGAAAACTTTTCGACTTTGCCGTTGATCTCATAAAAAAAGGCCTGGCATACGTGGATGACCAGCCATCGGATATTATTGCGGAACAAAAGGGCACTCCCACTCAGGCCGGTACAGAAAGCCCCTTCATCAGGAGATCCGTTCAGGAGAACCTGGATCTGTTTTACAGGATGAATGAAGGCGAATTTGAGGAAGGCAGCCGTGTCCTCCGTGCCCGGATAGACATGTCATCACCCAACATGCACATGCGCGATCCTATTATTTACAGGATCATTAAGACTCCGCATCACCGCACGGGCAACAGCTGGAATGTTTATCCGATGTATGATTTCGCACACGGACAGTGTGATTATTTTGAAGGAATCACACATTCCCTCTGTACCCTGGAGTTTGAGATACACCGCCCCCTGTACGACTGGTTCATTGATCAGCTTATGACCTCCGCTTACAGGCCAAGGCAGATTGAATTTAACCGCCTGAACCTGACATATACTGTTATGAGCAAAAGGAGACTCCTGGAGCTTGTACGCGACGGAAAGGTCAAAGGCTGGGATGATCCCCGGATGCCCACTCTCTGCGGCCTTCGAAGACGGGGCTATACCCCGGAATCAGTGCGGAAATTCATTGATCTCATAGGATATACAAAGGTTGAGGCTATAAATGATGTTTCACTCCTTGAGCATGCCGTGCGCGAGGATCTCAATCTGAAAGCTCCCAGGGTTTTCGGGGTGCTGGATCCTCTCAGGGTGGTTATCACCAACTATCCTGCGGACAAGGTCGAGGAAATGGAAATAATCAACAATCCCGAGGATGAATCCATGGGATCAAGGATGGTCCCCTTCAGTAAGGAGATCTATATTGAACGTGACGATTTCATGGAAAACCCTCCTCATAAATTTTTCCGCCTGGCTCCCGGATCGGAAGTCCGCCTGAAAGGTGCATACATCATAAGATGCGAATCCTTCAAAAAAAATCCTGAAAGCGGAATCATTGAAGAAGTGTACTGTACCTATGATCCTGAGACAAAAAGCGGAAAACATTTATCCGCGAAAAAGGTCAAAGGCACCCTTCACTGGGTTTCTGCACAACATGCCATTGATGCGGAGGTAAGACTGTATGACCGTCTCTTCAGTCATGAAGATCCTTCGGGCCAGAAAGACAGGGATTACAGGGAGTTTCTCAATCCTGATTCCCTTAAAGTCCTTAAAAACTGTAAACTGGAACCATCTCTCGGTTCAGCACGGCCATACGATAAATTCCAGTTCCAGCGGCTGGGATATTTTTGTACCGACCCGGATTCCACACCTGCCCGCCCGGTTTTCAACAGGACAGTCTCCCTCAGGGATACCTGGGCCAGGATGGTCAGCAAGAAACAGGAATAAGGGCAGGGGAAGCAGGATCCTCAGCTCCGCCAGTCACATCTACCGCTGAAAACCTGTCCAGAAAATGAGGTGCCGGTTACCCCAATGAGGTATCGTTCCCGCAATGAGGTATCATTCCCGCAATGAGGTGCCAGTTCCCGCAATGAGGTGCCGTTTCCCACGCTGAAAGGAGCCGGAAAGACCTGTACAGGACCGGTATAACTTTTTTCCAGGCTTTTCGTATAAGTGTTATCTATTTCATACTATGATCCGATTGCCGGAGTATTCCGGCAATTTTCTCAGAGGGCGTTACAGTGTGGAGCGCCCTCGCTCTTTTAAATAAGGTTCAAAGTGTTTCCCTTTATGTTACCCGCAGCTTATCTGCTTGTTCCAACATGTTTACTTGTATGTACCTTCACATTTTCCTTTGTATTCCTTCGCTTGTTTCCCTGCGCAATTTCCTGAATTACAGATGAGAAACAGCTTCGTCTTTCAACCGGGGCACAATATATTACCGGTCTGTTCCTTCAGGGGAATTATTTTCAGAATACATTTATTAAGGACTTTTTCCGGAAAACTTCATGACAACAGATCTTTTTCCCGGTCATTTTAAAATTATATCATGAAGGTTTATCAGGATTTTATATATTTGCATTCCCAAATACTGCTCCGTGGTGTAATTGGCAACACGTCTGACTCTGGATCAGAAAAGTCCAGGTTCGAGCCCTGGCGGAGCAACAAAAACATCCCGCCCCGGCGGGATTTTTTACCTAAACCGGAATTTAATTAACCAAACACAAGGAGTATCATGAAACACAGAGAAAAGAAATTAGCACAGGTTTTCATTTTTGCTTTACTGGTTTCTTTTACTGCATGCCAGACACAGGCACCAGTTAAGGAAAAAGATGATTCAATACGAGGAAGTATTGCTGTATTGGTTGCAGAAGGATTCCATGACGGGGAAGCCTATATGCCCATGGGATATCTGGTTAACAATGGTTATGAAATTACTGTAATCGGACCTGAACGCGGAAAGGTAAAGGCATACAACAGTGAATTCACAATAAATATTGACAAGTCGGTATCAGAGGTCAGTCCGGATGATTTTGATGCTCTGATCCTTCCGGGAGGAAGAGGACCTTCGGTATTGAGAGAAAATGACAGGGTTATTGAATTTGTAAAGGCTTTCTGGAATACCGGAAAAGTAACCGCTGCAATCTGCCATGGCCCCCAGGTGCTTGTTACGGCTGATTTGCTGAAAGGTCTTGTTCTGACAGGCACTGGTGCCATTAAAGGCGAAATCGAACAGGCAGGAGCAACATATGTTGATTCAACGGTAGTTGTATACGGGAATCTGATTACCTCAAGAAACCCGCAGGATCTTAAAAACTTTTCCTCATCTGTTGTTGAAGCCCTGGAAAAGCAAAACTAAGGTAACATTCTGGTTTATTTATCCGGATTGGCAGATTTTCACCCTTTGCTGCATTCCTGGCAAGGATACCTGGCAGATTTATAAGCTAAAACAATTCATGGACCGGGGGAGAGTTGTCTCTTCTGCAGCCAGGAATATGTACTGTCACGCATTTCCACTGAAAATCTGCTGTAGTCATCAGGTGAAAACAACTCAATATTACCGGCAGCACCATAGAGAGAATATACTTTCCCTGCCTGCTTAACGCATTCCTGTACATCTTCCCAATGGGCATCCTTATCCAGCAAAGGTGCTATAACCAGAACAGGCCTCGGTGCTATTGCCGCCAGTACTTCGTGGTAGTCATAGGGTATCCGGGATTCGTTGCCGGCGAAATATCCCAGTCTTGGCAACAGTCCGTGCAGATGTGAATATGCCTTTATTCCTCCGGTTCCCCTTTCAGCTGTGTTCAGGCGCATTGGCGTGAATCCGGCAACGGATACCACTCCCGCAATACGTTCATCCAGGGCCGCAGCATGCAGGCCGACTGTTGCTCCAAGTGAATAACCGGCAACATATATTCGTGAACTGTCTGTAAAGTCCAGATTTGTCAGTGCATCAACAGCTCCTCTTACATCAGCTATCATCTTGCCCATTCTGGACCAGCGGGGATACCTGTGATAAAAGCGTGTCCCCTCTTCAATGCGGTTTCCGAAACCTATCATATCGAAGGCGAATACGGCATATCCTCTTTCGCATACTGATCTGAAAAATGATTCAATCTGATGATAGGAATTGAATCCTTTTGAATAATCATATTCATGAAGATATATAACAACAGGAAGATTATTGTTTTCAGGTTTCCCGTTTTTATCTATAGGATAGTAAAGATAGCCGAACAGCTGATCTCCGAAACCATTGTAGGGTGTTATAGCCATTACCCCCATTCCTGCTGCCGGGCCCGGCCGCTGCAGAAATGAACCGAAAGTACTTTCGCCTCTGCCTCCCATGCTTAAACTTCCAGGGCCCGGATTTGTAACGCCCGGAGGTTCATCCCCCAGAACCCGTTGAATGGCTTTTCTTATCTCTTCCCTCTCTGATTCCCATTCACTGACAGTGGTGATTGATTTCTGCCCGGCATCTGCAAGCAAATCCCCGATACCCTTAACCGGAAAGTCCAGGGGATTGACCTTTTCTCCGCTCAGCCTGCGCCAGTCTTCGAATGAATAGTTGTAAAACAGGCGATTCTCCGGTTTATGATTGCTGCGTTTAAAAACGTAATCAAAGAAATCCATATAGTCTTCCATATCCCGGGCACAAATACTGTGCAGGCCGTAACGTGACCTGATGGCCAGGTTATCGGGGGCACCCAGAAACTCATATACTTTCCCGGTGGCATGATAGGCCTGCTCAATACCCCAGGGATTGCTTGCCCCTTCCGTTATTGCCGTGCTTAACATCAGTCCCCTGGGTGCGATAAGGGCCATAAAAAGATTCTGGTCAACAGGCAGTTTGTTTTCACGGCCGGTGAAGAACCTGAGCCGCGGATGAAGCCATGCAGGCTGAGCACATGCCAGCAGTGCAATATCCTCAACATCATAATTCTGTGAACAGAATCGCCAGGGAACCTCGGCACCGGTTCCCCCGCTACTGGGTATGCAGGCACCAATTCTTTCATCAAATGCAGCCGCAATAAGAGATAATTTTCCATTTCTGGAATGGCCTGTGATTCCGATTTTATCCCTGTCCACAAAAGGAAGGGTGTACAGATAGTCTATTGCCCTGGAAGCTCCGAAGGCTCTGCGCATCAGTCTTGTGAAATCATAGCGGCCTGCCCATATCTCCGAATATTCCTCCGTATCATCTTTTGAATCTGCTCCTGCATAAACACATCCGATATAGCCCCTTCTGACAGCTATCTGTGCCCATTCACGATGATTCCACTGGGTAAGGAATACGGGGAAAGGCCCTTTCCCCGGTGGTATCATCAGCTCAAGTGTCAGTTTCGCCCTGTTGTCCGGTCCGAATGTGAGCTCAACAATCTGTAAAATTGTTTCATTATCCATATTTTCACTCACAATTACTGATGTCATGTTTTCAGGCGGAGGCGGGTAAGTACCGGTAATATAATATTCCAGCTGCCTTTTCATCCATTCCCGCTTTTCTCTCCACTGTTTCTTTGTTTTAACAGGTATGTTCCTGCCGCCTTCATCCAGTATCAGCGGATCGGGAAGGAAAGGCAGTGAAGGCATTTTATCAAATTCAGGAGGAAGTTCACCTGTTCTGGCCAGCCAGTCGCGGAATGTTTCATCCAGGAATGAAACCCGTCCGTTTATAGTCCGGTCGGGAGGAAGCCAGGCAAGAAGCTTTTCCAGTTCAGCCTTCTGTTTTGCCGTATTAGAAACCTGCGGAATGATATCCGTCAGGAATGATTCCGCAGGTTGTTGATTCTTACAAGAACAAAAGATTAGAATTATTACAGTTAATAATTTAAAGCTCTTAGAACCAATCAGATGTTTACGCATAATAATTTTAAACAAAGTTTTGATTATAAAAATGCCGGTAATGAAAATAAATGTGTGGAATCAATTTCCTTTTTCCACACATTTAAATAAATAATTTAAGGTATCGTTTCGAGCGGAAGGACATTATTTTCATAGCCGTCATACCCGTAATTCTGATTGATCACACCCATGGTGTTAGCAGTAATGACAGTCTGAGGAATGGGCCACAGAAAATGCTTTGGTTCCATGTATGCCGTGGCATCCCAGAATCTGTACCTGGGTTCTTTATAAAACGGATTATATTTCATAATCCTGTCAAAATACCAATTCTTCTCTGTCATTGTTGATAAACTGTAACCATCCCTGTTTAGCTTCCCAAAAATGAATGCAACCCGTACCATTTCTGAATGACGTGGCTCTTCCGTATATAATTCCTTGGCGCGTTCTGTAAATATATAATCGATAGAAACGTCATCTGATGTAATAAGTGGTGCATGAGCACGGTCTCTAACCACATTTATGTCTGATGCTGCTAAATCGGGTTGCCCTTTCCAGTAATAAGCTTCTGCCCTGAGAAGATATGTTTCAGCGAGCCGGAATGTATACCAATCTCCTTGTCCCCCATGCGGCTGGTGATAATTTGGTGTAGGAGTATATGTTTTATATTGTGGCCATGAATACCAGGTGTCCACAGTATCATCCAGACTTTTATAATATTGTTTTGATAAAGGTTCTCCCAAATTCGGAGACTCGGGTCGTACAGTAATAATTTCTGCTGTTTCCTTACCCATTTCAATCCAATTATTGGGAGCTCTTCTCATATCCGGAGTATTCTCCCAGGTATAACCAGCCTCATTCCACATCCAGTAATGCCAGAAGTCATTGGTTCTCACATCTCCATTGCCAATACCAAGAGTATCACCCGCCACTGTTTGCCAGTTGCAAGCTCGATTACCCGTTGCATCCATTACTTTCCAGTATGAGGGCGTATAAAGTCTCATTGAATACGTGCCAGGGTTACTCCACCATGTTTCTGTGGGAGCTTCTGGTCTGTCAACTGTTGCATAAATCGTTTCTTTATTGGCAGATATATTTTTATTCTGATAACGGTGTAAATCCCACATCACATTATGCCATTTCTTATTCGCGTCAACTCCAAATCTTTCTTTCATCAGAGCATATGGACCATTAATGACTTCAGTTGTTGCGCTTACAGCTTTATCAAATTCGCAATTGGCCAAATATATTTTTGCCAAAAGATGATTTGCCGCACCTTTTGTAACATTACCGGGAACTCCAGAAGTAATCGGAAGCCACTTTACTGCGTATTCCAGATCCTCCTGAAGTTTTCCCAGAATTGCCCACCTTGATGTAGAATAATAATCAAGTTTTGCTCCAGTTAATTCCTCTCCAACCCATGGAATATCTCCATAGGTATGTACCAGACGATAATACCAGTAAGCACGAAACCACAAAGCTTCCGACAATATTCTGTTTCTTAGCCCTTCGTCTGTCCAAGTAATGTTATCAATTCGTGAAATAATAGTATTTGCATTTTTAATATACCCGTAAAAACTACTGAATATTGTCAATACTAGTGGTACCTGCTGAACAAGGCTGGGTGTATTCTGTGTGAAATCACTTTGTCTAAGAGGTACTGCAATATCTGTATACATGACATCAACCGCAATCGGATTCTGATAACCGTGGTTTTCCGCATTCATTTCTTTTCTGCATCTTACAAGTCCTGCTTCAAATCCGGCAGCATCCACATAAATATTTTCGGGAGCAAAGAAAGAAAGCGGGTCAGGTTTTAACCATTCATCCGAACAGGAAATACACAATAGAAAGAAGAGTGTAATAAGGGATGTTATTTTTATTCGTTTCATTTTATTTATCTGTTTAGAGTTACATTCAACATAAATTATAATGACAGATTGAGGCCAATTGTATAGGTTCTCGGCATAGGAGTCATTCCTGACTCAGGATCCCAACCTGGCCATTTAGTAAATGTTGCAAGATTTCTTATTGATCCAAAAAACTGCAGATTATTCAGACTGATTCTTTTGGCTAGATCAGCAGGAAGATTGTATGTCAGTGAAATATCCTGTATTCTTGTGAAAGATCTGGGCTTGTAAATCATCAGTCCTCCTCCAAACACGGCACGGATGCAGTTCAAACGTGCGTATTCATTATTAGGTCTGTCAGCTGTCCAGTAAGGTACCGGTCCGACATTTCTGTTCCACCTGTCGTTTGATTCATAGCCACTGTTCAGAGCAGGACTGTATGAACCAATATGTCCGAGGTCTGAACGAATAAAAACTGAGGCAGTGAAATTCTTCATAAAGTTGAAATCATTTCTTATTCCCAACCTGTATCTCGGGCTATTATATCCTATAAATTTCTTGTCCTGTACATTTACAAACTTACCGTCATTGTTGACATCAACGGCTTTGAAATCTCCTGGCTGGAGGCCATAGACAGCTGCTGCATCCGCTTCATTCAGTTGATAAATACCTATTATATCGTAATCCCAGACAACATCAAGAGCCTCACCCGGAAACCATAGATTAGTAAAATCCGGAAGTTCTCCCTCTCTTTGCTCATTAAGCAGGGTATAGGTTCCTATATCTCCAAATAATTTCTTTATTTTATTTCTATTCAGAGAGAAAACCAGATTAGATTTCCAGGTAAAGTCTCTTTGGCTGACATTTATTGAATTCAGTGTCATTTCAAAACCTTTATTTCCAAGCTCACCCAGGTTTGCCATTATACTGGTGAAGCCTGTAACCTGGGGCAGAACACGTCTCATTAAAAGGTCTGTAGTGGTCATGTCATAATAATCGGCCGACAAATCCAGTCTGCCTTTCATCAAAGTAATATCCAGTCCGAAATTTAGTGAGGTGGTTCTTTCCCATCTCAAACCTGTATTTGCAAGAGTTGAATTATAGATACCAACACGCGTTGATGTACCATCGAACCATAAGCTGGAAGCTGTATTAGCCAGTGCGGAATAAATACCAATGTCTCTGTTGCCATTGGCACCCCAGGAAACTCTAAACTTCATCCTGTCAATTAATCCGATATTGAAGAAACTTTCGTCCGAAACTACCCATGCAAGTGCAAAGGCCGGAAACACAGCCCTGGGATTTTTCTGTCCAAAAGCAGAATAACCATCTCTCCTTACGGATGCAGTTAACAAATAACGGTTTAATAATGTATAATTTAGACGTGCCATCAATGCATCACCGGTACTTCTTGTATCATTGATACTTATTCCTGGTGAATCACCAAAATGGAGTCCGTGGTAAGACAGATTCTGATTCGGCTTAAAATTCTTGTTTGTCATTGACGTTGACCAATACTGGTTTTCTTCTATATTGGCCAATAAAGTCAAATCAAAATTATGTATACCTATTTCTCTTTTCCAGGTTAAAAGATTATCTACCATCCAATTCATAGTTGAGGACTCTCTTCTTTCTCCTGAAGGTGTTTCTGTTGACAGACCACCCAGTTTTTCACTTATGTTCGTGAAACTCCCATATTTTGTGGTACCATAACGCGGCTGAAAGGATACTCTGAAATTAAATCCATATGGTAATCTGATGTTCGCAAATAAATTTGAAAAAATACTGTTGGTTTTATTTAATCTGTCTGTCCTGTAGTAGGCCAGCAAAGGATTATCCGAATGACCGTGAGGATATCTTTTTAAATTTCCATTTGCATCCCACATTTCACCATAGGGGCTGTTGACATAAAAATCGAGGCTTGCGGGAACAGAATTTTCATTCCTGTCAGAAAATTGGGTATTCATCCCAACTGACAACCAATTTGTTATATTATAATCAGCATTGATTCGGGAACGGACTGTTGAGAACTGGTCTCCGACTCTGACTCCCTCATTATTGGCATATCCTATTGACCAATAGTATGTTGCCTTTTCAGTTCCTCCTGAAATACTAAGATCGTAGTCCTGCTGAAGACCTTTCCTGAATACATAATCAAACATATCCATGGTTCTGCCTTCACGATAGTTTTCCTGTTCCTCCGGATAAAACCTCATTCTCCCCATCCATTCCTGGATGTTATCATCTACAGGAGAAGAGCTTAAAGCCCGCCATTGGTCAATTGACACACCAGGCGGAAGTTTGTCAGGATGAGTATAAAAATTATAATCAATGCTGGGGAACATCTGTCTGAAATAATCCTGACGAAAACGTATATATTCTTCAGGTCCAAGCCCCCGGCGTTTATTATTTACTTCAGCAATGCCGATCTTGGTTGAGAAATTAATTGTAGGCTTTCCAAGCCTTCCCCGGGTAGTGGTAATCAAAACAACTCCTGCTGCTGCTTTGGCACCAAATACCGCAGCAGAGCTGGCATCTTTAAGAATATCTACCGAAGCAATATCATTGGGATTTATCTCACGGAGTGTCCCAGTATATATGACACCATCAAGGACGATAAGTGGGTCTGTGCCTGCAGAAAGAGATTTTGGCCCCCTTATTTCAAGTGAGGCTCCGCCTCCTGATGCTGAAGTTCCCTGATTCGCATTAAAACCTGCTATCGTACCTGTCAGCATGTCAGTGAATTGTACCATTTGCTGTGTTTTGTAGTTTTCGGCTTTTACACTTACAACTGATCCGGTAAGATCACTTTTCTTTGCTGTACCGTAACCAATAACCACTACTTCTTCAAGTCTTAAAACATCTGTTTCAAGTGCAATGTCTATCTCCTTTTGATTACCTACTGTAACTTCCCGCGAAATATATCCGATAAAAGAAAATGCAAGAATGCTTTTCTCACTGGGAGCTAAAATTGAATAATTACCATCAATATCCGTAAGCGTACCAGTAGTAGAACCTTTTATAACAACCGTAACTCCTGCGAGTGGTTGATCTGATTGAGAATCTGTGACCTTTCCTCTTACTTCAAATTGGCCATAACCAATAAGAGGGAAACTAACCAGAATGCAGAATAGAATAAAATAATTTATCCTGCAATTAAGAAATTGTACATTCATAGAGTTATTTTTAGGTTTTTAAGTTATTAAGCTTAAAAATAAGAAACTTTTTAATTAAATTAAAAATAATTAAATCAATAAAATTTGTTAAACAAATAAAGTGAGTTTTTAATATTTTTAAAATTCAAATAATCATCTGATAAGGCCTGAAATGTTATTTCGAGGTTTGAACTACTGCTTTTCATGATTAAGCTTCCTGCGCAGGAATTGCCAAAAACCAAAATAACTATACACATGCAGCTAAGAGTAAACTAGAAGCACAGTTCTAATAAACAGAACAAAGCTTTTTTATGCTCCTATACCTGAAACGTTGAGTTTAAACCTCTGAAAGGGATCCTGCAGAAAACAATTTCCCGGATCATTATACAATTTTATGTTACTTTTGGTGGTCACTCAGGCCCCGGGAGTCCGCAGAATTATTTATTCTGATCAACTCCCTGACAAACAATAAAAACAATCTGTAAAATGAAAAAGACCATCTTCCTTCTGTCATGTTTTATGATCACTGCCGGAATTTTTGCACAGAACAGAACGATTCCTGCCGATACCATGATAACAACAAACCATTTTGTAACCATAAACGGAGCCAGGATTTCTTATTCCGCGAACAACGGTATGCAGCCTGTCTGGAACGAGAAGGGTAAAGTAATAGCAACACTGCACTATACATATTACAAAAGAACAGGGATAAAGGACATGTCGCTGAGACCCCTGCTGATATCATTCAACGGAGGACCGGGTTCGGCATCTGTCTGGATGCAGATAGGATATACCGGACCCAGGGCTCTGAACATTGACTCCGAAGGCTATCCCGTTCAGCCTTACGGAATACATGAAAATCCCTATTCAGTGCTCGACGTCACGGATATACTGTATGTGAATCCTGTAAACACCGGTTATTCAAGAATGATTCCCGAAGGTGAGGATATGGAAAAAAGCAAACTCTTTTTCGGTGTCAATGCTGACATAAATTATCTGGCAGAATGGCTGAATACATTTGTTACCAGACATGACCGCTGGCTCTCACCGAAATACCTGATCGGAGAAAGCTACGGAGGCATACGGGTATCCGGGCTGGCTCACCGGCTTCAGGAAAACCAGTGGATGTATCTGAATGGTGTGATACTTGTTTCTCCCGCACATATGAACGTGATGTTCTCCGATCAGCCCCTGGCGGCAGCGGTTAACCTGCCCTATTTCACAGCCACCGCCTGGCATCACGGGGCCTTGCCGGAAGAACTTCAGAAAAAAGATCTTTCAGAAATTCTGTCCGAAGCCGAAGAGTTCACAATAAACGAACTGCTGCCGGCCCTGGCCAGAGGAGCCTTCATTGAAGATCAGCAAAAACAACACATTGCTGAAAAAATCTCATATTATTCAGGAATCTCCATAAAATCGGTATTACAGCTCAACCTGAATATTCCGACAAGCTTTTTCTGGAAAGAACTGCTCAGGGACAAAAACGGAAAAACACTCGGCCGCCTCGATTCGAGATATCTCGGAACAGATAAAACGGAAGCGGGAAGCTCTCCGGATTACAATGCCGAAATGTCGGCCTGGCTGGATGCCTTCACTCCTGCAATAAACCACTACATGCGTGAACATCTGAATTTCAGGACCGACCTGAAATATTACATGTTCGGCCCTACGCATCCCTGGTCGTGGGATACGGGAAACAGTAACATTCGGGAGAATCTGAGACAGGCAATGGCCAGAAATCCGCGTTTGAGGGTAATGTTCCAGACAGGATACTATGACGGAGCAACCACCTATTTCAGTTCAAAATACATGATGTGGCAGCTGGATCCGGGCGGAAGGCTGAAAGACCGCTTGTCATTCAGGGGGTACCGCAGCGGGCATATGATGTACCTGCGCGAAGAGGATATAAAAACGGCCAACGAGGATCTGAGGACCTTCATCAGGGAAGGTGCCCCGGACGGCCGGCCTGCGAAATATTAAATCATACCGTCTGTAACATGCCATATCCGGCGGTATCAGTCGTACATCGTCAGGCATATATTGTCAGCAGTACAACGTCAGCAGTACATCGCCAGCAGTACATCGCCAGCCGTACACCGGTGGTATTTGGAATCAGCCTGAACAAACTGTTGTTTCAGCACTTTTCAGCATGAATTCGCACTGGATCACCCTCATTAAATACCGGTTTTTATTGACTCGTATTGTCTTGTTTAGTAAATTTACTGAATAGGAGCCGGCTATCACAGTAAATAACTAAAACCTGAAATTATGAAAAAAGTTTTTCTTCTTAGTGTCATCATGGCGCTGATATTGTCAGCATGCGGCAAGAGTCCCAAAAACTATCCGGAAGGCACCTGGAAAATGGTTCAGATGCAGATGATTGAAAAAGGAAAGAAAACCAATTATTTTTCTGACCGCTACAAGGTGAGCCAGATCAAAATGTGGTCAGGAAAGCATTTCATGTTCGTGGGTAAATATGAGGTCGACACAACATCCAGCTACAGATATGGCGTGGGGACCTTTACACTTGACGGTAATATTTATGAAGAAACTATTATGTACCATTTCGATCAGGCCTATGAGGGAAATAAGAATAAAATATGGCTTGAAATAAGAAATGACACCCTCATACACATATTTCCCGTTGACAACAGCGGAAAACCCGACCAGAACAGGCACTGGTGCGAAAGATACATCAGGTTGCAATAAAATCAGGAAACATTTTCTAACCCATACCCCTGCCTGGGGGCGTAACAGCGCCGGAGGGGAAAGGATCTCTGCTGCCTGCTGCCATCACAGCTGTTCACAGGAATAATCCGGAGTTTGTTGTATAAAACCGGACTTTGACTAATTTTGAGCTTTTGAAAAAGCTCCCAACACTCTATGAACATAAGGATAGACTATGATTTATGCACAAGATGCGACTTATGCAGCAGAGTCTGTGGTTCCCGGAGGATAATCATCGCTGATGACAAAAGGCCGGTAAAGCTTATCGAAGCCGGATGCAACGACTGCGGGCATTGCATTGCCATTTGTCCTGTAAATGCCATTGTCAACACCAGGACCGACATGAGTGCATTTACCGCCATGACTGATCCGGACATCCGCTATGAACAGTTCTCAAACCTGGTAAGAAACAGGAGAAGTATCAGGAATTACAGGAAACAGCCTCTTAAACAGGAGCATATTGATAAGCTGATGGAGGTTGCCCGATACATTCCGTCGGGATCAAACAAACAGCTGCTGAAATACAGATTCATTACGGATGAAACCCTACTTCAGGAAATAAAGACTGAAATGGCTGATAAGATGAGAATGGTTCTGAAGCTTTCCGCAAGCTTTCCTGTAAGGTATTTCGTTAAGGACAGAAGTAAAAGCAGTGCATCAAGACTGGTAAAACTCTTTTTTGAAGACGGGGTTGATACCTTTCTCAGAGGCGCTCCGTGCCTTCTGGTAATCTATACTGAACAGAAATATTTCCGCATACCCCAGTGGGATGCGGGAATTGCCGCCAACACCATTGATCTGGCAGCCCAGACTCTTGGAATAGGGACTCTGATGAACGGATATTTTGTAGAACTTGCAAACAGGTTTAAGTCGGTCAGAAAACTGGTACGGCTCAATGGCAGGGAACAGGTGCTTACTGCCTTATGCCTGGGCTACCCGTCAGTACGGTACAAAAGGACAGTTTACCGCAGACCTCCTGAAATCAGTAATCTGTGATATAAACAACATATTGTGTGCGGAATATTGCCATGAATGCGCTAACAACAGAGGAGATCAATACAATTCTCCAGAATATTGAATCGGCAGAAAAATCCTCGGTCCTGGGTTATTTCTCAAGACCATTCAGGGTTTATCACGGCGACAGGGCCCTTTTTATCAAACTCTATTTCCCCGTGAACAACCAGGAATATATCTCCCGTATTATCAGAAACCATAATGACTATGTCAGGGAGCTCAGATTTGCCGGAATAAAAATCCCTGAAACAATAATACTGTCAAGGAAGTCAAACAGGAAACATCAGCTTGTAATAATACAGGATTCATTCAGGGATGACGAATTGTTGCGAAACCGGATTCTCAGTGAAGACCTGGAAGGAGTGAAACAGCTTTGCACCATGGTTTTTGACGAAATGCTTCAGTTCAGGGAGAAAAGGAATAAGGACATCGATATCGGGTTTCATCCTACACTGAGAAACTACTGTGTTCATGAAAACAAACTATGGTTTTTTGATACCTTCCCTCCCATGCTGATGAACCAGAAAGCCCTGAACAGACTGATAATCAAAATGTCTCCCCACGGCGGCTTCCTCAGGAAAATCATTCCTCCGCGGCTGATCAACAGGGTGACTGACGAATACTACAACCTGGATACAATGTTCACAGGGGTGGTTGGAAGCTGCTGCAGGCTAAGGCCCCATGACTCTGAGGCCATTCTGGAATTCAGCAGGGAATATGCAAACAATTCACCCCTCATCACGGATGATGAAAAAAAGAGTATCCTCAGGCTGCTTGTCAGACCGCCTCAGCTTTCAGGTATCTGGATCCTTGTCAGGAAATTATCGCGAAACACCGGCAGACCCAATGTCAGTATCCCCACTTCTTCATAACGGCAAGGTTTTCCCTCATGCAGTCCATGGGATCCCTTCCCTGGTATGATTCCTGTTCAATGATATAGACTTTCGTTCCGCCGATCTTTGTAGCCAGTTTGGTTACCTTTCGGGCATTGACTATCCCTTCTCCCAGAACACAGCTTTCATATTTCTCCCTGCCGCCGCTTGATTCTATTTCATCCTTTACGTGTATATTCTCAAACCTTCCCGGATATTGCTTCACAACATCGAGTGCAACTGCGCCCCCGTTGTAAAGATTGCCGATATCGAGCTGGACAACCACAAGATCAGGATCAATGCTCCTCATCATTATGTCAAAAAGCTTTTCATTGTTGAGTTTTTCGCTGAACTCAAAATCGTGATTGTGATAGCCGAATTTCATTCCCTGCTTCCTGCACAGTTCACCGCACTTGTTGAATACATCCATGTATTTCCTGAAATCGTCATAATTGTTCCGCATGCTGTTGTCCATGGAGGGACTCACCACATACTGCTGCCCCAGCACGGCGGCATCGTCCACCGTATATTTCCAGCTGTCGGAAAAATCCTGTTTCGACTCATCCCAGTGCTGGCGGCCCATTACAGTATGGCCGCTGATCATTTTCAGGCCAAGATCATCAAGCACCTTCCTGAATTCGGAAGGGGTGTATCCGTAGAATTTGCGGTTAATGTAATTGGCATGCTCAACATATACATAGCCCATATCTGCGAGCTTTCTGAGCGATCCCAGGGGATCCTTTGCCATGGCGGCACGGATGGAATACAGCTGCAGTCCAACCATTCCCTTCCCTTTGGGTGCGGCAAAAGCCTTACTGCCCAACAGTGCAGTGCCTGCCAGCGCCATAGTTCCTGTCCTGATAAATGTTCTCCTGTCTGTTTTCATGATGTGTTTTAGATTTATTTTACCGGTTTATCAATGTATTATTTTAAAATCCCTGTAATTGACGGGGACGGATGATTCCGTTTCAACAGATTCAACATAGCCGGGCCCCTCCCTGCACCATTCCGTGAACTTCTCAAGCTGTTCCCTGCTGCCTTCCGCTTCAATATACACACTGCCGTCAGGCATATTCCGCACATGCCCGGCAATACCAATTCTCCTGGCTTCCCTTGCGGCATTCCACCTGAAACCAACTCCCTGGACAAATCCATATACCCGGATCCTGTACAGTATCTTATTCCCCATCAGAGAAGTTCAATTATCAACGGCCTGATAAATGTACAACAATTTTATTTCCTGATGAACTTCTGACTCCATCTGAAATGCCTGTTGTATATGTTTATGATATAGATACCCGAAGGTTGATTGTTCATGTAAATGACAGTATTGTAACGGCAATTGTTCAGTTCCCTTATTATCCTTCCGGTATAGCTGAAAATGCGGATATTGTACGACTCATCCGAATCAAGGGCTGCGTTAATGACACCATCCGTAATGGTGGGCCAGACAATCACACCGGGATCCGGCGCGGAATCTTCCTGCCTTACATAAACATATGCCCTGCCGCTGAGTTCTGTACCGCACGAACCTGACACCATAACCTGATAAAGACCAATATCTGATGAGTTTGCATTCGTCAGCCAGAGATCCGGCTCATTGCTGCCCGCCAGGTTCTCCCTGTCCTTAATCCACTGATAGCTTAATTCATGTCCCGATGCATCAACCTCAAGTTTCACATCATCCCCGGAATCAATTGTCATATCCCGCGAAAAGGATTTTATACGGGTCAGCGGATGAACGGCAATACTGATATCATTTGTATAGGCCGTACCGCAGGATCCTGTCACCATGCAACGGTAAATGCCGGAATCGTCGGTCAGGGCACCTGCTATGAAATAATCCCCGTCAGCAAAGATGTTTGTCAGAATTCCGTTCTTGTAACGGTGATATTCAAGATTGTGTCCTTCCGCGGTAATGCCTAGGTCAATGTTTTGTCCCGCACATAAGGTTCTGTCGCCCGGCTGGGTGATTATCCGTGTTGCAGGCGCAACTTCCACATTCAGCCGCGACCATTCCGAAAGCCTGTTATTAATTACTACCCTCAGCTTGATACTTGCCGGGCCGAGATAATCCTGATCCCATTCAACTGTTGCTGAAGCGGCAGAGAAGCTGATTGAACCGGCATCCGCGGGATAGAGCTCCCACTGATACTGCTGGGCTCCGGAAACCGGATTAACACTGTATTCACTGGAAACAGTCCCGGGACATATTATCGCCCCACCTGCGGGAACCGGAGGGATATATTCACTGATACCGGTGTTTGTCCTGATCCAGTCTTCATAGGCTGAAATCCTGGTATAGGCACTGTAGGTATCGCAGTCCTCGCTTCCCCAGCTTGTTATCCCGGCCAGCCGGTATTCTCCGGATACGCTGACCACCAGCGGCCCTCCGCTGTCACCGTTGCATGCATCCCTGTCTGCATTCCGGTATCCCGCCATCACTACATTGTCGGATATGTTTTTCCAGACCACGGAAGCCTGTTCTTTTGACACTATCGGCAGCTGCACCTTTTGCAGAACCCAGGGGAACTCTTCGGGAAACACCTGTGTCAGTCCCCAACCCGTAACCCATGTCATCACACCCGGATCGGTTGCTCCTTCAAGGGCATCAGCAGCAGTGAGCAGCCTTACTGCTTTTGCATTAACCACATCAACCGGGTGCTGAAGCCTGAGCAATGCAAGATCATTATCCAGGGTCCGGTTATTGAAATTCTCATGGACAATCACTTCGCTGATAAGATATTTTTTTCCGGACTGCGCCTGATAGGGGTTGGTTGCCCCGGCCTTGACGAACATTTCATTCAGAGGAACCGCTGTTCCGTCCTTGTTGCGTGTACAATGTGCCGCAGTGATCACCCAGTCTTCCGAAATGATTGATCCTCCGCATATATACTGCCCTGCTTCGTAATAAACCTGCCAGGGGAAATCTGCAATGTCGGCATCGGTTCCCCCCACTATCTTACCGGCTTCTTTCTTGACTCCGGTAAAAAAGGGGAAGAAATGATCACCCGGCTCCAGGCCGGAGTTTATTCTGAGTACCGGCTCCCCGCTGATCATCAGCAGATAAAGCGTCGTGTCCCGAACAAGGTTGTCTGACAGACTGATTGCCAGGAGATATCGCTTTTCTGCTTCAAGAGAGAAGAGCAATGAATCACCCCGGCTGAAATCATTTCCTGAAATCACCTTTCTGTACTGGCCATCCAGTATCTGCCATCCGGAAACAGCTGCATCTTCTGTTTTAAGGATTTCAACAGACACCTTCTGGGAAAACAGTGCTGCTGATACAAAAACAAAAAATACGGCTGAAAGGCTGTGCTTTATCCGGTTCTGAATCATTTCCTTTCCAGTTAGCGGCAATATATCCAAAAAGCGTGTGCCATTCAGATTATTATCCGGCAATTATCCTGCAAGTATAATGCAATCCTTTATTTTATATTCCAAATACCTGCAACAATTTATTGCTGAACTGTGATCAGAGGTTCATTTTTAAAAATTATATTTAACAAAAAATCATTAAATCATTGATATGGATCGTCGTGAATTCAGTAAAAAAGTCGTGACCGGATCGGCAGCAATGGGGATGTCTCCCCTTATTCTCACCGGCCCGGGATGGAAGGGTGCCAATGACCGGGTCAATGTTGCGGTTCTCGGCATAAGGGCACAGGGACAGGAACACATCCGGGAATACCAGAAGCTGAACAATGTTAACGTTGCGGCACTGTGTGACCCCGACAGCAACCTTTTTGAAGAAAGGGTAAAGAAGTACTATACCGACAGGGGACTCCCGAAACCGAAGCTTTACACCGACCTGCGGAAGTTGTACGAGGACAGGGATATTGATGCAGTGTCGGTAGTCACTCCAAATCACTGGCATGCACTGGCATCAATCTGGGCCTTGCAGGCCGGAAAGCATGTCTCGGTTGAAAAACCCTGCTGCCATAATTTCTTTGAAGGGATGAAGCTTGTTGAGGCCGCGGAGAAATATAAGCTGATAGTGCAGGACGGGGCAGAACAGAGGAGCAATCCCTGTGCGCTGTCAATGGCTGAATTCCTACATTCCGGCAGGCTCGGCGAGGTATACATGGCAAAGGGTCTTTGCTATAAATGGCGCGACACAATAGGGAAGACAGCTGATGAGGCGGTTCCTTCCGGCGTTGATTATGATCTCTGGCTCGGTCCTGCACCAAAAAGGCCTTTCTCCATAAACAGGTTCCATTACAACTGGCACTGGAACTGGGATTACGGCAACGGAGACATGGGCAACCAGGGGGTCCATGAAATGGATATTGCACGCTGGGGGCTCAATGTAACGCTGCCCACCAGGATAACCGCCGCAGGAGGGCATTTCATGTTTGACGATGACCAGAACACGCCCAATGTGCTGATCGCAGTGTTTGAATTTCCCGGTCCTGGCGGCGGGGGCGACAAAAAGAAGATTCTTCAGTTCGAAGTGCGCCACTGGATAACCAACCGGGAAGGGATCAGGAGTGACAATCCGGCTGAGGACGCCTATATGGTGAGTGCAGACAATGTTGTGGGAAATCTTTTCTACGGTTCGAAAGGATTCATGACAAAAAATGTGAATGAATGGCAAGTCTATTACGGCAAGGAACGTAAAGAGGGAGAAAGGGGAAGCGGACTGGGGAACCATTACCAGGCATTTATTGATGCAATCCGGGCCAATGACCAGAAACTGGCCAGGGGTGATATAAGGGAAGGATTCTATTCATGTGCCCTGGTACATCTTGGGAATATTTCATACCGCCTGGGGCGTTCCCTTGAATTTGATCCGGTGAAAATGAAATTCATAAACGCACCCGATGCGGATGCCCTGCTCACCAGGGAATACAGGGAACCATTTGTTGTCCGGGAGAATGTATAGTTTAAGACGGACTCTGAACCGTACCAGGAAAGCGATTACTGTCATGTGTCATCAAAACCTCTTCCGGTGAAACCTGAAAAATCCCGCTCCGGCATCAGGTGGATAATCCTGTTTTTCCTGTTTATGGCAACAACATTGCTGTACCTCGACAGGTCAGCTCTGGGGATAATGGCACCATTCCTCCAGGATGACATCGGATGGACCGAAAAACAGTATGGCAATATCAACAGTGCATTTATGATTGGCTATGCACTGTGCTTCCTGGTAATGGGTGTGATAGTTGACAGGATAGGAACAAAATCCGGCTATGCTCTTTCCGTCGGATTATGGTCTGTTGCTCAGGCTGCCACTGCCCTGGCAGGATCATGGATAGGATTCGCCCTTGCACGCCTTGGCCTGTCAGTCGGACAGTCAGGGAATTTTCCGGTAGCAAACAAGGTTCTGGCGGAATGGTTCCCGAAAAAGGAAAGGGCCTTTGCCGTCGGCCTTTTCAACGGAGGGGCAAATGCAGGAACCCTTCTTTCACCTCTTGTCATACCGCTGGTGGTATCGGCATTCAACAATGACTGGAGGGCTGCGTTCCTGTGGACCTTCCCCGTAAGCGCAGTCTGGATAGCCTGCTGGCTGGCCTTTTACAGGAAGCCCGCAAAGCACCGCCTGGTCAGCAGGCAGGAGCTGGACCACATCAACAGCGACAATATCCCTGAATCAACGGAAAGGGTAAAATGGTCAACTCTTCTGAAAACCAGGGAAACATGGGGAATATGTGTTGGCAAGTTCATGGCCGACCCCATATGGTGGTTCTATCTATTCTGGGGAGCCAAATACCTTAACGGGAAATATGGCCTGAACCTCCAGGAAATAGGCATTCCCTTCTTCACCATCTACCTCCTGTCGTGGGGCGGAGGCATACTCCTCGGCTGGCTTTCATCGCTTTTCCTCAAAAAAGGATGGAGTCTCAACAGGGGAAGGAAAACAGGTTTTCTGATCTGCGCCCTTTTTGCCCTTCCTGTAATGCTTGTTCCCCATGTGGACAATATGTGGTCTGCCGTCGGGCTCATTGCCCTGGCTGCCGGCGGACATTGCGGCTGGTCGGCAAATATATTCAGCCTGATGTCCGACATCTTCCCCAGGAAGGCAACTGCATCCGTTACCGGAATAGGAGGATTTGCAGGAGCTGTCGGGGGTGCCCTCATTGCACAGCTGGTAGGGGGCCTTCTGCAGAACATGGGAATGGATGGCTATACTATCCCCTTTCTTATTGCATCACTGGGTTATTTTCTTGCACTGGGAATAATGCATCTCCTCATCCCTGAAATAAAACCATTAAACCTTTAAACATGAAAAGTCTTGAACGGCTGAACACTGCCCTCTCCCACAGGGAGCCTGACAGGATTCCCTACGACATTGCCGCCACAACCGTAAGCGGCATAAGCAAAAAAGCTTTCATCAGGGCAATGGAATACAGGGGACTGCCAGCTGAATATGAACTGAAGGAAGTGGACCCTATCCAGCAGATAGTAACTCCGGCTGAAGATATCCTGAGAAAACTGAATTGTGACGTAAGGAGAATGGGGGCCCGCAGGATACCGGATTTTGAAGAAATCGTCATACGCAGGGGAAACGTCAGCGAAGTGACCGATGTGTGGGGATGTCTCTGGAAGATGGACGAAAGCAGGGATATCTATTATAACCAGTATACTTATCCGCTTGAAGCTTATCCCTCAATCTCTGAGGGCCTGAAAAATTACAGGGTGCCTGACATTTCCCTCCATGCCGCTGTCATACGCAGGGACCTGGCAGAGCAGGCACAGGGGATTTCCGGCTATGGAGTTCTCATCGACAGAAACTGTGCCGGTCTTACAGAAACCTCACTGAGGATCAGGGGATATGAGAACTGGTTTATCGATACCGTGACGGATCCGGCAGGAGTTGAACAGCTTCTTGACCTGGTTCTTGAGTATAAGTGGGCATACTGGGACCTGGTGATCGACTGGCTGGCTGAAAACAACCTGACCGGCAGGATAAGTGTCATTTCCGAATGTGATGACCTGGGCACCCAGACTGCAACCCTCCTTGAACCGGATTTTTTGAGAAGAACGGTTATAAGCCGTTTCAGGAAACTATGGTCACACATCAAAAATCGAATGCCCGGCGTCAGGATATTCATGCACACCTGCGGATCGGTCCGTGTCCTTCTTCCTGATCTGATTGAAGCCGGACTTGACATTTACAATCCTGTTCAGTTCACGGCGGCGGACATGGACCTGAAGGGACTCAAGCGCGATTTCGGCAAAGACCTTGTCTTCTGGGGAGGAGGGGTTAACACACAGTCAACCCTCCGCGACGGAAGCCCTGCACAGGTAAGGGATGAGGTCAGAAGGATAATCGATATCCTGGCTCCCGGCGGAGGATTTGTTTTCACCACGGTCCACAACATCCAGGAAGATGTTCCCCCGGAGAATTTCTGGGCGATGTGGGACACACTGACGGAGCACGGCATTTACTGATTACGTTCAGGCACAATCAGCTGAAGCGGGAATTTTATCTGCCCGTTGCTGTGCAACTGCTGCACCGGAAAGTAATATGCCTGAAAGCCGCACTAAACCATAAAGTGAAACCCCGGGAATCATTTAAGTTGATAATTTTATTGCCGAATTTTGACCTGTTTCATTTAGCCTTCGTTTTGATTTTCTATCTTTCGGCGGTATTAATACTCAGGTAAATTATGCCAAAACGGACAGATATTGAAAAGATACTGATCATTGGTTCGGGCCCGATCATTATCGGGCAGGCCTGTGAGTTTGACTATTCGGGAACCCAGGCCTGCAAGGCACTTCGTTCAATGGGTTACAAAATAATACTGGTCAACTCAAATCCGGCTACCATAATGACTGATCCGGACATTGCGGATATAACCTATATTGAGCCTCTGAATGAATACGCCCTTACGGAAATAATAAAAAAGGAAAGGCCTGACGCCCTTCTGCCCAATCTGGGAGGACAGACGGGACTTAATCTATCCCTGCTGCTGTCAAAGAAAGGCATACTTGAAAAATATGGCGTGGAAATGATAGGTGTCAATATTGATGCCATTGAGCGGGGTGAGGACAGGATTGCCTTCAAGGAAACAATGGCCCGCCTCGGGATTGACACACCTGAGAGCAGGGCTGTCAGCAGTCTGGAAGAAGCAGAAGAAACAGCCGCCTCCCTAGGCTATCCGGTTGTTATAAGACCGGCATACACCATGGGAGGAACCGGAGGTGGACTTGTATACAACCTCGAGGAATTACGCCTGACAGTCAGCAAAGGCCTCTCTGCCAGCATTGTTAACCAGGTACTTATTGAGGAATCCGTTGCCGGCTGGGAAGAACTCGAACTGGAGATAGTAAGGGATGCAAAAAATCAGATGATCACCGTATGCTTTATTGAGAATGTCGACCCTATGGGAGTCCACACGGGCGATTCCTTCTGTGTGGTGCCGATGCTTACAATAAAGCAGGAACTTCAGCAACGCCTTCAGAAATATGCGAGGGACATAGTTGAAGCCATCGAAGTTATCGGAGGAACCAACGTTCAGTTTGCACATGATCCGAAGACCGGCAGGGTGGTCGTTATTGAAATAAATCCCCGTACTTCCCGTTCTTCGGCCCTGGCATCAAAGGCAACAGGTTTCCCGATAGCCTTTGTATCCTCCCTTCTGGCAGGGGGGCTCACCCTTGATGAGATACCGTACTGGAAGGAAGGAACCCTTGATAAATATACACCTTCAGCCGGTTACGTGGTGGTGAAGTTTGCCCGCTGGGCCTTTGAAAAGTTTGAAGGACTTGAAGACAGGCTTGGAACACAGATGCAGGCAGTGGGTGAAGTTATGAGTATCGGCAAGACTTACAAGGAAGCCCTGCAGAAAGCCATCAGATCCCTGGAAATCGGACGGTACGGACTCGGGTTTGCCAGAGATTTCAACAGGAAACCCCTGGAGGAACTTCTCAAAAAACTGAAACATCCGTCCAGCGAAAGGCAGTTCATCATGTATGAGGCCCTGCGTAAGGGAGCTGACATAGCCGATCTGCAGAAAAGGACATGCATCAATTCCTGGTTCATCCGCCAGATGAAGGAACTGGTGGATGAGGAAGAGGCTATACTCGGATACAGGGGATCAATGCCTCCCGATGACGTCCTGGCAAGCGCGAAAAGAAATGGTTTTGCCGACAAATACCTGTCACAGCTGCTGGGGATTCCCGAGAAGGATATCAGAACAAAGCGTGTTTCCCTGGGTATCAGGGAAGCATGGGAGCCCGTACCTGTCAGCGGGGTTGAAGATGAAGCATATTATTTTTCCACATACAATGGTCCCGACAAGGTTGGGATAACTGACAGAAAGAAAATAATGGTTCTGGGAGGCGGTCCGAACAGGATAGGCCAGGGGATTGAATTTGACTACTGCTGTGTACATGCTGCCTTTGCAATCCGGGATGCCGGCTATGAATCGATAATGGTAAACTGCAATCCCGAAACCGTTTCCACTGACTATGACACAGCCGACAGACTGTATTTTGAACCTCTGACGGCCGAGGATGTTCTGAGCATCTATGAAAAGGAAAAGCCCGAGGGAGTCATTGTACAGTTCGGAGGCCAGACCCCCCTTAATCTTGCACGTGAACTGAGTGAAGCCGGGGTGAGGATACTCGGAACCACTTCCGAAACCATTGACCTGGCGGAAGACCGCGACCAGTTCAGGCATATAATCGAAAAACTGGGAATCCCCCAGCCTGATTCAGGTATGGCAAGCAATCTCCAGGAAGCCCGGACAATTGCTGAAAGGATTGGTTATCCGCTTATGGTAAGACCTTCCTATGTGCTCGGGGGAAGAGCAATGAAAATCATTCTGGATGAACAGATGCTGAGGGAATATGTTACAAAAGCCGTGGAAGTGTCTCCCGACCGACCTCTGCTCATTGACAAGTTCCTTGAGGATGCCGTTGAGGCCGAGGCAGATGCAATATCTGACGGGACTGATGCATTTGTGCCGGCGGTAATGCAGCATATCGAGTATGCAGGCATTCATTCCGGCGATTCTGCCTGTGTGATACCTTCGGTTACAATATCAAAGGAGCACAAGAAGACGATCTATGACTATACCCGCAGGATTGCGATGGAGCTGAACGTTGTGGGACTGATGAATATCCAGTATGCAATCTACGGGGATGACGTATATATTCTGGAAGCAAATCCCAGGGCCTCGAGAACGGTGCCTCTCGTTTCAAAGGTCTGCAACGTGTCAATGGCAGCTGTTGCAACACATATCCTGCTCGGTAAGAAACTGCCTGAATTCAGTCTCAGGAACAGGCCGGTAAAGTATTACGGCGTGAAGGAAGCTGTTTTTCCATTCAACATGTTTCCTGCCATAGACCCGCTGCTGGGGCCCGAGATGCGCTCCACCGGAGAGGTGCTGGGCATTGCCGATACCTTCGGAATGGCATTCTTCAAGTCGCAGGAAGCAACACAACTGCCGCTTCCGGTGAAGGGGACGGTTCTTATCACCGTGGCAGACCGCGACAAGGAGCGCATACTGGAAATAGCCGGTAACTTTATCAAAATGGGATTCACCATCCTGTCAACTTCAGGAACCAGAAAATTCCTTGAGGATCATGGAATACCTGCCGGACTGGTACTGAAAGTCCATGAAGGAAGGCCGAATATTGTTGATGCAATAAAGAACGGTGAAATTGATCTTCTTATAAACACTCCGGCCGGACGACTGAGTGAATATGACGATTCATACATCAGGACAAACGCCATCAGATACAAGCTGCCCTATATAACCACTACTTCTGCTGCCCTTTCAGCAACGGAAGGAATAAGGGAAAGGCATAACGGATCATATATTGTGAGATCCATTCAGGAGTACCATGCTTCGATAGGAGAATAGTTTCCGTCCGGTTAAGGGCAACGGGCTGCCGGCCGGCGGCCCCGGGCATGCCGACACTGCGGATTGATATCGGGAATACCCTGTATGCACTTTAAGCCACACCAGTCTTTCAGCTGTGTTATTCCTTCACCTTTTTCTTCAGTTCCTTTATCTGGCTTTCCTTTTGTTCCAGAGTCTTTTCAAGTCCGGCAGCATTCTCCTCAAGCGATTCAACCTGCTTTTCAAGCCTGCTGACATCGTCCTTCAGGGAATCAATTCTTTTTTCCAGGTTTCTGATTTCATCATTCAGGTCGGCAACCTGCATCTGAAGGCCGGATTTTTCCTCTTCAAGCTTTTTAATAACGGGGGTATACACTGATTTTGCATAGAACCACGTCGTAACAGAACCTATTGCTGCCGCAACCAGGAGCAGTACAACCGTCAGGACCACAGCTCCGGCCACGGACATTGCGGGAGGCATTAATAATAGAATCATATCACGGGAGTTTAATAGTTATTTCTGTTCTTCTGTTTTTTGACCTGTTTTCTTCGCTGATATATCCGGCTGCAGGCTGGGTTTCACCTTTTGATTCAGTTATTATCCTGTTCCTTTCAATTCCCAGTTCCAGGACCTTGCCTGCAACAGCCTGAGCTCTTTCCATACCGAGCTGCATATTGTAGTCATGTGTGCCGATCAGGTCAGTGTGGCCGGTTATAAGAAGCTTTGAATCAGGATGATCCCGGAGCCATGCTCTGAATGGAGCGATCCTGCTTTCCAGTTGCAGATCTGTTTTGATTTCTGATTTGCCGAAATCAAAATAAACCAGTAGTGATTCAGGCATTGATGCTTTAAGCCGGGCTAAAGAATCTGCCACTCTTGCCTCATTGTCGGCAGGCACTGGCTCTACAGCCTGTTTCTTCAGTACCGGAAGCAAATTATCATTGAACATCCATGCCGAAAAAACACACCATATCACAAAAGCCAGTAAACCTGCAATTATTATTCGCATTGCTGAAATGATTTAAGTTACTGATCAGGTAATTTTCCTACAAGTTACCAAAAAAATCTAAAATAAAGGATTAAAAACCTGCAATAAAATTGACCTGACTACAGCAGCACTGCAAATCTCCCGGACTCATCCCGCCGAAAACAAGCCGTGATTCCTGTCTGACGGTTTTTATAACTGTTTCCCGGCAAACCGGGCACAAGGTTAAAAGTTATTAAAAAAATATAATTAAAAGCCTTCACGTGTCCCGTGCGGAATAATAAAGTATATTTATCTGTCTATAGTTTTAAAAAGACTTATTCCATCATTCAATATAAAAATGAAACCCGAATAGTTGATCACGTTATCAAATACAAAAAAATATAATTTGCAGTCATGCATGGTTTCCCGCTTTTTGCAGGACAGGCTGTAATACCATTAAAATCAGAATTACACCATGACGAAAGGTATTTTGTTTTTTCCTTTATGTATCTCACTTATAATTTTCACCGGTATGCCGCTGAGTTCCCAGTCCTTAAAGGAAGACCCCGCCCTTGATGAAAAAGTGAGGAAATTCCTGTCTGAGAATTCCCGCCGCTGGTACGACATGAATGTTCCTGAAGTGGATGGCAGGCTTCTGTATGACATAATTATAAAGAACGGATACAGGTCCGCTCTGGAAATAGGAACTTCCACGGGTCATTCAGGCATCTGGATAGCCTGGGCATTAAGCAAAACGGGGGGCAGGCTGATAACAATTGATATTGATGAGGGCAGGCACCGCAGGGCTCTTGAGAATTTCAGGAAAGCAGGACTGGACAGATACATTGATGCCCGGCTGGCCGATGCCCATGTTCTTGTAAAAGAGCTGAAAGGATCTTTCGATTTCGTTTTCAGCGATGCAGACAAGGAATGGTATAAGAATTATTTCATTGATATTGATCCCAAACTGGTTGTCGGTGGTTGTTTTACAGCTCATAACGTTTACGACAGAAGAGGAAGATACGGCGGATACGGAGCCTACGGAGGTCCGGCTGAATTTCTGCAGTACGTCAGGAGCCTTGATAATTATGAAACAACAGTCAACAGCGACGGCGGAGGTGTCTCAATAAGTTATAAGAAATCTGAAAAATAATCCCGGCTGATTATGACGGAAGATAAACTACAGAGAAAGCTGGGACTCTTCCCTGCTACAAACATTGTTATAGCCAACATGATCGGCGCAGGGATCTTCACGACATCAGGGCTTCTGATGTCGGGCCTTCACAACCCCCTGCTGATGCTAGCCCTCTGGGCCATAGGAGGTATTATCGCACTTTGCGGCGCATTCTCCTATGGTGAGCTCGGAGCGGCAATGCCCGGTGCGGGAGGGGAATATCTTTTCCTTTCAAGACTCTATCATCCCATCTTTGGCTTTTTAAGCGGATGGGTCTCCTTCATGGTAGGATTCTCCGCTCCCATTGCCGCATCAGCCCTTGGCTTCAGCGAGTATTTCTCAAGAGCGGTGCCAGGCTTCTTCATATGGATACAGGATGCAGGAATAATGGGACCGGAACTGACAAAGAAGATGCTTGCCGTAAGTATAATTGTAATATTCACCTTCATCCATTACAGGGGAATAAAATACGGTGCCGGAATTCAGAATGTCCTCACCCTGCTGAAAGTCCTTCTGATCGTCGTATTGCTGATAGCCGGATTCGGATCGGGAAGGGGAGATTTCCGGAATTTCAGCGAAGGCGGAAAAATGCTGTCAGGATTGTCAGGGTTTAAAACAATAGGCCTTTCACTTATGTGGATCATGTTTTCATACAGCGGATGGAATGCTTCAACCTATCTGGGTGCTGAAATAAAGAATCCCGTCCGGACGCTGCCCCGTTCACTGATTCTCGGGACCGGAATCGTTATACTGCTGTATCTGGGAGTAAATGTTCTGTATGTTTACAGCATCAAACCCTCCGAAATGAAGGATGTCATCTCGGTAGGCGGTCTGGCAATGGGCAATCTGTTCGGGAAACCGGCAGAAATCCTTGTTTCGCTTCTTATTGCCTTTGCCCTGTTTTCTTCCCTCAGTGCTTTCATAATAATCGGCCCCAGAGTGTATTATTCAATGGCAAAGGACGGCCTCTTCTTCAGATCGGCAGCCAGAATACATGAAAGATTTAAAGTGCCCTCCAATTCAATCTTGTTTCAATGTCTCATAGCAGTGATACTGGCTTTCTCGGGCACTTTCGAGCAGGTTCTGACTTATATGGGCTTCGCCCTCGGAATATTTCCCATCATGACCGTCATCGGCATCTGGAAGCTCAGGAAGGAAAATCCCGGAGCTCCCAGGCTCAAAGGATTTCCCTATACGCAGATTATATATATAGCTTCAGGATTGCTCATACTTATACTCTCGTTCATGGAAAAACCGGTTGAATCCTCGGTTGCCCTGCTGACTGTAGCCGTGGGGATTCCGGCATTTTTCATCTTCAGGCGGAACAATATAAAGAGAAACGGAATCATCGAGTAAGGTTCGCTGATGATCAGGAATAATAATTTAGAAAGCCGTGCGGGTATGACTGATCAGGAAGGAAGGAAGGAAGGAAGGAAGGAAGGAAGGAAGGAAAGATGGAAAGATGGAAAGAAGAAAGAAAGAAAGAAAGAAAGAAAGGCAAGACGGGGTGAACGTCAGGTTATCCCGGCAAGGTCGCGGATGACAACGGAAGCACAGGCAATGCCGAATGCAGCAGGCATATAGGAAATGGTTCCGACTATTGAAGCCTTGTTTCGTTCCCCTGCAACCGGTATGATCTTCTTTTTATCCGTTGCCTCGGGCGACCAGACTGCCTTGAACCCCTCCCTGACACCCAGCTTGTGAAGCCTTTTCCTGAGGAGCCGGGCCAGCGTACAGGCGCTGGTTTCCGAAAAGTCAGTGATTCTTATTTTCAGCGGATCAAATTTCCCGCCTGATCCCATTGAACTGACAATCCGGCAATTCCGGGCGAGGGCATGGTACAGGAGAAAGACCTTGGGGGAAAGAGAATCTATGGCATCCACTACATAGTCGTAACCCGCATCAAGAACAGTTATTATTCCTTCATCCCTCACATATTCATCAATAACAGTAAGATTGAGTGCGGGGTTTATCCCCAGCAGTCTTTCGCCCATAAGAAGGGCTTTTGACATGCCGACACTGCTTTCAAGCGCCAGGAGCTGCCTGTTGATGTTTGAAGGCTGAACCCTGTCCCCGTCCGCAACAGTCATCGAGCCTACTCCGGCCCTGCATATCATTTCCGCAGCCCAGGCCCCCACTCCGCCCAATCCGACAACAAGAACCCGGGATTCCCGGAGCTTCTTCAGGCTCTCTGTCCCGATCAGCATTTCAGTCCGTTCAAGCCACTGTGACAACATGATGATCAATTTTTAACAACAACGGCATTTCACGCCTGGTGTAAAAATAAGGAACAGGCTGCATAAACCGGTCCGGAGAAATCATTTCATCCGAAAAAATCCATGAAATTATCGTAGATAATACGTTTCAGTCCGGAAACAGAAATATCCAGGTCGGCAGAAACCTTTACGTAAATATTCCTTATCCCGGCTCCTGATCCGTCCGTTTCAAGAAATATCCTTTCCCGGGGAAGGCTTCGTATCAGTTTTCCGGCTTCGGGCCTGATAATGAAACCGAACCAGAATGAAAGGAACATGTCTTTTGATATCAGCTGGGCGGCAAGATCCCTGCTTCCCCTGAAACCGTGAACAAGCCAGGGTCTTGCAGGCCTGAGTCGTTTTCGGGCCCGGAGCAGTTCATCCCATGCCCTGACACAATGAACAATCACAGGTTTATGGTGTTCCGCGGCAATCAGAGCCTGTTCTTCGAATGCCTTTCTCTGAAGCTCCGGATCAGGTCCCCTCAGCCTGTCAAAGCCTGCTTCGCCTATTGCAAGCACCCGGCTGTCAGCCGCGGCCTTCCTTACTCCGGAAATATGATCCTCATAGGATGAAGCACTGAGATGCCAGGGATGAATCCCGAAGGTATAGGCGATCCCGGGAAGGGGAAGAAGTCCGGCTTCTTCATGTGCCATCAGGCTTACCACGGAAAAGATGCCCTTTTCCGGATGGGTGCCGTGATGGGTGTGGATATCAATATAATCACCAGGATCCGGCAGGCTCATAATGCATCTTTTCCTATAAGCTCCAGTGCCCTGTCAATTCTTTCAAGGGTTTCCTGCTTTCCGATCCAGGAAATAATATCAAAAATTCCCGGTCCGCGTGAGGCGCCGACAATAACAAGCCTGAAGGCATTCATCACCGCACCGGTTTTATAACCTTTCTCTGAAATCCATGACTTCACCGTCTGTTCTGCAATATCAGGCCTGAGTTCATCCATGCCGTCCAGCAGCTCCCTCAGTTCCAGCAGCTGTCCGGGAGTTTCGGCAGTCCATCTCTTTCTGATGACATCAGCATCGTAGCTCTCCGGCCTGATAAAAAAGAAATCCGTTTCCTGCCATAGATCCCGCACGAAGTTCACCCTTTCCTTCACCATTCCAACGAGTATTTCAATATCACCAATGTCGAGATGATAGCCTTTTGTTCTGAGTATTTCCCTGTATTCCAGAGCCAGTTCCCTGTTGCTTCTGTGCTGGAGATACTGGTGGTTGAACCATCTGGCCTTGTCAGGGTCGAACCTGGATCCCGCCCTGTTGACTCTTTCCATTGAAAAGGCATCTATCAGTTCTGTCATGCTGAATATTTCCTGTTCCGTACCGGGATTCCATCCGAGCAGTGCCAGCATGTTGACAAAAGCTTCCGGATAATATCCTTCTTCCCTGTATCCTTTTGCCGTTTCCCCATAGGGCCAGAATATCGGAAACACGGGGAATCCCATCCTGTCACCGTCGCGCTTGCTGAGCTTCCCTTTGCCGTCGGGCTTGAGAAGCAGTGGCAGGTGTGCGAATTCAGGTGCCTTCCATCCGAAAGAACGGTAAAGCAAAACATGAAGGGGAAGTGAAGGCAGCCATTCTTCCCCGCGGATGACATGAGTGATCTCCATCAGATGATCATCAACAATATTTGCAAGATGATAGGTGGGCATCCCGTCGGATTTGAAAAGCACCTTGTCGTCAAGGGTTCCGGAATTCACGACAATATGCCCGCGGATCATGTCGTCAAAATGTATGTCTTCGCCGGAGGGCATCCTGTACCTGACAACAAAGGGCTCTCCCCTCTCCATCCTCTCTTTCCACATCTTTTCAGGCAGTGCGAGGGAATTCTGCAGTCTGTCCCGTACAGATGCATTGTAAATGAAGGTCTCCCCTTTTTTCTCCGCGTCCGCCCTCAGTTGTTCCAGCTCAGCGGGAGTATCAAAAGCATAATAGGCATCACCAGCAGAAATAAGCATATCCGCATAGCTGCCGTACAGCTCCTTTCTTTCGCTCTGCCTGTAGGGCCCGGAATCTCCTCCTTCGCGAATACCTTCATCAACTTGTATTCCGCACCAGTCCAGTGATTCAAAAATGTATTCCTCGGCTCCCGGAACAAGCCTCGCCTGGTCTGTGTCTTCTATTCTGAGAATAAAAGTACCATTATGCTTTCTTGCAAAAAGATAATTATAAAGAGCCGTCCGTATACCCCCTATATGGAGAGGGCCCGTCGGACTGGGCGCAAATCTTACTCGTACCTGCATTGAGAAATAATTTGATTAATCCTGTAAAGATAACTAAAGCCTTTTACTTTAAACTGCATGCAGTAATCATCATTATTTCCGTATTTTTATCTGCCTGTGGGTTTATAGGAATTTTTCATGTACATTTGAGTACTCCTGTTATGTTTCATCTCAAATTTCAAAGGCATGAACACGATGAAAGCACTGGTCAAGGCTCGTCCCGAAAAGGGTCTCTGGATGCAGGAAGTACCGATTCCCGAACCGGGTCTGAACGATGTTGTCATAAAGGTCAAAAAGTCCGCCATCTGCGGCACCGATCTCCATATCTACAAATGGGATGAGTGGGCGGCGAAAACCATTAAAACCCCGATGATCATCGGCCATGAATACATGGGTTACATTGAAAAAATGGGAGCCGGTGTCACGAATCTCAAAATTGGCGACAGGGTTACCGGGGAAGGTCACCTTGCCTGCGGACATTGCAGGAACTGCCGCCGTGGAAAGGAACATGTATGTGAGAATTCCATAGGTATCGGGGTTCATATCGACGGATCATTTGCCGAATATGTAAGGATTCCGGCTGCCAACGTGGTTCCCCTTGACAACCGCATACCGGATGACTGGGCAGCAATTATGGATCCTTTCGGAAATGCAACCCATACGGCCCTTTCATTCCCGCTTCTCGGAGAGGATGTGCTGGTAACCGGTGCCGGGCTGATAGGAAGCATGGCCGTGGCTATTGCACGATATGCGGGAGCGAGGTTCATCGTAGTGAGTGATCTGAGCGATTTCCGGCTCGATATAGCAAGGAAAATGGGAGCAAGCCTTACCATAAATCCTTCAAAGGGAGAAAAAATATCCGATGCCGTCAGGCAGCTCGGGATGAGAGGATTTGATGTGGGCCTGGAAATGTCGGGGTCTCCTCAGGCATTCATAGAAATGATTTCCAACATGTATAACGGGTCGAATATTTCCCTGCTTGGCCTTCTGCCTTCAAACTTCGAGATACCCTGGGATGAAATAATTTTCAAGGCAATAACCCTGAAAGGAATCTATGGCAGGGAAATGTGGGAGACCTGGTATAAGATGGAACAGATGATCATAGGTGGCATAAACCTTGATCCCGTGATAACCCACCGCCTCCATATTGATGATTTCCAGGAGGGATTCAGGATAATGGAAGAGGGTAAGTGCGGAAAGGTCATTCTCAACTGGTACTGAAGGGAAATTACCGGAAAACCCATCCCGGCGTATGAATTCCGCGTAACAAGATTAAAACACCAAGACTAAAACACAGGATATGTATACAGATTATCAGAAGCACCTTAGGAAAATCATTGAAGAAATAAAGGAAGCCGGTCTCTACAAGAGTGAACGGATAATCATATCTCCCCAGGGTGCTGAAATAGAGCTTAACACGGGCCAGAAGGTCCTGAATTTCTGTGCCAACAACTACCTCGGGCTGTCAAACAATCCCGGGCTCATCGAAGCTGCAAAAAAGGCCCTTGAGGATCACGGATACGGAATGTCGTCAGTAAGGTTTATCTGCGGGACAAGCGACCTTCACAAAGAACTGGAGAGGAAGATTTCCAGGTTTTTCATGACGGAAGATACTATACTCTATGCATCCTGTTTCGATGCAAACGCCGGGGTTTTTGAGCCTCTTCTCACTGAGGAGGATGCCATAATCTCGGATGCTCTGAACCATGCATCCATAATTGACGGGGTCCGCCTGTGCAGAGCAAAAAGGTATATTTATCCGAATGCCGACACGGATGAACTGGAGAAACAGCTCAAGCTGGCGCAGTCACAAAGGTTCAGGCTGATAGTGACTGACGGGGTTTTTTCCATGGACGGCAATGTGGCACCTTTCAGAAGAATAGCCGAGCTTGCGGACCAGTACAGGGCCATGATAATGGTTGATGAATCCCATTCCGCCGGTGTTGTTGGCGAAACCGGAAGGGGGGTTACCGAATTCTTCGGCATGCCGGGCCGCGCAGAGATTATCACGGGAACTCTCGGAAAGGCTTTCGGAGGGGCAATAGGCGGTTTCACAACGGGAAAAAAGGAGATAATTGAACTTTTGCGCCAGAGATCCAGGCCCTACCTCTTCTCCAATTCAATTCCGCCCCTTGTGGCTGCTGCAGGGATTGAAATGATTGACATGATGACCAGGAACAATGAACTGCAGGATAAGCTGCACCGCAATTCGGAGTATTTCATTAGCAGAATATCCAATCTCGGATTTGATATCAAGCCCACCAGGTCGGCAATCTGCGCAATCATGCTCTATGATGCAAGACTGTCACAGGAATTTGCCGCAAAACTGCTGAAGGAAGGGATATATGTTATCGGATTTTCCTATCCTGTTGTTCCGAAGGGTGAGGCAAGGATCAGGGTGCAACTGTCTGCCGCCCATGAAAGAGAACATCTGGATACTGCTGTAAGGGCTTTTGAAAAGATAGGCAGGGAAACGGGAGTATTGAAGTAAGTCTCCCCGGGTGTCAATGGCCGCATTTAATTACCGGCAATTTTTGCCTGCAACCTTTTATCCGCACTTTGATGATCCGCAATCCTTGCAGATGAGGCAGCCTTCCTCATAAACAAGGTTCTCGGAATGGCATTCACTGCATTTCCCCTTGGCTCTGGTCCCGTTGGGAATATATTTCTTCAGGGCCCTCTCAACTCCGTTTTTCCAGTTATTGATGGATTCACTGTCAAGTTTCAGTGACTGGACCAGGTTTACCACATCGGCAATCGGCATTCCGTGCCTGAGCACGCCGGAAATAAGCTTGGCATAATTCCAGAACTCCGGTTTGAACATATGGGATAAGCCTTCCATTGTTTTCTTGTAGCCGTACTTGTCGGTATACTGGAAATCGTAACGGCTTTTGCCGCTTTCCGGCTTGTGCTTTATTATCTGTCCCTTTACAATGCTCTTGGGAATGGGAAATATTTCCTCATCTGCAATACCCGTGAAGATCTCATAGGGCTTGTTGTCCTTCAGCCCGACAAAGGCCACCCATTTCTCTTCATTGATATTGAATCTTATTACATCACAATTAAGTACCTTCGGCCGTTTCGGCCTTTCCGTCCTGGCCTCGGGTTTGCCGTTTACCAGTACCCCTGCCCTTGATCCGTCGCGATACACGGTAGCACCCTTGCAACCCGATTTCCAGGCTGTGAGATATAATTCGCTCACGAGTTCCTCCTTCACGTCCGAAGGAAGGTTTATGGTAACACTTATGGAATGGTCAACCCATTTCTGTATTGCTCCCTGCATTCTCACCTTTGCAATCCAGTCGACATCATTGGCGGTTGCCCTGTAATAAGGTGACTTAGCAATGATTGATTCTATCTCCGCATCTTTCATCCGCATCACTTTCTCCGGATCATAACCGCTGACCTTAAGCCATTCGATAAATTTATGATGAAAGACATTGAATTCCTCCCACGAATCTCCCACTTCATCCCTGAAAGTGATCCTGGCATCCTTGTCATTGGGATTCACTTTTCTCCTGCGCTTGTAAAACACTGAAAACACCGGTTCAATGCCTGAAGTTGTCTGGGTCATCAGGCTGGTGGTCCCGGTAGGGGCGATGGTAAGCAGGGCAATATTCCTTCTTCCGAATTTCACCATATTGTTGTAAAGCACAGGATCTGCTTCCTTCAGTCTCAGAATAAACGGATTGTTTTTTTCCCTTTCTGAATTGTAAATACTGAAGGGTCCTCTTTCCCTGGCCAGATAGGTTGAAGATTTATAGGCCTCGAGGGCAAGGGTTTTATGAATTTCAACGGAAAAATCCGTCGCCTTGTCAGTACCATACCTCAATCCCAGGGCAGCAAGCATATCCCCTTCGGCAGTTATTCCGATGCCTGTTCTTCTTCCTTCCTCGGTTTTCCTGCGGATATTCCTCCAGAGATTGCGTTCCACCCTTTTCAGTTCATCGGGTTCAGGATCGGCAGCCACCTTTTCCAGTATGGCATCTATCTTTTCCAGCTCCAGGTCGATTATATCATCCATTATCCTCTGGGCCAGGCCCACATGCTCCTTGTAGAGCTCAAAATCAAATTCAGCTTCCTTTGTAAAGGGGTTTTTCACATAGCTGTACAGGTTGATTGCGAGAAGGCGGCAGCTGTCATAGGGACAGAGAGGTATTTCCCCGCAGGGGTTTGTGGATGCCGTCGCATAGCCCAGGTCGGCATAGCAGTCAGGCACACTCTCCCTTATGATGGTATCCCAGAAAAGTACGCCCGGTTCGGCGGATTTCCATGCATTATGCACAATCTTGTTCCAGAGTGTTACTGCATCCACGTCGCTGGTGAACTTCGGATTGGCAGAAGCGATCGGATACTGCTGGCGGAATACGCTTTTTTGCTCAACAGCCTTCATGAACTCATCGGTAATCTTAACCGATACATTGGCTCCGGTAACCTTGCCGCTTTCCATTTTTGCATCGATGAACTTGCCGGAATCAGGATGCTTGATGGATATTGAAAGCATGAGGGCACCTCTCCTTCCGTCCTGTGCCACTTCGCGTGTGGAGTTTGAATAACGTTCCATGAAAGGGACAACGCCTGTTGAAGTGAGGGCACTGTTCAGAACCGGTGTTCCTCTCGGGCGTATATGGGAAAGATCATGACCCACCCCTCCTCTTCTTTTCATCAGCTGTACCTGCTCCTGGTCAATCTTCATTATGCCGCCGTAGGAATCGGAGGACCCTTCATTGCCGATAACAAAGCAGTTTGACAGACTTGCTATCTGGAAGTCATTCCCAATACCTGTCATCGGCCCGCCCTGCGGAATGATATATTTGAAATCCTTCAGTACACTGTAAATAAGCTCCTCCGGAAGAGGATTCCTGTATTTGCTTTCTATCCGGTGAATCTCCCGTGCCAGCCTGCGATGCATGTCATCGGGAGTCTTCTCATAGAGTTTCCCGAAAGAATCTTTCAGCGCATACTTATTTGCCCAGACCTTTGCTGCCAGTTCATCGCCCCTGAAGTACCCGATACTTGCCTTAACGGCTTCGTCATGAGAAAATTCCTCCTTTTTCATATTCCTTTTTACAGATTCTGTACCCTTCTCTTCCTTATTCAGATCCTGAGCTCCGGGTAATGTTTTTTCTTCATTCACGTTTTCAGAAACAATAGTTGATCCCTGGACAAATAGTTCTTCCATATTCAAGGTGTAAATTCTGTTATTCTCTGATTTAATTGAGATTAAACGCCCGTCGACATTTAAAACGGGTATTTGCTAAAATAGCCAAGTGAAAATCTGAAAGCAAGACAAAAAATTTAAGTTTATTAACATTTGAAGAGAGAGTTATTAACTTTTTGTATATTTCTCATTATCTGTATGTTATGAAATGTGGTCCTTCCCACCGGAGACAGTAAAAAAACATAAAGGCACTGTAATCCCGAAGATTACCGGAAAGAAAAAAGCGCCGTTTCCAGGCGCTTTTTATCTGTATCAGTTCAGTCTTCCGGTTAGTTGAAAATATAGCGCAGTCCCACCTGCAGTCTCCAGACCTGGCTGAGGTCGGTAAAATGGGAATAGCTTTTGTCCAGGTATTTTCCCTTATCTTGAATCATTGAGAAACTCGGAACATTGTTTGCTACATCCTTTCCCTCATATTTCAGGACGGCTCCATTGTTGCTTATTTTATTATTACTGTATACACCCCATTTTGAGTTCAGCAGATTTCCGGCATTCAGCAGGTCAACACTCAGCTGAAGGGTATTTTTGGTCTGTCCTGCCTTAACGGTGAAATCCTGCACAAAACGGAGGTCAACCCTGTTGACCCAGGGTGAGCGGGCGGAGTAGGCCTCTGCGTATTCTCCCTTATGCTTTCTCAGGTATTTATCCTGTTCAACAAATGCAAAAAATGCATTTTCATCTTCGGGGGTGACAAATGATATTTCGCCCTTTTCCTTCGGAATGTAAATCAGGTCATTGTTTACGCCATCACCATTCATGTCGTTGCTGTAGCGGTATGTATTGCCATAGGGCGTGAGACCGGTAAAGAATATGCTGAAATGTGATGCCATCAGGTCATTCAGGTATGGAACCCGGTATGATGCCGAGGCAATCACCTTGTCGGGAACCACGTACTGCGAGCGCTGTACCGTGGAATTATTGGGACCGTTGACAGTGATAAGCCCCACCCAGGCTGAATTGGCATTGCTGCCGGGCATTCCGGACACTTCCCTCATTTCGGTCTTTGTATATGCAAACATCAGGTCGAGATTACTTACCGGTTCCGCATTGACGGTCAGGTTCAGCGTATACCC
Organism: Bacteroidota bacterium; assembly: GCA_029547705.1. Taxonomy (GTDB): domain Bacteria; phylum Bacteroidota; class Bacteroidia; order Bacteroidales; family VadinHA17; genus LD21. The sequence goes on along the minus strand of JAKPOU010000068.1, from coordinate 108,123 downwards.
GTAGCCCTTGTTGGTATTGACCAGCACGCATGCATCCTTTACACTGGAGAAGTACAGGTATCCGGGAGGAAAAATATAACGGTCATCCGGACCGGAAAATTTGTCCCAGCCTGCCTGCGGGTTCTTCACTGCATAGTTTTCCAGCCTTACAGCATTTATGTTTTTAGTAAAAATACCTTCAGCGGTAAAGGATAAGGGAAAATCAACCGGTGCCCTGTAATCAAAGGCAGCTGATGTTTTCCAGACCTGAGGCATTCTGAATGAGGGATCGACTCCTGCTATAGAACTGGGAACGCTTCCGTCCTGAGGAGTAACAGTAGTCTGAAAATCCATCCTGCTAATCATATCATTCACGTCTGTTATGATATCGCCGGCAAGTCTGTCCAGCAGCGGGTCACTGGACCTGACAGAACCATCGGCATTGAATCTGGTCTGAATCTTCATCAGCATCTGGTTCATGCCGGCATTGGAGGGCATGTTCGTGAAGAATACCAGAGGCAGTCTGCCGGTGAACAGGCCGGTTCCTCCCCTGAGAACCACCGATTTGTCCCCTGCTATATCCCAGGTAAAACCGACACGGGGTGACAGATTGACCTTTGGCGTGGGCCACTTGCCGGTATTGATGCTGCGGCCGCCGAAATCAAGCTCCAGTATAGCATTATTGGTCATAATATCCTGAATGAAGGTAATATTATCGGCACGCAGCCCATAGGTCAGTTTGAAATTATAGGTCGGAGACCATTCATCCTGGATATATGCACCTATCTGATTGAACTTAACAGCATTGGAAGGCACAAGTATACCGTTGGTGCCATAGGTAAGGGCAAAGTCCACAGGAGCGGCTCCGGTAAGAAAATCACTCAGGCTGGCATAGCGGTAATATCCTGTTCCGCTGCGCATATAGTTATTGTCTGCCATCTGGTACTCGAAACTTACGCCTGCAGTTATTTTGTGAAGGTCAAGATAATAGGTGAAATTGTCGGTTGCATTGATTATCTTGTTTTTCACCCCGTTATTCCATGTGAACAGCTCATAGCCTGCTGAGATGTACGGATCCAGCGCTGCCGCCCCGTCTGCAATATCCCCGCTCATTATGTCAATAAAGGGGAAGGGGGCTGAGTTTGAACCACGGATATCTTCAATATTCGAATAGGTTATCAGCAGCTGATTGGATATCCTGTCGGAGAAGCGGCTGTTAAGTTCAACTGATCCTGAATTGACAAGGTTATCCTGGGAATACATGGAATTGGCATAGGACATTGAGTATTCACCTATACGGTTTTTCCCCTGGTCACGGTAGGCTCCGTCAGTTGAGTTGCCGTTTGGCCCGAACCATTCAATGTTCTTTGTATGGTTGAAACGCACGCTCAGTTTGTTGTCACGGTTTATGTTCCAGTCGAGGCGTACCAGGTATTTCAGGTTTGACACACTGGCAGGAAAACTGCTGAATGAACCGGTTTCATAACCGTATTTTGTTCTGAGATGATTTGACACTGCCTCAAGATCTGATTCCGTAACACGCGATATGGTCTGTTTGTCAGAAATACCATCCGTGGAAGCACGCCAGCGGACAATCTGCTTCGGACTTTTTTCATATTCCAGGTTTCCGAAGAAAAACAGTTTATTCTTTACTATGGGACCGCCGAGAGTGAAGCCGTAAATTGAATTTGATTCCTTGTCGCTCCTGCTGAACTCGTGCTCGCCGATCTTGTTGCCGCGCATTTTCTGGTTTGTATAATAGGTATAGGCTGAACCTTTCAGGTTATTGGTACCCGATTTGGTGATCGCATTGATTCCGCCTCCGATGAAATTGGTCTGCCTCACATCGAAAGGGGCAATAACAACCTGTACTTCCTCTATGGCATCAAGCGAAATGGGATTGCCACCGCCAGGAAGTTTGCTTCCCAGTCCGAAGTTGTTGTTGAAATTTGAACCATCAACGGTAAAATTCGTTGAACGTCCGTCACCTCCGGAAAAGCTCATCCCGTTGGTATAGGGGGATACCCGGGTGATATCGCTGATATTGCGGGAGACAGTTGGAAGAGTTACCATCTGTGCGCCTGAAATATTCGTGGTAGCACCGGTTTTCGTGGTGCTGAACTTTGAAGTCCTGCTGCCTATGACTGTCACCTCCCGGAGTTCCGTACTTGTCTGGGACAGGTCGGCATTGAGGGTGGTATGTTCTCCGAGCATCAGATATATTTCAGTGAATGTTCTCCTGGCATAGCCCACAAAACTGATCTCAACACTATAGGGTCCTCCCGGACGCATTCCCTCAATGTTGTAGAGGCCCTGACTGTTGGTGTTGGCACCGTAAGCGGTTCCAGAGGGCTCATGGGTTGCAACAATGGTCGCCCCGGCCATGGGTTGCTGATTCTCATCAGTTATCTTTCCCTGAAGAAAGGAAGTTGTTGATCCCTGTCCGTGGCTGACGGTTGCCATGAACAGGAAGAGCAGCGCGGAATAAAAGAGTTTTAAAAGCTTGTTCATATCTCATTCTGGTTTAGGTTTAATACTGTAACATAATTATTATTAACCGGTTTCACTTTTTTCCAAAAAACAGCCCGCAAATCGGGAGAAAGCCGAATTTACGGCCCTTTTAACTATATGCACAAGGTAATTGCCAACAGGTTATAAACAAGTTTTCATCATATGCTGTTAATAACTTCACTGCTGATCCATTCCATGATTTTCTTTGTGGCTCCCGCATTTTCTCTCACATATTCCGAAGCTGCAAGGGAAGATCTTTCATAAAATGCCGGATTTTCTGAAAGGTCTTCAAGAACTGACCTGAACTCATCATAATTACTGAAAGATTTTGCCCCTCCCAGGTAAATCAGATTGAGGGCTTCCCTGAATTTTTCATGATTGGGCCCGAATAATACGGGAACCCCCCAGGTGGCCGGCTCAAGGATATTATGTATTCCCCTGCCGAATCCTCCGCCCACTGCAGCAATATATGCATACCTGTAGGCTGACGAAAGCATGCCGACATTATCAATTATCATAACTCTTGCGTCCTTTTCCCCTTCACCGTACTCAGAAAATCTAACACATTTCACCCTGAAAAGTTTAACAAGCCTGTCTATATTTGCCCTGTCGGTTTCATGCGGGGCAAAAACCCACTTCATTCTGCCAGGATTATCATTTATATATCGTACAATGATTTCTTCATCCGGCTTCCAGCTGCTTCCCGCAAGAAACAGTTTTTCACTCCCCCTGAAGCTCTCTATCTGTGAAATGGACTTTGCCGCGGCTGCTATCTCCAGAACCCTGTCAAACCTGGTGTCACCGGAAACCGTGACATTCCTGACACCCAGACTTTCAAGCTTTTCAGCCGATCCCTCATCCTGAACAAATATATGACTGAAGTTTTCCAGTATTTTCCTGAAGAAAGCCCCGTACCAGCGGAAAAAGATCTGTTCCCTCCTGAAAAGAGCTGAAACAAGGAGAAGCGGTATTCCCCTTTGAGCTACGGCCTCCAGGTAATACTTCCAGTATTCGTATTTCACGAAAATAACAAGTTCCGGTTTTACTGCATCCAGAAGTTTCGCCGCATTCCGCCCGGTGTCTGAAGGCAGATAGCAGACTATATCCGCCCCGGGATAATTCTTCCGGACTTCATAGCCGGAAGGAGAGAAAAATGTAAGCAGTATCCTGAATTCCGGAAACTTTTCCCTTATTGCCTCAATAACCGGCCTGCCCTGCTCAAACTCCCCGAGCGAGGCACAATGCATCCATACGTATCTGTCGCCCTGTATCCGCTTATCCCTTATGACCCTGAAAGAGTTGCGGCGGCCCCTCACCAGAAGTTTCGCCTTGCTGCTGAAGGGCGAAATCAGCATGGCTGTTACCGAATAAAATAATATTCCCAGTCTGTATAAAAGTATCATGGCTTTTACAGAATTGACAAAGGTAAAAAAAAGGTACAATTAAATAAATACCTCTATTTTTGCATTAAAACCTCATTGCCGGGATGGTACGACTCATAGCCCTTATCATTTCAATAATATTGCAGATAATAGCAGCGTCGATAGCCTTCGGATTCATGAAAATGACCAGGTACAGGCTGTCATGGATACTTCTTTCCCTGTCGTTTCTGCTTATGGCAGTGCGCAAATTCATACAGCTCTCGGAACTGCTCAGGGGAACTCCCTCCTACATGTGGCAGATGATAGATGAATGGCTGGGCGTGGTTATCTCATTCATGATTATAATAGGAGTTGTGCTGATAAGGGAGATATTCTATTCACTCAAGAAGGCCGACATTGACAGGTCGCGTACTGAAAAAAGAGTTCTGAACGCCATCATCAACACCGAGGAGAATGAGAGGAAGCGCTTTGCAAAAGACCTTCATGACGGACTGGGCCCGATACTGTCCACGGTGAAAATGTCACTCACCTCACTTGCCCAGCGCATAAGCGATCCGTCAGGCACGGAGATCCTCAAAAACACAAACCACCTGGTCAATGAGGCAATAAGCACGATAAAGGATATATCCAACAATCTCAGTCCCCATATTCTTGAGAACTTCGGGCTTTCCAGCGCGATTGGGGCCTTTGTCACAAAGATAAACCAGACCGGGACGGTGGAAATAGACTTCAAGTCGGATCTTGAAAACTACCGGCTTGACTCTGACAAGGAGGTTGTGATTTACCGCGCTGTATGTGAGCTTATCAACAATGCCATTCAGCATTCAGGAGCCTCAAAAATAGAAATTGAGCTGAATAAACATGATAAATTTGTTACATTGCAGTTTTCCGATAACGGGAGAGGATTTGACACTTCAAAACTGAGCAGGGAGGATACGAAGGGCATGGGGATTTCGAATATCGAAACACGCGTAAGAACCGTTGAAGGAGTTTTTGTTCTTGAGAGCTCTCCCGGCAAGGGGACAAACGCACTGATCAGGGTAATGGACTGGTAAAACAGGCGGAACCGTCAGTAATGCATCATGGTGCAGACTGATGCCGCACAGTAATATACTGATGGAAAAGACAAGCATAATCATTATTGATGATCACCAGCTGTTCCGGAACGGATTGAAGATCCTTCTCAATTCATTTGACGACCTTGAAGTGGTGGGGGAAGCCTCAAACGGATATGAATTCCTGAAACTGCTGCCCTCAATAACGGCAGATATTGCCCTGATGGATATCAACATGCCCGAGATGGACGGCATTGAGGCAACCAGGAAAGGCCTCAGGATCAACCCTGACATGCGGGTAATTGCCCTTTCCATGTACGGGGAGGAGGATTATTATTACCGGATGGTTGATGCCGGCGTAAAGGGCTTCCTTCTCAAGGATTCAGCCATTTCAGAAGTGCGGGATGCCATTATTGCCGTGATGAAGGGAGGCACTTACTTTTCACAGGAACTGCTGCATCATGTCATCCAGAGGATAAAACACCGGGAACACGAGAGCAAGTCGGCCAACCTCAGCCGGAGAGAGAAGGAGATACTGGCAAAAATCTGTGAGGGGCTGTCCAATCAGGAAATAGCCGATGAGTTGTTTATAAGCAAGCGGACTGTTGATAAGCACAGGGCAAACCTTCTCGGAAAAACAAATTCAAAAAATACTGCCAGCCTCATCCTTTTCGCCATCAAAAACAAGCTTATCGAGATCTGAAATGGCCGAATCGTACGATCTGGGAAGGAAGGGCGAGGAAGAGGCGGCAAAATACCTTGCCGGAAAGGGATACAGGATACTGTGCCGCAACTGGAAATCCGGCAGACTGGAGGTTGACATCATTGCGGAAAATGAGGAATTCATGATTTTCGCCGAAGTGAAGACCAGATCAGCAGACTGCCTTGTTGATCCCGCCGGTGCGGTAACTGCCGGAAAACAAAAATCGCTTATATTAGCTGCCGAGAGATATATTAAAAGAAACAGCATCGATAAGGACAGCCGCTTCGATATCATATCCGTAATCAGGAAAGGCTGTCATTACAGAATTGAGCACATTGAAAATGCATACTATCCAGGCTTAAAATAAAATCTTTGATTCCATGAAAAAACAAATCCTGCTTCTGACACTTTCCCTTGTTCTTGCTCTTTCAGTACAGGCACAGAGGAAAGATAAAGCATCCGCATCCCCCGCCCCGGAGGGATACAAATTCACCAGCGTGATTGACCTGAAGGCAACTCCCGTGAAGAACCAGGCTGCAACCGGTACATGCTGGTGCTTTGCAACAACTTCATTTATAGAATCGGAATTACTCCGGATGGGAAAAGGCGAATATGACCTTTCTGAAATGTTCATTGTACGTAAGAATTACGAGAAACGGCTGAGAGACAATTACCTGCGCAGGGGGAAGGGAAATCTCGGTCCCGGCGGTCTCTCGCATGACTGGATGAACGTTTTCACTGAATACGGCATAGTCCCGGATGAAGTCTATCCCGGCCTCAATTACGGATCCCCGACACATAACCACAGTGAACTGCAGGAGTTCATCAATGCCGTGGCACCTGTTCCCGTTCAGAGAAGGAATGAAAGTGACCAGTATAAAAAGATACTGGGTTCCATCCTGGATACCTACCTGGGAGAAGTTCCCCAATCCTTCACCTACAGGGGCAGTACCTATACCCCGAAGAGTTTTGCCGCCTCCCTGGGCATCAACAGCTCAGACTATGTAGAGATAACATCGTTCACCCATTTTCCCTTTTATACCAGGGGTATCCTTGAGGTGCCCGACAACTGGGCAATGGAACGTTTTTACAATGTTCCCCTTGATGAACTTATTGAGATAATGGACTATGCCTTTAATCAGGGTTATACGGTAAACTGGGACGGAGATGTCAGTGAACCCGGGTTTTCCCATCAGAAGGGATATGCGGTGATGCCTGCCGGCCTGCCGGCGGCAGGCGGCCCTGCAACCGACAGGGACAGGTTTGAAAGAAGTCCGGCTCAGAGAACCGGAACCACTTCAACCCAGGAAATTGAATCTCCGGGTCCGGAAATGAACATAAGCCAGGAGATCAGGCAGGCCGGTTATGAGAACTTCACCACCACCGACGATCACCTGATGCATCTCACCGGAATCGTTAAGGACCAGAACGGTACCAAATACTACAAAACCAAAAACTCGTGGGGTACGGAACGGAATGCATTCGGCGGATACCTTTACATGTCGGAAAGCTATGTCCGCGCCAAGACACTTTTCATAATGGTTCATAAGGATGCTATACCCCCTGCTGTCAGAACCAGACTGGGACTGTAGCTTACGGACTGCTGGGTTTTCGGAAACTATTCCATAAGCAGATTGCAGCCGCGGATATCGCTGCTGTCAAAACGGCCGAGCACCTCAAAGCTGCCGTTTTCTTCCATCCTGCCAAGATCGTCGCTTGCAATGAATGAACAGGAATGAATATTTGCGAGGTCAATGATATTTATTCCGCCTGACTGCCCCGTTCCTTCCAGCAGGCAGAGAGGATCACGCGGATCCCTGATGAGTATCCTCATCCAAGGCGGACAGCGGAAAAGGCCGTCACCCGCTGAATATGCCTGGCTCAGCAGTTCGGTCATCCCGTATTCAGAATGAATTTTATCCACGTTAAACCCTTTCTTCAGAACAGCATGGAGTTCTTCCCTTATTATCTCCTTTCTCCTGCCCTTCATTCCGCCTGTTTCCATTACAATAACCCCTGAAAGATCGGGTGAATATTTTTCGGCCAGATCAAGAAGGGCAAAACTGACACCCAGCAGGATTATTTTCCTCTTCGCGGCCCTGGCTTCCTGTATGTTCTCCAGCAGCTCCTCAATGTTCTTCCCGTAAAAACCGCTGTACCGACAGTTACTTTTCCCTATAAGGCCGCGGGCCATGTAAATCAGTGATGAATTGGCTCTTTCGGCATAGGATGGCAGAAGAGCGGCAATAAAATATTCTGAGGGATCCCCGTAAAAAAGCTGAAAGCCTCCCTGGAAACTCATTTCATAAATCTCCGGATCAGCAATGTAATGCCGGCTGGTCATCTCCCCGCCGGTACCGCTGCTCCCGAAAACCAGCTTTGCGCTTCCGGATCCGGTGACCACCCTGTGATTCCTGAAAAATCCTGCGGGAAGGAAGGGAATATCCTCCGGCCGTTTCACAGCAGCAGGATCAATACCGAGATATCCGATAAAATCCCTGTAAACCCGGTTTTTTTCTGACTGCAGCTTAAATATTTCGAGGGTTATAGCCTGAAAATCCGTTTGTTGTGAGATGCTGAAAATTCTATTTACCAGATCCGGCTTCATTTGCCGGGAAAGTTTAAAGATCCGTCAGGCTGGTAAACCCACTCAAAGGTGCATTTGACATATTCCTGCAAAGACCTGTTTTCCAGCTGGATGGAAATTATTCTGATTTTTGCATAGCGCTCGGTGTTTGAACGATACAGCCAGATCTGGTTTATTTTCAGCATGGTTGCACGCTCTTCCCAGCGGCTTACGGTTGCAGATGAGAGATTTCTGAAAGCCTCTGCTGCTTCCTGCTGACTGTTGTATTCCCCGTATTTGTAAAACGAAGGACTTAAATTGTTTGCATCGAGTGATATTTTGTCCCCATCCCTGAAAACTGTGATGTCAGGCCTGGGACTTTCAACATTTGATGCAAGCCTTGCCTCGGAAAACAGGAATCCGTAATTTACATAGGTCTGAAGTTCCTTGTCTAAAACCAGTTCATTGTCAATAGTGGCAGTCCCGCTGCGTTCCGGTTCTTTTTTCCTGTCACAGGATATAAGGAGCACTGCAGCCAGCAGCAATATTGATACAATTTTTCCCCTGACATTTCCCATAACAACAAAGATAAGGCATTTCCCGCAGATCCGGGATCCGTTTCCGGTCGGCCCTTACGGTCACCCTTTACCGTTCCGGCCGGTCCTGCCGGTTCAATCACCCCTGATGGCAGCGATTCCCGGCAGTATCTTCCCTTCCATGTATTCAAGCATTGCACCGCCTCCAGTAGAAACGTAGCTCACCTTGTCGGCCAGGCCGTTTTTGTTTATTGCAGCAACGGAATCTCCTCCGCCAATCAGGGTGAAGGCACCCTGTTCCGTTGCCTTTGCAACTGCCCTGGCAATGGCTGTTGTTCCGGCAGCAAACTTATCTATTTCAAATACGCCCATAGGTCCGTTCCAGAGAACGGTTTTCGATTTCACTATCACATCTTCAAAAAGCCTGATGCTTTCCTCTCCGATGTCCAGCCCCATCCATCCGTCCCGTACGTCATCAATGGCAGACACATAGGTATCGGCTCCGGCATCAAACCTGTCGGCATTGACACCGTCGACCGGCAGCAGGAAATTCACACCCTTTTCCCTGGCTTTCTCAATTATTGCCCTTGCCACATCCAGCTTGTCCTCTTCACACAAGGAATTGCCCGTCCTGCCTCCCATCGCCCTGATGAAGGTATATGTCATTCCCCCTCCTATGATCAGGTTGTCAACCCTGTCGAGAAGGTTTTCAATGATCAGTATCTTGTCGGAAACCTTTGCACCTCCCATAACCGCGGTGAAGGGTCTGCCTGCATCCTTCAGCACCTTGTCCATAGCAGCCAGTTCACTGTCAATCAGGAATCCGAACATCTTACGGTCGCCCGGGAAAAAACCGGCAATGACGGCAGTACTGGCATGTGCCCTGTGTGCAGTTCCGAATGCATCATTGACATAAACATCGGCATAGCCGGCAAGTTTTTGAGCCATCTCTTTCTGCCTGATCTTCAGTTCTGCCTTTGCTGCTTTCTTTTCTTCCTCAGTGGCTGTATCAGGAAGAACGGGCTTTCCTTCCTCCTCGGGGTAGAAACGGACATTCTCAAGCAGAAGCACTTCCCCCGGCTTCAGTCCGGCAGTCATTTTAACCGCCGACTCACCCAGGCAGTCATCTGCAAACAGAACCTTCATTCCAAGATGCTTTTCAAGAACCGGCAATACCGGTTTCAGGGAAAATTTCTCCATCCGTCCCTTCGGTCTGCCCAGATGTGACATCAGAATGCATGAGCCCCCGTCTCCCGTTATCTTCCTTATGGTAGGCAAGGCACCCCTTATCCTTGTATCATCAGTTACTTCAAATGTTTCCTTGTCGAGAGGCACATTGAAATCAACCCGTACAATTGCCCTGATGCCTTTAAAATTGAAATCCTGTATCTTTTTCATATCTGTGTTTTTTAGGTTTTATCCCGGAATTTTTAAAGCATACAAACCTAATATTTTTTTATCAATTACAGACATTAACCGGTTAAAAGTAGATGAACAATTCATTCGCTGATAATGTTAACTGCATGTAAAAGTTTAATTAATTTTGAAGAAAAAAGCTATGGCAAAAATTACTTTTCATGGAAATCCGGTCACCACATCCGGCAATCTTCCCCGGGCGGGAAGCCAGGCACCTGATTTCACACTCGTAAAATCAGATCTTGACAGTCTCAGACTTTCCGATCTGAAGGGAGAAAAGCTTATACTGAACATTTTTCCCAGTCTTGACACCCCGGTTTGTGCAACCTCGGTGAGAAAATTCAATGAACTGGCTGCCGGAAAACCCGGCGTCAGGGTACTGGCCATCTCCAAGGATCTGCCTTTTGCGCACGGTCGCTTCTGTTCAACGGAAGGAATAAATAATGTATTAACTTTATCGGGCTTCCGCGACAGTGATTTCGGGAAAGCATACGGAATCGGAATTACAGACGGCCCTCTCGCGGGATTATATGCCAGAAGCATTGTGGTCATCGACGAGAACGGAGTGGTGAAATACAATGAACTGGTGCCTGAAATTGTTCAGGAACCCGATTATGATGCGGCACTCAATGCCCTGTAGAGAGGAAATCAGTAAGTAAAGCCCCAAGCCGGGACAAACAGGCAGAAATGAAATCAGGATGAATTTTTCACAGATACCGGGCCAGAAAGAAATAATTTCAAAACTGATCCGCTCCGTCCGGGAAGAAAGGGTCAGTCATGCACAGATATTCACCGGTCCGGAAGGCTGCGGCTCCCTGGCTGTGGCACTGGCATTCGCAAAGTATATCAGCTGTGAGAACAGGAATGATCATGATTCATGTGACGTATGCCGCTCATGCGTGAAATATGAAAAAATGATACATCCTGATCTTCATTTTGTTTTTCCGGTAATAAAAAAGGGGAGGAAGGATTCCGAATCCGTAAGTGATTCATTTCTTGCTGAGTGGAGGGAGTTTGCCGGCAAATCACCGTATTTCACAATAAACGCGTGGCTTGATTCAATAAATGTGGAAAATGCCCAGGGACTGATATTTGCATCCGAGGCGGAGGAGATCATTAAGAAATTAAGTCTTAAGACTTATGAATCCGACTATAAGATAATGATCATCTGGCTTCCCGAGAAAATGCACCCGGCGGCAGCCAACAAGCTTCTGAAACTCATTGAGGAACCGCCCGACAAGACTCTGTTTCTCCTTGTTTCGGATGAGCCCGACAGAATCATTCCCACTATCCTTTCACGGTGCCAGCTCGTACGTTTGCCGGGATTCACAAATGACGAAATCAGGGAATACCTGACCGGCAGATACTCTGCCGGCAGGCAAAGAGCGGAAGAAATAGCGAAGGTTGTCAGCGGAAACATTATAAAGGCAATCGAATTATTTGAAAACGAAGATTCATCCAGGCAGAATCTTGACCGTTTCAGAAAGCTGATGCGTTTTGCCTGGAAACGCGATGTCATGTCCCTTATGAAGTGGTCTGACGATATTTCCGTAACCGGCAGGGAGGCACAGAAAAAATTCCTTTCATACTCACTGGGTATGCTGAGGGAAAACCTGATGATGAATCTCGGCCAGATGAAAAACAATATTGTTTTCCTTGCCGGAGAGGAGGCGTCCTTTTCAGGGAATTTCCATCCCTTTATCAGCCTTGCAAATATTTATCCCCTGAATGATGAATTCAACCAGGCATTCAGTCATGTTGAGGCAAACGGGAATCCCCGCATTATTTTTCTTGATCTTGCCTTCAAAGTGACCAGGCTCATATCAAGAACACCAAAAGTATAATTGATATTAATTCATTTATTGACTACTTTTGCGCTTTGAACCGACAATCTGTTGATCATCATATGTCAGAAAATAAAGAATTACAGGATCAGGCAGAAGAAGAGCTTCTGCTGCCTGATACCACATATAAGCCCGGATGCAATAAGCTTGATTCCTTCAACTGGCTGAGAAACCTGCCGGAATGTGCCGCTGAGAATGAAATAGTTGAAATAAGGTTCAAGAATACCCGGAAGGGCTTTTACAGGAATGTCAACAACCTGCGGCTTGAAATCGGGGATATTGTTGCGGTTGAAGCATCTCCCGGACATGATATCGGAAGGGTATCAATGACCGGAAGGCTGGTAAGGGAACAGCTCAAGGAACTGAAGATCCCGCCGTCCCCGGATGATCTCAGGAAAGTATACCGGAAGGCCAAGGCAGCTGATATCCAGAAATGGGAAGAGGCGAAAAAGCTTGAGATTCCTACCATGCTGCGGTCAAGGCAGATCTCGGGGGAACTCAATCTCAACATGAAAATCGGAGATGTCGAATACCAGGGTGATAAAACCAAGGCAATATTCTATTATATTGCTGATGAAAGAGTTGACTTCCGGCAACTGATAAAGGTGCTGGCGGAGGAGTTCAGGGTCAGGATAGAAATGCGGCAGATAGGTGCCAGGCAGGAAGCCGGACGAATAGGAGGCATAGGATCATGCGGAAGGGAACTGTGCTGTTCAACCCATATCACAAACTTCAACTCTGTCACCACAACCCATGCTAAATACCAGGAATTATCACTTAACCCCCAGAAGCTTGCAGGACAGTGCGGAAAGCTCAAGTGCTGCCTGAATTTTGAATTTGACTGCTATGTGGATGCCCAGAAAGGATTTCCTCCCCGGGATATACCCCTTCAGGCAACTGAGGAAACGGCCCATTTCCTGAAAATGGAAGTCCATAAGAAACTATACTGGTATACATGCGGTCCTGATTCAACATCAAACATGATAGCCGTGCCCGTTGAAAGAGTGAAGGAAGTACAGGATATGAACAGGAAGGGCCGGAAACCACGGCGCATCCTCAACAGCGTCACGGAATGGGAAGGATCCGACCCGTCCGGGAAAGAGGATGATGAGTACAGTATAACCCGCTTTGATTCCCCTGTACAGGCGAAAAAGAAACGCCGTCATTCCCGGAAAAAGAAAAACAGGAAATCCAATGAGAAGAAAAAGAATTAAAGCGGGTATATTACTGATCCCTTTAATGGTCTTTGTTGCTGCCTGCGGAAAAAATATCCTTTTCACCGATTCAGCCGACATTCCGGACAAGACATGGAAGCTGACAAACATTCCCGAATTCAGGTATAACTCTGCCGATACCACGGGCAAAGCCGATATTTCATTCACAATCCGCACCGGCTCGGATTTTCCCTACAGGAACATATTCCTGTTTGTCACGGCAATATCCCCCGATGGCAGAAGCCTTACCGACACCCTTGAATATGATCTCGCCGATGAAAAAGGCAGGTGGTACGGAAAAGGGTCCGGAGATGTTCACGAACTCAGGCTGCCCTGGAAATCAAATGTATTTTTCCCGCTTAAAGGTGAATACGTTTTCAGAATACAGCACGGAATGCGCAGTACCGATCTCAGGGGAGTATATGATATCGGACTGAGAATTGAAAGAATCACTATCTGACTATCTGGGGTGGGAAAGAATAAACTTGCCCGCTGGGCGGAGCTGAAGACTTTCAGGAATGTAACAGAGGCCGGTCCGGACATCCGGTCAGGAAAAGATCATCCGGTAAAGGGAAAATGGAAACAAAACATATTTCATAACAATAATCCGTTAGTCCTTGAGCTTGGCTGCGGAAAGGGAGAATATACAACAGGCCTGGCGGAAAGATTTCCCGACAGGAATTTTATCGGGGTAGATATCAAGGGAGCCAGGATGTGGCGCGGAGCAAAGACCGCACATGAAAAAAACATCCCGAATGCTGCTTTCCTGAGAACAAGAATCGAATTTGCAGGATCTTTCTTCGCCGCTGATGAGGTTGATGAAATATGGCTTACCTTTCCTGACCCGCATGCCGGAAAGAAAAAAACAAATAAAAGGCTCACATCTCCCTGGTTCCTCAACCTTTACCGGTCCTTCCTCAGGGACAATGGTACTGTCTACCTGAAAACCGATAACGAAGAGCTGTATAACTATACCAGATCGCTTGCCGAAAAGAATAAGCTCCCCCTGGTGAAGGCAACATCCGATCTGTACGGGGAAGATAACCCTGATGAAATTTTCCTTATCAGAACGTATTACGAGAATAATTATCTGGATGAAGGGCGGAAGATCCACCTGCTGGCTTTCACTCTCCCGGGTAACAAAATCAGTGAAGATGAAATCTGAAAAACCACCGGCAGAAAATGATTTTTTCGGTATGGTGTATGAGGTGTGCAGGCTCATCCCCTACGGCAGAGTAACTTCCTACGGCGCTATCGCCAGGTATCTCGGCTCGGGCAGATCGGCAAGAACTGTTGGCTGGGCTCTTAATGCCTGCCATACACAGCCGGGCTTCATTCCGGCACACAGAGTCGTAAACCGCCAGGGCCTTCTTACCGGGAAACATCATTTCGGCAATTCCACAACGATGGAACAGCTCCTTGCAAATGAGGGTGTCTATGTTGAAGACGACAGGGTTGTTGATTTCACTGAGAAATTCTGGGACCCTTCTGCAGAAATTGATCCGCTGATTTAATCTCTGATCCTGTCCGGCAGCGGCCGGGAGCTTGCGGTTGCTTTATATATCAATTTGTCAGCTTTGGGTCTTCCTCCTTTACGGTAAGTTAACTGATTTTCCCCTTCGGATCGGTTTTCCGGTTTATCCCGTAGAGTGTTGCAATGCTTGCCACCGAAAACACCACACAAAAAATTCTGCATAAAGCCAAATTCTGGAAACTGCACGAACATACTCCCATAAACTAACGACAACGTTTTATGCTCAACATACTCCTTGACGGATTTGAAGGTAAATTGCAGACTCTTCTGACCGCACTATGTCTGTTACTTCAACGCCCGATACAGATATTTCCAGATCAGATTGAGCTCTGCCTGCATGTCACTAATATTCGCTGTTGTAACTATAACTGTATTTTTCTCAGGAAGGATCAGTATAAACTGCCCGTTCGCCCCATCAGCCCGATAAGCATTATTACGGCAACGCCACATCTGATAACCATAGCCCTGAAGCCAGTCGCTATCATTCTTCTTTATTTTAATCTCCTCCTTTTTAGCTCCGGCAGGGATTGATTCTATCTTGGAGGAAGAGGCCTCCTCTATCCATGATGCGGGAAGCAGTTGTACCCCGTTCCATTCTCCTTTCTGTAACAACAACTGCCCCAGCTTTGCCATATCTTCAGTTTTAACATACAGACCCCAGCCACCGACATTTATCCCTTTAGGACACTCTTCCCAGGTGGCTCCAACTATTCCCAACGGACGGAATAAACGGGGATATAAATAGTCAATCACTTTCTCACCTGTCACTTTTTGTAAAATGGCAGAGAGCATATAGGTTGCCACACTGTTATAATTGAATTGTGCTCCGGGTTTCTCCGTAACAGGCTCTGCCAGGAAAACGGAGACCCAATCGTCATTTGTACGGGTCTTCTCCCTGACCGCTGCCGGATCATGCCCGACAGACATGGTTAACAGATGCTTTATCTCCAGATCTTTAAGTTCCTGACTTACATTTGCAGGCAGCTTTTCCGGAAAGAATGAGATCACCTTGTCTGTCACGCTGAGTCGTCCTTCCGCTACAGCAAACCCGATGGCTGTTGCGGTATATGTCTTACTTACCGAGTACATTATGTGTGGTTTATTTGAAACATGATCGCCAAACCAATGTTCGAACACAACTTTCCCGTTCCTGACAATCATAACACTGTGTAAGTCCTGCCCGCTTTTTTTGACAGCCTCCATATAATTCCTGATACCTTTCTCAGATACCTTTTCCGACTCGGGTGTACCGCGGGGAAGCGCTTTGGTCAGATCGTTATAGTTGATAAGTGTTATACCTCTCTCTCCGATCGTTTGCTTAACCTTTTCACTTGTCAACAGGTCAGTTACCCCCTGACGATCTTCGCCAACCCACTCGTAACCTACATGACCTACACTCTCCATCTCATCGTTATTAAATGCAGGATGATCAAGAAATATGTAATTCTTTCCCCCTTCCAGCCTATTGAGCATACTGATGAAACTGCTCTCTTTCTTGTCAGTAGCATTAGAACCGTCATACCATGCCTGAGTGACATTGTATTTCTTTCTTAGCTCCTCACTTTCCACGAATGTCAGATTGTACTCCTCCGACAGTTTGTGAGCCAGCTCATTCACTTCAGGATCGAATCGCAATGCTCCCATGTGACCGGTAATGTGACTTGCCTGTGGAATATTCCTCAAGGTCAACTCTATCTGAGCCCGGAACTCTCTTTCTATTTCAGTGATATCCCAATTGTTCTCACGGATAGATTTCCCCTGATAGGCATTATGCGGACTCATCATCGGGTAGAAGTAACCATTTTCATCAGTCAGGCTCGGACTGTGGGTCAGCGGGCGCCATTTTACATTCTCCCATTCACTGGTTATAGCAAGATGTATTCCGACATCAATGCCCGGATTCTCATTCAGTAAGCGTACTGCCTCAGGAAACCATGCAGTAACCGGCATTACCTCTACAACAGTCTGAATGCCATTCTTATATGCTTTGATACATGCCATGTTCACAGAGTGGAATGCACCCATGTCATCTGAACGGACAATTAACCGTGGATTACTCTGACTGAAAAGGGCAGGGGAGCATACGAAAAATAAGGATATAAATAGTATTCCTCTGATTGATAATGCTTTCATATTATTCTAATTGTTGTTTTGTATGTTTAATGTTTTATCGGTGCTTCTCGTTTATACTCATATTATTATACTTCCTGCATGCTGTAAGTCAAAACATACAGACAATCATTCTGGTTATCAGCAGCAGGATATCAATTGCAGAAGATATTCAAAGAATCCTTCCCTGATTACTATGCCCAATAATAGTGCAAAACCAAAACTCAAGAGAGTGCCGATTAAAATATATTTGGTTTTCCCTGTTTTGCTGTCGTATACCTCAGGACCGGTTTGGCTGCTATTATAATGTATTGCTGCAACATCACTAATGTAAATGTCATTAAACGTTCTATTGCATCTATCCGGCAGCCGGATCTCTCAAGATCATTTTTATTATCTCCCTCTGCATACAGATTAAATGACGAGAGGCAGATCCTTATCGCTCCTTTATTATTGCTTGTCTGATAATCCTGTATTCTCTCAAAGAGATTATGTATATATTGGGCCAGCTTGTCAGACTCCCCCGCAGGTAAAGAGGAAGATGCCTCCACATCAGCTGATATTGTTGCACTTTGCATTACGACTACTTATGTTATGTAAATATAAAACTTACTTTTACACCCAATGCTGCGGCAATCTTATTGATGGTGGAAAGTGTCAGGTTAAATTTTCCGTTTTCAATCTTGGATATTTGTATTGTCCAGATATACTTTATCAACCTTCCCTAATCCCCGGATACCACTTTTTTCACCACGTAACCGGCTAATAAGCCCGGCCTTTTCCATATACGAAAAATAATCATCCAAGGAGTTCCGGCTTACACCAATTATTTCTGATATTTTGGAGAAATTTGGTTTAAAAGGCACACTTGCTGCGATAATGGAAAGTAATCGTTTCAAATTTCTGGTAAAGTGTTCTCATTGCTTTGATGTACAATTTTCCACAAAGATAAAAAACGCACAATGTATTCAACAATATTTCTAATATCTGTTCATTTGAATATGCACTTAACTATCTGTCCAAAACCACAGTGGCAAAAGATATGGAACTACTATACTCGTATATTATCTGTTCACATTCTTTGCCATCAAACTCCAGCCTGTAACATATCCGGTGTCCCTTATGGGTTTTTGCCTCTTCCCAATAAGAGACAATTTCATGTTGCTCCATATCTCCGAATAATGTAGGGAAAGAAAGTTTGTAAATAATCACATCTGCCGGTAAAAAATCTATAGAAGTCATCTTGGGATAAAATTCCATAAACAAACCATCTACCCCGAAATAACTGCCGTATTCCCCGATCTGTAAGCTATATCCGCCAACATCAGAAGTAATACCAGGTTTAAAGGTTTCAGAAGAAACTGAAGCACCGGGTATCCATTCCGGAAAGATTTTGCGCTAAAAGAAAAAAGTAGTAATATTGCGATTTATTTATAATTAATTTAAATAAAAATAAGAACATCATCCATGTCAGATACATTAACCATAAAAGAACGAGTGCTGAATGCACTTAACAAGATCAGACCGTATCTTCAGGCAGACGGCGGGGATATTGAACTGCTGGAAATAACGGACGACATGTCGGTCAGGGTAAAACTGACAGGTGCATGCCATGGCTGTCCCTACAGCATGATGACACTCAAGGCAGGTGTTGAAAAGGCAGTCAGACAGGATGTACCGGAAATAAAACAGGTAATATCCGCCTGAAGGAAACAGCATGCCAATTTTCATTACCTTTGAAATACTATATACTGAAAAAACAAGTTTATAGTATTAAAGGTCAGCTATTGTCTTCATTGAAAGCAGCATATAAATTTCTGCCGGCTTCAGCACTTTTGTTTATCCTGGCAGCCTGCTCCGTGGAAAAGAACACGAGTACAACAAGGTTTTACCACAGCCTTACATCAAGATATAATATCTGGTTCAACGGATATGAAAGCTTCAAAAGAGGTGTCCAGAAAGTATCCGCCGGACACAGGGACGACTATGCCGAACTGCTGAATGTTTTTGAATACAGCGATCCCTCAACGGTTTCCATGTGTTCTTCCGACATGGATCAGGCAATAATGAAGGCTTCAAAGCTGATCTCCCTCAAGTCAATAACTGCAAAGCCGGAAATAAAGGACAGGAACAAACTGACGCCGGCAGAACTGGAATTCTATAACAGGAAGGAGTTTAATGACTGGGTTGATGCCAGCTATCTTCTTATAGCGAAATCACATTTTTACAAACACGAATTCGGCGAGGCTGAATCTGTTCTTAACTATACCATCACGGAGGCAAATGATGCTGAGGTAAGGAAAGAGGCATCCGTCTGGCTTGCAAGGGTCTTCAATGAAACGGGGAAATATCCTGACTCCTTCCGTACCCTGAATGAAACGGATATCGGAAACGAATCATCACGGTATCTGAAGGAGATGTATTACACCACATTTGCAGATCTCAATATCAAACAGAAGCGATATTCCGAAGCGATAGCCCCTCTCGAGAAGGCCATGGATTTTGTTTCCGGCAAAAGAACAAAATACCGCCTCTGCTATCTCCTTGCCCAGCTCAATGAGCTGGAAGGCAATTCCGCAGCAGCTACAGAACTGTACCGGAAGGTGGTCAGAATGAATCCTCCCTATGACGTTGAATTCAATGCAAGGATTAATATTGCAGGCGTTTTTGATATAAATTCCGGTAATCCTAATGAGATCAGGAAAGAGCTTGAAAAAATGCTCAGGAACTCAAAAAACAACGATTACCACGATCAGATATATTTCTCGCTTGCCGGACTGGCAATGAAATCGGGGAACGAAAAGGAAGCTCTCAGCCTGTACAGAAAATCAGTTACGGTACCTTCATCCAATCCGAATCAGAAAGGAAGGTCCTATCAGGCCCTTGGTGACTATTACTATGACAATGCCGATTTCATCAGAGCCGGCAGGTATTATGACAGCACCGTATTTTTTCTAGATCAGAATCATCCGGAATACCGGTCACTGAGAGAAAAATCAGCGGATCTGAACACACTCGTTTCACAACTGGTAATAATCCAGCAGGAGGACAGTCTGCAAAGAGTTGCCGCAATGCCGGAATCCGAAAGAAATATGTTCATAGCCAATCTGATCAACGAGGTTACAAAAGCTGAAACCGAGGGAAGAAGCACAGATTACAGCGACAGATACAACCTTGGCCAGTACTATGAGAACGAAAGGCGATTCCAGGGAAATATTGCACAGGAAGGCAAATGGTATTTTTACAACCAGGCTGCCCTTACTTTCGGGAGAACTGAATTCAGGCGCCGTTACGGCGACAGGAAACTGGAAGACAACTGGAGGAGGGCAAACAAAATAACTGTTTCATCAGCACAGCCGGGAATGACTGCGGCCGAATCAGAACTCAGCGGCGGAGACGAAGCTGAGGAGGCTGTTCTTGATAACAAGAAACCGGAGTTTTATCTCCGTAACCTGCCGCTCACCGATTCACTCCTCCAGGTATCAAATGAAAAGATAGCATTAGCCTCACTTAATGCAGGACTGGCCTATTCAGAAAAAATCGGGGACAACCAGAGGGCAAATGAAACTCTGGAAAGCCTGCTCAGGCGCTTTCCCTCCCATCATCTTGTTCCGGAAACACTTTACACTCTGTATAAGATAAACCAGGCAGGCAGTCCCGCTGTTGCCGAGACATACCGGCAGAGACTGCTTGAGAGATTCCCTGAAACGGAATTTGCAAAGATCCTGTCCGATCCGGAATACTACGAGAAAAAGCTTGCCCGGGAAAAAAGGTCCGAACAGCTTTACAACAAGGCTTACAATGAATATTCCGAGGAAAACTTCACTGCCGCCATTTCCACCATCGATGAAGTTCTGAACAACGATGACGACGACATGCTGATTCCCAAATTCATGCTCCTCAGAGCCTATTCAGTGGCAAGGGTCTCCGATGAACGTGCCTTCAGGGAGGAACTTGGCAGACTGATAAAACTCTGGCCACAGACGGAGGAAAGCAAAAAAGCAGGGGAAATAATTGAATTCCTCAATGAAAAGACACCCGAACTGAAAATCGAGGAAGAAACCGTCATAGCCAGGGAACTCTTCGAGGCCGACACCTCTTCCTCCCATATTTTTGCGCTGATCATACCCGATCCGGCGTTTAACTTAAATCTGGCCACATTCGATGTTATCAGCTATAACATCGATAATTATACAAACAGAAATTTCAGAACCGAAAGCAGCCTGGCGGATGACAAGTACATTATCATCAGTGTAAGCGGGTTCAGCAGCTTTTCGGAAGCAATGGAATATTACAGGAAATTCCGGATCGAATCAGTTGTCAGGAATTCAGCAGGGAAGGGAATGTATGCATTTGTGATAAACAACTTCAACCTGGAGGTTATGCGCAAGGACAAGAATCCTGAACGATACAGTCTTTTCTTCAGGGAAAATTATCATCCGGAATAAGTCAAAAGTCAATGAGAAAGATCAGGATACTCTGGACCGATGATGAGATTGAATCTCTCAGGCCGCATATTTTTTTCCTCACGGAAAAGGGTTACGAGGTGGATACCTGCACGAACGGGAATGATACCGTCGACCTGGTGAGGCAGAATCACTATGATCTCATTTTCCTCGACGAACACATGCCGGGACTCAGCGGTATTGAAACTCTCCGTCTGATAAGGGAAATACGCACCGACATACCCGTTGTGATGATAACAAAGAGTGAGGAGGAAGATATCATGGAGGCAGCCATCGGGTCCGCAATTGAATATTATCTTATAAAACCCGTAAAACCCAATCAGGTTCTGCTGGCCATAAAAAAGATACTCGACCAGAAACGGCTGGTAACAAAAAAGGCCACAACAGATTACAGACTGGAATTCAGCAGGATAGGCAATATGATATCTTCCGCTTCCAGTTTTTCAGACTGGGCGGAACTGTACCGCAAGATAGTATTCTGGGAGAGCGAACTTGAGAAATCCACGGACCCGGGAATGTCGGAAATACTGATGATGCAGGAGAACGAGGCAAACAACTCATTCAGCAAGTTCGTAATGAAGAATTATCTCGGATGGCTTGATCCGAAGAATGAAAACGCTCCCCTCATGTCCCCGTCCCTGTTCAGCTCGAAGATACTGCCGCATGTTTCACCCGGACAGTCCCTGTTCTTCATTCTCATCGACAATATGAGGTTTGATCAGTGGAAAAAAATATCCGCCGAACTGACCGGACTCTACCGGATAATGGATGAAGACATATACTGCAGCATCCTGCCCACTGCCACACAGTTCAGCAGAAATGCCATATTTGCCGGCATGATGCCCTCGCGTATCGTCGCCACAACGCCACAGTACTGGATCAG
Source organism: Bacteroidota bacterium (assembly GCA_029547705.1). GTDB lineage: Bacteria > Bacteroidota > Bacteroidia > Bacteroidales > VadinHA17 > LD21. The sequence goes on along the minus strand of JAKPOU010000068.1, from coordinate 85,925 downwards.
TGATAATGAGGAGGAGGGCAAGAATGAGTTTGAAGAGGAGCTTTTCAAAAACCAGCTTGCAGGCAAGAGACTCAGGATCAGCTGGTCATATCACAAAATAAGCAACAGCCAGGAAGGCAGGAAAGTCAACGAAAAAATAAAACAGTTGCTGGAAAATGATCTCAACATACTGGTCTTCAATTTTGTTGATATACTTTCCCATGCACGTACGGAGATAGGACTGATCAGGGATCTTGCCGGTGATGAATCAGCCTACAGGAGCATTGTACGCTCATGGTTCATTCATTCCTCCCTCTTTGAACTGCTCAACATGCTTGCATCCCATCCGGTAAAAATAATTTTCAGCACGGACCACGGGACCATCAGGGTTCAGAATCCCCTGAAAATAATTGGTGATAAAAAAACATCAGCCAACCTGCGATACAAGATGGGCAGAAATCTCAACTACAATCCCGCGGAGGTCTTTGAATTACGTGATCCGGAAGCCGCTTTCCTTCCCAGGGCAAATATATCCAGCAGATATATTTTTGCCCGGAACAAGGACTATCTTGTTTATCAGAACAATTTCAACTACTATGCCGGGTATTACAAGGATACCTTTCAGCACGGGGGTATTTCAATGCAGGAAATGCTTCTCCCTGTTGTACTTCTGGAGCCCGTCATCAAATGAAAATAACCATAGCCCATATCAGGGATGTTCCGGAAGCAGCCGGAGAGCTGCTGAAGATTTCTGAAGGGAAAAAGGTATTTGCTTTCTATGGTGCCCTGGGGTCCGGCAAAACAACAATCATAAAGGCCATCTGCCGTGAACTGGGAGCAGGCGATGAAGGAAGCAGTCCCTCTTTCACAATAGTGAATGAATACAGGAGCAACTCGGGAGAGGCAATCTATCATATCGACTTCTACAGGATAGGGAAGCAGGAGGAGGTTTTCGATTTCGGACTGGAGGAATACCTCTGGTCAGGCGCATACTGCTTTATGGAGTGGCCTGAAATTGTGGAAGATATGCTTCCGCTTAATACTTTCAGGATAAGGATCACCGTGGAAAAGAACGGGGAAAGAATTCTTGAAACGGTCTGAACATTTCTGCTGGTACAGAAATTCAATTTTTATTACCTTTGAAACAACAACGATATCCCCGGAATGAACGGAAAAAGCAGGAGCGTGAAACTAAATATCGGGAACAGTGCCCTGATGCCCAAGGAGGAGCATCTGGAGACCACTGTGAGATCCAGGGGAATTTCCATAGGAATTCCCGCTGACGTAAGAGATGACGAAAAAAGAGTGGCCCTCACTCCTGAAGCAGTTAACATCCTGGTCGAGTCAGGCAATGAGGTGATTGTCCAGAAAGGGGCCGGGGCCGGATGCAACTATGCCGACAAGGACTACAGTGAAAACGGGGCTGTGATAACAGAATCCCCGGCACGGGTGTACGGTTCCGATGTTGTTATCAAGGTTGCACAATTCTCTACGAAGGAAGCAAATTACCTGAAAGGCAACCAGGTGGTCATGTCGTACCTGAATGTATTCAAACTGAGCGAAGAAACACTTGCCAGCCTGGTCAGGAAGAAAATAACCGCCATTGCTTTTGAAAGGATACGCGACAACAGCGGAATCATGCCGGTAACCGAATCCATGAGTGAGATCTGCGGTGTCACATCGGTTATGCTGGCATCGGAATATCTCAGCAATCACCACGGAGGGAAGGGCATTATGCTGGGCGGAATAACAGGCATTACTCCCACGGAAATTGTCATCCTGGGTGCAAATACCGCCGGGGAATTTGCTGCAAGGGCCGCGCTGGGCCTGGGTGCACAGGTAAAGTTATTCGACAATTCACTTCAGAAACTGAGAAGGATTGAAACCCTTGTTGGCCAGAGGCTGCAGACCTCAGTGTTTCATCCCCAGGTCCTCCGGAAGGCCCTCCGGTCAGCCGATGTGCTTATCGGGGCAATCGGGCTTGATGAACTCAAATCATGGTACTACGTGACGGAAGACATGGTAAGGACAATGAAGAACAAGGCTGTCATCATCGACCTGAGCATAGACCGCGGAGGCTGTATCGAAACATCCGAATACCGGGCAATGAAGGACCCGGTGTATGAAAAACATGGTGTCATTCACTTTTCCGCATGGAACCTGCCTTCAAGGGTGCCCAGGACTGCCTCAATGGCATTAAGCAACATTTTTGCACCCATACTGCAGAATCTTGCAGATTCAGGAGGAATAACACAGGTTCTCAAAAATGATCCGGGATTCAGAAACGGCGTTTACCTGTACAACGGTATTCTTACAAACGAAATACTCGGACATAAATTCAATATACTGCCAAAGGATCTGGATCTTCTCCTTTCGGCATTCTGAGTCCGGCCTGATTCTGCCGGCATGCTGCATACTGATCATCAGAGATAGGAAAATGTGGCTTCGCCTTCAGTGACAACCAGACTTGCCCTGCGTCCTATGTAGAATGCCCGGTTATCACCGGTATGGCCGGCCGGAAAACCTGTAAGAACAGGATATCTGTAAGTTGAGGTCACAGACGAGATGATCTGCTCCACGCTTGTATCCCAGGGGATTTTTGTGTTCTTCACCGAAGTAAAACCACCTGCCACAAGGGCTGCCAGTCCCCTGAGCTTTCCGGCAAGCCTGAGGGATGTCATCATCCTGTCGATATGATACAGATATTCATCCGTATCTTCCAGGAAAAGGATCCTGCCCCTTGTTTTTGGTTCGGCAATTGTACCCATCAGGCTGTACAGCAATGAAAGATTGCCTCCCGTCACCTCACCCGTCGCTGTGCCGGATCTGAAAAACTCTCCCCGCCAGCTCACCGGCTCAAGTCCGCCGAACAGGGCATCATGCAGTGAATCCAGGGTTTCCGGTCTTATTTCCCTGTTAAGGTAATTCAGGGGCATTTCCCCGTGTATGGTCATCAGTCCCACCACCTCACTCAGCCAGACAAGCAGTATTGTAACATCACTGAAGCCGCAGTACCATTTCGGATAACGCTTCAGTGCCGAAAAATCGATTTTATCAATGATCTTAAGCAAGCCATAGCCTCCCCTGGAACAGAATATTGCCTTGATATTTCCGGACCGGGTCATTTCCTGAATATCGCTGATTCGCTCCCTTTCGGTTCCTGCGAAAGGACCCTCACGCTTTAGAGCATTTTTTGAAATATGAACCCTCAGGCCCCAGCCCTCAAGTATCCTCACAGAATCCTCAAGCTGTTCCTCTTCGATGAAATATGCAGGTGAAATGATGGCTACCTCATCACCCTTCCTCAAAAACGGGGGCTGGAACTTAGAGCTTGACATACTTCAATATTTTTTGTAGAATTTCATTCTTTCATACGCTTAATCAATGTTTCAATCCAGTTTCTGAATCGTGGACATTTGTCCATAATTGCAGGGAAACCATTTTCTAAAGCAATCATACTTCCATACAAAGGTTTCCTGTAATTTGGAATGAGCCTTTCCAGTCTTTTTGAAGGAGCAAATTCCGGACGGTCGTTTATCATTTCAGGATTTGGAAACTTGTCAATTATATCTAACAATTCCCTTTTATTTTTTTTTGGCAAGTCTGGGAAAAGTTCATTGAACCCAATGGAAGCAGAAAACAATAAGCCTTCAAATTCATGAAGTTGTATGTAGGGTAAAAATCTTATGTCATTGATATCTTCGTAACAACCTTGCTCAATTAATTCAACCCTCTGTTCAGCCCTGGCAAGTGTTCTGCTTTTTTCATAGCATGGAAAATCGTTTCGCAAGCGGTAATAGTCAATTAAGGAAGTTACCCGCATATCCTCCTCCCCTTTCAATATTTTTTGAATATTAGGCTTATATCTTGCCTTATAGCGTACATCACCACCCTTAAAGCCCGGACTTGTCTCAATAGTGATGGTTCTTACATTGCTGATGCCATTATCATACAAATAAGGATAAATGAGATTGGAAACAAACTCTTTTTCCGTTGAACCTTCAACTAAAATATTTAACACTCTGCTCATGGTGTTCCTCCCAATACATTCTTGCTCCACAATTCACCCAATGAATATTCCTCTATCCATTCAGCAAGTGTTTCTTCGCTTTGCCGTTTGAAAACTGTTTGATTATCACTTCTTTCAACCACAATAATATCATCAGCAGTAAACTGATCCACCAGATTGACAGATTGCGTTGAAACTATAATTTGAGATTTGTCCGATGCGCTTTTCAGCATTGCTGCTAATTTCTGTATGGCAAAAGGATGCAAGCCCAATTCGGGTTCGTCAATTATAATTGTGCCTGGCAAATGGGGTTGCATCAACAGGGTAGTAAGACAAATCATCCTTAGCGTTCCATCCGATAAGTTATGTGCTGTAAACAATTGATCGGAACCTTTTTCTTTCCAGCGTAAAAAAATATGTTGTGTATTAATCTCGTCGGGTACCAGATAAAAGTCCTGAAAAAATGGAGCTATGGATTGTATAATCCTGGTGATTACCTTGAAATGCTTAGGATGCGATTCCTGAAGCCTGTATAAAAAAGCAGCCAGGTTGCCACCATCCTCTCGTAAACTTGCATAGTCTTGAGTACCACTTGGTTGTTTTACTTTAGAGTTAAAACTGGTATCGTGGAAGTGAAATAGCTTGAATTCGTTGAACTGAGTCCTAAGATATTTATTTCTGTAACCATCATCATTTTTTAAAACACTCTCAGGATTACCACCAATACTAATATTGGAAAAATTTTTTGACGCTGAGCCCGGACTTGTAAAATTGCTCCATTCTTCCGCAAAAATCAGATTGCCGGATTGGTCAGGAACCATTTTAAAGACATATTCATTTTTCCAATTGTTATCAAAAACAATTCTCCCTGCAAGAAAATCTGAACCTTTGCTTCCGAAGAAAAGAAAGTTTTCAGCGCGTCCGTTTTGACTGATATATAATTGGAGTTGCTGTTCATAAAGCCTGTTCAAAAACTTAAAGAAGCTGATGAAATTACTTTTACCTGCTCCATTAGGCCCTATTAATACATTCAGGGGTTTTATCAGCATATCATCTGTTTCCCTGATGCTCTTGAAATTTTGTATTTTAATGGAATATATGCCCATGTTGATTTGATTATGACGTTTTAAAATCCAGCCCTGCTTCTTTCATCTGCGACACCGTGTTGGTTTTCATTTTTAATGGAATTATTAAGGTTTTTTCTTCCTTTTAAAAAGTTCAACCTTTTTTCCGGCAGCTTTCAAAGCTTCTTTTGCAAGGTCTTCATTTTGCACTTCTACGGCTATCTTGTCACTTAGCCAGGCCAAAAGCAATTCATCAGCATTTACATTGTAATACTTTGCAAATGCAAACACCTGTTCTTTGTTTGGTTTCCTTTCGTCCCGTTCAAATTTGCTCAACAATGCCGTGTCCATTTCCATTGCCGCTGCCACTTGTCGTAATAACAAACCCTTTGATTCACGATGTCCTCTTAATATTTGACCTAATGTATTACTCTCGGGCATTATTTTTATTTTTTGTGTTCGTGAAATAAATGCAGTTTTAATAGACATAAATTTGACTTGTCAATAATTGTCTAAAATTACAACTATTTTTAAAATGCAGGAGGGAATAATCCGCTCTTTTTGATTTTACTTGTGAATTTGGTTTGCAGGAAAGGTACAGGGATCTTGTTCATTCCATAAAAGTCCTTGCAAGGCACCGTTCATGAACGGAAAGATCTGAACACAGCCGGTACTTCTCAGCTATAAAAATACTTGGATCCGAAAGCCGCAGAGTTTTGATCCATTACATCATTGTATCATTTTTTATTATCTTTGGCCTTTTTCCTGAACACCATCAACACAACAGATTTATCAAACCCGCACATGACTGATTATCATTACAAACATCCGGCAAATCCAATTTACGGTCATGTATCTTTAATCCGCCTGTACGGGGATTACTAAAAAAATTTTACTGATGAAAAAATATAAGAGACACCTTATTACATCCGCATTGCCGTATGCCAATGGCCCGCTTCATATCGGCCATCTTGCCGGAGTATATGTTCCTTCCGATATTTATACAAGATTCCTCAGGCTCAGGGATGAGGATGTGATCTCAATCTGCGGTTCGGATGAGCATGGTGTTCCCATCACTCTCAAGGCCAGAAGCGAGGGTGTTACTCCCCAGGAGATAGTCGACAGGTATCATGCAATAAACAAGAAGGCATTTGAGGATTTCGGGATTGCATTTGATATTTATTCCCGTACCTCCAACAAGATTCACTATGAAACAGCTTCCGAATTTTTCCTTACACTGTACAACAAGGGCATATTCACCGAAAAAACCACCGAACAGTACTATGATGAGGAAGCAGGTACATTCCTTGCAGACCGCTATATAAGGGGAACCTGTCCGCATTGCGGTAATGAGGATGCCTACGGCGACCAGTGTGAAGGCTGCGGGTCTTCCCTCAGCCCGACAGAGCTTATAAACGCTCGTTCTATGATCAGTGGCGGCAAGCCGGTTCTGAAGGAAACCCTTCACTGGTACCTTCCGCTGGATAAATATGAACAATGGCTGAAGGAATGGATACTGGAAGGTCACAGGGAATGGAAGACAAACGTATATGGCCAGTGCAAGTCATGGCTCGACCAGGGCCTGCAGCCAAGGGCGGTAAGCCGCGATCTGGACTGGGGCATTCCCGTGCCGGTGGAGAATGCGGAGGGGAAAGTGCTGTATGTCTGGTTCGATGCCCCGATAGGATATATATCCGCTACCCGGGAACTGACACCCGACTGGGAGAAATACTGGAAGGACAGTGACACGAGGATGATTCATTTCATCGGAAAGGACAATATTGTTTTTCACTGCATCATCTTTCCGGTAATGCTGAAAGCCGAGGGAAGCTATATCCTTCCCGACAATGTCCCGGCAAACGAATTCCTGAATCTTGAGAATGACAAGATATCCACCTCACGCAACTGGGCTGTATGGCTTCATGAATACCTGGCCGACTTCCCCGGCAAGCAGGATTCCCTGCGGTATTCACTCTGTGCAAGCGCCCCGGAAACCAAGGATAACGATTTTACATGGAAGGAATTCCAGGCCCGCAACAATAATGAACTGGTGGCCATCCTGGGCAATTTTGTAAACAGGGCCCTTGTCCTTACAATTAATTATTATGAAGGGAGGGTGCCTGCAAGAACAGTGATACTGCCTGAAGACGAGGAGGTTCTGAGAGAGATCGGCCAGATAGCGCTAAATGTTGAAAACGCCATTGAAGCATTCAGGTTCAGGGAAGCACTGAAAGAAGCCATGAACCTGGCCCGGCTGGGAAACAAGTATCTGGCGGAAGCCGAACCATGGAAGATAGTCAAAACCGATCCGGAAAGGGTCAAAACCATTATGAACATTGCACTGCAGATAACTGCAAACCTGGCAATAGTGCTCGAGCCCTTCCTGCCCTTTTCCATGGAAAAACTGAGGGGCTGGATAAATACGGGCAAACCTGCCTGGGATATGGCCGGGAATCCTGACATCCTGCCTGAAGGCCATCTCATCAACAAACCGGGACTGCTTTTCGAGAAAATTGAGGATGATGCCATAAAAAGGCAGGTGGAAAAGCTTCATGCCGGCAAACAGGCGGATGATGATACTGCAGAAGAGATCCCGCAGGGAAAGGAAACGGTTTCCTTCGAGGAATTCTCAAGGATTGATATACGGACTGCCACTGTCCTGGAAGCTGAGAAGGTACCCAAGACAAGCAAGCTGCTCCGGCTGAAAATCGATACGGGTATTGACATACGCACCATTGTGTCGGGAATAGCAGAATATTTCGAACCTCAGTCACTGGTGGGCAGACAGATATCAATAGTGGCAAATCTCGAGCCCAGGAAAATCAGGGGTATAGAATCAAAGGGCATGATCCTGATGGCCGAGGACAGGGACGGCAAACTGGTGCTTGTCTCCCCTCTCGAAAAGGTAAATAACGGAAGTGTGATAAAATAGTCTCAGATTTTCCTGATCCAGATACCGGGATATTTTTCGTCCAGATCCTTTTGTTTCTCAATAGCCGCAGGAAGATCCCTGCATCTCATGGCACTGACCCTGAAGAATCCGTTAATGGATGAAATGATTTCCGGACTGAAGCCTTCCCTTCTCAGGGCCTCTGCCTGCTGATCAGCATTTTCCCTCAGTCTGAAACTGCCGGTTATGAGGCAGTACTGCCCTTCCGTTCCCGGTGCGGGAGCTTTGCCACTGATAATTCCACCGGAATGTTTCCCTCGGTCGCCGGGAAAAGGCCGCAGGGCTTCAGCATCTGTTGAAGCATCCGCTGCCGGAACGCTAATTTCTGAATCCGCTGCAGAGGTATGTGTTTCAGCAACGGCAACCGGAATATTTACCTGAACATCTCCGGCCGGAAGACCGGATTTGGTATCTGAAGGCAGAATGCCTGCATCACCTCCTGCATCAGCAATATTTTCCCGGTTATCAGCAGCCGCATTGTTTATTTCTGCTCCTGCCAGAGGTCTGCCGGTATTTTCAGATGCGGATTTTACAATGGGATTAAGGGTTGTTGTCTCCAGCCTGGGTCTGAAAAGGCTGGTCTTCAGCGGTATGATGGTCGCTGCAGCAAGAAGGGGAACAATCACCGCAGCCTTCCACAGGAAAGTACGGATATCATGCCTTCTGTCAGTATCCCTAACGGAATGACCCGTCACCCGTTTTCTCACATCATAGGCCTCAGCCGGTGAAAACTGAAAGGATTCAAGTCCGTAGGAGGACCGGTGATAATTGATATTACCCTGAGGTTCAAACTGAATACTTCCTTCATGGTTAACCGAAAACAAACCGATGTTTTCAAAAACAACTTTTTCCTTCCGGTCAATCCGCGTCCTGATATCCGTTACAAACTCCTCAATCAAATTTACTGAATCACTGAAGGATATTTGAAGCTGCTCGGAAATCCTTCCGGCAAGAAGCCCATCATTGTTCCTGAGATTCCTGTTAAAGGAAATCTGCTTTGCCGGCGGATAAAAAGTGAATGTGGCCCTGTCAATGCGTGCTGAGGCATAATTCCCGACAAAGCCTCCGAAACCCGGTACAATGACGCAGTCATGACTGAATAACAGTTCGCATATAAAAGGAGTAATGTCCATTTCAGATTTTAACTTCCATTACAAAAATAAGAAAATTCTCAACAATCAAACTGAAATCCGGACATAAATAAGAAAAAACTGCAGGCCTGTACAGGCATACGGGAATACAGTGAATCGCAGCTTTCTGAACGGATACTTTGAATTGAAGCAGCCTGAACGGAAACAAGGTTTACATTACAGGCCTTTTGAGCCGGCTTCTCCGGAACATCCGGCGGGAATAAACCTTGTTGAAAACTCAGCACACGGGAGTTAACCGAAAATAATTATCTTCGCCTTTCGGATAATCACAGGCAGTATGCGGAAAATTGAAATGGTCGATCTCAAAAGCCAGTACAGGAAACTGTCGGGAGAGATTGATGATGCGATAAGATCCGTCCTCGGGTCAACGGCATTCATAAAAGGGCCGGAAGTAAAACTATTCGAAGAGGAGCTGAGGGAATATCTCGGTGCCGGCCATGTTGTTTCCTGCGGCAACGGGACCGATGCGCTTCAGATTGCAATGATGGCGCTTGACCTGAAGCCGGGGGATGAAATCATAACAACGAATTTCACCTTCATTTCCACAGTTGAGGTTGTTGCCCTGCTCGGACTGAAGCTTGTTCTTGTTGAACCCGATCCCTGTACCTACAATATATCACCCGCAGCTGTGGAAAGAGCCGTCACTTCCCGGACCAGGGCAATAGTTCCGGTGCACCTTTTCGGCCAGTGTGCCGACATGGAAAGCCTCACGGAAATTGCAGCGGAACATGGTCTGTATATTATTGAAGATGCGGCGCAGGCAACCGGAACAGATTATATTTTTTCTGACGGTACGAGGAAAAAGGCCGGAACAATAGGAACCATAGGAACAACTTCATTTTTCCCTTCCAAGAATCTGGGCTGCTACGGTGACGGCGGGGCAATGTATACCAATGATCCCGGACTGGCAAAAAAAATAAGAAGCATAGCCAATCACGGAATGAAGATAAAATATCATCATGACGATATAGGCGTGAATTCAAGGCTTGACACCATTCAGGCAGCAATTCTGAATGTAAAGCTGAAATACCTCGATGAGTTCAATAATGCCAGGAAAGCAGCCGCAGATTATTACGACGAGGCCTTTTCGGGATGCAAATCCCTCATCACACCCGAGCGGAGCAGTTTCTCGACCCACATATTTCACCAGTACACGGTAAGGGTCACTGACGGCCGGAGGGATGAGCTCAGGAACTATCTTGCCGGAAAGGATGTCCCGTCAATGGTGTATTACCCCGGACCACTGCATTCACAGAATGCCTACCGCTATCTTGGATACGGGGTAAATGACTTCCCGGTAACATCGGAGCTCTGCAGGGAAGTTCTGTCATTGCCCATGCATCCCGATCTTGAGCAGGATCAGCTCGATCATATTGCAATAAGCGTTCTGGAATACCTGAATAAGTAATGAAAGATATGGATAAGAAATTCTTTGCGCACGAGACAGCAGTTATTGATGAAGGCTGCAAGATAGGCGCCGGAACGAAAATATGGCATTTCAGCCATGTGATGACAGGTGCTGAAATAGGTGAAAACTGCAATCTCGGGCAGAATGTGGTTGTTTCCCCGGGAGTAAGACTGGGGAAAAATGTAAAGGTACAGAACAACGTATCGATATACACCGGGGTTATCTGTGATGATGATGTTTTTCTCGGTCCCTCAATGGTGTTTACAAATATTGTGAATCCCCGCAGCCGTGTGGTCAGAAAGGATTCCTACGTAACCACAATCGTTGAAAGGGGAGCTTCCATCGGAGCCAATGCCACCATTGTATGCGGCAACATTATCGGAAGATATGCCTTTATAGGTGCAGGAGCCGTGGTGACCAGGGACGTCAGGCCCTATGCCCTCGTGGTGGGTAATCCTGCAAGGCAGACAGGATGGATGAGCGAATACGGGCACAGGCTGAATTTCGATTCAAAGGGCTTTGCGGTGTGCCCCGAAAGCAAGGAAAGATACCGTCTGGAAAACAATACCGTTACAAAAATAAGCAAGGACTGAAAAATATCCGGGGAGTAAAAATAAGCAAAGAGTAAAATATTAAGCAAACAGATATCATGAATCCCGAACCCAAAAATTTCGGCCTGATAGGAGTGGCAGGATATATTGCAGTCAGGCATCTGAATGCCATCAAGGAAACGGGTAACAACCTCCTGGCATCCCTTGATCCTTTTGACAGTGTGGGTCTTCTCGACAGCTATTTCCCGCAAAGTGATTTTTTCGTTGAATTTGAACGCTTCGACAGGCATTTCGACAAGCTGAAAAGATCCGGGACAAGGATAGATTACGTCAGTATCTGTTCCCCGAACTACCTGCACGATTCGCATATCAGGTTTGCACTCAGGCAGGGCGCTGATGCAATATGTGAAAAGCCCATCGTTCTGAATCCGTGGAATGTTGATGCCCTGCAGATAATAGAAAATGAAACCGGCCGGAAGATCAACACTGTCCTGCAGCTCAGGCTGCATCCGAGGATCGTGGAACTGAAGCAGATGATTGAGAACGGTCCGAAAGACAAGGTATACGATGTTGACCTCACCTATATCACCAGCCGGGGAAACTGGTACTTCAGGTCATGGAAGGGAGATATTGAGAAATCAGGCGGGGTAAGCACAAACATCGGAATACATTTCTTTGACATGCTCGGCTGGATATTCGGGGAAGTGAAAAACAATGTCGTCAACATATCGGAATACAACAAGGCAGCCGGCTACCTTGAACTGAAAAATGCCAGGGTAAGATGGTTCCTCAGCCTGGATTTCAATGACATACCAGGGGAATACAAGGAAAACGGAAAGAGGACCTTCAGATCGGTGACCGTTGAGGGCGAAGAAGTGGAATTCAGTGAAGGATTCACCGACCTTCATACGGCAAGCTACAGGGAAATAATTGAAGGGCGCGGATTCGGACTGAATGATGCCAGGCAGTCAGTTGTAACCGCGCATACAATCAGGAATGCCAAACCAATAGGCCTTCAGGGCAATTATCATCCCATGCTCAGGAGAATCTGAGATGACTGCATACTGACAATTAAGCGTCATGACAATGAAACGGCCATGTTAGGAATTTAAACAGGGATGTGGGTTCAGATTCATGGGTTTCCGATAAATCGGAACAGGTTCCCGATAAATCGGGACAGGCTCCGATAAATCGGAACAGGTTTCCGATAAACCGGGACAAGTATCTGACCATTAAATTAAAAATATAGACAGATGAAAAAAAGAATAATCGTTACGGGAGGAACAGGCTACATTGGCTCACATACAGCCGTGGAACTCATACAGGAAGGCTATGAAGTCATTCTCCTGGATAATCTTTACAATTCGGAAGCGGAAGTTGCCGGCAGGATAGGGCAGATAACCGGCACAACGCCTGTGCTGGAAGTTATTGACCTTTGTGATGCTTCAAAGCTTGATGCCACACTGAAAAAACACTCAGGGGCTGATGCCATTATTCATTTTGCAGCCTACAAGGCTGTGGGTGAATCAGTAAACAAGCCCCTTGAATACTACCGGAACAACCTTGTTTCCCTGATGAATCTGCTGGATTCAATGAGATCGTTCAGCATCCCTCACATGGTCTTCTCGTCATCATGCACCGTTTACGGCCAGCCCGCCATTCTGCCCGTAACGGAAGACGCGCCGGTGCAACCCGCTGTTTCACCCTACGGAAACACAAAGCAGATCGGTGAGGAAATAATCAGGGATGCCGTTGCCGCCTATGAACAGATAAATGCCATCTCACTGAGATACTTCAATCCTATCGGAGCCCATGCCTCCGCGCTGATCGGCGAACTGCCCCGGGGAGTCCCCGAAAACCTGGTTCCGTTTATAACCCAGACCGCATACGGACTGAGGGATGAACTGAAAGTGTTCGGGGTTGATTATGACACTCCTGACGGTTCATGTATAAGGGATTACCTTCATGTTGTTGACCTGGCGAAAGCTCATGTAATTGCGGTGGAAAGACTGATCTCCGGAAAAAATAAAAATCCCTATGAGGTCTTCAACCTGGGCACCGGAAAGGGAGTATCCGTTCTGGAAGCAATATCTGCCTTTGAAAGGGCAACAGGTGTCAGCCTGCGCTACAGCATCACGGGAAGAAGACCCGGGGATATTGAGAAAATATGGGCCGATCCCTCACTGGCAAACAGGGAACTGGGATGGAAAACCCTCAGCACGCTGGAGGAATGCATGAGAACAGCATGGGCATGGGAAAATGAAATAAGAAAGAAAAAATAAGCATATGAAATACAGAAAAAAAATCCTCATTACCGGAGGAGCCGGATTCATCGGATCCCATGTCGTAAGGAGATTTGTCACGAATCATCCCGATTACCTTATTGTGAATGCCGACAAGCTCACCTATGCCGGGAATCTTGAAAACCTGAAGGACATCGAATCAAGGGATAACTATCTTTTTGTAAAAACCGACATTGTAAGCAAACAGTCGGTAACAGAACTCTTTGACAGGCACGGGTTTAACGGTGTCATTCACCTTGCCGCGGAATCGCACGTCGACAGATCAATCAGCAGTCCCGACGAATTTGTGTTCACCAACATTGTCGGAACGGTGAATCTCCTGAATGCAGCCCTTCACAGCTGGAAGGACGGGTTTGAGGGCCGGCTCTTCTACCATATCTCAACAGACGAGGTGTACGGCTCACTGGGCAGTGAAGGCACCTTCACCGAAGAAACCCCCTATGACCCGAAAAGTCCGTATTCCGCCTCAAAAGCCAGTTCCGACCACATGGTCAGAGCCTATAACCATACCTTCGGAATACCCGCGATAATTTCAAACTGTTCAAACAATTACGGACCAAACCAGTTTCCTGAAAAACTGATCCCCCTGGTAATAAATAATATAAAAAACAATAAGCCGATACCTGTCTACGGCAGGGGGGAAAATGTCCGCGACTGGCTTTTTGTGGAGGACCATGCCCTGGCAATAGACATTATCTATCACAGGGGAAGGGCGGGAGAAACCTATAACATCGGCGGCAACAATGAATGGAAGAATATTGACCTCATCAGGCTCCTGTGCAGGATTATGGACAAAAAGCTGGGACGGCCCGGAGGAAGCTCCGAAAAGCTCATAACCTTTGTAAAGGACAGGCCCGGGCATGACCTGAGATATTCAATCGATTCATCAAAGCTTCAGAAGGAACTGGGCTGGCAGCCCGTTCCGGATTTTGAGGCACTGCTGGAAAATACGGTGGACTGGTATCTCACCAACTCAGCCTGGCTTGAAAATGTATTGTCGGGTGATTACGAAAAATATTACGATTCAATGTATTCCGGGAGATAGAGGATCACCGGTCTATTGCTTCCATCCTCCGGATGAGCTCGTCTCCCAGGGCTGTTTTCTGGATGATATGTTCCTGAATGGCGTAAACAACGCCGTTTGATTCGAAGTCGCCCCTCACCTGTTCGAAGTCGAGTTTCTTGATCTCTTCCCCTCCGTCTATTCCGAAGCCTGTACGCGAAGATAGATTGAACTCCTTCCTGGCATCCTCATAAAGCATCCTGTCAAGACCTATCACGCTTTCCTTCCATTTTTCCACCATATTCACCACATCGGCGGCAGTAAAGCTGCTTACGGGTCTGCCCAGCTCCTGTTCCAGCCTTTCACATGCCCATGTCCATTCCCAGTTGTAATAATTCTCATGCATCTTCCTGAACTCCTCCGCTATGGCTCCGAGAGTCCCGGTCTTTCCCGATTCAATATCGTCAAGCAGCCTGTCAACAACCTTCTGCGGTGCAATAAGGCCGGCAAGATCAACCCATTCCCCGTCACCCGGGCAGCCTTCCGGTTTCAGCCTTTCCCGGAGATCGTGGACGGAGCGGAATTCCATATTTTCAAGCCTTTTGATCAGTGAATTGCCGAGAAACTTGTTTATCCCCTTCTGATACATTTCAATACCCGTTTCAAGGGCAGATCCCTTGATCAGCATATTATTGTAGGCATAGGAAGAGGATACGGCTCCTGCAACCGATTTCAGCTTCCGGAGAAGATCCCTGCCTTCGAACATTTTCCTTATGGTATAGGGACTCAGGAGGTTGAAATTGACCTGGTCAATCAGCTGCGGATCCTTTCTTCTGTCGCGCCGGGGCCATTTCTGGGCATCCCTTATGGTTCCGACGCTTCTGAGGTTCACCCCCGGTACCAGAATAGTCTCATCATCCCTTTCAATCAGATAGGAAAAGGGCAGTGATGAGGTGTCCACATTATTGTAATGCCGGCCCATCACCAGTGTGAATGGACCAATCCTGGCAGGCCACAGGACATAGGAATCACTGGTCGTTTTTGAACCTCTTTCCATTATGCCCTGATGTATCGGACCGAGCTTGTACATGTGATTGCTCTGGTTCGACCCGCTGCCGGCATTCATGAATGAAAAGATGCCTGCAATAAGGAGGGTTGACTTATGATGGGTAACCGTATATGGTCCTGCAAATATTGAACAGGCTTCCCCGTGAAAACCCGCACAGTTGGCAAAGAAAAGGGAATTTTCAGCGCTGTAATGCTTTCCGAGCACACAGCCCTGGCCAATGAAGCATTTGTCAACAAGGGTTGAATCAGTTACTATTGATCCGGAACACACTATGAAATGATCCATGATCACCCCGGGACCGATAAAAACCGGATCTTCCGGACAGCTGTTCACCGAACCCTCATTGAGCCTGATGGCCCCGTCAACGCGGGTGCTGGGACCAAACCTTACATTCCGGATGTCACGGCAGTTAAGGATCTTCGTATTCCGGCCGATTGTCCCGGTGCCGGAAGCAACCGAATCCGAGTATTCCCTGACCATCTCCTCAATCCTGGCGACAGCCTTCACCCGGTGGCGGTAGAGAGCACATACATAAGCCTCATGAGCTGACAGGCGGTCCCAGATTTTAACTGCCCGGCCGCCTGTTTCATTGAGGACGGCTACCTCAGTCCCGTTGCCGAAGGAGGATCTTTTCTGAGTGTGTATCTTCCCGCAGTTTTTAATGACAACGTCATTTTCAATGTTGTAGTTGGCAATATAGTCTCCGATATTGGCTATCAGGACATCCGAGCCAACCCTGCAGTTGTGAAGGTGTGCATTTGAGATTCCGCTCCTGGTTGTAACCCCGGATTCATCGGTAAATATCCTGGTGAATCTTCCCAGTCTGATATCTCCCGAAAACGTGACGTTGATACAGTGATACGGATCAAACCCGTCTGCCACCTTCACACGGTTCCATTCATCACAGCGGCAGCCCGCAGCTTTCATGATGGCAATCTCCGAATCGCTGAGATTGCGGTATTCAGCCGGAAGTTCCATATGGGATACTTGTATTCTTACTTAACTCACTGACTTTCGGATACGAATATAATAATATTCAGCCGATTTTCTAGAATCTTGTATAGGTTATTTCAAATCTGACAGGTGTACGGCTGTTGTTGGCCTTCAGAATAACATTGTTTGATGATGTCGGCAGAAGGTAGAGTTCGAAATCGGTGGTGAGACTGTCAGATGTATCCTTCAGATAATTCTGCAGCCAGGTTGAGATGTTGATATTGTAAACATTATTCGTTGTGTCCGGGGTGCCGTCATAAAATCCCGGATTCATCGGGGAATAATCAGGAACCGTCCGTTTCCTGCCACTTTTAGTAATATAGTTCAGAAATATCCTGGAAGGTATGGTTGAAGGTTTATAGATTTTCCTGTCGTAATGAACGGGAATAATGAGCCTGGCCTTGTTTATCGAAATATTTTTCATTTCCGGATCATTTTTAATGTCACTCAGGCCCGGAATCATGAGCCTGGTATTAAGTCCGTTCATGATCTGTACATAGGAAAGGGTATCGGCATATCCGTCATTGATGTGCATAATCCTCTTGTCAGGATCAGCAGCGGTATGGTCATGACTGAAGAGGTTGAAGGCCGCATTGCGGCTGAAGGCATCCAGGATGAAATAGTACTGCTTCTTATGTCCTTCGGCATCATGCATGAACATGATGAAATAGTTCTGATATGTTTCGTATTTTCCCGGCGGATCAACACTCAGTGACACAAATACCGGTTCTTCGGGCGAAGTGATTTCAAACAGGAGACCCCTGAAATAGGATCTGAAATCGGGTTTTGTGGAATGGTGGAAAAGCATAGTGGTGTCACGCGTGATATATTCGCCGAATTCCGTGGGAATATCCAGTTTGATGTAGTTTGCCGAATCAGGTTTGAGCCTGGGCAGGGGAATGCCCGTCACGCCAAAGCCGGTAAGCCCGACTGCCTGATTGGAGTAATAGACTGAATCATTATATATCTGTTTCTCTATTTCCATGAAGGAAAGGAACTGGGGCTTGTCTGTTGCTCCGGTCACTGAGAGAAATTCAAGATAAAGCCTTATTGAATCAATGACATATTCACCCGGTGTCCAGGCGGCACCCAGCCTGATCTGAGAAACAAAGCGCGCATCTATCGTGCCGAAATAGGGATCATGGATCTGTCCGAGATAGGAGACTGCCGGATTGCCTGACTTAACCGCGGGATTGTAGGTAGTATAGGACCTGATCCTGACGGTGTCGGTTGACAGTATACTGACAAAATCGTCTCCCGGCAGAAGCTTTCTGCCTATCCTGGAGGGATCTTCCTCACAGGAGGCGACAGAAAGAAGCATGCCCGCAAGCAGTACGGGACCAAGGATCTTAAGAATATTCCGGATAAACAGGTTTCTGCCGGAAAGGCAGCTATGACAGCATTTCATCGTAAAAATCATTGTAGGCATCTATATACTCTGACTCATCCCTGAAGGAAAGAACCGGTTTTTTAACAGTTTCCAGATGTGTCTTCAATTCCTCGTTTATATTCTCACTCCCTATGATTATTGCGTCGGAATATTTTATGGCCAGTTTTGAAAGGTTGATAAAGTCGGCATTTTTTACCAGCTTCAGGCTTTCGCCATCAATTCCGTCATAACGCAATTTATCTGCGAATGATGATCTGAACGGTGTTTTGAAGTCATTATTGTAAACGGAATAGATAATTTTCTGGTTATTGAACAGGGGATCGTCAGAATAGATACTCTTCAGGTAAACCGGTACCAGGGCCGACATCCATCCGTGACAATGCACGATATCGGGTGCCCAGCGAAGTTTCTTGACTGTTTCAATCACTCCCCGGGCAAAAAAGAGTGCCCTTTCATCATTATCTTCAAATTCACGTCCCGATGCATCGGTTACCAGAAATTTCCTCTGGAAATAATCATCATTGTCAATGAAATAAACCTGCATCCTTGCACTCTGTATTGATGCTACCTTTATAATCAGGGGGTGATCGGTGTCATCAATGATCAGATTCATTCCGGACAGCCTGATGACCTCATGAAGCTGATTCCTGCGCTCATTGATACAGCCATACCTTGGCATGAAGGTTCTTATCTCCTTCCCCCTTTCCTGAATTCCCTGGGGAAGATACCTTCCGATCCTGGATAACCTGTTTTCTGCTATGTATGGAGTTATCTCCTGTGAAACGAATAAAACCTTCCTGCTTTCCATTCTCCTGCCTCAAAATTCCGTTGGGTTACAAGTTGCAAAGATAATAATAAATTTTCAGATAATGATAATAAGGTGTTTACATGAATTATCAGCCTTGTCTCTCAGTTTTTTGATGATTTTTGCCTGTATTTTTACCGGACAGGAACCGCTGGTCAAAGTGGCAAAATTGAAAGCCGGCCCCCTTCAGGAAATAGAAAAGGATAATTAACTTTGCGGCATATTTTAAATAAAGCGGACCGGACTTGAAAAAAGAAGTAAAACAGGTTCTGCAGTTCATAATCTTTCTCGCATTAGGATTATTGCTTCTGTGGGTTGCTTTCCGAAATGTAAGATTCAGGGAACTGGCAGAGGGACTTAAATCAGCAAATTACCTTTTCGTCCTGTTATCTGTTGCCTTTAGCATTTTTGCCTACCTCAGCCGTGCAAGAAGATGGAATCTTCTCATTCATCCCCTGGGTTACAAACCTTCTTTCATGAATACCTTCAATGCACTGATGACCGGTTATTTCGCCAATCTGGCACTGCCGAGAATCGGGGAAATAACCCGTTGCGTGGCACTGGGGAAAAAGGAGGATATTCCTGCCGACAAGCTTATTGGAACAGTTGTTGTCGAAAGGGCGGTTGATATGATGGCACTGCTGATCATCATGACGGTAATGATCTTCACCAGCGGCGACAGGATCAGGCAATTTCTGAAAGAAACCATATTCATCCCGGTTAAGGAACAAATACTGATCCCTGCCGGTCAGACATGGCTGATCTGGAGCCTTGTGCTGCTCATTCTGGCAGTACTCCTCTGGCTCGTCGTCAGATACCGCAAAAGGCTCGGAAAAATACCCCTGGTTTCGGAAATCTTCAAATTATCAAAGGGAATAATTACAGGACTGAAATCTATTACCAGGCTTGAAAAGAAATGGGAATTCCTGTTCCATACGGTATTCATGTGGATCTGCTACATATTCATGACATGGGTGGTTGTTTTCGCAATTGACAATACATCCCACCTTGGATTCCGTGATGCAATATTCCTCCTGGTAATAGGGGGATTTGCCATGGTCGTCCCGGTACCTGCCGGGATGGGTGCCTTCCACTATATAATATCCCGCGGACTCGCTTTTGTTCAGGGAGTCAACCTGGAGGACGGCGCACTTTACGCAATACTGACACATGAATCCCAGGTTATTATGGTAATTATTGTGGGAATCGTTTCTTCCTATATGATTTTCAGAAAGGATAAAGGAAAGGAAGCAGCCGAAAAGTCAGCAGACAGTGCTTCCGCTAAATAATTAAGAGGACTGACCGGGAGAAAGAAGTGGAAAGCTGCGGACCGGAAAAAACGAGGAGAACTCTGCAGGTCCGGAAAACGAAGGAAGAAAAATCCCCTCAGATAATAATCCTAGCGAATCAGATATGGCAAAGACCAAAACAGTATTTATCTGCCAGAATTGTGGCGCCGAATCACCCAAATGGATAGGCAGATGCCCTTCATGCAGGGAATGGAACAGCTACCAGGAGGAAATAGTCAGTCCCGTTTCAGAGGGAAAGCCCGGATTCTTCCGGGAGCTGGAAAAGAGGAATCCCAGGCTGCTCGACAGGATAGAGGCTGATGAAGGCAAACGCCATAAGACGGGGATTCCCGAACTTGACAGGGTTCTGGGCGGCGGCATGGTCAGCGGATCCCTTTTACTTCTGGGAGGAGAACCCGGGGTGGGGAAATCAACTCTTGCGCTTCAGCTTGCACTGTCCCTGAAAGGGATCAATGTGCTGTACGTGTCGGGCGAGGAAAGCGAGGAACAGATAAGCCTGAGGGCACAGCGGCTGAAGTTATCCAATCCCTCATGCTATGTCCTCAGTGAAACCCGGCTGGAAAATATTCTCGCGCATTGTGAAAAACTCAATGCCGGACTCGTCATTGCCGATTCAATTCAGACAATGACAACGGATTCCCTCGAGTCATCTGCCGGTTCCGTGTCGCAGGTCCGCGAATGTGCCTCCCGCTTCCTGATGTATTCAAAACTTACGGGAACACCGGTTGTGCTGATAGGTCATATTACCAAGGACGGGACACTGGCCGGGCCGAAGGTACTGGAGCATATAGTGGACGTGGTACTCTATTTTGAAGGTGACAACAATTACGTGTACCGCATACTGCGGCCCTTCAAGAACAGATTCGGATCAACCTCGGAGATAGGCATATTCGAAATGATAGAGACCGGGCTCAGGGAAGTAAACAATCCTTCAGAACTGTTCATCGGCCGGCATGACGAAGCGCTCAGCGGTATTGCAACGGCAGCCACTGTTGACGGACTGCGGCCCTTCCTCATAGAGACACAGGCCCTGGTAAGCAGTGCTGTCTACGGTACCCCTCAGAGAAGTTCCACCGGTTTTGATACCCGCAGGCTTAACATGCTCCTTGCCGTACTTGAAAAAAGAGCCGGATTCCGGCTTGCGGTAAAGGATGTTTTCATGAATATAGCAGGAGGTATCAGGGTGAATGACCCTGCAATAGACCTGGCTGTAATAAGCGCCATACTGTCCTCCAACCTGGACATCCCCATTCCCCGGGACACATGTTTCGCCGGAGAAACCGGACTATCAGGAGAAATAAGGCCGGTGGCACGTGTTGAACAGAGGATACGGGAAGCCTCGAAAATGGGATTCAAAAGAATTTTCCTGTCACGCTATCATAAGAACCTGCCCCGGGGAGACAATAAAATTGAAATCGTTCAGGCAGGGAAAGTTGAACAGCTTGTCAGGGGATTGTTTGGCTGAATGAACAGGCAGTCCATTACTGTTGCCCGGTGTAATAAACAGGCAGGACTCTTCAATGCCGGAATGAATGTAAAAGCGGAATGATGACCTCAGCCCATTTTAATACCTGTCCCGCAGGGGGTTATCCCTGCCTCCGGTACTTTCCCTCTTGAACTTGTCGCAGTCGAGCTCCATACTGAAGCCTGCAGGACGTTCAAACTCATCGGCTTCCATTATACCCAGTTCCGGATCGTTATACAGCTTTTTAAGGAAGAGTGCAAATACCGGCAGTGCCATGTTTGCTCCCTGCCCTTCACCCAGTGTCTCAAAATGAATGGAACGGTCTTCCCATCCGCTCCATACTCCTCCCACCAGATTGGGCGTCACACCCATGAACCACCCGTCAGACTGTTCCTGGGTGGTTCCGGTCTTCCCCCCTATCTGGTTCATGAGCATATAGGGCTCCCTTCTCATCCTTATTCCCGATCCGGACTGTACAACACCCTGAAGAAGACTGAGCATGAGATAAGCTGTTTCCTCACTCAGCACCTCTTCGATCACGGGATTGAACCTCGAAATAATATTGCCGTTCTTGTCTTCTATATGAGTAACATACATCGGCCGGATATATACTCCCTTGTTGGCAAAGGTGCCATAGGCCCCGACCATCTCTTCAAGCTTCACATCGGATGTTCCCAGGAAGATTGAATAAACGGGGTCAATAAAGCTTCTGATACCCATTTTATGCATCAGTTCCGCCACAGCCGAAGGCCTGAACTGCTGCATCAGCCAGGCTGAGATATAGTTCTCTGACTGGGCCAGTCCCCATTTCAGGGTTACCATCCTGCCGTGATGGGCCTTGTTGCCGGAGCTTCTCGGAGTCCAGGGGACAGTGTCGCCGACATCAAAGGAACGGGGTATGTTTTCAACTTCATAGCAGGGCGAATAGCCGTTCTGCATGGCTATTGTGTAAAGGAAGGGCTTTATTGTGCTTCCAACCTGCCTCCGCTGCTGGGTACACACATCATACTTGAAATACTTGAAATCCGGTCCGCCAACATAGGCCTTCACATGCCCGTCATGAGGATTCTCCACCATGATTCCCGATCTTATGAAGTACTTGTAATACCTTATCGAATCGAGAGGTGTCATTATGGTATCTCTTTCCCCCTTCCAGGAAAAGACCTTCATTCTTGTCTTCGTGTTGAATGCAAGCATTATTGAGTCTTCCGGATAGCCCCTTGCCCTCATGGTGTAATACCTGTTGCTCTGTCTGAGTGATCTCATCAGCAGCTCATCCACCATGGATTTCGGCAGGTCGTCGGAATAGGGAGGATTCCTGAAGCGTTTCGCACGCCTGTAGAAATCGGGCTGAATACTCCTTGACAGGTGCTCCGTGACAGCCTCCTCGGCATACTGCTGCATCCGGGAGTTTATTGTCGTATGTATCTTCAGACCGTCCCGGTAAATATCATAATTTGAACCGTCAGGCTTTTTGTTCTTGTTGCACCATCCGTACAGCGGATTGTTATCCCATTCCCACATCGCCTCATCATAGGATGCCTGCCTCTGGTAAAGCCTGCGGTCAGGCAGAGGCCTGGTCATGATATTCCTCAGGTATTCCCTGAAATATGTGGCACGTCCCGTATTATGATCCTCTATCTGGAAATCCAGCTCAATGGGCAGCCTTTTCACGGAATCGGCCGTATGGCGGTCGATATAGCCGTATTTCGACATCTGGGAAATCACTATATTCCTCCGCTGAAACATCCGGTCATAATATCTTACCGGATTAAAGGCACTTGAATTTTTAAGCATGCCTATCAGGACAGCGGATTCCTGGAGGTTTAATGAATCGGGGGTCTTGTTGAAATATACCTTTGCGGCTGACCTGATGCCGATGGCATGATAGAGGAAATCATATTTGTTGAGATACATTGCTATGATCTCTTCCTTGGTATAGCTCTTCTCCAGCTTCACAGCCGTCTGCCATTCCTTGAACTTTGAAATGCCAAGCTTCATGTTTCTCACCAGGGCGGAAACCCGTGCCGTATCCCTCGGATAAAGCTGCTTGGCAAGCTGCTGTGTTATGGTACTTCCCCCGCCGGTTTCCTGTCCGAGCAGAATGGTCCGGAAAATAACCCTGGCTATCCCGCGGAAATCTATTCCGGAATGGCGGTAATACCTGATATCCTCGGCTGAGATCAGGGCCGCGACCAGATAGGGTGAAAGATTCCTGTATTCCGTCCAGGTCCTGTTCTCAACGCTAATTTTACCCAGCAGCACCTCATCCTCGGAAAATACTTCCGCGGCAAGATAGTATTCGGGATTTTCAAGTTCGGCAAAAGAGGGCATGGGCCCCAGCTTCTCCGCCGAAATAAGCAGGAACAGGATAATAATG
The DNA here is from genome assembly GCA_029547705.1 of Bacteroidota bacterium. Lineage (GTDB taxonomy): Bacteria > Bacteroidota > Bacteroidia > Bacteroidales > VadinHA17 > LD21. The sequence goes on along the minus strand of JAKPOU010000068.1, from coordinate 62,095 downwards.
ACAATAAGGGGCGTTGTGAACAGCGCCCAGAACCAGATCAGATATTTTCTGTTTTCCTTACTCCCCTCCATGAGGCTGAATATTTGCGCCAAAATTAGTAAAATCTTAAAGATTCTTAAAAGTTTATTTTGAAGTTTGAAACGTAAATCATTTACTTTGTCGTGTTTTTAATTCAAAAAAATCCTCTGTCAATGATCGAAAACCTTGTGATTGTTGAGTCTCCGGCCAAGGCCAGGACCATTGAGAAATTCCTGGGTAAGGATTTTCGCGTCATATCCAGCTTCGGGCATATCAGAGATCTGGCAAAGAAAAACCTTGGCATAGATATAGAAAAAGATTTCGAACCTGTTTATGAAATCCCGGGGGAAAAGACCAAAATTGTCACCGAGCTGCGCAAGGCAGCTTCCGGAGCCAGGAATATATGGCTGGCATCTGACGAGGATCGCGAGGGAGAAGCCATTGCCTGGCATATAGCAGGTGTTCTGGGCCTTGACCTGGCAACAACCAAAAGGATAGTCTTCCATGAGATCACCAGGGATGCCATTGCCACGGCAATCGGGAATCCCCGCACCATTGACATGAACCTGGTCAATTCCCAGCAGGCAAGGCGCATCCTTGACCGGCTTGTTGGGTTTGAGATATCACCCGTGCTGTGGAAAAAGGTACAGCCCGCTCTTTCTGCGGGAAGGGTCCAGTCGGTGGCTGTAAGACTTGTTGCTGAACGCGAAAGGGAGATCATTTCCTTCAAACCCGAATCGGCCTACAGGGTCACTTCGGTTTTCAGAACCGGAGAAACGGACAACAGCGGCGACGTCATCAGGGCTGAAGCTTCAAAGCGTTTCCCCGCAGCGGAGGAGGCGGAAAAGTTCCTTGAACTCTGCAGCAGCGCACAATATAATGTTGAGAATGTAATTGTCAAGCCGGGAACCAGATCCCCCGCACCGCCATTCACCACCTCAACCCTGCAGCAGGAAGCATACAGGAAGCTCGGATTCTCGGTGGCACAGACCATGACGGTGGCCCAGAAACTGTACGAAGCCGGGAAAATCACCTATATGAGAACCGATTCCACAAACCTTTCAAAACTTGCCCTGGCTACACTGCGGGAGACAATCATATCGGAATACGGACAGGAATATTCGAAAACAAGACAGTACGCCACCAGAACGAAAGGTGCCCAGGAAGCTCATGAGGCCATCCGCCCTGCATATCCGGCCAATCCCTCAATACAGGGCAGTCAGAATGAAAAAAAGCTCTACGACCTGATATGGAAAAGGACCATCGCCTCGCAGATGGCTGATGCGCTTGTTGAAAAAACCACTATTACGGTTGGCATGGACAATTCGCCGGTCAAATTCACTGCAACGGGCGAAGTTGTCAAATTCCACGGCTTTCTGAAAGTATATGCGGAATCATCGGACCAGGAAAACGGAGATGAGGAAAAGAATCTCCTTCCGCCTGTGAAAAAGGATATGCCGCTTTATTACAATGTGGTATCAGCGGTTCAGAAATTCACGATGCCGCTCCCGAGATACAATGAGGCCAGTCTCGTCAAGAAACTTGAGGAGCTGGGAATCGGCAGGCCTTCTACATACGCTCCCACAATCTCGACAATACAGAACAGGGGTTATGTGCTGAAGGAAGACAGGCCGGGGGAAAAACGGCAGATCAGCGTCTATACCCTGGAAAAAGGAAAAATAAGCCATTCCGTAAAAAATGAAATAAGCGGAAAGGAGAAGTCGAAACTCTTTCCCCAGGATATAGGAATGATTGTAAATGATTTCCTGGTTGAAAATTTTCCCGAAATAGTGGATTACAATTTTACTGCTGATATTGAAAGACAGTTTGATGAGATTGCTCTCGGAAAGCTGAAATGGACGGGCATGCTGAAAAAATTCTACGCCCCTTTCCATAAAACCGTGGAGAGCACTCTTGAGAAGAAGCACCGGAAGGCGGCTGTGAGATTTCTTGGAAACCATCCTGAAACAGGGGAGCCGGTTACTGTAAGAATGGGGAGGTTCGGACCGGTTGCCCAGATAGGAAGCAGCGAAGACGGAAACAAACCGCGTTATGCCAGCCTCACGCACGACCAGCTTATTGAAACAATAAGCCTTGAGGAGGCCCTCAGACTTTTCACCCTGCCCAGAACTCTCGGGTCTTTTGAAAATGAAGAAGTTGTTGTCGGAAAAGGAAAATTCGGACCCTATATCAGACATAAAGGCAAATTCTACTCGGTAAAAAAGGGGGTGGATGACCCCTATTCATTAACCATGGAAAGGGCGATTCAGATAATCAATGAAAAGAATGAGGCGGAAAAGAAAAAGGTTGTAAGGGAATTCGGCGATATCCTGCTTCTCAACGGGAGATACGGGCTATACCTGTCGAAGGACAAGAAAAACTACAGGATTCCAAAGGGCACCGACACTGACAATCTGACAAGGGAGGAATGTGAAGCCATTATTGAAAGGAGCGAAAAAAAGAAAAAATAGACTTCCTAAAACAATATCATGACCGATCTCAACGATTTCTTTGATCCCGTCAGTATAGGCAGCCCGCCGGAGTTTGAACACATGGCGGGCCAGTCCGGATTTCCTCACAATATAAGGGTCCACACCGAAAATCTCCCCATCAGCGGATTGGAATCCTTCAAAATAGCCCTGCTGGGTGTTCCCGAAGGGAGGAATTCCCCGGCAAGCGGATCAATGAAGGGGCCTGACTGCATACGTGCTGAACTCTACAGGCTGGCGAAGATCCCGGGCAAGCTCAGGATAGCCGACCTGGGGAACATGAAAAGGGGAACCACCTTCAATGATACAGTGGCCGGACTTACGGAAATAATCATCATGCTTGCCGGCTACAATGTTTTCCCGGTCATACTTGGTGGCAGCAGCGCACTGGCACCTGCTGTTGACAGGGCACTGAGCCGGCAGCAGATAAGATACACCCTGCTCGCCGTTGATTCCAGGATAGACTATGTCAGCGAGAAGAAGGGGAATGATTCCTTCAGTTACCTCAGCACCATCATGCACGACAGCCGGAGTACCTTCAGCCACTACATAAACCTGGGCTATCAGACATACCTGAACGACCAGCAGGTGATAAACAGATTCAACAGGCGCAGGTCGGAACTGGTAAGAATAGGTGATGTAAGAAAGGCCATACACCTTACCGAACCCATGTTCAGGGATTCGGATGCCGTATTGATGGATATCTCATCGGTGAGGCAGTCGGATGCCCCCGGATGCACGGCCCCCTCTCCCAACGGGTTCTATGGCGAGGAGATCTGTCTTCTTGCAAGATATGCCGGAATATCGGATAACCTGAAAATATTCGGCCTCTTTGACCTGGATCCGGATCTGGACATAAGAAATCAGACAGCAGCACTCTGTGCACAGATATTATGGTTCTTCCTCGAGGGATTCTCCCAGAAACAGTATGAAACACCCCATCTGAGCTCTGCCAACAGCGGCAGGTTCATAAGATACCATGTCAGGATAAGCGACCTGGATGAAGATCTGATATTTGTCAAAAGCAATCTCACGGAAAGATGGTGGATGGAACTGAAGGGCCCCGCTTCGTCCCCACTGTATATTGCGTGTTCCCATGAAGATTACATCAAGGCCAGCCGCGACGAGGTACCCGAAAGATGGGTAAGGGGTTCCAAAAGGCTGCGCCCGTGAAAAAAAGCAGAAAGTTAAGGGCTTCTCATTGAAACAAAAATTGTTATTGTGCGTTAAATAACAAAATTTGTTAATATGCGTTATTCAATATATTTGTATACGTGTCAGATTTTTGTTTATTTTGCTTTTTAATTTGCACGAGCATCTCTACTGTTGGATCATCATAAAATGAAACGCGTTAAGGTAACATTGCTGTTATTTGTGCTGATAGGCATTACAACGTGGTCGCAGCAGGATCCGTTGTCCAGCAACTATATGTTCAGCACACTTACCTACAACCCGGGAGTGGCCGGCACATCAGGAATGATTTGTGCCACTGCCATTGCCAGGCAGCAATGGGTGGGATTTACCGGTGCTCCTGCAACAACCACCTTCAATGTGAGTGCAGCGGTTTCCCCCTTCAGGGTAGAAAGCGGAATAGGCCTGATGGTGGAAAGTGACCAGGTGGGATTTGACTCTGATATAAATATTTCAGGAATATATGCATTGCTTGTCAACATGGGAACAGGAAAGCTGGGAATAGGAGTAAACCTCGGGGTCATGAACAAGACCCTTGATCCGGAATGGCATATTCCTTCCGGTGACGGATTCACCCCGCCCGACCAGGATCCGCTGATACCCGTGAACAAGGAGAGCTTTGTGGTTTTTGATGCCGGATTCGGCCTGTATTACAATGCCGATAATTATTATGCCGGCTTATCGGTGAGGCATCTGAACCAGGCCAGATTCAGGTTTACAAAAGGAGAACCCTATCTCACAAGGCATTATTACCTGACAGCAGGATATAACCTGCAGCTGCCCAATCCGGCCCTTGAGCTGTTGCCGTCGGTATTCGCTTTCAGCGACGGAAGGGCATTGCAGGCCAGTGTGACCACCATGCTCCGGTACAATAAAAAAGTATGGGGCGGCGTTTCTTACCGTGCGGGTGATGCCCTGACAGGAATTGCGGGCATTGAATTGTTTAACGGAATACGTATCGGCTATGCCTATGACTTCCCGGTATCGGATATCAGGAAGAATACCATGGGCTCCCATGAACTGATGGTCAATTACTGTTTTGACCTGAGAACGGGCAAGAGCCGTACGAAGTACAAAAGTATCAGATTTTTATAAGGATATTGAAAAATTAACTTACTTGCATCTTAATTTCCTACTGTATGAAAAAGTCGATTCTGTTTTTACTGATAATTTTAATTTTTATTACCGGTTGCCGAACTTCAAGTACAGGTGAACTTACGGGAGTTCCCGGAAGAAAGAAGTTTTTTGAGCCCGAACCAATGGAAATGGCTTTCATACCAGCCGGTAGTTTCATTATGGGACCAAGCGACCAGGATGCTCTTTTTGCACAGAACGTCCTCGCCAAATCCGTCACAGTCGATGCTTTCTGGATGGATCAGACTGAAATCACAAACAATAAATACCGCCAGTTCGTTTACTGGGTACGTGATTCCATTCTGAGAACAAATCTTGGGAATGCAGGAATAGATCGCAGGGAGTATTTCAAGACCGACCGTGACGGAAACGTTATCGAACCCTACATCCTGAACTGGGATGAGAAGATCGATCTCCGTGATGAGGTAACCAGAAGTGTTATTGAGGAAATGTACTATCCTCCCGAGGAAAGGTTTAACGGCAGAAAGCAGTATGATGTACGGAAATACAATTATTCCTATTACTGGGTCGATTACCAGTCTGCCGCCAAGTCAAGATATGTATATGACTATGAAAACAATACCGGTCATTATGAAGGCCAGGTCACCAATCTTGACGGCACCCGTACCGATGTCAAGGACCGTTCATCCTTCATCAAACACGTTGTGCTGAACATTTATCCCGACACCCTTTGCTGGATCAGGGATTTCACCTATTCATTCAATGATCCTCAGGCCGATCTGTATTTCTGGCACCCGTCCTTTGATGATTATCCCGTAGTCGGTGTTTCCTGGCATCAGGCAAATGCCTTCAGCCACTGGAGAACGGATTACATGAACAACGCACTCAGGAAAAGCGGTGTTCCCGATGTGATGGCATACAGGCTCCCGCTGGAAACAGAATGGGAATATGCAGCCAGGGGCGGGCTTGACCTTTCAATGTATCCGTGGGGAGGACCCTATACCCGTAATTATGAGGGCTGCTTCCTTGCCAATTTCAAACCCCTCAGGGGTAATTACATTGATGACGGGAATGTTTACGCCGGAAAAGTAGGATCCTATGAACCAAATGAATACGGACTGTATGACATGGCGGGGAATGTTGCAGAATGGACACGCTCTGCCTATCATCCTTCGGCATATATATTCCAGCATGACCTTCAGCCCAATTATGAATACAATGCCACACCTCAGGATCCTCCTGTTCTGAAGCGCAAGGTAATACGCGGAGGTTCATGGAAGGACGTTGCATTTTTCCTGCAGGTGAGCGCCAGGGATTATGAATACCAGGATTCCACAAAGCCTTACGTAGGATTCCGCAACGTAAGATCCTACATAGGGGCAAAAATATAGTAACAAACCACACTAAATAATCAGGCATATGAGCTTAGCAGAATTCGTACACAGCAGCGGCTGGAAAAATTTCATGGCAAAACTATACGGCTGGGGTGCCTCTCTCGTAATTGTTGGTGCACTGTTTAAAATCCAGCACTGGCAGGGAGCAGGTATCATGCTTACCGTAGGGCTGCTGACAGAAGCTATTATTTTCTTCTTTTCGGCATTTGAACCATTGCGCGAAGAAATTGACTGGACCCTTGTTTATCCGGAACTTGCCGGGATATCCGAAGAAGATCCCGCAGATTTTGCACATTCACTCTCCGGCAGAGAACGTGATGCCCTTGCCAGGGGAGGCGGCGGCTTCGGCGGCGGCTATTCAGGCGGCTTCGCAGGCGCTGAGGCCGGTGGAGGAACCGGAGTTCAGGCCGGCGGAACGGGCGGCGGAGGTTATGGCGGCAGGTACGGCGGCGGATACGGCGGTGGCGGATATGGCGGGGGCGCAGGATCAGCAGCTCTGGCAAAATTCGATGAAATGCTCGAGAAAGCCGAAATAACACCGGAACTTTTCCAGAAACTGGGTGCCGGGATGCAGAAGCTGGGCGATGCAACTTCAAATATAAGTGCCATGAACGATATAGCACAAGCATCAAACAAGTACATGAATACCATGAACAATGCAAATGATGCTCTTTCCAGACTGGCACAGTCCTACCAGGAGGCAACCAATACAGTCAATGCCACCGGATCATCATACAACACAATAGCCGAAACCATTGCCGAAATGCAGGCCGGCGGAAAATCCTACCAGCAGCAGCTTGAGGTACTGAACAAGAACCTGGCCGCACTGAATGCCGTATATGAACTTCAGAAAAAGGGAGCCGACGATCATATAAAAGAATCTGAGTCACTTTATCAGGGCCTTCAGTCTCTGATGAAAAATCTTACGGAATCCTCGGATGACACACAGAGATACCGTGACCAGGTTGCCAGACTCAACGAAAACCTGGCAGCTCTCAACAATGTATACGGAAATATGCTTGCAGCAATGAATGTTAAATAACGTAAACATCTGCTTTAGTTAACTAAACTCCCACAACATGTCTCACGAAAAGTTATCCCCGCGGCAGAAAATGATCGGTATGATGTACCTGGTGCTCACCGCCATGCTTGCACTTAACGTATCAAAGGAAGCCGTGGAAGCTTTTAAAAAGGTAGATAATAGTCTGACTCTTACCATTGCCAATTATGCTGCAAAGAATGATCTCATTTACAAGGAGTTTGACAGGGCTGCAGCTGAAAATCCGGCCAAGGCGGGAAACTACCGCAAAACCGCATATGAGGTAAAGGAAAGGGCGGATGAATTATTCAATTATATGCAGGGGCTTAAGATTGAGATCATCAAGGTAGCCGAAAGGGATGAAAACACCCCTGCCGTAAGAGGCAATGAAGTTATAATCAATGAAGTCAAAAAGATTGACGAAAATAACGTTCCTTCCCAGATCCTGATAGGGGCTCATGAAAACGGAAAAGCCTTTGCCCTTAAAACGATGCTGGTCGATTTCCGCGAATTCCTCATTGAAACACTGGAAGGAAAGAACCCCTCTGCCGAGGAAGCCCTGCGCAAGAGCCTGAATACAGACGACGGCAGGGATCCCAGCGGCCAGCCTGAAAGGTGGGAGAACCTTACATTCCACAACCTCCCCCTGGTTGCGGTTATCACCGTTCTCTCGAAGATGCAGGTTGACATCAGGAATGCCGAGACGGAGGTGCTTAACAGCCTGTATACCCAGATCGATGCCGCTTCATTCAAATTCAACAAGCTCGAGGCTGTTGTCATCCCCGATGCAAACTACGTTACCCTGGGCGGCAATTACTCTGCAAAAGTCTTTATTTCCGCTATAGATACGACCCAGAAGCCTATCATACTGGTAGGCGACCAGGAAATACCCGTGGACAATTCGGGCAAGGGTATCTATACCGTCAGACCCACTACAACCGGTGCAAAACCCTGGGGTGGCGTTATAAAGATGAAGGCCCCCACAGGCGAGGAAATCAGTTATCCCTTCAGGTCGTCCTACTCGGTCGGCGTGCCGAACGTGGTAGTGTCACCCACAGCCATGAACGTCATGTACATGGGTATCGCAAATCCCATTGACGTCTCGGTACCGGGAGTCAGTCCCGACAATGTGAAAATCAAAGTGGTAAACGGCAATTTCACCACTGAAAGGGTCAGAAGGGCCGGAGGTGAATACTTCCGCGGAAACTGGGCGGTAAGGCCTGCCAAGGCAGGACAGAATGTCCAGGTAATTGTGTCTGCTACCGATGCCAGTGGCAAAACCACTTCATATTCGCCCATTGAATTCAGGGTAAAGACAATACCGAAACCTGAAGCACGCTTTGCCGGACAGAACGGCGGAACAATATCCCGCAACACTGCCATGGCCCAGCAGGGTGTATTTGCGTTGCTGCCCGACTTCGACTTCGATCTTCAATACAAAATCACCGGATTTTCAATGTTGTATACCGACAGGATGGGGGATTTCGAGGAACCCAGCTCAAGCAGTTCACTCACACCCAAGCAGAAAGAGCTCCTGGGCCGTCTCACAAGAGGAAAATATCTGACTATTAAGGATATAAAAGCCGTGGGGCCTGATAACAGGACTGTTGACCTGTCACCCATGTTGTTTAAAATTGACTAGTAAAGACCGATATTATGAGAAGGAAAATATCTTTTGGAATTTTAATCCTGGCTTTTGCAGCCAGTGCCGCGGGCCAGCAATCATTCGGCGATATATACAAGAAATCAATTTCTGAAGCCAAAAAGATTGAATATCCTCACCTCAGGGAAGCGGATGCCATATGGTCAAAAAGGTATTACCGCCTGATCGACCTGCGGGAAAGGATCAATCAGCCGCTGTATTACCCGACAACTCCGACTCTTGACGGAAGGATGAGCTTTATCAATGTCGTCCTTGATGAAATCAAGAAGGGAAACATAACAGCCTATTCCGCGATCGACATAAATGTGCCGACAACATACCAGGAGATTGAGACCCAGATGGGTGCCGAGACCCGTATCCAGCAGATACAGATTGATGCTGCGGGGAATACGCGCGACTCCACCATTACAGAACAGGCGAAGCCTGAGGAGATCAAGCAGCTCCTGCTGTACGAGGAATGGTTTTTTGACAAGAAACTGGGAAAACTGGATGTCAGAATAATCGCCATCTGCCCTTATTATATGGGCTATGATGCCGATCTCGGCAGATCGCTGCGTAAGGCCCTGTTCTGGGTCAGATTTGACGAGATCAGGGATATCCTGGCCAGGAAAGAGGCATTCATCAGCAATAACGATGCCCAGAGGCTGTCCTTTGATGATCTCTTCATGCAAAGAAGATTCGGAAGCATAATATTCGGAGAATCGAATGTCTTCAACGACAGAATGGTAAGCGAATACCTTGTCGGGAAGGCAGCCCTTTTCGAAGCCGACCGCCTGAAGCAGGAACTATTCGATCTTGAACACGATTTGTGGGAATTCTAGTACGAATCATGGAAATTCCATGATATGCATTATAAAAAAGAGGCTGCTCACCAGGAGACAGCCTCTTTTTTTATAACCTTCTGATCACATAAACTGCTCTCCCGTTTCCTTTCTCACATCCTCGAGAAAATTCCTGATATTCTGTTCTTCTTCCTTTTTCACTATCAGCAGAACATCACCGGTCTCAACCACGATATAATCCTTCAATCCCTGAATTACCGCCACCTTCCCGTCGGAAATACTGATAATGTTACCGGCATTTTCGTATGAGAAAACGTTTCCGCTGATGATGGTGTTGCTTTTCATATCATTTGCCGAATGCTCATACAATGAACCCCATGTACCCAGATCGGACCAGCCGATCTCCGTACACCTCACATACACATTATCCGCCTTTTCCATTATCCCGTAGTCAATCGAAATACTTCTGCACTCAATATAGGTGCTCCCGATGAAACCGGTTTCCGCATCTGTGCCAAACAAGTCCCTGCCTTCGCTGAAAGCCGAATACATATCGGGCAGATGCTTTTCAAAGGCCTGCAGTATTGCTTTCACATTCCAGATAAAAATCCCGGAATTCCAGTAAAAATCCCCGCTTTGCAGGAACTTCCTTGCCAGGTCGATATTCGGTTTCTCGGTGAAGGTTTTTACCTTGAGCAGGTTCTCATATCCTTCAACGGGTTTTTTCAGATCGGCCTGTATATATCCGTAACCTGTTTCAGGCCGGTTGGGCTTTATTCCCAGAGTGAGCAGCACATCATTTCCCCTGGCGAAGTCCATGCTTTCGCTGATAACCCTGGTGAATTCCTCCTCCTTCAGTATAAGATGATCAGCAGGTGTCACCGCAACCACAGCGTCAGGATTTTCCTTCAGTATCCTGAATGTACCGTAAGCCAGGCAGGGTGCGGTATTCCGCCTCAGGGGCTCTGCCAGAACCTGCGAGGGATCAATTCCAAGTTGTTCAACAACAATATCCTTATGTTCATCGCTTGTTACGATAAATATGTTTTTTTCCGGACAGCAATCTTTAAACCTCCTGTATGTCTGCTGTATCAGGGTTTCACCCGTTCCCAGGATATCGAGGAACTGCTTCGGCCTCTGCTGCCTGCTCAGCGGCCAGAATCTGGTTCCGACACCTCCGGCCATAATAATCACATACCTGTCTTTCATCATTGATCTTTTCATCTGGTAACTTGCTGCAAATATATAACTAAAAATATCCTTCCGGCCTGATTAATGCCTGTCATGGCAAAAATCCGGCAAAATTTTGTATTTTTAAGCTGTCTAAAATACACCGGGACATGCTCAGATTTCTTTCACAGGCAGGCAAATATTTCCTTTTGCTAAAGAAAGTGTTTTCAAGGCCCGAAAAGCCTACTGTTTATCTCAGGCAAACCATGTTTGAGCTGCATAATCTCGGATTTAATTCTGTCGGAATAATTTCAATCATTTCCTTTTTCATGGGAGCCGTAATTGTCCTTCAGACAGCCTACAACACTGAAAATCCAATTTACCCGACATATCTTATCGGACTCACCTGCCGCGACATGCTCCTGCTTGAATTCTCATCCACGGTAAGCGGACTGATCCTTGCCGGGAAGGTGGGATCAAGTATTGCCTCGGAAATAGGAACCATGCGTGTGACGGAACAGATTGACGCACTCGAGATGATGGGGATCAATTCGGCATCCTATCTGATACTTCCCAAAGTCATTGCAACTCTTCTGTTCAATCCGGTTCTCACACTCCTGAGTATTGTGGTCGGGACACTCGGAGGCTGGCTGGCAGGAACCACGGCCGGCGTAATAACATCCGAAGATTTCATTTACGGGATACAATATGCATTCATTCCCTATTACGTTACTTATGCCATCATCAAAACACTCATCTTTGCCTTTATAATAACAAGTATTTCTTCCTTTCAGGGATATTATGTTGAGGGCGGGTCCCTCGAAGTGGGCCGTGCCAGTACCAAAGCCGTTGTGTTCAGCAGCATCCTGATACTGCTTTTCAATGTCATTTTAACTCAAACGATGCTGTCATGATAAGGATAAAAGGCCTGGAAAAGGCATTCAACGACAAGGTGGTACTTCATGATATCAACGTGTCATTCGAGAGCGGCAAAACAAACCTTATCATAGGCAAAAGCGGTTCGGGCAAGACAGTGCTTCTGAAATCCATTGCAGGCCTGCATGAGCCGGACAAAGGGGAAGTATGGTTCGGCGACATCCTTTTCAATAAGCTTGACTTCAATTCAAAGAAGGAGATCCGCAAGGAAATGGGAATGCTTTTTCAGGGAAGCGCCCTCTTTGATTCCCTCACGGTTGAACAGAATGTGAAATTCCCTCTCGATATGTTTACCCTCGAGACGCCGGAGGAAAAGATTGAAAGGGTTAATTTCTGCCTGAACCGGGTTGGTATTGTAAATGCAAACAGGCTTTTTCCGTCGGAGCTATCGGGCGGAATGAAGAAAAGGGTGGCCATAGCCAGGGCTATTGCCCTCAATCCGAAATTCCTGTTCTGCGATGAACCCAATTCAGGACTTGATCCTGTCACTGCCATTATGATCGATGCGCTTATCAGGGAGATAACCGAGGAATATTCCATGACCACAATCATAAATACTCATGATATGAACTCGGTGATCGAGATAGGCGAGAACATTGTATTCATCAATGACGGATACATATGCTGGGAAGGCAACAAGGATGAAGTCCTCCGCTCCGACAATGAATTACTGAATGAGTTTATTTTTGCAAATTCAATGGCCAAACACCTGCTTACACCACGAAAAAAATAAGGATCAGTCCTTTATTTCCTCATATTCCACATACTCACCCGTATCCTTTGAGATTTTCTTGTCCCTTCCGGCATTGTAATCCACCCTGTCCTGTTCATATGTTCCCCTTCTGTACGCGAGAAAGGGCCTGACGAGTAAATACACAATCAGACCTATTAAAAAAACACGCAGTAAAAGTACCATTGTAACTTAATTTTTATTGGGTCAATATCATGGGTTTGTCTTTCTTTCTCATTTCCCTGTTTCCGAATACGAGATTCATTCCCGCCCGTGCATGCAATGTATTAAGATATTCCGGAACGGGAATGCTTTTGCCATCGGATACAAATTTATTCCATTTCAGCGGAATCCGGTCAGCAAGTGCATATATCTGGAAAAATCCCAGCCGGAATGCCAGGCCGAATCCGAGGTTATCATACCTGTAACCGGCTGCTGTATAGGCAAGACTTGTGGAAAAGGCATTTCCGATATTAAAGTTGGCTGAGAATGTTAAAGTTTCACGGAACTTGTTCCCGTCAAACCTTGTATGTGAAAGAAGGCCCAGGGTAAGACTGCCTGAAGGGCTGTATGCGGCACCGAGTATTAACCCGGCCGGTATATTGGTCCTGTATGGTATCTCCGTGGCTGAAACGGTAAAGGCTTTCTGCAGGGAATCGAAAAGCTCCTGTCCCAGTTCCTCGAAATCAATGCTTCCATCATAAATATCCCGGAAGTTAACTCCGCTGAGTACAAACTGATTCTTTGACTGCAGATTTGTGAGGTCTCTTTTCCAGCGGATATACCCCAGGTCTGTCACTGAAGCCGACAACCTGAACCTGTCAGACAAAAGGTATTCAAGCCCGACGTCCAGTCCTACACCATTATTCCCCGTCTTAAGGAAATAATCAACCATCTTCCGGGTATCATCAAACATGGAATCATCGATAGATATATCATCCGGCATACCATCCCCGTCAGAAAGGATTTCAACCGGTGCACTTATATTTGCCATCAGGTCGGCATCCACCTGGTGAGTCAGATCATCTTTAACCGTTACACTGAAGCCCTTGTTTTCAAGTGATATATTTGCCACTCCCGAAAGCCATTTTCCCCTGACTCCTATCCTCAGCCTGCTTGTAATATTTTTCGAGAAGCCCAGGCCGGTTTCCCTGTACCAGCTGATATCGCCTGCAAGGGAATTCATATTGACGGATTGTCCCAAAAAGTTATCATCCCCGCTGAAAAGCAGTCTGAGCCCATCACCCGGCAGTCCGAAATTCGTTTCAATCCTTTCATTTACATCCAGGAAGATATACAGGTCACGCCCTGCGCTTATACCCAGTCCGAACAGCTGAACCGCCGAGCGCAGCTCAATCTTGTTCCGGTCTCTCAGTCCGGCAATGAAATTTCCTGCATCAAAATCGGGATGATCGAGGGAAATGGTTGATTCACCCGTAGAATTCAGAGCGAAAATATCACTGAAATTAAAGAAGTTATTGCTGAAATCCACATTGACTCCCGAGATGGCGGGCAGGCCTATGTAAACCTTGCTTACAGGCTGAATGGCCGGATTAAGCAAATGGTTCTGAGGCAGATTCATATAATACATTGTCTGGCTGTTCTGTGCCTGAGCCCGGGGAAATACCAGGGCGATAATAAAAATCATGGAAAACAATCTGTACCGCTTCATATCTGTCAGATTTGGTTTTTTGAACATATATTTTTCTTTCCTGCAACAGCTGCAGGGATCAACAATGACATCACATTCTTCCTTATACGTAAAATCATCTGGAAGTGCTTCCTATTTTGTAATTATACAGAAAATAGTCCGTTCCGCCGACAATAAGATGCCAGCCTGTGTTATCCGATAATCTGCCAATCGAGAACATTGATGCTCCACGGAGGGGAAATCCTTCCATTGCCGAACCATCAGCCCCGATAAGCCAGATCAGTTCCCTGTCCTCTTCAAAGATTCCGATTTTGCGGTCATTTGAAGAAAAAGTAAAACTGATGGGTCCTCCCAGCCTTTCCGATCTGAATTTCCTGGAGAAAATCTCCGATCTGTCATGGCCGTACAGGTACAATACACCATCATCTATAAATATATATTCCGCCGTGCCATCACCGTCAATATCGAAAATGTCAAAGCTGTGTTCCGGGGAAAAATCCCTGACCCTGAATTTCTCCACTCTGCCGTCAAAATGCATGAGCTGTATTGTCCCGTCAGGCGAAGTGCATACTGCCGCTGGAGTTCTTCCCGGTAAAAGCCTCATGGCTGATCCCCGGGCCTTTGTCACGGCTTCCCTGAGCCTTGTTCTTACATTTCCGGTACGGTCGAGGAAATAAACGGAGTTTTCATCGGCAACAACCAGGTAATCCTTTCCTGACACCCTGAACCATGAAATCTCCGCATTCACCGTGCTTCCGGTCCTGAAAGGCTTCCATCCCCTGACGGCACTGCCCGACTTGTCATAGGAATAGATCATCCTGTCCTCTCCGGCAATGAAAATCCTGTAATTCCTGTTGTTGTCGTAATCGAAGAGGGCCGGAGGATTCGTGGCCGGCGATCTGAGCCTGACAGGATACCTTTCCACATAATTGCCGTTTCTGTCAAGAAGATGCAGATGAGTTCTGCCTGCAAAAAGCAGCTGGAATTTTCCGTTCCTGTAATAATCAATCATGTTCACCCCGCCGTTTATCCTCTCCTGAAGCGGGACCTTCCACAGTATCCTCCCGGCAGCATTGATCAGGTAAGCATTGTTCCTCTGGTCCTGAACAAAGATCTCAGCAGCTCCCGTTATATGATTCCTGAAGAAGAAGGGCTTGATGGCCGCAACCGTGTCAAGCAGTGTTTCCCATTCAGTTGCGGATTCCTCCCTGACGTCCTCCCTGTACTGAACTGACAGGCAGTTGTAAATCATTTCGTTGCTCGGAGTAAGCTGAAAACCTGCTGCCGGAATCCTGCCCAGGGAAATCCTGTTTTCCCTGATTATACCCATGATCTCATCCGACAGGAAGTCTGACAGATATCCGCTTATCCTGGAAGGGACGCAGTAAAAGAGATATTCCGACATACTTGGAAGGGAGCTTTCAAAATTCCTGTAAACGAGATCGTTGGCAAGAGTCTTGTTCAGCAGGTTGTCATAAAGGAACCTCGAGACGGTGGAGTATGAATTTCCTGTTACAAGGTAGTTGTCATAGAAGGCAAAGCATGAATCGCTGAATTCCCCGGAATAATTCTCAAGGAAGGCCGAGACATATCCCTTGAAGGGGGTCAGATACACCGGAATACTGATCTGGTCGTCCGGCCGGAAAAAGATAATATCTCCGGCCCTGATGCTGCTGCTGAACCTGTCCAGAAAGACCTTTTCCGCGAAGGCACGGTTTTTCAGTTCATAGATTATCACCTGGTTTAAAGCTGCAGGTTTTGACCTTGTATCTATCAATGCCCTGGTTATTTCATCACCGGTATATTCCCTCAGAGCTTCCGCCAGCTCCGCTGCCTGAACCGGTACAGACTGCCTGCCGGTATTCTGCCCCGTATAATTTCCCCCGTCATAGTGCCCGCTTACCTCCTTTGCAGCATCATACAGCACGGATTCAAAAAGTACTGTTGATGACGGCAGCACCCTGTAATTGGAAAAGGCCTTTGCAGAACCGCTTTTATATCTGTGAAGGAGGTCAGCGGGGTCTGTGCTTTCAGTATATCCGCTGAAGATAATTCCGCTGTTGCTTATGTGAATGTCGCATCCGGAACTTCCTGCAATCCTTCCGGCTTTACCGGCTGTTTCCTCCCGGCCGGGTCTGAAAGCCGGTTTCAGAAGCGGGGGAAGATTGGAATAGACAATGAAAATCTTGTCTTCATTTTTTCCTGAAGCCTGCAGTACTCTCTGAAAACCGGGCATTGTTCTCACATCACCGTCACGGCCTGCCTGAATGACAGCATTCCTCATCAGTTCCTCCGAAGGGGTGAACAGAATAAGTCCGGAAAGGTTAGCAGCAAGAATACTGTCTTTTCTTCCCCCGTCCTCATAGGGGAGGACAAGCGTTTTCACACCTGCCACAAGTATATCCCTGCCGGTTCTGATCCCTGAGGATTTCAGGGCATCCTTCAGCTGCCCGTACCGGGTTTCCGTTCTGACGGCAAGAATCAGGAGCGGACGGAATTTCCCGCTGTCGGCAGTATGAAATGAAACAAGGGCCCTGCTGCCGTCAAGGATATTCTGATAAGCGGGTTTATTAAGCTGATCCGCCAGGAATTTGAGTTTCCGGTTGAAACTACCGAATTTTTCTATCCCGGCAATTTCGCCGAACAGGCCCTGGCCTGTTGTAAGTGAGTTTATAAAACTTTTAAGGTCCAGGCTTTCAATTATGACTAATGCATCCGGGGCCACCGCCCCCCAGGGATCGGTCAGCATGCTTTTCCTGCCCTGCCGGAGAAAATATCCCAGCACTGCAAGCCCTGTAACAAGCACTATAACCGAGATAATCGCAGACTTTTTCCCCAAAACAGAATATTAAATTCCATGGTTAAAGTTAATCAAATAATGGAAATTATTGCCAGCACAGATCAATCACTTTCTGCCATTTTGTCTCACCAATTTTGGCACGTTATTTGAACTGCAGAAGATACAGGCAATTTCAATCATATACTTGATCCATCAAGTGCAGCCAGGTCAAAGACCTGGCTTTCTTTTTTTCAGAATGGCCTGTATCCTATTATCTCCCGTACCTCACGTATGGTCCGTGATGCACTCGCCCTGGCTTTCTCCGCTCCTTCGGCCACAACCCTGGCAAGATAGGCACTGTCGGAACTGATCTGGTTTATGCGTTCCCTCACGGGTTCTGTGACTTTAATGATATCCTCGGCCAGCTGTTTCTTCATGTCCCCGTAGCGGATCACTCCAAGGGAATGCTGCTCCCTGAAATACTTCACAGTTGAGGGATCCGAAACCACATTCATGATTGTAAAAAGGTTCTGTACCGGAACGGAAGGTTTCTCTCCCGGTGTGGCCGGCCCTGTGTCGGTAACCGCCCGCATGACTTTTTTCCTGATTTCCCCGGGCGTATCTGCCAGGAATATGCCGTTACCCTCACTCTTCCCCATTTTGCCGCTGCCGTCAAGTCCGGGAATCTTGATCAGTTTCCTGCCGAAGTTATAGGCATCCGGTTCAGGAAAATATTCAACACCGTACATGGTGTTGAAGCGCCTTGCAAAGCGTCTTGTCATTTCCAGATGCTGGGCCTGGTCCTGTCCCACGGGAACCTTGTTTGCCCTGTGGATTATGAT
Organism: Bacteroidota bacterium; assembly: GCA_029547705.1. GTDB lineage: Bacteria > Bacteroidota > Bacteroidia > Bacteroidales > VadinHA17 > LD21. The sequence continues at coordinate 44,316 of JAKPOU010000068.1, read as the reverse complement.
ATCCGCGGCCATAAGGACGGGATAGGTAAGAAGTCCGGCATTAATGTTGTCAGGCTGCTTCCTTATCTTTTCCTTGAACGACACGGTCCTTTCAAGCTCACCCACATAGGCGTTCATGTTAAGCAGAAGATAAAGCTCGGTTACCTCGGGAACGTCGCTCTGAACATATACCGTTGCAACTTCCGGATCAATGCCGCATGCCAGGTATTCCGAAAGGACCTGTCTGATGTTTGCATGCAGATCAGCCGGTTTTGGATGAGTTGTGAGTGAATGGTAATCTGCAATGAAGAAGAAGCAATTATTCTCCTTCTGCATTTTGAGAAAATTCCTTATGGCTCCGAAATAGTTCCCCAGATGCAGGTTTCCGGTTGACCTGATACCACTTACCACTGTCTCCATATCATTGTAAAAAATCCCTGCAAAGCTAAGGTTTTTTTGATTTATAACAACGCTGTCCCGCCCCAGAGAGGGGCTGGGAAAATTATTACTACCTTTGCATTGTTTAAAAATTTCTCAGGCAGTGGAATCAACACGACAGAAAAAGGTATCCCGCTTGATTCAAAAGGAAATAGCCGGTATATTTCTCCGGAAGGGCAATGAACTTGCTCCGGGAAAGATGATCTCCATCACCAGGGTGAGAATCAGTCCCGACCTTTCATCCGCAAGGATATATATCAGCATTTTCCCCTCAAATGACAACAAGCAGGTTATGAAGGCAGTAAATGATCATATTCCCAGAATAAGGTATGAGCTTGGCCATCAGATAAAATCACAGTTGCGGATTGTCCCTGAAATTGCATTTTTCCTTGACGACAGTCTCGATTATATTGAGAATATAGACAATTTGCTGAAACCCTGAACTGAATGCAGTACGAGCCAATCAAAAGGTCGGTCGGCAGGTTTTTCTCCGGCTCCCTGTTCATGAGAAAAACACTTTATTTTCTGCTCGACATTCTCCTTCTCCGGACATGGCACATCAGGAAGGCTTTACGGGAAGCAAGGGGCATCCTGCCTGACGATGCACGGATACTGGACGCCGGTTCAGGCTTCGGGCAGTACGTGTGGAGGCTGAGCCGGATGGGGAGAAACTGGAAAATAACAGGTGTTGATATTGACAGGGAAATGATTGAGGACTGCAGGGATTTTTTCGGCAGGGCAGGCCTGTCGGAAAGGGTAAGTTTCCGGGAAGCCGATCTCACCACTTTCAGTGATCCCGTGAAATACGACCTGATCCTTTCGGTGGATGTCATGGAACATATTGAGGATGACGGGAGCGTTTTCAGAAACTTCCGGCAGTCCCTCAGCGAGGGCGGGATACTGATCATATCGACTCCTTCCGATACCGGAGGCAGCGGAGTACACAGCCCTGATGAGGAATCATTCATAGGGGAACATGTAAGGAACGGATACGGAACGGATGAAATCAGGGGGAAACTCACAGCCGCAGGCTTCAGCAGCATCAATATAAAATACAGTTACGGCGTGCCGGGCAATATTTCCTGGCATATATCCATGAAATACCCGGTAAGATTACTGAACAAATCAATGGCCTTCGCCCTTGTCCTGCCCTTTTACTATCTTATTGCATTTCCTGCCGCACTGATACTTAACTTTCTTGATCTCCGTTTAAGTCATGAAAAAGGCAGCGGACTGGTCATTAAAGCCGTAAAATAATTGAAACTGGCTCTATACATAGCAAAAAGATATCTTTTCGCGAAAAAATCGCGGAATGCCATAAATGTCATTTCCGGGGTGTCGGTTGCCGGAGTTACCGTCGGCACCATGGCACTGATAATCATTTTGTCGGTATTCAACGGACTGGAACTGCTGGTCACTGCCATTTTCAACACCTTTGATCCCGATCTCAAGATTACGGCAGCGGAAGGGAAAACCTTCATTCCCGATACCGCCAGGCTTCACCGCCTCTCCCGTATCGACGGGGTTTCCTGCTACTCCCTTACCCTGGAAGAGAATGCATACCTCAAATACGGCGACAGGGAATATATCGGAACGATCAAGGGTGTTGACGAAAACTATGTAAGAGTTACCGGTATCGACAGCACGATGTGGGAAGGGGAATTCTTACTCACTTCCGAAAATATGAGGCCCTGGGCCGTAGCCGGACTGGGAGTGGCAAATCATCTGGGAATGAGAGTAAATTTCGTAACACCCCTCTTCATCTATGTCCCCAGGAAATCTGCAGGAAGCAGCATGGATTACGAAAATGCCTTTATCAGGAAATACATCTTCCCTTCGGGCATCTTTCAGATAGAACAGACGTATGACTCAAAATATGTTTACCTGCCCCTCGATTTCACCAGGGAACTGATACAGGATGAAGAGGGAGTCAGTTCCATCGAAATAAAGCTAAGCGCAAATGCCGATGCAAACAGGGTCCGTAAAAATGTAAACAGTATCTTCGGGGAAGACCTTGTGATCCGGAACCGCTATGAACAGCAGGAGATCTTTTACAAGGTCATGCGTTCGGAGAGACTCGCGATATTCATGATTCTTACCCTCATAATCATTATTGCCTCGTTCAATATTGTCGGATCCCTCACTATGCTGATAATCGAGAAAGAGAGGGATATAGAGATTCTCAGAAGCCTCGGGGCCGACAATAAGCTGATCCGGAAGATATTCATCTTTGAGGGCTGGCTTATCTCGATAATCGGAACAGCTGCGGGTGTGATACTGGGTTTCATCATCTGCTGGATACAGCAGGAATACGGAGTTGTCAGGCTGAACACCTCAACCCTTATCATGGAATCCTATCCCGTTGTGATGAAAGCCAGGGATTTCATAATCATTCCCGCGACAGTCCTGCTTATAGGTTTCTGGGCAGCATGGTACCCCGTCAGGTTTCTTACCAGGAAATACCTTGGCAAACACGAAAAAGGTTCCGATACATGATCCGCTGGATGAATAAAATATTGCCGGCCATTGCATTATGCCTTATCTTCCCGTCATGCAAAAACGAGGAAAAGAAGGGACTCATTCCCCTGAAAACCTTTTCCAGGATCATGTATGAGGTACATCTGGCTGACGGCCTCCTTTCATCATCAGTGATCCGCAATCAATACTATGCAAGGGATTCCATTGCCAATTACCGGGATATTGCCGAAAGTCACGGCTATACAAAAGAGGCCCTGGACAGGACCATGAAATATTATTTCACAAAGGAACCAAAGAAGTTCATAAAGATATATGACAATACCATCGCCACGCTGACCGAAATGGAGCTGAGGCTGGAAGAAGAGATGGCTGTAATGCCTCCCCTGGCCGGCGGAATGTGGAAAGGGCAGCCTGAATATCATTTCTCAGGTCTTCCGGATACCAACAGGATCAGCTTTGATCACATATTTCACTCTCCGGGTATTTATTCAATAAAATTTACCCTCACCCTTCATCCGGCCGACCAGTCTGTGAATCCATGCATGACAGGCTCTTTATGTCCCGCCGACAGTCTTGCCGACAGGGAGTGCGAGTTTTTCAGAGGACCGGTATATCTGAAGGACGGACAGGCTCATACATATATTTTTCCCATACGTATATCAGGCCGGTTGCCGGTACTTTTCAGGGGAAGGCTTCTTGATTTCGAAAACAGGCCCGGCGGGCATCCGAGATACGGCACGGTTGAAAATATCTCGTTCACACTTAGTTCTTCAGTACTATGAGACGTTTGTCGGCCAGCCTTGTCTTCACAAATGACGGACCACCCCTCAGGAACGGCATTGTAACAACAAGCGATGACGGCACCATCCTGAAGGTTGAAAAGGGCGGAGGTTCCGTCCCGGAGGCTGACCCGGATCGCGGGTCCTCATCCCCGGAGCCGGACACCGAATTTTACAACGGAATCATCATACCCGGGTTCGTAAACTGCCACTGCCATCTCGAACTGTCCCATCTGAAAGGGACAATCCCTGCAGGCAAGGGTCTCGGTCCCTTCCTGGCAGATCTTACCGCGTCAAGGAAGGGAGACCCTGAAACGATCCGCAAGGCAGCAGCTGCCGCCGACAGGGATATGTACACGGAAGGAACCGAACTGTGTGCCGACATCTGTAATAACTCATCAACATTCGGAATAAAAAGGGAAAGCAGAATCAGCTACTTCAACCTTATTGAAGTGTTTGCATCAGATCCCGCCCTTGCCCCGAAGAGAATGCAGGAAGCTGAAAACCTGGCAGCTGAGAGTACAGCGGCGGGCCTTCCTTTCAGTATCGTGCCTCACAGCGTTTACAGCGTGTCACTTCCGCTGTTCAGGCTGATAAGGGAAAAAAGCGGCGGAAACCTGGTGAATTCAATACATTTCATGGAATCTGCAGGAGAGGAAATGTATTTGTCGGACCGTAAAGGACCGCTGATGGATTCCTTTTCAGAGGCCGGGCTGATTCCTCCCGTACTGCAGACACCGGAAAATTGTGTATCAGCCATTCTTGATGAAGTCACAACCTCCAGATCGCTCATTCTGGTCCATAACACCGTGGCCGTCCGCGAAACGGTGAGGAAGATAAATCCGCGGGGAAAAGTGTACTGGTGCCTGTGCCCCAATTCCAATCTCCATATTGAGGGAAAAATGCCCCCGGTTTCAATGCTTTCGGAGGAAGGCTGCGATATTGTTATCGGCACGGACAGCCTGGCTTCGAATGAAAACCTGAGCATACTCGCGGAACTGAAGGCCATTCAGCAACACTATCCTTCAGCAAGGCTTGAGGATATGATCCGCTGGTCAACAATCAACGGTGCAAAGGCTCTCGGGAAAGAAAGCAGGTACGGCAGTATCGCTCCGGGCAGGAAACCCGGACTTCTTCTTATTGAGAATGCTGACACGGTAAATATGAAACTGACACCCGATACCACGGTATCACGGTTAATTTAAGTACTGAATATGGCAACCTTCCTATTTGACAAGATAGTATTCGGACCGGTAAAAAGCAGGAGGCTTGGTGTTTCCCTGGGAATCAACCTGCTTCCCTTAAACAGGAAACTATGCAATTTCAACTGTATTTACTGTGAATGCGGCTGGACGCCGGAAGGGCAGGAGGCAGTGAAGAAAGGACTTCCGTCACGGCAGAAGGTCTTTGAGGCACTGGACAGGAAACTATCCGAAATGAAGGCCGGGAACAGGGCTCCCGATGTCATAACCTATGCCGGCAACGGTGAACCCACTCTTCACCCGGAGTTTCCCGGAATAATCGACGACAGTATCCTGCTTCGTGACAAGTACTTTCCTGAGGCCCGGATTGCCGTGCTTTCAAATGCCACAACCATCGGCAGGCCGGAAATACGGGAAGCCCTGATGAAAGTCGATCAGAACATCCTGAAGCTCGATTCAGCCTTTGACCAGACGGTGAAGATACACAACCAGCCGCGGGTAAGTATTAAAGTAGCGGAACTGATAAAAAACCTTTCGGAACTGAACGGGCAGCTGATCATACAGACCCTCTTCCTGAGAGGCAGCTATAACGGCCGGATGATAGACAACACAACACCCGGGGAACTGTCAGCCTGGCTTGATGCACTTAAGAAGATACAGCCCTCAGAGGTAATGATCTACACTATTCACAGGGACACTCCCTCCGGAAGCGAGCTCCGAAAAGTGCCGGCAGCCGATCTGAAACGCATCGCCGCAATGGTTAACAGTATGGGAATAAAAACCCGGATCTCCTGCTGATATTGAAAAGAAAAAAAAATATTCTTATCTGTCCCCTGGAATGGGGTTTCGGGCATGCAGGCAGAATGATAGCCCTGGCGGAAAGACTGCAGCGTCCCGACAGGAACATCATATTCGGAGCCGGAGAAAAACATCTCGCCTTCATCAGGAATGAACTGCCCGGAACAGACTGTATCCGCTTTCCGGGATTCAGTCCGGTATATTCACGTTACCTGCCCCAGTACATCATAATCTTTCTTCAGATACCACTCCTCCTCTATCACTCCGTCAGGGAACACATCATGCTCAAAGGAATGATTGCCCGCCATTCACTTGACATGGTAATAAGCGACAACAGGTTCGGTCTCTGGAACAGGAAAATAACATCGGTTTATGTGACCCATCAGCTGCGGATACTGTTTCCTTCCTGCCTGTCGTTTCTGGAATTCACCGGGGTAAAGCTCCACGGGAAAATCATCAGCAGGTTCAGATGGTGCCTCGTCCCTGACCTTCCCGGTGAGGTGAACCTGACCGGAAGGATGTCACACGGAATGAAACTGCCTGCCAATGTCAGATTCACGGGGATATTGTCGCGTTTTGAGGTCCCTGGTCCTGCAGGCTGCATTTCCGGCCGGGAAAAGGGGGATATATGTGTTATATTATCCGGACCCGAGCCCCAGCGCGGGATTCTGGAGAAAAAGATCACGGGCATTCTTGCTGCAGGAAAAAGGCAGGCCGTTATCCTCGGCGGCAGGCCACAGGAAAGAGTGCAGAAGGAACTCATGGGGCATATCACCTGTTACAGTCATGCCGGGCGCCGGGAAATGCAGGAAATAATTTCAGGCAGCAAGCTGATCATTGCAAGGGCAGGCTACACCACCATCATGGAACTTGTCAGCCTTAACTGCACTGCCCTGCTCATACCCACACCCGGGCAGACCGAACAGGAATACCTTGCATCGAGGCTTTCGGAAAAGGGATGGTTCAGCCGTATATCCCAGAAGGATCTGAAAAACGTACTTCCCCCGATACCGGAACTTCCCGGCATGAAGAATGATATAATGAAGCAAAGTGCCGTACTTCTGGAAAAAGTCCTGAAGGAAATATCAGACGAGGCCGAGATACAGCAGTGATCCCACCGAACCCAGGAAAAATCCCGTCCATATTTCCGGCGGAGTATGAGCCTTGAGCCACAAACGCGAAGACATCACCAGTCCTGATACCAGTATTACAATGATCAGAAGCCATGTAAGAGGGATCTGCATCCTCACCGAGAGCACCATGACCAGGGCTGTTATTGCACCGCAACCCGTGGCATGAAGGGATATTCTGAACCAGAAGTTTATGATGGTCACGGCAAGGACCAGTGCAGTGGCACAGATGATGAATGATTTGATAAACAGGGGTATGTGGAACCTGTAAATCAGGTATACGGTAAATGAGTAAAAGAATGTGGTGATGACGAGCGGCAGTATCCTTTCCCTTCTGTCGTCGATTGTCCAGGTGCTTATCAGGTTTCTGAACCTGAAATATGTGATCATCATGAGGGGAATCAGGACATTGTTAATGATCACGATAAACAGCATTATTTTTTTAACCTGAAAGGGAAGGTATCCGTAAAGGGCCGGACAGGTGAATATGATCAGCAGGCCGTAAACCGGCATCAGCAGGGGGTGAAACAAAACTGATACAAGCTGTGCAAGCCTGTCGTCGAATGATATTGATTTCTCGCTTAACATCATATTTCCTTTCTGAGCCGTGCAACGGGAATATTCAGCTGTTCACGGTATTTTGCCACGGTTCTTCTGGCTATCTGGTAGCCCTTTTCCTGGAGTATCTCTGTCAGGCGCTCATCGGTCAGCGGCCGGCGCTTGTCCTCATTGTCGATGCAATCCTGAAGAATCCGTTTTATTTCCCTGGTCGACACCTCTTCGCCGCTGTCGGTCTGAAGTCCTTCAGAGAAAAAATACTTCAGCGGGAAGATGCCGAAATGCGTCTGTATGTATTTGCTGTTTGCGACTCTGGAAACCGTGGATATGTCAAGTCCGGTCATCTCGGCAACATCCTTCAGGATCATCGGTCTGAGCCTGGTTTCATCCCCGTCGATAAAATATTCCTGCTGGTATTCAAAAATGGCGTTCATTGTAAGCAGGAGAGTGTTCTGACGTTGCTTGATGGCATCAATGAACCATCTTGCCGAGTCAATTTTCTGCTTCATGAATACTATTGCATCCTTCATCTGCTTCTTGTCACCCTTCTGCCTGCTGTAAGCCTGCAGCATTTCGGAATATGCTGGATTGAGCCTCAGTTCCGGAACGTTCTTCGAATTGAGATGAAGATCAAATCCTTCCTCGGAATGTTCCAGTATGAAATCGGGGATTATAGGCTGGGCATGTTTGCTGTAGGGATCACTGTAGAACCCGCCGGGCTTGGGATTAAGTTTCAGGATTTCCTCTATTGCCTGCTTCAGTTCATCCTCGCTGATACCCATTCTGGCAATTATCTTGTCATAATGTCTTTTTGAGAACTCTTCAAAATAGTTATCCAATATCGAATACGCCAGTTGTTCCGCAGGCTGTGTGTTTTCCTTTTTCGCAAGCTGCAGGAGAAGGCATTCCCTGAGTGTTCTGGCTCCCACACCAACAGGTTCAAGATCCTGAATCACTTCCAGAACCTCTTCAAGTTCCTCAACCGTGGTGCTTATGTTCTGCAGGAAGGCAAGATCGTCAACGATGTTTTCAAGTTCCCTTCTGAGATATCCGTCCTCGTCAATGTTACCGATAATGAATTCCCCCAGTATCTTCTGCTTTTCCGTCTGGTTTCTCAGGCTGTACTGTGATTCGAGGTATTCATGAAACGATGAACCGCCTGAAAAGGGGATCTCTGCCCTTTTCTCATCATCCCTGCTTACATTGTATGTCTGAAGCCTGTAGTCGGGAATGTCATCTTCCTCAATATAATCATCAAGCGTAAATTCCTCCTGATCCCTGTCATTATCCTCATAGTCCCGGTCGTCCTGCTGTTCTGTCTGAATATCCTCATAATCGGTACCTTCCTCAAGAGCCGGATTCTCTTCAAGTTCCTTCTTGATCCGCTGTTCTATCTGCAGGGTGGGCACCTCCAGCAGTTTGATCATCTGTATCTGCTGGGGAGACAGTTTCTGAAGTAGCTTCTGTTGTAACTTCTGCTTTAACATTTCCGCCGGTTCGGTCAGTTTACTCCTAATATATCAAAATTCTGCGTTTTTCGGTGTTCTGGGAAAGGGTATAACATCCCGGATATTCGCCATTCCGGTTACAAACTGTACAAATCTCTCAAAACCAAGGCCAAAGCCGCTATGAGGCGCGGTTCCGAATTTCCTGGTTTCCAGGTACCACCAGAGATCCTTCTCCGGCAGACCGAGTTCCTGTATTCTTGCAAGCAGTTTTTCGTAATTTTCCTCCCTCTGTGAACCTCCGATTATTTCCCCTATTCCAGGGAAAAGCACGTCCATGGCCCTGACGGTTTTGCCGTCATCATTCTGCTTCATATAAAAAGCCTTTATGACCTTCGGATAATCGGTAAGGATTACCGGGCATCTGAAATATTCCTCAACAAGATAACGTTCATGCTCTGCCTGAAGGTCCTTGCCCCATCCTGTTCCGTATACCCATTTCCTTCCCGAAGCTTCAAGAATGCCGACGGCTTCGGTATAAGTCATTCTGATAAATTCATTATTGATGACAAAATCAAGCCTCTCCAGAAGGTCCTTGCTGATCATCTTATTGAGGAAATCGAGGTCGTCACTGCAGTTCTCAAGGGCATACCTTATCAGGTACTTGACAAAATCCTCCGCAAGGTCCATATTGTCGTTAAGGTCATAGAAGGCCATCTCCGGTTCTATCATCCAGAACTCCGCGAGATGCCTGGGGGTATTGGAGTTCTCGGCACGGAACGTGGGTCCGAAGGTATATATTTCACCGATGGCAAGGGCTCCGAGCTCGCCTTCAAGCTGTCCTGAAACAGTAAGATTCGTTGGCTTTCCGAAGAAGTCGTCACTGAAATCCACCGATCCGTCTGTTTTCTTCGGCACACTCCCCAGGTCAAGAGTGGTAACCTGGAACATTTCTCCCGCACCTTCGGCATCACTGGAGGTGATTATGGGAGTATGAAGATAATAGAAGCCCTTGTCGTTGAAATACTTGTGAATAGCATAAGCCAGTGCGTGTCTTATTCTGAGAACCGCACCAAAGGTATTCGTGCGGGGACGCAGATGTGCTATTTCCCTCAGGAATTCCATTGTATGGCCTTTCTTCTGAAGAGGGTAGGTCTCAGGGTCGGCTTTTCCGTAAAGCTCAATCGATTCAGCGCGGATCTCCACATCCTGGCCGCTTCCTTCCGATCCGGCAAGCCTGCCTCTGACAGCAATGCATGCACCGGTGGTTATTTCCTTCATAAGCTGTTCATCAAAACCGGACACATCGGCAACCACCTGTATATTCTTTATCGTTGATCCGTCATTGAGAGCGATAAATGCAATATTCTTGCTTCCTCTCTTTGTTCTGACCCATCCCTTGACGAGTACTTCCCTGTCTGTCCCTCCTGAAGCCAGAAGGGCTTTTATTTTTTCCCGTTTCATCTTAAAAATTAAACATCCCGCAAAAATAATAAAAACAAAACACTGCTGCCCGCCGGTTTGAATATTTCTAAAAACTTAATAACTTTGAATTCAAACTGTAACAAAACATTGCTATGGATGAAAATCAGAAAGTTATTGTCGTGCCCTGGGATTTCACCCCAGTTGCCGAAAATGCTCTTGCACATGCGGCAAAGATAGGCCGGATGGTAAAGAACGGCATTGCCCTGCTGCATATTGTTGATACGGGAATCAAGCCCAGGGAAGAGGGAGAAAAGAAAACCCTGCTTCAGCATGCTGCCAGCGAAGCTTCCCGGAAATACAATATGCCCGTTTCGTCTTATGTGGTCAGAGGAACAATTTTCAAGTCAATTGCGGAATTTGTGAACGAAAAGGAGGCAGATGTTGTTGTAATGGGCACCCATGGCATGAAGGGCATGCAGAAGCTTACAGGAAGCTGGGCCCTGAAAGTGATAGCCAAATCGAAAGTTCCCTTCATAGTTGTTCAGGATCCTCCCCGTGATCAGGAAAGGTATCAGAACATCCTGTTTCCCGTTGACTTCCGGAGAGAGACCAAGGAAAAGATCAAAATGGCCATCTACATGGGAAAATATTTTGATTCAAAGATGCATATAATGGTCACCTCAACATACGATAAGTCTCTTCAGAAAAGGACCAAGGTCAACCTGGCCTTTGCCATCAAATACTTCATACAGAACAATATCGAATATGAGGTTCATGAGATGCCCAGGGGCAAGACTGCGGAGCAGACCCTGGAATTTGCCCAGAAAATCAATGCAGACCTGATACTGATCATAACCACGAAGAATATCTCCTTTGCAGATTATGTGCTGGGAGCGTCAGAACAGTACATTATTGCGAACAGTTCCCGGATTCCGGTCTGCTGTGTCAATCCGAAAGCATCCTTTGCAAGCAGCAGGCAGTTCATGGGAGGCTGGGGCGATTAGCACAAGATCCCGAATCTGTTGTCTGCTGTCGGAAAATGAAAGATAAATGTCCATTGTAGTCAGGGGGGTCAGTAAGGTTTACGGATCTCAGAAAGCGCTTGATAATGTTTCCTTTGAAGTGAAAACGGGGGAAATAGTGGCATTCCTCGGACCCAACGGTGCGGGAAAGTCCACAATGATGAAGATCATTACCGGCTTCATACCGGCAACTTCCGGAACGGTGCTGGTCAACGGCACGGATGTCTCGTCCGGCGGACGCGAAATAAGGAAGATAACGGGTTATCTCCCGGAAAACAATCCCCTCTATCCCGAAATGTATGTCAGGGAATACCTGTCATTTGTCGCCTCGATGTATGGTTCCCGCAGAAAGCAGGGGTCAGCAGTGAATGATATTATCGGGCTTACGGGGCTGGCGCCCGAGGCAAACAAAAAGATCGGCGCCCTTTCAAAGGGCTACAGGCAGCGTGTGGGACTGGCCCAGGCGCTGATTCACGATCCGGATGTACTCATACTGGATGAAGCCACAACGGGGCTCGATCCGAATCAGATCATTGAAATACGGAATCTGATCAGGGAAGCCGGAAAGGAAAAGACAGTCATGCTTTCAACCCATATCATGCAGGAAGCCGAGGCAATCTGCGGAAGGATAATTATTATCGACAGGGGAGTTATTGTTGCCGATGAGGAAAAAGACAAGATACACCAGAAGATCAAGAGCCCGAAGCAGCTTATCAGGGCCGGTTTTGACAGGGAAACAAGTGATTCGGAACTGCTTGGCATTCCGGGGATTAAAAGTGCAGTCCTGACAAGGCAGGGTGAATGGCTCCTGGAAGCAGAATCAGGGGAAGATATCCGCCCGGCCATATTTGCATTTGCCGTCAGGAATAACCTGACTGTGCTTTCCCTTCAGAAAGAGGAAAGCAATCTTGAAGAAATTTTCAGGCAACTGACAGGCAGATAATTTTTTTATTCCGCTTACTTTTCTTTTCTTTGCGGTACAATTTCCCGGTGGAAAGATTTGCGCTGATTGCAACCACAGAAAAAAATGCTAAAATGCCTCTGTTCTGTAATCTCATATCAACCAATCAATCCACCAGCTGTTGTTTAAAGAAGTAATTCCGGACAGTCCGGATCAAACCCGCTTGTATTAACATGAGCCGGGGTTAATTGAAGGCATGAACCGGAATTAACGGAAGAATTGAAGCGGGGTTAAGGGAAGAATTGAGCCGGAATTAACGGAAAACATGGCAAAAACGGGGAAAAGCAAAAGAAACAAAGTATAAAAAGCAAAAGAAACAAAGTTCAAAATAATATCAGGGAGAGATAGGGCTTCCACGTGTTTAAAAATTCAAAATAAAATATTATGAGCTATTTATTTACTTCAGAATCAGTGTCGGAAGGGCATCCCGACAAGGTGGCGGATCAGATTTCGGACGCATTGCTTGATGAATTTCTCAAATGGGACCGTGATTCCAAGGTTGCATGTGAGACTTTTGTAACGACAGGACTGGTTGTTTGCGGGGGTGAGGTGCAGACATCCGGATGGGTTGATGTTCAGGAAACGGCCCGTGAGGTCATCCGCAAAATAGGTTATACAAAGGCTGAATACCGTTTCGATTCTGATTCATGCGGTGTCATTTCCACTATTCATGAACAATCGGCCGATATAAGGCAGGGTGTTGTCCGTGAAAAGCCGGAGGAACAGGGTGCCGGGGATCAGGGTATGATGTTCGGTTATGCCTGTACGGAAATGGACAATTACATGCCTCTGAGCATTGAACTGTCTCACCGCCTCCTGGAGGAACTGGCAGCAATCCGCCGCGAAGGGAAAGTGATGAAATACCTCCGTCCTGATTCCAAATCGCAGGTGACCGTGGAATATGACGACAACAACAAACCCGTACGGATAGATACAATAGTGATAAGCACACAGCATGATGAATTTGTGAAACCTGACGGAAAAAATATACTTACTGAAAAGGATGCTGAGAAAGCCATGCAGGAACAGATTGCCGCTGACCTGAAGAAATATCTTTTCCCGGGAGTAAGGGAATCCCTTCCCGGAAACGTAAAAATGCTGTTGGGTGATGATGTACGGCTCCTGGTCAATCCCACGGGCAAGTTTGTAATCGGAGGCCCCCACGGAGACACGGGACTGACCGGAAGAAAGATCATTACAGACACTTATGGCGGTCACGGTGCACATGGCGGAGGAGCATTTTCCGGCAAGGATCCTTCCAAGGTTGACAGGTCGGCAGCCTATGCCGCCCGTCATATAGCAAAGAACATGGTAGCTGCGGGCGTATGCAGCCAGGCACTCATACAGGTTGCCTATGCTATCGGGATTGCCCAACCGGTAGGCTTTTTTGTGAACACCTTCGGAACGGCCAGGGTAAAAGACAGCAGCGGAAGGATACTTACCGACGGGGAAATTGCTTCCAGGGTCAGGAAACTTTTCGATCTGAGACCCTATTTCATTATCGAACGCCTGGGACTGAAGAATCCCGTATTCCTGAAAACCGCTTCATACGGCCATTTCGGAAAGGAACCACATATCGGCAATGTTGAGGTGTACTATGAGGTTCCCGGAAGCATACCGCGGATCCTCAACAACAACGGCAAAAAGGGATGGATGAAGGAAGTGGAGTTTTTCGCATGGGAAAAACTCGACTATGTGGATAAGATCCGGAACGAATTCGGTATCTGAAATAACTTCCTTACAGGACGTTAACCAGCCAGTACTGCCTGATTTATCTGACCCGCAACAGGCAATACGAATCAGATAATCCGGTACGGTACAGATCCGGAAGCGGTACGGATCACGGATCCGGAATCTAGAACGAAGCCTTAACTATCCTGGCAATATTATCTGAACGGCCCAGGGTATAATAATGTATTCCGGGGGCTCCCCGGCTGATCAGTTCCCTTGACTGCATAGTGGTCCATTCAATTCCCACTTCACGGGCTTCCTGATCGGTGCTGCATTTTTCCACTTCTTTCACCAGGTCATTCGGCAGGTCAATATGAAAGGTCTTGGGAAGCATTTTTATGTCATTCAGGGCGGAAACGGGCTTTATTCCCGGTATCACCGGGACATGAATCCCTGCATCCCTGCACAGATCCCTGAACCGGAAGTATTTTCCATTGTCAAAAAACATCTGGGTAACAATATACTGAGCTCCGGCATCAATTTTCTTTTTTAGATTTACAATATCGGTTTCCATATTCGGTGCCTCACCGTGCTTTTCAGGATATCCTGCCACTCCGATGCAGAAACTGGTGGGAGTATTTTCCCTGAGTGTATCCTCCAGGTACCTTCCATTGTTCATATCCACAATCTGCGCCACCAGCTCGCTGGTATACCTGTGCCCGTCCTTCTCGGGGATAAAGACACGGCTTCCTCTCTGAGGGTCTCCCCGGAGGGCCAGGACATCATCAATATTGAGGAAATTCATTTCTATCAGCACATTTTCCGTTTCCTCCCTGGTGAAGCCCCCGCAGAGGATATGGGGCACCACCGTGATGTTGTACTTGTATTTCACGGCAGCAGCCAGTGCGATTGTTCCGGGCCGGAGCCGCGTCACCCTCTTTTCAAGAAGTCCGTCGGGCCTTTCTTTGTAACTGGTCTCATTCCGGTGCGAAGTGAAATTAATGTAGGCCGGCTCAAACTCCATCAGTCTGTCAATCGCAGAATAGATACGCTCAATGCTGTGCCCTTTCAGGGGAGGAAGCAGTTCAAACGTGAACAGAGGCCCCTTGGCATTTTTTATTTTTTCAATAACACTCATAAATATATCTTGTCATAAATTAGGGGCAAGCCAGCGGGCTGCCTCATCAATACTCATATTCTTTCTTTCAGCATAATCCTTTAACTGGTCGTTTCCTATCCTTCCCACAGTGAAATATGTGGAAGCCGGATGTGAAAATATATATCCGCTCACGGCTGACGGGGGGATCATCGCAAAATTTTCCGTAAGTCCGGCTCCGATTGCATTTTCAGCATCGAGCAGGTCAAACAGCACCCTTTTTTCAGTATGATCCGGACAGGCCGGATATCCCGGAGCGGGTCTGACACCACGGTACTTCACCGCCAGCAGATCCTCAACAGGCAGGTTCTCATCGGCGGCAAAGCCCCAGTATTCCTTTCTGATTCTTTCATGGAGCCATTCGGCGGCTGCCTCAGCAAAACGGTCACTCAGCATCCGGATCATTATCGAAGCATAGTCATCCTCCCTGTACATGGAAAATTTATCTTCGTCAATACCGGCAGTAACAACAAAGAGCCCTATGTTGTCAGCCACTCCCGATGAAAGGGGCGCAATGAAATCCGCCAGGCACAGGTTCGGAAAATCTGT
The DNA here is from genome assembly GCA_029547705.1 of Bacteroidota bacterium. GTDB lineage: Bacteria > Bacteroidota > Bacteroidia > Bacteroidales > VadinHA17 > LD21. The sequence continues at coordinate 28,725 of JAKPOU010000068.1, read as the reverse complement.
TTCCTTCACTCCCTGGTTCCTGAGAAACCTCAGCCAGGTCGTCCTGTTGCTGCCCTTCCGGTCGCTGAGCACAGCAACGTCATCACCCTCTGATCCTGCTGGGAAAAGTCCGAAAACGGCCTTTGCGGATATCAGTTTCCTTTCAATTATTTCTTTCAGTAATTGTTGTGCATCATCATACAGTTTTCTGGCTTCCGGACCCTTGACCGGATCATTCAGGATGGCAGGGTATCTTCCCGTCAGTTTCCACTGCACGAAAAAGAACGTCCAGTCAAAATACCCGGTCAGCAGATTAAGGTCAATGTCATCAATTATCCTGTATCCCGGCTTCAGGGGAATGAAGGGCTTTTGGGTATTCCAGTCGGTATTCAGCCGGTTCTCCCTGGCATCCGCTAGTGGAAGGAGCTTCCTCTCGCTGCGCTTCACTGTATGTTCCTCCCTCAGGGAAGCGTATCTCTCACTTACAGCGGCAGCATATTGTGCCCTGTCTTCCCTGAGCAGTGCGGAAAGAACCCCGGCGGCCTTTGATGCATCCTTTACATGAATGACAGGTGCTGAATATTTTGGTGAAACTTTTACCGCGGTATGTACCTCAGAAGTGGTGGCACCCCCGATAAGGAGTGGTATTGTCAGCTTCCGCCTTTCCATCTCCGCAGCCACATGTACCATTTCCTCTAGCGAAGGTGTTATCAGTCCGCTCAGTCCGATAAAATCAGCTTTCTCCTCCAGGGCGGTGTCAATGATTTTTTCCGTGGAGGCCATCACTCCCAGATCCGTCACCTGGTAACTGTTGCATGACAATACAACGCCAACGATATTTTTCCCTATATCATGAACATCTCCCTTTACCGTTGCGAGAACAATCTTCCCGGCACTTTTCTTCTCCTCATGCCTGCTTTCTATCTCAATATAGGGTTCAAGTCTTGACACTGCCCTTTTCATGACCCTGGCGCTCTTGACCACCTGCGGGAGGAACATCTTTCCCGATCCGAACAGGTCTCCCACCTCATTCATTCCCGACATCAGCGGACCTTCAATCAGTTCTATGGATCTGGCAAAAAGGGGTCTCGCCTCCTCCACATCCTGCTCAATATGCTCATCCAGGCCTCTTACAAGTGAATGCCTGATCCTTTCAATAACAGGGAGGGCCCTCCATTCATCGCTCTTTTCCTCCTTCTTCCCCTCATTCTTCAGTCCTTCCGCAAACTTTACCAGTCTTTCCGTGGCATCCTTCCTGCGGTTCAGAATGACATCCTCTGTCAGCTTGAGCAGATCCGGATCTATTTCACTGTATACCTGCAACATTCCCGGATTCACTATTGCCATATCGAGGCCGGCATTGATGGCATGGTAAAGGAATACCGAATGCATGGCCTCCCTTACCCTGTCCGTTCCCCTGAATGAGAATGAGAGATTGCTGATTCCCCCGCTCACTCTGGCATGGGGAAGGTTTTCCTTTATCCAGGTGGTTGCCCTGATGAAGCTGACAGCGTAACTGTTGTGCTCCTCGATACCTGTTGCCACCGCGAGCACATTGGGGTCAAAAAATATGTCCTCCGGAGGAAATCCTGCTTTTTCAACCAGCAGCCTGTATGATCTCTCCGCGACCTCTGTCTTCCTCTCATAGCTGTCGGCCTGTCCCTTTTCGTCGAAAAGCATGACGACGGCAGCCGCGCCGAATTTCCTTATTTCCCGTGCGTGTCCGAGAAACACTTCCTCTCCTTCCTTCAGACTGATGGAATTGACAACCGACTTGCCCTGGATGCATTTCAGTGCGGAAGTGATCACACTCCATTTCGAGGAGTCTATCATCAGCGGCAGTCTGGCTATGTCAGGTTCAGCCATGATCAGGTTCACGAACCTTACCATTGCCCTTTCGGAGTCCAGCATGGCTTCATCCATGCAGATATCAATTATCTGGGCTCCGCCCTCCACCTGGTTTCTTGCCACGGCAAGAGCCTCACTGTACTTCTCCTCACGTATCAGCCTGGCAAATTTCGATGATCCCGACACATTGGTACGTTCACCTATATTTACAAAATTGGTTTCAGGCGTGATGGTCAGTACTTCCAGCCCGCTGAGCCTCGTGTATTTCTTTATCGCAGGCTTCTGCCTTGGCGGGTATTTTTCCGCCAGTTCCGCGATCTTCCTTATATGAAGGGGAGTTGTTCCGCAGCATCCGCCGATGATATTCACCCAGCCCTCCTTCATGAATTCCTCGGTAACCATTGCCATGTATCCGGCCGACTGATTGTATTCCCCGAACTGATCCGGCAGTCCGGCATTCGGATGGGCAGACACATAAAATTCTGTTTTCCCCGACAACTCCTGAACAAAGGGTCTCAGCTGCTCCGCGCCAAGGGCGCAGTTCAGTCCGATGCTGAACAAAGGAAAATGGGAGACCGAAACGAGGAAGGCCTCAAGGGTCTGGCCGGTCAGTGTCCGCCCGCTGGCATCCGTGATTGTTCCCGAAACCATTACCGGCAGACTTATTCCCCTCTCTTCAAAAATATTGCTTATTCCGTACAGGGCCGCCTTACAGTTCAGTACATCAAAGACTGTCTCGATGAGAAGGATATCAGCCCCTCCGTCAATAAGTCCCCTCACCTGTTCCGAATATGCCTCAGCCAGTTCATCAAAGGTGATCTGGCGCGCACCCGGATCGTTTACGTCTGACGACATTGAAGCCGTACGGTTGGTGGGTCCTATTGCCCCGGCAATAAAATGAATGCCGGAACCGCCGGATTTCTCATGCAGGGAAATGGCTTCCCCGGCAATGCGTGCGGCCTCAAGGTTCATCCTGTACACCTGGTCCTCCATCCGGTAATCAGCCTGTGAAACAGCATTTGCATTGAAGGTGTTCGTACTGATTATATCGGCTCCCGCCTCAAGGTAATCAAGGTGGATCTTCCTGATTACATCAGGACTGGTAATATTCAGTATATCATAGTTTCCCTTCAGCGGCACGGGATGATCCCCGAACAGGGATCCCCTGTAGGAATCCTCATTCAGACCCTGTTTCTGGATCATGGTTCCCATTGCCCCGTCAAGAATGAGGATTTTCCGTGTAATTATATCTTCAGGAGAATATTTCATGTTATTTACTTAAATCATTTCCGCTTCCTTAAACCAGGTAAAAACAGAAGGCATAACAGTTATCGGTTGATTATTACCTTTAGTTTGAAGAGCATCCGTGTTTCCCGGACCAAACGATTTTTTCGCGGTCAAATATAAGAATGATTTTTTACAAAAAGTCTTTTCAGGATCCGAAGTTCCTGTAAGATTGAGCTTCCGGCACAGCCGGGTCATTTTCCTGTGAGTTGAAGTATTTTTCTCGTATTTTTGCACTGGTCTAATTCATGGTACATGCAGAATAATCTTTATATATACAACAGCCTCACAAGGGAAATGGAACTGTTTGAGCCGCTTCATCCGCCGTTTGCCGGCTTATACGTATGCGGACCGACGGTTTACAGCGATGCCCATCTGGGCCATGCCCGCCCGGCAATTACCTTCGACCTGCTTTTCAGGTACCTCACTCATCTGGGCTATAAGGTCCGCTATGTCAGGAATATCACTGACGTGGGACACCTGGAGGATGATTCCGATGACGGCGAGGATAAGATCGGGAAGAAAGCACGTCTGGAACATCTTGAACCAATGGAGCTTGTTCAGAAGTACATGAACAATTTCCTGAAAAACATGGAAGAGCTCAACACCCTGCCTCCCTCCATCGAGCCAAGGGCATCCGGACATATCATTGAGCAGGTGGAAATGATCAAAAAGATCATTGACGCGGGTTATGCCTATGAAGCAAATGGTTCGGTATACTTTGACGTTCCGAAGTATAATGAGAAATTCAGTTACGGTAAGCTTTCCGGAAGGGTGCTGGATGAACTTCAGCAAAACACCCGCACACTTGAAGGAAGCAGTGAAAAGCGCAGTCCCTGGGATTTTGCCCTGTGGAAGAAAGCCGCTCCCGGGCATATCATGCGATGGCCGGCTCCGTGGAGCACCGGTTTCCCGGGCTGGCACCTGGAATGCTCGGCCATGAGCACAAAATATCTCGGGGAGGTCTTTGACATTCATGGCGGAGGCATTGACCTGCAGTTTCCTCATCATGAATGCGAAATAGCCCAGTCAACCGCTGCCCTCGGAAAGGAATCAGTCAGGTACTGGATGCATAACAACCTTATTACCATTAACGGTCAGAAAATGGCCAGGTCGCTGGGCAACTTCATCACACTCGACCAGCTCTTTTCGGGCGATCATCCGCTGCTTCAGCAGGCATACAGTCCGATGACCATCAGGTTTTTCATTCTCCAGGCACATTACCGCAGCACTGTTGATTTCTCAAATGAAGCTCTCTCCGCTGCCGGGAAGGGATTGCGCAGACTCATGAAGGCGGCTGCGGCCCTCAGGAACCTGAAGCCCTCAAAGGACTCGTCCTTGGATATTGCCTCAGTCGGCAGGGGATACTATGAAGCCATGAATGATGATCTGAATACCCCTCTGCTTCTATCACGTCTTTTTGACAGCATAAGATATATCAACTCCGTGAATGAGGGAACGGACAGGATCAGCGGCAGCGACCTGGAAACCTTCAGATCCCTTTTCAGCACTTTCGTCTTCGACATACTGGGACTGAAAAATGAATCGGCAGACAGGGATGATGAAAAGCTCACATCCGATCTGATGAAAATAATCATTGATCTGCGCCAGGATGCGAGGAACAGGAAGGAATGGGAAGTTTCAGACCATATCAGGGAAGAGCTGAAGAAGGCCGGTATTGTGCTCAATGATACCAGGGAGGGGATGACATGGAGCCGGGAATGACAAATGCCGGAAATAACAGGGAAACTCCCCGGAAATCCGCTTCCGTCCTCATCGGCCGGCTGCCACTGGGAGGTCATTATCCCGTCCGCATCCAGTCGATGACCAATACCGATACCCTCGATACAAAGTCATCAGTCGCCCAGTGCATTCGGATAATCGAAGCCGGTGCCGACATGGTCAGGCTGGCGGCACAGGGGATAAAGGAAGCCCGCAACCTTGAAAACATCAAAAGGGAGGTCAGGAAAGCAGGCTTCAGCACTCCTCTCATAGCAGATATTCATTTCAATCCCGCCGCTGCCGAAACAGCTGCAAGGATAGTTGAAAAGGTAAGGATCAATCCGGGTAACTATGCCGACAGGAGGGCTTCCTTCATCAGGAATGAACTCAGTGAAAAGGAATACAATGAGGAACTTGAAAGGATCCATGAGAGGATTCTTCCCCTGATAAACATATGCCGGGAGAATGATACGGCAATACGTGTCGGAATCAATCACGGCTCGCTGTCCGACCGCATCATGACCCGTTACGGGAATACCCCGGAAGGAATGGTACAGTCGGCCCTTGAATTCATAAACATTTTCCGGTCCGAGAATTTTACCAGGCTTGTATTGTCGGTCAAATCATCTGATACGGGTGTGCTGCTCGAATCCAACAGGCTGCTCGTGAAAAGAATGCAGGAAAACGGAATGATCTTCCCCGTTCACCTGGGAGTAACCGAGGCCGGTGAGGGAGAAGACGGAAGGGTGAGATCGGCTGCAGGAACAGGAGCATTGCTGTCTGAAGGAATAGGCGATACCATCAGGGTATCGCTGTCAGAGGATCCGGAAAAGGAAATACCTGTGGCAAGGGAAATAGTGGACTTTCTCTGCGGTCCCAGGGGACGGATCAGGACTCCCGTTCCGGCCCAGGATTTTGTAACAAGGGAAAGGCTCTGGAAACCCGAGGTAATCACTTACAATGAAGGGCGTTATCTGAAAGAGGACAACAGTCCGTTTTCCGGAAGGATGCTTATTTTCAACTTCAACTCCCCTCCTCTCCTCTCAGGCAGGCCCGATGCAGGCGATTATCTCAATCCTGTCTTCGATGAAGACGATCCGGAGAAGCTTGTTATCCGTGCCTCGGCTTTGCTGGGCCGCTATTTCATTCTCAGGCAGCCTGAGGGCATTTGTATAAGCAACAGGGGAAAAGTACAGGGAGAAACACTCAGAGATCTTTCATTCTCAATACTTCAGGCAACTGAAGCAAGGATAACCCGCAACCGCTATATCTCGTGTCCCACCTGCGGGAGAACAAAATTCAATCTGCAGGATGCAGTCAGGAAGGTTAAGGAAGCAACAAGCCATTTCAGCGGATTAAAGATTGCGGTTATGGGATGTATTGTCAACGGACCGGGTGAGATGCAGGGAGCTGACTATGGCTATGTAGGGGCAGGCATCGGGAAAGTGCATGTATACAGGGGTATGGTCCCGGTCTATAAGAATGTTCCCGAAGAAGAAGCAATTGCCAGGCTGCTGGAGTTAATCAATGCTGATCTGAATCCGGATTACTGAATGCCAAATGGAAAGAATACCTGAAGTAAAGTCTTTTGCTTCCGGAAGCTTCAGAAAGGAATTCCTGGAATCATGCCAGCCGGTAGTCAAGCTGTTTTTTCTGCAGATCCGCCTTAACCACTTCAATCATAACCTTGTCCCCAAGGGTATAAACCCTTCCGGTTGAGCGTCCCCTCAGGCAGTAGTTATCTTCATCATATTCATAAAAGTCATCATCAAGTTCCCGGATATTGATCATGCCCTCACACTGGTTCTCAATTATCTCCACATAGATTCCCCATTCGGTAACTCCCGAAATTATTCCTTCATATTTTCTTCCGGTCTTGTCACTCATGAATTCCACCTGTTTGTACTTGATGGATGCCCTTTCGGCCTCGGCTGCCAGTCTTTCCATTTTGGAGGAATGCTCACACATTTTTTCATATTTCTTCCTTTCACCGGGATTATCACCGTTCAGATATGCAGTTAGCAGCCTGTGAACCATCATGTCGGGGTACCTTCTTATGGGCGAGGTGAAATGAGTATAATGCTTGAAAGCCAGGCCATAATGTCCTATGTTGTCGGTTGAGTAAACAGCTTTCGCCATGGCTCTCAGTGCAAGCGTTTCAATTATGTTCTGTTCCTTCCTGCCTGCAACTGAAGTCAGCAGTCTGTTCATCGCCTTCGGAAGAGGAACACCGTCATTCCCTTCAAGTCTGTAGCCAAAACGGCTTATGAAATTAGCGAAGTTCGTGATCTTTTCAGGATCAGGCTTGTCGTGTACCCTGTAAACAAAGGTTCTTCCCCTCAGTTTTCTGCTTACAAACTCTGCAACCCTTCGGTTTGCAAGGAGCATGAATTCCTCTATCAGCTGGTTGGCAGTTCCCATGTCACGGAATTTTATTGCCAGGGGCCGGCCTGCCTCATCCAGATCAAACTCCACCTCAACTTTTTCAAATGCAAATGAACCCGAGGCAAATCTTTTCTTCCTGAGTTTCTGAGCCAGGTCATGGAGAACAAGAAGCTGATCCTTCATTGCCCCGGAACCGGTGTCAATGACATTCTGTGCTTCGGCATAGGAAAACTGCCTGTCGGAATTGATAATGGTTCTCCCGAACCATTCATTCAGGACCTCAGCCCTGTCATTCATTTCAAACACAGCTGAATAGGTCAGCTTATCCTTTCCGGGACCAAGTGAACATATATCGTTTGAAAGTCTTTCAGGCAGCATAGGAACAACCCTGTCAACCAGATATACTGAAGTTGCTCTCTGCTGTGCTTCAGCCTCGAGTAGTGAATCCGGACTGACATAGAAGGTAACATCCGCAATATGAATGGCTGCTTCCCAGTTTCCGTTATCAAGTTTCTGAAGGGAAAGGGCATCGTCAAAATCACGTGCATCCGCAGGATCTATTGTAAATGTCGGAACGGACCGGAAATCCCTTCTCGATTTAATCTCCTTTTCCGTTATCTCTGCCGGAATTTTACCGGCCTCCTTCACCACCTCCTCGGAGAAATGATAAGGCAGTTCAAATTCCGCTAGTATTGCATGCATTTCCGTCTCATGCATGCCCGGCTCGCCCAGTACGTTTATTATCTCGGCAACGGGATTCCTTGACCTGGAATCCCATTCAATGACTTTTGCAACAGCTTTTTGTCCCTGTCTGGCCCCCTTAAGTTTCGAAAGAGGTATGAACAAGTCGGAATGCATGTTCTTGTTGTCGGGGATCAGAAATGCAAATCCCGGCATCACCTCAACGGTCCCGACAAAGGAACTGCGCCATCTCTCGAGTATCTCCACCACCTCCCCTTCGGGTCTTGCGCCCTTCTTCCTGGCAAACAGGCATACCTTCACCCTGTCGCCGTGTAGGGCCGTGTTCAGGTTCCTTCCCGACACGAATATGTCTTCCTTTATATCATCTCCCGTGATAAAGGCATAACCCATACGGGTCATATCAACAGTTCCGTTTACATAGGAACAGGCAGCCCTGGTCCTGTACTTTCCCGGATAAACTTCTTCCACAACCTCCTGCTTTTTGAGACTCCGGAGCATCTCGGCAACCAACTGTTTTTCAGCCGGATCCGTAATGTTCAAACGTTTGGCGACCTGTTTATAGTTTAGACCCTGTCTGTTATTTCCTGATAAAACTGTAAGAATCTTTTCCCTGATCCATTCGGCGGATATGCCTGATTTCCTCTTCCCCTTACCCTTCCTGCTCATAAAAAATATTTCTGCGAAGTTACAAAAAGGATTATTAACTGACTTTCAGAACTGAAAGTTTTAACCGGTTTTGCCTGTTGTAAGGGTTTTAATTCAAGAATGTCCTGAATCATGACGGACTAGCACGTTCCTGATAAGGATATAAAAGGAGTAAACTTTAAAGTTTAACGATCTGTTGATTGGAATACTAAGTTTAAAATTTAATACATTTGAAATGTTAATGCTGAAATATGATAAATCTGAAATCTGTTCCCCGGCGGTCTGAATCAATAGTAACAAGAAAAACAGGCAATGAATACGTTCTTGTCCCGGTAACGGACAATATTGCCGATATGAACAGTGTTTACACCCTGAATGATTCCGGTGCCTTTATCTGGGAACTCATCGACGGGAAGAGAGACATTGAGGAAATGATCGAGGCACTTGTAAGCAGGTATGACACTGACAGGGAAACAGCAAGTGAAGATTTGCTTTCATTTATCGGTAAGATGAGTGAGTACCTCGTTATAGACAGATGATCCCTGCATGAAAGTCACGGGGAAGCAGCTGGAAACATACAAAACAATCCGTTTAAACTGATTTTATATTTTGAAAAGCTACGTACTGAATATTGCAGACTATAAGATCAGATTTGAAAATCCCGAGGGCAACATTGACCTGATGCCTTCCGGAAGATACAGCGGGTTTTTATCCGCTACGGAAAACCATGATGTCTGTATCAGGGTGTTTCCGGGTGATACGGAATTGCCGGCCGGTACACAAAAAGTCTTTTCCGCACCATATGTTGAAGAGATCAATGGTCTCAGGCTAAAAAAGAAGGACAGGTTCTGGAGTGTCCATAAAAAAGACGACACTCTTTATATCCTTACCGAATTCCCTTTCTCCGGGGATAACAGAACGGGATTGCTCAGGTTCTCCCTGGAAAGCAGGAACTGGGATCTTTTTCTGAACAGCAGTTCCATCCGGACCGGTTCTTCAGATCAGGTTTTTGGCGCTGATCCAATGGATTATCTGCCAGACCGGGGCTGCCGCGCAGAGCCGGCAGACGGAGCTGTTTCGCCTCCTCAGGCTGATCCAATGGATTATCCGCTTGACGGACTGATCCTGTATTATCTTACGGTAATCCATGGCGACATCATGATTCATGCTTCCGGAATCAATTCCGGGGGAAAGGGATTCATGTTCAGCGGTGTATCAGGAAAAGGAAAGTCAACCATGGCCGGATTATGGGACAGGCACGGAGCACGGGTCATTCACGATGACAGGCTGATCATCAGAAAGGTCCGCGGCTCCTATTCAATGTTCAATACTCCCGTTTACAGAAATGATGAAGCCAGGGAATCTCCTCTGGATGCCATATTCATCATTGAACACGGAACGGAAAACGAAGCCCTGCGGCTGCATGGGGCTTCGGCGATAACATCCTTATTGTCAAACTGTATACAGCATAACTGGGACGAAGCAGTAATCAGGCAGTCTCTCGATGCGGCAATAAGGATATGTGCCTCCATTCCTGTTTTTCAACTCCGGTTCAGGCCGGATAACAGTATCATTGCCTATCTCCTTCAGCAGGTAAAAACAAATGAATCAGGCTGAAAAAGAGCACGGGAAGCATATGGAAAAGAGCGGTAATGACCATAAAATTGCAAGGGATCTTGGCTTTTCGCTTCTCTCGGAAGGCAGGATTCTCAGGATAAGGGCCGGCGGCTACAGCATGTACCCATCCATAAAGCCCGGAACCACCATTCTCATCAGTCCGAAGGAGAATATGAAGGATATTGTTCCCGGAGATATCATTGCATGGAAAAGAGCACAGGGATTTGTTGTTCACCGTCTGATAAGAACAGAAGAAAGGGGGAATGAAATTCTTTATTACACAAGGGGTGACAGTTGCAGACATGAAGACAGTCCTGTAACGGGTGAACAGATAGCAGGGAAGGTAATCCGGACAGAAGACAGGAAGAACAGGATAAAAAAGGGAGATCAGCTTAGGAAAAAACCGGCTTATCCGCTTAACCGGATAATTGTAAGGTTTATAAGCGGAATAAAACATCTTACAAATAATCTGTCTGCTATCTTTGCAAAAGCATCAGGGTCTAATGAATAACAAATTCAAATATTTCCGGGAATCGCTGAAACTGGTCTGGCAAAGTGCTCCGGGCTGGACCTTTGCCAACATAATGCTTTCAGTCCTGAGGAGTATCCTGCCCCTTCTTCTCATCTGGCTGCTGAAAAACCTCGTTGATGAGCTCACGAAGGCTGTGTCGCTGAATTCCCCTGAAGTCCTGCCGTCAATCATATGGCTCATTGCCGCAGTTGTAATTATCTGGTTTGTTGATGAAGCCACGTCGGACCTGGGGAATTATGTCCGCAAGAAACAGTCGATGAAACTGGAAATCTACATGTACGGACTCATCCATTCGAAGTCCGTGAGGCTCGATCTGCTGAATTTCGAGTATTCCGCTTATTTCGATTCTCTTTCAAGAGCTTCCAGGGAAGCTCCCTGGAGACCGAACAGCATACTCAACAATATCGTATCGCTGTTCCGGAGCCTACTTTCCCTTCTGCTGATGGCAGGAGTGCTGGTTGTCCTTCACTGGGCCGTGGCACTGCTGCTTGTTGTGGTAAACATTCCGGGAATATGGCTCAGGCTGAAGTATGCCGGCACTCTCTACAATTTCCAGCGTGAACAGACCCCTGAAGCCAGGAAGGCTGCCTATTTCAACTGGCTCCTAACGGGTGACCGCCCGTCAAGGGAAATAAGGCTTTTCGGCCTGGGAAACTATTTTACCGCATTGTTCAAAAAGTCCTTTCTCAGAACAAAGGAGGAAGAGATAAGGATAATCAGGAAAAGAACGGCTATTGAACTGGTATCCGACCTGGTCAAGGCAGCTGCCGTGATGATTACCCTGGTATTCATGGCAAGGGAAACGACCGGAGGAAAACTCACACTGGGACACATGACCATGTTCGTCCTGGCATTCCGGCAGGGGATGATGTACATCAGGGAACTTCTCGGTTCACTTGCCGGTCTGTATGAAGATTCACTCTTCATAGGGGATATTTTTGAATTCCTGAATCTTGAAGAAAAAATTAAAGCCATTCCGCCTGTCGCTGATATCCGGGAATTCAGCTCCGGTATCAGTGTGAACAACATCTCCTTCACATACCCGGGGAATAACTCCCACACAATCAAGGATGTATCCTTCAGCATCAGGAAAGGAGAGGTGGTAGCTGTTGTCGGACCGAACGGTGCAGGGAAAACGACTCTGGTCAGACTGCTTTGCAGATTATATGATCCGGATTCTGGATCGATAAGCATTGACGGAAAGGATCTGAAAAACCTTGATCCCGGTCAGTACAGGAAACTTCTTTCAGTGGTCTTCCAGGATTTCATGCTCTATAATCTGGGTGCGGGAGAAAACATCCGCCTTGGAAACATTTCGAAATCAGATGCTCCGGAAGACATCATAAAGGCTGCCAGGATGACCGGTATTCATGACCTGATAAATGATCTTCCGGATGGGTATTCCACGGTGATAGGAAATCTTTTCAGCGACAGCCGGGAACTGAGCTGGGGGGAATGGCAGAAGCTTGCTATTTCAAGGGCTCTTTTCAGGGATGCGCCCCTGCTTATTCTTGATGAACCCTCCAGTTCCCTTGACGCGGATACCGAATATGAAATATTCAGCCGCTTCAGAGAGATAGTAAGCGGACGGACATCAATACTTATAAGTCACAGGTTTATAAATGTGAGTCTTGCCGACCGGATAATAGTACTCAGTAAGGGAAGTATCGCGGAAAGCGGAACTCATGATGAACTGATGGAGAAAAAAGGCATATACCACAGCATGTACACAAAACAGACAAGCAGATTCCGGAGATGACAGAATCCCTGAACCTGAGAACGGAAGAACAGCTGTTATGCGGACTTTGCCGGCTGTCATTCAGCAGTGCGCAGACTGAAAAGCTTAAAAGCTGCATCGGGAATACAAATGACTGGGATTATTTCCTGTCACTGGCACGAAACCATGGGGTTTCAGCGCTGGTATACCACAACAGCAACAGACTTGGCCTGACTGATCTTATCCCTCCTGCTGTGACAGGCAGCCTGCGGAATTCATACATGATCAATCTGTCAAGGAATTCGGGTTTTCTTGTTAAAATGCCCCCTGTCCTTAAACTTCTGAACAGCCGGAATATAAAAACGGTCCTGCTCAAGGGGCTTGCACTGGAATTAACGGTTTACGGAAATTCCGGAGTCAGACAGATGACCGATGTTGACATACTTGTTTCACCGGAGAATGCCCTGGCAGCCAGGCAGGTCCTTATTGAAAACGGATTCGTGTCAAAGCCCCTGAAATCTGTATTGTACAAGCCGCTTCTCACCTGTTCAGGAAAGCATCTGCCGAGTCTGTCAGCTGAAGGTCTTTCGGTTGAGATCCATACCGGACTTTTCGGAAAAAAAAATTCCTGCCTCACCCGCAAGCTTTACGATGAGAGTCCTGAAAAGGATCTGGGCGGTGAAAAGGCATACATTCCTTCCCCCCTTATGTTCTTTGCCTATCTGGTAAGGCATCTCTGGCTTCACGAGATGAAAAATGAATCCCAGCTAAGGCTTTATGCCGATCTGGTGGTTCTGATAGAAAAATATCACGGGGAGATTCTCGGACCCTCGCTTACGGGACTTTGCGAAAAGGCCGGAATGAATGAGATCATGGCAACCAGGCTCAGACCTTTGAGAGATGTTCTTGAAATCTCCTTTCCTGATGACATCAATAATTTCATTGACGAATGGGCTGCTCCGGATTCACTGGATAAATTCCTGTTTTTCCTGAAAAGTCCCGGGAATAATCCTCCTGTAAGCAGGGCCCGGCTTTACCGTTACCATCTGGGTGAAATACCCGGATTTCACCGTAAACTCCTGTTTATCGCCGGTGACCTTTTCCCTTCCTTTGAATTTATGAAAAACAGGTACGCCTGCAGGAGCAGGCTGGAAACTCTTATGTACTATCCCCTGAGACTGGGGAAACTGTGGTACCTGATCGGTTAGAAAGTCCCATGCCTGTCTTTGCGGCCGGCGGGACAGTTTCCTGCAGAAAATCTAAAAATTCTGCCATTACAAGGTAACAAATCAGCTGCTGTGCATATTAAACAGTAAATCTGAAACCGGCTTACGGGCTTTTTCCTCTATCAAAGCCGGACAAGTGGAATAAATATGTTGTCAGGTAATGAAATATTGTTTTTCCCTGAGAATTTTTCGAATATAAAAATCGAATTTTTTAATTTTTTTCCGAATATTGACATGCTCCTGATTTATTTATGTAAATTTAGAATTGAAAGGCAATGTCATATTATTCGAAAACATTAATAATATGACAAAAAAGAAAAGAGAACTGACAAAAGACAGCATCCTGAACCTGATCAGATTAAGGGCTGCTGGCACTCCGGCAGATCTGGCCGGCAGATTCGGCGTAAGCGAAAGAAGTATAAAGCGGATGATAAGCGAATTAAAGCTTGAGGGTTACGGGATAGTATTCTGGCATGGAGGGAATACCTATATCCTTGAAAATGATATGGATCAGGATATAAAACGAGCTGTCTGAAAAAACCCTTTGTCCCTGAAGGAAAACAATCTGTTTCGTGCGGACAGGAATATAGAAAACCCCGGATTGTCAGTGCCTTGATGGGATGGTAACTTTCAATCCGGGGATATCAGGTGTGTCGTGGACGAAACACCTGTCTTTAAGCACAATTTGTGCAGCGAGATTTCGTCCGGTCCGCACATCTTCATGCCGGACCCGTAGCACGTTAATATTACCCTACAAAAACCAATTTAAATCCACCCGGGGACAGACAAGCCGTTTGAATGAACTATTTATTCACACGTTATCAACAGGTTATTTTATTGTATTTCAGTATGTTATCTGTTTTTTGTTAATAACTTATTAACTTCCTGTTTTACATTTACTTATCAGGCGGTATTTGCAAAACACGGCACTGTTTCAATGGCTTATTGTTTAGCTTTTCAGGAAAGGATTTCACCCCGGGTCCGGGTTATTATCATGCAGCCTGCTTCGAATTATACCTGTTTTGTAAATTCACAAATACTGAACATATACCATCCCGTTGTCAGGTAAAACAGTGATGCGGCCAGTATCAGCCACGGAAGCGGCTTTGCAGACGGAATCAGCAAGGCAAACAAGACAATAATTGCACTGACGGTTATAACAATGACAGGAACCAGGGACTTTTTATTTTCCATAATATTTAGAATAACTGATCAATAGCACGATCCAGGGCCTTAAATCACAGTAATGCCCTATTTGGAGAAATCTCCCGGCAGTTATTTCAAAATACGCTTCAGGCAATGATCCGGAAAGTATATTCGTAAATTTTCCCCTGTTCCGGAATTCATTTCCCTTGCAGCCTGCTGTCTGCAGCAGGCAGGGAACGGACACAAAGAGATTTACTGAGACCATTCACTGGGCTCACGGTCCCAGCGATGCTTTCTGAGTTCCTTCATCAGGGCATCATCGAGGGGTCCCGCATCACTGGTTGCGATATTGGACCTTACATGAGATTCCTTGCGCATGCCCGGGATTATCGTGCTGATAGCGGGTTCCCCTAAAATAAACCTCAGAGCCATTTCCGGCATGGTCATTCCTTCCGGCACCAGGGGTTTAAGGGCATCAGCATGTTCCACACTGGAATCCAGGTTTTCCTTTATGAAATATGAATTCCTCCAGTCACCTTTCGGCCAGGTGCTTTCTTTTGTCAGGGTACCGGTAAGTGTTCCTTCATCAAACGGAACCCTTGCTATAACCGCAACATTCATTTCACGACAGGCGGGAAGCAGTTCATCTTCAGGATTCTGATCAAATATGTTATATATTACCTGAACGGAATCAATCAGGCCGCTCCTGACTGCCCTGATTCCGTTCCAGGGTTCCCAGCGGTTAAGGCTTATGCCAATGGCATGGAACAAACCCTGTTCCTTCAGTTCCATCATCTTTTTCAATCCCCTTTCATCTTCAAGCCAGCCATCCTCCCAGGTATGAAACTGCATCAGATCGTAGGAATCCAGTCCCAGATTCTTAAGGCTGCGCTCAACAAATTCCTGAATATGATCCGGCGGGAAACAGTCTTCAAGTGTATATTCCCTTCTGGCCGGCCATTTAAAATTTTTCGGCGGCATTTTGGTTGCAGTGTACAGCTTCTTGTCCTTGTTTGCCCTTACAAGCTGTCCTATCAGATCTTCACTCTTACCCCGGCCGTAAGCCCAGGCAGCATCGAAGAAATTGCATCCGAGGTCAGCCGCAAGCTGAAGGGATCTCATTGATTCCTCATCATCTGAACCGGTCCATGATCCCATACCCCAGGTGCCATAGCCTATCTCACTGATTTTCCATCCTGTTCTTCCAAATGTTCTGTATTTCATATCTTTTTTAATTAATTCCTGTAAATCAGATTATTCCTTTATGCATTCTTGGGATTGTCGTTTCCCCGGTCAGATTTCCGTTCAGGCTGCAGCTGAAAGCCGGAAAACGAACTCTATTTCTCTGCAAGCATATCTCTGAGCTTATCTGTTTTTGAAACATCAAAGCCTGATCCCGAGAGATATCCGATTATTCCGCCATAATGACCTTCAATCCTGTCCAAAACCGTAACGATATCCTCCTTTTTCTGAGTTAC
Source organism: Bacteroidota bacterium (assembly GCA_029547705.1). Taxonomy (GTDB): domain Bacteria; phylum Bacteroidota; class Bacteroidia; order Bacteroidales; family VadinHA17; genus LD21. Next base: position 12,444 of record JAKPOU010000068.1, on the reverse strand, counting down.
GGCATGAAGCACAGAATCAGCCGGAAAAAACCCAAGTGTAATGAATTTTCTGACTCTCAGCCTTTTTTCATAATGAGGTACCAGTGAATCGTTTGAAGCCATATAATTCCTGATGATCTCGTCCCTGTCGGCGCCGGCAATCATCTGGAACAATGCGCTCAGTATTCCGGTCCTGTCTTTCCCTGCCTGGCAGTGAATAAGTACAGGGGTGCTTCCGGGTTCAAGCATCAGTTCTGCTGTTTTTCCAAGGACCGGCCTTACAGCATCCACAATGTCAACATACAGTCCGTTGATCACCTTGTTGATTGCTCCGGCATCATAACGGCGTTTCATGAGGGGCACAAGCCTCTCCCGGGTTACACTTTCAAAACTCAATGGATAGTTTATTATCCTGATTCCGGGCAGTTCTGCTTTTCTTCTTGAAAATTCCGCCGGGTCACGCAGGTCTGCAACTGTTTTTATCCCGAGGGCCTGCAGTTTTTTTAAATCCCGTCTGCTTATCCTGTCCGGACTGGCCGACCTGTAAATAAGACCCTTCCTCATTCTGCCGCCGCCGGTAAGATTCAGGCCGCCTGCATCCCTGAAATTTAAAACTGATCTTATGTCTGTATCTGTAGCTTTATTCTTCATTCCTGTAAAAATAAGGAATATTGCCACAAAATCTCAACCTGAAATATTAAAAGTCAGCCGGCGAAATATGAAATCCCCGATAATACTGCAGAGCAGCACTAGTCCACATACAAATTGTTGATAAATCATGCTTTTTAAACATGCCGGTTTGATAATTCAGCTTTGCCAATTATTGAATCGGTTTTAACTTTACCCCCGTCTGATATCAGTGTTTAATATTAGTAAGGTTAACTGATCCATCACGGATTTAAGTATTAATTGAAATAAACCATTTATTATGAAGAAAATCGGATTATTATTTCTGACAGCAATATTGATTATCACTGTTTCCTGCAGCAAGTCGGATGGTGATACGGGTATCCTTGAATTCAAGGGACTGAAGGCCTTCCAGGAAACATCTCATAAATCATCTGAGAAAAGTGCCAGGGCGGCATTTGCCGATGGACCGCAGACCCATAAAATGCATACTGCCGATATGAAGTTTGATATTGCTGAGATATGGGTTTCACAGGACATGGTAGAAGATAATATTAAAGATAATCTGACCTGGCACCTTATTGGCAGGAACAAGGGGATTAAATCCTGTGAAGATTACTCGTTCAGTGCCAGCAAACTGCCTGTTGGGGAATACAAAAGTATTAAAATGGTGTTCAGAAACCGGATCATCCGCATTGCAGTTTATGCGGACAATTTTAGTAAATCTGTGGAAATGAACAGTTCCCTTGATGAGGAATCGGAAGGGGATGATAGCTTTATTACAGAATATTTCTGTCCAAACGGCAGTTTTATACTTTCCGGTGGTATGATTAAACTTATGTCCACAGGTGAGAAAATAAGCGGATTTACCATAAGGTCAGGAGAGAAGACAATTTTGTCATGGAAACTGGGAGGTCCTGACAGTAAAATTACGGATTGTTCATTTGACTGGGTTGATACCAACGGCAACGGTCAATGGGAGTGGGATTCGGATGAAATCACAAACGATCATTGCTCTGTGGAAATGCCCATGTTTTCGTTCATTGTCGAGGAATGATTCATTCCCCTGCCAGGGGAGTTACTGTTTGCATTAGTCTTTATTTTCAGCTTTTCCCTCCTGGATTGTCAGGAGGGAAAAGTATTTAAAAAGCTTTTATAATTCGACCTTTCAGGGATAATTTACAATCAGATCCCGGGTAATATTTCCGCAGCCTGAAACAGATAATGTATGCAGGGATGCGGAAAATTCTTTTTATATCTTGCTATAAATGAACGTGCTGTAAAAACCGAAATGGTGAAATACAACAGAAATATCACCGGGAGAAGGGACTGAAAATACAGGTAGCAGACTGAGGCTGCCAGTACAGGAATCATAGAAAAGCTGTTTAACATGGGGCGGTTATTGGAAGATGAAAATGCTGCTTTAACCGGATTTGGCCAGAATGTACTAAGATGCAATGAAACCGGAATGAGCACTGTCAGCACTGAAAAATAAAAGAGCAGCCATGCCTGCAAATCATACCTGCCGTAAAAAATAAAAGCAAAAGACAGCAGGAAGTCAAGGAGAATCAGCGGAAGAACAGTTTTAAGCAAAAGTCCGGTCAGGGAATCATATTCTGTACCGGAAATTTTAAAATTGGTAATGAAAGCCGGGAAGAAACCGAAAAAATTATTGAATAAATATGTAAAAACCAGAACCGGAGAACTGTAAAAAACTACCGGGATCTTAAAGGCAGTGTTCGCATCAGGATCAATTTCCAGGAGCAGGAAAAAGAAGAGAATTATAATTATTTTAACGGCAAACATTATCAGAACAGAAACACGGAAGATTTTATTCCTGATGTACAACTGAATTACAAACGGCAGATGCGATCCGCGATCAGATATCCTCCTGTCATAAGTCCACTTATTAAGAACAAGCTGTAGTCCAAAACCGGCAACAACTGTCAAAACATTGAAAATTACAGAATCAATGTATCTGAATATGAAAAACAGAAAAACCGTGTAAATTATCACCATTAAAAGCCAGCCCGGTATTCTGTGGATGCTTTTATAGAAGTCTTTTTCAACAAGAAACCTTAGATTCCTGCTTAAAATAACAGCGTTGAGCACTCCTGTCAATAAGCAGCCCGCATAACGCATCCTGCCGGGAAAGGGAACTTTAAAGAACAAGGCCGAAATCAGGATAACAGCCGCGAGTATAATAATGAACCGCGACATACAATCACTGATAAGGCCGGTCAGGGCTCTTGTAAAATTATTTATGGGATAAATTTTGCTGAAGGGTTCTTTACATGATTTATATTCAGGAAAGAAAAAGGATATTAAAGCCAGGATTGAAGCACCCGAATATAGAAAGACAAAAATATCCTCCCACTGTATTATTCCCCTGTCTGCCAGCCTGTCCATATAATTACTCAAGAAAAAGGCATAAAGCAGAAAAGCAGGAAATGCAAGAAAGAAAATCAGTTTTTGTCTGCGTCTTCCACAATTCCGGAACAGGAGCTTAAACCGGACTTTTATGAAATAAAAAATGAAATTCATTTCGGCAATTTATTCCGTTTCCGGCAGAATCTTATTTCCCCCGCCAATCTTCTGAAATCCGGGATCTGCATGAAGATCCGTGATTCTCCCATTTGACAATACAGCTATATTATTTGTAAGCTGCTGTAAATGACCTGTCTGACCGGAGGTAATGATAATTGTTTTTTCCGGGGAAATGTATGCTTTCAGCAATGTTATGAGTTTCCGACAGGCTGTGGCATCGAGGTTTTCAAAAGGTTCATCCAGCAATAATAATTGTGGCTTGTGAAAAATTGCAGTGCATATTGACATTTTCTTCCTGGTACCTGTGGAATATGACCCTATCGGTTTATACAGAACATCAGAAAACTCAAAAATGTCGCTTAATTCCAGAATTCTTTTTTCAGTCTCAAATAAGGGGATCTTATATATCCGGCCTATGAAATTCAGAAATGTATAACCGTCAAGTTCATTAATCAGCTGGCTGGTTTCATATAAAGATACCCCGATCACGGGTTTTCCGGTTGTATTGTTTATAATGCGAACATTTCCTGAGTCTGGTTTTTCCAGGCCGCATATTATTTTCAGCAGGCTTGTTTTCCCGGAACCGTTCTTACCTGTCAGTCCAAAAATCTGACCTCTTTCAACTGATAAATCCAGATTTATTAATACTTTCTTGTCTTTGTAACTTTTATATACTTTCTGAAGTACAATCATTTACAGGCAATTCTAAAAAACAGCAATTATTGATTATTTGTCTGATACCTGAAATAATCCTCAACCTCTGACATTGATTCTCTGTTGTTTTGAAGATCTCTTATTATTTTACCCTTTTCCATCAAAGCAACACGGGTGCATATATCAGATATGTGATTCAGATTATGGCTGGAAAGAATAAGCGTTTTGTTTTTATCCCGGAATCCCGAATTCAGTATCTTATTTAATACGATCTGCGAACTGGGATCCAGGAAATTAAAAGGTTCATCCAGTATCAGTACTTCAGGATCCGGGAGAAGAGCGCCGATAACACCTACCTTATGCTTCTCCCCGGATGATAACTGTCTGATATATTTGGAAGTTTCTGATATTTCGGAATTAAGAAAATGATTATAGCCCTGCAGCCTCTCGTAATATTCATTTTTTTCTAAATCATAGATTTTTGCAATGAACTCAAAATATTCCTTAGGTGTCAGGAACTCGATAAGAAAATTATTATCAATAAAAGTGCCCGTATAATTTTTCCAATGTTCCGACTGGTAAACCGGAATCGATTTTGAAAGTATCTGACCCCTGTCAGGTTTCAGCAGATCAACCATTAATCTTAAGAAAGTTGTTTTACCTGCCCCGTTATTTCCAACAAGCCCCCATATATCCCCGTTTTCAATTGATAATTCCGGAATATCCACGGCAATCGTGTTTCCGAATTTTTTTAAAAGATTCTCTGCTTTGATCATTTCCTGTATCCTTCAAGATTTATATACTTCCTCCGCATTAATTTATTTTGAATAATTTTCCAGAGCTTACCCTGAATGATTAAGGCAATAATACATAATAAGTTAATAATAAGGAGGCTATGAGTTAAATTTAGCCGGAGCAGCAAAAGAAACAGGGTCAGAATTGGTATCAGCAGAACTAACAATACCCCTATTACCTGGAAACTGTTTAATCCCTGATAATTAAACAAAATACTTCGGTTCGGATCAACTTTGAATTTATTATAGGTTGCCAGGAAAATAAGAACAAAGTATCCAAGGCTGGAATTATACAATAATGCCGAGAAAAACATATGTAATCCGGTCTGAACCGGTTTTATCACAGGAAAATAAACTGTGAATAGAATTACACTAAAAATTGAATATACTGCATATTTTGCCTTTAAATATTTAATGATATCGAATTTTGTCGATAAGATAAAATCAAAGTATCCGCTTTCCCATGAAAATAAAAACTGAATAAAAGTATAGCCAAACATCCCGCTTATAAGAATGAAAAGTATGAAAATAACATACAGATTGCCATCATAAGGGAGAATTCTGTAAAACATAATTGAGAAGAATAAAATTATCAGCAAAAAACCTCTTGTCCGCCTGTTTCTTGCAATAAGCCGGATTTCCAGAAGGACATATGTAAATAAATCATTTTCTCTAAAATAATGACTGGCAGGTCTGAATGAATAATTCAACAAGGATTTTTGATTTTGATAAATACCATAAAAGCCCTTTTTCAATAAAATGAAATTGCAGATTAATAATCCTGCAAGTATTAAAATCAGTAATATCAGAAAATATAGATTTTTGTTAATGAGTTGCTTAAAGATGAAACGGGACATGTCTTTAAAAGAAATATCCAGGAAAAGATCCATTAAGTAAAGGCCTCCAAACAGAAGTATGGGTATAATTATATAACTATAAGAGATCCCGATTAAATTCCTGATCAGCAAACTGAAATACCCGACCGAAAAAAATATTATTAAAACTCCGGGAAAATAGAAGAAAAACTGCTGGATACTGTAAACCGGAAGAATCGTCCTGATTGAATATGGAACAAAAAACAATAACAATCCGATAAAAAAATAATTGAACTGTGACAGAAAAAGTATATACAATACCAGCTTGTTTCTTTTAATCGGTAAGTGTAAATAAGCCAGCAGTGCTTTCAGTGGATTTTTAATAGAAAAAACCTGCAGGATAAACAGAACCGCACCTATATGTAATAACCTGTTATTAAGGAATGTAACCGGATCAGATGAAGGGCTGTACAAGTATAAGAAACCAGAAAAACCATAACCCAGATAGACCAGGAAAGAAAAAAGATATAATATGGAGAGGATCATAAGCAACCTCAATATTAATCTCAGGTCAAATGTGGTATTTCTGAGAAAGCTTTTTATTGAGTGCTTTATAACCTCTGTTAGCATGACTTGTTTTACATTAAAAAGACAAACACCTTAACGGTTTGCCGAAAAATACCAGGTATCCCCCTCCATGATGAAAATCGTTTCTGCAATCTCATGCAGCAGAAAAATATATTTGCCGGATCTGCAAACGGAATTCCCGATGATACCAGTGCCCCATACCCATGCAAGTAAGAGCTTCCCTTCGTGAATGAAAGTTAAATCAATCACTTACAAAGAGGGGTTCTGTTTGATTCAATCCAAACTCCTTCCTAAGAACAGCAAAGAAACTAATTTCTCTCTACAGGTTTTCGTTTCCTGATTACAGATCTAATATACACAATTACATCTGTATCCGGAAAATACAAAATACCAGTCCGGTGCTGCCGGATTAATAAAATTCAAGGGCCCGGAGCCTTTTTTCAGAAGATCCTGAAAATATGTTCTGCCATATGATATTCTGTCAGAAAGAACAGTGAATGAAATCAATTAAGCGGAAAAAAGAGTCGGGAAAATATTACGTTCATTTTTTTCTAAGTCAGACTTTATTTTCAGGATAAATAAAACTGATAGAAATATATAAAACGGAATAAGCATATAAAACCATGAGTCAATTTTCATCAGATAGAGTAAACCTGTACCAAGCAGACAAATAAAATTGCCTTTCGGGGAATGAGCTATTTTGAAAACTGCAGAATCGGTGGCATAAGCAGGACTGACAAATGACCAGTAGAAAGAAAAGCAGCTTAAGAAAAACAGAGAAACCAAATAAAAGGATATAACGAATAATTTATCATTCCATAGTATTAAAAGAAATACCAATGAAATAACCATATCTATAACAAGCGGTATTGAAATCAGTTTATAAAAAATATTCAGATATTCTTTCCAGTCATTCCCTGAATGAATCCTTAATTGCAGCCACAAAATACGATAATGGCCCCAAAGGTTATTAAACACATATGAGAAATGAATAGTGGGAGCAGCTATTAAAATCCAGTATAATAAATTGCCGTCTAAAATATGACGTCCTGTATGCCTGACAAAAAACATATCCGTGATAAAAAAGACGATCTTCAGGGTTAATCCAATAATCAAAGACAATCTGACGGCCCTGTTATAAAATAAAAATTGCCAGAAAATATTCTTCACAGTGGATTTCTTCAGATGCAGAAAGCTTCTGTTTTGTCCCGGGGTTTTACTCTCTATAAAAAACAGAAGAAAAACTGAAAGCCCCGAAATCATCAGTGCCCAGTCAAAGTTCGACGGCATATAAGGGCGTTTGAAAAACGAAATTGAAAAAACCAGGATAATCAGTAAAGCCATCGTTACAGATGACCTTAAATCATATCTGTTCTCAATAATATTCTGAAATATCCTCCGGAAAAGATGTGACGTAATAATAAGTAAATAACCCTGTATTAAAAGCTTTAAATTAAAATCTTTGGAAATAATGGTTATTGTCAGAAGAAAAATAAACAAGAAAATGAAGAAACCCGATAACATGTCAATAAAAAGATTTATAATCATTTTATTGAAACTTGAAACAGGATGATAATGTAGTACTATCCTTCTCAGCGGCTTATATGCCGGCAATACAATTCTTATGAATGGAAGCATGAAAAGTCCCGCTAATAAATATACTATTGACTCATCTGAGCCTTTTACCAGTAATCCATCATTTGCTGTATTAAGTAAATAACCTGCCAGAAGACCAAGTAATACTGAAGAAGAGAAAAAGACAATTATTTTATATAATTGCCTGGATTTGTATAAATCAGAGAAGTTCCTCAATAACAATTTAAAAATCTGCCACATTATTTTTCAGTTTAGCCGGAACGGATTTATTCAGTTTCAGTTTAAATTTCAGTTTCAATTTCAGTTTCAATTAACCTGCAAAACGCATCTTCAAAGGACTCTCCTTCCCGAACGGGAAAATCATTGATTTTAGAATCTAAAAAGAGTCTCTTTTTATGGACAATCCCTATATGGGTTGAAATCTGTTTTATATAATTCAGGTTATGTGAGGACAGCAAAATCAATCTTTCAGGACTGATATAATTTTTCAGATAAGTAACGAGTCTTTTAGCAGAAACCGGGTCCAGACCAGCAAATGGTTCATCCAAAATTAACAGATCAGGTTCATTTATTAGTGCTGCAATAATTGCAACTTTCTTTTTCATGCCAAATGAATACGTCCCAATCCTCTTTTTAAGCTCTACTTCCTTTTCATCAAAAAAATAATCTGCCAGCTCGCTGATTTTATGATCTGCTGCTATTCCTGACATATTGTAGAAATGACCGGTCAGAGTAAGATAATCAAATCCGGTTAATTCATTTATGACTGCCAGATCTTCCCTTAAAACCCCAATTCTTGCCTTACTTTGATTGTCAAGTTTATTACCGGGTTTGTTCAGGACTTCTATCAGACCACTGTCTGGTGTGAGTAAATCCAGGATAAGATTCAGTATAGTTGTTTTACCGGCTCCGTTCCTGCCTAAAAGGCAGTAAACCTGAGCTCTCTCCAGGCTGAGATTTATATCCTCCAGTACTGAATTACCATTGAATGATTTATTAACAGACTTAAGGCTTATCATATTAAATAATTATTTTGTCAAACACATAAGTTCCACTTATTCAGTCATTATGGAGCTTATGTGCAGAATACAACCTCGGAAACAAAATCACTAATAAACTTAAATCATTTGTCTCGTTAAACAAAGAAAGGATAAGTGTATCCCGGTCATAGTCAAAAAAAGGGATTGGCAAATCCTGCAAATAAACTTGCTACCACACAGCCTAATTAAGCAACTTGTGCTTAGGCATCTTTACGGGTCTCATTTCATAAAAATTTTCGGCATCGATTCTTTTCATAATGCAAATAGCTTCAGCAATCTTCGAACAGACAATTATAACGACTTCGCAAAGGCTAAAATATATTGTTCCCGGGTCTGCTGACAATATCCCACTTGCCAATTATCTTTCATATCTTTTCTGCCACTAATTTGATAGTGAAGCATATTTTCATAACCGATTGTTTTTCCATAGTTTCACCATAAAGATGTTTACTCTCTTCAAATTTCCTGGTTTATACGAACAGATTTAATATATAGTATTTTATCTGTAACGAAAAAGAGGAGTTATTAATTGATAACAAGTAGTCATAAAAATGAAGTATTTGGCGCTCAAAGATTGACTCATTACCTCCTTGCAAATGATTGATTTTTGCAATGCATGAAAACCTTATTCAAACCAGTCCATATTAATACTTCTAATATTTTGTTTCAGGATACTGTCTGTGATTAGGCTTTTTATTTCATTGTGGGACATATTTTCATGCAAAGCAATGTCATTAATAATTTGACCATGATCCATAATCAGAAATCGGCTACATAAATTAGTCATAAGGTCTATATTATGAGAGGTAATAAATAAGGTCTTTTTATTTCTTAAAGATTTGATTAAGGATGAGATGAAGTCGATAGTTTGGAAATCAAGATGAATAAATGGTTCATCAAACACCAGAACTTCAGGATTATGTATAATAGCAGCAGCTAATGCTATTTTCATTTTATCTCCAGACGAAAAGTCTCCGATCTTTTTCTTGTTGAAAGAATTTAAGTTAAATGATTTAATCAAGCTTTCTATTCTAAGGTCTATTTCAAATTGATCAACTTTTTGAAATTTGCAGACAAATTTTAAATATTGAATAGGAGTAAATTCATTTACAAAAATCGGGGGACTCAACAAAATGCCTAGTTTATTTTTATAGGTGACAAAACCAGGAATTATTTTATTACCATAAATTAAAACATTACCACTATCATAATTGACTAGGTTACATAAGACATTTATTGTGGTAGTTTTACCACATCCATTGTTACCAATCAATCCAACTGATTCTCCTTTTTTAATAGAGAATGACAAGCCATTGAGTGCTGTTATTTTCCCATATCTTTTAATAACTGAATTAAAATTAATTATTTCTTCCATGGCTAACCTCTCTCTTCACGGCTCAATTTAATTACCAAAAAAATAAAATAGGATATTAATATCCAAAAGATTATTAACATCAAGAACAATCCTGACAAAATGTAACTTAACAAGATCGTGAACGAAAAAAAAGTAAAATAAAATATTCTGAGCAGTCTAAGGTGCTCATCAACAAATATCAACTTTGTTAAAAAAAACAGAAGTATTATTGAAATTATGGTTAGATATAATTGAGATTCTATTTTGAATTTAAATAATAAAATTGTCGAGAAATGAATTATTAAAGGTATACCGAATATTAATGACTTTGAAAAAAATATTTTTATTTCTGAAATATTAAATAAGCAATAAAATCCATTTAATTTCAGCAGTTTATCTTTCTTAAATAAAGAGTAAATTAAAATAATATTTAGCACAAACAAGTTAATTAATAAAAAATTAATTATCTCATCATTTATATTGATGAAATACAGAATCCAACTGGAAATAATTAAAATTAAAATATGTTTGGCTGTTACCCAATAAAAGCTTAAAGCAAACTTAAGAGTGGTTAAAAAAGAGACCATTCATTAATTTTGTTTTTTCCAAATAAATACAACAATCCGGAAACTGAAATAATCAGACTAAACGAAGTAAGTGCATATTTTTTTTCTAACAAGTAGGATAAAAATCCACAGCAGAAAGGATTATTATAAAATACAAACTCAAGCGCTTTTGATTTGTCAGCAAATGAATATAGCAGAATAATAAAAGATATTAAAATCGTGGAGAAATTTCTCACGTTTAATTCCAAATTTTTTATTTTAAATAAATTCTTTATGAAAAAAAGTAGAAATATCAAATATGTAATCTGGAAAATATAAAGAATAAGAATTAATATAAGCGGGAAAACTAGGGTGTTGTTCAGGAAATAAAAATAAGACAGGTAAATTAAAATTGATATTACAAAAATATACAATTCCCACCTTTTTAGGTAATAGCTAATTTCCATAATGAATATTGATCTTCTTGACACTGGAAATGTACAAAACACTAGATGATTACAGCCTTTGTAATCAGGGCAGCTAATTTCATACAGCATAAAATCCAAGATTATTACTAAACTAAAAAAAGGTAAATAATAAAATAAGTCCGCCGCCCAAATGTCTTTTTCCGCCAAAAAGAAAGTTTGGATTAAAATAAGTACAGAAGAAAATGACAGAATAATTTTTGAAAGTCTATGTTTTAAATTCATCACAAATAAGTTAAAAATAATTCAATGGTATCCCTATAAATTTAATAACCGGATACCATTGAATTGAAAAGAGCGAAATTACTTCATCCGGTAACAAGCAGCATAAACATCATAAATTGATGCACCAAAAGTTACTGCAGCACAAATAGCTGCGCCTCCTGTAGAAGCACAAAGTCCTATAAATGCTACTCCATACAATGCCAGCGCAGCTCCACAGGGCATTTTAAAACCACCTGCAACGCTTTCCATTTGTTCTAAACTAAGCTCTGTCATAAGAATAACAATGAAATTGTCACCTACTCTCTTCAGGCTTTTCGGTTACCGCCCGCAGATCTAATATACACAATTACATCTGCATTCGAAAAATAAATAAGCCAAGTCCAATAATACCGGACCAGAACATTTTTCCATTAAAAACCTTACAGTGTAACCTGAAAATTTTATTTCTGTTATCTAATGCCGTGACATGGAGTCCATTTCCGGAAGACCTTTAAAATATCCTCTGTCAAATATATTCTTATAAGAAAGATCAGTGAATGAAATAAATTAACCGGAAAAAAGAGTCAGGAAAATATTACGTTTATTATTTTCTATCATTGAGTCAATTTAACTTAATGAATGAGTATATAATTTGTGGCAGAGTTCAACGTGACTTCGCACCAGCATGGCAAGGGGCTTGATAGTAGCACATATTTTTAAACTTCCACAAGCCCCGTTATGAATTATATACTGTGATGGGCAGGTTTTATTTTCGTCTCGAAAACTGAGTATATATTACCCAAAACAATAAAGTAGATACAATGCTGGCAATACCAATTAGAGCAATACTCTTTATGGAAATTACGTCTTTAAATATGATTGACTTCACCACTAAGATTGCTGCAAAAATGATTAAGAAGAATATCAGTAATGTTTTTCTCATAGGTATAAACTAAAAAATATGATTAATCCCAAACCCTAAATAAATAGGGAATAGAAAAATGAAAAAAACCGCATGAATATTTGTTTGTGTGGTTTTTTTGTTGTTATTTAGTATTACCTATTTAGGTAATGATTATAATAAAAGAAAATCGATGAAAACAACGGCAAACCACCCCGATTGGGCTTTGAAACACAAGAGGCCCCGGACAGAACTGAAACTGATCAACGGACGGTATTACCTTTATGGCGTAAAATCCGTTTACGATAAAACGGC
>JAKPOU010000066.1 GCA_029547705.1 Bacteroidota bacterium | reverse complement strand
AATGGCAATACAGGGCCATCTGGAAAAAATTATCAAAAAGGCTGATGAAGAAAAATGCAGTTACCTTGATTTTTTACTCAACACCCTCCAAACAGAGATTAACCACAGATACAACCGTAACCTTGAAAAAAGAATCAAAGCGGCAAAACTGCCTGTTAATTATGACCTGGATAATTATGATTACTCTTTTGTTAATGGTATCAGTAAACAACAGCTGAAACAACTTAGAGAGTGTATGTGGCTGGAGAAAATTTTTAATATCGTTTTGATGGGGCCTTCCGGGACAGGAAAAACGCTGATCGCTGCCGGGCTTTGTTATGATGCACTAAAATCAGGTTACATAGCATACTTCCGGACAATGGAACAAATCAATGAAATATTAATAATGAAAGACATAACCAGATCTGCTTTAATTGAATATAATAAACTACTCAAGGCTCATTTGCTGGTTATTGATGATATAATGATGTTCGCCTTAGAGAAAAAACAGGCCGTACAACTTTTTAATTTTATTAATCATCTTCACGAAAAAGCTTCATTTATTATAACAACAAATAAAAGTCCTGAGGAATGGGTTAAAATGCTTGATGATGAAGTTATTGCAACTGCCTTGCTGGACAGGATCCTATACCGGTGTGAAGTGGTAAGGTTACAGGGTAAAAGTTACAGGTTAGAAAACCGGAAAACTATTTTTAACTAATGATTTTGTTCTTTGATTTTTTTATATGTTTGAACCGAAAAAATGAGCATTCTTAATTGCTGTTTTTGGTACATCCTTATTTGCCAATTTTAGTACATTGTCAGTTGCTGCTTACACATTATTCTTTAAAACAAGTCTTTTTCATTTAGTTGTTTTCAACAAGATTTGATCACAAATTGATTAGAATCCTACTTCTTCAATAATAGCGAACTTTCTCAGAAATCTGAAAAGGTATATAGCTCTAATTGGCTGATATAGAGACTATTAGCTAATTGAAAATTAATAACTATAACTATAAAATCTATGAATATTCGGTTAATTTCTTTGAAACCCTTAATTTTGGTTAAATCGATTTTAAAGATCCTAATGGATGGCAGAACTTTTCTGTAGGAGAAAGAGAAGTAAAGCGGGAGCTTCGGAAAATACTCTGGACCAAATATCAGATTAAAGATGAAGAGCTTTTTCTAAGAGCATACGATTATATCAGAGAATATTATTGATATTCAGAAAAATAACTCTGCAGTTTTTTCCGACAAAGAGGACGGATTGTTCAAAAAACTTTGTAATACCGTGGGATGGATGTTTGACTCCCAAAATATTGCAAAGCATATTAGCCTATTATAAAGAGGATACAGCGGTTATTCTCTGATTGAAAGACAGGAAGTCCAGTGGCTCCTTCCTATATCTGAAAGTCAAAATGCATCTGTGCTTCACGATTACAACTGGTTTAAGGATGATCTTTTAGATAGTTATGATAAAGCAGTTTATAAGCTATGGTTTGATGTCATTTGATTTCTATTTTCCCTAACCGGTACCAGCCTTCAGGGGTTCTTCCCCCGATGGCAAGGTTAACCCCGGGTTTGTGTGACTGGCGGTCAACAATACCAATCTGCAGCTGGTATATTCCCGGAGGCATATCAGGGGGAATAAAAACAGCATCATCATAGAGGTTGTCTCCGGGAAGCCAGGAAGTGATATCAGCATCAGTTATCATGACCTCAGTTCTTTTGTCATTTGTAAGCCTGACTGCCAGGAGGAACTTTTTATATATGGGTGCAACCCCTCTGTTGTCCCACCAGGATTGAAATGCAAGTTTTCCGTTGGGAGAAACGAATTCGGGATAGGAGAAACTTCGCAATACAAAACGATAGCCCATCCTTTTCAGCCATCTGTCGATAAGCGGCTTCCATTCCTCCGGTACAGCCGAGGATTTGGCATTGAAGGAGGAAATGTGCCATTTTAATGTTTCATCAATAACATAATTTACATCATCTTCGGTGAATCCTCTCTCTTCTTTCCATTGTTTGAGAACATGGCAGATCTCCAGGCTTACAGGTGCCTTTTTCCATGCATCTTCCATTCCGAAATTGATGATCCCCTGGGGATAATAATTGTAATGATGTGCCCAGCCCGGATTGCCTTTGTCTTTCACCGGGAAACCGATATCACCTATACAGTCCACCCTCCACCCTACATTTGCCCGGGAAAGACCGTATTTATTCGTTTTGACATCTGTAAGAAGCATAATCAGCGGTGTCTTTTTAAAATTGTCGGTATATGCTCTCACAAGTGCTTCCCTTGTGTTTTGTGTGATTATGTCCGAACCCCTGCCTTCACCCCAGAATCCAATAATTGAAAGATCAACATATTCAAGGTCAGGGTGTCCGTCATAACGCCTGCCGAGTTCAGTTATCATTCTCCCGAAATATCCCGCGTAGCGGGGATCTTCTGCATCAACCCTCCATCCCTGCTGCCCGTCAGGCATCCACTCATTTTTGTTCCCTACCATGGCCCGGTACCATGAGGGCACGTCAGTGGGGTCGTCCGGTTCCTTTCCCGAGCCGTAGGGTGCAATACGCAGGGAAAGAGTCTGGCCGCGCTCATGAGCTGTTTTCAGTGCCCTGTCAATCATTTCCCAGTTAAACCTGCCCATTTCAGGCTCCAGATATCTCCAGTAAACCCGGAAGTAGGCGATTGTGGTCATCGGGTGATCCTTGTTTTCCAGTTTCCCGCTAAATTTCTGGTACTGTATGGGAAAGCCTTCGGTCCACCCAAGGCCTTCATTTAATTCATCGCCGTTAAAGCGCTGGAAGGTCTGGAATCCTATGCCCGGATTTATCAGGACTTCATCGCTTGCTTCCGGTCTTATAATGACTGTCTTTTGAGCAAGGATATCAGTCACTGTTAACGGAATGAGACAAATACAGAATAATAAGATCTTGATTTTCAAACTTTTCATTTTAGTTAAATTATCGTTTCACTCAATTTACAAAGCAAATAAAAACCCATATCCGGATAAAAGGTACTTAGCCGGCTTTTTTAGCCCGCAGTTAATACAGAATCCTGACAGTTGTGTTGCAGGGAAACTCTCCTTCCCACCAGCCCTTATGAGCCTTAAAGCTGATTTCCCGGTCATGTGCCTTCACGGACCTGGGAGCTGCTCCCAGAACGACCGTTTCAGCAAGATCACGCGCCCGGGATGGAATGGTCACCGAAAATTCTCGTCTGCCAGCCTTAAAGTCCTCAACAGGTGCATCTCCGTTACTCAGGGAATAGAGGATCGAAGGCTGCTTCCCGGCAGGCTTTAACCAGATGTTACGGTAATTTTCTGCCGGCAGATTAATTGTGTAAGCGCTCAGTTGATCCGGTTTTAAGGGGCTTCCGCCAATAAGATCCTTGTCCTCGAACACGTATATGTAGTAAGAAGATTTACCTGTTACGGCCCCGTATCCGGTAATGCCTGAGATCCTGGAAATTATACTTTTTAGTATTGGACCTAACTGAACTGTTGATGCCGGCTGTGAGAAGGTTGAAAGGCATATGAGCAAATTGCCATTGTCCGGCCGGTAGTATAATGATACCCCGGGAACGGAAGCTCCTCCATCCGAAGGCAGAACTTCACCCATCTCAAACTTGTTCAATGCAATTGACCGGTTTGCGCCAAAGGCATGCAAAAGCAGGGCATTTCGCTCCAGCAGGCCTCTTTGTTCCGGTGTACGGGCATGACTGATAACAGGATATCCCTGAAAAAGTCCGGATAAAGCAAGAGTACGTCCGGTAATCGCCGGAACACGCTGGCAATAAAGTACATTGCCTGTACCATATCTGTGAGCGTTGTAGTAGATGCGTAAAGCCAGGGGATCAGTTTCTTCAAGGTTATGCCACTCGCCGTATAATCTTGCATCCATCCAATTATTAACCATAGCCAGGGGCAGGATATTGGTATTGGACAAAATGATGCCGTCTTTTGTTTTTGTGTCAACAATTTCCCGGGCAATACGAGCCATCTTGCGGAGGCCTTCTATTGTGAAACGTCCGTATGGCCCGACACATCCGTGACCGCTATTGTAACAGTTAACTTTCCCTGCCCAAAAATCTATATACAGGCCATCGAATGGAAACTGATCAAATATCTGTTTTATCTGATTATGCCAGTGCTCCTGCCAGCCCGCGGCACCATAGCACATCAGCTGGCTCCTGTAATTAAATTCGGTAACGGGCTCAATACGCCACCCGGGGCCTGTTTCATCGAATCCGGGAGTGGGATATTCCTGATCTGTAAATGTGATGTAGGGAATTACACGTAAACCATAGCGATGGCAGGTTTCCAGAAACTGTTTCGTTTCATCAGGCATACTGCAGTTGCTATAGTTCCCCGAATACCAGTTTGCACCCCCGACAACCGTATTGACGCCTCCTGCCGCCCAGCTCTTTATTTCTTCTTCGCCGGGATGTTTCCAGTTATTCCTGTATTGATGCGGACCAATCCACTGAGTCTGGACAGAATTGGCCTTGGAACGCACCGTACGGCCTGGTAAGGCTGAAACATAAAAAGTATCCTCAAAACTGAAGTTCGGGCCAATGACTTCCCGCATGTTACGGATAGCAAAACAGGTGCATAAGAGGTCGCTTCCTTCCCTGCTTAAAGTAAACAGGTCATATGGCAGGCCCAATGGATCCCCGTCTTCAAAAGGACTTGAATCAGTATAGCTGCCATGTCTCCTGTCAGAATAAGGAAAAACCAGCTCCAGACCACACCTGTCATTGCCGAAGTGAAACCAGGGAATGAATTTGCCGCCCGTTTTGATTTCTTTCTGACCCGAAACATCATAATTAGTGGGGCTGCATGTTCTTGAACCATTCCCCAGATCATATTCATGGCTGACAAAACTACAGGCATCCGATATCCGGCTTTCCAATAAAGTCAGCCACCGTAAAACTACTTTTTCATCAGCACTGACTTTTAAATCTACTCTTGCCGTCCCATCGATATCAAAAGTATAAAGCAGATTGTAATTTAAAGGAAGTGTTGTACTATCCTCAGCTGTAAATACACCCCGGGATGCTATTACTACCCGGTCAGGTCCCGGTTCAGTGATCTTAACCTCTGCAGAAGAGGTTAAACGGGCAAAATACTTCATGGTGCGGGGATCATTTGCAGGAGAAGCCCAAAGGTCAGGCAACGGACCTGCAAGCCATTCATCTCCCAATACCCGGGCAGAGGAGAAAAGACCATTCATTTTGCTTATAGTGTACTCAAATGTACCACCCTTAACTCTGATCTCAGATTGGGTCTCATCCATAACAAGAGGCTGGAATCCGGAAAGGGCTTTAAAATCATAATGAAATTCTTTTATTTGCATCCCGTTTTCATTGATGGGTCGGGAATGACCTGTTGCAAAAGAGCCGGTAACACCCGTAAGTGCTAAACCCCCGTATGCGGCCTTATGAAGAAAATTTCTCCTTTTCATTGTTTCCGAAACTTTTTGTTGATTATCCGAAACAAATATAAACCCTCATCCGGCAAAAGGCTATTTAAGTTTATAGAATTTTATACTGTACAGACAGGGCCAACCGTCCAGGATGGAATCCATACCCGATATTCCTGCCGGCCGGTCATCATAATGGCTAATATTTTTCCTGAAAGATTTTGCTGATCAGTCAAACAGGATTATGGTTATAGTATTGCCTGACTGTCTCTGATCCGCACAATTCTAATCACTGGCGGGATGGTACCGGATTACATCCCTCAGCCTTATATCGTCGGAGGATGCTCCTATCATTATTTCAAATTCGCCGGGTTCCACCACGTAATTCATGTTCCTGTCCCACAGGCCAAGCTCCCTGCATGGAAGCGTGAAATTCACGGTTACCGATTCTCCCGCCTTAATCTCTGGTTTTTTAAATCCCTTCAGCACTTTCACAGGGGTGGTAACAGAACTGATCATGTCATTGATATAGAGCTGGGCGACTTCCTTTCCATTTACCTTTCCGGTGTTTCTGATTTTCACGCTTAACTCAATACTGTCCCTGTCAGTTAATTCTTTTCTGGCAATCTTGAGGTCGGAATATTCAAACTCTGTGTAGCTCAGTCCGTAGCCGAAAGACCACAGGGGTTCAGTTGATGAAAAGACATAATCACGTCCGGGACTTTCCGGTGTACCCGGTTTTTTATAATATCCTCTTCCGGTTGGTTTGTGATTGTAGAATACAGGAACATGTCCAACGCTTTGCGGAACAGAAACCGTGAGTTTTCCTGAGGGCACTGCTTCACCGAACAATACCCGTGCCACAGCGTTTCCCCCTTCTTCACCAGGGTACCATGCCTCGAGGATTGCATCCAGGTTTTCCTTTTCCCATTTGACGGAATAGGGCCTGCCATGAACCATCACCAGGACTACGGGCTTCCCGGTTTTGTATATTGCCCTGATCAGTTCCTGCTGTACTCCCGGAGGTGTAAGTTCCGATCTGTCATATCCCTCCCCGCAGGTGGGATATGCCCCCTCGGCTGCAAGCTCACCCCATCCGGTGCCGCTTAAAGACATGCTTGTGCCTCCGATGACCAGTATAACGACATCACTTTTTTTTGCCGCTTTCACTGCCTCCCTGAATCCGCTTTTATCGGGATCGGTTATTCCGCATCCCTTTGCATAATTTATTTTCAGTCTGTTGCCGGCCAGGTTTTTAATGCCCTGAAGAATTGTAACTCCCGAGATATTGTCTTTTGTAATGCTGTAATCCCCGTACTGGACCTGGTTTGCATTGGGGCCGATAACTGCAACAGATTTGAGCTGTTCTGCCTTCAGGGGCAGAAGGCTGTTTCCGTTTTTAAGAAGGATTATTGACTCTTCAGCGATTTTTCGCGCGAGTTTTACCGACTCTTCGGTATGGCACAGACCGGTCAGGTTTTCGGGTTTTCTATAGGCTTTGTCAAACAATCCCGCCCTGAATTTCACCCCGAGTATATTTCTTACAGCTTCATCCACCAGTGCTTCAATATTTTTGTCATTTTTTGCCAGGCTTATCAGTTCCGAATAAGCCCAGTTGCTTCCTTCCTGGTCAACTCCCGCCTTCAGTGCCACAAGGGCTGTTTCGGCCCTGTCAGCGGTTATCTTATGTGTATTGTGAAGCATGCTAACTGCGCCGTAATCGGCGAACACATATCCCCTGAAGCCGAATTCCCCGCGCAGCACATCGCGGAGGAGGTATTCACTGGCGTGTACGGGTATCCCGTTAACCTCA
This sequence comes from Bacteroidota bacterium, assembly GCA_029547705.1. Classification (GTDB taxonomy): domain Bacteria; phylum Bacteroidota; class Bacteroidia; order Bacteroidales; family VadinHA17; genus LD21. Next base: position 92,104 of record JAKPOU010000066.1, on the reverse strand, counting down.
TTATAGGCGGGCATTACGGAATATACATTGGCCTCTTTCACCGCTTTTTCAAAAGGATATAAATACAGGTCCCTGAAATCCCTGGGCCCGATCTCCACCGGAGCAATATTGATGCCTGCCACAGGTGTGCTGTATCCGGCATAGTGTTTTGCAGTACTTATAAGATGGCCATCGGGGATGTGATGCTTTGTTACAGAGGGATCACCCTGTATCCCTATTACAAACGCCTTGCCCATTTCGGCAACCAGATAAGGATCTTCACCGAAGCATTCTTCTATTCTTCCATAGCGGGGATCCCTTGCAATGTCGAATAATGGGGAAAAAACCTGGTTGCAACCGATTAAACTGCCTTCATATGCAATAACCCGGGCCATTTCCCTGATCAGTTCTATGTTCCACGTGCTGCCCTGTCCGATTACCTGGGGGAAATTGCTTGCTCCCCTTGCAAGCATTCCGTGCATTCCGCCCAGTTCAAGCTGAATTGCAGGAATGCCCAGCCTGGTTCGGGTCCTGAGGTATCTGTCAACGGCTTCCGAGATAGCAGCTATATCTTCAATATCAGTTCTCGGGGGATCAAGGCAGCCGATACTCCTGCCCCTGAAGAGTTCTTCCAGCATTTCTTCGGGAACACGTCCGTTTTCATCGCGTATTATGTTTTCCAGGCTCAGTTTCAGCATCTGGCCAACCTTTTCCTCTATAGTCATTCTCTGAACAAGATCATCCACGCGTTCCGCAGTACCAAGCTGAGGATTCTGATAGGGGAGCAGCTGCGCAGGCAGGTAAAAGGCCGGGCTCAGGAAAAGAAAAACCGCAATCAATATCCCGGCTGCTTTCATTGTCCGGCAGATTTCAGACCGTTCAGCAGTGCAAGGGCCCGTTCAGCCAGTATTTCGCCCGACCCGGGAGCAACACGTGAGTTCACCGGTTCCCCGTTCCTATCCAGAACGTCAACCACCTTATGGGCATTCACCAGTTCCAGGAATGCCGGTGCATCAGGTTTTCCTGTCCGTGAGATGACTTCCAGGGCTCCGGGGAGTTCATCAGGACTGACATCCGGCAGCTTCAGCCTGACAATTTCCTGACTTGCGGATATATTGTCAATATCCAGAACTTTCATCCTGGTATATGTTTTCAGTACCTCTCCCGAAAGAACGGTTGCTATGCGCTGAGCTTCACCATGACCTTTCTGGGGGTCCTTCGTCCTGACATTGATGTGATTGATATTGCCGGCGCAGCCCTGGGCGAAGAGGGTAACCATTTCACTCCCCTTTACCCTGCCCAGGATGGAAGACAGAGTGAAGGGCATATCTGCAGAAATTTCTGTCCCTCCTACATTATCGAGGTGCAGTGCAAAATTTACCAGGGTTGCAAGAGGCTTTTCTTCAATAGTTTCAGCATACAGGACATAGACTTCCGGATCTATGGGACCGGCCGGTTCAATGATCCGGGGATTCAGTTTCCCGGGATTCCATCCCACGGTACCATCTGTCATGAAAAACCTTCGGTTGAAGCTGATTGATTCCTCATGACCTTTCCCCACTGATAGTTTTGCATCAGCAAGTGCAGAATTGGCCAGTATGGCACTTTCCGCTATCAGTCCGGGAAGTTGCGAAAGATATTTCACATATGCCGCGTTCCGGAGATTATTGTACCTGTCAATTTTCTTAGGCATAACAGGTCCGGTGTGAGAATGAGTTGCACTGATCATCACGTAGCCGGGGCTTATTCCCGTATTCTTTTCAATCAGCTTTCTTGCTGCTGAGACAATCTCCGCCGGTACGGATATCAGGTCGCACGAAATAACAACTGCTTTGACTCCGTCTTTTTCAAAAACAATGGCTTTGGCGAAAAGGTCATCGTGAACACCATCTGCCGCCCGGTCATAATAATAGCCTGCCAGTGGTGCTCCCGGGGGCGGAGTGATTTTCACCGCAGCTGAACCTGTTTTCAGATCACCGGCAATAGTGTTCAGTGAAAGGAAACATACAGCCAGCATGAATGTAAGTTTTGGAATGAAAGCGTTCTTTTTCATCACTGATCATTTTTGCTTATTTACAAACTTTGAATGAGGTAATACATTGACTGGTATTCCTTTCCCACTTCGAAACGGAAGACTCCGTCTTTATACTCCGAAGGTATATAGCCGGTTATAAAGCCCCGGGGATTAACAGACATGACCCGTAGATTGCTCCTGCCGGTCCTGATCTCAATCACAGCTTCAATGACGTTGACCTGTACAGGTCCGTGTCCCGGGTCCAGCTGAACAGTATGATCTTCATTATATCTGCTCCCGGTATTGTCAGCCCGTCCTACTGTAGTCAGCAGCATATTCGGGGAAGCGGATATCGGATCATCGGTCAGGCTGCTGACAGCAACAGTTGCAAAATCGTTCTTCACACTGATTGTCAGATCCGTCAGTTTTACCGGACCTTCCCCACCGGTGAATCCGTATACTGCTTTTGTCCGGGGAGTATCAATCCAGCCAAATTTTTTGGTGATATTTCTGTAAAGTTCCTTGGTGTCAGATATTACTTCTCCCTTGCCGGTATCAGCAAAAGGCTGATCTGAATCAGCCAGTCCGGCGGATATGCTTTCGTCCCCGGGCAGAACTATTTTTATTCGTTGTTTTTCTGCTGCAAGGGGCAGGGCTTTAATGGCGGAAGTGGCTGAGATATCCTTCAGTTTAATATAGCTGATCTTTTCCGGCGTTTGAACATCTCCTCTGCGCATGATAAGTGCCGCATGGTAGAAAAGTCCGAATTTCGCCGGGTCATTGAATGTATCAAATACCCCGCCCCTGTAATAAACTCCGCCTATTGCATCAGAAGTGATTGGTTTTCCGATCATATCCACATCTTCATCATTACCATAGCGGTAGGTATGAATGGCAAATCCACCCCATCCCTGCATTGCTCCGACAGCGGCCATCAGCAGGGGGCTTTCTGCCCTCCATTCATTTGGCCATGGATTATCCCATTCCGACACGAAAAACGGCTTGCCCGCAACATTATAAAAGGAGAGTCCCGTGAGCATGTTGCCGGTACTGCCAGTCATCGGATCGTTCATGAACCTTTTATTATTCATTCCCCATATTCCGAAGGTGTACCAGTAGGCATGGCTGTCGGTGAAATCGCCTATGGTCTGTGCCGACAGATGGGCAGCGTTCCTGGTCCAGTTTGTTCCTGCTACAGGAATCTTTACACCTGTTTCCCTCATGTGGGAAATCATTTCCCGATAGTAATCCCTGCTTACATCTGTGAAAAACTGCAGCATGGTATTGTCTGTCACGGTAAAATCCACGTTCCCTTCAGGCAATCTGATTTTTCCCTTTTTAGCCCAGCTCCGGTACATTTTTTCCAACTCGCTTCTATAGGGTTCAAGGCTAACCTTCTGACTGAAGAGGTCATTTTCATTTGTCACCTCAACCAGTACTATTGCCGGATCATCCTTATATGCCAGTTTTGTGTAAGGATTAACATGCGTCCACAGATCATAGTTGAATTTTTTCTGTAATTCTATCAGCTTCCTGTTGAATGTGCTGTAGGGTTTTGCAGCATCACCAAGCTGTTCCGCTGCCTCAACACCATCTCCCGTTTTGAATCTCCTGTATGTGAGCAGGTCCATGTAAATATATATGCCTTCTTTCTTCAGGTTGTATATGAGGTAATCCAGCCTGTCCATGCTATCAGGATCGAGATTCATTGTATTTGTTTTGTTCTCACCCGGGGAGCATTGAAAAATATTCGGAGAAGCCCATTCAGCATCCATCTGGTGAAACCTTACGATGTTCACTCCGGTTTTAGCAAGCCGTTTTGCTATACGGGCACTGTGTTCGTGCGGGGGAAAACACTGTCCGCTATTGAAATTCGTACCCCAGAATCTTGCAGGTGTTCCATCCTCAAAAACAAATTCATTGCCTCTGACCTGCAGGAAACCATGCTTGCCCGCAGGTTTTTCCCCGGCAAATATGAAGGATAAGTCTACCGGCATATCATCCCATGGCAGGCTATAAGGGATGGTTTTCCCCGGGGAAATTTCCTGTGCGGTCATATCCGCTGCAGAACCTGATTCGTTTAGCGTAATTGAGGATGAAAGAAGCAAAAGTATGAAAACTGCAGAAAAGGATTTCCCTTTTTGCAGGAGCAGCAGGAACTTACTTTTCCCATTGTGATCATACAGTATTCTCCTTTTCATAGTATAAATATTTATTGTTTAGGTAAAAGTACCGGTCTTTGAATTTTGGTTTATTCTCAACCTGATCATTGAACCTGCCAAAGTGAACTGATCATTTCCAGGGTTTTTTCAACCAGTTCCTGTCCGCCTTCCGGTCCCATCAGTGTGCTTGCCGGGACAGCGCCGTAGGATCCCCCGGCGACGGAGCGTTGCGGAGGTAAATAAGATCCGCTTCCGGCAAGCTGAACAAGAAAAGTCTGTATGGCAGGACTGCGCCCCTTTATTCTCATTCCGTAATCGAGGTAGAGTTCGAAGGGATTCGTGGCAATCACCATGTCGCCTATCCTCAGGACATGAACCTCAACCGGCATCCGGGGCTGTATCTTCTCCAGCTCATACCGTTCCTTTACGCTTTCACCCCTTTTCATCAGGGTATGGATTTGCGAAATACCGGTGTACCAGCGTGGTTTCAGGGTGGCATCGGGATTATTCCGGATTTCACTTATCAGCTCATTATATTGCTCTCTGTAAGTTTCTGATTCCCTGAGAGCATTATTTACATCAGCTGTGTCAATGAGTCTTCTCGAAAGCTCAACGATTTCCATTTTGTGCTCAAATACCGGATCCCGGTCAATACTGCTTTTCATATACGGCAGTATTGAGGTGACTGCATCGGCTATTCTCAGGGCAATCTGTTTCCTGTGTGCCAGAGTCTGGCCGCCGGTTATACTGTCGGAGAACATCAGCTTCTGCATTCTTGCCTCAGCTTTTTCACCGATCAGGACATGCGGCGACTGGTCTCCCGCGGCACTGCACTGGGGAAGGATATGTATTTCATCTCCAAGTCTTCCGCGAAGCTCAATCCTCGTCTCGTTCCAGTAATCGGCACTGATCATGAACCTGCCTTCGGTGACCTGGGCCGGACAAGGGACGTTTACCACTATGCCGGTGAGATTGTTCCTGTCATCCCAGGTATATAGCAGGTTCAGGGAATGATCCTCATATCCTTCCACATGACTGAACCCGGGAGTGTCAGGTCTTTTATACATAGTTGATCTGCCATCCTTGTCAACAGTCAGTCTGTTGTGACCCACAACGGCATGGCCCAGCCCAAAACTTATTCCCCCGGCCCTGCGGCTTTTCCATGCCTTTTCCGCGGCCCGGGCTATACGCTCTGCGATATATTTCTGGCAGTCGGCAGGAGACAGAACATCAAGCTCAACACCGTAAACGCTTTCCGAATTCCGGGCTGATCCGACAAGCGGAGCTGTGTGGGTATGTGTGGCATTGAGGAAGATCTGTTCCGGACTGACTTCAGGAATGGTATGCTTCAGGAGCTCCCTTACATTATCCCTCAGGTTGTCGGGGGAGCCATCACGCATGCCGTCACTGATACTTACCAGATCGCAGCTGATCATAATGATTTTCGCTGAAGAAGGCCCGCTGCCGCTCTCAAGAGCAAGAGCCGTTGCCGTAATGGGATCCATTACACCCTCCATGACCCGTGCATGAAATTGTCCGGCTATGAGCACAGGTTTGTCGGGTGTGATGTCGGCGGATGCCCAGCCGATTTTGAAATTTCCTGAATGCTCATGTAAATCCGCTGAAATCAGGAATACTGCAATCACACTCATTAACAGTGACCGTTCAAGGACATTACAAATATGTTTCATGATGATTTCGTTTGTTTTTGCCTGAATACTTCATAAGTTTAAAAATACGGATAAAACCTGACTCCCGTGCACCTCCGGTGAGTTTGCCGGAATCATCAGGCGCGACGGATGTTTCTAGCGGCGCCGTATCACTCTTGTCTTGTAAAGGTCTATGTCAGGAACCGTAATGGTTTTGTCAGGATTCCTGGAATAGATGTTATGTGTCCACCAGCTGATCTCTCCTTTTGTATAAAGCAGTTCCCCCGTGGATTCATTGTAGTTGACGGATTTCACATTCCTGACATCCTTAAGCAATTCAAATTCACGAAATTGTTCATCAGGGATGTCAAAGGTCCATACTCCGTTGTGTGTGGTTATTATAAGCCTGTCGTCCGTAATGTTATTCAGATCGTGGCCGCCGTTATCCGGCAATTGCCATTTCCTGTCCGGTTGCAGTGAGGGATTGTCAGTATCCCAGTCTTTCAGTGAATATGACCGGAGTTCGTCAAAGCCCAGGGCAAACAATCTTTGATACCGGGGCATCCACACCACTCCGTGACCGGAATAAAGGCTGTCCTGGTAAATTACCTTATCCGGTTTCCCGATATCGAATAACTGAATGCAGTTTCCTTCGGGATTTGTTGACAATGCAACGACAATCCTGTCGCCCGGCAGTAATTCAGCCGAGTGAGCCATGGGGACATACGCATAAAACAGGCTTTTCTTTGTTTTCCTGTCTGTCAGAACCACTCCGCCTGATGATGAAGCAATGAGTATCTTTTTATTGTTGTCAACCGGTTTGCATTCATCGGTGGTTCTCATATATTTCAGGTAATCCCCGGGCAGATCGTCAATCTCGCCTATTTTCCACTTCCAGGTAATAAACACATTTGTATCGGCCGACTTGTTTCTGTCAATAATTATTACCTGGTCATCTCCGCAGGCAATTATTTCATCAGCAGCTTCCGAGCAGGCCGGAAAAAGAAGAACAGTCAGAAAAGGTAAAAGGAAGGCAATTCGTTTCATAGCTTTGATTTTTTAAAGTGACGCGACAAGCTTGATTTCCCGTGCCGGATATGGGTAAGCAAACCCGTTTTCCCGTAAAGATAAAAAAAAGGAAGAAGAGGGAAGTTCTGCATGCCGTATCCGGTGCAAAAGGACCTTGCAAAGCCAGCCGGAAATAAAAGTCCGGATCTGCCGTATTGCTGAACATTTAGCTGGTAATTCTGTTTATTTACTGATGAGAAAAGCACTTGCCATATTAATTACAGGCCTGATGTTCCTCACTGGAATGAGGATAAGCATAGACCACCATTACTGCGGCGGGGAACTTGCTGCCAGGCGCTTGTCCCTTACAGGTACAGCGGCATCGTGCGGGATGGAAGATCAGAAACATTCCTTCTCATTTCAAACAGAATTCGGCAGTATTTGTTGTGAGGATCAGTTTGCTTCATATGGCATAAACAATATATTCATACCTGAATACTTCAGACTGACACATCCGGACGGCGGCAAAAAAGTCCGTTTTTTTCAGGCTCCGCCCCCGCATCTGTCACCTGCAGTTTCTGATCAGACTGAAACGGCTTTCCGGAACAAGCCTCCCGGTGAGAAGCCCGAGTCAGAAGTTTCCCTGTCCAGGATCTGCGTTCTGCGGATCTGATTGTTTGCCTCTCTTCACCCGGCTCGCCGGTACAGGAAATAATTGCCGGCCCGGGTCCCGATACCATATTGTTACGTCTTATCATTAACACTAAAGAGAATCAGAGATGAAATCATTCAATTTTGCTTTTGCAGTGTTGCTGATGGCAGGTTTGAGCATGTCGGCCGCTGCACAGACCGGTCAGCCGGACCGGACGGACAGATCAGTCCCCGGGACTGAATCTGTCAGAACCGAATCCTTCAGGGTATGGGGAAAATGCGGTATGTGCAAGACACGCATTGAGACGACTGTAAAAAGTGAAGGAGCATCCGCTGCATCATGGGATCAGAAAACACAGTTGCTGACTGTAAGCTATGATCCTGCCAAAACAAACAGTGATGCGCTCAAAAAAAAGCTGGCAGCCGCCGGTCATGATACCGAAAAGTACAAGGCTCCGGATGATGTTTATTCAAAGCTTCCGGCATGCTGCCATTATGAACGTTCAAAATAGGCAGACAGGTTTCCGGGCTGACGGCCGGCGCGGGATGTGTATTACATTCTTTCTGTAAATCAAAATGTTTAACAGGCTGGTAAAATATTTTCTGGAGAACAGGGTGGTAGCCTTTCTGCTGTTCATCATTTTCGTGGTGGCAGGTCTGATTACCATGCCTTTTGATAAGAAGGTTTCCTTTCTGCCTGAAAGCCCGGTTCCCGTTGACGCTCTACCTGATATAGGTGAGAATCAGCAGATTGTTTCTACTGAATGGATGGGAAGATCACCCAGGGACATACAGGACCAGGTGACCTATCCGCTGACCACTGCCCTGCTTGGAATACCCGGTGTTCAGACTATCCGGAGCAGTTCAATGTTCGGAATGTCATTTATTTACATAATTTTCAATGACAATGTGGAGTTTTACTGGAGCAGGTCACGGATACTTGAAAAACTCAATTCCCTGCCTCCGGGCACTCTGCCTGCAGGTGTGCAGCCATCCCTTGGTCCGGATGCAACCGCACTCGGTCAGGTATTCTGGTATACACTTGAGGGCCGTGATCCGAAAACCGGACTGCCGGCCGGGGGATGGGATCCCCAGGAGCTGAGGGCAATTCAGGACTACTATGTGAAATATTCACTTTCAGCGGCCGAAGGTGTTGCGGAAGTGGCTTCGGCAGGAGGGTTTGTAAAAGAATACCAGGTTGATCTTGATCCGGATGCTCTAAGGGCATTCAATGTTTCCGTCAGGGATGTCATGCATGCCGTTCAGAGCAGCAATCTCGACATAGGAGCGGAAACAATTGAACTCAATTATGCCGAATACCTGATAAGAGGGCTGGGTTATGTGAAAAGCCTTGAGGATCTGGAGTATTCAGTTGTTGCAGTAAGGAATAACATTCCCGTCCGCATCAGGGATATTGCAAGGGTCAGTTTCGGACCATCTCCGCGCAGGGGAGGCCTCGACAAGTCGGGTTCCGAAGCAGTTGGCGGTGTGGTAGTAGCCCGTTACAGGTCAAACCCCTGGGCTGTGATCGGCAATGTAAAGGACAGGATAGCGGAGGTGGAGGCCGGTCTCCCTCAGAAGATACTCCCTGACGGAACAGTTTCAAAAGTGACCATAGTTCCTTTTTATGACCGCACAGGACTTATCAGGGAAACCATCGGTACGCTGGAAACAGCTCTCTCCCATGAAATACTTATAAGTATTATCGTAATACTGGTACTGCTTCTGAACCTCAGAGCCTCACTGATAGTGTCGGGCCTCCTGCCGGCCGGGGTGCTCATGACATTCATCCTGATGAGACTGGCAGGGATAGAGGCAAACATTGTTGCATTATCGGGTATTGCCATTGCCATTGGAGTGATGGTTGACATAGGGATAGTGGATGTGGAAAATATACTCCGGCATCTGGAAATGCCTGAGAACCGCGGGGTGAAAGGGGAAAGGCTGCTGAAAGTCATATATGAGGCTACCGTGGAGGTAAGGGGTGCTGTGGTCACTTCGGTTTCCACAACGATTGTCAGTTTCCTTCCGGTTTTTGCAATGCAGGCACAGGAAGGAAAACTGTTTCATCCTCTGGCCTTTACCAAAACCTTTGCGCTTCTCTCAGCATTTATTCTCGGTATAGTAATCCTTCCCACCCTGGTCTATCTGTTTTTCAATATCACATCCGGGAGAAAAACCACCAAAAAGGCCTGGAACTTTTTACTGATTGCCTCAGGACTGATCATAGCGGCGGTCTGGCAGACATGGCCCGCACTTGCCCTTACTGCGGCAGGTATCAACAACCTCCTTGCAGGAAGGTGGAGTGAAAGGCGGAAGAATTACCCGGGTCATATAAATATAGCCATTGTGGTACTTTTTGCCCTCTGGTATCTGGCAAAAGGCTGGCTTCCGCTCGGGCCTCACAACAGCCAGTTTGTCAATTTTCTCTTTGTTGCGGGGATAGTTGCTGTCATTCTCCTGGCACTCATGTCGCTGGTCCGTTATTATGAAAATATTATGGGATGGGCCCTCAAGAACAAGCTGAAATTCCTTTTAATTCCGGGAGCCACTCTGCTTTTCGGATGGCTTGCCTGGATGGGTTTTGACAGAACCTTCGGCTTTATTGCCGGCAGCTTTGAAAAGGCCGGCTGGAAGAAAATAAGGCAGACCGCCCTGTGGCAGGGTGCATCCGGTATTTTCCCCGGAGCCGGCAAGGAATTCATGCCGGCCCTTGATGAGGGTTCGTTTCTGCTTATGCCCACAAGCATGCCTCACACGGGCATTGAGAAGAATCTTGAATACATAGAGATCCTTGACAGACGGGTCGCCGCCATTCCTGAAGTGGAAGCAGCCGTCGGCAAATGGGGAAGGGTTAACTCGGCCCTCGATCCCGCTCCCGTGCAGATGTTTGAAAATACGATCAATTACCGGCCTGAATATATTCTCGACGAAAACGGGCGCAGGATGCGCTTCCGTACTGACCGTACAGGTAGTTTCATATTGAAGGGCGACTTGAAATATAACTCCGGATCAGATAAATTCAGGCTTATTCCGGCTGACAGCCTGATACCTGACAGGAAAGGTGATTTTTTCCGGCAGTGGAGGCCGGAAATAAAATCGCCCGATGATATCTGGAAAGAGATCGTAAAGGCAACTGCCATTCCGGGTCTGACTTCAGCGCCGAAGCTGCAGCCCATTGAGACCAGGCTGGTGATGCTGTCCACGGGGATGCGTGCTCCGATGGGACTGAAGGTTTACGGTCCCGACCTGGAGGCGATTGAGCATGCCGGCCTGCAGTTTGAGAAAGCACTGAAGGATGTGCCTTCGGTCAATCCTTCAACAGTCTTTTATGACCGGGCCGTTGGTGCCCCGTATATTGAAATCAGACTCAGGAGGGAGGCAATGGCCAGATACGGGATTACGGTAAGTGAGCTGCAGGAAGTGCTGCAGGTTGCTGTCGGGGGTATGTCCCTCACAACTTCGGTTGAGGGCCGTGAACGATTCCCCCTGAGAGTGCGCTATGCCCGTGAACTGAGGGACAATCCTGAAGATCTCGGAAAGATACTGATACCTGCTGCCGGTGGTATCCAGGTACCGCTCGGGGCCGTAGCAGATATTGACTATACAAAAGGTGCGCAGATGATACAGAGTGAAAACACCTTCCTTGTTGGTTATGTGATTTTTGACAAGCATGAGGGGAAAGCGGAGGTTGATGTTGTCAATGAGGCAGCCGGGATTCTCAGGGCGGGAATCGATTCCGGGGATATTGAACTGCCCCCCGGGGTAAGCTATAAGTTTGCCGGCAACTATGAGCATCAGATCAGGGCAACCAAAAGACTATCAGTCGTAATACCCCTCAGTCTTATCATAATTCTTTTTTTGCTCTATCAGAGATTCCGGACGATTACCGCTTCATTCATACATTTCTCGGGAGTGTTTGTGGCATTTGCCGGAGGCTTTATCATGCTGTGGCTGTACGGCCAGGACTGGTTTATGAATTTCAATCTGGCCGGAATGAATATGCGTGAACTGTTTCAGATGCACACCATAAATCTGAGCGTTGCCGTTTGGGTCGGATTTATTGCCCTTTTCGGAATTGCGACGAATGACGGGGTTCTGATGGGCACCTATATTCATCAGATTTTTGAGGAAAGGCAGCCAGCCACTGTGAATGAGGTGAGAAAGGCAGTGCTTGATGCGGGGAAGAAGCGTGTAAGACCTGCAATGATGACCACAGCGGTTGCCGTGATTGCATTGCTGCCGGTTCTCTCGTCAACAGGGAAGGGATCGGATATAATGGTTCCCATGGCAATACCTGCTTTCGGAGGTATGCTTATACAGGTAATGACAATTTTCGTCGTACCCCTGTTTCAGGCGATCTGGAGAGAAACGGAAATAAACAAGTCAGCCGCTCCCGGCCCGGCGGAAAGAATTATAACCGAAGGAACTCAGTAAACAAATCATACATATTGAATAATGCAGGAGAAAGAAAAACATATAACGAAAAGCGGTTCTGCAGGTTCGGGAAATAACAGCGGTCTGATTCATTCAGGCAGGAAAAGGGCTCTGCTTTATATTGCCTCCTTTTATGTCTTTTTATTTTCGCTTTCTCCACTGCATTCACAGGAGGATTCCCTTAAAAAATATATTGAGATTGCCGTTGCGAACAATCCATCCCTGCTGAAAAAAGACAGTGAATATGAGGCTTTTCAGAAAAAAGCAGTACAGGCAGGAAGTCTGCCGGATCCTCAGCTTGATGCCGGGCTGTTTCTTTCGCCGATGGAGATCGTCAGTGGCAGGCAGTACGCGGATCTTCGTCTGATGCAGATGTTCCCCTTGTTTGGTGTGCTGAAGAATGCGGAAGATGAGATGAGGCTGCTGGCCCGGGCGAAACGGGAGGAGTATATTGATTCGGAACTGGAGCTTGTCTACAATGTCAGACGGACCTGGTACGAGCTTTTCAGGCTGAGGAGGGAGATCGGCATTTCGGAAAAGAACCTGGAGATACTCAGGCAGATTGAGCAGCTGTCACTTGTCAGGTACAGGACGCCGGCAGCAGAGACGGAGGCAGAGGGGGGAGGACTGACGGATCTTTACCGGATCCGTATTGAGGAGGGTGATCTCAGAAACAGGATAGCGGGTCTGAAACGACGTGAAGAGTCAGCTCTGGCCCTGTTCAACAGTTATCTTGACAGGCCCCCGGCAGGCTATGTATATACCGGGGACAGCCTGTACCGTGACACTCTCATGCTGCTGATGCCCGGGTTTTCTGATCCCGTAAACGGCAACATCCCCGCACTGAAGATGATAAGTCTGGAGACAGAATCTTACGAAGCAAGGAAGAAAACGGCAGCTGGCCTTGGCTATCCCATGATCGGACTTGGATTAAGCTATTCGGTAATAGGGAAAAGTGATATGTCAGGTTCACCGATGAACGGAAAGGATATGCTCATGCCTATGGTTTCGGTCACCCTTCCCGTGTACAGGAAAAAATATGCGGCCATGCGGGAGGAGGCAGAGCTTCTTGAACGGGCAAGCTCACAGAACTACCGTGCCGTGTCTAACTCCCTCACCGCGGATTGGTACGCTGCAATGCAGATGTACCGGGATGCGGAACAGAGAATGGATGTTTATGATGAACAATATGTGCTTGCATCAAAAACACTGGAAATAATGCTCAAAGGCTTTTCAGCCTCTTCTGTTCTGCTTACGGACGTCCTGCGTGTTATTCAGCAGACACTGGATTATGAACTGATGCAGGTCGGGGCACTCACCGATCTGAACACAGCCGCTGCATGGCTGAAACGTTTGATGGCGGTCAGGGAAAACCGATAAAAAACAAAAGTATGAAGAGGAAAATATATTACAGGATATTTAAGGGCCGGTGGCCGGTTTACATTCTGCTTTTACTCCTGGGTGTTCTGCTGGGCAGGGTGTTCTTTCATTCCGGCGGACATGAAGACTCTGCCGGCCATCAGCATGCAGGGGAGGAAAAAGTTGAGATCTGGACATGTTCAATGCACCCGCAGATAAGAATGACTGAACCAGGGAAATGTCCTATTTGCGGGATGGATCTTATACCGCTTGTTTCCGGCGGTACGGTTCACCATGATCATGATGCTGTTCATCTGTCCAGGGAAGCTGCGGAACTGGCCAATGTGCATACAACAAGGGTAGCCGCCGGAGATCCCGCAGGGGAGATCAGGCTTTACGGAATGGTACAGCTCGATGAACGGCTGCTGCAAAGCCAGGTCTCCCATGTTTCAGGCCGTATAGAAAAATTGTTTGTGAACTTTACCGGTGAAACTGTTACTGCCGGACAGAAGCTGGCTGAAATTTACTCACCCGAACTGGTAACGGCCCAGCAGGAATTGCTGGAGACAGCCGGAACCAGGCAGATACAGCCTCTGCTTTATGAGGCATCAAGGGAAAAATTACGTCATCTGAAACTAACTGACGACCAGATCTCGGCAATTGAGAATTCCGGTACGATAATAAGCTCTTTCACGGTAGTGTCAAATACTTCAGGCACTGTTATTTCCCGGAGGGTAAGCACCGGAGATTACGTATCGCGCGGCACTGTTTTGTATGACATAGCAGGCCTGTCCCGGGTATGGCTCATGCTGGATGCCTATGAATCTGATCTTCCGTTCATCAGGACGGGGCAGCAGGTAAGCTTCAGGGTTGAGGCAGTACCGGGAAGGGATTTTTCAGGAACTGTTGCCTTTGTTGATCCCCTTATCGATCCGCTGACCCGTGTGGCTGGTGTAAGGGTGGATGTTGGCAACCGTTCCGGAATGCTGAAGCCGGGCATGTTTGCAACCGGAAGTCTTGTATCTGACATGGCAGCATACCGTAACAGTATTGTGGTTCCGAAATCAGCCGTGCTGTGGACCGGGAAAAGGTCGATAGTATATGTTAAGGATCCTCAGGCGGATGAACCGGTTTTCAGGCTGAGGGAAGTGAAACTGGGACCGGCAATCGGGAATGCCTGGGTAATCACCGGCGGGCTGGCAGAAGGTGAGGAAATAGTGACCCGCGGAACATTCAGTGTGGATGCGGCCGCACAGCTGGAGGGCAAACCCAGTATGATGAACCGCACTGAGAGTGGCGGGCCCGGTGAATCAGCGGAGGCCTCGGAGCCGGCCGGCATCCGTGACATGCGGAGTATGCCTCTTCCCGGAGACAGCCGGAGCGAAGTGAAAAACAGGGTTGTCAGCCGGGTTTTCGTCAGACAACTTACGGATGTGCTGGAGCATTATCTTCTGGTCAAGAATGCCCTGGTGCTTGATGATCCGGACAAGGCCGGACAGGAGGCTTCCGGTCTCCGGCAGGCACTGGACAGGACAGACATGAACCTGCTGACCGGCGATGATCATGTAATATGGATGGATCTTTCGAAGAGAATCTCTGACGGGCTGTCAGTATTGTCCGGTTCCGGTGACCTGGAAAGGCAGCGGAAAGGCTTTCAGCTTGTGAGCGATAATCTTTACACCGCCATCCGTACTTTCGGCCTGGCGGATAAGACAGTCTATTACCAGTACTGCCCGATGTATGACAATGACAGGGGCGGGTACTGGCTCAGTGAGGATGAGGCAGTACGTAATCCTTATTTCGGTAATATGATGCTCACCTGCGGGGAAACAAAAGAGAAGCTGAGTTACTGAAAACTTCCCCGGAAGATTCAGTGTAATATTTGCGGATGCTTCAGATCCGCTGTATTCACTCGGGAAGATCCCATATGCCGGCAGCCCTTTCCACTTCAATAAGAGCAGCGGTATAATCAAACCAGGTATCCAGCTGGCTGAGCTGCAGGTCCATGAATGTCCTCTGTGCATTTAAAACATCAACCAGTCCTGTTTCTCCCCTCTGATAGGCATAGATGCGTCCCTGAAGTATTCTCCCCGCAGTTTCTGCAAGGCCCTTGCTGAACTGTTCAGCCTTTTTTGCCTGGGTGATGAAGTTATTGTATGCCTGCATCATCTCTGTGTATATCTGCAGTTCAGTTTCGTTGCGCAATTCCTGATTCTGCCGGATTTCGGCCTCGGCAGCCCTTATTTCCCCCCGGTTCATTCCGGAGAACTTGATCGGGAAGGAGAGACCGGCTGTTACTGCATTGAATGCGGGAGCAGGAGCTATCTCATTTAAAACAATTGAGTTATATGAATATCCTGCTTCCAGGTTGAATTCAAACGCCCTGTTTGCCCTGAGCAGGCCGAGGTTTTTCTCCGATACTTCCTGGGATTTGACCGCTATCAGCAATTCAGCGCGATTCTCAAATGCCTTTTCCAAAAGACCGTCAATGCTGAAATGGAATACCGGATCAGGAAAATCTCCTGAAGCCATATCGAGGCTGCTTGAAAACTTTTTTCCCTGAAGCTGCATAAGATCCATGCCACTGTTCTGCATTTCCGCCAGGCTTTGCATTACTTCAGTCAGGTAAGCCATGGCTTCAAGTGACGACTGCATTGCATCGAGCCCGGTGGCATCGCCTGCATTCAGTCTGATACTGTCGGCAGATGCAAGCTTAACCAGTTGTTCATAGATGGAAAGATGGATCTCGTATTTTTTCTGATCACGCAGGCAGGCGTAATATGCCATGGCAGCATCTGCCCGGAGATTCTGAAAATAGAGGTCCAGCATCATCTGTGACAGTTCGTGCCTTGATTTTGCCAGAGAAATACCGGCTTTTCTCCTGTTCCCGAGACTGACGGGATAAGATATTTCCGATTCGAAAGCCTGGCCCATCTGCAGACGTGCATCTTCATTATTGACGTATGTCAGGCTTATTTCAGGATCGGGAAAGATGCGTGCCGCCTTCAGCTCAGCCTCAGCAATGCTCACTGAAAATTTCTCGGCAATATATCCGATGTTCCCCTGAACCACGGCTGACAGGTATTCAGTGAAGGATACAGGATTATATGCGAATGTGATTTCCTGCTGTGCCCTCAGCAGCTGAGGAGCCGGGAGGAGAATTATTATTAGCAAAAGGGCTTTGACACTGATTTTCATCTGGGATTTGTGGTTACTCTGTTATTGTTCTTTTTTAAAAACCTCAGTTCCAATAAATAGTAAAGGGCCGGAAGGGTGGCCAGTGTTATCACTGTTCCGAAGGCAAGGCCGTAAACAATCACTGTTGCAAGTGGCCGTTGAACATCGGAGCCGATGTTTGTGGCCAGGGATGCAGGCAGCAGTCCCAGAATGGCAACAGCGGAGGTCATCAGTATCTGTCTCAGGCGATGGGAAGCACCGTCTGTTATTGCTTTTTCAAGTTCCGTTCCTTCCTTCCTGAGATGGTTTATGTGGGTGATCATGAGCACTCCGTTCATCATGAACATTCCGAAAAGTGCAATGAATCCTACTGCAGAGGAGACATTCAGGCTCATCCCCGAAATATTTAATGCCACCATACCCCCAAATATTGAGAGAGGCAGCATTGCCATCTGCAGCCAGGCCTGTCTGAAATTTCCAAAATTCCAGTATAGCAGCAGGAACATCAAAGCCAGTGAAAGAGGAACGATGAGAATCAGCCTGGTGAATGCCCTTCTCTGGTTTTCAAACTGGCCGCTCCATTTCAGACGGAAGTCATGATGGTTGTATTTCACTTCCTTTTCAATCAGTGCACTGGCCTCACTGTAAAAGGAGCTGATGTCGCGGTTCCGCAGATTGACCCTTACCGTAAGGAAACGTTCATTTTCTTCCCTGTTGATGATTCCGGGGCCTGTAGTGGTTTTTATTTCCGCTACCTGTGACAGGGGTATTCTCGATCCGGAGGCTGTTGTGAGAAGCAGTGAACCGATACGGTCGGGAGTTTCCCTGGACTTTTCCGTATACCTGCAGATCACGTCATAGACCCTGTTTCCTATGAATATCTGTGAAACAGCCTTTCCGCCGATTGCCACTTCAATAAGTTCTGACACATCAGATACGTTCAGACCGTGAAGGGCGATTTTTTCACGTTCTGCATGTATCTGGAGCTGGGGCAGGGGAGGTTCCTGTTCAATGCTGACATCTTCAGCTCCTTTTATTTCCCTGATGAGGTCGGCGATTTCATCGGCTATTCGTCTGGCTTCAATGAGATCTTCACCGAAAATTTTGATCGCCAGATCGCTGTGTGATCCTGCAATCTGATCCATAACCATGTCAATGATCGGTTGGGAAAATCCTATCTCATATCCCGGCAATCTTTCCAGGTCTGCAGCCAGTTCCGCTATGAGGTCATCCTTTCTTTTCCCCCGTTTCCACTCGCGGTAGGGGATAAGCCCGACCCCGCATTCTGCATGCGATATTGAAAAGGGGTCGGTTCCTTCATCATCCCTCCCTACCTGTGTCATTGCATATTCAACTTCCTCATATTTTATCAGATGGTTTCTGAGTGTGTCAGCCATGGCTCTGGACTTGTGAAGGGCGATTCCCGGCGGAAGCTGTACCTGCAGCCATAATGAACCTTCATCCAGGGAAGGAAGAAAATCTTTTCCTACGGTAAATGTCAGTACTACGGTTAAAGCGAGAATTAATCCCAGTGGCAGGAAAACCCTCCGCGGCTTTCTGAGGAGCTTCACATTGTATTTGTGGTACAGCACTGTCAGTTTCTCCAGCCATTTATTATGGTAAACCTTCCGGGGCTTCCGGTAAATTGTGAATGAAAGGCCGGGTATCATGATCAGTGCGACAGCCAGGGCTCCCAGGGTTGCAAACCCCACCGTATAGGCCATGGGTGCAAACATTTTCCTTTCGATCCTTTCAAAGGTAAACAGGGGCAGATAAACAATGATGATGATGAGCATTGCAAAGAAGATCGGCTTTCCCATCTCCACGCTTCTTTTGGCAATGTTGTCAACAGACAGCATGGCATCCGGCTCTTCCTCCCTTTTGCGCAGAACAGTCTCAAGCATAACAATGGCACCTTCAACGAGAATGCCGAAATCAATTGCACCCAGGGAAAGGAGGTTTGCCTGTATGCCGAAAAAATACATGAAAATGAATGCAATCAGAAGAGAAAGCGGTATTGTGATTGCAATAACCAGGGCACTTCTCCAGCTGCCGAGGAATATTATCAGGACTCCGACAACCAGCAGAACCCCGTATGATATTGTATGTGAAACGGTATTCAGTGTGGCTGAAACCAGATGTGTCCTGTCAAGGAAAACCCTTATTGTAACATCTTCGGGGAGGATTTTCTCATTCAGCTCATCTACTGCCTTATGTATTTCCTTAAGCACCAGTGAGGGGTTTTCATACCGGAGCATTTGTACAATTCCCTGAACACTTTCCGACAGGTCGGTTGTCCTGTCTGTGTAGCCAAACACTCCCTTGCGTTCCAGGTTGCCATACTTGAGTGTTCCGAGGTCGTTTATGTATACGGGGATCCCGTGGGTTGTGCTGACAACGATTCTGCCAAGGTCCTCCAGATCCTGTATCAGTCCCACTCCCCGGATAGTGTAGCTCAGGTCGCCCCGGTCCATGAGGCTGCCGCCGGCATTTGAGTTGTTCCTCTCAATTCCTTCAATGACATCATTCAGGCTGATATCATATTTGTCAAGCTTGTCAGGTTCTATTTCTATCTGGTACTGGGTTGTAATGCCGCCAAAATTCTGAACGTCGGCCACGCCCGTAATCTGTTTCAGCCGGGGAATGATAACCCATCTCTGAAGATCGGTAAGTTCCCTGAGACTCTTACTGTTGCTTTCAATATAATAACGGAAGATCTCACCTGTGGGAGATGTGAGGGGGCCTATTTCAGGAGTTGCATCAAAGGGGAGGTCGATACCGCTGATTCTCTCCTGGACCCTCTGCCGTGCCCAGTAATCATCAATACCATCCTGAAATACCAGGAGAATGTTAGAAATGCCGAAAAGATTCTTGCTTCGCATTGTCTGAAGGCCCGGAAGGCCGTTCAGTTCGCGTTCGAGAGGTATTGTTATCTGCTGTTCAATCTCTTCTGTTGCAAGGCCGCTTACCTGGGTGATAACCTCAACCGTAACATCAGCGATATCCGGATAGGCGTCTACGGGCAGAACAATCCAGGAATATATTCCTATGCCGGCTATTATAACAAAGATGGTGGCTATCAGGAGCCTTCTGTTTATGAATAATCTGAATAATCTATGCATGGCAACACACTCTTAGCGAAGGTATATACCTCCATCAGTTACAATAATATTTCCCTTATCAAGCCCTGAACGGACCAGCAGCAGATTATTGCCAACTGATTTCACACTGACCTCTCGCCTGGCATAAGCGCCTTCTCCGGTCTGCAGGAAGAGGTAACATACTTCACTATCCTGATATACAGCTTCAGAAGGAATGATAATCACATCCTTCATTGTGTGCCGGAAATTAACGGTGACAAACATACCCGATTTCAGTATCTTGTCCGGATTGCCGCATTCAACATATACTTCAACCGAACGTGTCTGTTCGTTCATGATATCACTGATATAGATAATCCTGCCCCTGAGCGGCCTGTCCGGCATGCTTTCACTTATTATTTCCACCTCGTCATCTGCTCCTACGGCATAAAGATCTTTTTCCTTTACATTGGCCACGATTCTGACCCTGTCGAGACTGGCAACGGTAATTACCGGTTCAGCATCTGTCCTGAGGAACTGCCCCACCATTATTTCGTTCCTGACGATCTCGCCTGCTATGGGCGAGACGACGCTGAAGGGACGTGATATGTCAACATTGTCAGTGTCCTGTTTGTAAATCTTCAGCAGTTCAAGATTTTTCTCAAACTCCTTGTCTGCCAGATCATATTCCAGCCTGGCCTCCTCATATTCCTTTCTTGAAATGATCTCCGAATCGAACAGGTCCTTTTTGCGTCTGTAATTTATTTCCCTGATTTCCTTTTCCCGCTTTGCTTCAAGAAAAGTCCTGACCGATTCAAGGTAATCGGGGGAAAATATTTCAAACAGCGGAGTGCCTGCTGCAATTTTTTGGCCCAGTTTGACATTTGATCTGATTATCCTGCCGTCAAAAGGTACAGATACTTCGGCATAATTTCCGGGAACCGGTTTCACAATACCGAATGTTGTCAGTTCATAATGATATTCCCTGGGGTGGACTACATCGGTTTTCAGATTCGCGAGAAGCAGGGGGTCTCTTACTCTGAGACTGTCATTTTTCAGGTGGAAAATTTCGTGCCTGTGTTCTTCCTGCCGTCTTTTTGCTTCTCTTCTTCTCCGCTGCCCTGTTCTTTCCCGAGTGTGGTCAGGTACTGTCTTTTCATGAACGGGCTGGTTATTGCAGGATACAATGATCAGTAATAATATTGGTAATAAAATCCTTGGCATTTTTTTAGACTTAAAATATCAATATTGGGGGGGTGAAACAGTTTTAAGACCTGTAGCCCTTTTCAGATTATCCGGCTTCGGGATATCAGAGGAGTCTGAGCGGGGGAGGACCCCGGAATTTCAGGGGCAGAAAAGAAATAAGGCTGAAAAAGGGATTTCTGTAGTGCGGGACAATCGTGTAAGCGGGGCCTGACACAGTACCGGCCCGGGTTATGCTGAAGATGAAGCAGAAAACAATAGTGTTGAAAAGATGTATCAGGAGATAATCAGTTGCAGGATGCTTATGTACGGGATTGCCCTGTGAATCTGATTTAAAGGGATGGGAATGAACAATTATTCTGTCATCAACCTGATGGGCATGATGAAAGAAGTTATTGCCTGCAAATAAGAGCAAAAATATGGTCAGTAACGCTGACCCCTGGATCCTGAGTATGATATTTCTGTCCTTTTTCATTGAGCTTGGACGCAAATATACATAAATAGGATAATAAACTGGTTCATTGATTGACCGTTTTTAACCTGATCCTCTCATACTGCTCAGTGTTTAATCCCTCATCCTGCTATTAATCACTCCTTGGTCATAACCCCGGGGTTTCGCTCTTAAATCTTTCGTACCGTGTGTCCTAAATATTTTAACAATAAAAGTTCAGAACTCTGTCAGTCATCAGAGATCCTCGCCCGGCTGGAGGGGTGTGCCTGAAACTTTGCTGAACATCAGGCTAATACAAGCCTGAAATTTAGTTTTCCCCGTATTTGTCTTTCAGCTGATATTTTATACATTTGTGTGCAAATTTCTGGTCTTAATGGTTAATTCCACCTTATTTTTCATTATCCCTGTCCTTTCGCTTCTGGTTTTTGCAGTACCGAAGCATTTGAAGCATTACTTCACGCTGTTGTTTCTGCTGGCCGGCATGGTTCTCACCACGTCATGGAGTACCGGCATTCTTGCCGGATCAGCCGGAATCAGGGAAATACCGCTGTTTTCTCCATCTTACGGCACAGGAATTACTCTTGTAATCGATAATCTTGCAGCCTTCTTCATCCTGGTCATCAACATTACGGTTCTCACAGGCCTTCTGTATGCCAGGGGCTATCTTGCTCCATATCATCAGAGGATGCCGTCCTTCCGTTTTTCCATTCATTATTTTTCGTATATCTGGCTCTGGCTGTCAATGCTGATGGTTGTAATGCTGAGGGAAGGGGTGGCTTTTCTTATAGCCTGGGAGATAATGGCTCTTTCATCCTTTTTCCTTGTGATTTTTGAAGCGGAGGAAAGAAATATTTTAAAGACCGGCATCAGTTATCTCATCCAGATGCATATCGGGATGTTTTTCATACTGATTGCTTTTTTACTGGTTCAAAAGGCCACGGGCAGTATGAGTTTTGATGCCCTTGCGGGCTATTTTGCCGTACATCGCAATCTGCCTGTTTTTCTCCTGTTTTTTACAGGCTTTGCCATCAAGGCCGGATTCATCCCCCTGCATACCTGGCTTCCGGAAGCTCATCCTGCAGCTCCCTCCCATGTGTCCGGTGTAATGTCGGGGGTGATGATAAAAATGGGCATATACGGGATAATGAGGGTGTTGATACCCGTGCAGTCTGATCTTTTCGCCTGTGCGGCAATAATCCTGGTAATTTCCCTTTTATCAGGAATACTGGGGGTGATGATGGCCCTGGTACAGAAAGACCTGAAGAAGCTTCTGGCCTATTCCACAATTGAGAATATTGGCATAACAGGTATAGGCATCGGCCTGGGAATGGCCGGCAGGGCTCTTGATAACCACATGCTTGCCCTGCTTGGATTTTCCGGAGGATTGCTGCACCTGCTCAATCATTCACTTTTCAAATCCCTTCTCTTTTTCAGCTCCGGATCGGTTTACCGTGCCATCCATACCCGTAACATGGAGCGGATGGGGGGACTGATGAAAAAAATGCCACATACAGCAATGCTCTTTCTGGCCGGTTCACTGGCAATCTGCGGACTGCCTCCGTTCAACGGATTTATCTCGGAATATCTGATTTACATGGGGATGTTCACCAGTTTGCCTGATGCCACACTGTATCAGTCCATCCTGATCATAGGATCGCTTATCGGGCTTTCGCTTATCGGCGGACTGGCTGTTTTCTGCTTTACAAGGGCTTTCGGTATCGTCTTTCTTGGTGAAGCCAGATCTGAAACAGTAAATCATGCCGGCGAAGCAACAAAGGGGATGCTCGCCCCCCAGCTTGTTATCCTTGTACTGATATTGTTTATCGGACTGGCATCACCGTTAGTGGTGAAACCGGTTTTTAAACTGGCAGTCAGTATATGGGACCTGGAAAGCCAGTTGTTTATCCGCGGAACCTTTACATACAACCTGTCACAGATCAGTCTGGCAGGAGGAATTTTCATTGTCACACTTGCGGCAGTGCTCATATGGCGCAGTTTTCACCTGAGCAGAAGGATTACTGAAACGGGCCCGACCTGGGGGTGCGCATATACCGCCGTGACTTCAAGGCAGCAATACACGGCAACATCATTTGCATCCAACTATAGCGATATTGCAAAACCGGTGCTGCGCACCAGAGTGCAAACTGAAATAATAGGCGAGAGCGAGATTTTCCCCCGGAAAAGGAAATTTGAATTTCACAGCGAGGATATTTATAAAAGGAAGCTGGTTGACAGACCGGCAGGCTTTATTTCTGACCTGCTGAAAAAAATTGCGATGATGCAGACCGGCCAGATCAGGCATTACATTCTGTATGCCTTTGTTTTCATGCTGCTGGTATTGTTGCTTTCATTGTTTAACATTATTTGAGCATGGCAGGTTTTCTACTGATATTGGTTGCAGCCCTGTTTTTTCCGGGAGTAATCCTCCGGACAAAAAGCATTGCCTCGGGCCGGAAAGGTCCCGGAATATTTCAGCCCCTGAAAGACATAGCGGTTATGCTGAGAAAGGGAAGTGTTTTCAGCGACACAACGGGTATCATATTCCGGATAGCGCCATCCGTTGCTCTTGTGTCGGTTATTGTTGCAATGCTTCTGCTGCCCTTTGCCCAATACAAGGCACTGATCTCTTTTGAGGGGGATTTTATTTTTTTTGCCTACCTTCTGGCCCTTGGTAAGTTTTTCATGATTATCGCCGCTCTTGATACGGGAAGCAGTTTTCAGGGGATGGGGGCAAGCCGCGAGGCCCTTTACTCCATGATTGTGGAACCGGCTTTTTTCGTGCTGATGGCTACATTCGCCATGTTTACCGGATATACATCCTTTTCCGTAATATTCAATCATTTCTATATTACAGGGAATGATTATGTCTTTATATACAGCGTTATCGGAGCCTATCTGTTTATACAGATAGCCATGATCGAGAACAGCAGGCTTCCGGTTGACGATCCGAAAACCCATCTTGAGCTCACCATGGTTCATGAAGTTATGATACTTGACCACAGCGGCTTTGACAAGGCTCTCATTCATGCCGGCACATATCTGAAATTTGCCATGTATGGTTCGCTGATATATAATCTGATAGTGCCGGCCGGGTGGAATACCCCGGTGAAGGTTCTGATGTTCTTTATCGTCCAGGCACTGTTTGCCGTTGTGATCGGCATTACAGAATCATTCAGGGCACGAAACAAAATGAACAAGAACCCGAAATATATACTGACACTGACTTCGGTTGCACTTATTGCGTTCATGGTAATACTGATACTGACTGAAAAACTTATCTGAAAAATGGTAAATTACCTTATCGTTATTTTTGCAGTCACCCTGATTTATTTTGCATCGGCGGAGAGACTGGCCACCTATGTCAGGCTGATTGCCGTTCAGGGTCTGATGTTATGCGGCATTGCGGTGCTGGAGCTGAAGGAGGTGAATCTGATCAACCTGCTTTTTATTGTGGCAGAGACACTCTTTTTCAAAGCAATGATTCTGCCTTACCTCCTCAACAGAATACTTAGGCGGTCAGGGGTGACCAGGGTTCACCGCCAGGCAATGCCCGGTTTTTATCTTCTCCTGCTTTCTATTGCCGGCCTGTTTATCAGTGTCAGTCTGGCAACAATTCTTGTGAATCCCTTCATTAACACCATTTACCTGGCTATTTCTCTCTTTACGCTTTATACGGGTCTTCTCCTGATAGTGACACATCAGCTTATTCTTTCACATCTGATAGGATTCCTGGTTGTTGAAAATGCTGTTTTTTTCTTTTCCCTGGCGATGGGAAGCGAAATGCCCATGTTTATAAACATCGGCCTGTTGCTTGACCTGTTTGTCGGGGCCCTTATACTGGGTTTCTTCGGACTGAAGCTGAAACCTCATACAAATGAACTAACAATGTTGAAAGATTAAAGATGCTGCTGTTTTTTTTCATAGGGTCAGTATTGCTGAGTGCTTCAATACTCCTGTCTCCCGGCAGGCTTGTTACCAGGGTGCTTTCACTTGTCTTTTCTGCATTGCTGATTGCCCTTACCGTGTATGCATGGATACATCAGGGCAAAACAGAACTTGCCTACTTTACTTTCGACAGTACTGCAGTACTTCTGCTTTCGGTACTGGCACTCCTTACCGTGCCGACATTGTATCACGGATTCAAATACACCCGCAGGGACAACCTGAAAACTTACAACATATACCATTCAGCTCTGACGGCACTTATAACCTTTATGGCAGGTGCCTACCTTGCAAACACCATGACTGTCCTCTGGATTTTCGTGGAAGCCACCACCCTTGCCGTGGCGGTGCTGATTTATCACGACCGTACAGAAATAGCACTTGAAGCCACATGGAAATATATATTCATCTGCTCCACCGGGATAGCCCTGGCCTATCTGGGAATTCTTTTCCTCGGATTTATCTATGGAACCGGTGAGGCACCCAACCTCTCATTTTCCTCATTCTCCCTTGTGATTGCCGGAGCTGATCCGCTTTACCTGAAGATTGCCTTCGTATTCGTGGTTGTGGGATTCAGCACAAAGATGGGACTTTTCCCGATGCATACCGTTACCATAGATGCCCATTCGGTGGCTCCTCCGCCTGTGAGTGCACTTATTTCCACCGCTCTCATGAATGTGGGATTCCTGGCTATTTTCCGTATTTATACCCTCTTCTCCACCACGTCTATTCTGCCTTTCATGAATCATGTGCTGGTTCTGGCAGGAGTTATGTCTCTTCTTATTGCTGCGGGATACATGCTCAAGGCAAAGCACCTGAAGCGTATGCTGGCCTATTCCAGTTTTGAGAACATGGGACTGGTGGCGATTGCCCTTGGTATTGGCGGTAATGGATATTATGCCGCCTTGCTGCTTATTGTGCTCCATTCACTTGCAAAATCCAGTCTTTTTTACCAGATGGGGCAGCTTTCCGAGATACTGCATACTTTCAGGCTCGATGAAACAGGAAGGTATTTACAACTCTATCCCGCAGGCGGAACTGTTCTGATAACCGGAATGATCACCATACTGGCCATTCCCCCTTCCGGAATGTTTATTCCGGAGCTGATGATCTTCAATACCATGGTCATTAACGGCCAGTGGTTTGTTCTGGTGCTTTCGCTCATACTTCTCACATTTGTGGTTTATGCCATGAGTACAAGAATAATGCATATTAGTTTCTCATCACCAAGGAATTGCAGGGATATCAGACTGCCCGGTACTGTGAATCCGGCAGAAACGATCAGCCAGTTCATCCTCCTGGGTATGGTTATAATGATTTGTTTTTACCAGCCGCCCTTTCTGGCTGAACTGATAGGCAAAAGTGTTGCCTTGCTCCCAAAGTAAAAAAAGATGACCAGTTTAAGATATACAGAAGTCATGAATGCCTCTGTACCTGCCGGCACAGAAGACATTCCGGTACTTGATTATTCCCTCTTTCGTGAAGAGCTTATCACCATGCTGGGCAGGGAACAATTCCATTGCCTGAATTATTTCTGCCACAGGATCCCTGAAGGATTGCGTTTTATGTGCTGTATTGCGGATGATGAAACCGGTACCATCAGAATACTCTGTCATGAGAAGAAGGACGGCGGGACATCCCTGAGATCACTTTCTGATTCATGTACGGCCATGCATATATTTGAACGTGAAATACATGAACGATACGGTTTGGGCTTTGAAGGCCATCCCTGGCTTAAGCCCGTGAGATATCCTCATGACAGGGCCGACAGGCGGAATGTGATAAGCACTTATCCGTTTTATGAAATGGAAAGCGAGGTGCTTCATGAGGTTGGAGTAGGACCTGTTCATGCCGGCGTGATTGAGCCCGGTCATTTCAGGTTTATCTGCAATGGTGAGAAAGTCCTGCATCTGGAGATACAGCTGGGTTATCAGCATCGGGGGATTGAGCGGCTTTTTACGGAAGCGGGGGAGAATGGCCTCCGGCGTTCCCTGCTCGCTGAAAGTATTGCCGGTGACACTGCCACAGGTCACGGACTGGCCCATGCGCAGCTTTCCGAGTCGCTGGCAGGATTTATCCCGCCTCCTTCACTGGAGATCGAAAGATGTATTGCCCTTGAAATGGAACGTATCGGGATACACATAGGTGATACTGCGGCATTGTGTGCAGATGTGGCCTATCAGCTCGGGCAGGTTGCATGCGAGGCATTGCGGACGCTGATTATCAATACCACACAATTCTGGTGCGGGAATCGTTTCGGGAAGGGACTGATCCGTCCCGGCGGATCGGATTATCCTCTTACGGAAAAGATTGCGGATGAAATACTCAGGGTACTCGGGGAGGTTGAAAGAAGATATGTCAACGTGACAGATTGTGTTTACACGCTGCCCAGTGTGCTGGGCCGCTTTGAGGAAACAGGTACTGTAAGCAGGCAGCAGGCTCTTTCAGCAGGGGCCGTGGGAATGGCTGCCCGTTCATGCGGCCTTGTCCGGGATATACGTGCAAGCCACCCCTTCCAGTATTACAGACAGATGGAGATAAAACCTGCGTTGCAGACAAAAGGTGATGTCATGGCCCGTGGCAGGTTGCGCGTCATGGAAGTAAGAGAATCGGCAGGGATCATCCGTAAACTGGTTGAAGTATGGAAAAACGGGGAAAAGAATACGGGCCGGCCTGTTTATGATCTCAGATTCATGCCGGAGAGCCTTGCAGTGTCTGTTACCGAAGGATGGAGGGGGGAAATATGCCATGTGGCCCTGACTGATGCTGATGGCCGGCTGGTGGATTACAGGATCAAGGATCCCTCACTGCACAACTGGATGGCCCTGGCACTTGCGGTCCGCAATCAGGAAATATCGGACTTTCCCCTGTGCAACAAGAGTTTTAACTTATCCTATTGCGGCAACGATCTGTAATGGGCAGAATGGAAAATTATGATAAAGGAAATCAGGATATTGGCTGACCATCGCATACAGTACATAGCTGATCTGCGAAATCAGGTCCTTTCAGAACGTTTCAGGGGAAGGCCTGTCATATCTGCTGAAATTACATCATCCCAGGCTGAAGCTGCCGCTACGATGTGTCCCACTGCTGCCATTGACGGGGAAAGCGGTTCAATTGACCTTGGCCGTTGTACTTTCTGCAATGCATGTGCCTTCATGTTCCCCGGGGTTTTCCGCTTTTCCGCTGACTACCGGATTGCGGCATCAGAAAGGAGTGGTCTGATAGTAAAGCCCGGTCAGACCGGCTGGTCCGGCTTCAATGGATTGGCTGTCAGACCCGTGATCCGCAGGCTTTTCAGGAGAGCTCTCAAACTCAGGCAGGTTTCGGCAGGAGGGGATAATTCCTGTGAAATGGAACTCCATGCAGCCGGGAACGTGAATTTTGACATGGGCCGTTACGGTATTGAGTTTGTTGCCTCACCGCGTCATGCCGACGGCATTGTAATAACCGGACCTGTCAGTGAGAATATGGCGGATGCTCTTGAAATGACGTACAGGGCAGTTCCTTCACCCAGGCTTATTATCCTTTGCGGTACCGATGCCATCAGCGGAGGGCTCTTCGCCGGAAGCCCTGCCGTTAAGAGGGATTTCATTGAAAAACACCATATTGATCTTTATGTGCCGGGTAATCCGGCTCATCCGCTGACCTTTATAACCGGTATTATGGACATGCTGGGGATATGATTCTTTCCTGAGTTATCACAGTTGCAGGGACTTTTTTATCACTCTTGTCCCGCCCTTGCAGCACTATTATTTTATCCTTATGTCACTCTTATTTCACCCTTATACCTGCTTCCCGTGAGCGGGCACTCACATTCCCTTCACTGTCGGTGAAGGTGGTATAATAGAACCAGAGCTCTCCCTTTTTTACATCAGCATCCACATAAATCCTCTCCTTGCTGCCGGCTTTATTCAGCAGTTCCGGCTCACGGCCTCTCTGGTACCGGTAGAGGCTGAGTATCAGCTCGGGCTGGTCAGCCGCTTCACCCCACTGTACCGTCACTTTACCCTCACCGGCAGTAAGCCATACGGCAGGCGGCAGAGGCAGCCTGTATGGCCTTAGTGTAAGGGTGGCAGCAGTCATCGAAGCGCTCACTCCGCCCAGGTCATCAACAGTCTCTACCGCGTATTCATAGCTCTTTCCCGCCTGTCCGGCAGAGTCGGTAAACATCGGTATGGTAATAATGCTGTCTGCCGGCAGCAGCGGGGTAAACCGGCCGTCGGGGATGTTGCGGCGGTAAAGGCGGTAGCCGCGGACAGCCATATGTCTGCTCCTGACATCTTCCCATACGAGTTGCACGGCATTATCTTCTTCAATGGCTGACAGTGTGTTGGGCGGAGGCGGTATGGTCGCGATACCGGGATGGATAATCAGAGTGTCTGAAAGAATACTTTCTACCGAACTGCTGTTCACTGCCGTGGCGGCGTACAGGAAGCTGCGTTCGCCGCTCAGGATGCCGCTGGTGTCAGTATAGAGGGCCACATTGTCCGTTAGAGGCAGTATGTCGGTGATGGGCCACAGTTCCGGTGTAATACCGTCACTGCGGTATATTTTCACCCCGGCAAGATTGAGATCGGTGGCTTTTACCCTGATGGTGACAGCTCCGGGTACATCTTCATCCCGGCTGATGGCCGGGAAGAGCGGCTGAAGCCTGTCTGTGGCCGAACTGAAGATTATCCCGCTGCGCTGTGGTGTAAGTTCCTGATCACTGATGGTCTCAAGGTAATAGTAATATGTCCTGTCGGGATCGACCATCCTGTCCATGTAAGAATTGTCGGCAGGAGGGAGGGTTGCCAGCAGTTTATATTCCTCCCCGTCATAGCTGTTGCTGCGGTAGATGCCCACCCCTTTCAGATGATCCTTATTATCCAGCTTCCAGCTCAGCATGATACCGTAGCCTGTTGTGTCAGCCTCAACATTCATGTTGCTGAAAAAGGTGGGGGAAGACGTGGTGCGTGAGACCAGCACGATATCTGTTGCTTCAGCCCTGTTGCCATACAGGTCAGCCGGATTGAGGAAGTACTGCCTGTTCTGTGTAAGCTGCCCGGTGGAATCCTGGAATATATAGTAGGTAATATCTCCTGTGCGGTATGATGCCACCGTACCTTCTGCATCATGAAGCTGATCACCCTCATAGTATCGTATGATGAAATAAGGAGCAGGATTGCTGCCCTGCGACTGCCACTTGAGGTAGAAAAGCGTTTTGTCGACGTTTCTGTCACTGAGGGTGACAGGGTCAAACTGCGGGATTACGGGCCATTCAACAGGAAGTGAGTTGTGCTCAGATGTTACTTTACCGTTTTTCATTCCCTTCGTTCTGTACCACACACTCTTTCCTTTCTGTACAGACTGGTCGTAGAATGTCAGTCCGGCTGCCAGCCTGATACCCGTTAATGAGGCCCAGTAGCCCATACTGTCTATTACTCCGACAATCATGCACCTGTGCCAGCCTTCCATGATTTCATAAGGTGCGGGCTGACCCTGGAATCCGAAATCAGATTCCCACAACCTGAGAGCGGCGTAGAACTCATCCCACCCTGACGGGGTTCTCATTTCGGTAATGATCTCCCAGCGGCGCTGGTCATAGGAGCGTTCAACGGTGTAGTAATCGATCCTGTTGCCATCGGCCAGCTCCAGTCCGGCAAAAACAAGAACCCCTTTGGGTGCCGGGTGTGCCATCCTTATCTGCTCCTGCCCCGGAGCAACACTGCTCATTAACATGCAGAAGGCAATGATGAGGCTCAGCTTCAGGAACTCTCTCTTGCTCTTATGATTAACTGATATTCTCATGTCGTTTTCTCTTTTGCTGTTGAAACTATTTGCACTGCTGGTCGCAACTCGAGGTGGTTATTCCCATTGATAAGCCCTTGTTGTTATCGAGATGTACTGTCGCACCTATGGTGAAGTCGGCCAGGTCGAGTGACAGACAGGGACCGCATATGCCCAGTGCAGGAAGGCACTGGCTGGCCGATACCTTCAGGTTGAGGCTTGCGCAGCCATCTATATTGTATACACGTGTAGCGGTGTTGTAGTCTCCGCTGACCCCGAACTGCAGCCGTGCATCAGCCTCTGCAGAGGTACATGTGACTGCCAGGTAGCCGCCCAGGTAGGCGTGTCCTTCGGCCAGCACACCCATGCCGAATGTGGTTCCCTGGCCGAAGGTCATGAAGGTGCGTGCATTGATGCTCACATCAACGCCGGCCTTAACCTTCAGCACTTCGTAGTCATATTCGACCCTGGGCAGCACCTGCTTCGTCAGTCCGGCTGAGAGGAAGAATCCGTGAAGGTTTTTCGTGAATTCAGCCGGCAGGCAGACTGCACTGCCAATTTTCTTTGACACATCACCGGGTATATTGCTGTAGTTGCCGAACAGGCCGAACAGACTGGCGCCGCCGATACCCGGTATATCTATCATGCCACTGGCATTGAAAAGCCATCCCTGGCTGTCCATCACGGTATTGATATTGCCATCAAGCTTCAGCCCTCCCAGGTTCATGTTGAGAGCTGCACTGCCAATCAGTCTCGCATTAGGCAGGTCATAGGTCATTGTCAGGCCGGGGAAAGAGGGAATATCGCTTACTGCAATTTGTTGTCCCGCAGCCTGTACGGTGCCCCTCACCTCGAAGTTCATTTTCTGTCCGGGATTTATATTGTTGAATCCCCTAACATCACCCTCGAAGCGCAGGACATCCCATGCATTGTTTATCACCCTGTTGTTGCCCACGAGGTTTGCCAGCTCCCTGCCTGAGCCCATATCGAGTTTCTGGCCCTTGTCAAAGTCGACACGGGTTTCCGTTGCCCTGTGTGACATTGTCACTTTCAGGCTTGGCAGGTGTCCCGGTTCCCTGACTGTACCTCTGGCAGTGAAGAGGCCTTCGCTCAGCCTGTACTCTTCGGTGAGGTCATAGATGACATTGTGATGTGTGAACCTGAAAACATCCATATCCATCATGGCAAACTCCAGCCTGTTGCCTTCCCTGAAGTATCCCATTGCGCCGGAAGGTCTTACATATCCGGGTATCCCGAAATCGAAATTCCCCTTAAGTTTCACCGATGATTCATATACATACATACGGGTGGAGGGGTAGGGTGTGAAGTCAACAATATTGAAAAGCCTGAACTTGCGGCTGTTCAGAAGCAGCATACTCTCGCCCTCGCTGTTGAAGTCAACGGCTGTGAACTGTATTTTGTCACCCGGGGCCAGCCCCGGCATATCACTGAGGGTGGCCACGGTGGTCTCTCCGTCATCAGGCGTGGCATAAAGGCTCCAGCCGTTAACGCCGCTGTGGAGATATCCGTATCGCAGTCCCTTCTTTGTTGTATTGATCATTATTTCCCTTACACCAAGCAGTTTCATCCTGTCAAGGTGTATAGTCGACTTGTCAGTCAGCATGGCTTCAGAAGTAAACCTGATATTTTCAATCTTTATATCGGCACCGGCAGAAAGAGTTGCCTCAGAAACCATTATTCCGTCATAGGTGATGGCCCATTTATCGCAGTTCAGTCTCCAGTTGCCCATCATCACCGTGAAGGGCTTCTGGTTAAGTGTTGTCAGTCCTTTCCTGTTTATCCTTATCGTACCCGCATCAAGCTCCAGATTACGCGGATTCAGGGTATGTATTGATGCTTTTAGCCTGGTCTGTAATGTCAGTCCGTTTTTGTCAAAGAATGACTTTCCCGGCTCAGCATAAGCTTTTCTTGTAAAACCTTCAACGCTGTAAACCAGCTCACTGGTCTTTCCGTCAGTGAGATAGAATCCGTTGCTGCCGGTACTGCCGGAGGGTATCTGTCCGCTGCCCCTGTAGACCGTTATCAGCGGGTTGTCAGTAGCCGGCTTTGCAGCCAGCAGGAGGTCGGGAAGGTCATAGCCCCAGCCTGCGAAGTTGCCATTGAGCTCCGGAACATGTGCTTCTGAGTGAATCATTACCGATGCTTTCATCTCGCCATGCAGCCTGGTCTGATCATAGAGTTCAAGTTTTAGTCCCGCCTCATCGGTGATGAGCGCCTTATAGCCGCCCGGGAGTGTCACGGTGAGGTCGTTGATGTCAGTGATGAAGGGGAGTATTGCCGGCAGCAGCAGTGTGTCGCCCTCAGTGTTGATGACGCTGCTCTTAACCATTTCCACATCGCTGATATCAATAATCTGTTCATTGAAATGTGCGTTTGCAGGGAGAGTGATACTGCCGGTCAGACTCATCCTTCCGCCCGGCAGTTTTTTGAAACCGGATGCATCAAAGGGGAAGCCCATAAAGCTGCTGATGTCAACCCCGTCTACCGATCTCATATGGAAATCTTCGGCCTGGCATTCGTTACCTCCTTTTTCCAGCACATAGTTGTCATTATTGTAACCTACAAAGTTGTTACTGCCTTTGTCTGATGTCACTGTCAGCCTGAAGGGCCTGTTGACAGGCAGGTTGGGCAGCTTGTAGCGGCCTGAGGCATCCGTGGAGGCAACTATGTCGTACGTTTCGTCGTCAACATTGACAGTTGCCCTCACCTTCATACCCTCCAGGGGCTTCTCCGTGCCTTCTCCCAGATATACTGTTCCAGACAGGCATCCCCCGCCCGGCATCGTGAACCTGTAACGTGATCCCATGACAGACTTCTCGTAGGGCACAGATACCTTGGTGATTATGGAGCAGTAGTTGTCATCCGCGTCAGGATCATTGGTTATTACCAGCCTGAAGTGGTCTCCCGTTCCTCCTGTAAAGCAAAATCCTGCCCATCCATCACTGTCGGTCACCTGTGAACAGGCAGGCCCTTCATCAGAAGAGGCAGCCTGCAGTCCGTAGGCCGGCGAAATCGCAGCAGATACCTGCAGTCCGTCTGAGAGTGTCATATTATATTTGTCCCGCATGCTCTGTGTGATCTGTTCTTTCTGTACCGGCTGCCGGAGCTTCATTGCCATACTGTTCAGATTTGTGCTCACGGTACCGGTGGAAACGGCCTGTACCGTCTGTACCGCTGTCTGTTGTGCGGTTTGCTGTGTCGCCTGCTGTGCTGCCTGCTGTGTCGTCTTCTGTGCCGCCTGTTGTCCGGCCTGCTTCATCGCCTGCTCCAAAAATCCGGATGATCCTTTTGTAGTCCCTGTGTTAAAGTCATATGTCCAGCTTTCAGGCACATCAGGCAGTGTCACCACCGCTCCCTTTTTCCAGTTATTTCCGGCCCATACTTCCACTTCCAGCATGCGTGCCATGGGGAAAAGTTCAAAGTTGTACACATTATCCTCCCTGTTGAGGGTGACAGTTACCGTGTCAGTCATATATCCGGATCTTGATATTTCCACACGGCGCTGTTTGTCAAGCTTTCGTGCCCTGAGTTCGTATTTCCCCTCCTTGTCGGTGGTGGTGGCCATCTCCATCTCGCCTATCACTTTCAGCTTGACGCCGGCAAGCGGCTTCCGGGTGATGGCATCGAGTACCTTTCCCCTCATGGCGGCGCCGTAACGCATTATAATGACCATTTCAAAGCGTTCTCCTATTTTCAGTGGATCTTCTTCCTTTACCAGGAAGGTTTCATCTGCAAAGCCCTCAATTTTTGCGGTGACGGTCCGGCGGGGACCTGACAGAATCTGTTCCTGCGGCAGGGGAGTGAATTCTGCCGACAATTCCTTGAGTTCGTAGGTACTGGAATCAATGCGGCCCATGGGGATGAACCGTGTGATGTCATTTTCCAGACGGATAGTCTTCCAGGTATTTTCCACCAGCAGTTTCCCGGCCCGGTATTCCTCCCTGAGAGTGACATATGCGGGTATATTGATCTGCTTTAATCCTTCTGGTTCTATCAGTTTAATTACCAGTGCAGGGAAGCGCAGATCAAGCTGCTCAGTGTGTAAAAATCCGCGATTGTTCCCCCACCTGTGGGCAGATCGCATATTCAGCAGACGATCCCATGTTTCATCTTCAGGAGTAACATTTAACTGAATGGTCTGGCTGGTATTGGGATCTGTTATCTCTGTGGTTGTTGCATTTTTTCTGTTTTCAATGTCGATGAGATCTTTCAGGTTCAGCATAACAAGGCCATCTGTCTCGAAACTGTAGGTCTCTGCGTTTATATAGAAATAATACTGATATGTTGTATTATCATTGAGGACGAGATCTGTAAGCGATGCAATTCCATTTTTGTCGGTGGTCTCTTTCCCTACACAGGTAAAGCCGGGGAAGTGAGGTGCCGGAAACTTGCTGCTTTTATCGGGCCTGACATCATTTTCAGGGAATATGGAAGGGTAATTGAAATTTACCTTCCGGTAGATCCATACATCCATTTGCTGTAACTCCTCTTTGTCATGAATGGTAAACTCTTCCCCGGACCATCTGGCAGTTGCCTTTACCTTTAGTTCAAAGCTTCTGACCAGGGTTGTGACCTCTTTAACATCTTTTGTCTCTCCCGCTTTAACCTCAAAAAAGTACTTCAGATCCTGGTCCGGATCAAGGTAGTAACGTGCATGCTCTCCCTCAATCACGATGCGATAAGCGAGATAGAGCCTGCAATTTACATCGTCATCCGTGCCGTTATCTGTTTCCCCGCTCATTCTGGGTCCGCCTCTGCCGGCCAGAAGCTGATCAATGCCGGGCATAAGTTCACAGGGATCTGCAGCTGGATTTTCAAGCCGGGCTACTCTCACACTGCAATCAGTTATGCCGATTGGTTCCCCGCTGTTGTTTGAGAGGAAGTTAAATTCGAACTCACCATCCCTGCCGGTGGTTGCCGTTGCCACCACTCTGTCGTCAAGCCCTTTGTAGTTGACATGATTGCTCCATTTCTGACCCTCTCTGGTCATATTTTCAACTATTCGTCCTTTTGAATCTTTCACTATGTAATATGTGACCAGTTTGATCCTGGCATTTGACAGTGGCGGTGGTTTTGTGCCCTGAGAAAAAAGCTTTGGCCTGGCAGAGGGGTACTTATATGACAGCCTTCCTTTAATAGTGGTGGGCTTCATTATCGACGGGGTCACCCGGGTGAACTGCTGCCCGGGAATATAAAGTGTTGGTGGCGGGGCCGCGGGCGGTGGTGACGACATCGTCTGTTTAGCCTGCATGAAAAGGTTCACTTCGCTGAAGCCGCTGTTTTTGAAGTTTGTGTTTCCAAGGGGATCTATTGCTCTGATTATAAATGCGTAAGCCTTGTCAGGTCTGAAGGGTGGATTGGCTATGGTATATAAAAAGGTGGGTACACCGGTTACGGTGGTCTCGAAAAATGCAGGATAAGCTTCGGTGCGGAGCATGTCCCGGTAATTGGCCGACTCGTCATTCAGCTCAATGATCCTCAGCCTGTACTGTGTGGTTGCAGGAGCACCGGGAGGCATAGTCCAGGTGAACTGCAGTGTCTGCAACTGTTCGGGAGTGAGCATGGAATTGTCCGGCGGCTGAATAATCTGGGGAGCTTCCACGGCTGTAAAATCGGAGATGATACTGAACGGAGGGCTGCAGAATGGTCCCTGCGCAGAAAAGCCGTCACCCCAGGGGTTGATATAGAGCATGAAACAGATACGGTACATGCCGTCTGGCAGGCCGGTTTTTTCTGCCTGCTCGCGGGAGATACCCCGGTACTCAAGGTTCTGGGGACTGAAGACCTGCTGTATGTCGCTGTAGGTAAGTGTATAGGGAAGCCATGCTATAACTCCTCCGTCAGGCCCCAGCTGAGCTTTCATTACTGAAGGTGTGGCCGGCCGGTAGTCCCTCCGGGTACCTATCCGGATCTCACCGTCATTGTGAACGCTCTCAATATAGCCGTGAAGGTAATACCTGTACTCCCTTGCGTCTATATTGTTAGGGTTAGTCGTGATTATACTCACGATTCGCCCCGGTGTTGCGAAGTAATGGGACAACTTGCCGGTATAGGGGGGAAGCACCTGCACGGTCTGGTTTACCAGCTCCTGAGCCAGGGCAGCCGTCAGCGCCGTTATGATCAGGATCACTGCGGCCAGCCCTCTTCTGAGGAAGGCGACAGCCCGGGATGATGCCGGGTATCCTGCAGCCTGTCCCGATGTCTTAAAACTCTCCCGGCAGGATGTCTCCGGATACCGTACCGGGAACCGGTCTTTGCGGAATGTGGCAGATGCCATTGTCTTTTCTTCTTTTTCGTGTGATCTGTCAGAATGTGAACGCATAGCCAAAGTCTCCTCTTATTTCGTGATATGTCGGTACTGCCGATCCTTCGGCAAACCGGTTGTTGATAAGGTTAAGGTTAAGTGAGAGTGAATGTTTCGGGTGGAACCTCCAGGCAGCTGTCAGCGCCGAGTTGAGGATCAGACCCTTGTCATCGTTGATCCTGTTGATCATCAGGTTATTGTTCAGTCCAAGTGATAACTGGTCCCGGAGCAGTGTTTTGGCAACATTGATATTGCCGCCTGCCAGCCTGTTCTCAAAGTTTTTGTTCAGCATCATGGTGTAGTTGAGTCCGGCGGAAATGTTCATCTTAAGCTGAAGCAGGCCCAGGTTGTAGATCAGCATTGCCATATAGGTTTCGGTTTCAGTCATGTCTGAAGTGCTCTGGTTTTTGTCTTCAAGCGCTGTAACATTGATGTTCAGCATGGCCATGTGCGACATTTTTTCGCCGGCGTTCATGTAGCGCGGGGACAGTGTTATCGTGCGGTTGACCTGGTAGATGAGCAGGCTTTGGTCTGTTGCTGTCCTGAATACACGCTGATTGGTTGAGAAATTATTGAATGTTGCATCTACTGCCCAGTTCTGGTTTATGTTGTAATTGCCGGTGAGGGATCCGATGATCCTGAGTGCGGTATGCTCCTTGGCCCCTTTCAGGTTATCACGCTGAGCCCCCAGTGAGCCTCGCAGGTTAATTTTGTTTTTCAGGAGAGCCAGGCTCTGGTTGATGGTCAGGTGTTCAATATCGTTGTTGAAGAAATAACTTCCCATGGACCGGAAGCCCGGGTCGATACGCCGGTACTCGATACCGGTTACGGTTCCCTGGCTGAAGGAATAGCTGATGCTGGTCTTGAGCGCCTTGAAGTATTCGCTGGTGCTGTTCACCCTGATGAAATTGCCTGCCAGCCGGAGCAGGGCGTCATCGCTGATGCCGGTGGCGGCAAAGGCGCGGTTGAAGGTGTAGAAACTGTATGAACCGTCAAACCTGAAGGTCAGTTTTTCGCTTATGTCAAAGCGGGAGGTGAGTCCCAGTGCAATATTCTGTTCGGGTGCCGGTATTCCCGGTTCGATATTAAGAGTGTCATATCCTTTGGGATCGTCACCTATCCGCAGCACCGACAGGTCGACAAATCGTTTCTCGCTGCCGTAGCCCAGCTTGGCAGCCCAGCCTGTCCGGGTCATTTTCGGCATTGAGTCGGCCATCGCCAGGTCATACACGGAGTTCTGGTTAAACTTACCATACATCGCACCGATGCGGAACCTGCCCGGACTGGCTTCAATACCGGCACCCAGAAAAGTGTAACCGCTCAGGGTGAATTCAGAGAAGGACAGATTGCGGTAGCCCAGGTGAAGAGTGAGCCACCTGTATTTCGGACTGATTCCGAACTGGTTGAATGGCTGACTGAAACCCACTTTGCTGTTGTTGTACCAGGTAAAGGAAAAGGGCATTGCTATGCCATAAAGGGTCATGGTGGCATTGGCATGGATGCCATAGGCAAAGGGTGCCTGGCGATCCGGGATGCCGGAGGCAGAATAGAAGGAACTGGTCAGTCCTGCACTCCCGCTGATAGTAAAGGGCTCTGACTTGTTCAGTTCAGATAAATCCTGTGCGTGAACCGGGATGGCTGTGATAAGGGTGAACAACAGGCAAAACCGGGACGAATTTTTTTTTATTTTGAATGCCATGTATTCCGATCGAGTAGTTCTAAACAAATTTAGTTTATGAAGAGACAAAAAACAAAAATGTTTTTCAACTTATTTTTCCGGTTTTTAACATTTTATTTGTTTCAGTAAAGCGGACGGGGACTGACATAACTCCTCCGGGGGATTTCAGCAAGCCAGTCCCGGAGGTTTAATCTCCCGGGCGATGACGGCTGATGACTGCCGATAGCTGCTGATGATCAGCCCTGTACGGCCCGGATCTGCCGGCATACCGGGTTTCGCTTTATGAATCAGCCAGGTTAAAAGAAGTTAAATTGAACAAGCTGGTTTATTAATTTGTTACTTTTGCACAGGATTTAACAATATGAGGAATAAAGTCTTAAAGATACCCCTGATAATAATTCTGGGAACCATGGCCTTCCTTGCCCGCACTGTTATTCCTCATCACCACCATGGCCCTTTTACTTGTTTCGCAACGGCACACAGGCAGCCATGTGCTTGTCTGCCCTCCGGCAGTCTGTCATTTGATGACCTGCAGAATGAAAGTGAAAGTACCGGTTCTCACGGCAATGACAAGGGTCAGCAGGGTGATAATTGTTTTCTTGAACTGGAGGTGACGGTTCCGGAAATAAATGAAAAAATACAGATCGGTACATTCGAGAATATTACTCCGGACCAACTGTTAAATTCAGATTACAATTCACTGACAGGAGAAGGTTTATTATACATAAATCAGAACAGGCCCAGCTTTTTGGTCTTTGAAAGAGGATCCGGAAAGTATCAGTTAAAGGATTCCTATCCTGCTTCAGGTCTCAGGGCTCCTCCTGCGGCTTAAATTCCATCTGAGATAAAATTTTTTTACACCGGCAAGGAACATACCTGCCGTGTTATTTCGTATTTCATGAATTTAAGCCAGGAAAATGAAATTCAGATTATTATATTTTTTCAT
Source organism: Bacteroidota bacterium (assembly GCA_029547705.1). GTDB lineage: Bacteria > Bacteroidota > Bacteroidia > Bacteroidales > VadinHA17 > LD21. Next base: position 52,271 of record JAKPOU010000066.1, on the reverse strand, counting down.
ATCAGTCATCCTGCTTACAGGATGTGGTAATAAGCCAGAGGATCATCATTCTGAACATCACGATCACATGATTCAGTATACGGCTTACTGCGACAGATTCGAGCTTTTTATAGAAACAGATCATTTTGTTGCCGGTGAGCCTGCCAGTATTGTCACCTATTTAAGTTCAGTCCCGGGTTTCAGGGCTGTCGGGGATGCAAAGATAAGACTGGTATATATTATTAACGGGAAGGAGTTTGTGCCTGAAAATACGGCTTCCTCAGGAAAGGGAATCTACAGTTTCTCCTTTGTTCCTGAATCTGCGGGAAGCGGCATTCTTAAATATAATATTTCAGCCGGAGAATCGGAATGTGAGCTTATTGTCAATAATGTTGAGGTTTACGGAAACCATGAGGCGGTCCATGAGGCACTGGAAGACGGGGCTCATTCAGAGGCAAACACTTCAGTTTTTACAAAGGAACAGTCGTGGAAGGTGGATTTTTCCACCGGATACCCCCGGCAGGAGGCTTTTGCCCAGGTGATTAAAACAACCGGACTGGTTCAGCCGCTGAGCAGTAATGAATTTATAGTGTCTGCCAGAACAGGGGGAATAGTGCAGTTTGGCCCGGGTGGTATTTATGAAGGGGATGAAGTCGGTCAGGGGCAGATCTTGTTTACGGTTAGCGGCAGCAGCCTGGCTGACAATAATTTCTCGGTCAGGTATTCACAGGCGAAAAACAATTTTGAGAGGTCCTCCGCCGACATGGAGAGGGCATTATCTCTTCTGAAGGACAGAATAATACCGGAAAAGGAATTTCTGGAGATTAAAAACCGTTTTGAAAATGACAGATCGGTATATGAGAGTTACAGGGAAAGCTTCAACAATACCGGACAGCTTGTCACCAGTCCTGCAAAAGGATTTATAATGCGGATAATGGTCAGCAATGGAGAATATGTAAATGCCGGCCAGACTCTTGTCGTCATATTGCAAAACAGTTTCCTGGCTGTAAAAGTGGATGTCCCGCAAAGATATTCCTCACAGCTTCACCAGATTAAGGCAGTAAGAATCAGGAAGATCAATGCCGGCAGGACCTACAGTCTCGATGAACTTGGAGGCAGAATCCTGTCATACGGCAAAGCCGCCGGGGAAGATAATTTCCTGATACCTGTCACTCTGGGTATTGAGAGTCATGGTGAGTTTATCCCGGGAAGTTTCGTTGAGGTGTTTCTTGAAGCCGGGGACAGGGAAGATACACTGGTTGTACCAAATACTGCCATACTTGAAGAGCAGGGTGTCTATTTTGTATGGGTTCAGCACACTCCCGAACTATTTGAAAAACGGGAGATCAGAACCGGCAGGACGGATGGTTACCGTACCGAGGTGGCGGAAGGTCTCCGGGCAGATGAGAGAATAGTTACAGAGGGAGCCATCTATATCAAACTTGCACAGGCCACGGGCGCGCTTGACGCTCATTCCGGCCATGTCCATTAAAATGAACAGCCATGCTGGACAGTATCATAAAATTCTCTCTGAACAACAAGTTTCTTATTCTGATTGCTTCGGCACTGCTGCTGGTTTATGGAAGCAGAACCGCATCCCGTATGGAGATCGATGTATTTCCCGACCTTACCGCTCCTACGGTTGTGGTAATGACTGATGCCCACGGTATGGCGCCGGAAGAGGTTGAAAGGATGGTTACTTTTCCAATAGAGACTGCCGTGAATGGTGCTACTGACGTCAGAAGGGTTAGATCAGCCTCTTCCCAGGGATATTCATTTGTATGGGTTGAGTTTGACTGGGGAACGGATATTTTCAGGGCGCGTCAGATTGTGAGTGAAAAGCTTATCGGTATTTCATCCGGAATGCCTATGGGAGTGGGACAGCCCATGCTTGCACCGCAGTCAAGCGTGATGGGTGAGATATTTTTCATAGGCATACAGTCAGACAGTACCAGTCTGATGGATTTGCGGACACTCGCCGAGTGGAGTGTAAAGCCTCTTATTCTTTCCACCGGGGGTGTTTCACAGGTAACCATTACCGGGGGTGATTACAAGCAGTACCAGGTTCTGGCTGAGCCTCAGAAAATGAAATATTTCAGAGTGACCATGCAGGAACTTGCCGGGGCTGTAAGGGGACTGGCCCGGAATTCCAGCGGCGGGGTTTTAAGGCAATACGGGAATGAATATGCCATAAGGGGAATAGGGAGAACCCCGGATCTGGAAGCTATAGGCGACAGTTATATAAAGACTGCAGCCGGCAATATTGTGAGGATAAGTGATATTGCTGAGGTCAGAATCGGCAGTGCCGTAAAGATGGGGCATGCCTCTAGCAATGCCGAACCTGCTGTAATAATTTCAGTATCAAAGCAGCCAAATGCAAATACCCTTGAAGTAACCAGGCAGATAGAAAAGAACCTGGAAAGCCTGAAAAACAGTCTGCCACCAGATGTGCGGCTGGATACAAAAATATTCCGGCAGGCAGACTTCATTGAGAGGTCGGTAAGGAATGTACAGCGTGCCCTGATTGAGGGGGCGATATTTGTTACAATCATTCTCATTGTTTTTCTCGGCAGTTTCAGGACCACACTCATCTCACTGCTTGCCATCCCGTTGTCGCTTCTTGGTGCTGTTCTGGTGCTGAGATTACTGGGTATGTCTATCAATACCATGAGTCTGGGCGGAATGGCTATTGCAATAGGATCACTTGTTGATGATGCCATCATAGATGTGGAGAATGTATATAAGAGGCTCCGGCAAAACAGAATGAAGCCGGCCGGCGAAAGGGAATCATCGTTTACAGTTGTTTTTACAGCCTCAAAGGAGATCAGGGCATCTATCTTCAATGCAACCCTTATAATAATGGTTGCTTTCTTTCCATTGTTCTTTCTGTCGGGTATGGAGGGAAGAATGCTGAAACCTCTCGGCATCTCATTCCTTGTTTCGCTGTTTGTGTCGCTTGTGATTGCCATGACACTTACACCGCTGCTAGCCAGGATGATGCTTTCGAATGAAAAGTACCTTGAAAGGAATGAAAAGGATAAATGGCTGATACGGCACTTAACATACTATTACAGGATATCACTTGAATGGGCGCTTAAAAAGAAGACTGCAATACTTGTCTCAACCGGAATTGTTCTGATAGCAACCCTGGTTGTACTGTCAGGATTCGGGCGCAGTTTTCTTCCTGAGTTCAATGAGGGTGCCCTTACCCTTTCCATATTAACACAACCGGGTACTTCCCTGGAAGAAAATGACCGGCTTGGCAGACTTATCGAAAAGGAACTTCTCGCACTTCCTGAGGTTACAAGTACGGCCCGCCGTACGGGAAGGGGAGAACTCGATGAACATTCCCAGTCAACGAACAGCTCGGAAATTGATGTAAATTTCCTTAAGGGAAAGCGTTCGCAGCGGGAATTTGTGGCTGATGTAAGGGCAACTCTGGCAAAGATACCCGGTATTGTCTTTACTGTCGGTCAGCCCCTCGGGCACCGTATCGATCACATGTTGTCGGGTACGAGTGCCAATATCGCGATAAAGCTGTTTGGCACTGAACTGAATAAAATGTTTTCAACGGCAAATGAAATCAGGTCGGTTATAACAGATATTGAGGGCCTGGTGGATGTAAATGTTGAACAGCAGATAGAAGTGCCACAGATTCAGATACGTGCAAACAGGGAAATGCTTCTTCGCCACAGAATACCGATTGATGAATTTACTGATTTCGCCGATCTCGCCTTCAGTGGGGAGAAACTGGGTGATATTTATGAGGGGCAAAGAAGTTTTGACCTGGTACTCAGGCTTAACAGTGATTATACTGAATCTCTGGATGGTATAAAAACTGCCCTGATTGATACCTATGACGGAAAGAAAGTTCCTCTTGAAGAGGTTGCGGACATTGTTTCGGCAACAGGCCCCGGTTCCATCAGCCGGGAAAATGTCAGGAGAAAAATTGTTATATCAGCCAATGTGGCCGGACGCGATCTCAGGAGTGTGGTGAATGAAATTCAGGATAATATTAACAGGAGAATACAACTTCCTGAGGATTACTGGATTGAATACGGAGGTCAGTTTGAAAGTGAGGCAAGAGCATCCCGGACTCTGTTGTTCACCTCAGTGGTGGCCCTGTTTATAATTTTCCTTCTGCTTTACCTGGAGTTCAGGAATTTCAGGCTTGCAGGAATCATCCTTCTGAATCTGCCTCTTGCCCTTATCGGCGGAGTATTTGCCATCGGGCTTACATCAGGGGTTTTAAGCATTCCGGCCATAATAGGCTTTATCACCCTTTTCGGCATTGCCACCCGGAATGGCATTCTTCTGATTTCAAATTACCAGAGACTGGCATTGAAGGGAGTATCACCCGGGGAGACAATTATCCGGGGATCGGCCGACAGGCTTAATGCGATTCTGATGACCGCCCTGACTGCTGCCCTTGCACTGGTTCCGCTGGCCCTCAAGGGAGATCTTTCTGGAAATGAAATACAGAGTCCGATGGCAAAGGTTATCCTGGGCGGACTGCTGACATCAACCCTGTTGAATATCTATATAGTACCAATAGTATACAGTCTTTTCAAAAACCCAAAAAATGCAGGAAAATGAGGATTTCAATAATCATGATATTTTTATTGCCATTTCTTGTTCTGTCGGTACCGGCAGCCCGGGCCCAGACCATTCCTGATGATATTCTCCGACAGATAGAACAGAATAACAGTACACTGGCTGCCTTGCGGAAAAAAACAGATGCTGAAAGGCTTGGTCATAAAACGGATATTTATCTTCCCGGCCCCCAGGCAGATTTCAATTACCTTAATGGCTCTCCTGAAGATATTGGTCCCAGAAAAGATATGTCCGTACGGCAGGCATTTGATTTTCCTTCAGCATATGTTTTCCGGTCGAGGATTTCAGACCTGATGAATGATCAGGCAGAGCTTGAATACCTGAGTCACAGGGCTGATGTGTTTTTTCAGGTCAGGCTTGTTCTGGCTGACCTTGTTTTCCTGAATTCCATGTCGCGGATCATTTCGGAACGCTGTGAAAACATCAGGAAGATCTATGAACTGTATGAAATGAAATATGATGCCGGAGAAATTGGCATAATGGATCTGAACAAGGCAAGACTTAATTTGCTGGGCATACAGAGCGAGCTGGAAAACAACAATATTGAAACCGCCTTTTCGCTAAATGAACTGGCGAGATATAACGGCGGAAACAGGATTGCTTTCTCTGACACGGTTTATGCCTGGTATCCGGCAGGTCAGGATTTTGAATCATGGTTTGAAGGTGCCCGGGGGAACAATCCCTCACTGCAGTGGATCGGAAAGGAAATAGCTGCGGGGGAAGTACGGATCCGGCTCAGCCGGGCGATGAATCTGCCCAGGCTTGAAGCAGGATATATGAGTGAAAAGACAGCCGGGGAACAGTTCCGGGGACTTGCCATGGGTTTTTCACTGCCTCTCTGGGAGAACAGGAACAAGATCAGATATGAAAAGGCAAGTCTTCTTGCCTCAAAGGAAATGGAAACAGATTACAGGTTGCAGTACCATGAACAGATGAAGGCACTTTATGAGAAAATCCTGTCTTTGCAGGCCAGCATAGAATCTTTCCGCTCAGCCCTTAAATCGGCAGACAACAGGGGATACCTCCTGAAAGCACTCAGCGGGGGTGAAATATCCCTGACGGAATATCTACTCGAATATGGAATTTATTATGACAGTTTCAGGAAGCTGAAGGAAATGGAAAGGGAAAAAAACAGATCTGTCGCGGAATTAAACAGGTATAACTGATACCGGCGGGGCTGTTTGACGCTTTTCGGGCAAAAAGATTCTGTTATTGTTATGCTGAGCTGATAACAATTCTCCTGGTGAAACCTGAAGGCTTTTCAGTTTCATATGTTTGTGTATCGTAATCGCCGGAACTGCTAGGAAATGTAATTCTCTCTGTAGCCGTCGTCTTTATTGAATTCCATGTAGGATTTTCTCTGAGCAAAGGGATTGTGTATTTTTTTTCCGGAGAGATGTTCACTGCCGATGATATCCCTTATTTTGCGGACGCTGATGGTATCTGATTTATTTTCATTTATCAGATTGATAATTTTCCGGAGCTGTTCTTCCGGATTATGGGCTCGTGCTTCCATGAAAGACTTCCTTTTGCTATTATGCCTACTCTTTTCAAGGTTTTCGGCTTCCCCTTTTTTGGAGCTATGAATATAAATCAGGCCTGTTTAAAAGCCCTTGTATACAAGCGGGTCTCCAAGGGAGAAAATGACGGAGTTTTGACTTTCAACCCAGGTATAAAATTACTAATAATTTCAATAAAAGTCAAGTCTTTCCTATGCTCCTGCCTGAAGGGGCGGATACATTCTTCCTTTTATTTACCCTGTTTTTGTCACCTGCCTGTCAGGTTTAATCCAGTATTATTCTATATTGGTCAAAATCAATAAAATAGACAGTTAGAAACAAAAAATCATATAGTATCTTTACATTCGGGAACATGATTTCCGGGTACAGTCCCGGATTCTGAGTGATGTGCAGATGAAGCCAGGGATAACTGCAGCAGGTGAAGCGGCATGAATTAAGGTTCTTTTTTAAAACTTCAGGTTATGAGAACACTAATACGTTTTGCATGGATTTTCGCCGGAACAGGAGTTGTTTGTCTGATATTGGCAGCAATTTCATTGATATTCAAAACTTCCATTATTGAAATTGACGAAATCAATTTTTTCAGGGCAGCCAACAGCTTTTTTCTTCTGACAATCGTACTCCTGATTTATGCGGATCTCAAATTAAGAAAAAGAAGGATAACCTTCAATTAATGATTTTCTGAAGCAGACGGCTGCAGGCTGCCGGGACGGGGCCGGCAGATCCTGTATTCAGGAATTGCAGCTTTTCAGTGGCCATTGCTTACTGAACATATCCGAAATAATAGTAATACTTGAATTCAAATCCGTTCTCACGCAGCCACCATCTTAATGCTTTTGCAATCTTTCTTCTCCTGATAAGGACAATTCCTGTAGGCTCAGATGTAACCTTGTAAATGACTTTCATTTTATATAACTTTTCTTTCAAAGATACATTGCGGAGAGCCTTAAAACAAGCTGCAAACGCCCGTTATATGGACTTTTCAGCATGATTTGAAAAGCCTTTGTCAAACAATGATGACCGCTTGTTTGGTTTAACATGCCTCTTATAGATCCCGGGGGTACATTCGTCAAAACCTGGCGTAAATTGACAGGAAAAAACGGAAAAAAGGGGATTGGATGCTAAAGGATAATGCAATCCGTTGACAATCAATGAGAATTGTTCAATCTGCAGTCAGGGCCGGTTTTTTGCCTGTTTTGACCAACGGCCGGAATACCGTGATGGTATCCTGGCTATTTTATCAGAAGGTAGCCGATACCGCAGATGCATACTGTTATAAAACCGGCGATAAGGTAGGTTATCAGTACGGCAATGATCTGGACAGGTGTTGTTCCCGGGTTTTTTGAAGATTGGTTTTTACTTGTATCCATAATTCAGACATTAAAAACGGTTCAGGATCAGTTGAGCAAACGATTCGGTGTATAATTATTCATTAATTATGCAATTTGTATCAGACACATTCAAGGATCAAAAATAGTAATAAAATAATTATATTCATCATTTCATGTTAAATATAAACGCATTCTTTATTTATGTATTGTTTCAAATTATGAATAAAAATGAATTTTTATTAACATCCGCTGATTGACCCGGTATATTGTTGATTTTTATCGGCCTATGCTGTAAATTGCATAACCGGGGTGGGGGAGTATTGAAAGAATTTATCACATAACAGAATCAGAAAATCTATACAAAAAATGAAAGTCAGGCATGTTATTTTACGTCAGTTTCAGATTCACGGGCCGGCAGAACCTCTTGACAGCGTTAAGACCTTGCAGGCTGATTCCGGAGCCATGGTTGATGTTGAACCTGTAAAGATTGAATATGATGATCTTACCAGGCAAAAAGCTGCTGAGATAGCAGGAATGAAGGATATTGCCGCCATTGCTCCGGCGATACCGGTGAAACTGATTGCTCCCGTGGACAGGGAGCCGGGTGATGTATCCACGGCTGCAAGGGATTCCTGGGGGATAGAAGCTGTCGGGGCAGACATATCTCCCTTTGATGGTTCAGGCATCGTGGTTGCCCTGCTGGATACAGGAATTGATCCGGATCATCCCTCTTTCGAGGGAATTGAACTGATAAGGAAAAATTTCACCTCAGAGGCTGACAACGATATAGTTGGTCACGGAACCCATTGTGCCGGAACTGTTTTCGGGAGAAATGTATCCGGATCCCGGATAGGTGTGGCTCCCGGAATTAAAAAAGCCCTTATTGGAAAAATACTGGGAAAAGGCGGCAGCAGCAGCGATATAGTCACGGAGGGAATTCAGTGGGCTGTTCAGAATGGTGCAAATATTGTCTCAATGTCGTTTGGCATTGATTTCCCGGGCTATGTTGGTCAGCTTACAGGAAAGGGGATACCTGTGGATCTTGCAACTTCAATGGCACTTGAAGGCTACAGGAGCAATGTGCTTCTTTTTGAACGGCTTGCTGCAATGATAAGGGTGCTGGGAGATTTTCGCCAGCCCTGCCTTCTTGTTGCCGCAGCAGGCAATGAAAGCCGCCGGAATGTGAATCCGGACTATGTAATTTCCGTCAGTCCGCCGGCTGTGGCTGAGGGAATGATTTCGGTCGCAGCATTGAACAAAGTATCAGATGGTTATACGGTTGCTTCTTTTTCCAATACCGGAGCAAGGGTGTCAGCACCGGGAGTCGGAATATTATCGGCAAAACGGGGCGGAGGCCTTGAACTGTTGAGCGGAACCAGTATGGCAACGCCTCATGTTGCAGGCGTGGCTGCACTCTGGGCACAGAAACTCAGAAATGAAAATGCCCTGAAAGGGACAATACTCACGGATAAACTGATGGGTTCTGCTAACTATGAGGGCATGAAAGCCGGATTCTTACCCGCGGATATCGGTTCGGGAATTGTCAGGGCGCCCTTTGACTGATTAAAACCGTTTTTTATTCTGATTCAATTTTTTAATTTTAAAGCACCGGAAGTACTCTGTACACAGGAACAGCTCCGGAAACATATCCAATTTGAGTAAAAAAACCTGAAATCTACTGATTATGAAACCAAAAACCAGCTTTGTTCTCGGACTGATGATGTTTCTTCAATACTACGTATGGGGATCATGGTATGTTACGATGGGAACATTCATGACCAAATTTCTTGGTTCCACCGGCATACAGATAGGAGCTGCCTATTCTGCACTGGCAATCGCAACCATGATCTCCCCGTTTTTTATTGGCATGGTGGCTGACAGATTTTTTGCCGCCCAGAAAGTTATGGGAGTACTCCACCTGATTGGCGGCGTATTACTTTTCCTGGCAGCCAGGGTAACCACAAACAGTACTTTTTACTGGGTTATCCTTCTTTATTCGCTTGCCTACATGCCTACGATAGGTCTGTCAAACAGTGTGGCATTCAGGCAGATGACAGATCCGGGCAAGCAGTTTCCACTTGTCAGGGTGTTCGGAACCGTGGGCTGGGTTATTGCAGGATTTATGATAGCTGCACTGGGCATCGAACAAACAACCGGAACATTTATCATGGCCGCAGTAGTTTCAGTTGCACTTGGTTTATTCAGTTTTATTCTTCCCGATACTCCGCCTCCTGCCAGGGAGCCCACCTCAGTAAAATCAATAATGGGTGTTGATGCTTTTGTACTTTTCCGCGACAAGCCCTATCTGATCTTTTTTATAGCCGCCATATTTGTCTGCATACCCCTTTCCTTCTATTTCGGATTCGCAAACCTGTTTCTTAATCAGGCAGGAATGCATAATGCTGCCGGTAAAATGGTGATGGGTCAGATTTCGGAAGCCCTTTTCATCCTGGCAATACCTTTCCTTTTCAACAGAATAGGTGTCAAGAACATGCTGCTTATCGGAATGTCGGCATGGATAGCCAGGTATGTCTGTTTTGCATTCGGCGACATGGGACCGAATGCCTGGATGCTTTATGCCGGAATAATTCTTCATGGGATCTGCTATGACTTTTTCTTTGTGACAGGCTATATGTACACCGAGAAAAAGTCGAATGAGAGGATAAAGAGTGCTTCACAGGGACTATTCACCTTTGTTACCTACGGGCTGGGAATGTTCATTGGCACCTGGGTTTCCGGCTTTGTGACCAATTACTACAGTGCCGGCCAGGTTTACCAGTGGCAGAAGATATGGTTCATTCCAACCTATATTGCGGTTGCCGTCCTTGTTTGTTTCATCTTTTTCTTCAAGGAAAAGAAGGAAATTGATGTTGCCAGATAATTGCCTGTTGCAGACCAGGCTGCCCGGACCCTGATTTCCGGCAAGAGTCCCGGTAGCGTGACGATGTGCTGATACAATGGGTTTTTATGACAGAAAACTTATTTTTACTTAAAAATACGAGAAATGATTGTTACCTGTGTTTATGTACATGTTAAACCCGAGTCGATCGGGGATTTTATAAAAGCAACTGAAGAAAATCATAATGAATCGGTAAAGGAAGCCGGAAATTTCAGGTTTGATTTTATCCAGCAGGCGGATGACCCGGCCAGGTTTATGGTTTATGAAGCCTATGAATCGGAAAAGGATGTGGAAGCACACAAGCAGACTGCTCACTATCTGAAATGGCGCGACAAAGTTGCCGGTATGATGGCGGAACCCCGTAAGGGAGTCAGATACAATATTCTGAAACCCGATAAGCGGGAATAATGATAGAATCATTCCGGTTCAGCAGACTGCCGCTTATAATTTTCGGCAGGGGAAAATCCCGGGAGCTGCCTGCCCTTATCAGAAATTTCGGGAACAGGATGCTTCTTGTTTCCGGGAGATTTTCGGCAATGGAGAATTTTCCCGGACTCAGCTTTGCAGGAGTTCTGGAAGAAGAAGGGATTGAGGTGGAGAAGCTTGTTGTCAGCGGTGAACCATCCGACAGGCTGATTGATGATGCAGTAAGTCATTACAGGAAACATCCGCCTGACCTTGTTGTTTCGGTGGGCGGTGGGAGTGTGATGGATGCCGGAAAGGCAATTTCTGCCATGCTGACTGTTGAAGGTAATGTAAGGGACTACCTTGAAGGGGTCGGTTTCAGAGAGCATCCCGGAACAAAAATTCCCTTTATTGCCGTGCCGACGACAGCCGGAACAGGCAGTGAAGCAACAAAGAATTCAGTAATTTCAAGAGTGGGGAAGGATGGCTTCAAAAAATCCCTGCGGCATGACAATTTCGTTCCCGATACAGCCCTGGTTGATCCTGATCTGACCATTTCATGCCCGCCGGAAGTTACTGCTGCTTCAGGAATGGATTGTTTTACCCAGCTGACCGAAGCATATCTTTCAACCCGGTCAAATGAATATACTGATGCCCTGGCGACCGAAGGGCTGAAGGCAGTCAGGGCATCCCTGACCAGGGTCTTCCGGAATGGAAAGGACAGTGATGCAAGAACGGGAATGGCTTTTGCAGCACTTACCTCGGGTATCTGCCTTGCTAATGCCGGACTGGGAGTCGTTCATGGTTTTGCCTCAGCGGCAGGAGCCTTGTATGATATACCGCACGGACTTATCTGCGGCAGCCTTATGGCAGCTTCCAATGAGATGACGGTGAGACGGCTGAGAGAGCAATCCGGCAGCGGACCCTTCCTCGCCAGATATGCATCGCTTGCACGGCTTTTCATAGATGATGCCGGGAAGAAAAGTGATGAGCGGCTGATTGATGAATTCATTGAATATCTCTATGAACTGACGGCCGGACTGAATCTCCCCGGGCTCAGGCAGGCCGGTATCAGTGAGAACGATCTGCCGGAAATAGCTCTGAACACCGAATCCAAGAACAATCCTGTGAAACTGGACACGGAAGATCTGATGGCTGTACTTCAGAAAAGATATTTTTAAACTTTTCCGCAAGGATCATGATGTTTCCACGGTATTCAGCAACTCCGGGTTTCCTGGTTCACCAGGTTCATTTCAGGAGAATGAGCAGGAACGTCCGGAATCAGAAAAATGAAAAACAAGACAGCATATTTCCGGTTTTATGAGGAACTGAATGATTTTCTGCCATCCGGCAGGAAACAACAGTCATTTCAGCATTCATTCAGGGGAGATCCCTCAATAAAGGATGTTATTGAGTCGCTAGGCGTTCCTCATACGGAAATTGATCTGATACTTGTGAACGGCAGACCGGTTGATTTTTCCTATAAACCCGGAAATGAGGATCATATTTCCGTTTATCCCGTTTTTGAAAGCTTTAATATCAGTGGGGTCACCCGTCTCAGGCAGGAACCTCTGAGAACGCTGAAATTCATCGCCGACGTGCATCTGGGCAAACTGGTAAGATATATGAGACTGCTTGGCTTTGACACTCTGTTTGAACGGACTTATGACGACAGGGAGATTGTTGAGCTTTCCGTATCCCAGAAGCGGGTGATACTTACCCGTGACAGGCAGCTGCTTAAAAACAGGCGTGTCACTCACGGATACTGGGTCCGGTCTTCCGACCCGAGGGAACAGATAAGGGAGATAGCGGACAGATTTGACCTGAGAAATGATCTGAAGATTTTTACCAGATGTATGGAATGCAACGGCCTGCTTTCAGAAATAAGCAAGGAGGAAGTGTCTGCAGATCTCCCTCCAAGGACCAGGCAATATTACCAGCGTTTCCGCAAATGCGGGGGATGTGGCAAAATCTACTGGGAAGGCTCCCATTATGAGAACATGAAAAAAGAAATCGGGAATTTGCTTAATTTAGACAGGGAAGAATTAAATTTATAAACCACAGTATTAATTCAAAAAAAGGAAAGTATGAAGAACAGAACCTTTATCACAGTTATAATTATGGTTTTTCTGCTCATATCCCCTCAGCTTTCGCGGGCACAGCTTCCGAAAGAAACTGAAGCGCAGAAAATGGCGAGAATGAAATGGTGGACTGAAGCACGTTTCGGAATGTTTATTCACTGGGGCCTGTATGCCCTGCCGGCAAGGCATGAATGGATAATGAACAGGGAGAGAATCACAGCGGAGCAGTACCGGAAATATTTCGAGATGTTTGATCCGGATCTTTATAATCCTCAGGAATGGGCCAGGATGGCCAGGCAGGCAGGGATGAAGTATGTTGTACTGACCGCAAAGCATCATGAAGGATTCTGTCTGTTCGATTCGAAATACACTGACTATAAATCGACCAATACACCGGCAAAAAGGGATCTGATAAAAGAGTTTGTCGAGGCATTCAGGGCGGAGGGGTTGAAGGTCGGTTTTTATTATTCACTGATTGACTGGCATCATCCCGACTATACGATTGACAGGAACCATCCGCAGCGGCAGGAAACGGATGCCGCATATGAAAAACTGAACCGGGGAAAGGACATGAACAAATACCGGGAATATATGAAGAACCAGGTAAGGGAGTTGCTTACCAATTACGGGGAAATAAGCATTATGTGGTTTGATTTCTCATTTCCCGGAAAAAACGGCAAGGGTCGCGATGACTGGGATTCGGAAAACCTGCTGAAGCTGGCCCGTTCACTTCAGCCCGGCATTATTGTGGATGACCGCCTTGATCTGCGAGATGTTGAGGGAGGATGGGATTTTACAACCCCTGAGCAGTATAAGGTTGCAAAATGGCCTGAAGTTGACGGCCGGAGAGTACCCTGGGAAACCTGCCAGACTTTCTCCGGATCGTGGGGTTATTACCGTGATGAGACAACATGGAAGAGCCCGGCCCAGCTGCTTGAACTACTCATAGAATCAGTAAGCAAGGGAGGCAACCTGCTTCTGAATGTAGGCCCGACGGCAAGGGGCGAATTCGATTACAGGGCAAAGGAAAGACTGGATGCCATGGGCGACTGGATGAAGGTGAACAGCCGTTCCATTTACGGATGTACCGAAGCACCGGCAGGATTCAGGACGCCTGAAAACACTCTTCTGACATATAATCCGTCAACAAACAGGCTCTATATTCATTTGCTTGCCTATCCGCTCGGAAGACTCACTCTTGAAGATATGGCTGACAGGATAAAATATGTCCAGTTCCTCCATGATGCTTCAGAAATAAGCATGTCAGCCCCCCGGGAAGGCGGCAAGAATGACCTGTCGCTAACGCTTCCGGTACTTAAGCCCCCGGCAGAAATCCCGGTGCTTGAGGTGTTTCTGAAATAAGGAAATGCAGCTCCTTTTCAGGGGCCGCATTCCTTGTTACGGAGTATTCTGCCTCAGGCCGGCACAGCAGGTCTTCAGGGAAAGATTGAGCCGTGAACTAGATTTCGATAACCAGTATAGTATCCGTTTCGTCTATAAGATTATCAGGCAGGGTAATGGCAATGCCGAAAGCATCCTGCCTGTACTTTATCCTGACCCCCGAGCCAAAGGCACTTATATTCCGGATTTTTTTGCCGAAATCGGGAATGAGGATATTATTGTCTTCCGGGTTGAGTATGTGCACAAATACCTTATTTCCTTTTTGTGTAGTCACACCCCATGACCTGGGACTTACCGGACCGCCCCGCGTTCCGTAAACAGTTTCTCCGTTCTTCTTCATCCATTCGCCGATTTCCTTCAGGGTCGAGATAAATTCGGGCTGTATCTTCCCGTCAGGCATGGGACCCACATTGAGCAGAAAGTTTGAATTGAAGCCTGCTGCCTTTACAAGATACTGGATAAGGCTTTTTGTTGATTTATAATTTTTATCCTGCAGGTTGAATCCCCAGGAATTGTTCATTGTTTCACATGTTTCCAGCGGAAGCTGCCCCACTGTCTGTTCGGGATTGAAACCGGTGGTTTGCTGGCCCGGCAGGTCCTTTTCGAACATCTGGAAATCTTCACCCGGGAAAGGAGTCAGGTGATGATTGCTCCCCACGAGACATGCGGGCTGAAGCCTGTGTATCAGACCGTATGTCTGATCAAGCCTCCAGTCGGAGTTTCTCTTGTCCCAGAAACCGTCGAACCATATACCGCCTATTTCACCGTAATTTGTAAGGAGTTCCGTAAGCTGTCCGTCCATGAAATCGAGATAGCTGTACCAGTTGCCTTTGTCGGGACGACCCGAGGCCTGGCCTGTATTGCCCCGTGGATAATAATCTTCCTGGTACCAGTCAAGCTGGGAGTGATAGAAGAAAAGCTTTATTCCCTCCTTCCTGCATTCGTCGGCCAGCATCTTTATGACATCCTTTTTGTAGGGTGTACGGTCAACTATGTCCCAGTCAGTGAGCTTTGAATCAAACATGGCGAATCCGTCGTGATGCTTGCTTGTAATGGTGATATACTTCATACCTGCATTTTTTGCAATTGCAACCCATTCAGCGGGATCATAGCCCAGCGGGTTGAAGAAGGCAGGAAGCTTCTGGTATGTCTCCTTGTCAATTCTCTGGTTGTTCATTACCCATTCACCATCTCCGAGTATTGAATAAACACCCCAGTGGATGAACATTCCGAATTTTGCATCCTGAAACCATTCACGGGCTTTCAGGTTTTCAGCGGAAGGTGTGTAGACCTGCTGGGCATGGGATATCATTGCTGAACACAGCAGTACCGGAATCAGTAAAAAAAATGGTTTTCGCATCATGATCATGAAATTTTGTATTAATAAATTGTAAAATATTTATCCGTGCATGACCCGTGAGGCCTGTATATGGCGTGTTCAGAACCAGCATAGCCCTGCTGTCAACTGCACCATCCGGCGGTCAGGAAATCATTCCAGCTTTCCCACTTCCTTTTCCACCTCCTCAAGTATCTCGCAGGATTTCACGAGTTCTTTCATGAGGGTATGATCGGGATAGAGAGGGCGGTCGATATCCAGGAAGCTGACATGTTTTCTGATGACATCCTTAGCTTTCTGAACGCCCCTGCCGAATTTATATTCACTCTTTCTGAAATCCAGGGCCTGGGCTGCTGCCATAAACTCTATGCCCAGGATACCGTATGCGCAGTCAAGTATCTGGTTGTTTTTGATTGCAGTATTCATTCCCATTGAAACAAAATCCTCCTGGTCGGCAGCTGCTGGAATAGACTGTATCGAAGCCGGCATTGACAGTATCCTTTGTTCAACTATCAGGGTGTCGGCCGTATACTGGCTAAGCATCATTCCCGAGAACATCCCTGCGCCCTTTGTCAGGAAATCCGGCAGGCCTTCACTGAGGGCAACATTGTTTAGACGGTTCATCCGTCTTTCCGACATTACGCTGACCATTGTGATACAGGCACCGGCCATATCCATCGGAACGCTTACCGGGGTGCCCTGGAAGTTGGCACCTGAGATCTGAAGATCCCTGTCGGGGAAAAAGACCGGATTATCACCCACGCCGTTCAGTTCAATTTCTACCTGGGACCTTGCAAAGGCGAGCATGTCATGTGCCGCTCCTATAACCTGGGGTGTTGATCTCATGGAATAGGCATCCTGTACTTTTGATTTCACTTTTCCTTCAGCAAGGTCACCTTCGGCAATACATTTATTGATTGCCCCGGCACTTCTCACCGCTCCCCTGAATCCCCTTGCTTCATGAAGGAGCGGATTGTAGGGTTTCATGTTGGCTTTCAGGGCCTCAAGCGACATTGAGGCTGCTATTTCCGCCTGCTTCAGCCAGTTATTCGCGTCGACGAGCCATATGGCACTCATGGCTGTCAGCATGTTTGATCCGTTGATTGTTGCAAGTCCGTCCCTTGCATGCAGTCCGGGAACGGGAATACCTGCCCTGTCCATGGCTTCTTTTCCGCTGAGCAGTTCCCCCCTGAAATATGCTTTTCCCTCACCAAGGAGGAGAAGGGCTATCTGTGACATAGGGGCAAGATCACCGGAAGCTCCCACAGAACCTTTCTGGCATACATAGGGTGTGACACCCCTGTTCAGCATCTCTGCCAGTGTTTCGGTGATTTCAGGCCGGTTTCCGGATTGACCGCGGGCATGCACGTTAATCCTTCCAAGCATTGCGCCCCTTACTGTTTCAAGGGGAGCAGGGTCACCTATGCCGGCAGCATGGTTATAAACGAGGTATTTCTGAAAATCCCTGATCTGATTGTCGTCGAGAACTATTTCAGAAAATTCACCGATACCGGTATTGATACCGTACATTATTTCGTGTGCCTCCAGTTTCTTTTCCAGCATTTCGCGGCACATGCTGATTCTCCTGCGCGCATCGGGATGCAGTTCAACTCTCCGGCCGTGGCGGGCAACGCTTACCACGTCGTTGATTGTGAGGCCTGAGCCTGTTATTATTAGTTTTTCCATTTATTTGATTTATAGAAGAATATTTATACCGGAATTGTTTCAGATAATCAGATAATCAAGATGTTTGACTTCAACAATGATTATCTTGATAATTATATCAGTTGAGGATACTACCCGCAAAGACCTGTCCGGTTGATCTTGATTTTATATTCCAGGAACCAGTTGTGATGCATATACATGATTTGCAAAACAAATTTAAAGAATTCCTGCTTATTTTCCACGTCAAACCACTGCCATGCCTTTGTAAAAATGTATAATTTCGGAAAAGTAAGACTTACCGGCTTTTATTTTTGTTTGTGAAAGATTTTATTTCCGGATCAAATACAGATATGCCATGTTTCATAAGGCTCTTGATATTTTCTTCCTGCTGTTTCATTCCTCACTTGTGCTGTTCAACCTCTTTGGCTGGATATGGCGGAAGACAAGATTTTATAACCTTATAACGCTTGGGCTGACGGGATTGTCATGGTCACTGCTCGGTCTGATTGCCGGGGTTCCGGGTTACTGTCCCCTTACCGACTGGCATTTCAGTATACTTGAGAAGATGGGGGAAAAAGGCCTTCCGGCTTCATATATGAAATATCTTGCCGACAGGATCACGGGACTGGATTTCAGTTCCGCTCTGGTGGATAATCTGATCCTTTATGGGTTTCTCGGGGCTTTAACGGTTTCTCTGATCCTGAATATCAGGGATTGTATTAAAACAAAATCCCCGGAGACAAAGTGACTGCCGCCGGGGATTTATTCTATAACCGGAGAATTTATTCTGCAACCCGGGGATTTGTTCTGCGATCCGGGATTCATTCTGCGATCCTGGATTCATTCTGCGACCCTGGAATCCGCCTCTTATTTTTTAGTAATGCCTCCCAGGAGTGATCCGAGGATATTTTTACCCGCACCTGCAGATGCACCGCCTTTTCCTTTTAAAATAAAGCCTGCAATATCGTCAATAATATTTCCGTCGCCATTTGCATCAAGCAGTGATCCTATTCCTCCGATTCCGGTTTTCCCCGTATCCCTTTTCTTTGTCAGGGCTGCAAGGATAACAGGAGCCAGTGCGGGAATTATCTTCATAATAACCGAAGGGTCAATGTTCATTTTTTTACCAAGTGCCCGGGCTGCTGCCACACCTCCCTTGTCTCCAAGAAGTCCGCCAAGATTTGCGTCAGCACTGCTGTCATTCAGTTTGCCCGAGATAAGACCTTTCAGGTTGCCAAGCACCGACGAATCACCATATTTGTTCAGTATATGGTTTACCCTTTCATCTCCTCCGCGGTCATCCTTCTGACGCTTGAGCCCGCCCAGGATAAGCGGTGCCAGTTCGGGAATAAGCTTCTGAACGGTTCCCTGGTCAATATTCAGGTTTGATGATAGCTGCCTGCTTACCTCAGGACCATAGTTTTTCATGAAATCGTCAATAAAATTTGCCATAGTAAATTGAGATTGATTTATTTGGAAACTTGATTTGAATACAAAATCCTAATCCGGACTGCCGGATCAAAATAGTATTTGTTTATATTCTCCATTCTGCATCTGCCAATCAGTAAAAACAAAGTATATTTGAATATGTTCCCGGGAAATCATGAAAAGACATTTACTCTTGCAGATATTGCTCAGCCTCATTTTCTTGACTGATTTATATCCCCGGCCGGTTCAGACTGAAATAAAAACTCTTGAGACCGGAGCCATTGCTCCTGATTTCAGCCTTCGGGGAATTGATGATAAAATATACAGTCTGAAGGATTTCAGTAAATCGCCCGTTCTGGTCGTCATTTTCAGCTGTAATCATTGTCCCACTGCACAGGCTTATGAAGACAGGATAATCTCTTTCACAAAGGAGTGCGGGGCGAAAGGAGTCGCTGTTGTAATGATATCCCCGAACAATGTGGATGCTCTGACCTATTCCGAACTGGGTTATTCGGATATGGGTGACAGTTTTGAGGATATGAAACAGCGTGCAGCCGATAAAATTTTTCCCTTCATTTATCTTTACGATGGCGATGAACAAAAGAGCGCCCTGGCTTATGGCCCGGTTGCCACTCCACATTGTTTCGTTTTTGATAAAGACAGAATACTCAGGTATAACGGAAGGGTTGACGGGTCGGAAAAGCCCGGGACCGGCAATGGGGAAGATCTCAGGAATGCAGTTGATGCTGTTCTGGCCGGACAACCGGTTGCCAATCCCGTTACCAGGGTTTTCGGATGCTCCATTAAGTGGGCATGGAAAAATGAATATGCTGAAAAGCTCTATGAACAGTGGGCAAAACTGCCTGTAACACTTGAAGATATTGATGTTAACGGAGTAATGGAGCTCATTCAGAATAATTCTTCGGATAAACTCAGACTGATCAATATATGGGCAACATGGTGCGGTCCCTGTAAAACAGAATTTCCCGAACTGGTTATCATCGACCGTATGTATTGCGGCCGTGATTTCGAATTCATAACAATTAGTGCCGACAAACAGGACAGAAAGAATGATGCATTGAAGTTCCTCCAGTCACAGCAGGCATCAAACCGGAATTATATCTTCAGTGAAGATGATGTTTACAGGCTTATTGATGCTGTTGGCAACGGCTGGAGAGGAGCCCTCCCTTTCACACTGCTGGCAGAGCCGGGAGGAAAGATTGTTTATGCCAGACAGGATATGATCGATCCGCATGAAATGAAAAAGCTCATTGTTGAAAATAAATATATTGGCAGATATTATTAGTCCCGGATCAGCCGGGCGTTTCTTTTGTGGCAATAAAGGCTTTCGGGAATGAAGCTTCAAAACTGCCTTTCGAAGTACTTGAAACACTTGCAGGAGATATCATAAATGAGGTACCCGGTATTGTCAGTGTGACATATAATATTTCAGCCAAACCACCATCAAGTATCGAGGCAGTATAAGAACTGATACATTAATTGTCTGGTTAATTTAATTATTATGAAGGTATTAATAACAGGTTCATCCGGATCTCTGGCCAGAATGCTGATCGGCCACCTGGCAGAGAAAAATACAGAAATAGTCGGAATCGACATCAGGGAATGCAGTGACTCTTTACACGGGGATAAGTTCCGGTTTTATAAATGCAGTATTACCGAGAAAGAAAAACTTATTTCAATATTTGCCGGAGAGAAGCCAACCAACGTAGTGCATTTTGCATGTTCCTTCAATAAAGTGCGCAACCGGAAACAGGAATATGAGATAGATATAACAGGATCGGATAATGTATTGAAAGCTTCGCAGATAACTCCATCTGTCAGGCAACTTATATATATATCTTCGGCTGCAGCTTACGGGGGGAAAAAGAATAATCCCCTGTGGATGTCAGAATCTGAGCCCCTCGATCCCGGAAAATACAGGTATGGAATGAACAAAAAGCTTGTTGAACACAATTACACGAATATTAAAGTCCGGGATGATCTGCGTATAGTGATACTGAGACCCTGCCAGGTACTGGGTCCTGCCTTTGACAAACCAAAAAGCATAGTATCAATCCTTATAAAGGTACCCTTCCTGCCGAAATTCACACGGGAAACAAAACTCCAGTTCATCCACAGTGTCGACCTGGTAGCTTTAATGGAACTGATTCTTAAGGATAATGAAATCTCAGGAATTTATAATCTTGTACCTGACAGTTATTCGACAGTCAAAGACATTGTTCCCGATAAAAAATTCCTGCCGGTTCCTTTTTTCGTGATTAAAGGATTCCTGTGGATTTGCTGGCATCTGAAGATAATGAATATTCAGCCTGCTTCCATTGTCCACAGTTTTTATCCTACAATCGTTGATTCGACAAAACTTACTTCAAGGTATGGTTATAAGTTTAAATATTCTTCAAAGGAAGCGTTTGAAGATACTGTGGTTTATAACAGGATACCTGAAGGTTCGTGGCTGTAGAAGAAGGGAAAATCATTCGATCCTTCCTATATATTTATCCGTCCGCAGAATGATCGAATTCCTAAGAAACGCCGGTGTTGCCCATACCGGGTTGCCAGTCTGGAACTGACTTAAAACTTCATATTTCCTTCCGGGCCTGATCACAAGTACATCACCCCTTACCGAGAAAAAATAGATCCTGCCTGCCGCCAGGACGGGTGATGCGTTGAAATTAGCCCTCACCCTTGTTGTCCACACCTCTTTCCCCGTTTCTGCTTCAATGCACATCAGGTTATTGTTTGAATCAACAGTATAGATCAGTCCGTCTTTTATGACCGGAGTAAGCAATTGAAGTCTGCCGCTTCTTTTTTTCCATATTATGTTGCTGGCTGTAATATCTCCTTTCCCATCCGGATTTACTGCCATTAATTCGGAATATTCCGTTCCTGAAGGATCTCTCATGAAGCCCGTATAATAGTATAAAACGCCGTTTTCTGAAAAGGGCATGGCAATGGTTGATTCAGCTCCCCCGATCAGACTCCAGACCTCCTCACCAGTATCAGGATTATAAGCATTGCATACTGCCGAACCATTGGTTATCAGCAGATCCTTGCCCTTTACATTCAGTATAAGAGGTGTTACATACGCCTTCCTGCCTATGACCGTGAGTGGTTCATAAGGTTTTTGAGGCCTGTCGGTTTTCCATACTGTCTGGCCTGTTGATTTGTTCAGGGCAGTAATAAATCTGACATCAGTACCTTCATAATGAAGGATGAGAAGGTTTTTATACAGTACCGGAGATGAAGCCGGGCCCTGTACATGTTTGCATTTCAGATCAGTCCTGGTCCAGACTATATTGCCATTGGAAGTATTAATGCATGCGGTGCCGTTACTGCCGAAATGGACATACACAAATCCTTTTTCTATACATGGGGTAGGAGTAGCGTATGAATTCAGTGAATGCTTCCCTTCAACATCAGAAACGGAAAATACCTTAATGTCATGAATTATTTTGCCGTTCCGGAAATCGGCACACACGGCAAAAAGTTCCCTGCCGTCATCAGTAGCAGTGGTTATCCATATCTGATCACCATAGACTACAGGGGAAGACCAGCCCCTGCCATGGATGTCTGTCTTCCATCTGAAACCGGAATCATCATTCCAGTTCAGTGGAACAGTTTCTACACTTGCGATACCATTAAGACCACTTCCCCTGAAATGCGTCCAGTTATTATCCTGTGCAATCCCCTTTTCGGATATCACTAATGATAATAACATCATACAAAAACCTGAAATTGTTTTTCTCATAAACCCGGTAATTAATAATTTTCTATTTTTCGCATAACATACTGTCACGGATCAGAACTGATTAAGTTGGAAGTTATACTCTTTTCCCTGCCCCTCTCCGTAACCGGTTCCGGCCACTTCAAATCCATATCCCCGGGTGTTTTTTAGCAGAACAGCGACTGCAGCATGCAGTCACTTCGGTAATGGCAGGCAGGAATGTTTTTATCATAAGTTTTTTACTATTTTGTTAATTCATGTATGTTGTTCATATACACTGGTTTTATTCAGAATTTTTTGATGAGAACACAAAGAATATACAAAGGTAGAAAATATTGAAGGTACATAAAAAATCCGGTCCGCGGTCTGAAACTCCTGGATGTCCCGCCTGAATCATACTCAAAGGAGGAATCTGCAACCTCAAGGGCGCTGTAATTCGGAAAGGATTTACAGGAGAAAGCTAAAAAAAGGAATTATAAGTTGCTGATGTTATGGCAATAATGCTTCGACAGTCGGGGAAAATGCAAAGGATCTGCTGATGTATAACATTTAAATAAAAAAAACAAAATATATTTGAATGGGTTTAACAATGCCGGAAATATGAACAAGTCCGCCTGAACCGGCAATACCGGCCTGTATACGAGGTGGTTGAATATCCGGCAGGCACGTTGACCGGAACGGATTGTGAGACGGGATGCTGTCAGGCGGAAAGAACCGGATCCTGAACTGCGGGGCGGGGCTGGTTAAATATGATCCTGCAGGAAGAGAGAAAAACGGAGCTGTAAATACTAAATAATCATTCAATGATACAAGAGATAGGCCTTAAGGAACTGGATCCGGATAAATTTGTTGAGGAACAGGCAGAGTCGATAAAAGCAGCTGTCGGAGACGGTATTGCAATTAATGCTCTCTCGGGCGGGGTTGATTCTTCAGTGGTGACAATGCTGGGGCACCGGGCACTGGGGCGGCAGCTCCGGACTGTAATAGTTCAGAACGGACTATTGCGTGAGGGCGAAACCGAATGGGTGTCAACAGTATTCCATGAACTCGGGGTTGAGGTTGAGATAATCGATGCCAGAATGGAATTTCTTGATTCACTTAAAGGACTGACTGATCCTGAGGAGAAAAGAGAGGCAGTAACAAATACCTTTTATAAAAGGGTTTTCGGGAGACTGGTAAGGGAAAGCGGTGCCAGATTCCTGCTTCAGGGTACGATTCTTACTGATGTTGATGAAACTGTGGCGGGCATCAAGCGGCAGCACAATGTTTTTGCCCAGCTTGGAATAGATCCGGAGGAAGCCCTGGGCTATCAGATAATAGAACCTCTTGTACGGCTGAGGAAGGACGGGGTAAGGATTGCAGGCAGGGCCCTGGGACTGCCGGAAGAGATGCTGGGCAGGATACCCTTTCCGGGACCGGGACTGGCAGCCAGGATAATTGGTGAAGTGACAGCTGAAAGGCTGGAAACAGTAAGAAAGGCTACAGTGATTGTTGAAAAGGCTCTTGCCGGCAGCGGTGCATTCCAGTATATGGCTATTCTGCATTCCGACAGGGTGACAGGGGTCAGGGAGGGCAGGCGTGATTTCGGACAGCAGATTGAAGTCAGATGCTGGGACAGTACAGATTCAAGAACGGCAACCCCCTCACGTCTGCCATACGAAATTCTTGAAAAAATGGCTGCCGACATTACAGACCAGGTTCCAGGTGTGGTAAGCGTTACCTATAATATAACAGCAAAACCGCCTTCAACCATTGAAGCAATATAAGCTGCAGGCAGAAAGCGGGAATGTATGAATCAGCCCGATACAATTTTCAGTTCATCAGCCATCTGATTATTTTTTTGCTGAATTTTGTGTAAGGAGGATAACGTAAAATCAAATCTATCAGATTCGATTTTACGAGTACGGACCGGGTATTCGAAAATGTTTCAAATGATCTTCTGCCATGATACCTGCCCATGCCGCTGTATCCCACTCCACCGTATGGAAGAAAGGGAGAGGCAATCTGCATCACGGTATCATTTACAGCAGCCGTACCCGAACTTGTTCTTGCCAGGAATTCGCGGGCCAGTTTTTTACTGCGGGTGAATATATAAACTGCAAGGGGTTTCGGATTTCTTTCAATAATATTATAAACTTCACTTAAGTTTTCAAATTCTATTACAGGGAGCACAGGTCCGAAGATCTCTTCCTGCATAATGAGATCCCCGGGTGTGATATCCTTAATTACCGTTGGTTCAAGGTAGAGGGTTTCTGTGTCGGAGTTTCCGCCGGCAACTATATGTCCTGTTTTAGTGAGGGCAACAAGCCGCAGCAGGTTCTCTTCATTGATAATCCTTGCAAAATCCCTGCTTTTTTCCGGATTTTCGCCGTAGAATTCTTTTAAACCGGCGGATATCAGATCTAGCAGGCGATCTTTCACCTTTTTGTCTACCAGCAGATAATCAGCACAGATACAGGTTTGGCCTGCGTTGATGAATTTTCCCCAAACAATCCTCTTTGCCGCAAAGCCGAGTTTCGCATCCGAGGTTACGACACATGGATTCTTGCCGCCAAGCTCAAGAGATACAGGTATAAGGTTTTCAGATGCTTTTTGCATCACGTATTTACCAATCCGTGTGCTGCCTGTAAAAAAGATATAATCGAATTTATAGCTGAGAAGGTGTTCGCTTATTGAATGATCTCCGTTTACCATTGCCACCAGTCCGGCGGGAAAATTTCCAATTATCTTCTGCATTACGCTGGTAATATTCGGAACCTTTCCGGATGCTTTCACTATAACGCAATTTCCGGCGGTAATTGCTCCCAGCATGGGAAGGAAAACCAGCTGAAAAGGGTAATTCCATGGAGAAAGAACAAGTACCTGTCCGTATGGCTGATGAGTGATATAACTACGGGCAGGAAAATGAACAAACGGAGTTCTTACCTTTTTAGGCCTGGCCCACTTTTTAAGCTTTTTTATTGCCAGGTTCAGTTCCTTGAGGACAAAACCCGTTTCTGTGGCGATAACCTCGAATTCGGGTTTGTGGAAATCCTTCCATAATGCATCCGCTATTTCTTTCTCATGATATATTATCAGTGTTCTGAATTTTTTCAGAATCCCAAGACGAAAATTTATATCAAGGGTTTTTCCTGATCTGAAAAACTTAAGCTGTTCTTCAAGTATTGAATTGATTTCTTCTTTTCCCATTCGTTCACCGGCTCCTAATTTCCCAAAGCCCTGTCAACCGCATCAAGAACGGGCTGTGCTGAAATTTTTGATCCGACAGCCCCGGTCATCCATTGCTGCGGAGTCAGGCGTCCCTGCTTATATATCCGGTCTATTTCGTCTGACAGTTTTTTCCCTTTCATGAATTCCTCGATCTGGAACTGGATAACATGGCCGTAAGAATAATTTGCAAGATAAAGCGGAGCATTCACCATGTGGGAATATATTGCCAGCAGCGGGGTATCCTTTACTCCGATCACAGGGGCAAAGTACTCATTCCAGGTATCCGTTGCAATTCTGACCACGGCTTCCCTGAGCATAGCTGCTGATGCACCGGGATTTTCATACAGCCACTTCCACATTTTCATGTCCACCATTCCAACACCCATGATTTCCATAAGAGACCAGGCATTGTCAAGGATTTCTGATTTTTCCTTTTCCGGACCGGAATCGCTGATTCCAAGAAGCATCAGGTCCCTTTGCTGGAAGATGAAGGCAGTTGCCTCGGTAAAGGCCGTGTTGGGCACACCTGACATCATGTAATGGTCAACATCATAGAGTGTAATGGTCTGTTCCACGTTGTGACCGAATTCATGAACAGCAATGTTATAGCCCTTGTAATCCATTCCTGTTTCCGGAACCCTGGTACGCAGGCGGGAAAGGGATCCTTTCCTGCCTGCCCCCCAGGCATGCCCTGATCCTCTTGCCGGGTCGACCACTATCTTTGAAGAAATATATTCCGCTCTTTCCGGGCTCCAGCCGAGCTTTTTCAACATGGCGGGCATCCCTGCACGAAAGGCTTCTGGAGACGGATACAGTTTTGCGGTTCTGGAGCTGAGAAAATCTTCAGATATGCTGCTTCTTGACTTGAATCCGTCGTACCATATGTCATAGGGCCTGAGATCCCGTCCCAGGCGTTCCCTGATGACACCGGCTATTTTCGCAAGCCGGGGTGAACGGAGGTAATTGTCAAAAAGTGCTTCAACCTCTTCCTGTGATATTTCCATATCCCATGAAAAACTGCGGAGGATGGCAGTATTCATTTCCGGAACATAGGGATCTATAGCCTTCATTGCCCTGAATGTATTGAGTATATGCTGGTAGCGCATATCGTTCTCAGCTGCTGATTCAAGGGGTCTGCCATCTTTGGTTACCCTGTTTGTGAAAGGTGCCCAGTCCGTTTCCGGGTTATTGATAACAACCTCCGGTATCTCCTGCCGTATTATTCTTTCCATCACACTGAATATCATCTCCTGTTTCTCCCGGCCGTTCAGCCTGTCCGCATAGTCAGCCTTGATCTCATCCCTGAGATTCCAGTGTGAGAGGAGTACCATGTCGTCCGGAAAGATTTTCCGGCCTTCATCAGTCAGCAGACGTCCCATATGGATATTATAACCAGCAATATACATCTCGGCATTTCCTGTTGCCACTGACAGTGCCTGGATAAGTTCTGCCGGAATTCTTGAGACAAAGATATCTCCCAGCCGTGCCATTGCCCACTGCTCTCGGCTCCATGAAGGGCCGAGCTCCTCTTTTTCCGCCAGGGTAAAGTAGGGGAAGTTAAGAGCTGTTACAAATGCAATCTTGTTGGAATAGAGATCATCCTGCAGATGGGCCCCCGGACTATAATTGCCGAACATACGGTCTATCCCGTCTATTTCCCCCCGGGCTTCATCCAGATTCTTTCTCAGGCTAAGTGTTATTTCATTGAAATAGCCATAAAGGGATTCAAAATAATCACTTGTTTTGTTGAAAACGGTTCTCCGTTTCAGAGGGTCGCTGATATAATTATCCTTTACGAAGCTGAGAAACTCAGCGGCTGTTCCGTCACTCTCCCTCCACAGTGAGGCAGCATGCCTCACTCCCTTCTCAAAGAGGGCAATATCGGCGTCCGGTGATTCCGGTTTGAAATCCCTGATTGCGGTCTTAATGGTTTCTTCACTGATGAACAGTGCCGGCTGAGCCTCCCTTTTACCGCCTCCCGGACCGGAGCAGGCAGTAATGACTGTGATCGCGAGCAGAAGCATTTTTCTTGTCATATGTTGTTTTTTAAAGATATTTTTTCAGCAATGTAATACCTTTTTTTATTTCTTCACGGCCTGACGATTCTATTCCGTACCAGCCCCTGTAGCCGGAACTCTTTGCCAGGTTAATCATTCTGGCTGTCAGTTCTTCGGTGGGCTGATTACGGTAAGACATGCCGCCGGCCCATGGCAGCATTTTCACAAGATAATCCACGTTGTCGAAATTGTCTGAAGGCTGTCTCCAGTCTGGGTAGCTGCCGAAATAGAGATTATTTACCGTCTTCATGAGAGAAACCATCCAGTCTGCATCATTTGAGAGCCCGCCGTGGTTCTCGATCAGAACACTTATGTTAAGCGGAACAGCATATTCCAGCAGCATGTTGTAGGTTTCCGCAGCATGTTTAAGAGCCTCGTTCCTGTCGATCTGTTTCGGACCCACGCAGTTTGTCCGGATTGCATGGCATCCGAGGTAAACGGCTGCATCAATCCATTTCCTGTGATTTGTCACAAACTGTTTCCGTTCTTCACTGGTAACCGAGCAGCCGTCACCTTCATCATCAACCATTATCAGTACCATGGTAACCCCCAGGTCTCCGGCATTTCTTTTCAGCCGTCTGAGGTAGCCTTCCGTCGGCACTTCAAAAAGTGTGTTGACAAATTCAATTCCGTTCAGTCCGAAATCATTTTTAGCGACTTTCGGAAAGTCGAGTGTTTTCCATTTACCTGCTCTTATTTCATCAACCAGTGCCCACTGGGCAAGGGAGATGTCATCCTTTACGTACCGGGGTGTAGGCGATGCCGGCGAGGCCAGCGATGCCGGGGATTCCGGCGATGCCGGTGAGACCGGTGATGCAGGGGATGCTGCGGATGTCTGTGATCCCGCTGCTGCCTCCAGGAGGGTGGGTGCTGCCACACCAGCCGCAGCAGTTAAAAGGGATTTTTCTATAAAACTTCTTCTTGATATGGATGTCATGGCTATGATTTTTAAAAGGGTGGTCAGGTTTTCTTTTATTATATTTCCCATCCGGGACGGTATTCCCTGGTGAGGAACTGATTGGCTTCAGGGGCATTGGTTATGGTCATGCTTTCACTGTCATACTCGACTCTTTTTCCTGCACGGAGCGAAACGGTTCCCAGGAGAATGGTTTCCGAAACCGGTCCTGCCAGAAGGAAGCTGCCTCTGGCTTCGCTGTTGCTTCTGAATGCCTGTATCCACGCTTCATTTGTATCAGGTTCGGAAGACTCCGGTTCCTTATCGCTTATTCCGGCCATTCTGCTTTCGGGTATCAGTCTTGGATTCTCACCTCTGAAACCGGCCAGGATCTTTCCCCTGTCACCTACAAACATCATTCCTTCCCTTTCGAATGATTTTCTCTCAGAAAGGAGTTCTTCGGGGGTGAAGGGCCTCATCCCCCCATCCCACCAGTATAGATCGAAAGCTCCCAGTTCCCTGGTTGCGGGCATCTCAAAGCGAATCATGCATGACAGGGGGAAGGCCACATTGTTAACAACTCCCCTGCATACATTGTTTTCTGCCATGGCTGTTGTTGTTCCATAGGCATCGGCGCTCAGTGCCGGTTTGTCTATTCCGAATGTGAGGAAGAGCGGAAAAAGGCTGTAGTGTCCCATGTCGGCAATGCTGCCGCCGCCAAAATCATACCATCCTCTGAACACATTATGAGTGTAGTTTGGATGGTAGGGACGGGCTGGTACCGGTCCGAGCCACAGATCCCAGTTAAAGCCTTCGGGAACGGGAACCTTTTCTGTGGGATTACTCTGCCACTGCGGCCATACCGGACGGTTTGACCAGTTGTGTATCTCCCTCAGGGTTCCTATCCGGCCTTCCCTTATCCACTTTTTCGCCAGGTCATATCCGGGCTTCGGACTCCAGGCAAGGAGATGGGTTCTCAATCCGGTCTTTTTTGCCGTATCATATGTTGCCCTGAATTCCTTCATCCGGTTTGCAATTGGCTTGTGGGTGACAACGTGCCTGCCTTTGTTCATCGAATGTATGGCAACATGGGCGTGAAGATGATCGGGGGTCATGATCTTGATGGCATCTATATCCCTTTCCTTTTCGAGCAGTTCGCGATAATCTTCATATGAAGCACATCCCTTGTAATTTGACATATCCCGGGATCTGGCATAGTATTTCTGTACAAGTTCCTGTCCGATATCCCTTCCCCCGGGGATTCCCCTGAAGTTTTCGCCCCAGCCCGGATCTCCCAGGGCTTTCCTTATTCCGTTGCGGATTCCGTGAAGCGACCAGTCGATGTAGTCAGTAGTGAATTTATTCGGATCAGAAACTGCGACTATCTGCAGGGCAGGATTGGCTATCAGGCTGACCATTTCCCTCAGGCCCTGTGTTCCGCAGCCTATGTAGCCAATGGTGAGCCTGTCATTCGGTGCCACATATCCGGGCCCGCCAAGCACACTCCTTGGAACAACTGTCAGCGCAAGCGATCCGGCAGCAGCCGAACCAAGGAATTCACGGCGATTGATTTTTTTTGATTTTGTCATGTTTGTATGGGTTACAGGTTTCTTAGTTACGAAGTTAATAAAACAGGCGTTTTTTACACCAGGTTCACTAAAATCTTTTAAATTTGAAATTTAGTCAGGACATGCATGCCGGACAATTTTAAACATATCATAATGACAAGTCATACCAGTGCAGCCGGAACAGTATTCTGGCTGATAATCCCGTTACTGATCATTTGCTGCAGCGGAGGTTCGGGAAAGCCGGGGCCGGCTGACGAAAATGCAGGAATACCGGAATATGACAGCACCTTTCTTTTCAACGGCCGGGACCTGGACGGGTGGGAGATAACAAATTTCGGCCCCCAGGGACCTGTATACGTTTCCGGAACTACGATAGTGCTGGGAATGGGTGAAGGATGTACGGGTATAACCTGGAAAAAAGAATTTCCTGAAATGAATTACAGAATAAGTCTGGAAGCCAGGCGGGTTGCAGGAAACGACTTTTTTTGCGGAATGACCTTCCCTGCCGGGAAAGAACCATGCACCCTCATTGTTGGCGGCTGGGGCGGAACAACTGTGGGCCTGAGTACTATAAACTCCATGGATGCTTCTGAGAATCAGACAACAAATTTCAGGGAATTTGAAAAGAACCGATGGTACCGGATCAGCCTGCTGGTGCATGCTGATACCATACGTGCACTGATCGACGATGAAGTTGTTGTGAATTTTGTGAAAGGGAAATATGATGAATTGTCCATCAGGCCTGAAGTAGAACTGTCAAAGCCCTTCGGGATAGCATCGTGGTACACTACTGCCCAATTGAGGAATATCAGGCTTGATAAGCTTGATGACTGACATTTTCGCATAAACCGGAATCATCGGTGCTGCATTGAATTGTTCCGGGGCGGGGACGGGTGAAATGAAAGTCTTTTAACCAATAGCATATGATTATTATGAAAAAGTTGTTATTTGTATTTATTTTCAGCTGTGTGCTGTTTTCCTGCAAAACCAGCCAGCTGACCCTTTCGGTTACCGAACCAGCTCCTGTGACACTCCCCCGGGAAATCAGGAAAGTAGGCGTGATTAACAGAAGCATCCCCACTGATGAAACAAAACTGCTTGATATTATCGACAAGGCTCTTTCACTTGAAGGTGCTGATCTCGACAGGGACGGAGCCGAACAGTGCGTAAAGGGACTTACTGAAGAACTGATGACGAACCGCAGGTTTGATGAAGTCAGAAATCTGGCTGAAATTGATTTCAGAACCCCGAAACTGGGAAATATTTTCCCAGTGCCCCTTTCCTGGGAAATTGTGGATAAGATTGCAGAGGAACAGGAAATTGATGCCCTGTTTTCACTTGATTATTTTGATACGGAAGCCAGAGTGAATTATTCAACGGGCAGGACAGATATTAAGGCTCCCGGCGGCATTGTGGTTCCGGCAGTTGAACATCGTGCCGAAATGGAAACCATCGTCAGGACAGGATGGCGTATTTACTGCCCTGCGGACAGACTGATAGCCGATGAGTATCACGACCTGCAGTCAGTGAAGTATTCAGGAAGGGGAGTCAGCCCGCTTGTGGCCGTTGCCGGACTGATAAAACGGAAGGATGCAATTATGGAGGTCAGCAGACTGGCCGGACATGATTATGCCTTAAGGCTTATCCCTTTCAGCAGGCGCGTCAGCCGGGAATATTTTGTCAGGGGAACAGACAATTTCAGGATAGCAAGGCGTAAGGCCCAGGCAGGCCAGTGGGAGGAAGCCGGAATGCTCTGGGAGAAGGAAACTTCCGGTTCCAGACCGAAAATAGCAGGAAGAGCCTGTCATAATATGGGGATTATCAGTGAGATAAACGGCGATGTTAAGCTGGCACTTTCATGGGCACAGAAAGCATACGGGGATTACAACATAAAAAAATCCCTCAACTATGTGAGGATACTGGAAAACAGGATACGAAAGGCAGACCTGCTGGAGTATCAAAAAATTCAGTAACTTTAATTCAGGAAACCATGATGATCAGGAAGCCGGGACCGGTATTATGACATGATTTACAGGATCAGCTGCAGGCTGTGAAAAAACGGTCTCTTATTATCCGGCAGGAGACTGCTGATTTTCAGGAACTGAATGCTGAAACCTGAAGATGAACATGAATCTGAATATGATATGAATGTGAATCTGATATGAACCTGAATCTGATATGAACCTGAATCCGATATAAATCTGAAATACTTACATGCATTTACTTTACCATGAAAAAGACCCTTTCCGTTTTTCTGCTTCTGGCGGCTGTATTCACTCTGGCCGGACAAAGCTACAGCCCTTCCTGGGAATCTCTGGACAAACGCCGGACACCCGGCTGGTTTGAAGATTCCAGATTCGGGATATTCATTCACTGGGGTGTCTATTCCGTTCCTGCCTGGGGACCTTCGGGCGATGACATAGGTGTTTATGACAAATACTCGGAATGGTACTGGAACAAGCTCATGAACAAGGACAGTAAAGTGAACAGGCATTTTACCGATTTCCATCTCCGGACCTACGGGCCTCATTTCAAATACCAGGATTTTGCCCCCATGTTCCGGGCAGAGCTTTTCAGACCCGACGAATGGGCTGAATTGTTCAGAAAATCGGGAGCAAGATATGTTGTTCTTACGTCGAAGCATCATGAAGGATTTACCCTGTGGCCGAGTGCGCAGAGCTGGAACTGGAACAGCGTAGACATCGGCCCTCACCGTGATCTCTGCGGCGAGCTTACGGACGCGGTAAAAAAAGCAGGTCTTCATATGGGATTTTACTATTCACTATATGAATGGTATAATCCTGTATATCTGAACAATTTTGAGAAATATGTGGATGAACATATGATTCCGCAGATGAAAGACCTTGTGACACGTTATACTCCCGATATTCTGTGGACGGACGGGGAGTGGGACAGACCCAGCAGTGACTGGAAAAGCGAGGAATTTCTTGCCTGGCTCTACAATGATTCGCCGGTACGGGAGACTGTTGTGGTGAACGACAGGTGGGGAAGTGAAACAAGGAGCAGGCACGGAGGAATATTCACTACCGAGTACGGGCTGGTTCACGGCACTGAAGGCCTGGAATCGGCTGTGTACCATCCGTGGGAAGAGTGCCGCGGTATAGGAACTTCGTTCGGATTTAACCGGACCGAGAACCTCGACGACTATTCTTCCGCGGAGGAACTCATCAGAATACTGGTTTCAACCGTAGCCGCGGGTGGCAACCTGCTTCTGGACATAGGTCCGGCAGCAGACGGAACAATACCGGTTATCATGCAGCAGCGTCTGTTGGAAATCGGAAAATGGCTGGAAGTGAACGGAGAAGCAATTTATGGCACACGTCCGTATATCACGGACAAAAACCAGGAGAAAATTAATCCGGGAACGAATAAAAATATCTTTTTTACAAAGAAAGGGAGCGACCTGTATGCCATTCTGCTGAACTGGCCGGACGGCGATGTGACTCTCAGGGGAATAAAGGCAAAATCCTCTGCAAGGGTCTCGCTCCTGGGTTCAGACCGCCCTGCAGGAATGAGAAATTCCGGAGGCAATCTGACAATTACCCTTCCCCGTCTTGGCCCCGATGACTACCAGCTGGCATATGTTATTAAGATCAGAAATTTATAAACCTAAAAACCGCATTATTATGGAAAAGACATTTTATTTCCTTGCAGTGGCATTGATGCTGGCAACTTTTTCATCCTGCAATACAGGACAGGAAAAAGTGAGCCCGGTTCAGAAGACAGATATATCGGAATTTTTCGGTCAGTGGACCATTGATATAGAAGGTGGTTCGGTAGGCTGGATTGAAGTACGGCAGGATCAGGGTTTTATTGCAGGCGATATACTCTGGGGAGGCGGCAGCGTCCTGCCTGTTTCAAATATCTTCCTGGCCTCTGACAGGACCCTCGTCCTGCAAAGAGCCGGAAGTGTCGTAAGGAAAAGGGATGAGAACAGGA
The DNA here is from genome assembly GCA_029547705.1 of Bacteroidota bacterium. Lineage (GTDB taxonomy): Bacteria > Bacteroidota > Bacteroidia > Bacteroidales > VadinHA17 > LD21. The sequence goes on along the minus strand of JAKPOU010000066.1, from coordinate 18,180 downwards.
ATCCTCTTGTCACTTCCGTCATTACCGACTGGCTGGAGATGAACCTGAATAATACCGGTGAACTGGAGGGAATATTGCTGAGACCCCAGAGGACAGGTCTGGGGGTTGACACAACATTTTTCTCGGGCTGGAAGCTTCCGCCGGTTCCTCCTGCACCTGATCTGTCAAAAGTGAAATACGGAGAACCGGAAACTCTGTTTAACGGCCAGGACCTTACGGGATGGAGACTCATTAATCCTGAACAGACCAATGGCTGGAAAGTTGTTGACGGAACGCTGCTAAACGACCCGGTACAGGCTGAAGGAGGCCCGCGCATCAGTTACGGCAATCTCAGGACGGACAAGACTTTCGGGGATTTCAACCTTAAACTTGAGGTGAATATCCCTCCCGGAAGCAACAGCGGGGTATACCTCAGGGGCATATATGAGATACAGGTGGTGGACTCGTACAAGAAGGACACTGATCCCCATAATATGGGAGCAGTCTACAGCCGCATAAGACCGGTTACTGCTGCGGAGAAGCCTGCCGGACAATGGCAGACAATGGATATGACCCTCTGCGACAGACATATAACCGTGATCCTTAATGATGTTAAGATTATTGATAATCAGCCTGTTTATGGACCAACGGGAGGAGCAATTTCGCCGGACGTGTTTGCGCCCGGGCCGGTTTATCTTCAGGGCGACCATGGAAAGGTGGCATACAGGAACATAGTGCTTACACCGATTCTGGAATAGACTGAAAATGGAAAAAAGGAAAACGGAAAAGCCGGGCCGCAGGGAGTTTATCGCCAAATCTGCCGCAGCCTTTGCCGGTATATCAATATTGCCGGGACATGTTGTATCAGGATTCGGGCATACTGTGCCCAGTGACAGGCTGAACATTGCCTGTGTTGGCATTGGAGGAATGGGAAAAAGCAATCTTGCCAACATAAAAAATGATAATATAGTTGCTCTTTGTGATGTTGACTGGGGTGAAGCAAGCACAAAAGTGTTCAGGCAGTATCCGAAGGCACGGCAATACAGGGATTACCGTGTTATGCTTGATAAGCAAAAGGATATTGATGCTGTTATTGTTGCCACTCCCGATCATACACATGCCGTTATCAGTATGGAGGCCATGAAGAGGGGCAAGCATGTTTTTACTCAGAAACCTCTGACTCATACTGTTTATGAAGCAAGGGCACTTGCTGAGGCCGCAAGGAAATGCAGGGTTGCCACCCAGATGGGTAATCAGGGTCAGGCTTCAGACGGTCCACGACGTTTGAGAGAAATGATATGGGACGGTGTTATCGGGCCTGTCAGGGAAGTTCATGTGTGGACAGACCGTCCGAATAACGGCCTGTTCAGAACTTACTGGCCGCAGGGGGTTCCCAGGCCGGCAGATACACCGCCTGTTCCCGGGGAACTGGACTGGGATCTCTTTACCGGACCTGCCCCGTTGCACCCTTACCACCCTGCATATCACCCGTTCAGATGGCGCGGATGGTGGGATTACGGCACAGGTGCTCTCGGGGATATCGGATGCCACTCCCTGGATCCGGTTTTCAGGGCTCTGAAACTGAAATATCCCACTAGTATCCAGGCGGTTTCAACAATTGTGAATGAGGACAGCTATCCCCTTGCTTCCATTGTAAGATATGAATTCCCGGCCCGTGAGGACATGCCTCCCCTGAGCCTGACATGGTATGACGGCGGCATGAGACCCATGCAGATCCCTGAAATGGAGAGTGGCATGAAGATGGGATCTGGCGGGACACTCTACATAGGCGACAGGGGGAAGATACTCGATGACAGGATCCTTCCCCTTTCACTGAGAGAATCATATACGCCACCGGCTCCGTATATCCCGTCATCTCCGGGACATGAGGAAGAATGGATAAATGCCTGCAAGGGAGGAGCAGCGGCAGGTTCCGATTTTGAATGGGCCGGCCCCCTGACTGAAACGGTGCTGCTTGGCAATATAGCCCTCAGGAAGGAACTGAAAGAGATCATGAGCGGGGAATCTCTCAGGTTTGATCCGGAAAGATTCTGTTTCCCCGACCTCCCTGAAGCAGATAAGTTTCTTCATACGACTTACCGTGAAGGCTGGTCACTTTGAAATTATTTTCGTTCTGGTTTTTAGATTTGAAAAAATATGAAACAAAACAGAAGAGAATTCATTACAAAAATTGCAGCTGCAGCTGCAGCAATACCTTTCGCAAAAATACACCGGCCGGCCCCGGGGAATTCAAGTGCCGAAAGATTTCCGGTAAGGTTATTTTCAAAACCCCTTGATGAATATGATTTCAGTTTTATGTGCGAATGCCTGAAACGGTCGGGTATAGGAGGATTTGATCTGACCGTACGGCCCGGGGGTAAGGTTATTCCGGAGAGGGTAGAGAATGATCTTCCGCGCCTTGCTGAAGAAGCTGAAAAATACGGTCTTGTCCTGGATATGATGGTTACTTCGATACTCTATCCCGATGAGGAGTTCACGGAAAAGATTCTCAAAACAGCTTCCATGGCAGGAGTAAGCCATTACCGGCTCGGATGGGCAGAATATGAACCCGGGGTGAATATCATGAAGGCATTGCAGGGGTATAAATATGCAATGAAGGGTATTGCCGGCCTGAATGAGAAATACAATATCCGGGGCGGCTATCAGAATCATGCCGGTACCTGGATAGGCGGCCCGGTATGGGATCTCTATGAACTTCTTAAAGATCTGCCTCCGGAATTTATAGGTTGTCAGTATGATGTAAGGCATGCAATGGTTGAAGGAACAAACTCGTGGATACTCGGACTGAAGCTTTTGCTGCCGATGATCAATTCCCTCGCAGTAAAAGATTATACATGGCAGACCGTAAAAGGCAGACCAATGGCGGTTACCGTCCCTCTCGGCGAGGGAATGGTGAACTGGGATCTTTTCTTCGGAACATTGAGGGATTTCAATGTATCGGCACCGGTTACCCTTCATGTTGAATACCCCTGGTTCAGCAAAGCCGAAGAAGGTTATTCACTGATCAGGAAACAGGATATCATCGTGAAAAAGCTAAAAAAGGATATGGATTTTCTGAACGGGTATCTTTCTAAATATAATTTGGTTTAAAATCTTATGACTGACCGGAGGGAATTTATAAAAAAAAGCCTCATGGCTGCAGGTGCTGCCGCAACTGCAGCACCCCTGGAAATGGTGATGGCTTCCTGTTCCCCTGCCCCGGAGAAAAGGATAAGCATTTCAGGAGTGGATTCTAATTTTGAGAGAGAACCATTAATCCGTCCATTCGGCTTTAAGGGCGGCTATCTGACGGAATTATGGCAGACAGTATCCCGTCTTGAGAGCAGTTCGGGTGTCCGGACAACAGGGCTTTGCACACAAAGCATCCTGTGGTCGGATGAATCAGTGTTTGCATCGCATTCGGAGGCAGGCGGGAATGCGCTGATGTATGCAATAACGGAAAGAGCCCTGCAGATGGTCAATGGTCAGTCATTTACCCTTCCGTACGTTCTCCTTGATGAAATACTGCCTGAGCTGTATTCCTACGGATGCGGGATTACTGCCAACCCCCGGCTGAGGAAAACATTCGTGCTGAATTCGCTTGTAGGGCTTGACAATGCCCTGTGGCTGCTATATGCCGGGGAAAATAAAATCACAACTTTCGACGGGCTGATACCGGAGGCCTGCAAACCGGCTTTTTCCTTCAGGCACGACAGGGTGGCAGGAATTCCCCTGATGGCTTATACCGTGCCGGTTGAAGAAATAAAAGCAACGGCTGAAGAAGGATATTTCGTCATGAAGATCAAGATCGGACAGCCGGGGACCCAGGAAGAAATGCTGGAAAAAGACAAGGAGAGGCTTAGCGCCATCCACAAAGCCATTGGAAATGTAGAGACCCCCTGGACAGAGAATGGCAGACTGCCTTATTATTTCGATGCCAACGGGCGTTATGAGAAGAGGGAAACACTGATGATGTTCCTGGAGCATGCGAAACACATCGGGGCCTTTGACCAGATAGTCATTATTGAGGAACCTTTTCCCGAAGAGATGGAAACTGATGTCAGGGATATTCCCGTAAGGCTTGCTGCGGATGAGAGTGCACACACTGCTGAAGATGCCATAAGGAGGATTGAGATGGGCTATGGTGCCATTGCATTGAAGGCTATTGCCAAGACGCTCAGTATGACCATGAAAATTGCGCAGGCAGCATATGAAAGGAATATCCCCTGTTTTTGTGCTGATTTAACTGTAAATCCTGTGCTTGTGGAATGGAACAGGAATGTGGCGGCCAGGCTGTCTCCATTTCCCGGCATGGGCAGTGTCGGACTTATGGAAAGCAATGGTCATCAGAACTATCTGAACTGGGACAGCATGCTTAAGTATCATCCGCGCAGTGACGCACCCTGGATTGGAATAAGGAAGGGATTTTATGAACTTGACAGGGAATACTACCGTACAGGAGGAGGAATTTTTGATCCCATACCTCACTATGAGTCAATGTTTGCTGAAAGCTGAAAAACAAGTTCAGTAAGTAAATTCATATTCGCAGCTCCGGGGAAGAGGAAAGCCGGCGCAGGGTATTCAGTATATGGGTGCCGGTGATGTAATGATTTTAATCTGTTCCCTTATGTTTTCAGAGTCAAAGATATCCCGCCAGTCTTCACTGATAATTTCTTCCAGGCCTATCTGAAGTGCTTTATTTGTGGAATCTGAAAAGACCGCTCCGGGAAGTTCATCAAACAGTACCGCCATTTGCATCCGCAGGTGGCCCAGGAGGAAATCCCTGGCTGCCTCTGCCGGTACACCCTTATCAATTACTTCATCAAGTCCCTGGCGTATCGTGAACATGCAGGCTGAAGCAAGAGTTGTGACCAGTGCCGGTTTAAGGAGTCCCATCTGTTCCAGGCTCAGCCTGTGCGATCTTTCAACCGGTGCATAGAATACCCGCGCTAGTTCTTCCCCTCTTTTGAAATCCTTTTCGCTTCCCCTGACCAGTGTACATACAATGGACTGCTTTGCCGCCACTCCGCCAAAATGATCATTCATGGCATCCCTTTCAGGCTCCCAGTTGAATACTGAGGGATGGGCAGGATGAGCAATGAAATAGGAAATATCCTCACGGTAGTATAGTTTACCGGCCAGCGCAGCTGCCGGATCAAGCAGTATAATCATTGATCCGGTCTTCATCACCGGGATTATCTCTTCAGAGAGCCGCTCCAGGGAAGTGTCAGGCACGGCAAGTATAACAATGTCAGCCTCGGGCAGACATTGTTCCTGACGGCACACCGTGATACCCATTTCCTTCAGTTTATGGATTCCGACACTGTTTACTTCCAGATAGGAGATTTTGTATTTGGATCTCATCAGGTTACGGGTAAGCCGTAATCCCATTTTGCCTCCGGCTCCTGTTAATGTTATTTTCAACATGTTTCAATATTTTCAATATGTTTCAATATGTCGGTGAAAATAGTTTGGTTCATTCATTTCTGCAGCGGCGGTACCGCGGATCATTCACAGCCGGGCATCATGCCGGCGCTGAATCGTTCACGGTCCCGGTGTGAAAACAATAACGCAAAAAAAGCCAAAATTATCAGTGTTTTTAAGATTTTCACGAAATTTATTTAAAATGTTTCAATTATAAATACTTATGCGTTTTGCCTGTCAGTTTTACTGATTTACTGGCTGGAGAAGAAAACAGAACCGGGCCTGATTTCTTATAATTATGCATATATTTAACAGAAAAAGGAGGTTGTCATGAAACTGGGATTTGTAAGTGCAATTCTTCCCGAACTGGGTTTCGAGGAACTCATTGATTATGCAGCGTTACTGAAATATGAATGTGTTGAGATATGCTGCTGGCCCGTCGGAAAAGCTGAAAGAAGATATGCGGGAGTGACTCATATTGATGTGGATACGCTCGATGATAGGAAAAAGGAGCACATCAGTCAGTATGTCAGACAGAAAAATATCACGATATCTGCACTGGGTTACTATCCGAATCCGCTTGATCCGGACAGGGAAAAGGGGTCTTTTTACATTCAGCATATCAGGAAGCTGATTGAGGCTTCCTCGAAACTGGGAATAAACCGCATCAACACTTTCATCGGAAGGGACAAGAACAGGACTGTTGAAGAGAACTTTGAATCATTCAGGCTGATCTGGCCCGATATAATCAGATTTGCAACAGACAGGGGTGTTAAGGTCGGAATAGAGAACTGTCCGATGATTTTTACGAGGGATGAATGGCCCGGAGGGAACAATCTCGCCACTACTCCGGTTATCTGGCGCAGGATGTTTGAAGAGATAGAGAGTGATTATTTCGGTCTGAATTACGACCCTTCACATTTACTGTGGCAGCAGATGGATTATATAAAACCGCTTTATGAGTTCAGAGACAAGTTGTTCCATATTCATCTTAAGGATGCAAGAATTTATCCCGAAAAACTGAATGAGGTAGGCATAATGGCTTATCCCCTGGAATTTCATACCCCCAAGCTGCCAGGACTGGGAGATATTGACTGGAGAAAATTCTTTTCGGCACTGAATGATATCAGATATGACGGACCGGTGTGTGTGGAGGTTGAAGATAAATCCTATGAAGGCACCCTGGAAGCAAGAAAATATTCCCTCGACCTGTGCAAGAGATATCTTGACACAATTGTATAAATCTGTTTTTCAGATAGTTAAAATAGTTCAGATAGTTCAGATAGTTTGTGGGATTAAAATACATATGAAATGAAAAATAAGGCGGCTTTATTTCTGGCAGTCATAATATTGTTAAATTGTCTTCAGCATACTTCGGGACAGATAATTTATATTTCCCCTGACGGAAATGATTCCGGTTCCGGGACTCTTGAAAATCCCCTGTCAAGCCTGAATGCTGCACTGGAAAGGATGAAAGTCCTCAAGAAGGATGGTTTGAATGAAGACAATCCCCGGATAATTGTTCTTGACGGCAATTATTTCCTGACGGAACCCATCGTGCTGACAGAAGAGCATGGCGGGACAGCTGACAAACCACTGGTGATAAAGGCAGATGCCGGAGCAAGGCCGGTATTCATGGCTGGGATGAAGACAGGCAGATTTGAGAAAATCAATGACAGGTTGTGGAGGGTCTTTATTCCCCGGGTGGCATGGCAGGATTTATACTTTGAACAGTTATATGTTAACGGAAGAAGGGCTGTCAGGGCCCGTACTCCGAATGAAGGATTCTACACAGTCAGGGATGTTGAAGAAACGGTTTTTGAAAAAGGGGAGGGCCGTTATCCTGAATATGCCGTACAGAAAATTCAACTCGGCAGCGAGGGGGCAGAGTGCTTTGAATCCTTTACGGATCAGGACTTCCGGGATGCCATTGTGACTTTTTACCATAAATGGGACAATACAAGAAAGAGAGCAGAGCACTACAGCAGCAGTGAATCAGCGATATATATTTCAGGGGAAGGCATGAAGCCCTGGAATTCCCTTGACAGCAAAACCAGATACAGGGTGGAGAACTACAAAGCCGCCCTGGATTCTCCCGGTGAATGGTACCTTGAAAAATCCGGTTACCTCTACTATGTTCCCCTGCCGGATGAAAGCATTGAGACAACTGAAGCATATGCACCGCTCACGGAGGAATTCCTGATTGTCAGGGGAGCTTCGTCAGAACGGCCTGTCAGCAATGTCAGGTTTGAGAACATCTCATTCCGGGTGAGCGGCTACCGGACACCCCGTACCGGAAATGAACCCTCTCAGGCAGCTGCAGCGATTGATGCTGCAATAAGGCTCGATTATGCAAGGAATATTTCCTTTATAGACTGTGAGGTTGCCCATACCGGCACCTATGCTTTCTGGTTTCGCAGGGGATGTGCCGGTTGCACTGTTAATCATTGTTATATTCACGATCTTGGCGCAGGAGGCATTAAAATCGGTGAAACAATTCTGAGGGAGGATCCCTCTGAAATTACAAACAATATCACCATTGATAACAATATAATTACTGATGCGGGACATGTGTTCCCGTGTGCAGTCGGGATAATAATATTCCATGCAAGCGATAACAATCTCACACATAATGAAATATCAAACCTGCGATATTCAGGGATCTCGGCAGGATGGATATGGGGATATGCCCACAGCCCCTCAAAGAGGAATATTATCAGATACAATCATATACATCATCTCGGATGGGGAGAGCTTTGCGATATGGGCGGGGTATATACCCTGGGTGCTTCCGAGGGAACATGTGTGTCGGATAACCTGATTCACCACGTTTATTCATTTGATTACGGCGGCTGGGGATTGTACACTGATGAAGGTTCATACGGCATAACAATGGAGAACAACCTTGTATATGCCTGCAAAAGCTCGGGCTTCCATCAGCATTACGGCAGGGAGAATGTTATACGGAACAACATCTTTGCCCTGAATATAAGATCCCAGCTGCAGGCTACCAGGATCGAGGACCACAGGTCACTGTCCTTTACAAACAATATCGTTTATTTTGACAGGGGAAGCCTGCTGAGCAGCAACTGGCACAGGTTCAGTCTTCTGTCTGACTATAACTGTTACTGGGACATCAGGACAAAGGACATTTATTTTGCCGGCATGACGTTTAGGGAATGGAAATCGGAAGGAAAGGATGTTCATTCCCTGATTGCAGATCCCCTGTTTATGGATCCGGCAAAATTTGATTTCAGGTTCAGAAAGCTTACTGTCGCCCGGAGAATAAAATTCACGCCCTTTGATTATACCCTGGCCGGAGTATATGGTACTGACGAATGGAGGAAGCTGGCAGAGACGGACACTGATCTGACGGAAAAGTTCGATATTATTGTGAATCGCATGGAGGGCCGGTCAGGGTACTGATCTCTCCTGGAACCATCATGGAAATATTGGTTATTCGGGAGACTGATGAATAAATCAATGGATATCCAAGTTCCATTTTTAATATTAACTTCTCATGAAAATACTTGCCATCCTTTTCTTTTTGTTTACAGCATCATTTCAATGCCTGCATGCCAAGATTTTTCCAACCAGGCTGACATGTGAATACCTCACTGATCCCCCGGTGATTGATGCTGCAAATCCGAGGCTTTCATGGGTAAATATTGCAGAGGAGGGTGAGAGGGGGCAGATTCAGACAGCATGGGAGATAAGGGTTGCAGGGACGAGAGAACAGCTCATTTCAGGTAGTGCCGGATTGTGGAGCAGCGGCAAGGTTTTGTCGGATCAGTCGTTTAATGTGAGGTATGGCGGCAAACCGCTTGTTTCCGGACAGGAATGCTGGTGGCAGGTGAGGGTATGGGATAAAAATGACAAAATATCCGGATGGAGCGAACCCGCGTTCTGGAGAATGGGCCTTCTCAGGGAGGCTGACTGGAAGGCAAAATGGATTGGTCCGCCGTGGCAGGGAGAGGAAGCTCTGCCGAAGCCATCAAATCCCGGTGCCGGTCTGCCCGGACAATTACCGCCGCCTGCACCACTTCTCAGAAAAGAATTCAGTGTTTCGGGGAAGGTTGCCCGTGCGGTTGCTTATGTTACCGGACTGGGATATTTTGAGTTCTGGCTGAACGGGGAAAAAGTTGGTGAGGATGTCCTGGTACCGAATCAGACAAACTACGGAAAGCGGCCCTCCCTGCCTCTGGAAAATATTCCCCTGGATGATAATTTCAGGGAATACAGGGTGATGTACCTGGCCTATGATGTAAGTGATAAACTTACAGAGGGACCTAATGTGCTGGGAGCAATTCTGGGGAATGGTTTTTACAATCCGGCAAAATACTGGGCAGGCTCATACGGGACACCCCGTTTTATCATGCAACTGCATATCAGCTATGATGACGGAAGTGAGGAGACTGTTATCAGTGATGAAACATGGAAATGTTCGGAAAGTCCCATACTTATGGATATGGTCTTTTACGGGGAACATTATGATGCCCGTCTGGAACAGGCAGGCTGGTGTTCTTCCGGATTCAAAGATTACGGCTGGGAAAACGCAGTTCTGAAAAAGGCCCCTGAAGGTAAAATGATAGCTCATACGGCCTGTCCTGACCGTGTTATGGAAGTGCTTAAACCAGTTAAAACGGAAAAAACCGGGGAGGGTAACTACAGGATTGATTTCGGGCAGGAGATATCAGGCTGGGTCCATCTGAAGAATATGAACGGTGAAGCCGGCAGGAAGATTGAAATCAGATATATTCACCGGGTTCCGTCGGGAGAAAACAGCTATATCATGAAAGGCAGCGGAGATGAATCCTATCATGCACGATTTAACTGGTTTGTGTTCCGGGAGGTGGAAATCCTGAACTGGCCGGGAGAACTGAAAGACGGACAGGTTACAGCCGAGGCAGTCTATACCCGGATTGAGACAAGCGGAAAATTTAAATGCTCCGCCGGACTGCTTGAAGACATTAACAGGATATGGTGGAGAAGCCAGACCGACAATATGCACGGGGGAATCGCAAGTGACTGCCCGAACAGGGAAAGATCACCATATACCGGCGATGGCCAGGCAGCCTGCGTTACCGTAATACACAATTTCGATGCTAGGGCATTTTACAACAAATGGATACATGATATCATCGGTGCATCCAATCCCCAAACCGGCTATGTGCCGAATGGTGCTCCATGGCAGCCCGGATGCGGCGGTGGTGTTGCATGGGGGGCAGCCATCTGCATAATGCCCTGGGAGTTCTGGGTTCACTATGGAGACAGGGATATTCTCCGGGACAGCTATGAGGCCATGAAAGGTTATGTGAAATACATGCTTTCATGGACAGATGAAAAAGGCATCATGTTTTCGCAGGCCGTGGGCAGGGACGGCAAAGTCCTTCGCTGGATGAACCTGGGAGACTGGATGGCCCCGTATAAACTGCCGCCTGACAACATGGTGCATACGTTTTACCTGTGGTACTGTGCAGATATTATTTCAAGGGTTGCCGGGATACTCGGTAATCACCAGGATGAAGCTATATACGGGAATCTGGCGGAAAAGACAAGAACTGCATTCATGTCGGAATTTTATGATCAGGTGAATGGTACTTTTGGCAGATACGGAGGCAATATAATTGCCCTTAAAATGGGAGTTCCTGAAGAGATAAAGAAAAAAGTAATAAAGGTCTTGGCCGATGATATTAAAGCAGACAAAGGTAATCTGGATACAGGAATTTTCGGCACCAGGTTCTTTTTTGAGGTGTTATCGGCGAACGGACTGCATGACCTGGCCTTTGAAGCTATGAATAAGCGGACTATGCCCTCATACGGTTACTGGCTTGAACAGGGTGCGACGACAATGTGGGAGCAGTGGGACCAGCCCCTCTCAGGCAATCATCCGATGTTCGGCGGCGGAATTGTATGGCTGTACAGAAATCTTGCAGGAATGAATGCCGATCCCGCAGACCCGGGTTACCGGAGAATAGTGTTCTGCCCCGGACCGGTAGATGAAATCACACATTGTTCCTATGAGAATCTGACTCCGTACGGAATGGCTTCAATCAGCTGGGAAAAGCAGAATAATAAATTCTTCACGGAAATCAATGTTCCGGTGGGTTCATCTGCAATTATTTACCTGCCATGTGGTGATAAAGGTCCGGTAAGAGAGAACGGGAGACGGACCGGGAAGAGATCAGGCATAATATTCAGGGAATTCACCGGCAGACATGCTGTTTATGAAGTGGGCTCCGGAAAATACAGATTTGAAAGCACTATGTAAATTAATAAATTAAACAAATTCCTATGAATAATCTTCAGCTGCTTACCGGATGTATTTGCGGCATATCGGTACTGACATCCGTTGTTTCGTGCCGCAGGGATGATGGCAAACCAAATGTGCTTGTAATTTTTACCGACGACCAGAGGGCAGATGCGCTGGGGTGTTCGGGGAACAGGTACATAAGAACCCCTAATATTGACAATCTTGCCGGGAATGGTGTCCGCTTCCTCAACTGCTACGTCATGGGAGGGCATCACGGCGCCATTTCGGCTCCGAGCCGGGCAATGCTGCTCAGCGGGAAATACCTGTTCAACGTGTATGACAGGCTTGACGGCGTGAAAACAATGCCAATGCATTTTGCGGAACATGGTTATGTTACATTCGGAACAGGCAAATGGCATAATGAGAAAAGTGCTTTTGAAGCTTCATTTCAAAAAGGCAGAAATATTTACCTTGGAGGAATGGCTGATCATTTTAATATTCCCGTATGTGATCTGGGTGACGACGGAAAATTATCCGAGCCGGTCTATAAAGGTTTTTCCACCGATATTATCGGCGATGCGGCAATGGAATTTATCAGGGATTATGCGGACGGGGACAGGAAAAACCCGTTTTTCTGCTATGTTGCCTTCACTGCACCGCACGATCCTTTTTCGCCGCGGGAGGATTATATTGACATGTATTCTCCTGCTTCCGTGGAACTGCCGGGAAATTTTCTCCCCCTGCATCCCTTCGCTTTCGATGATCTCATGGTAAGGGATGAGCTTCTTACGGACTGGCCCCGTGATCCTCAGATAATCAAATCAATACTGGCTGATTATTACGGACTGATATCACATCTGGATGCAAAAGTCGGTGAAATAATCCGCACGCTGAAGGAAAAAGGATTGTATGAAAATACAATAATTGTGTATGCAGCCGATAATGGCCTGGCCCTGGGAAGCCACGGACTTATAGGAAAACAGAATCTTTATGAGCACAGCATGAATGTACCCTTTATCATTGCCGGACCGGGAGTTCCGGAAGGAAAAATATCCGATGCCCTTGTTTACCTTCTCGATATCTATCCTACCCTGACCGGACTGGCACATATACCGTTTCCGGAAGGAACAGATGGCGAAAACCTGGTTCCGGTAATCACAAGGGAATCGAAGGAGGTACGGTCATCCCTTTTCACGGCATACCGCAACACGGTCAGGGCTGTAAGAACAAAGGAATGGAAACTGATACGCTATCCTGAGCTCGATAAGACACAACTGTTCAATCTTGCGAATGATCCGCTGGAGACGGATAATCTTGCGGAAGATGAGACCTTTGCCGGAAAGACAGAGGCTCTGCTCGAGATTATGAAGAAATGGCAGCAAAGCACAGGTGATACAGTTCCACTGACTGCCCGGGAAATAAAACCGTCTGATTACGATTACAGGAAGCTTGTAAGGAAACCAGACAGGTGGCAGCCGGAATATACCCTGAAAAAGTATTTCGGACAGGACGGGCAGGAAGACTAAACGGCTTCTTCTGTGATTCAGGCAAAACCAGGTCTGGCAGATTTCCCGGGCAGGAAAAAGAGCTGTTTCTGCTTCGAAAATCCCGGTTTTTTTCTATTATTGTACAGGAAATGTGTATTTGTTGCACGGGAGGAACAAATACACTTTTTTTAAGTATTTGTGGATAATCCGGAATTAAAAAAACCATATGAAAATTGTAGTACTTGACGGATACGCACTTAATCCCGGTGATCTTTCATGGGAAGGGCTGAAATCTCTGGGGGAAGTGGAAATATATGACCGTACATCTGCTGAAGAAACAGTCAGGCGTGCTTCAGGAGCTGAGATTATACTGACAAACAAAACCATGCTGTTGTCTGATGTCATCGGGAAACTGCCGGATCTGAAATACATTGGTGTGCTGGCTACAGGATACAATGTTGTTGACCTGGACATTACACGGGAAAGGGGTATTGTTGTAACGAATGTTCCTGCCTATAGTACAATGTCCGTGGCCCAGCATGTTTTTGCGCTGATACTCGAATTCTTTAACGTCCCCTGTTCATTGTCAGAAGGTGTCAGGAACGGCAGATGGAGCCGTAATATTGATTTTTGCTACTGGGACAAGACCCTGACTGAACTTGATGGCCTCGTTATGGGTATTGTCGGTTTTGGAAAGATAGGACAGGCAGTTGCACGTATCGGGGAGGTATTCGGATTGAATGTGCTGGTTCATACCAGAAGCAGGGTAAGTGACTACGAAAACTGCTCCCTGGAACAACTTTTAGAGAAAAGTGATATAGTCTCCCTTCATTGCCCGCTCACTCCTGAAACACGGGGAATGATCAATGCTGAACGCCTTGGCATGATGAAGCCGTCAGCACTTCTCGTCAATACTGCACGCGGCCCGCTTGTTATTGAGCAGGATCTTGCTGATGCACTCAATAAGGGAATAATTGCAGGTGCGTGCCTCGATGTCCTTTCACAGGAACCGCCGGGGGAGGATAACCCCCTTCTCTCAGCCAGGAATTGTATTATAACCCCGCATGTTGCGTGGGCAACCCTGGCCGCAAGGAAAAGGCTTATGAAGATTGCGGTCAGCAATGTCAGGGAATTCCTGGCAGGCAGTCCCGTGAATGTGGTTAACATGTAAAACTTCCGGAAATAGCCGGGTCACTTTTTGTGACGTCTTTTGTCAGAAGTTTCTGTCAGTAATAACCGGATAAGGCCTGTTATATCCTTTTACAGCATGCCATATTATACGGTTGAACGTATCTTCGTCAATACGATCAACATCATCAAGATCCTGCTCCATTGATTTCTTCGCCCAGTAAAGCTGATCTCCCGAGAGGGATGTCAACGGGGGATTGATATTATCAAGGGGGATATTGTTTTTCACTGCTTTGTACGGGGTGAAATCAGGTTTGCCGGTAAAACAGTCCGTCATGGCTTCAGCAGTCATATCCAGCTGGTTCATAGGAGGAAGCCCGAGAATGTTTTCTATTGTCCGAACCATATTAATCTGGGAATAATAGGTTGATATCACTTCTCCTCTTCTGGTATAAGGACTTATCACCAGACCAACGGTACGATGGCCATCAACATGGTCGAGGCCGGCCTGAGGATCATCTTCTGTAACCAGAATACAGGTTTCTTTCCAGAATTTACTGGTTGATATTGCTTCAACGATCTGTCCAAGTGCAAGATCATTGTCAGCAACCGCAGACTGTGGTGTTGGCATACCGGGACGTGTTCCTGAAGTATGGTCATTAGGAAGCAGCATTATTATGAAATTCGGAAAATTATCATTCTTTTCGAACTCTTTCAATTCCTTAATGAACTCAGCGGCACGGTAAACATCCGGTACTTTGTTTGGAAAACCGATATAAGTCGGACAGGTGTACGGAGTTAACTGTTCCAGTTTTGCTTTTGCACGGATTGTTATTTTATTGCTTCCTTCGAGGAAATCACGATAAATATCTGTAAAGGTAGCCGATGCAGGTTCTATCACCGCTTCTACAAATTCCCCGTAATTCCTGAATGTCAGTCCGTGTCTGAGTACATTATCCCATATAAAGCCCGAACTGGCATAAGCCAGGGGATCACCGCCATCATAAGGATAACTGCGGGTGAATCCCCCAAATGATTTTTCCAGGTAATCTGTCACATATGCCTCATCTGTCCATTGATGTCCGTCTGCACTTAAAACACCACTGCAATAAAAATTATCCAGCAGGACAAAAGTTTCGGCAAGCAGGTGATGGTTAGGAGTAATTTCCCTTCCGAATTGTACCAGGCTTGTATCACCGTCACCCATGGGCATATCCCCGAAAACCTGGTCGTAAGTGCGGTTTTCCTTAATTATATAAACAACATGCCTGAAGAAAGAAGTTTGATCCGGGAATTCGGGAACAGGCACTTTTTTCTTTGTTTTTTTCGAGGGGTTAAGTTTTTTCAGCATTTCAGCATATGAGTTGTTCAGATTGACTGTTTCAGTCATTTTCCTGAGTTCCCGCCTGTCCGGAACTTTTATTATCGACACGGAACCCATGTGATCATGTGAACTATAACCTTTAGCATCAGTTCTCTGATTTCTCGATCCGGTGCCTTTGACATTTGCCACAAACAGAGTTTTGCCCGCCTTATCCAGCACAACAGAACCCGGATACCAGCCTACCGGTATTGAACCCGCTATCTCAGCCTCAGTCTCATTCTCAGCCTCCCGGCCGGTTTTTATGACACAGATTGAATTTTCCGTACCATTAGCCACGTACAGATATTTGCCGTCAGGTGATACGGTCAGGTCTCCCGGTCCGCTCCCGAAGGGGATATTATCAAGCATGTGCACTGAAATCGTTTCAATGACCTCGTCATTATCGGTACTGATGACCGATATCTGATCGCTGTTTGCACAGGCAACATAAAGGAGCTTTTTATCGGGACTGAGAGCCATACCTGAAGGATGGAGACCCACTTCAATAACTTTCAGCTGAATCTTCTTTTCCGGATCGACCACTGATATAGCTCCATTGTTAGCAATTCCTGTTTCCGGATCAATCAGGACATCACTGCCGGATGTTTTGTAAACCGGTTCTCCTTCTTCCGGCTGACGGCCTCCCCAGTTGCTGACATATAATTTTGACGGGGAATGGATAATAACATCATAAGGGGCTATTCCGACAGGAATTTCCGAAACCGACTTTGAAGGAAGAGTTACTATCCCCAAAGAATTGTTACGGCTCAGGGTTACATATAGTTTATCACCTTTATCATTTACTGCAACTCCACCCGGTGCAGGATATCCGCCAAATGAAGGCCCTGGTAAATGAACCGGATCCTCCCATTTCAGAATGTTGTTTTTATCAAGTGATGCCACACATATATTGTTCTGTGCATCTGTAAGATAAACCGTACGTCCGTCCGGCGAAAGACAAATGCCGGTAAAAGAAGCTCCGCTCTTTTCATAAGGCAGTGATTGTAAAACAGTCCTGTCAATAAGTCTGATCAGATCAAGATCATTCTTGTTTTTCACCAGAAGGAATCTTTCGTCGGCAGTAAGAATCAGATCCACAGGTCTTCCGGGAATTTCTACCTGAAACCCTGCCGGCCTTAAAAACTGGTTTGAAGGAACAAGGATGCTGCCGTCAGGCTGGGGTCCCACTTTCCTTATATCACTGCCTGCTTTTTCATGTGTTCCACATCCGGATATTATGAACAGGAAAAAGAACGCAGATAAAACCTGATTCAAATTTGTTTTCATTTTTTAAAGCATTTTTAAATTAAATTCTATATATTGGGGTTTCAGAGTTCCGGGTTAAAGGTTGGGGGATCACATTAAAAATGTCCCGCTGCCGTTTTTCGTTTTAGCGGGTCCCGGCATAGACAAGCAGGGCCAGTCCTGCAAGATATGCCATAAACATAAGGAACAGAAGGGTGTTAACTGTTTTACCGGCTCCTTTGAATTCCTTCCAGATGAATACACCCCAGAATGCCGCAACAAGTGTTGCTCCCTGCCCCAGGCCGTAAGAGATGGCAAAACCGGCCTTGTCAGCAGCCAGAATACTCATTGACATACCCAGATTCCAGATCAGTCCTCCCAGGATTCCTATAAGATGAACCTTTGCGCTTCCCTTCCTGTAATCACTGAATGTAAGAGGGCTGCCCTCCACCGGTTTTTTCATCAGGATGTAGTTGAAGAGAAAATTGCTTACAAGGACACCGGCGGCAAAAAAGAAAAGTGCCGAATAGGGAGTAAGTCTGCCGGCTTCGGGATTTGTAAAATCAGTAACCATGGAGGAAGCCACAAAACGGTAGAAAAGTGACATGAGAACGCCTGCGCCGACAGAGAGGAGGATCCCTTTTCCTGATACCTTCTGCAGGGTTGTGCTGTGTTTTTTATAGGCTATGGCATCGATGACTATTGCAGCAACGATAAGTGCCAGACCGCTGAAAAGTATAACCGGATCACCTTTCGGAGTAAAAATATAATTGATGATGACCCCAAGGGCAAGGGCTATTCCTACCCCGACGGGAAAAGCAACTGCCATTCCGGCGATCGCCATTGCTGCCACCAGGAGTATGTTTGATGCATTGAAGACCACTCCTCCCAGGAAGGCATTTAATATATTCCCCGCGTCCGCCTGGATAATGTCAGGAACAAAACTTCGTCCGTGCTCTCCGATACTGCCGAGGGTAAAGCCAAAAAGCAGTGAAAAGATCAGTATACCCGTTACAAAATCCCAGTAAAACAGTTCAAATCGCCATGTTTTACCGGCAAGTTTCTGGGTATTTCCCCAGGAACCCCAGCATAGCATTGTTATAATGCAGAGTATTACTGCAAGTGAATAGGTTTGTGGAATGAACATAATGACTGATTTATTAATTAGTGTCTGTCTTTAAACTCAAATTGTTAATAAATACAGGGAGTTACCAACATCTGACACGAAAGTTCTTTAATATCTTGGAATCAAAGATAAGGAACCCATGAAAATTTTCAACGAGTTACTTCTGAAATTTGAA
>JAKPOU010000060.1 GCA_029547705.1 Bacteroidota bacterium | reverse complement strand
CCCTGGGTGCGGTTATTGTTGGTTCGCAGCCCTTTGTGACAGCAATAGTATCACGGATAATGATCAGGGAGGAGCGCTTCACACGGGCAAAGATAATTACCATTATTCTTGGTCTGGCCGGAATTGTACTCGTCAGCGCCGGACGCATGGAGTTCCATTTCGGTATGCCGGGCGAGATAGAGGGAGTAATAATGATCTTTATCGCCAGTATTTCAACAGCCACAAGCAACGTCCTCATCTCAAAGAAAGGCAAAAACATGAACCCCCTGGTGCTGAGCTCATTCTCTCTCCTTACCGGTGGTCTTATCATGTTCTTCCTCTCATTCGGATTTGAGGACGTGCCTTTAAAACCCGACTTCCCGATGGATTACTGGCTGGTTCTGATATGGCTTTCCTTCATGTCAGCATTTACCTTCTCCAAATGGTATGTACTTCTCAAGCGTCCCGGGGTCAGGGTCAGCGAGCTGAACCTCTGGAAGTTCATAATTCCGGTCTTCGGTGCAATCCTGAGCTGGATCATAGTCCCGGGAGAAAAACCTGACTGGGTGACCGTTACCGGGATGATCATCATTTCACTTTCACTGATCTGGTTCTTCGGCTTCACTGCAAAGCGTGAACATAAGATCGGGAAAGTGCCCGCCGGACCGATTGCCAAATAAGGATATCCTGAAAGCTTTGCGGTATGACAATCCTGAACGCTTTGCGGTATGACAATCCTGAAAGGATTTCGGTATGACGCTCCTGAAAGGATTTCGGTATGACGCTCCTGAAAGCCTTGCGGGCTGATGCTCCTGCAACATGTTTTACAGATTATCTGCAATAGATATTATCGCCTGCTGCCTTTTGCCGGTTGCTTTCTGCCTGTAATCATGTAGACCACCATCATGATTGTGGCCAGCAACGCCATGGCAGCTCCGAATATAAAGGGGATTGATGAATTGACCCTGTCATACAGAATACCCGCTATAAGGCTGGCAGGAAGAAGGGTGATCCCGAGCAGGGCATTGTAAATGCCAAGAGCTGTACCTTTCTTGTTGGCATCTGTCACATCAGCCACAAAGGCCTTCTGTATGCCGTCAGTAGCTGCCGAATACAATCCGTAAAGTGCAAAGAGCACAAAAAGAGCGCCCTCACCCACATTCAGGCCAAAAAAGAGATATACCACCGCGTAGATCAGGAACCCCGCCACAAGCAGTTTCTCTTTCCCGATCCTGTCGGACAGCGTTCCGGCGGGTATGGCAGCAACAACTGACACGAGACTGGTAATAAGATAGACCAATGGTATGAAAGCTACCTTTATCCCCGCCTCATTGGCTTTGACGAGCAACAGTGCATCAGTCGAGTTCCCGAGGGTAAAAACAAAGATGATGGCAAGAAAGAACCAGTACCGTTTCGGATAATCCCTGAGGCGGAACTTCTTCAAAAGCTCTGTCTTGTTCCTTTTCACCTCCTTTATCCCGAATATAATGACGAAAATCCCGGCGATAGCTGGTATCCCGGCAATCAGGAATATGAGCCGGTAATTGTCCGGGAACAGGCTGAGAAGAGCAAATGCCATGAGCGGGCCAACAATGGCTCCGCTATTGTCCATCGCCTTCTGTAAACCGAATCCTTTGCCTGTCTCATTATTTGTTACCGAAGCAGCAATAAGACTGTCACGGGGAGCCGTGCGGATGCCCTTGCCAATTCTCTCGGTAAACCTGAGAAACAGAACCTGCATCGGTGATATGACGAAGGCATACAGCGGAAGAACTATTGCGGAGATGGCGTAACCGATCAGCATGAAGGGCTTGTTCCTGCCTATCCTGTCACTCCAGAAACCAGACAGCGCCTTGATGAGAGAAGCAGTGCTCTCGGCAACGCCTTCTATAAGTCCCAGGCTTGCCTTGGAGGCGCCAATCGACATCAGAAACATCGGCATGACCGAATAAATCATCTTGACGGATGTGTCCGTAAGAAAACTGGTCAGTCCGGTAAAGAGAATATTTCTTTCGTACCCGAATATCTTTGATCCGTGCAATTCTTTTCCGGACCCGGAATCCGTTTTGCCCTCACCTGTCATGTCACCTTCAGTCGGCACCTGCAGTTCTGATTATTGTCATAAACGTCTGTCCGGGCACCGGCCGGACTAAATCAAGAGATCAAAATTATTAGTTTAAACTGATTGTTCCGAAATTTTATTTCTGTACCGGAAGGAAATTTTAAAGCAGTGATGCAAGGCTCTTCTTCATGACTGATTCTTTGGCGTGACCTCCGGATTTCAGATTCTGCTCATGAGAATCTCCAGCATCTGTTCCTCTGACAGGCAGACAGGATTGTTTTTCGCATCAGATAGTGAACATATTGCCGCCAGGTCATCATGCACCAGTCCGTAACGGCTCAGTTTCGGCATTCCGAGGCGGTAAGAGAGTGCATTTAAGCAATCTGTGAAGAAGTCGATATAATAGTTGTCATTTTTTCCGGTAGCGTCAGCGAAAATCCTGCCCAGGGTTGCATATTTCCCGAGGGCGGCAGAGGTGAACGCGACGGAATGACTGTCCGTGACGGTCCCCGATCTGCTCACTCTCCGCAACTCTCTCACATTCACTTCATTTGCCGGAGCCATCAGCGTGCCGCAGACAACGCCATGTGGGATATCATACAATGCTCCTATTGTACCTGCCAGTCCGTGAACTGCCCCAAGCCCTGCATTGGCAAGGCAGATGCCTGACATGAGGGCTGCAAATGACATGTCGGATCTTGCTTCTTTATCATAACCGTTTGTGAATGATCTCAGGAGCGACCTGCTGACGGCCTTCAGCCCTTCAATGGCAAGGGCATCAGTTATTGGGCTGCTCTTGTCGGACAGAAAAGCCTCCGTAAGCTGTGTAAAGCAATCCATCCCTGCAGCGGCAGTTATATCGGGCGGACATTCAAGTGTAAGCTCCGTATCAATGATTGCCAGGTCAGGCACAAAATTGTCATGACGCAGTGATCGCTTGAA
>JAKPOU010000058.1 GCA_029547705.1 Bacteroidota bacterium | reverse complement strand
TCAAAAGGGAAAAGTTAAAGGGAATGTTAGGGAGGTTTTTCAGGATTTCAGGGCGGGAGAGAAGGCTTTTTCTTGAAGCTTTGGCACTTCAGCTGTGGGTGGGGCTTTTACTAAAGGTAATTCCGTTCAGGCGGATACCGGGTTTATTTTGGGACCGGGTTCAGGATTCGGAGTTTAGAGTCAAGGGTTCAAAGAATCAGGAATCGGAAGTCAGGAACCAGGAACAAAAAGCACTCTTCCTGCTAAAGGCAGCTACCCAACGTGCTTCTAAAGTGAGTCCATGGAAGAACAAATGCCTTGTCAGCTCGCTGGCTGCAAGATGCATGCTCCGGCACAGAAGGATCACATCACAGATTTCTATGGGATTGGCAAGGACCGCTGATAACAAGACTATCGCTCATGCGTGGATAAATGCCGGGGAATTCGAAATAGTGGAAAAAAGAGATGATTACACAGAACTTTACAGATTCTGAAGAAAATATATCACTTGCTGCTGGCGTTTCATCTAAAAATATTACTTTTACATGATAAAATGTTTTGCAGATAATTTGAAATGCTTTAATTTGCATCCCAATTAGCGGATATGAAAAAGGATAATATCAATAAAAAACCCTGGTCAAGGCCAGTTGTTTGTATTCTTAACATTAAGAAAGACACTTTTGGCGGATCAGGCACTGGTCCGGAAGGAGGAGGGAAAAAGGGACCTCCAAATCCTCCGGTATAATAAGGATTAACCTCTGTTTAATCAAAAAATCACATTCCTTCTTTTTACTATTTCCAATTTTATATTCCGAAATGGATTCAGCCTAAAGATAAGGCCGTGTTGTTTTATTGATACCCAAGCTTCAATCTTAGTCCAGTGATCTTCGGATCGTTCTCAATCACTTCTGATACACTAATGGTTGCGAATCGCATCCGTAAAGCCATTAATACCAGGGCTCTGTTATTCAACCCGGTTAATTCTACTGGCTTTACAGGAGGGTATTTTCTGCACAATCGGCTGCCATGTTCACCGGCTGATCTTCACTATTCTGATGAGGGGAATGATATTCTGATCCTGCTGTCAGGGTATATATATAATAAAGCAGAACTATCAGAATTGCAGGATCTTACATCAGCGTTGCCTGATCCTGAATTTATTGCCCGTTTATTCATTACTGAGGGCCCTTCGTTTGTAAAGCATCTGAACGGTGATTTTGCCATTTGTATCATACGGCCGAAAGCAAAAAAGGCCTATCTTTTCCGCGACCATCTCGGGATACGTCCGCTTGCCTATATATGCAACAGTGATGTGCTCTCTTTCTCTTCTGATATAACAGGTCTGTCAAAGGCTTATCATGAAGGGCAGCGTATTCAAAGCGACTACCTGATGGGCTATTTCAAGTATATTGATTACAGGAAGAACCCAAGCAAGAACGTAAAGAAACTGCTCCCGGGTTATTACCTGGAGTTTTCAGGGTCGGGCATGATAATCCACAAGTATTGGGAGCCTGAAAAAATAAGGGAAAGCAGGAGATTGTCACATGACCGGATGCTGACAGATCTCAGGTCATTACTGGCTGATTCTGTGAAGATACGGTGCGACAGCCGTTTCATTGCAGGAGCGCATGTCAGCGGAGGTATCGACTCCGGTATTATTGCCGCCCTGGCAAGGCAGGAATATTCACATCAGGATGATTTTGACGGGTACTCATGGTCTCCCCACTACAGAGCAATTCCGGGTGATGCGAAACCTGACGAGAGAGAGCTTGTCATCAAGACGTGTGAAAAAGTAGGTATGAATGCCGTCTTCTCTGATATGAACAGTGCTGATTTCCGGATAAGGGTATCGTCATTTTATGACAATCATGGATTTTTTTCCGAAGCTGGTACTGTAGATCAGATCCTCCGGACAAATACCAATCTTATCTTCAGTGGTTGGGGAGGTGATGAGTTCATCAGCACCGGTACAAGTGCCATAGAACCTGACCTCTTACGAAGATTAAAACTCCGTATTTTTTTCAGGCGCAACAGGATTGTACCACTGAAGAGATTCATTAAACGAATGCTTTATTGTATTGTCTTTCCGGCATTGCATATATTGGACCGTGGTACTGCGGAATCATTCAGGAATGATGCCAGGTACCTTAAGAAACCTTTCAGACAAAGCGAGAGAAGTGCTATAAGGGATTTTCATTTCAATACCTCAAGGCGTAAGTTTCATCTGGCGATGTTGAGATTTTATCATCTTCAGGAGAGGTGCGAAAGCTGGTTTATAATGGGTTACCGTAATGGCATTGAATACCGCTATCCCCTTCTTGATAAGCGTATAATTGAATACATGCTAAGCGTACCGTCTGAGCTTCTCTGCAAGACCGATCATTTTCGTCCTGTTATACGTGAGCTTGGCGAAGGAATACTGCCTTCAGAAGTTCTCAGAAACTATTCAAAGAATGATCCTGTCTACTGGTCATTCATGGAAGACCTTTTCAGGGAAGCCGCTGTTTCATTCATGGAAGAGACTGATATATGGAGGGACAATACTGATCTGCATTTTGTTGATTTCGACCTACTAGCCAATGATATTTCCAGGTACAGGGGGCATCCTGATTCGGTTGATATTAAAGTACTTTCCAGGGCCCTTGTCTATTTAAAGGCCGTCCACGATTTTACCGTAGAGTATCATGGGAAATAATACCGCACCGGAAGAGGAACAGGCTATCTGTATTACATGCGGTTTATGCTGTGACGGCACCCTCTACATGCATGCCACGCTGCAGCCGGGAGAGAGAGGGCATCTGCCGGATAAGATAGAGGAGGCTGGCCGCACCGGGGAGGATGGTGATTATTTCCTGCTGCCCTGTGGTTATTTTTCAGGTTCCTGTACTATTTATGAGCTGCCGCGTGCCGATGTATGTTCTACGTACCGGTGCAGTTTGCTGAAGCTTTTTGCCGGGGGTGGGATCAGCCAGGAGGATGCT
>JAKPOU010000037.1 GCA_029547705.1 Bacteroidota bacterium | reverse complement strand
GAACGCGAGAGGCAGAGCGTATATGCACTTTGCAAACGCCCATTTGCTTGATTTCTTTTTCCACATCATAGTGATTCTTTTTTTAAGTTTGCTGTGATTAAAGCTGTTGACCATGGAGTAGCGTCTTGTGCCAACAGCTTTTTTTATTAATAATAATTGGTACTGTTTTGCATTTACACCGGCTTTCAGGACAGCGTCATCGGCCTGGAATTCATGGACCTGCTGCATGGATTGCTTAAGAAGCCAGGCAGCGGGATTGAACCATTGGAAAAGAATGAGTAAGTCTGTCATTATCAGGTCCCATGAATGTCCTTTACGGACGTGGGACAGTTCATGGATAAGGATATCCCTCCCATCCTCGATCATATCCTGTTCAGATACCACAATATAATGCATCCAGCTGAAGGGAGCTATCTCGTATGTATGGACTATAAGCCTGACTTTCCTGCGTATACCCGTCATTTCAATGCATTGTGCAAGGAGGTTTCCGTAAGCGGCAGCCCTTCCGTTACCTTTGTTTTTCCTCAAGATAGAAGTTAGCCTGATGTAAGAAATGATGTAGAAAATAAAACTGACCAAAACACCTATGAAGTATATCAAAAAGAACCATTGCACCAAACGTACGGCGGAACCTGAAAGTTCAGACGGATCCGACACCAGCGGGGTTATATCTTCCGGATGGATGGCCCCCTGCCCTTGTGCTTCCTGCAGGCCAAACCAGGCCAGTGGATCAAAGGATCCCGGAATGCAGAACGGGAGGATCAGGGAAACCGGGATAATGAGCAGCCATACTATGCGGTTGAATCGGTGAAAAGTTTCCCCGGATAAAAAAAGCCGATTGAACAGGTAGAAAAATAACAGGAAAACACCCGTTTCCAATACATATGTGACAAATGCTCCCATGGTCAACCGTTTCTGCGTTCCACCTCGGTTATAAGCTTCTTCAGATCGCTTAACGAAATGGCCTCTTCCTCTATAAGGGAAGACACGGCGCTGAAGGCAGAACTGCTGTAATATTTCCGGATAACTCCATTAAGTGAAGACTTACTGAACTCTTCACGGCTTACAACAGGAAAATACTGGTAAGAATTGCCAAAGGCCTTGTGGTCCAGAAATCCTTTTTCCTCCAGGCTACGCACTATGGTGGA
>JAKPOU010000025.1 GCA_029547705.1 Bacteroidota bacterium | reverse complement strand
TTCTAAGAAATGCCGGGAATCGGCATCTCTCCCTTTTTAGATCATTGCTGATACGGTTCCGAAGATACCAGTGTAGCCTGAACAATATAGCGTTTTTGATAGGTATCATCGATGAAGTTATAGTCATCACAGGTTACAAGGGTTAGCGATTTCTCACCGTTTGGCTGGAACAGTTGATAAACATTGTTCGGTTCCGTCCAATAAGAATTGGTAACCTTGTAGATATATTTCATCCCGTCGGTGGCATACACGATGATTTCGTCCTCAAGTTTCAGATTGACCAAGTTAACAAACACGCCCTGGCTGTAAAAATGCCCGGTCAGTACCGCATTTCCCGGATAAGGAATATAAGCTCCGCCTTCCAGCTCACCAATATACCCGCCCAGCATCGATAAATCCCAACCGTTTTCGAAGGCTCCGTTCAAATAATAGACATGGACGATCGGAATCGGTGTTTCCATTCCCAATCCGATGGCGGGAATCTGCAATGAATTACCGGTAAAAATGAATTCCGATTGATCTTTCACAGACATCATAGGTTGAGGAGATCGCAACGAATATCCGGTATTGGGAATCGCTTCCTGCGGACATTCCTTAAGAACCATATCCAGAAACAGATTCATATTACTGGACGTCTGAGGCCGGTTATAAGCCAGAATGTACTCATAATCGGCATTGGTATTGAATGCCGGTTTCTGATTGATTGTAAACTTGCCACCCTTAATGATCGCACGGGTAAACGGAGGCAATTCCAGTTTCTGTGGCGAGCAAACCGCTCCGCTCGAACTGTAACCTTCAGCCAAAACTTGCCAATCGCAATAAAGTTCGGTGATGTTGATTGCCGTAGGAATGGTTGAGTTTGTGGAGCTGAACTCATAAGTTAACTTTTGATTGGAATAATTGGAGACGAAACCGTATTGTTCCTTGATCGGCAAAAATTCAAGTGTTTGCTGAACATAATTTTCACCACAACCGTCCCAGCTCGCTTTAAAAACTCCATCCTGTCCCGAGCTCTGGCAAGTAGATTGTCCGGACTTTTCCGGAATCGTGATATAGAATTCCATCCATGCCCGGTCAATGTATCCGGCATCCAGATTATCCGGAATAAATGCTCGAACCCGATAGGTTCCGGAAGA
>JAKPOU010000009.1 GCA_029547705.1 Bacteroidota bacterium | reverse complement strand
CGGGCCGTACGTGCAGAAAGTGTGGAAACACCCATGGGAAAATTCGTGTGCTTTAAGATTATCCAGACCGTAGAAGCTGATTATCCGCTCATCGGAACACAGCAGGCCACAGGTATCACATGGATTGGCAAAGGTATAGGTGTGGTGAAATCGGAAACATATGATGCAAAAGGTAAACTGACGAACAGGATGCTCCTGACCGGACTTGAATAGATTATCTATCCTGACGGGAAGTAACAGATTATCATAATTCATTTAACAGATGAAGTTCCTGTGATGACTTGCTCATGGGTCTTCTCGCGGGGCTGCCATTTATGGTCAGGTAGTGATGGAGCAAATTCAGCTTGCCAGGGCAGATAAGACGCTCCTTATCATCTGATCAGTCTCAGGGGGGAAGAGATCCTGCAGCCTGGAGAGGAAATCTGCCTGCTGCCGGACCTTTTTGACCAAACAATCTATTTCCTGCTTTGTGGTGGCGGAACCAAAGCTCCTGACCACTTTATAACGTCCCCTGGCCTTGCTAATTATCTGAATACTAGTACTTCCAGAGCTGTTCAACTTGGTGCGGACAAATATACTCGGTTATTTCGGGACACCCCAAAATAATAATCATATATTGATTTACAATGATTTACGTGGGTGTTCCGGGAAAATGCGGAAGACAGGTGACCAACTAATATTGCCTTATGGTCTTACTAATTATCTGAATAACAGCACTTCCGGAGTTATTCGGCCTGGTGTGGACAAATATATTCGGTTATTTCGGGACACCCAAAACGTTAATCATATATTGATTTACAATGACTTACATGGGTGTCCCGGGAAAGTACAGGAAACAGAATTGATTTACAATAGGTTACGCGGGGTGCAAATGGATGGGAAAACAGGACAATAGATTGCATGGATGATGCAAAGAAGTGTGGGAAACAGGACAATAGGTTACGTGGGTGTTGTAAAAAAGTGCAGAGAATGGGAGTTTGCCAGACTCTATTGCATTCAATGAATATGAAAAATACTGTGCAGCTTTTCGTTGGGAATGGCAGCCATTTTTATGAATAATGGTCTGATGCTGTAACTAACTGTTATCCCGTGAGGCTCTGTCAAAATTACCGGGTAATTGCTGTTGGTTAAATAAAACTGTCTTTTTCCCGTTGTTAAGAGGTGTAAAGATGTCGCAGCTCATGGCAAACTATTACGGTAGTACGAAGCAGGGCATGGCTTGATCATGAGTTTGGGAGCAGATGAAATCTCATGTCCGGAACGGAGATTTGCCTGTGGTTGTGATGTCTGAAACACGTTGGGGGCGGGGGATTATGATAAAGCAGGAACCCGGAATAGTGTAGTGGTTGGTATAAAGCATCCTGGTACCGGGAACAGGCGGTGGAGAAGGCACCCTGGTACCGGGAACAGGCGGTGGTGCTGGCAACCTGGCAGGCAGGTTCAGATAGAGGTTGCGCGGATGTGTCGAATGATATAAAACGTTTTTAAACATTACATAAAAGCAAACAATTCACTTTTTAAAAAAATTATGAGATGAAAACAACTGTAAAACTGATCATCACGCTTCTTTTTTTAGCAGGCGCCACTGCCGCGAATGCACAATTTAAAGCAGGCCTCAGGATTGGAGGTAACCTTTCCAACATTATCACGGATAACAAAGAGTTCAAGGAGAGGAAGAATGAAAAAATCGGATTCCATGGAGGAATAACAGCCGAATACATGTTCTCGCCCAGTTTTGGCATACAAACTGCCATCCTCTACAGTGAAAAGGGAACAAAATTGACGTTTACTGAAATAAAAACTAATGTCGAAGAAGGTAGTGTTGCCTACAAGGTTTACGTGACTCCCAGGGTGGGATATCTTGAGATGCCGCTGCATGCAGTTTACAAATTGCCATTAGGCACGGCTTCCAGTATAAACTTCTCTGCAGGTCCTTATATAGCATACGGCGTGACGGAAGTATTTAAGGTACACTATGACCTTGAATTCACGGGGAGAATTGCAAGGGACACTAAGCGGCAGATCAGGGAGAATCTTGATGATGCGGTAGAAGTGATACAAGAGAGTTATAA
>JAKPOU010000003.1 GCA_029547705.1 Bacteroidota bacterium | reverse complement strand
CACTGCTGGCAGTGGCAGCAATGGTTGTAATGATCATATATGGTCCGACAGTGTTAAAACTGAAAACCATAAACTCAGGAAAAACCGTCACCCGGTCAACCATGACAGTGGCAGAAATTCAGGTCCTCCCCCCGATAGTTGCTCCTGAAAAAAATCCCGCAACCCATACCCCGCCGGCTCAGGTAGCGCAGACACCGGTTGCAGAAGAGAACGCGCTGCCTGGTCTTCTTGCAGAAAAGAATGCAATGCAGAATCTTCCCGCAGAGGAGAACATCTTGCGGGGTCATTTCGCAGAAGTTAATGCACTGCAAGGTCATCCCGCTGAAGAAAGCGCACTGCAGGGTCATTTCGCAGAAGCGAATACACCCCAAGGTTACCCCGCAGCAGAGATACAAAATCCTGATGAGATAACAGGATTTGTCAGGGTTCAGCCCCTTGCACTTGCCCGGGGCTATGCTTCAGTCCCATCCGTGGCTCCTGAAATAATTCCGGCCATCACCTCAATCAATATCATTGATATTCAGCCCGCCCAGATTTTGCAGGAAGAGAAGAACTGGATAATCCGCACAATTTCCTTCCTGGCCAGTGCCGTGACAGGAAAAGAGAAAAATATCGACGGCTATATAATAGCAAACGGCTGCATCACCGGCATCAACAACGCATTCGGATGGGATATGGAACTTGACCGTATCAGCAATAAAAGCGGTGACCTTGTGGCTGTCACCTTCAGGTCTTCACTGCTCTCTTTCACGAAACCTGTAAACAAAACTAACCCCTGAATGTAACTTTTCGGCACCTCCGGACGTCCCATCAGCAAACAACAAGCAAATCAAAACCGTGAAACCCGCATCTGTCAAACATACAAACACCTGTTTATATATTTTTCAGTCAAGTTGGGTTCTATCATTCCTTTAAAACCAAAACCACTTCATAATGAAAAGAACAGTAACCTCAGCAATGCTTATCGTTTCAATGCTCCTCCCGGCCCAGGCACAGGAGAAGGGGAAGGAGCAGAAGCTGAAGGAACTTGAACAGCTTGAGCAGCAGGTAAAACAGGTCACAATTCCGGATGGGCCGGTCAGAGCAGAGAAAGACACATTGGTTGCCGCAGCTGAGAACGCACCGGTTACAACAGAGGAAGATACGCTGATTGCAATAGAAGAGGATACACCGGTTAGAGTAGCGAAAGACACACTGATTGCAGCAGCAGAGGACGCACCGGCAGTGATCATGGCAGAAGATGAAGAGATAGCCGTGGTTGTCAGCGAAGATGCCGATGATACATCAACCGTAAGGATCGGTGAGATTGTGACCATAGAAAATACTGATGATGAGACCATTATAAGGATCGGCAGGAAGGGTGTGAGGGTCTATGACGAAGGTGACAGCACCGAAATTGACTTTGTAAATGAAGAATACGGGAAAAAAGAGCGCGGCAGGACGGGAAGGTATTTTTACGGCCATCTGGGCGGTATTGAAATCGGTTACAACAATTTCTCCACAGCCACCTGGCTGAAAAATGATGCGCCCATTGCAGGCTATCTTGATCTCAATACTTCAAAATCAATTAACTTCAATATTGTTTCTCCCCCTGTAAGTATGGGTTTTACGCGCCATTTCGGACTGGTTGCGGCTCTCGGCATCAACTTCAATAATTACCGCTTTGAAGGCAACAACTCAATTGCAATTGACGAAGAAGGATTTCTCATCCCGTTCTTCCCGGCAGAGCCGGACAGGTACGAAAAGAGCAAACTTGCGACGATATACGGAATCCTGCCTGTAATGCTTGAGGTGCAGATCCCTGTATCTTACGGAAGCACAATCAATCTGGGGGCCGGTGTGATCGGAGCCGTGAAGCTTGGTTCATATACAAAGGTTGTCCATTACAATGACGGAAAACAGAAAGAAAAGAATCATGAAGACTTCAACCTCAATATGCTGAGATACGGAGTGACCGCCAGGGCGGGATACGAGATGGTGCAGGTATATGGCACCTGCTACCTCTCACCGATGTTCGAAAAGGGAAAGGGACCCGAACTCTATCCGTTCGAAATAGGTATTGCTCTGACCTTCAACGATTAGCAGTTTATAACGAATTTTTTGAATCAGGGGGCATCCGACAGATGTCCCCTTTTCCGTTATTAAGTTGGTTAAACCGGAAGCACTCCTCTTACGGACTGTACAAAATCGGGTGATTTTATGTAAGTTTGGAGCATTGATACAAAGGGCGGTGAGTCAGAACAGTGCCCATATATAAAAACAAAAACCAGATTGAAATGAGACTACTTCTTATCAGTAATTCAACCAATGCCGGAGAGGCATATCTCGATTACCCGAAAAACAACATCAGGGAATTCCTGGGAAGCCGGAAGGTAAAGGCTCTGTTTATCCCGTATGCCGCAGTGACCTTTTCTTATGACGAGTATGAACAGAAGGTAAAGAACCGTTTCAACGAG
>JAKPOU010000055.1 GCA_029547705.1 Bacteroidota bacterium | reverse complement strand
CAATGCTACTTGTCCTGAAAAGGACTTTAAGAACACAGACATGAGTTAATGTTCAGCATATAAGTCTGAACCAAACTCGAAGGAGAAACTCGCAACCCCAAAGGCGCTATAATTTGGGATGGATTTATAGGAGAAAGATAACAATTATTGTTGTATCCGGTTATTGTCGTTTTCACTTCAGAATTTCAAGTGCTTCCTTTATCCTTCTGACCGCTTCCGTGAGGAGATCATCGGAATTAGCGTATGATATCCTGATATAGCCCGGTGCTCCGAAGGCATCGCCTCCCACGGTAGCCACCCCTGCCCTGTCAAGCAGCCAGAGTGCCAGGTCATCTGCAGTTCTCACAATTTCCGTGCCGTCTGTTTTTCCCAGGTAATAGCTTATATCGGGCAGAACATAAAAAGCACCCTGAGGCACCCTGACCCTGAGCCCCCTGATTCCGGAAAGCTGGTTGCAGATCAGGTCACGGCGCCGGAGAAAGGCATCCCTCATCATCTGTATTGAGCCATCCTTTCCGGAAAGGGCGGCAAGTGCCGCGCGCTGGGCAATGGAACTCACCCCGGATGTGAACTGACCCTGGAGTTTGTCACAGGCATCCGCAATCCATTTCGGGGCACCGATATAGCCAATCCTCCATCCTGTCATTGCATAAGCCTTGGAAACAGCATTTACCGTTATAACCCTGTCGTAAATAAAATCAAATGAAGCCATGCTTACATGTTCCCCTTCAAAGAGAATATGTTCATAAACTTCATCCGACATCAGGAACACACCCTCATGCCTTTGAATCACCCGGGCAATCGCCTCCTGTTCCCCGCGCGAATAAACCATTCCCGTCGGGTTTGACGGCGAGTTGAATATTACAAGCCTTGTTTTATCAGTAATTGCAGATTCAAGCTGCTCCAGGCTGACCTTGAAATCATTCTCAATAGTTGTTTCAAGGATTACGGGCCGGCCGCCGGCAATCAGTATCTGGTCATAATAGCTCACCCAGTAGGGAGCAAGTATGATAACCTCATCCCCGGGGTTTACTATGGATAAAATGACATTTATTATGGAATGCTTTCCTCCGCCTGATACAACCACCTGATCCCTGGTATAGGTGATCCCGTTTTCATCCCGGAATTTTTTGCAGATGGCATCCCTGAGATCAACATATCCTGAAACAGGGGGATATTTTGAATAATTTCCGTCAATTGCCTCCTTTGCAGCTTCCCTGATATAGGCAGGGGTATTGAAGTCGGGTTCTCCGAGACTCAGGCTGATGATGTCCAGCCCCCTGGCCTTCAGCTCCCGGCTTTTGCGGGCCATGGCCATTGTGGCGGAAGTTGCCATGGTCCTGATTCTGTCTGATAGATATTCCATATAAGGGTAAATATGTTAAAATTACGGGCGGGGTCAAATATATCAAGTAAAAATTAAATACAAAATAAGTTAAGTTTGCATATTATTGACAAAATAATTCACCATGGAAGCAGTTACAGACATACTTAAGATAACCCTGCCTGCATTGCTGGTCACAATAACTGCATGGCTCGTAATGAGAAACATGCTAAGGAATGAGCGGGACATGAGAAGGCAGGAACTTATTCTCCAGAACAGCCGGACTGTTGTTCCCATAAAGCTCCAGGCCTACGAAAGGATTATTCTTTTCCTTGAAAGAATCTCAATGGAATCGCTGCTGGTGAGAGTCAGCACACCGAATATGAATGCGGCACAGCTTCATTCCGGCCTGCTGACAAGCGTCAGAAGCGAGTTTGAACACAATCTCTCACAGCAGATATACATGAGTCCCCAGGCATGGGAAGTCGTCAGAAATGCCCGCTCAGGCACCATAAAGCTGATTAACAGTGAGTTTGAAAAACTGCCTGAGAATGCTTCCGGCATGGCTTTCAGCAAACAGCTTCTGACTGCCGTAATGGATATGGACAAGGAGCCCACTAGGGTGGCAATTGACTTCATCAAGGCAGAGGCCGGCCGGATGTTGTAAAGGTACGGGCTGAGGCATAACGCTGAACCCTCCGGAACCGGTTCAATTCAGCTGCAGAAGGCAATTCAGCTACAGCTATTACGCTACAGCAATTCAGCTATTGCAATTCAGCTATGGCCATTCAGCTACAGCAGGCAATTTTGCTACAGCAATTCAACGCTCCGCCTGACAAATGTACTGAGATCTTCTCCCCTCAGCATGTTGTTTGCCAGCAGGGCAAGGTCAATAAGCTGCTTGACAACCTTGTTGCTGCTGCCGAAAGCTTCGAGGACTTTCTTCCTTGAATCCTCAATTTCCTCCAGCTCCTTCCTCAGTTTTTCAAGATCGTCCTTTTCCGGCTGGCTTATCTCTTCGTCCTTCTTTTTACTATGCTCATTCTGCAGGAAATCATATTCCTCCTTAACCTTCTTCCTTTCAGCGGCATTTTCATCAAGAACAGTGGCATTTTCAGATCTCAGATCCTCATAAATCTTCCCTATCAGCGGATGGTTCGGATTAACCACCAGGTTATAGCTGTCGGGCAGATCACCGTAAAAGCCCATGCTTCCTCCGCCCAGCTGGGCCATATCCTTCATTCTGCGCATGAACTCCGACTGGGTGATAAGAACCGGTGATTCATTTTCATCAAGCACTTCAAAGACTACATTGTACATTTCACCTGATTTCACGTTCACATTGAACACGCTTTTCAGGTCATCCTTCTGCTCATCGGTGAGCCTTGATTCCCTCTCTTCATCTTTCAGGATGAGCTTTTCAACAACATCCGAATCAACCCTGACAAACCTTGAGTCCCTGAATTTTGTTTCCAGATGGTTAATAAGATGCACATCCAGCTGTCCGTCAAGAAGCAGGACGTCATAACCCTTGTTCCTTGCCTTTTCTATATAGGGGTACTGGTCTGTCTTGCTGGTGGCATACAGATAAATCAGTGTTTTGTGCCTGTCGGTCTGATTTTCCTTTATGAGCTTTTCATATTCCTCAAAGGTAAAGTACTTGTCGTCAGTATTCTTCAACAATGCAAATTTGGCTGCCTTCTCATAGAACTTTTCCTCAGTTATCATCCCGTAATTGATGAAGAGCTTGAGGCTGTCCCATTTCTTCTCAAATTCAGGGCGGTTTTTCTTGAAAATCTCATTCAGCCTGTCAGCCACTTTTTTGGTTATATGGCCCGATATTTTTTTTACGTTCACATCGCTCTGAAGGTAACTGCGCGAAACATTCAGGGGTATGTCGGGCGAGTCAAGAACGCCGTGAAGAAGCGTGAGGAATTCAGGTACAATACCTTCTACCGAATCAGTTACAAAAACCTGGTTGGAATACAGCTGTATCTTGTTTTTCTGAATCTCAATATTGTTCTTTATTTTCGGAAAATACAGGATACCTGTCAGTTTAAACGGATAATCCACATTCAGGTGTATGTTGAACAAGGGCTCGTCCCCTATGGGATATAGTTCACGGTAGAATTTCTGATAATCTTCTTCCTTCAGCTCCGACGGTTTCTGTGTCCATGCCGGTTTTGTATTGTTTATTATCTTGTCCTTCCCCGTGTCGACATATTTTCCGTCCTTCCATTCCTGTTCCCTGCCGAACGCGATTTCAACGGGAAGAAATTTGCAGTATTTCTTCAGAAGCTCTTCAATCCTGTTTTCCTCAAGGAATTCCTTTGACTCCTTGTCAATATGAAGAATGACGTCGGTTCCCCGCAGATCCCTTTCAGCACTTTCTATGGTGTATTCAGGGCTTCCGTCACAGGTCCATTTAACAGCCTCAGCACCATCCTGCCACGAACGGCTTATCACTTCAACCTTGTCGGATACCATGAAGGATGAATAGAAGCCCAGACCAAAATGTCCTATCAGGTTATTGGCCTGGTCCTTGTATTTGTCGAGGAATTCATTGGCACTTGAAAATGCAATCTGATTAAGATATTTATCCAGTTCCTCCCGGGTCATGCCCACTCCCCTGTCGGATATTTTAAGGGTTTTTTTCTTCTTGTCAAGTTCAACCCTTATGGTCAGATCCCCCAGTTCTTCCTTGTAATCTCCCGTTGAAGCCATTGCCTTTATCTTCTGAGTTGCATCAACAGCATTGGAAATCAACTCTCTCAGGAAAATTTCATGATCGGAATAAAGGAATTTCTTGATGATAGGAAAAATGTTTTCTGTGGTTACGCCAATCTTTCCGGTTTGCATAATATATACATTTTAGAATTTAACAATTAACTTCCGCACCTGCATGTCAAAAGATATGCCATTACGGTTTACTGACAATTAGTCATTCATGATACCGGACCAGAGATAAAAAATGACCGCTTAGCTTAAATGTCAGCACTACAGTATATGTAACTGCCGGAATGTTTAAAAAAGCAGTAGAGTTTAAAAATAGCTTAACTGTTTGAAACAAGGGGGAAGCTTAAAAATAACCGGGCAGTCTGAAATATGCGATAAGTACCAGCAGTGCAACAAAAATTATGTATCCGGCAAGAATATAGAGGGATAAATTCCGGCGCTTCCTGTAAATATTGATATTATTCTCGCTTACAAACTTTTTAACCTCGTTGTGAATTCTCAGGATCGCATTTGGATTTTTTGTAATATAGGCATCGATGTTGAATTTTATGACCTTCCTTGTCTCTTCCAGTTGTCCGGCAGGCACAATCAGTATTATCCCCAGATCCGGGTCCCTCCTGCTTATCTCTTCCGTCATTTTTCCGGTATCGTCCTGCCGGCCGGTTTTTTCAGGTATAACTATCAGTGCAATCCTGCAGGACCTGGTATCAGCTGCCTTACCAAGGGCATCAATAAAATCTTTACGTGAATGGAAGCATTCCACCCTGTATTTTGAAGGATCGGAGAACCTTTTACGCAGGTCCTCGGAAATTATCCGGTGATCGTCATAACAAACCAGATGAGCTGTCTTTGTTCCGCTCATAATTCATTCAGTCAGTTCATTTCTTCTTTTTGTTCTTCACATCAATATCGGCAACGAATACCCAGTTTCCTTTATGCAATACATATCCGCTGAAAGAAACCCCTGCAGCTGACAGTTCATATCCGTCTCCGTGGCCTGTCCTGACGGTGACAGGCTGATCAAAAACCACTGTTTTATTGTTTTCCATCCTGAGGGACAATATTCCTTCAGGGGAATACTGAAGCACTTCTCTCATCCTGCTTTCTTCCTCCCTTATAAAGCAATCCAGACCCAGCATCAGGCTGTCATCCGGAGAAAAACTCAAAACATCGATTATCTTTCTGGAAACCCGGATATTCCCATAATCCAGCCCGAGAACCAGGTAACAGAGCTGCCTGTTGTTTCTGAAAGGCTGGATTGCATAGTAAAGTGCACCGTACCAGTTGCCGGAGGTATATATAATGTCATCCCTTACGGGCTCTTCCCGGTTCATTCCGCTGAGGGTGAAAACCTTGTTGGGGCTTCTTTTTCCGTTTTTGCGAACAATGTATGAGAAATATCTGTTTGGACTGTTTCTCAGGAGCAGGTTCCAGGTTATTATCTTGAGCTTCCTGTCGGGTGATGTTATCTGGCCCAGAAAACGAAGGTTTTCAAAGCTGTGGGTAAAAACCGAATCCGATTCCGCATAGGCTCCTATTATGATCCGCACTGAATCATTCAGTCTCTGCTTCTCGGTATCATCTTCTGATCCGATGATCCGCTCAAAGAGATTTTCCAGTATTCCTGATATATCCGGTTTATCTGCACGGATTTCTGTCCCGGTCAGTAATGAAAGCAAAACCAATATCAGCAAATAACAGACTCTGTTCATTTGTCTCCGCAGTATTTCAAACAGTCATCCAGAAGGGCACGTATCCTTGCTGATGCAGTAATGATCTCCTCCCTGGTAATGACTAGAGGGGGAGCTATTCTGAACGAATCATTGCAGAACAGGAAATAGTCAAGAATCAGTCCGTGATCCGGTGCATGGGCAATGCAATAGTCCACGCAGGCGGTGTTTTTCAGCTTCACGGCCATAAGAAGGCCTTCACCCCTGATTTCCTGAATGGCAGGATGCCGGAGCTCCTTCCGGAAAAGAGATGCCTTGCCGGATACCTGTCCGTGGAGGTCATTTTTAAGAATGACTTCCAGGGATGCCATTCCTGCCGCACAGCAGACAGGATGGCCTCCGAAAGTGGTTATATGGCCTAGCTGAGGCTTCCTGGAGATCGTATTCATTATTTCCTTTGAAGAAATAAATGCGCCAAGGGGCATTCCTCCTCCGAGCGCTTTTGCAAGAACCAGGATATCGGGGACAGCCCCGTATCTTTCGAATGCAAAGAGTGTTCCCGTTCTTCCGAAGGCAGTCTGTACTTCATCAAATACAAGAAGGGCTCCGCAGGCGGAACATTTCTTTCTCAGCTCCGCCAGGAAGTTTTCCGAGGGGCATATTACACCGGCCTCTGCCTGAATGGGTTCAGCAACAACACAGGCTGTTCGTCCGTCAATAACTGAAAGGGCTTCCGGATCATTGTAATCTATGCAGAATGTATCGGGAAGAAGAGGTCGGAAATCAGCCCTGTATTTTTCACTGCCCTGTATACTGAGGGCACCCATTGTGCTGCCGTGATATGAGTTTCTGAAATAGACAACCCTGCTCCTGCCGGTATGTTTCCGCGAGAGTTTTATTGCTCCTTCAATTGCTTCACTTCCCGAATTCACAAAATAACATACAGAGAGATTTTCAGGAAGCAGCTGTGCAAGCTTTGATGCATACCTGACCTGGGGAGACTGTATTAGCTCACCATATACCATAAGGTGCATATAACGGTCAGTCTGATCCTTCACAGCTTCAACGACCTCCGGATGCCGGTGCCCGGTATTGCTTACCGATACCCCGGAAATAAGATCGATATATTCCGATCCTGAAGGACCGTAAAGATATATGCCTTCTGCCCTTTCAACTTCAACCATCAGGGGCCTGTCTGTGGTCTGACCAAGGTGGAGAAGAAACAGCTGTCGGTTTGTAAGCATTTGAACGGGGAGGAATTATCTCGCCATTACGTTTATGTCATTCAGAAGCGAATCCCTGAATGATTTCCCTACCGGAATACTTTTTACGGTATCACCGACAAGAAGCTCAAGAGTATTGTCCTTGATACTTTGTATCATGCTCTTATTAATGATGTAGGAACGGTGAACCCTGATGAATAATCCTGACGGAAGCTGGTTTTCGATGGCTTTCATGGTGAAATGGATCGTGAACCTGTCATCCCTGGTATTCAGGGTGACGTAATTTTCGAGGGCCTCGATGTATATTATATCTTTCAGCTTGAGCTTTACGAGTGTGGAACTTTTCTTGATAAAGATTTCTTCATCACCCGTACTGCTTGTCTCCTTCCGGGAATAATACCTTATTGTCTTGTCTATGGCCTTGCAGAAGCGTCCGTATGAAACAGGCTTCAGAAGAAAGTCGACAACGTTGAAGTCAAAGGCCTTGAGAGCATATTCCTCAGCAGATGTAACAAGAATTATGTTCGGCGGATTATCAAGACTCATGATAAAATCGAAGCCGTCCATTTCGGGCATCTTGATGTCAAGAATTACCAGGTCGATATCCTGCCTTTTGGTAATAACATTTCTGGCCTCCACGGAATCGTTGAACGTACCAACCAGATTCAGGGACGAAGACTTGGCAACATAGCCTTCGAGAATTTTACAACTAAGCTGATCGTCATCAACAATAATACAATTCATACTTTACTAGTCAGAAATGTTTAGACAAATCAAAAGTAATAAAAAAAACTGTAACTGGAGAAAAAAAACATAATTTAACTGATTTTGTTCATATCTTCAGGAAGCCGGAGCCTTATTGCTAATCAGTCAGTATTAATTAAATACAAAAAAAAGGGTGTCACGGACACCCTCCAGGCATTTTCAATCATTTACGATTAAAGACCTTTGTCAAGAGCGGGGGCTGCTTTGAATTTCACCACCTTCTTTGCAGGAACATTCAGCTTGGCACCGGTACGCGGATTGCGGACCACCCGTGCACTTCTCTTTGTTACCTTGAATGTGCCAAGACCGGGAAGCTGAAGCCTCTCGCCCTTCTTCATGGCTTTGCCAACTGAAGCCACAAATGCATTCAGGGCTTTTGTCGAATCCTTAACAGTAAGGCCTGACTCTTTTGCGATGGAAGCAACCAATTCTTTCTTTGTCATAGTAATTTAAATTAAAGGTTAGACCAATCCTACTAATTGAATACAAATTTATCTCATTTAAATTCATATGCAAATTAATTCTTGCCTTCTTTGCACATTTAGTGGGACTTTACGACACAAAAATGCGCTTTTTTCCAAAATATACAAATTTTGTTAAAATTTACGTTAGCGGCCATTATATGGTCATTTAAAGACATTTCACACCTTAACTTGTTGACAATCTGTTCATAAATTTTATATATACCTGATATAGTGCCTTTTATAAGGTTTTCTTTTTTTTAAAAGGAAATGAAGAATAAAAATCATTATATTTGCAACGGAGAAATGGCAGAGTGGTCGAATGCGGCGGTCTTGAAAACCGTTTTCCGCCCGCCGGCGGAACGGGGGTTCGAATCCCTCTTTCTCCGCCAGACTTGTCAGATCAGCCCCGCAGTACAGACTGCGGGGTTTTTTCGTGAGAACCGACCGGTGATAAACGAAGTGCACCGGCGTAAAAGGTAAATAAACCGTTTACTCTGAATTCAGCATCGGATTATCATACATTATCTTCTGGTTCAGCTCAAAATCATAAAGTGTAAGTATCCTTAAACGATAATAAGATTGCCAGTAACTCTCAATTGCTGTGATATAGTCCCGTTTGGCGCTTTCGCGTTCAGAAAGTGCAATATTCAGGTCGGTAATGCTGATTTCACCACTCTGGAATTTCTTGAGAGCAATGAGATAGCCATTCTCAGCAACCTTATCCGCTTCCTGTGCCGTTGTAATCTGGTCGCGCAGCAGTCCGAACTGCTCAACCTGTACAACCACTTCCCTTTCAAAATCCTTGATTTCTTTTTCCACATCATACAAAACAAGCTCCCGCCTTGATTCGGCCAGCTTGATATTTGACGCGGACCGGCCCCAGTCAAGGACCGGTATGCTCATCCTGAGACTGATCACTCTCTGTTTTTCCGGCTGCTCATAGACACCCCCATAAGTTTCGGAACTGTTGGACAGGCCAAAGCTCCCGACCACCGTGGCACTTAAGCCTGAAGTTCTCCTGGCCCTCCGGAGATCCCTTTCTGCTTCAATAAGCCTTCGTTCAAAATAGGGGGTCTCCTTGCGGTTTTCCTTTGCCTCTTCCAGGGCCTTTCCCGGATCTACTGAGAAAAGATACATTTCAACCGGTATTACCAGCTCAATCTTCTGGTGCTGATCCAGGTTAATATAGGATTTTAACTCAAAATCGGCATTTTTAAGATCCATACTGGCTTTATTCAATGCTTTCTGTGCATTGAAAACAGACAGTTGTATCCGCGCAAAATCATTATCGGAAATCTTGCCAAGCTGCTTCCTTACTTCCGCAATCCTTAGATTGTTATTACTGTTTTTCAGATTGTTTTCCGCCAGGTTATAGTTGGTCTGAATCATCAGATACCTGAAAAAGTATATGGTAGCCTGAAGAGCAATCCTCTCAGTTGATTCAACAAATTGTTTCCTGGATTCCTCATATATCAGCGGCTCAGTCTTTTTCTGCCATTTCATATTGTTATAGGCAAATATTGGCTGGGTTAAACCGATCTGGAAAGGGCTGCCGGAATATTCCACAGAGTGCTTGATGAAATCCTGAACACGGTAAAGGTTTGTTGCGGCATAGACAGATGTTCCGGTTCCCGGAATAGACTGGCTCAGGGCAAGCTGCGATGAACCCTGGAGCTGGGATATCTTCCTGAACTGAATGCTGCCGTCAGGCTGAACCACCGGTATATTTTGCTGGGTAAAATTCGGCACTTCACCCGTGAGAATAAGCTGGGGCCTGAAGCTGGTCTGGAAATTTTTCCAGCGCCAGAAATAATTAACGTTTGTATTCTGGGCATATTTTATTGAAGCTGATTGTATTATTGCCAGATCGACAACATTTCTCAAACTCAGTGTAAATGAAACAGTATCAGTGGAATCACCTGAAACAGGATGAATCAGGACTGAAAAAAATAAAACAAGAAAACTATATCTTAAATTAATTTTCATATAACAATCCGATTTATAAATCCATAAGTTCAAATTCACGTATATGCCTGGAAAGATGGACATTGGAAATAATAACCCTGTCACCGGGATTAAGGCCTTCGGTTATTTCAACATGGTCCGTCCCTATCAGTCCGGTTGTAACCGTTTTCCTGACAGCTTTATAGGTATTAAGTACAA
Organism: Bacteroidota bacterium; assembly: GCA_029547705.1. Taxonomy (GTDB): domain Bacteria; phylum Bacteroidota; class Bacteroidia; order Bacteroidales; family VadinHA17; genus LD21. The sequence continues at coordinate 210,005 of JAKPOU010000055.1, read as the reverse complement.
ACAGTTCCTGGCTTTTTGCCCTGCTGAAAACCGGGCCGTATCCAACCCGCAACACGCTGTCCTTTTTCTGGGTCACAATCTGCAGTGCAACTTCCATGTTGGGAATCAGCTTGTCATAATGACTGTGATCGAGAAATACATCAAATTCTATCTTCTTGTCCCTCATTACGGGAGATACGGTGCCAATCTTTCCTCTGAGGCTGATGTCATTGACGAGTGCATACACTTCCCCGCCGGTTTTGACCAGGTTTACATAGGGATTATCTATTGTTGCCTTGATCTTGAATGTTGACAGATCCGACATTTTGACCAGCAGTTTATCCTTTTCAACCCTTTCGCCCACATTGGTATAAATCCCCAGTATTATCCCGTCAGACGGGGCCCTGATGTTAAGCCTTTCCAGAAGGGTCTGCCTTAAAACCAGCTCCTTGTTTCTCATGTCAATCTGGAGCTGAAGTCCTTTTTCATCAGCTTCAAGCTGTTTCAGGCGTATTGAATTTTTTTCAAGTGTCATGTTAAGGTCTTTTTCCGCCAGTACCAGTTCTTCCTTGGTTTGTTCATGAAAAGCCGGAGAGATTCCCCCAACCTTCAGAAGCTGCTCCTGATCTGCTATTTCTGTCTTGAGAGAAGTGATTTTCAGGCGTTTAACTTCTGCATTATAGTTAAGATCAACACGTGTGCTCCTCGAGTTGAGCCTGTTCTTCTGCAGATCATTCTCCATCACTTCAAGCTGGTCCTTCAGATTATCAATTTCCTGCATAAGGGATTTTGAATCCAGCGTCAATATTATATCACCCTTCGATACCCTGCTTCCAGGTGCCCTGGAAAGGGAAGATATAACACTTGATGACGGGCTGAGCAGCAATACCTCATTTTCAGGATTAATAATCCCGCTGGCCGGCACTGTTGTATAAACCGGACCAAAATCCACATTTGATATCACATAATCCCCGGGCTTCACGGAAAATGGCAGCAGAAACCTTATCAGTACAAAAATGACCAGGCCCAGGCAGACAACAATGAGAGCAGCAATCGTTACCCTTTTTTTAAGCTCTTTATTCATATGAGAGTATTTAACATGTAAATAATATAAATTTCAATACAGGATACAGCCTGATTCTTCCGGGATTTGTTTCATATTCATGCATCCGGCTGCCGTAAAGATAATATGATCCGGCAGGAACAGGGGAATAACCGAACATACCCTGACCCCGGCACCATTTATACCATTTCCGGCTTATTGAGACAAAAATCCCAAATATAAATTTTTCGCGGAAGAACAAACGAATTTTAACAGTAATTTGGAATTTAAAACGGATTATCCGGAAAAATCAACTAAACACATCTGAAGGAATTTCATCAATCAGTCCGGCTTTCTTAAGAATTAGCGCCAGTTCCTCAATGGTTCTTCCCTGATCCGCAATTTTCATGATATCTTTCCGGTATCGCTTTATATCCGCTTTTAAGGAATCACTTCCATGTTCCGTCAATACCTTCCCGAGAATCTTCAGCAATGCCTCACGGGATACTGAATTGATTGCAAAAGGAATCTGGAAATTCTTATCGCCTGACGCACTGACAATTGCAGCAACATAGGCCGGTCCCTGGTTTCGTTGCCATGCAACACCAACCGGGCGGGAGCCCGTGATCAAAGACATGATTTCCCGGTTATGCCTTTCATACAGCCAGTACAGAAGGCTTTTTTTATTGGAATCGCGGAGTTTGCCGAGTATGTTCAGACCGGACGGGTCAGCTGAAAAGCCGGTTTTTTCTTTTTCCGGAAAATCATTGTCTCCCGCCGGCGGACTGACGGAAAGGGTGACTTTATAGCCGGCACTGCTTAATTTGTCCAGTACATTCTGGATTTTACAGGCTATTGTTATTCCCACGCTGCCGGTAGTCCTGTCACCGCCCCAGTTAAGCGCAATGATTCTGTTATCCTGATTGAGTATAACAGCTCCTGAATCGCCGCTGTTGGTAAAAGCCGGCTTGCAGACACCTCCTTCTCTCACCTGGTAGCTCTCTTCAGGATCAGGTATGATGAGTACCTGCCCCCGGCGGACTGCAACAGCTGTTTCGTCTGAATCAGGCGGAACAGAAACAGCAATGTCACCGATATGTATTACCGTGCCCCTGGTATAACCCGAGCGGGCTCCTATCTTCCTCACTTTGTCACCGATCACGGCTGAGGCAGTACCTGACACTGACAATACCTCCTCAGTTGAATCATTTGTAATTCTCAGAACAATATCCCGGGCCAGTTCCGGATTAATCCTGGCGATGGCACAATCCACCGATGTGTCGGAGGGAGGATGGATATCACGGATCCCTATAAGGGATTCCCCGATCAGATTATCATTCCCGCATGCATAGCAAAAACAGGCAGCGGGATCACCAAGCCTGGGCTGGCCGGTTTTTAGTTTTCTCAGATCGGTCTGATTGGTATCATCATACAATACATGCTTATTGGTAAGCAAAACATCAGTCCCGTCATGCAGTTTGCCGAACCAGCCAAGTGTCCCGTAACTGACTGAATCACCCGATACGGCTATTCCTGCTCTGAGCGGACGTTTCAGACTCAGTGTCATCCGCTCATCCCCGCACACTCCGGAATCATTTACAATGGAATATGGTGTAAGAACATCGGTGGGAATACCGTCAATTGAGGGCGGTATTATTTCCTCGGGCCGTAGTTCCGTACGATGCTTCTTATGAGGCACATAGACCCGGTAAGAAATCTCTTCAGTAAATTTCCTGCCGGATTCCTTCAGTCCGATACCGACAGCCACCACGCCGGATATGCCGGACAAAGCAGTTTTCACATCCCGGAGCGAGGCCTCCATCATCTTCTGTTTCCGTACGAAATCCTTTCTTTCCATTACAATAAATTATTTGATGATTATTTCCCATTTTGAGGGAGACAACCTCAGACCCAAAGTCCTGACCGAGCCATCCCTGAGATTCAGGATAAACTCCTTGACGGGAGGATCGGTATCAAGGAGATAGGGGCTGGCAGATACGGAAGCTACACAATTATTACTGCTGATCCATATTTCTATTTTCTTAAAATTCAGTTGCTGACACTCCTGTAAATCCAGGCAGCCAAGGACACTGTCAGCCAATTCCTGCAGGCGTCTCCGGTCGTTGGTCTTCAGGGCTTCACAAAAATCGTTTTTCATATTTGCCCGGTTTAAACAAGCTGTCAACTCAGTGCCCGGGCTTGCCGAGCCAGCTCACTTTTTGTTCGGGATCATGGGCCCTCCCTATTATATCCCTGTAGAGTTCCGGCCGCCGGGCTTCAAGATAGCGGTATCCGCCGGCCTGAGTGAGCTTTTCAGGAATAATGCTTGCAGTTGCAAAACTGTCATGAAACGAACGGCATTCTGCAAGAATATCCCCGAAGGGATCAATTATCATGGAACAGCCGTTCTTAAGCTGGTCATCATCCATGCCAAGCGGGTTTGCAAAGACCACATAGGCAGCATTGTCATAGGCCCGTGAAGGAAGCCATTTCATTAACCATGCCCTGCCTTTCATCCCGTCAAACTCCAGCCTGAGGGATGTGGGATCATTTTCCCGGTTATACCACAGCTCCGGATCCACAAAACCCGCTCCCGGACGGGTGGAGGGAGTGCACATCGTCACGTGAGGCATGAACAGTATATCGGCACCTAGCAGTTTCGTGGCCCTGACATTCTCAGCGATATTGTTGTCATAACATATCAGAATGCCGCATTTCCATCCCAGGAGATCAAAAACGGTATACGAGCCCCCCGGACTCAGATACCGGCTTATAAAGGGATGCAGCTTCCTGTGCCGCGCCACCAGCCCGTTCCTGTCAACACATACATAGCTGTTGTAGATCCTGTCATCACGGTCCTTTTCAAAGAGTCCGGCAAGAACAACAATCTCATTTTCAGCTGCTATCCGAGTAAGCTTACGGATTGTATCCCCTTCCGGAATATATTCCGCAAGACCGAGCAGCTGGTCCCTGGAAAGATTCCGGGCAAAGGTGTATCCTGTAACCGAACATTCATGAAATGCAATGATACTGGAGCCTTCCCCTGCAGCTTCCCGCGCCAGATCCCCTATTATCCCCAGATTATAGGCCTTGTCGCCGCTTCTGTTCTCAAACTGTGCTGTTGATATGCGCAACTTGTTCATATTGTTCTTTTTAAACCAGCCGGACAAATTAAACAACCTGCCATTCCCTGTGTTTACGGAGAACGGGTTTTCAGAAAATTACTGATCCCTTCTGCATCAAAAGTACAGTTCAGCCATTCATCCTCAATCAGTGCGCCTATACTCCTGTACATCTCTATTGCCGGTTCATTCCAGTTCAGTACCTGCCACCGGATCCTCCTGCAGTCCTCAGCTTTCGCTACTTCAAATACTTTCCTCAGGAGCGCGCTTCCCACCCTGTTTTTCCTGAAGTCCTTCCTGATGTAAATATCATCAAGGTACAGGGATTTGCCAACCCAGGTATAATACACAAAATAGAAGAGCGCCATTCCTATTATTTCTTTCTCATCGGTTTCAGCAACATAACACAGGAAATAATCCTTTTCCCTCTTCATCTGTTCCACTGAATTAGTCACCTGTTCCGGAGCTTTTTCAAATTCAGCCAGTTCTTTTATAAGCGAAAGAACAGCCGGAAAATCCTCTTCAGTTGCTTTTCTTATTCTGTATTTCATTTCTGCATAAATAATTCAGGCAAATATAATTCCGGCATGCCCTATTCTGTCTCCCTCTTTTTCCTGTCTTTTCCTTCCAGGGTGCCTCCAACCCCGGCGCCCAGTGCAATTCCGCAACCGATTCCGATTGCCAGCCACAATGCCAGTTCACCGGTGGCTGCACCAATAATCACTCCTATTGCCGCACCGATAACCAGCCCGATTGACACACTGAAAGCAAGCTTGCTGGTTTTCATTTTATTCAAATCCTTTTTCATGGCCTGATATATATACAGGCATCAGACTGGCATGTACCAGATCATCTAATTATAACAATGAAGCCGAATCCTGGTCAAGGAAAAGCCAGGCATTCCCATGATTCCGCAGAATAGTGGCAGGAACAAGGGGAGAAACAGGCTCCTTCAGTGTGTTTCTGACTGCTTCAGCTTTCCGCAGATCTGGAACAGTGCAGATTACTGCCCTGGATTTCATGATCTGTTTTATGGACATGCTGATGGCCTGTTCAGGCACATCTTCAAAGGAGGGAAACCATCCTTCCCCGAGCTGCTGACGGCGGCAGGCCTCATCAAGATTCACTACAATATAGGGTTCTTCAGTCTCGAAATCGGCAGGAGGATCATTGAACGCAAGATGTCCGTTTTCGCCTATTCCCACAAATGCAACATCAATAATGTGTCTGCCTATCAGGTCTCCCAGCCTCTTACATTCTACGGCCGGATCAGTTTCCCCATTGATGTAAACAAATTCCCGGGGGTTGACTATGTCGGCGAATCTTTCCCTGAGATATTTCCTGAATGAGGCCGGATGGGTTATCGGAAGGCCAATATATTCATCCAGATGGAAAGCGGTGACCAGCGACCAGTCAATGTCATCCTTTACAAGCACACTGAGCATGTCGAACTGGGATGCACCGGTTGCCACTATAATACCGGCCTCACCTCTTGTTTTTAACGCTTCACGAATAAGTCCGGCACCTTTAACTGCTGCCTCTCTTCCCAGGATTTCACGGGTTTTTGAAATTATTGTTTCCATTTAATGCTGTTATTTATTGTTTGTCTGATTATCATTAATGCATATCAACGATCACGGAATCATAATATTATAACCTAATATGATCGGGGGCCAGCCGGTATACGGGTATAAATATTGCTGCCGCTGCAGCTTGCCGGAAATGCCGGAACTGGTTTTTTACACTCTCCTGTTTTTTGAAAGGGAAATATACATAAAAATTTACAATTGTTCCTGTTCCCTGAAAAAGCAGATGACTGCAAATAATTTTATATTTTCGCAGTTCCGTTTATCCGCGTTTTAATACAATCATTTTATTTCAATGAAAACAAGCTTTTATTCATTTACAGTCATTTTAATGATAACATTAACAGCACTCATCAATGCATCATGCAGTAAGTCCTCTGAATTTTCCGCGGACAGGTTCAGCGTGGAATATGAAAAATACGTGATGGCCAACGGTCTCCAGGTCATACTGCACCAGGATCATTCCGATCCTATGATGGCTTGCGCAATAATGTACCATGTGGGATCAGGCAGGGAGAAACCGGGCAGAACAGGTTTTGCACACCTTTTTGAGCATCTGCTTTTCATGGGATCAGAAAATGTGCCGACAGGTGAGTTTGACAGGATACTGGAAGCTGCAGGCGGATCAAACAACGGCGGCACAACCAGGGATGTAACAATGTATTTTGAGCAATTTCCGAAAAATGCACTTGAGAAAGTCCTCTGGCTGGAATCGGACAGAATGGGATTCTTTATCAATTCCGTAACCCCAAAAGCCCTTGCCATACAGCAAAACGTGGTACAGAACGAAAAAAGACAGGGCTATGATAATCAGCCTTACGGATTTACGGAATATCTCATCTCCAAAAGCCTTTATCCTGCCGGACATCCTTACAGCTGGACCACCATAGGGGATATGGAAGATATCCGGAATGCAACAATAGGGGATGTGAAGGAATTTTACGGGGATTTCTACGGACCCAACAATGCAACCCTTGTCCTTTCAGGGGATTTTGAGACAGAGGAAGCAAAAAAACTGATAGAAAAATATTTCGGCGAAATAAAGCCGCACGGCCAGCCGGAAAGGAGAACACCCATGATACCCGCTCCGGAAAAGACCATCCGCGTTTATCACGAAGACAATTTTGCCAATGTTCCGGAAATCACGATGGTATGGCCTGTCCCCCAGGCTTATCACAAGGATGCCTGGGCGCTTGATTTTCTGGCAAAGATACTGGCATCCGGGAAAAAATCCCCCCTCTACAGGGTACTCGTGAAGGAGAAACAGCTGACATCCTCTGTAAATGCCTATAACAGTCCGGAAGAGCTTGCAGGTGAATTCATGATTTCAGTAAGGGCGAATGAGGGAATATCTCTTGCCGAGATTGAAAATGCTGTTTTTGAGGCTTTTGACAGATTTGAAAAAGAAGGAATAAGCCGCAGGGATATTGAAAGAGTAAAGGCTGTTTCGGAAAAAGGTTTTTATGATGGTCTGAGCAGCATCCTGGGTAAATCAATAAGACTTGCCTATTATAATATCTTTCCGGGCGACCCCGGTTTTATTGAGAAGGATATTGAAAATATCATGGCTGTGAAGCAGAAAGATGTGAAAAGGGTATATGATCAGTACATCAAAGGCAGGAATTATGTTGTCACCAGTTTTGTACCAAGGGAAAAAACCGGCCTTGCCGCCGCAAATTCAGTTTCAGCGGAAATAATGGAAGAAAACATAGCTGAGGCAGTACAGGTTGAGATAACTGACGGCGGAGACGAGATGACTGAAAAGACAGAATCAGCGATTGACCGCAGTTCTGAGCCACCATCGGGAAAGGAACCGGAGGTGAACATACCCGCGGTATGGAAAGCCACACTGCAGAACGGGATCAGGGTATATGGCATAAACAACACCGAGCTTCCGCTGGTTAATATTAAAGTGACGATAGACGGTGGTGTGCTTCAGGACAATACCGCTCTCCCCGGTGTTGCCGGAATGGTTGCTGCCGTTTTTCCCCAGGGAACAAAAACCAGGACTCCTGAAGAGCTGGAAGAAGAAACTGAGCTTCTGGGTTCCGCTATCAACATTTCAGCAGGCAGGGAAGAACTCGTTATCAATCTCAGTACCCTTTCAAGAAATTTCGACAGGACAATGGCCCTTCTTAAGGAAATCATCCTTGAACCACGGTGGGATGAATCGGAATTCACAATTGCACAGAACAGGATAAGGAACAGAATAATACAATCGGAAGCCCAGCCGGCCAGAATAGCAAATATTGCATTCAATAAACTTGTATACGGCCCGGATCATATTTTCGGATATAATCCTGACGGCACCAGGGAGTCAATAGACAGAATCACCCTTGATGATCTCAGGTCGTGGTACGAAAAAAATATATCCCCCTCGGTAACAAGGATACACGTTTCCGGCAATATAACTGAGGAACAGGTGATTAAGGCACTCAGGCCGCTGGAATCCGGATGGCCTGTAAAAGAAGTTACCTTCAATGCATATCCTGCTCCGGACGTTCCGGACAAATCCCGGATATATTTCCTGGACATACCCGGATCAAGGCAATCGGTTATTTACATTGGCTATCCTGCAATCTCAAGAGACAATCCTGATTTCATAAAGGCAGAATTTGTGAATTACAGGCTTGGAGGGGCATTTTCAAGCATACTGATGCAGAAGCTCAGGGAAGAGAAAGGATTCACCTATGGCGCAAGCAGCTCATTTCAGGAAATGAAGACAATTGCTCCCTTCATTGCCTCGTCGAGCGTCCGCTCTGATGCCACCTTTGAATCACTCAGCATTTTCAGGGACGAAATGAAGAAATATCGTGAAGGCATCGGGGAAAATGAAATCCTTTTCATCAGAAATTCCATGATAAGATCGAACGCACTGCGTTTTGAAACAAATCAGGCTCTTGTAAACATGCTTTCAACCATAAGCAAATATGGTTTAAGTGATGACTACGTAAGACAGGAGGAAGAGATAATCAGAAACATGACACGGGTGGAACACAGGGCCATAACGAATAAATACATCATCCCTGACAGGATGTATTACCTGGTGGCAGGCGATGCGGCCAGCCAGATGAAGCCGCTTGAGAAAGCCGGATTGGGAAAGCCTGCCATCCTTGAAATTAAATGACAAGAGCCGCGGGTCATACCGGTCATCCCGCTGCTATATTGTAAACCATCAGGGAATTTCCGTGGCGGACGTAAAGTCTCTTGTCTTTTATTACAAGATGAGCCCAGTGAGGACCGGAGCCCCGCGGAACCCTGAACGAACTGACAATATTTATACCTGTTCCTGTGGGTTCCACGAGATTTACAGTGCCCCTTTCGGCGTAAACGTAGAAAAGGCCGTTATTGGCAATAATATTTGAAGGCGCAAGCTCATTGACCTGGTAAATGATTCTGCCCGTTTTCCAGTCAAGACAGAAAAAACTGCGGTTAAAATCACCGGCACCATATATCCTGCCACCAAGCACAACAAATCCCCCGATCTTTGGATCATGCTTTGCATTTTTCCAAACCTCGGTAACCTTTTTACCGTCGGGAGACAGCTGCAGCATAACACCCCCGACGCCATACCCTATCGTGCAATACAGGTAACCATCAATATAAACCGGAACATTCGGATGAACACTGTAAGAATTTATATGTCCGTGCTTCCACAAGAGTTCTCCTGTCTCAGCATCAAAGCCATGGACCGATCTCTCCATCATTGTGACAAGGATTTTCCCTGAAGGAGGATTGATTATGACAGGGGAGCAATATCCTGATCTTTCACCGCTGCCTTTGCTCTTCCATATAATCCTGCCCGTATTGCGGTCCAGTGCAACAACATTTGCATCACGGCCTCCCGGAGTACAATAGAGGATGTTTCCGTCATGAACAAGATTCTCGGTTATCCCCCAGGTCAGGTTCCTTGCGTCATGCTGATTCATGAAATCGACAGACCATACCGTCTGCCCGTTTGCAGTATTCATGCATGTGATTTTTCCATAGGCACTCATGATATAAAGCTTATCCCCCACAACAAGAGGAGTTGAACGGGCGCCGCTATGGCTTTCATCCCACTCCTTTCCGTAGTCCTTTTTCCACAGAAGCTTCCCCCTGTGGTCAAACGCAAACACATAGCCCACACCGCCTGTCATGCCGGTGGTAAAAACCGCTGCGGAGCTTACGGCTGCTGAACTGTATCCCTGCCCGAGGTCATCAAAATGCCATATCATCTCCGGTCCTGCCTGGGGCCATTTCTGCATCAGTCCGCTTTCCCTGTAAATACCATCCCGTGCGGGACCCCGCCACTGGGCCACTTCCTGTGATAAAAGGCCAATGCTGAACGCTGTTGCTGCGAAAAATAAAAATACCTTCTTCATTACCTGTTGCATATGATTTGAATTTGTCAAATATATATCAAATAAGCCCTTGAAAAGGACTTAAACACTTGTTTACCCTGATTAAAATACGGAATTAAACTGAATCTGCAGAATAAGGGAGAAAGAAGCTTGCGGATAAGTACCATGAAGAAGGCAGTTTGCTGAAAAGTGCCGGGGAGGAAAGCTGGTGCCACATTGACGCAGTATACGGGATGATGAAATGATGTTGGAGGATGGATACCCTGTAAGGATGGATACCCTGCAAGGCGGCACCTTGTCAATGATGCCGGATCACCCGGAATGAAATGCTTTTTCTGAAGGAAACAGGGGCTGTCAGATCGCGGTGCCTAATGTTAATAATTGTTAAAATATGATAATGAGACGATTAAAAACAGTTTTTTTGTAACTTTGTGTCCGGAAATTTGTTATACATAAAAAAGTATTTTAATTCTTCCAGATGAAAAGAACAATAATTATCACCATTATTGTTGTGGTTGCTGCAATGACAGGTCTGCTGGCCTTCAATAAAATCACCACGAAAAAACATGATATGGCAAACATGTTTACCGAAGTATCGTTCGGTAACTTTGAGATATCAATATCGACCACAGGGGAACTGATTGCCGAGAATTCCGTGGATATTAAAGCTCCGGAGATAATGCGCGGAAGGGATGTAAGGGGCTCGAATATTAAAATCACCGATCTGATACCTGAAGGTACCGTGGTTAAAACCGGTGATTACATAGCAACACTCGACAGGACCGAATTTGACAATTCACTTAAAGATTCAAAGGAAAGGCTTGTAACCCTGCAGTCAAACCTTGAAATGGCACTTCTTGACACTGCAGTTACCCTGACCAATATCAGGGATCAGATATCCAATCAGCTTCACACCGTTGAAGAAGCGGAGATTACACTGAGGAATTCCAAATACGAACCCCCCACCACAATACGTCAGGCTGAGATCAACCTGGAAAAACAAAAGAGAATCCTTGAGCAGCTCCAGCGGAGCAAAACACTGATTGAAGCTCAGACTCAGCAAAAGATACGGTCCCAGAAGATCTGGGTCCAGAGAACTGAAAAAAGGATCAGAGATTATGAAGATGTCCTTGCGGGATTTGTGATCACATCTCCCTCTCCGGGAATGGTTATTTATAAAAGAGACAGATTCGGAACAAAGAGAAAGGTGGGATCAATGATCAATCCTATCGACAGGGTTATTGCAACAATTCCCGATCTTACATCAATGATTTCAAAGGTATATGTCAGCGAGGTGGAAGTGAATAAGGTACAGCCCGGGCAACAGGTTATCATAAGCGTAGATGCATTTCCCGACAAGAGCTATTCAGGCAGTGTGCTCAACGTGGCAAATATAGGTGAGAAACTACCAAACTCCGACACAAAGGTGTTTGAAGTCCAGATAAAACTGGCAGGCAGTGATACCCAGCTCAGGCCCTCCATGACCACAAGTAACAAAATAATTATCAAAACATTCGATAACGTTACCTATATACCCAATGAATGTGTTCATACCGGTGTTGACGGCATTCCCGTGGTCTATACAAAAAACGGTTTTAAACAGATCGTTGTACTAGGGGAATCCAATGAAAAGGAAACTGTTATTGAAGACGGATTAAAGCCCGGAACAGTGCTTTACCTGGCCATGCCGCAGGAAACAAACAATTTCAGACTCTCGGGAGAGGAACTCCTTGACATTATCAGGGACAGGCAGAAGGAAAGACAGGCACTGAACACTGTAAGACCCGGCATAAAATAAACTCATATAGAAGCCGTTCAGGCAGAACGGCTGAAACTGACTGTACGCTTCAGATCAATAAAATAAGGGGCTCCCGCAGGAGCCCCTTATTTTATTCAGCCTGTTTCAGTTCCCTCCTGCTTATTTTTTATCATACAGCATTGTTGATTTCCTTTCCCCGCCGGGGGTTGAGGAAGTTGATACAATGGTAAGTACATTCGTGCCGCTGAGTGTCCATTCTTCAGTGGTTTTCATCTCCGTATCCTGACCGCCCATTGAAAACCTGCGTGTTGTGACAATTTTAAGGGTTTTCCCGTCAGCCGACCATGAAGCAGTCGATTTACTCTCTCCTCTTCCTGTTGAGTTGACGCTTTCCCTGCCATCAAGGAAATATTTGGAAGTAAAGGTCTGGTCTCCTCTTGTTCTTTCCACAGTAAGCTGGTTTGCCTCCTGTTTTGCAACAAAGCTGCCGCCGCCAAATCCGCCGCCCGGCCTCTGACCCTGGGGAGCCTGACCACCCGGACCCGGTCCGAACGTGCTTTTATCGGCATTCAATGCCCATGTTCCGGAAAAATTAACCTTGCCTGTCTGTCCATCAAGGGAAAAAGGCATAATGGTGAAGGCAAGAATTATCATTGCCGATAACATGATCTTCAGTCTGCTAACTCTTTTTTCCATTTTTTCATGATTTAATTGGTTGATAACATTTGTATAGACAAAGTATCAGGCCGGATTATTCCATCATATTTTTTTTATTGCTTCCAGCACCCTTTCAGGACTCATTGGCATACGATACAGTCTGGCGCCGGTTGCATCAAAAACAGCATTGCCGATAATCGCACCAATGGCTATAATCACGGGTTCGCCCCCTCCCTTCGGGGCTTTATCCCTCCTGTCGAGAATCACACATTCAATTTCAGGGATCCATGAGAACTTTGGTATTTCATAGTTGTCAAACCCGTTTGTGAATACCTTTCCTCCCTCAAAAAATACTTCCTCCCTCAGGGCATATCCCAGTCCCATGTTAACACAGCCCTCCATCTGCAGCACAGCACCCTGGGGATTGACACATAATCCCATATCCTGTGCAGCCACTACCCTTTCCACTTTTATCCTGCCTGTTGACCTGTCCACGCTGACCTGGGCAATTGCTGCCACCCAGGTTCCCGCATCGAAGCCGCAGGCAATTCCTATTCCCCTTCCACTGGGTGCTTTTGCCGGTTTATAGCCGAATTTATCTGCCGCAGTCTTAAGGCAGGCTATCATGTTTTCATCCTTCAGGTTTTTCAGACGGAATTCAAGAGGATCAATACCCGCTTTTGATGCCATAATATCTATCTGCGACTCTCTTGCAAAAGTGTTGGTATTGTTGTTCGGTGCCCGCCATGCACCGGTAAGTACAGGGTGAATCTGGCCAGATTTTTTACTTTCGCTGTAGCTGGTGGTCCTTGAATGAGGCACATCATAGGTTGTTTCGGATCCCCTGGTGCCTCCGTAGTAAACATGATAGTCCCACATTTTTATCAGGCCCGATTTATCGGTTCCGGATTTGATTCTGATTACTGAAGCCGGATGAAAGGTATCATAAAAGAATTCCTCTTCCCTTGTCCATTCAAGCATTACCGGCTTTCCTGACAGTTTTGCAATTCTTGCTACCTCAACTCCCTGCTGAAAGGCTATCTTGCCGCCGAATCCGCCTCCGACGAATGGCACAATAACCCTTACCTTTTCAAGAGGCATGCCAAATTCCTGTACCAGTGCATCCTGAAGTCCGAAAGGCGTCTGGGTTGCCGCCCACACCGTAAGTTTGTCACCTTCAAACCTGGCAAGCGCCGTATGCGTTTCGATGGAAGCATGGGCACAGTAGCCGTCATGAAATTCCGATTCAAAAATGTTATCCGACAATTTACGGCCCTGCTCAATATTTCCCGTGCTCCGCAGGACCTTTATATCCGAATCGGCATTCACCAGCCAGTCGAACAGTGTCCTGTCATTTACCTGCAGTTCATCAAAGCTGTATTCGGCATCTATTCTGACTATGGCTTCATCTGCCCGATCACGGTCCTCAGACAGTACCGCGATAAAATCCCCGTCACGGACCACCTGTACTCCCGGCATCTTTTCCGCGGCCGAAACATCAACGGATTTCAGGCTGGCACCATGTGACGGAGGTCTAAGTATTCTTGCAAATACCATCCCCGGCAATTTAATATCACCCGTATATATGGCCCTGCCGGTTACTTTCTCATATGAATCCGCCCTCATCGCCGGTTTCGTCACCCAGGTAAATTCCGTATGGTCTTCAACAGGAGGTTTCACATCCAGATATTTTTCCAGCTTTTTGCCCCTGGCGAGATCTCCGTAACTTATTCCGGTTGCCGGATTTGCAGTGTCAACAACGATTCCATCCCTGACTTCCAGGCGGTTAACGGGAACATTCAGCTTTTCCGATGCCATTTCAACCAGTACTGCCCTTGCCTCAGCCAGGGCAGCTCTCATGGCAGGGCCGAACTGCTGTGTTGTAAGGGAACCCCATGTTCCGGCATCATAAGGACAAAGCTCAGTATCTCCCATAACAATCTTTATCCTGTCCAGGGGAACATTCAGTTCATCCGCCATCATGAGCGGAAGGGATGTAATAACACCCTGTCCCATCTCAATCTTTCCCGTATAGCAGTTTATCATCCCGTCCGGCTGAATATGCAGGAAGGCATTATAATCCTTTGTCAGGGAACGCCTCGGCTGGGGAGCGCCCTTCAACAGGTCAGGCGCTTTCCATGGCCTGAAATAAATAAATATCCCACTGCCCAGTACGGCTATGCCTCCTCCCAGCAATCTGACAAAATTCCTTCTTTTCATTCCGCCGCCCCTGTCATTGCCGCCTGCTCCGGAAGATATGCTTCCGTCAGCCTTTCCCGTTGTACCGTCCTGCACCTTTTCCGCTGCCTCTTTCCTTACTTTTTCCTCTGCTTTTTCTTTCATGACTTCCTCCCTTCTTTTATTTCTTTTGCTGCCGTTTCAACAGCATCAATAATACGGTTGTGTGCACCACAGCGGCACAGGTTATCCTCCATGCCTTCAATGATCTGCTGCCTGGTGGGTGACGGATTTTTCATAAGCAGGCCCACTGCGGTAAGTATCATGCCCGGGGTACAGAATCCGCACTGAAGTGCGTCATGTTCAATAAATGCCTTCTGAACCGGATGGAGACTGCCATTTTTTTCCAGACCTTCAATAGTCACCACTCTTTTCCCTGCAACATCAGCCACCGGAAGCATGCACGACCTGAAAGGCTCGTCATCGATAAGCACCGTACAGGCTCCGCAAAAACCGGTTCCGCATCCGTACTTTGTTCCGGTCAGTCCGAAATGATTCCGCAAAACCCACAGCAGGGTCCGGGAAGTATCAATCAGAACTTCCGTCTTTTTTCCGTTTAAGGTAAAACTTAACTTCTCTTCCATATTAACAAGTTTGGGTTATTTCATTTCTGTAGTCATCCGGAGTGTCAATATCCTTCAGGATCCCCGGATTATCCGATTCCACCTCAAGAACATCATCAGGAAATTCATGTGCCAGCATTCTCAATCCTTTCTCAGGATCAAGTTTTTCAATTTCACTGAAGTATTTCTTTCTGATCAGTATGGGGTGTCCGCGTTTTTTCCGGAAAACAGGTATGATTATTCCCCTGTCAGTATTACCGTGGGCCCGGACCAGTTTTTTTAGCGTTTCCGGGTCAGTCATCGGCTGATCACCCAGGCAAACAAGTATGGCTTCACAATCTTCAGGCAATGATCTTATCCCGCATTGCACCGATGACAGCATCCCATCCTTCCAGAACTCATTGAAGCACCATTCCACCGGCATTTTTCCGATGACCCTGACAAGGTCTTCCTTTCCGGATCCTGTGACAACAAGAATATTTTTCAGTCCGGAAGCCAGGACATTCCCTATGACTTTTTCAATAACAGTCATACCCTGAAAAGGCAGGAGCATTTTCATGGAACCCATTCTTGCCGAGGCTCCTGCGGCAAGTATTACAGCATATATCCTGCTCATTCCGCGTATTGTTTCAGATATTGGTCCTTATCTGCTGTTAACAAGCATTTCCGGCCGGATTTTCATTAATGATCCGATAAATCCTGTCTGCTTTTCCTGCTGTTTTTCACCAGTATCAGCTGGGCCATAATGCTGACCGCTATTTCCTGCACTGTTTCCGACTTTATTTCCAGACCTATGGGTGAATGGATCCTCTTCCACTGATCTTCCGTTGCCCATCCTTCGCTAATGAAGTCGGAACGCATCTTTGCCACCTTTGCCCTGCTCCCTATCATACCCACATACCCGGCCTCCGATCCTATGCACGGCCGCAGGGCATCCGCGTCACAGCCATGCCCCCTGGTAACAATAACAATATAGGTGTCAGGTGTCTTGTCAATTTCAGCCATTGCCTGACCTATATCCTTTACGATTATTCTGCCCGCTTCCGGCAGATTGTCGGAATTGGCAAATTCTTTCCGGTTATCAATAACTGTCACCTCAAACCCGGTCAGCCGGCCCAGATGGGAAAGAGCCTTCCCGATATGTCCGGCTCCCGCTATTACAAGTTTTGGCAGGGGAAATACAGGTTCCAGGAATAAAATATGTTTTGATTTCTCTCCGGGAATTTCCAGTTCTGTTTTTACATAACCATTGCTATCCTGTGATGCAAGAATTTCGGATACCAGGGGTCTCAGGATGTCCGCTACCTGAGGCGGCAGACCGTCTCCCGGTCTGTCCTTAATCCAGAAACGCTGAATGCCGACGGATAAATCCTCGTGCTGACTCACCCATGTAGCAAGGACACCTGGCTTTTCTTCCATGATGGTTTTTTCCATATCCCTGTAAACATCCAGATGCCTGAGGGGATCAGCGTCTATGAGCATGGTGACCTTTCCGCCACAGATGGCTTCATCCGGGTCATCGCTTGTATTGTCAAATGAAGAATGATAAAAACTTGATTTACCTGTACCCGCGTATTCAATTGCCAGTTCCTGTACCCGTCTCTCAGCCAGGCCTCCTCCCACAGTGCCGGCAATCAGTCCCCGGTTACTGAAAATTGCTGAATTTCCCGCCTTCTGAGGCGTGGAACCTTCAGTCTCCGTGATGGTAACCAGTACAGGATTACTGATGACCGGAGCCAGCCGGAGCAGTCTGAAATAGATATTATCTATCATTACAATAATACTCTGCGAACTGAAACTGCAATTTAGATCCCGGAAAAAAATACAAACACCGCTGTCAGCCCGATAAAACAAATATATTAAAATTGAGGAATAAATAATAATTTTGTCTGAAGCGGCATATTTTTCTTTTAAACAATTAAACATCACACTATGAAAGGCGGATCAACCATAAAAAAAACAGCATATATAGCTTTCTTCCTTTTCATGATTGCATGTCAGCCACCCGTAAACAATACCGGCACCAGGGAATACAAGGTGCATCCCTGGCTGGAAGAACTTACAATTGCCGGTCTGCGAAAAGCTTATCAGGATGGCCGGTACACAATAAGTGAAGTGGTTAAGGCATATATTGAACGCATCAATAAGATTGACATGGCCGGGCCGGAGCTCAATTCCATTATTTCAATCAACCCGGATGCACTTTCCATTTCAGCTGAACTGGACAGGGAAATGCGGGAAGGCAGGCTCAGGGGTCCGCTTCACGGCATTCCGGTCATTCTTAAGGATAACATAGATACGGGAGACAGGATGCCAACTACAGCCGGTTCAAATGCCCTGGCAGCATCATTTGCCTCACGTGACAGTTATATTGCAGGCAAACTGCGTGAAGCCGGTGCTGTTATTATCGGCAAGGCAAACCTGAGCGAGTTCGCAAACTTCAGGGCCCGGACTTCATCCAGCGGCTGGAGTGCTGTGGGAGGTCAGACTAAGAATCCGTATGTGCTTGACAGGAATCCCTGCGGGTCAAGCTCCGGGTCAGGAGTTGCTGTTTCCGCCAATCTGTGCATGGCAGCAATAGGGACGGAAACCAACGGTTCCATCGTTTGTCCTTCTAACCACAACGGAATTGTAGGAATAAAACCCACTGTCGGCCTCCTCAGCCGGCGTGGAATAATACCAATTTCATATACCCAGGACACTCCGGGCCCCATGGCCAGGACAGTTGAAGATGCAGCTGCTTTCCTGGGGGCAATGACCGGGATCGATCCGGAAGATCTGAAAACTCTGGAATCAGAGGGGAAGTCCCACCGGGATTATACAAAATTTCTTGATGCTGACGGTCTCAAAGGAAAACGGATCGGTCTGGTAAAAAACTCAGGAGGTTTTTCCGTTCATGTGGACACCCTCATGATGAGAGCCATACGTGATATAAAAGCTGCAGGGGCAGAGGTCACTGAAGTAGATGCCCCTCCGTCAGGAACATATGGCGGAGCTTCATTCCAGGTGATGCTCTATGAGTTCAGGGACGGATTGAACCGATATTTCTCCGGGCTGGCTGAAGGCATGCCCGTCAGATCCCTGAAAGACCTGATTGAATTCAATCTGAAGGATTCGGTTGAACTGAAATATTTTGACCAGAATATTCTTATTGAAGCTGAGAAAAAAGGTGATCTGAATACCCCGGAATATAAGCAGGCACTTTCAGCCATGCTCAGGGCTACCCGCGAAAACGGCATTGACAGGATGATGGATGATAACCGGCTGGATGCACTGATAGCACCCACCGGATCACCAGCATGGAAAACCGATCTCATTCTGGGGGATTATTCCAGGGGAGGCAGTTCATCCCTTGCAGCAATTTCAGGATATCCTGCCATAACAGTTCCCATGGGATTCGTAAACGAACTGCCCGTTGGAATAACTTTCTTCGGCAGGGCATGGAGCGAAGCTCTGCTTATCGAAATAGCCTATGCTTATGAACAGGCAACCAGGCACAGGAAACCGCCACGCTTCAGGGCGACGGACTGAACTGCCCGGAGATATGCCGGTTTCTATTCCTTTGTTTCAGTCTTGTCCTCAGCATGCATTTTTTCAGGCTCGTCATCAGCCATGGATGCCTTCTTGAATTCCTTCATTCCCTGTCCGAGTCCCTTCATCATTTCAGGTATTTTCCTTCCTCCGAAAAGAAGGACGACAACCAGCAAAATGAGAATGATCTCAGTTAATCCAAAATTTCCCATTCTTCAAGAGTTTAAATTACCCTGTAAAAATAGTATAAGTAAAACTGATTAACAAATCTCACTATGCCGGCTAAACCACTTCCGGAACCACAAAAGGCGGCCTGCCCGGCCTGGTAAGATATTTATCGGCATCCGCATCCCCGACAAATTTTTCAGTTTCAGGATTAAAGTAAAGGGTCCGCCCGGTCCTGTATGCTATATTGCCAAGATGTGCAAGAGCCGATGAAAGATGTGCCGTTTCAACAGGGGCGTTCAGTATTTTCCTGTCATGAGCAACTACGGCATCAATGAAATTTTTGTAATGATCTCCGCCTTCCCTGCGCGAAGGACCGGGTTTATAGTCTCTTCCGAGGAAGGATTCATAGCGGTCATAATTATATACTACCAGGTAACCTTCCGTTCCATAGAAAATATTCCCCACGGTTACTCCGTTCTCTGCATTGGTCATCCACGGACGGACCTCAAACTCAATGAATTTCTTTTCCTTCGGATAGTGATATGTAGATGAGAGCACTTCAGGTGTTTCTTTTGAATCATCGAATACAAATTTCCCTCCTCCGGCTGTAATCACTTCAGGAAGTCCCACATCCAAGCCCCACATGCAAAGGTCTGTTTCGTGAATACCCTGGTTGCCCACATCGCCGTTTCCCCAGTTCCAGTGCCAGTGCCAGTTATAATGCACCCAGTCTTCCGAATAGGGTTTCATCTCTGCAGGACCGGTCCAGAGATCATAATCGAGTCCCTTCGGTACCGTGCCGGGTCCCTTCTTTCCTATATCTCCTCTCCAGCGGAAAACCAGTCCCCTTGCCATGTACACCCTTCCTATCAGTCCGTTGCGAAGATGGTGAACAGCCTCCTTTACCGCGACGGAACTGCGCAGCTGAACGCCGTGCTGCACTATTCTGTCATACTTGTTTGCAGCTTCAACCATCTTGCGGCCTTCGAATATATTGTGAGAGCCCGGTTTCTCTACATAAACGTCCTTTCCTGCCTGGCAGGCCCAGATGGTTGCAAGGGCATGCCAGTGGTTCGGAGTAGCAATACCCACAGCGTCAATAGATTTGTCTTCAAATACCTTTCTCAGATCCTGCTGTTTATTCACCTTTTTCGAATATCTGGCTTCAAACTCCTTAACCGCCGGATCCAGAACATTGAGGTCACAGTCGCAAAGACAGGTAACTTCGGCATCCGGAAGATTCATAAAACCCTGAATGTGGCTTTTCCCCCGGCCATTGAGTCCGATTACTGCCACCGATACTTTTCCGTTGGCCCCGAAGGAGCCTGCCGGAATTATTGCAGGCATGGAAAGAACCGCAGCTGCCCCTGCCGATTTTTTAATGAACTCTCTTCTGGTTTCTTTTTTCATTTCTTTCATGATGTCAGTATTAGGTTAAAAAATATATCCTGAAAACAATTATTACTTCTTTTATACCTGCTTGTTTCCGAATGTCCTGAGTTTGATTTCTGTAAGTATTTTCTTGGTGTACAGGGGAAAATCCCCGTTCATCATCCAGGAATAATAGGAAGGTTCCTCCCTCAGCACTTCCTCTACCATCCTTCCCTTATGTTTCCCGAAATTAAACACTTCCGTGCCGTTTTCATCAAGAATGATCCTGCCGGCAAAATCAACATTGTTATTATAGGAACTGAAATCTGCCAGCTTGTCTATATCATTTTCAAGATCAGGATAAGTGTCAAGCTGGGCTTTCAGCACCTCATAGGTTGCCTGGGTATCGGCAGAAGCACTGTGGGCATCCTTCAGTTCCTTCCTGCAGTAGAATTTATAGGCAGCCTCCAGGGTACGTTGTTCCTTTTTATGAAAAATAATCTGGACATCAACATATTTTCTTTTCCTGAAATTGAAATCCACGTTCGTTCTTAGAAATTCCTCCGCCAGAAGCGGCATATCAAATTTCATGGCATTGAAACCTGCCAGGTCGCATCCTTCAAGAAAAGCAGCAAGATTTTTTGCTATTTCCCTGAATGTTGGTGCAGCGGCAACATCACTGTCGGTAATACCATGTATTTCAGTTACTTTAGGAGGGATGGGCATTTCAGGATTGACCAGGCTTGTCATCCACTGTTCAGTACCGTTGGGGTTGATTTTCAGTGCAGATATCTCTACAATGCGATCTGCTGAAACATTGATGCCTGTTGTTTCGAGATCAATAAATACTATCGGGCGTTTGAGATTGAGTTCCAATTATCAGGCATTTATCATCATGGGCATAAGCAGCATCAGGAGATCTTCCGCAGCATTTTCAGTCTCTGCCGGAAGGAATAGTCCGGCCCTTGTCGGATCGGCAAGTTCAATCATCACTTCCTGTGAAGAGATGTTTGCAAGTATTTCAAGCAGGAAGACCGATTTGAATCCTATTTCCACATTATCTCCCTCGTACTGGCACTTGATCCTTTCATTGGCAGAAATGGAAAAATCCAGATCCTGCGCAGAAACGGTGATTTCATTTCCTTTCAGCTGAAGTTTGACAAGATTGCTCGCCTGGTTGGAGAATACCGATACTCTTTTAAGGGAATTGTAGAACTCCACCCTGTCGATGGTTACCTTCCTGGGATTGTTTTTGGGAATCACCGAACTGTAATTGGGATAATTGCCTTCTACCAGCCTGCAGATTACCATATAATCATTCAGATTAAAAAAGGCATTTTTATTATCGAATTCAACAACAAAGGGTCCTGATTCCCTTGGCAGGATATTCTTCAGCAGTGAAGCGGGCTTTTTGGGAAGAATGAAGGAAGCCAGATCGTCCGCCCGGGCGTCTGTTCTCTGGTACCTGACCAGTTTATGCGCATCCGAGGCAACGAAGGTTAGCATGTCTGTGGATATGTCAATGAAAATCCCTCCCATTACCGGACGCAGTTCATCATCTGCAGTGGCGAAGAGCGTTCTGTTAATGCCGGCGAGCATCACTTCGGCATTAATGGTAAAGGAGAATTTATTATCCTCTCTGATGACGGGAAGAGCCGGGAAATCAATTCCATTCAGACCCATCATCGTGAATTTCCCGTTCTCTGAAGTAAGAACAACACCCATTGTTTCCAGATTAATGTCAAAGGTGAGAGGCTGGGCTGAAAACTCTTTCAGGGTATCCAGCAATAACCTTGCCGGCAGGGCAATAATGCCGTCTCCTTCGGTATTCTCGAGCTTCAATCTTGTTATGAGGGTTGATTCAAGATCTGAAGCTGTTATCTCCAGATCATTTCCCGAAAGACTGAAAAGGAAATTATCCAGAATGGGAAGTGTGTTCTTTGAACTTATAACCCTGCTTATAGCTTGAAGATGACCAAGTAATTCAGTGCTGGATACTACAAATTTCATATTATTATACGTTTAAATTATTTATTCAGCTTTGTATTTACTTATACAACTAACTCTTAATGAATTAGATCAACAGATATGACCTGATTCACAGCTATCAATATTACAAAAAAAATATATTCATTCAAATTTAAATACAACTTATCGTTTAATAAAGTCCGGGGCTGATATCTGAATCATATGAACAATTTCCTGTTCACCAAAGGATTTGACTAATAAGGGAAGTGACATACCGGCGGATCATCCGGATCTGATCAGGCAGCCCTGTTATTTCCGGTCGGGATAAAAATAGCTCAGTTTTCTAAGCAGCGGGTCAATGTCAAAATACCGGATTATCATGTAATCCTCACTGTCATCCGTTTTCCCCCACAAGCGGCCGGCATCGGTTTTTCCGTCACTTACTCTTTCCCACAGGTCAAGTCCTTTGTTTTCCCCCTCATTTGTAGTGACAGTGATCCTGTAGGCGGGCTTTTGATTTGCCAGCAGGGCCTTTTCATCTTCCGCCATATCAAAGGCCCAGCTCTCAAAAGGTACCATCGTATAGTAGGATATATACCTTTTAAGCCTTGATGTATCCCACCCCGTAAGGTAAGTGTGCAAATCCGAAAGCCTGAATGATTCTCCGCCGGTGCTGATCCTGAAGGATGCCGGCGGATCGGCATAATTATCAAGGGTCACGGATGATATTTCCGAAGGAAGGAGATTGAAAAGGATGAAGGGCTTCCAGAACATCTCTTCGGCGATGAACAATGAACCTATGTCTCCCTCAAAGCCCGGGAAGTGAACGACAAAGGGCCTGCTGCGCTCTTTTGCCTTCATGATATTCCCGTATTTGTTTGATGAGGTCCGGTAAACATAGAATGTTCTCGGAAGTCTTTTCTTCTCATACACTTTCACCTTTACGGGCCGGATGCCCTTTGCCACTATCTGATCGTAAAACATTCCGGCCGAGACGGGCGATTTGATCCTCATCTCCTTCAGTACCCTCAGTGCAAAGAGTGTGATGCTTTTCCGGGCTTCTGCATCCTGATTCACTTTCCATACACCGTCCCTGTATGAAAGAAGCACTTTCCTGCCGGCTGACGAGATTTCAAAAGCTGTGATTTCACTGCCGGCACCGCCTGAAAACCTGGTTTCCGCTTTGCCGAAGGGCGATCTGTTTCTGACAAGAAAGAAAACCAGTATCAGAAGGACCAGTACCCCGGCAGGCAGCAGAATCCTCAAATATGCATTGCCTTTCATCCCTGCCGTGTATAAATCCTTTTCCTGAAATAGCTGTACGCCAGTCCTGACATTATTACAAGCAGTACGGGAACAACAAGATTGACCATCTGCCAGAAAAGCTTTTCCTCCCTGATTCTTGTCCTGTCGAGAAGCCTCAGCTTCATTTCCCGTGACCTCAGCTCCATCAGGCCATGATCATCAACAAGGTAATTCAGGCAATTGATTATAAAATCCCTGTTGCCCATCATTTCCCCTGTCAGCCTGTCCTGGCCCAGCGGATATGGAGTCCCCTGGTTTCCCATCCTCCTGACCTCATTGCGGATGATATCCCCGTCGGCAACAACAATCATCCTTGTTTCCTCACTACTGTCCCTGAATGCAAAATCCTTCCCGTCCGCAAGGCCGGAAATCATCCTGTTTCTGAAAGCTGAGGGAAAAACACCTTCAAGAAGCACGGCTGCAGACAAATGAGACTTGCTGTACTGCTGCTCATCAGGCAGCTGTTCCGCTTCTTTCAGACGTATTATCACGGGGGGAGTAATGGTTCTGGACTGAGCCGAACTGGTGAGCAGAACCGTTTTCCTTATTGCCGGGTCCAGTCCCACAGTGTCAATGGTGTTGACAAACATCCCTTTTATCCTGTTAAGATTTTTTGTAATGGGATGGTCCTGACTGGGATACAATCTGGGATAATATACCCAGGGTGCCGGAACCATCTGTTGCTGCTCCCCGGCTGAAACAGCCACCCTGATAACCATGCAGTCAAGATCCTGTATTACTTCGGGATTAATCCGCACTCCGTACCTGAATAGCTGATCCTCAATATTCAGAGGCCTGTACAGGCCTATTGTCCCGCCTGTTGCCAGGCTGTCGGCATTCACTTCAACCTGTTCCGCCAGCCACAGCACCTTGCCTCCGTTCATAATATACTGGTCAAGTACCAGCTTGTCTGACTCGCTGAATTCCTTTGCGGGACCTGCAATGACAACAGCGGCGTAATTGTCCAGAATACCATGGCGGCCGTTGATTGCACCCCGGTCTATTGTAAAGAATTTTGCCAGATGAATCGTTATGTCCGCAACATCAATCTCTGCGAGTTCATTATGGCCCTCGAGAAAAGCGACTTTATACACCGTATCCGAACTCACGGTTGCAATTGTCTGAATCATCTCATATTCAAGACCTTCAATGGAATGCAGAATATTCTGTTCGTAGGGGACCGAGGGATTGTTTTTAAGAAAATTGACAGGCACTTCTATTTCATTGTAATTTATCAGCATTCCGGGGAAGATCATTTTCTGGGTCTTGCCTCCCTCACTGTCGCTGGCCTGAATATTGACCGGATTCAAACCCTTGTTGTACAGGGAAGCATATTGTGCCTCCCTTTGCCGGGGATCCCTGGCATCGGCAGGATTTATGAACTCATAGTCAATCTTTCGCTTGGATGCAACCCTGAACTCCTCCAGCATCTCCTTCACAGATCTCCTCAGGCGTTTGAGCGGAACCGGCATGTCACCGTCAAGATAAACCTGTATGAATATGTCATTCTTCGTACCGGCCAGTATACGGCGGGTTGGTTCTGAAAGAGTATACCTTCTGTCTTCCGTCAGGTCGATTCTTATCCGGAGAAGTGAAAGAAGCAGGGCAATCACTATAACAGCAGCAATCCTGATCAGAAACTGAAGCCATTCCTTTATCCTTATATTTTCATTCTGCCCGGCTTTCTGCATGTTTCAGTTCTTTTTTCTCCATTTACGCGATACGAGTACCAGCCTGGACGCTTCGTTGAAAATAAGCACTACAGCAATAAAATATACCGCATCCCTGATATCCAGGACTCCCCTGCTCACTGATCTGTAATGTTCATTTATCCCGAGACCGGCAAGAAATTCATCAGCTTTTTTCAGTCCCGGCAGATAAGCAAAGGAATCAAAGCCTGCATACATGATAAAACATGCCAGCACAGCCAGAATAAAAGCAATCACCTGGTTATCGGTGAGGGAAGATGCAAGGATTCCTGCAGAAGCATAAATGGCTGCAAGAAAAAACAAACCGATGAAGGCTCCTGCCGTACCACCCTTGTCGAGGTTTCCCGGAGTCTCACCCAGATTATGAACTGAAATATAAAACACCAGGCAGGGCAGAAGCGCCAGGATTACCAGCACCACGGAAGCCAGATACTTGGCCCATATTATTTCCCTTTCGCTTACCGGTCTGGAATACAGAAGCTCAATGGTTCCCAGCCGCTTTTCCTCGGCAATCATGCGCATGGTAACGGCAGGGACAAGAAAAAGGAAAACCCAGGGGGAAATGAAGAACAGGGTTTCAAGTCCGGCATAGCCGTTTTCCAGTACATTCCATTCACCGGGAAAAACCCACATGAAAAGGGCATTGACCAGCAGGAAGACTGTAATGACCACATAGCCGGTCAGACTGCTGAAAAAACCGCTTATCTCCTTTCTGAATATTGCAAACATAGCGAATAGTGACACACAAAAATAATGAAATTTTTTATTCTGTGCCGGCTGAGACTGTCCGTATTTCCGTCACACTGACCCCGCTGTAGTAGAATGCGATGATTTTCCTGAAATCAAAGCCTCTTGAAGCCATGACCATTGCTCCTTCCTGGCAGAGACCTGCTCCGTGTCCGTAACCCCTGCCGCTCAGAATGACTGTATCCCCTTCAAGCCTGACCGAAAAAAATGATGAGCGGAGTCCGAGATCGCTTCTGATCTGTACAAAGGGAAGGGAAAAATTCCCTGCCCTGTAGCTGATCATGCGAACCGGCTGATTAAAATTCAGTACGGCAGGATCAGCAGGACGGGCCGGCATGCCTGATCTTCCCAGATACTCAATCCACTCTTTCGCCGGGATACTTTTCCTCCATTCCGAATTCGGCGATGCAGCACAATAGGGATCCCTGACTTTTTTAAGATAAGGCTGAGCCGTGAGCCAGAGATGTTCTGAAGGAAGTGTTTCTCCTCCGCAGTTGGAATGAAATGCTGAAATTATAGGTTGTGAATCAGGACCAGTGATCACAAGGTTCCGTGTTTCATCTACCGCCCTTATTATGAGTGAGTCATCTGTAATTCCGTTGAAAGCCTGACAATGAACATCGTCGCAGAGACTGAACCCGTCAGGAGCATGCCTGTACAAATGCCGGTACATGTATGTCCTTGCTATCACCGCCTGTACCTTGAAATATTCCCGGTGCCTTCCTGATCCTCCTTCAGCCTTCACCACACCGGCTATATACGTATCCTCATCACAGCTGCCGATTAAAAGCAGGGTACCCAGATCGGCTTTGCACAGGAGTTCTCCTGAATATTGCCTGGTAAGCTGCCCCTGCTCACCCGGGGACAGGGTGAATGAGTCATTGCCGTCTCTGCCTTCCAGCATCACGGAATCAGAGACTATCCAGAAAGGATTGTTTCCGGTTTTTATTACAAGCTTTTCCCCGCTTCTGAACAGAACAGCGCTTTGTCCCTTTTCAAGCAAGGCAGAGCCCGACGGAAAGCAATTCATGCCGTATGCCCCCTTTACAACACTGAATGACACTGAATCCGTATTAAAACCGCTTAACAGTCTCACCTTCAGCCGGGCCTCCGGCGGCATGCCATCACAAAAAGCCGGCAGGCATGTCAATACAATTGCCAGTAAATAATATTTATAAAAAAGCAGTTTCATATTATCAGCTCCCGGTAAATCCCTTGTCAATACCTTTATCAGTCTCCTGCCATTGTCCTTTCAGTTCCTCAAGCATTGCAGCGGCAATTCTTGCAGATGCTCCTGCCGGACCAAGCTTGTCTCTTATAATGCCATACTGCAACAGCATGTTTTCCCTCCGGCCTCCCCCCTTTACAATTCCGGAAAGCTCCCTGGCCAGGTTTTTTCTGTTCAGCGAATAGCCGAGCAGTTCCTTTACCACTTCCCTGCCGGCTATCAGGTTGACAAGTGACACGAACTTCACCCTGATGAGCATAAGGGCAATCAGCATCGAGAAAAAGTCCCCCCTGTAGCAGACCACCTGGGGAATGTTGAAAAGTGCCGCTTCAAGAGTTGAGGTGCCCGACTTCACTATTGCAGCCTCACACACACTGAGCAGTTCATAGGTTCTGTCAGTTACTACCCTCACCCGTGAATTTCCCGTAATGCTCCGGTACAGGCCGGCCGGCACGTTCCTTACCCCTGCTATCACAAACTGATAGCCGGGAAAATCATCAGTGACCTTCATTATCTGCGGAAGAATGGATCTGATTTCCTGTCTGCGGCTGCCGGGAAGTATTCCTATTACCGGTTTTTCAGAAAGCTGAAGCATTTCAGATATTTCCTCCTTTCCTGATAATGAGGCAATGCGGCTTTCTATCTCATCCACGAGAGGGTTTCCCCTGTATTTTACAGGGATCCCGTATTTCGCATAAAACTCTGTTTCGAACGGGAAAATAATAAACATCCTGTCAACCCTCTTTCTCACCTTTTCCACTCTTTTCTCCCCCCAGGCCCAGAATTTGGGAGAAATATAATAGAAAACCCTTATTCCCGCTCTTTTTGCAAATTTTGCTATCCTCAGGTTGAAACCCGGATAATCGATGAGTATGAGCACATCGGGGTTATAATCAATGACATGCTTCCTGCACAGAGATATGTTCCGGAGCACTCTTCCCAGGTTTTTAAGTATTACCATGAAGCCCATGAATGCCGTATTCCTGTAATGCATCAGCACCCTTGCCCCGGCCGACTGCATCAGATCGCCACCCCAGCATGCTATTTCGGCATTCCTGTCCTGCCTGAACAGCTCTTTAACCAGATTTGAACCGTGAAGATCTCCTGAAGCCTCGCCTGCTACAATAAAATATTTCATCAGTTTAGTTCATTCGGAAAATTATTATGACAACGCTGTAAACCGGGCAGCCTGTATCCTTCCTGCGGCAGAATATGCAGGACCGGCTTCATTGCTTCCCTCCGGTATTGGCTTGTGAAAGTTTCATACAAGGAATTTAACCGCAAAGATCAGGAATGCCCATGCAATTGTCAGGCCAAGGACTCCCCTTGCTGCCTTCAGCATGTCATAATGATTGAAAATCAAAAAAACCAGTACATTCGGCACCACGCAAAGAGTAATCATCTGCGTTGCAATACCGCTGTCTGTCAAACTTAGCGGGAAGATCCATTCAGCCTGTTCCTTAGAGTATCAATATATCCGTGGGCCGTCATGTCAATTGATACCGGAACAACCGAAACATAGTTGTTCCTGAGGGCCCATTCGTCAGTATCCTCAGCATCCGGTTCATGGTTGTTGTACAGGCCGGTCAGCCAGTAATATGTTCTTCCCATGGGATCCTTGCGCTTGTCAAACTCCTCCTTCCAGTTGCCCCTTGACTGCCGGCAAACAAGCATCCCCCGGATTTCTTCCCTTTTTACAGCCGGAATGTTCACGTTGAGGCAAATTCCTTCAGGAAGCGGCCCGGCTGACAAATCATTCATAATAATGCGGATGAAATCCCTGCACACGGAGAAATCTATCTCACGTGAGAAGCTGTTAAGGGAAAAGCCCACCGATGTAATCCCATACAGGCAGCCTTCAAGTGCTGCAGCCATGGTACCGGAATATAAAACACTCACCGATGCATTTGCACCATGATTGATGCCCGACACGACAAAATCGGGTTTCCTTTCAAGAAGCTGATTGATTGCCAGCTTAATACTGTCGGTCGGAGTGCCGTTGCAGGCATATATTCTGTGCCTTTCGTTCTCTTCAAGCAGTTTTGTCCGCAGCGGTGTCTTAACGGTTAGTGCCTGTGACATCCCCGACTGGCTTTCGAGGGTTGATATAAGAACAACCTTGCCGAACTCTTCCATAACCTCCAGAAGGGTTCTCAGGCCGGCTGCATACAGACCGTCATCATTTGTAACAAGAATCAGCTTGTCTTCTTTTTCTATTATCATATAGCAGACTTTGCCTGCAAAGATAAGGAAATACCGGCCTTCCCTGCAATAGAATAAAGGAAACTTAAATAGTTGTACACTTTTACAGCTTTACTGAATTGTGAACCGGAAACAGTCATGTGTGTCAGACTTGCGGCAAGGCAAGAGGCTGTTACAGAAAGGATACTGATAATACTTCCATAATTATTGATTATTCTGTTTCGAATTCATAAATTTATATTATAAAAAAAAGAAAGTAATGCGTTATTTGCTCTGGTTTGTATTAAGTGTATTTTACCCAGGGGTTTCCGGACAAACACAAGGTATATATTTCAAGCGTGTTGATGAGCCCAGGGAGAAAGCCCTCAGCCTCCTGATTCCTTCAGGATGGACAATAGATGGCGGCGCAATCAGAATAATGTCTGACCAGATTGCCGGTGCAGCCAATATGATTGACTGTAAATTTGATATGGCTGTAAAGGATGATCAGACGGGAAGTGTAATGATACGCTGGCTTCCGGAAATGATGTGCGTGGATCAGTCCCGAGCCTTCGGATATCCGGAAGGATCTGTCTTCAATAATTGCCTTGTAAGAAGAAAAAGAACTCCGTCAGGATTCATTTACGAGGTTGCGATACCCTATGCACATCCTGAAGCTGTGGATGTAAATATTATTTCAGAAAAGCCGCTTCAGGAACTTGCGGAATTGTTTCATAGACTTACGGATCCTTCTGTACTTGCATTTACGAATTTATCGTACCAGGCAGGAATGCTTGAATACAGTTATTCCGAACGGGGTAAAAAATACCAGGAAAGAATGATTACAGTGATAGAGGATTACGGGTACAGCGGAGCGGGTATGTGGAAAAACAGGAGCACCATGCTGATCAGAGCGCCCTTCGGTGAACTGGACAAATGGGAGCCGGTACTGAGCGTAATCCAGAATTCAGGTAAATGGAATACTTCATGGGTTGTGAATGAGGCAAATGGTCAGCGTCAACGGGCCGGACAGATGATCCTTACCCAGCAGGAGATCCAGGCGCTGGACAGGGCGATCAGTGAAAGCCACAACCGGACCAATTCGGAGATCAACAAAGATATGTACCTCAACCTGACAGGCCAGAATGAATTCAGCAACCCTCACACAGGGGAAACTGAAACAGATACAAACCACTGGAAATACAGATGGGTGAATAATCTCGGGGAAATAATATATACAGACCAGCAAAGCTATAATCCAAATTTTGATCCCGTACTGAATAAGAGCGGATTTAAATTATCAACACCTAGATAATCATCAGAATTACAGAATCCGGCAGTATATTCCCCGCTTTGCTTAATGCCGGAACCGAGGATCTCACATTATTTAATTCAATTGGCCGCACCGAGATTCTCACATAAATTACCGGCTGAAATAGCCGGCAATGATCAAAACATTTTGCAAAATTCTTACTTTTGCACTTCTGTTAATAAAATTACAAAATGAAGATCTCATACAACTGGCTCAGGGATTATCTCGACATTGACATAGATCCGGGGAAGCTGTCTGCCATTCTCACAGCCATCGGCCTTGAAGTGGAAGCTGTCGAAGAATGGGAATCTGTAAAAGGCGGGCTGGAAGGCATTGTTGTCGGGGAGGTGCTGACATGCAAAAAACATCCCGGAGCCGACAAGCTTACGGTTACAACCGTTGATACCGGCACAGGAGGGCCCCTGCAGATAGTATGCGGTGCGCCGAATGTTGCACCCGGACAGAAAGTTCCGGTAGCCACCACAGGTACCCGGGTTTTTAAGGGTGATGAGAGTATTGTAATCAAGAAAACAAGGATAAGGGGCGAACTTTCCGAAGGCAACATCTGCGCCGAGGATGAACTGGGCCTCGGAACATCGCATGAGGGTGTCATGGTACTGGATGAGAATGCCGTGCCGGGCACGGCCCTTTCAGAATATTTCGAAGTAGTCAGGGATACAGTATTTGAAATAGGCCTGACACCAAACCGGATCGACAGCGGCTCCCATTTCGGAGTGGCCAGGGATATCGCAGCCTATCTGAACATAAATGAAGATTTCTCGGAAAGAGCGGTTCTTCCGTCAGTGGAAAACTTCAGGCCTGATAACAACGACAATCCCTATGAAGTGATAATTGAGAACAGGGAAGCATGCCCCAGATACACCGGTATCACCATAAGCGGGGTGAAAGTGGGCGAATCACCGGCATGGCTCAAAAACAGGCTCCGGGCTATAGGACAGAGTCCGATAAACAATGTGGTTGACATCACCAATTTTGTCCATCATGAAATTGGCCAGCCTCTGCATGCATTCGATGCCGACAAGATTGACGGAAGAAAAGTGATCATACGCAATCTTCCCGACAATTCACCATTCATCACACTCGACGGTGTGGAGAGAAAACTCTCTTCCAGAGACCTCATGATCACCAATGTCAATGAGGGAATGTGCATTGCAGGTGTATTCGGGGGAATAAAATCGGGTGTTACCGCAAATACGAGGAATGTCTTTTTGGAAAGTGCATATTTCAATCCGGTAACCATAAGGAAAACAGCAAAAAGACATAGCCTCAATACCGATGCATCATTCCGTTTCGAAAGGGGTGCCGACCCTGAAAGGTCCGGCTGGGCCCTCAAAAGAGCAATAATGCTTATTAAGGATATTGCAGGGGGAAAAATATCATCGGATGTGGTGGATGTTTATCCGGAAAAGATTAAACGCAGGACTGTTGATGTAAGCTACAGAAACATTGCC
The DNA here is from genome assembly GCA_029547705.1 of Bacteroidota bacterium. Classification (GTDB taxonomy): domain Bacteria; phylum Bacteroidota; class Bacteroidia; order Bacteroidales; family VadinHA17; genus LD21. The sequence goes on along the minus strand of JAKPOU010000055.1, from coordinate 177,724 downwards.
AGGCTGATCGGGAAACAGATCGATTCACAGATCATTAAAAAAATACTGGATCTGCTGGATATCAGGATACTGAAAGAGGACGGCGACAGGCTGACCCTTGAGATACCCCTGTACCGGGTTGATGTCCACCGTGAAGCCGACGTGGTGGAAGAGATACTGAGAATATACGGATATAATAATATTGAGATTGACGACCATGTCAACTCAACACTTTATTTCCCTCCCAAACCCGACAGGGAAAAGCTTCAGAATATCATCTCCGATATGCTGACAGCCAACGGATATGCAGAAATAATGTGCAATTCCCTCAATCCGGCATCCTTTTACGAAAGCGGTGATTTCGACCGCGACCGGCTGGTGGTACTGGCAAATCCCCTCAGTTCAGATCTCAATGCACTGAGACAGTCCCTTCTGTACGGGGGGCTCAGCTCGGTGGCACGGAACATAAACCGCCAGAACACCGATCTTAAGCTATACGAATTCGGGAACTGCTATTTCCACAAAAAATCCGGCGGAGCTTTCCCTGTTGTGGATGATTACTCTGAAAAAAAATGTCTTGATATTTTTATTTCAGGAAACAGGGGAAAGCAGAGATGGAATTACAAGACCTCCCCAACCGATTTCTATAATATCAAGGCAGCGGTTGAAATGGTTTTCACAAGACTCGGTCTGGATCCCGGAAACATCGGCAATTCCGAAAGCGACAGAAAATATTTCTCCGAATCAGTAACTTACCTGTCCGGCAATAAACTCATTGCCGAAGCAGGAAAAATTTCCGGGGAGTACCTGGAAAAATTCGATATCGGCCAGGATGTGTTTTACGCTCATATAGAGTGGGATCAGCTCATCCGGCTGATCAGCAGACACAGGATCCTGTTCAGGGAGCTTCCCAGATACCCCTGGGTAAGAAGGGATCTTGCGCTTCTCCTCGACAAGGAAATCCCTTTCAGCCGGATAAAGGAGATAGCTTTTAAAACGGAAAAGCAAATTCTCAGGGAAGTGGACCTCTTTGATGTATACGAGAGCGAATCGCTTGGCCATAACAAGAAATCCTATGCAGTGAGCTTCATTCTGAGGGATGAAATGAAAACACTCACTGACAGGACCATTGATAAAACCATGAATAATCTGATCGAGGTGTTTAAAACAGAACTTAAAGCAAGTATAAGATAATGGAAAAGATGTGTAAGGAGAGAATTGAACTCATAAAAGGAGATATTACCACTCTTGACGTCGATGCAATAGTGAATGCTGCAAACAACTCACTTCTGGGGGGCGGCGGGGTTGACAGGGCCATACACAAGGCTGCAGGACCTGAACTCTATACCGAATGTCTGAAACTTGACGGATGCCGGACGGGCGAAGCAAAAATCACGAAGGGTTACAATCTGAAAGCCAGAAATATTATTCACACAGTAGGACCTATCTGGCATGGAGGCAGCCGGAATGAAACCGATTTGCTGGCTTCATGCTACAAGTCAAGCCTTGCACTGGCCAAATCCAATAATATTGAATCGATAGCCTTCCCGGGAATATCCACAGGTGCATACAGGTTTCCGAAAGATCTTGCAGCCCTGATTGCAGTCAATGAAACAAAGAGATTCCTGAAAAATAATTCCTCCCCCTCGAGAGTTATATTCGTTGCATTCGATGATGAAAGCTACGATATATACCAGAAGCTTCTCTGTCAATGAGTGTTTTTTTCAGGTCGGTAAGGAATTACCTGTCTCTTGTCAGGTTCAGCCATACTGTGTTTGCCATGCCTTTTGCCCTGATCGGCTTTACACTGGCAGTGACCGGAGACAGTGAGAAATTCAGTTTCAGGCTTTTTCTGCTGATAATACTCTGCATGGTTCTCGCACGGAATGCTGCCATGGGTTTTAACAGGATTGCCGACAGGAAGTATGATGCACTGAATCCCAGGACAAAAGACCGGGAAATTCCTTCTGGAAAAATCAGTCCGGCATCAGCTGCCATTTTTGTGACAGTAAATTCCGTACTGTTTATCGCTGCAGCCGGATTTATCAACAGGCTCACCCTGATGCTTGCACCCCTGGCACTGCTGATTATTCTCGGTTACAGTCTTACAAAACGCTTTACCTCACTCTGTCATTTCATACTCGGCCTCGGACTGAGCCTGGCTCCCATCGGGGCATATATTTCCGTCACCGGCCGCTTTTCATTTCTGCCCCTTGTATATTCATTCATCGTACTGACATGGGTGAGCGGCTTTGACATCATCTATTCGCTGATGGATGATTCCTTTGACAGGTATAACAGGCTGCACTCAATACCCTCAGCCCTTGGCATCAGCAAAGCAATAAGGGTATCAGTGCTTGTTCACCTGCTGACAATTATCCTCGTCATCGTGGCAGGAACTGCAGGAAACGGCCGCTTTCTTTTCTGGACGGGTGCCCTGATATTCATCTCCCTGCTAATATATCAGCATCTCATTGTGAAGAAAGATGACCTGAGCAGGGTAAACCTGGCCTTCGGAACCACTAACGGCATCGCAAGCATTGTCTTTGCCGCCTTTGTCATACTCGATCTGATCCTGCTTTGAACATAATTCCGTAAACACCTGCAGCAGCCTGCAATCATTATTCCCTTGCCCTGATTTTTCCTGTTGCCCGGACGACATCCCCTGTTTTTCCGGCACCTCAGAAGAATAAAAGCATAAAAAAGATAAAAGAATGAAACACAGATCAGTTTTTTTCATATATTTGTTTTATTTTAACCTGCATTGTAAACTGAACTAACATGGCTGAACTGCTTGTCAGAGAGGTTCTGACAAAAAGAGACCTCAGGAAATTCATTTATCTTCCCGCTGAAATCCACAAAAATGATCCTGAATGGCTGCCACCCATCTATATGGATGAGTGGGAATTATTTGACAGTAAAAGAAACAGGGCATTCAATTATTCGGATACTGCCCTCTGGCTGGCTTTCAGGGGAAAGAAGCCGGTGGGCAGGATAATGGGAATAATTAACAGGCGTTACAACGAGATACACGGGGAGAATCATGGCCGTTTCAGCTTCATGGAATGCTTTGAAGATCAGGAAGTATTTCATGCACTGATCTCCACGGCCGAGAAATGGGCCAGGGAAAAAGGAATGGAAAAGCTCGTGGGACCACTGGGATTCTCCGACAAGGATCCCCAGGGTTTCCAGATTGAGGGATTCGAATATCCTTCCTTCATTGTCAGTGCCACAAACTCCCCCTATATGCCTGTTATGCTGGAAAGGGAAGGCTTTGAAAAGAAAGTTGACCTGGTAAACTACTTCATCAGGATCCCTGAAAAACTCCCGGAGATATATGAAAGAGCCTACACGAGAATCAGCAGAAACAATCAGTTCAGAGTAATCGAATTCAAATCGAAGCAGGAGATAAAAAAATATATCCTGCCTGTCCTGGAACTCCTGAACCAGACTTTCATAGAGATATACGGCTTTGTTCCGCTTTATGACCAGGAAAAGATGGACCTTGCAAAAAGATATCTCATGATACTTGACCCTCAATTTGTAAAAGTTGTGGAATCTGAAGGAAAGATGGTGGGCTTCGCCGTTGGCATACCGGATATCAGTGAGGGTATAAAGGCAGCAAAAGGAAAATTGTTTCCATTCGGTTTCATCAGGATTCTGAAAGCCTCAAGAAGGTCAAGAAAGCTCCTTATGATGCTGGGCGGCATAAAGAAGGAATTCAGGAATCAGGGAATCGACGTGCTGATGGCAGTTAAAATAATAGATTCATGCATACGGCACAAAATGGATTCCATTGATGTCCACCTGGTTCTGGAAACCAATAAAACCATGATAGGCGAATGTGAGAGAATAGGCGGACAGATACTCAAGAAATGGAGGATATACCACAAACCGCTCTAAAACCTGAAAAAGATCAAAATCTGAACAAATTAAAGCCTCAACAGATTAAAACCTGAATATAAAGGAAAAACCCAGTAACTGCTTGAACTGGACCCGGGCAGTTTTCTTAATCTGATTATCCGGTCCCATCACCGGCTTGTTATCCTTGTCATAAACAGCTGTCTTTGTATCATCATCAAATATAAGATGGGTGTTGAGCCTTACATCGGTAAACCAGTTGAGTTTGGCCGTAACTATCATTTCCCAGTCTATATCAATATTCTGCGGATTATTAATATAATTGGTAAAGAGCTGAAGCCTGTTTGTCAGCGCAATGGTTGGAGTCAGTTTATATACATTGCTTATCATGAAGCTGGCCCCGAACTCATTCTTTGATCTCCGGTTTGCTGCAATACCGTATTTAGTCTGGTCAATATTTGCCGTATCCGGCACATAAGTACCCTTGTAGGATACCGGTGAAAAGTTGAGGGAAGTATTTTTATCCGGTTTATAATCAAGTCCCACACCGAGTGTAAGAATTCCCGGGTTAAGAAATTTCGACACCGGCACCGAATCATTGGGATAATTATATCCCTTGGCTATCTGCGTTTTAAACAAAAGTATCCCGCTGAAATCAAACTTCCCGAAAGCCTTGTGGTTGATCTTGGAATTGGTTTCCAGCAGGTCGAGGTTCTTTCTTACCCCTTTATCGCCCGAAGCAACCAGACCATACTTGATACGGGCAAAATTATTGGATGTGATGTTGTATGGCTTGTTTGTATAGTCGGCATACCCGGTAATATCAATGGATGTTGATATATTGCTTTCCCCTCCCTTTACCCAGTTTGAAAGTGCAGCCTGGTTCAGGGCAAATGAAGTTTCGGTGTGATACTTCCAGCGGAGAGGTTTTGTGATGATTTTTTTTACTGCAAGCAATGTGGATTTGTCTATCTCCTGCAATTCGATTCTTGCTGTTGACTGATAACCCTGTCTCACGGGCCTGGCAAAACTCACGCCCGTCTCAAGGTAAAGACCAATGGTATTTCTGTCCTGTGAGCCAATCCATACCGTTACCGAATCATTCAGATCAGTCTTCAGCCAGTACCGGTGCATCATCCCTGAACGGGAATTGAGCCAGACCGGAGTTATAACATCCCCGAGACCAGTGAAATAGACTATGCTTGAATCCTTTGCCTGAATGTAACTGCTGAGTGTTCTTACTGCTGTCCTTAGAGAATCACCCTGGAATGGTGCATCGTAATGCGTAAACGGGAATCCGGGATAATCCGGAACCACTTCCCGCAAAGTATCTGCAACCACGTATATGACAGTATCCTTTAAATATGCCCTGCGTACTGATCGTTCCGGAAACTCAGGGATTTTAATATCAATGATCCGGGCCGTGTCGGGGGGATAATCCCAGACCGGGATTACTGGCAGTGCCATCGTATCGGCAACTGTGGGCAAAGGAGGGGGAGAGATGGCAGGAATCTTCATTCTGACGGGCTTCCAGACATAAAATTTATCCCACGAAACATTCAGGGAGTCAAAAGGGTATTTTGAGATGAACAGTTCCGCGGAATCCCAGGGAGGATTGATGGCTTTGAATACCAGCTGACGGATTGCAGCCCTCAGAGGATCATCAGGATTTTTCCAGTATCCCGGCATGCTGCGTTCCTGAAGGAATTTTACTGCCTGTTCAGCAGAAAGTACTATTTCCGGCATTTCTTTCTGGTCACTGAGTATTATTCCCTTCCTTTTCAGCGAATCAATCACAATCTTTCCGGGATTGTCGATCAGCTCCACGCCGGAGCTGTCGGCTGTTTCCACTCCGGAACTGTCAGCCATTTCCACTGCCTGACCGTCTGTCATTGCCCTTTTCAGACTGTCAGTCTGTGTTTTATCCTGAGAATAAGCATTATAGGCAAGTAATGAAATAAATATTAATCCCAGATATTTTAAATTTTTTAAACTCATTATAATTAAAACTCTAATTTTTTTCGTTGAATATATTATAAAATATTTATAATTTTACCTGTCTGATGATCCCAGAAAAATGGACTTTTCTTATAACGGTAAATTACCTTCCGGATCATAAGGCAAACAGATAACGGTAATTTAACCGGTTATATTTTATAAGGGAATTCCTCATAATTATACAAATCCAATAGCTGGCTGCAGGGGAGTATTTTGACTCTACGGTTAGTTATTATTTTGTATCATCTGTAATTATGAAATTACCATTATTTGAGCCCTACAAGATAAAAATGACGGAGCCTGTATACACAAGCTCCAGAGAAGAAAGGGAAAAATGGATAAGGGATGCTTCATTCAACGTTTTCAATCTGAAATCCGAACAGGTAACCATTGATCTTGTCTCTGATACCGGATCCGGTGCCATGAGCGACAGGCAATGGTCAGCCCTGTTCACAGGAGATGAAAGTTATGCCGGCACCTCATCATTTGATAACCTCCGGCAGGCAATCTACGACATTACCGGATTCCAAAGGATCATACCAACCTACCAGGGCCGGATTGCCGACAGTATTCTTTTTTCCGCAATGCTTAAAGAGGGCGATATTGTCCCCTGCAATTCACTTTTCGACACATCAAGGGCACTCATTGAGTACAGGAAGGCAATTCCGGTCGACTGCACCATCAGGGAATCAAATGATCTTTATGCATATCATCCATTTAAGGGAAACCTGGACCTGGGAAGGCTGGATGACATTCTCAGCAACAATTCCAGGGAAAGAATTCCCTGTATCATCCTGTCTGTTACCAACAATTCGACCGGAGGCCAGCCGGTAAGCATGGAAAATATCAGAAATATCCGTGAACTATCATATAAATATGGTGTAAAACTAATCCTCAACTCGTCGAGGTTTGCCGAAAATGCCTGGTTCATCAAAACCAGGGAAGCCGGGTATGCCGATAAAAGTATCAGGGAGATTCTGCTTGAAATGTTTTCCCATGCGGATGCAATGACAATGAGCGCACAGGAAGATGCCATCTCCAACACTGGCGGATTTACCGCATTCAGGGATGAGACCTTGTATCATGAAGCTGTCAGGTTCAACATGGTACATGAAGGACTGATCCACACCGGGGGAATGAGCGGGCGCGACATGAATGCCCTGGCACGCGGACTGTATGAAGGCACGAATACAGATTTCATCAGATCAAGAATAAACCAGACGGCATTTCTTGGTTCAAAGCTTAAGGAATACGGAATCCCGGTTGTGGAACCTTTCGGCGGACATGCAATTTTCATTGATGTGGACAGATTCCTTCCGCTTGTGCCAAAAGAAGAATTTCCCGCACAGGTGCTTGTCTGTGAAATATTTATTGAAGGCGGTGTAAGAGGAAGCGAAGTGGGCACCCTGCTGGCTGACCGGAATCCGCTAACACGTGAAAACCGTTATCCTGCAAATGAATTTGTCAGGCTGGCTATCCCCCGGAGGGTTTATACAGACAACCATATGTCATATGTAGCGGCTGTCGTGAAAAATGTATTCAACAGAAAAGGAGCAATAAACAAGGGATACAGGATCATAAAGGAAGAGCCCATCCTCCGCTATTTCACCCTTGAGCTGGAAGTGGCCTGATTTTAACGGAATGCAGCCAGTCTGAATCCTTTTGCATATTTTTGCCATTTAAAACCAATCCCTGCCAGAGATGATAAAATCCATGACAGGCTACGGGAAAGCCGTAGCGGAAATTCCCGGAAAGAAGGTATTAATAGAACTGAAATCACTTAATTCCAGGCAATTCGATCTGAATACACGATTGCCATGGCTGTACAGGGAAAAAGAAAGTGAAATACGCAACCGTATAAGCAGGCTGCTTGACAGGGGGAAAATTGATCTGGTAATATCTTTCGATATAACGGATGCTGAATCAGTTCCGCTGATCAACAAAGCTGTGGTAAGATCCTATTACACCCAGATCAGGGAAATATCCGGAGAACTCGGCATTGAACCGGGTATGGACCTGCTGTCGGCTGTACTGAAATTCCCGGAATCCCTGAAAACAGAAAAAACGGAACTGCCCGTAGAAGAGTGGAACGAGGTACTGGAAAAACTTGATGAATCGCTTCAGCAACTCGATACTTTCAGGACGGAAGAAGGCAGATCAATTGAATCTGATCTCAGACTGTGTATAGGCAGGATAATCTCCCTCCTCGACGAGATAGGAAGATATGAGGGAAACAGAATTGAGAGAATAAGGGAAAGGCTGCACAGGCTTCTTGAGGAAAATGTGGGCGGAGAAAATATCGACGGGAACAGGTTTGAACAGGAGATACTTTTTTATCTGGAAAAACTCGACATCAATGAAGAGAAGGTAAGACTGAGGAATCATTGCGAATATTTTATTGAAAAGATTGAAACACCGCCGCCCAACGGAAAAATACTGAATTTCATAGCACAGGAAATAGGCCGGGAAATCAATACCATCGGCTCCAAGGCAAATGATTCAAAAATCCAGAAACTGGTGGTGATGATGAAGGACGACCTTGAAAAAATAAAGGAACAGACACTTAACATACTCTGAGATTCCGTGGACAGTTCAATGAACGGCAGACTGATAATCATTTCAGCCCCCTCGGGCGCAGGAAAAAGCACTCTTGTAAACTTTCTTATGGACCGCCCGGAACTTGACCTGGAATTTTCTGTTTCGGCAACTACCAGGGAACCAAGAGGCAGTGAAAAAAACGGGAGTCATTACCATTTCATCACCGTCAGGGAATTCAGGAAAAGAATCAGGAGGGGAGATTTTATTGAATGGGAGGAAGTATACAGGAACCAGTACTATGGAACACCCAGGGAAGAGATTGAAAGGATTTTCAGAAAAGGAAAAAATGTCCTCTTCGATGTTGATGTAAAAGGAGGAATAAATCTTAAAAACATTTTTGGCAATAAGTCATTGTCGGTTTTTATTAGGCCTCCATCGGTGGAGGAGCTGGAAAAAAGGCTTACCGGCAGGGGAACCGATTCCCCGGAAAAAATAAAAATGAGGCTTGAAAAAGCTCTTGAAGAAATGAAGCTTGCCGGACTGTTTGATTACACTGTGGTCAACGACATACTGGAACAGGCTCAGAAGGAAATCTATACCATTATAAAAAATTTCATTGAAAGACAGGATGAGTAAAATCGGACTCTATTTCGGATCATTCAACCCCATCCATATCGGTCATATCGTAATCGCGGGCTATATGACCGAATTTACTCCCATTGAAGAAATCTGGTTTGTTGTCAGTCCCCAGAATCCCCTGAAAAAAAAAGGAAGCCTTCTTGATAATTACCAGCGGCTTCACATGGTAAACCTGGGTATTGGCAGGAACTACAGGATGAAAGCATCAGATATTGAATTCCGCCTGCCCCTGCCCTCCTACACCATCCATACACTGGCCTATCTTGAGGAAAAATATCAGAATCACAATTTTTGCCTGGTGATGGGTGAGGACAATCTGCATACTCTTGACAAATGGAAAAATGCAGCAGAACTGGTAAAAAGATATGAAATATATGTTTATCCGCGGCCCGGATCCGGGAAACCCCATTCCCCTGCACTTGACACCCTGATGTCCAGGGCAGCGGTCCGCCACGTCAGGGCACCCCTGATGGACATTTCGGGAACATTTATCAGAAAGGGGATCAGACAGGGCAAGGACATGTCATATTTCATGCCGGCAGCGGTATGGAAATATATAGATGAAATGGGATTCTACAGGAAATAATGAGATTATCAGCTTGCCGGACCGATTATTTCCATTCCCCTCCTGAGTGCTTTTTCATTATCCGGAATGAGGTAATGGTATCTTTCCGGCAGTGATTTTCCCAGACCCTTTACAACATTTTCCAGAGTCAGAACAGGTCTGATCCTCAGATAAGCACCAAGAACAATCATGTTGAAGGTTCTCGGATTATTCATTTTCGCTGCCTCCTCAACCGCGCTGATACAATAGAGGGAAATATCCGTTCGCTCAGGATGACGGACTATCCCATGACTGTCGTAAATAAGGATTCCGCCTTTCTTTACGGAATCCTCAAACTTGTCGAGAGACTGCTGATTCAGAATGATTGCCGTATCAAACTGCCGGAGGATGGGTGAACTTATTTTTTCATCACTCAGAATCACTGTAACATTTGCCGTGCCACCCCTCATTTCCGGGCCATAGGAAGGCATCCAGCTTACTTCCATATCCTGCATTACCCCGGAATAAGCCATGATCTTTCCCATTGACAGGATTCCCTGTCCGCCAAAACCTGCAATTATTATCTCTTCTGTCATTTTATCCTTTCAGTCTATTTATCCTTTCAGCCAATTTATTCCGTCAGTCCGTGCTGCCGGGATTCAGATCCTTTTCCGGCTGCGGGACCTTGAGGTCTCCGAGGGGATAGTAGGGGAGCATGTTTTCCTCAAGCCATTTATTTGCTTCAACCGGTGTCATTTTCCAGCCTGCCGGACAGTTTGATACTATTTCAACAAAACAGGTTCCCCTGTTAAGGCTTTGATACTGAACAGCCTTTTTCAGAGCCCGCTTAGCCCTTCTTACATTAAGCGCTGTGTGAACACTTTGCCGGCTTACATAATAAGTACCCGGGAGTGTTGCAACAATATCAGTTATTTTCAGCGGAAATCCCATCCGCACTGTATCCCTTCCGTAAGGTGAAGTGGATGATTTCATTCCGGGAATTGTGGTGGGTGCCATCTGTCCGCCGGTCATGCCATATATCCCGTTGTTTATGAAGATAATGAGAAAATTCTCTCCCCTGTTGCAGGAATGTATTGTTTCGGAGGTTCCTATTGCAGCAAGGTCACCGTCGCCCTGGTAGGTAAACACAAACTTGTCCGGGCACAGTCTCTTGATTGCAGTTGCAAGTGCCGGAGCCCTTCCGTGAGCCGCTTCCTGCCAGTCAATATCAATGTAATTATACAGAAACACAGAGCATCCCACCGGGGAAATGCCTATTGCATCCTGCTGAAGCCCTTCCTCATCAATGATTTCGGCCAGTATCCTGTGTGCCGTGCTGTGACCGCATCCCGGACAGTAATGAAGAACATTGTCCGTCATAAGCCGGGTTTTGCTGTATACGAGATTTTCAGGCCTGATATAATCCTTTATTCCTGTTACTTCTGCCATTTCCTAAGCCTCCTTTATTTTTAACTTCAAAAAATCCAGCACCTCTTCGGGTGTCTGTACCATTCCTCCCATTCTGCCGAAATGAAACACCGGCACCTTTCCCCCAACGGCCAGTATAACATCTTCAATCATCTGACCCGCACTCATTTCCACTGACAGAATTATTTTCACCTTTTCTGCCAGCCTGCTGATCTGCTTTTCGGGGAAGGGGAAAAGAGTGACCGGCCGGAGAAGCCCTGCCCTTATTCCCTCATTACGTGCGAGCTGTACTGATTTCTGGCAGATCCTGGCGCTTGTTCCGTAAGCGACAAACAGATATTCAGCATCCTCACACTGATATTCCTCAAATCTCACTTCCTTTTCGCGTATTTCATTGTATTTTTCGATGAGCTTCAGGTTGAACAATTCCTGCTTCGCGGAATCCAGTTCCAGTGAAGTAATGATATTCCTTTCCCTTCCCGGGGGTTTTCCCGTGGTAGCCCAGTCAGGTGATATTCCGGATCTTTCCTTCTGAGGGTTGAGATATACCTTCTCCATCATCTGTCCTAGCGCGCCATCGGAAAGCATCATCACCGGATTCCGGTACCTGAAGGCAAGTTCGAATCCCAGTTCCACAAAATCGGCCATTTCCTGAACCGATGCAGGAGCAAGCACTATCAGGTGATAATCCCCGTGTCCCCCGCCCTTTACCGCCTGGAAATAGTCTGACTGTGCCGGCTGAATCGTTCCGAGTCCGGGACCGCCCCTGACTATGTTCACAATAAGGCAGGGCAGCTCTGCACCGGCGATATAGGTGATTCCTTCCTGCATCAGGCTTATTCCGGGCGAGGAAGATGTTGTCATAACCTTTTTCCCGCAGCCGGCACCGCCGTATACCATGTTTATTGCAGCAATCTCGCTTTCAGCCTGAAGAACAACCATTCCCGTCGTTTCAGCGGGATTTGCCTCCATCAGATATTCCACTATCTCGCTCTGGGGAGTGATGGGATACCCGAAATAACCGTCAGTTCCCGCACGTATCGCCGCTTCGGCAACCGCCTCATTCCCTTTCATCAGTCTAAGCTCTCTCTCCATCAGAAAGTTAAATTTTTGTTTTATAAACAGTTATCACACCGTCAGGGCATACCACCGCACAGTTGGCACATCCTATACATAATTCAGGATTTGCAGGCCAGGCATAGAAATAACCCTTGTGATTCACCTGTCCCGCCATTTTTATAGTACCTGTCGGGCAGGTAACCATGCAGATCTCACATCCCTTGCAGCGTTCAATATCTATTACTATACTTCCTCTGATCTTTGCCATCGAATCGAATTTATTTCCTTTTCACAAGATGATCTTCTTTGAATTTTAAGAGGCGTTTCTCCAGTTCAGGGAACAGGTCCCTCGGAACCTTGGAAACACATGCTCTCAGTCCTTCCCGCTCACTGCCCGTTATATCAAGGGTTATGGCACTGATGCCATATTTCAGAAGTTCCTGAAGCAATGCCCTTCCCGTCATGCCCGGATAGCTGATTGTGAAATAGAATCCGTCGGCAATAGGCACATCCAGATCTGTATCATATACAATATCAAAGCCGTTTGACAGGAAGAACTTTTTCATCAGGGAAGCTTTCTCCTCATATTCCCTGACATCATCGCGGTAGTTGTATGTCCCGTCATTTACGGCCCTGAGAAGTGCGGCCAGGCCATACTGTACCGAATGGGTAACACCGGCGGAGATTCCGTACAAGGCTCCGAAAATGAGGGCATGACCGAATCTGTCGCTGGAATAATATCTTAAAAGATCGGGGTAGGATCTGTTGAACAGCTTGTCGGATATTGCCATCAGCCCTATCCTCTGACCGGCATAGCTGAATATTTTGGAGCTCGATATAAGAAGGATATAGTGGTCGGTATAGGGTGCCACCGAAGGCTGATACGGCGGAACACCCGGATGTGAATAATCCTTTCTGAAATCCATTCCGAAATATGCCAGATCCTCTATCACTATGACATCGTATTTTGAGGCAAGCTCGCCTATGATACGGAGTTCCTCCCCGTTAAGACAGATCCAGGCGGGATTGTTCGGATTGGAATACAGCAGGGAGGATATTTTACCGCCTTCCAGGCAGGATTCAAGCTTTTCCCTGAGCTTCTCACCCCGGTAATCATAAAGATCAAAGGAATGATACTCATGCCCGAGCATTTTAACCTGCTGCTTATGTACAGGGAACCCCGGATCGAGGAAAAGAGTGCCTTCCTTGCTGCGGTCATTCCTGTTTGCCACCAGAAAGCTTAGCAGCCCTCCCATCATTGAACCTGCTGTCGGGATACAGCTTTCCGGGCTGATATCAGTATCAAGGAACAGTTTTATGAACCTTGATGCTTCATTTTTCAATGCACGTACACCTGCAACATTGGGATATTTTGATGAAACACCCCTTTGCAATGCGTCTATCTCTGCCTCAATGGCAACTGACGGGGTAGCCAGGCCCGGAACTCCCATTTCCATCCTTATAAAAGGTATTCCCGTTTCCTTTTCAAGAAGATCGGCCAGTAAGGATATTTCCCTTATGGAAGCGGTTCCGACCGATTTTATACCGTTGTCACAGGCAAGCCTTTCAATAATTCCGGAAGGAATTGGTATGTTGTGCATGTAACTATAATTTAATCAAAACTTACGTCTGTCAATTACTCTCTGGGACTTGCCTTCGCTCCTTTCAATTGTTTTTGGTTCAACCAGGGTTACCTTTATTGAAAGACCAATGGCATTTTCAAGCCTGTCCTGCAGCCTGCCCCTGATTATCTGCAACTGACTGATCTTGTCCTGGAAGAATTCCTCATCCACTTCAACCTGAAGTTCAAGAGTGTCAAGATTATGAATTCTGTCAACTATTATCAGATAATGTGGTTTTATTTCCTTCATTTCCAGCAGCACTGTCTCAATCTGTGACGGGAAGAGATTGACTCCCCTCACTATCAGCATGTCGTCACTCCGTCCGAGACATTTCTCCATTCTTACAAATGTTCTGCCGCACTCGCATTTTTCATAATTCAGTCTCGTCAGATCGCGGGTCCGGTAACGAATTAGAGGAAGCCCCTCCTTTGTAATGGTAGTAAAAACCAGTTCACCCATAGCCCCTTCCGGGAGGACCTCGAGGGTATCCGGATCGATTATTTCGGGATAGAAATGATCCTCATTCACATGCAGTCCGTTCTGTACCATACATTCACTTGCCACACCCGGTCCGATCACCTCACTTAAACCGTAAATATCAATGGCTTTTATCTCAAGCTTTTTCTCTATTTCCTTCCGCATATTCTCTGTCCATGGCTCGGCTCCGAGAACGCCGGCCTTCAGTTTCAGGTCACTCCGGTTCACCCCGTTTTCCTGAATGGCTTCAGCCAGAAAAAGTGCATAGGAAGGAGTACAGGCAAGAATGGTTGAGCCAAGATCGCGCATAAGCTGCAACTGACGGGTGGTATTGCCGCCTGATATCGGAATCACCGATGCTCCTATCTTCTCCCCGCCGTAATGAAGTCCCAGGCCTCCCGTAAACAGGCCGTATCCGTAGGCAATATGAATAAAATCATCACGACCCGCCCCTGCACATGCAAGAGTACGGGCCATGACTTCCGACCATGTTGCAATATCATTCCTGGTATAGCCCACTACTGTAGGCTTGCCTGTTGTACCAGAAGAAGCATGAAGCCTTACAATCTCGCTCATCGGCACGGCAAACAGGCCGAAAGGGTAATTATCCCTCAGATCGTCCTTGGTGGTGAAAGGCAGTTTCCTCAGATCCTCAAGAGTGTTGACGGATTCGGGACCAAGTCCTGCTTCCTGCATCTTATGCCGGTAATAGGGCACATTGAAATACACCCGCTCCACAGTCTCCCTCAGCCTTCTTTCCTGATTATAACGGAGATCATCCCTTTCCATGCACTCAAAGTGCCTGTTCCAGATATTCGTATTCATCGGAGAAAAACAGAATTTTTAATATTAGATTTCATAAAGATCGCTGGCCATCAGCAGGTCCATCTCATTATCCTTAAGGGCCCTGATTGCCTTTTCATTGTTGCTGCAGCGAAGTATAATAACCGAGCTTTTCCCTGTGGTGAATGCATAGGTGTATTCCACACTTATATCAATATCTGACAATATTTTAAGCACCTTGGCATAGTCCTTCGCCTCATTGGGTGCAACAACCGAAATGACTTCTGTCATGTTCACCGTGAACTTCTGCTCCCTGAGAATGCTCCTGGCCTTTTCGGGATCGGATACTATCAGGCGCAATATCCCGAATTCCGTGGTGTCCGCAACTGTCAGCGCCTTGATTCTGATACTGCTCTTGCTGCCAAGAACTTCAAGCACTTCAGTCAGCCGGCCTGATTTGTTTTCCAGAAATACTGACAACTGTTGAATTAACATCGGCTTAGTCTGAAAAGATGATTAAAAAAAATCCGAATTTAATAATTATATCCTTTTTTCATCAATGCATTCCCTGTCATTCTTATCATTTTTCTATTCTGACCCTTGCATCAACCACCGTAATTGCCTCAGGATTACCGATGAGCGGATTAAGATCCATTTCCTTTATTTCTGTTGCAAATCTGAGCAGACTGGACAATCTGACAATTATTTCGGTGAATTTCCCTTCATCAACTCCCGGCTGGCCTCTTGTTCCGCGAATTATACTGTAGCCTTTCAGGCTCCGGATCATTGATCGCGCTTCATCGTGAGTGAGAGGGGCAAGTCCGGAGGAAATATCCCGGAGAACCTCCACAAAAATTCCTCCCAGTCCGCACATTATCACATGACCAAACTTGGGTTCATACTTTGCACCAATGAAAAGTTCTGTTCCGCTTAACATTTTCTGAACAAGGACTGCCTGCACATCCCTTATCTTCATCATCCTCCTGAATTCTGCCTCAAGATGCTCCGGGCTTCTGATATTCAGAGTGACCCCTCCGACATCGGATTTATGGACGGGTCCAACCACCTTGACTGCAAGGGGAAATCCCGTTTTGCCGGCTACAGCTGCCAGTTCGCCCGTTGTTCTGACAACTGTCCCCCTGACCACCGGAATCTTTGCCGCACTGAGAAGCTCCTGGACCGTGTCCGGATCCAGGTGGCCGGAAGGCGAATTATCAACAATACGCCTTATCCGGGACAGATCTATGCCTTCAAGGAAAATCTTTTCCTCAGCTGGGTAAGGGGTGTTTGAGATCCTGATCAGTGCCCTTCCCAGGACAACCTCATCGGGAAAGTTGACATGGCCCTTCCTGAGGAAATACTCTATCTCATTCTGTGAACTTGACACAGAAGGAAGAATCGGATACAGGGGCTTTTCGCATTCTTCGATTTTGCGGTGAAGAAGATCATAGATTACCGACATGTCGTTCAGCCCGTTGTTTCCGAAAATGACGATCATTCCGTCTATTTCAGGCATTTTCCTGTCAGTATAATCGATTATTTTCTCCAGCTGCTCACTTGTCGCCGTGGCTATCATATCTATGGGATTGCTTGCCGAAGCACCGGGATTCATCATTGCAAGAAGGTTGTCATGATGTTCACCTCTGATCCGGGGGATATTCATTCCTCCGGCCGACAGGGCATCAGTAAGCATTACTGCCGGTCCCCCGGCATGGGTAATGATGGCAATGTTTCTGCCTTTCAGATGCTTGTGCCAGAATACAGAGGCTACTGTTGTAAGTTCTTCCCTGCCGGCACACCTGACAATTCCTGCCTTCCTGAAAAGGGCTTCCACCGCTGAATCCGATGAGGCAAGGGCACCGGAGTGAAAAGAAGCTGCTCTCATTCCGGCCTCGCTTGTCCCGGCTTTGATCGCCGCGATCCTGCAGCCTTTCCGTATGAGGGACGATGCGTGGTAAAGCAGCTTGTCAGGATCCCGGATAACTTCCACATAAATAAGTTTTATAAATGAACTTGTTTCCGGATCGAATGTTCTGTCCCAGTATTCCAGAACCTCCTCAACACCTGTCTGGGCACTGTTTCCAACGGAATAAAAACCTGAAAAACTGAGACCCTTTGATATTGCTGATTCAAAAATAAAAACTGCAGTTGCTCCCGAACCTGAAACCAGATCACATCCCATGGGGCTCAGTCCGGGTACGGGCGTAGTGAAAATACCATTGTAATAAGGACTTATCACGCCGATGCAGTTCGGACCGATAAGCGTTGCACCTGCTTCACTTATCATGCGGGCAATTGATTCCTCAAGCACCCTTCCCTCCTCTCCCGATTCACTGAATCCGGCGGAAAGTATAATAAATGCCCGGGTATTCTTCTCTTTAAGCAGCAAATCAACCAGCGGAAGGCAGTATTTTGCCTGAACCGCTATTATTGCCAGATCAACCTGAGGCAGCAGGGCCGGATCGCGGTACGATTTTATACCCTGAACCATGTCATGTCCGGGGTTTACAACATAAAGGCTTCCGGTATAATTGCCGTCAATAATGTTCTTCAGAATCTTTCCCCCGGGCTTGAAAAGATCTTCCGAGCCCCCGACAACAACAATGCCGGAAGGATTTATAAGTTTTTCATTTATCATTTCACAAATTCAGATACAAAGAAAATAATTCAAAACGAACACCGAAAATAATTTTCAGTCAGGCAGATCTCCCCATACAATAAGCAATATAAGAAATTTTTAAGCTCAAAAAAGCCTGCTTATTACTGTCAGCATCAGGGACCCTGTTTGATATTATCTAAAATTACAGTAGGTTTGGAGTCGATTTAAAAGCATAATGGCAGTATCAGCAGCCATTTTTCAACTTAAACTCTTAAAAATGGAAAAGATAAGCAACAACCGCACCGTAAAATTTTTCAACGGCAAGCAGATTCCCCTTGAGATGCACAAGGTACGCATTGTCCAGTCACTGAATCTCGTGCCTGTTGAACAAAGGCTGAAGGCTGTAAAGGCAGCCGGATACAATTCATTTCTTCTGTCGACAAAGGATATTTTTCTCGACATGCTGACCGACAGCGGAACCAATGCCATGAGCGACAGGCAGCTTTCGACAATGTTCGTGGCTGATGATGCCTATGCCGGCTCGGTCAGTTTCAGCAGATTCGAGAAAAGTGTAAATGAGGTTTTCGGAAAGAAATATATTCTTCCGGTACACCAGGGAAGGGCGGCTGAAAACATTATTTCAAAAGCCTTTATCAGTGAAGGATCGGTTATTCCCATGAACTACCATTTCACAACCACCCGTGCCCATATCGAACTCAACGGAGGCAGCATACTCGAGCTGTATACTCCTGAGGCCATGAAAATAAGCAGCTCTCATCCCTTCAAGGGAAACATTGACACGGAAAGACTGGAAAAAACCATCCTTGAGGTGAAGCCTGAAAATATCCCCTTCATCAGAATGGAAGCCTCAACAAACCTTATCGGCGGTCAGCCCTTCTCCCTGGCAAATCTGAGGGATGTGAGAAAGATTGCAGATAAGTATAATCTTCTGATAGTTTTGGATGCCAGTCTTATAGGAGAAAATGCCTATTTCATTTTAAAGAGGGAAGCCGGATGTGAAAAAGAGACAATCGGATCCATACTGTTGAAAATGTGTGAATTATGCGATATTGTTTATTTTTCCGGCAGGAAGGTCAGTTCGGCCAAAGGCGGTGCTATCTGTACCAATTCCGAAGATATATATACAAGTATGAAGCATCTGGTTCCATTATATGAAGGATTTCTCACCTACGGGGGTATTTCGGTCCGGGAAATAGAAGCAATGGCGCAGGGACTTGCAGAGACACTGGAAGAGGATGTTGTCGGTCAGTCTCCGATGTTCATAGAATACATGATAGGAGAGCTTGTAAAGCTCGGTATTCCCGTGGTAACACCCGGCGGGGCACTTGGCTGCCATGTTGATGCCACCCAGTTCCTCCCCCATCTGCCGCAGTCGGAATATCTTGCCGCATCCCTTGTTTCAGCATTTTACATTGCTTCGGGAGTGAGGGGAATGGAAAGGGGTACCATGAGCAGCACCCGTGATGAGGATGGTAATGAGATATATGCCGATCTTGAACTGATGAGGCTGGCATTGCCGAGAAGGGTATTTACCCTTTCCCAGGTGGAATACACTATTGACCGTCTTAACTGGTTGTACAAAAACAGGGAACTGGTGGGCGGATTAAGGTTTGTGGAAGAACCTCCGGTACTGAGGTTTTTCACCGGCAGGCTGGAGCCTGTCAGTGACTGGCCCGAAAGACTGGCTGAAGCATACAGAAAGGATTTCGGCGACACTCTTTGAAAAAGGATTGCACAGCCTGTCTTTCTGAATCATTTTTTCCTAAATTGCAGGATCAACATTCATTATCAAGCAATGAGGATCATAACAGCTTTAATTCCGGCTCTTCTGATGAGCCAGGTAATCCTGTCCCAGCCTGCCACTTCCTGGTATTTTCCCGATGACGTGACCTTTAACGGGAAGATTATCACACCGGAACAATTCGCGGGTCACCAGATCGGGGAATGGCATCTGTCTCACGACAAGCTTTACTACTACATGCAGGAGCTCGCCCGCTCCTCCGACAGGGCCCTGTGGGAGGAATATGCCAGGAGCCATGAGGGCAGGCCGCTTGGTCACCTCATTATAAGCTCACCTGAGAATATCAGGAACCTTGAACGGCTCAGGCTGCAGCATATCAGTCTGGCTGATCCGGAAAAATCCTCCGGAACGGATATCAGCAATGCACCGGTTTTTATAAAGCTTGGCTATGGTATTCACGGCAATGAATCCAGTTCCCAGAATGCATCCGTACTGGTTGCCTATTACCTGACTGCAGGGGAAGGTCCGTCCATTGATAAACTGTTGAGGAACATCGTGGTACTGATTGACCCTGCACTTAACCCGGATGGCATGCAGCGCCACTCAACATGGGTCAATTTCAGCCGCAGCCTTAACGACAACCCGGATCCCCGCTCCTGGGAATTCAGCGAAAACTGGCCGGGCGGAAGAAGCAATCACTACATGTTCGACCTGAACAGGGACTACCTTCTGCTGCAGCATCCCGAATCGGTAGGACGCGTGGCGGCCTTTTACAGATGGAGGCCCGACATTGTTACCGACCATCACGAACAGGGTCCGAATGCAACATTTTTTTACCAGCCCGGGATCCCGACCCGCAACAATCCGTTAACACCCTCAGAAAACCAGCAGCTGACGGCAGAAATCGGGAAATTCCACGAAAAGTTCCTCAACCGGATCGGAACCCTTTATGTTACGGAAGAAAGCTATGACGATTTCTATATCGGAAAAGGTTCATCCTACCCCGACATTCACGGATCGGTCGGCATTCTTTTTGAACAGGCCGGAGTGAAAGGACATCTCCGCGAAACTTCCAACATGCTCCTGTCCTTTCCCTATACCATCCGGAACCAGGTTGCAGTATCCCTTTCAACCCTTGAAGCAGGACTGGCAATGAGGGAAAAGCTCCTGAACAGCCTGGCGGGTTTTTACAGGGAAGCAGCGGCACTGGCTGACAAGCATCCTGTGAAAGCCTATATTTTCACCGAACCTGACGACAAGGGAAGGCTTTCTGAATTTATCCGCATTCTGAAAAGCCATCAGATAAAGGTCTACGGTCTCTCAAGGGATGCAGTCATAAACGGAATCAGCTACAGTGCAGGCGCCTCCTATATTGTTCCCCTGAAACAGAATGAACACAGGTTTGTAAGAAGCCTGTTTGAACCCGTTAAGGAATTTACAGACAGTACTTTTTATGACATTTCCACCTGGATACTTCCCATGTCCTTCAACATCCGGTATGCAGCAATCACACAGACCAGGGAAGCCGAAGCACTAAGGGGGAAGGAAATCAGGGAAGTTCCGCTTGCCGAAGGAAAGCTGCTGGGACCGGAAGATCCCTTTGCATATCTCTTTGAATGGAAGGAATACCTTGCTCCCGCAGCGCTTTTTGAACTGCAGAATGCAGGAATAAGGACAAGGGTCGCAAAGGCCGGATTCGCATACAGGAACAGTGAACTGAACCATGCATTCGGCTGCGGCACAATTATGATCCATGCAAATGATCAGCCGGTCAGCAGGACAGAACTGAAAAAAATCATTCTGTCGGCAGCTGAAAAATTCCGCCTGACTGTACACGGTGTCAGCACCGGTTTCACGGAAGAGGGAATTGACCTTGGAAGCAGTGATTTTGTGGTGCTTGAAAAACCATCGGTGGCCCTGATTGCCGGGGATGGAATAAACAGCCTGGACGCCGGTGAAATATGGCATATGCTCGACACCCGCTTCCGGATGCCGGTGACCATGATACGTCCGGCAGCATTTGACAATGCCGACCTTAACCGCTATAACGTGCTTGTCATTGCAGGCTCCCCCGCACTGGGTCCCCGGGGAATTGAGAAAATCATGTCATGGAACAGGCAGGGCGGGACCATCATTGGCTACAAGGGCGGCAACAACTGGCTGGCTGCAAACAAACTGGCTGAGATTGAATACATACCCCCGGCGGAATCAGTCCTGAAGGAAGGAATATATGCACACAGGGCCATGAATAATCAGGTACGCCAGATACCCGGTTCAATATTTTCAGTAAAACTTGATCTCACCCACCCCCTGTGTTACGGATATACCGGGGATATCGTCCCGGTAATGAAAACAGGAACAGCTGCAGTAAAGAAGGTCGGGGATATTTACGCTAACCCGGCAGTTTATACCTCAGATCCGCTGCTCAGCGGCTACTGCACCAGGGAAAATACCGAACGGCTGAAAGGAAGCTCATTTGTTTCGGTTCACCGCGGCAGGATCATTTCCATTTACGACAATACCAACTTCAGGGCAATATGGTACGGTACAAACAAGATATTCCTGAATGCGGTATTCTTCGGACAGTTACTGTAAACAGCATCCGGAAGAAAGGAGGCTTAAGAAGTGCACAGAAAGTATATAGAAAGTATCTGTTCCGCTGCCTTAATGTCAGTAAATGAGTTCGGATATTTCATCCCTTGCAGTTACGAGGCGGTATTCAAAGTGCAGATCATCCGGCGACAAGGCTCCGTGTATCTTCTTATGAAAAAGCACTGAGATTCTTTCTCCTGGGAATGATTCCTCATTCTCAAATATATTGATGAATAACTCCTGTCCGGATCCGTCAGTCTGGGCGATGAAGGCCATTGCCTTTGAAGCAGCATTTTCCGACACAAGGGACACTGCATAAAGCCCGGGTGAAGGAAGGAGCTTGCTCTCTTCAGTCACGGGCATGCGGACAAAATGTACTTTGTCTGCAATTCCCGGCAAAGCGCTTTCTGTCACCATTCCCATAACAAGATAATAATGATCAAGATATGCATTTGCCCTCTGTATATAACCTTCCCTTATGGCTTTACGGATCTTTGTGGAACTGACCGTTTCGTGCTGTACTTCCTGTTCGGGAATCTCCTCGGCTTCAAAGTCATACTTTTTCCTCCAGTTCCAGAGATGCCTGTAATCCCCTTCCTGGTTAAATCCGAAATGGTGATTAAATCCCACCACTATTACTCTCGCCTTCAGGATGCTGTGCAGGTAATCCCTGACAAACTCCTCACTGGTGACTCTTGAAAACTCCCTGGTGAATTCCACTATTATCACATTGTCAAGTCCGGCTTTCCTGAGAAGTTCAAGCTTTTCCTCCTGTGTGTTAATAAGTTTGAGGTCCTTTCCGGCAGTGTCGGGATAAAGCACTTTCCTGGGATGCGGATGGAAGGTGATCAGAACCGATTCTCCCTCATGCTTCGTGGCAAGCATCCTGAGCCGGTTAAGAATGGTTTTATGGCCTATATGAACCCCGTCGAATGATCCGGTTGTAACAACGGGATTTCTGATTCCCCTTACTTCTTCAAATCCTCTGAAAATTCTCATTATGAATATGATTCTAAACCTTGTTTTCCTTAACGAAATAAGCAACTTTTTCTATGGAGGTTATCATATCATATTCTTCCAGATACACCCATGAAGGAACAACAAGCGATATGGTGGTGAAGTTCATGATTCCCTTTATCCCGCAGCGGACGGCCTCAGCGGCAATCTCCCTGGCTGAATCTGCCGGGGCCGTGATTATAGCTATCCTGATGTCAAGCTCACCTATTATCTTTTCCATTTCCGTGGCAGGATAGCATCTGACTCCGGAAATAACCTTGTTCACCTTGTGCGGATCGGTGTCGAAGGAGGCTACAAGACTGAGTTTTGATCTTTTTCCCCGGAAGTATCCCGCAACGGCTCTGCCGAGATTGCCAATACCTATTATCGCAACATTCAGCGTAACATCCGAATCAATGATGGTTCCGATTGTCTCGATAAGTTCCCTTACATCATATCCCTTTCGCAGCACCGAGGAATAACCTATAAGCATCAGGTCGCGCCTTACCTGAACCGCTGTAATATGCAGTCTTGCCGCGAGTTCATGGGAAAAAATAAAATTCTTCTTTTCTTCCAGACATCCGAGGAGTGTCCTTCTGTATTCGCTGAGCCGTTCAACTGTTTTACCCGGTAATTTCATAGAAAAACATTATTACTCTTTTATTGAAGATTTACTGATTTGCATAAGCCTACCGGATTTAAAGGGCAAAGCTTCATTCCTGCAGTTTGTTTTCACATTTGCAGGTATTTGTCCACAGCACTCACAGGATAAGGATTTCATACAGTCATCATTAATTCCAGAAAAAATCCGCGGAGCATGAAAATCTCACATTGCTTCAGGTTACGGATGAGGAGTTCTTTGGTAATCTTACAGTAAAAACCGTTCCTACATCCGGGGTGCTCTCCACTGTGATTGTCCCGAAATAAAGCTGAACAATCTTCTTTACTATGGAAAGCCCCAGTCCGCTTCCTGTTATATTTCTTGTTTTTTCATTTTTTATCCTTACAAATTCAGTAAAGAGATCGGGAATATCTTCCTCGCTGATACCTATTCCCCCGTCTGCAAACCTGATAACAACCTCCTTATCGTCCGAATCTATAATGATGTCCGCCCTGCCTCCGGGTTTATTGTATTTTACCGAATTGGAAACAAGATTGTTGAAGATTATGTCCATATCGGCGGGATCTGCCTCTATGAAAGCGTCTGATCTCACATCCAGACTGACGGTGACTTCCATCTGGATGGCATAGGGCTGCACTGTAACTATTGCCCCCCTGGCTATTTCAGCAAGATCAAGGGTTCTGATCCTGCCTTCCTTCTTTTCCAGACGTATCTTGGTAAAATCCAGCAGATCCATGATCAGGTTCCTCATTCCCTGTATTCTCTGCAATGATCTGTCAATATGGTCGGTATAATCACTTATCCTGTCGCCCGCTTCCCTCCCCTGCATCATCCTGAGATAGCCCTCCACGGCATTGAGAGGTGCTTTCAGCTCATGTGAAAGAACGGAAAGAAACTGATACCTTATCTGTTTCCCCTCCTCGGTGAGGCGGCGGGTTATTCTTCTGAGATATAGCTGTTTGGTTATATTTTCAATACTCGATTTAAGCTCCTGGGGTGTAAAAGGCTTGGGAATGAAATCGGTGGCTCCGTCACGCGTAGCCTTGACCGCCACATCAAGGGAAGCGTATGAGGTTATCATCGCAACCATGATGTCATAATTCTTGTTGTGAATGTATTCAAGGACTTCCACTCCCTGCATGCCGGGCAGTTTATTGTCGAGAAGAATAATGTCCGGCTTGTCCTTCTCAAGCATTTCAATACCTTGCTCACCCGTGGGTGCTTCATACATCTCGAATGTATAATCCTCATCCATGAAGGGATAGGTAACCTGAAAATCCCTGAGTATCCTGGTGACACCGGAGCGGATTCCAGGTTCATCATCTATGACAAGTACTTTCAATACTGCCATTTCCTATATTTTTAACAGTTTCATTATTTCCTGATCGAGCTGCTCGGCACGTATTCCCTTCTCAAGATACCTGTCGGCCCTGATCCATGATTTCTCCCTCTCCGTGTCAACACTGAACGACATGCCGGTTTCCCTCGAAACGGCAGTTGCAAGTATCACCGGAACATCGGGATATTTTTTCCTTATTTTGTAGCACAGTATAAAACCACTGTCATCACTTTCCATCATAAGATCAAAAATGGCAAGATCAGGACGGAAGCGTTCAATTATTGCTTCCGCCTCAGCCTGACTTTCTGCCGTAATGGTTTTGTAACCGGCCTTATTCAGGTTGAAAACAGTCTGATAGAGATAATCCGGATCATCATCAGCCACAAGAATAGTAAAATCACTCTTTTTCATCTCGGTACAAATATCCTTAAAGTTTTGAAAATTTCATTTTTTATTTCTTTTCCGGCAGGCAGTCCCCTATCCCTTGCGCCGGGGCAGTACAATCTTAAATCTCGTCCCTGTGGGGCCCTTTGACGGATCATTGTCCGACTCAACACTTATCTGGCCCTTATGCATCTTTACAATGCCGTAGGTTGTTGCCAGACCGAGCCCGGTACCGTTACCGAGACTTTTGGTGGTAAAGAAGGGTTCAAATATTTTCACCCTGTCCTCTTCCTTTATTCCGCTTCCCGTATCTCCCACGGTAATGCTTATGTCACTCAGGGTGTCTTCGAGCAGGATATTTATCCTGCCGCCGTCAGGCATAGCATCAACCGCATTCTTGATAAGATTTGAAACAACCTGTATCATCTGTTCGGAATCAAGCCATGCATCGGGATTACTGGTATGGTCATCAACATTCATTTCAATATTCTCAGGTATGATGACACTCTCTATGCTGTGCATCACCAGATCCCTGATACTGACCAGCTGATGGTCAACCTGGCTCTTTCGTGCAAAATTGAGAAGACCTGCAACAATCTTCTTGCATCTGCCGGCCTGTTCAACAATCAGTCTCAGATCCTCTGTCACCGGATCATCCGGTTTGCTTTCCTCCAGGAGGATATTGCTGTACATGATCACAATACCCAGGGGATTGTTAAGCTCATGTGCAATTCCTGCCGACAACTGCCCCATGTGTGCAAGCTTTTCAGACTGTTTCAGCGCCAGTTGCATGGAACTCAGTTTTTCATTCGAGAGAGCCAGCTCCTTAACCGATTTGTGAAGCGTTTCAATAGTATAGGGCAGGCACATTTCCTCCTCGGCCAGACCGATCTTCACTGCCGCAGCATGCTCCACACATGTTTCATAACCGCATGCACCGCAATCAAGATGATCCTTCTCAGTCAGCTTGCCCATGGCTATCAGAACCTCCTTCACATCCTTCTCGTCAGGAAGATGAATCCTGTGGTCATCAGCCCTGTGATGAATGGAAAGATCCAGTTTTTTATACTCATCAATATAAGCTTTCCACGCCTCAATGTCAAGAGTCTCCATTTTCTGATTGGCGTAAATGCTTACCAGTGCCCTGCGGGTGTACTGCCTTGTGTTCCTGGAAATCCCGGGTCCCATGATACAGCCCTCACAGCACAGGAGTTCCATACTATGGTTCTTTATCAGACCCGCTTCAAATTCCTTCAGGGCTTCCTGGAAATCTATCCTGCCCTCGGCGGCAAGAATATTTCCCGTTATTGCATCATCATTGATGTCAGCGGTCTGAAGGAGCCCCCTGGTTACCGGGAATATTGCCCCCCTTCCTCCTGCAGGAGGATCAAATTCGGAAGCTTCGGCATCCTCCGGCTTTATACCATGCTCCTCGAACAGGTCCCTCAGCTCGCTGAAGGTAAGGGCTTCATCAATATCGCTGCTCTCTGCCTTCTTGGCAACACACGGCCCGATGAATACTATTCTGGTATCTGCCCCGTATCTGGCGTGAATCACTCTGGCCATTGCCACCATTGGCGAAACAACCGGGGCAAGCTTGCCGACAAGGGCAGGATGATAGTACTTTACATAGCTGACTATGGAGGGACAATCGGATGTTATGAAGGTTTCCCTGCCCTCATCCACCAGTTCCCTGTATTTCTGCGCAACCAGATCGGCTCCGAATGATACTTCGGCAACATATCTGAAACCCAGCCTGCGGAGCATGCCGACCAGAATCCTGTAATCGCCGATTTCTGAAAATTCCGCCGGAAAACTGGGTGCGACAATGGCGGCAACACTGTCATTTCCCGAAAGGAGCTTGGATACCCTGCCGGTGGTGTTGAGATATACCTTTGCACCCTGGCTGCACACCTTTGTGCAGTTGCCGCAGGCAATACACCTGTCTTCAATAACTTCAGCCTGTCCGTTTTCTATGCGTATAGCCCTTGCAGGACATTCCCTCACACAAGTGTAACAGGTGCGGCAAAGTTCTTTTATGGTATAGACAAGCATTGTTTATTGTGTTTATTTCTGTTACTGCATTTCCTGATTCTGAATTCCCTGTTCCAGTCTCAGAAAGCCTTTTGCTCCCTGCAGTATCCGGTTTCCCGTCCCGGTACCGGTCATCTCCGGTCCGGCAGCCCGCTGCCGGTCTTCAGACCTGAAGCCCGTGTCATCGGAAACATTCCGGATCAGGCACTTGCAGCCTTTCACAGCAGGACATTTCTTTTCACATAATGGGTGTGAAATATTTTCTTATCAGCTATCTCGTTGTTTTCAGCAATCAGTTTGTCGTAAAAATTCATCATTACCGGCGAATTTTCCGGCAGATCTATTGCATCATGCTCATCAGCCTGATAAATCATCCGGGCAAGGTTCTTCCTGTCGTCTTTCTGGTTCCTGAACGGCATTCCTGCACCGTTGATGCATCCTCCCGGACAAACCATCACTTCCACAAGATCATATTTATTGCCGGCATCCAGCGATGACTGCAGTTTTTCCAGACCGGTGAGCCCGTCAACGATTGCAACGCTGACCTCATACCGGCCTGCGGGTATAACGGTTTCCCTGAAAGAGGCCCCGGCCCTGAGTTTCTTCATATATTGCCTGGCGGGTGACTGCCTGGTTTCGGAATAACACAGGGTTCTTATTATTCCTTCAGCAAGTCCGCCGGATAATTCTGCCAGGGATGCGGCAGAGCTGAATCCTTCCATGGGGGAATCAGCCTGTTCTGAACCTGAATTGTTCAGATCTATTCCGTACAGCCTGATCAGCCTGCCCAGTTCCCTTACCGTCAGCACTGAATCAATGTCGCTTATCCCCCTGCGCATCATTCCGTCACGCCTTGCCTCGAATTTCATTGCAGTACAGGGTGTGACCGATACTGAAAAAATCTTTTCGGGTTTTACACCGGCCTGATCAGCAATCGCTGTCCTTACAAGCGAGCCGGCAATCTGCTGGGGGCATTTCAGGCTTGACAACATGGGAAGATACGAGGGCAGAAACTGCTCTGCATATTTATTCCATGCCGGACATGCCGAGATAAAGAGTGGTTCCTTAAGCCCCGACCTGATCCTGTCCCTGAGCTGTTCCGCCATTTCCCATATCAGGATATCGGTTCCGGTTCCTGTATTATAGACTTTTTCAAATCCTATTTTCCTCAGCACGGAATTCAGAATCCTGTCAAAATCACGGTTGTACTTGATACCGCTTTCTTCCGCAATGCCTGCAGGAACCACGGGGGAATACTGAATCACTTTCAGGAATTCAGGATTATTAAGGTATTCCTGTACTTCGGATATATTATATTTTTCATGTAGGGCACCTGTAGGGCATACGGTTATGCACTGGCCGCAGTTGATGCAGCTCGAGAAATTGAAATCACGGTCCATTGCAGGGCCGACATGTATCCTGCTTCCCCTGTAAATAAAATCGATTGATGTGGCAGTAACCACTTCCTCGCATACCCTTACACACCTGCCGCAGAGAATGCATTTTGAGAGTTCTCTTACAATGGAGGGACTGGACTGGTCGAGCATAGGCCGGATCTTCTTTGCCTTTATTCTTCTCTCCCTTATATTCAGTTCCTCGGCCAGGCGCTGCAACTCGCAATTCAGATTCCTGTCACAATAAAGACAGTCGTCGGGATGATTGGAGAGCAGAAGCTCCACATTGGTTTTCCGCGCCGTAATGACTCTCGGCGAATGCGTTCTGATCTTCATCCACTCCTCCACGGGCTGGGAACATGCTGCAACGAGGCGGTCGCGGCCCTCAACCTCAACAACGCACATCCTGCAGGCACCGGTGGGTGTAAAATCCTTCATCCTGCAGAGGGTTGGTATAATAATACCGTTACGGTTCAGTGCGGAAAGAATGGTTTCACCCTTTTCTGCCCTGATCTTCTTGTTATTTACCTGAATTGTAAAGAGCATGACCCCTATCTTATTATTATCGCACTGAATTTACAGACATCATAGCATATACCGCAGCCGGTACATTTCTCCTCAACAATGAAGAATGGCTGCAGCCTTGTCCCGTAAATGGCGCTGGCCGGGCATTTTGCAGCACATACGGTACATCCGGTGCATTTGTCCACATCAATGACAAATGTCCGCAATCCCCTGCATACATTGGCCCTGCATTTCCTGTCGAAAATATGTTCCTCAAACTCCTCCCTGAAATTCCTGAGGGCGCTCAGAAAGGGATTCGGTGCCGTCTGGCCCAGCCCGCACAGCGAAGTGTCCTTCATCACCGAAGCAATGGTCTCAAGCTGCATTACACCCTTGAAACGTTCCAGTGTGGTAACGGATTCCTCATCCGATGGCTTTCTTATAACGTTCTCCAGTATCTCAAGCATGCGTCCGGTACCTTCACGGCAGGGAATGCACTTTCCGCAGCTTTCATTCCGCATGAATTCCATGTAATACCTGACCATGTCAACTATGCAGGTATCCTCATCAATTACCACAAATCCTCCTGCACCCATTACAAGATCGTTTTCCCTCATCTCCTCAAAATCCACGGTAAGGTCCAGATTTTCCGGAGTAAGAAACGAACCTGATGATCCGCCGATCTGTATTCCCTTGAATTTCTTTCCGTCTTTTATACCGTCAGCAATATCTTCAATAATGGTCCTGAATGAAGTACCCATTTCCACTTCCACCACGCCGGAAAGGCGGCCTTTTCCCGCCAAAGCAAAAATCTTGGTGCCCGGACTCCCCTCCGTCCCGAATGAACGAAACCATTCGGGTCCGTGCTGCATTATCACGGGAATGTTCATCAGGGTTTCAACATTGTTTATCACCGTGGGTTTCCCGAATAAACCGTAGGTTGTGGGATATGGCGGCTTAAGCTGGGGCATTCCCCTTTTCCCTTCAAGAGTGCTTATAAGAGCGGTTTCCTCACCGCACACAAATGCGCCGGGTTCCTGACGAATCACTATATCCAGGTTATAGCCGCTCGAAAATATATTATGACCGAGCAGGCCGTATTCCCTGGCATCGTCAATTGCCTTCTGTAATCTTTGCCGCCCGTGCTCCGAGCCCCTTCTGTAGAATACTATTCCGTTTGATGATCCGATTGCATAGGCTGCAATGGCAACACCCTCAACCAGCCGGTGAGGGTCGCTTTCCATTATAAGCCTGTCGGTGAAGGCCCCGGGATCACTCTCCTTGGCGTTGCAGATCAGGTATCTTGACGTTGAGGAAGTGTTCAGCGCCTGTTTCCATTTCAGGCCGGTCGGATAACCTCCCCCGCTTCTTCCCCTTAACCCGCTTCTTTCAACGATGTCGCATACCTCTTCATAGGTATAATGCCTGATGGCTTTCACAAAGGACCTGTATCCGCCTCTTGCAATATATTCCTCAATGCTTTCCGGGTTATAGCAGCCGCAGTTTCCCAGGATAATCCTTTTCTGATGTGAAAAGAACGGATGGTCGCAAAGAAACGGAATTCCCGGCCATAGTTCAAATCCGGTGCCTCCCTGCTGGCCGACCAGATCATCATGATTTATGTCGTTGTGAAACACTCCGTTGAGAAGCGGTTCCACCTTCTCCTCAGTAATATTCCTGAAAAAAAGCTTGTTCTTGCCCGGAAGCTGAATGGCCATAAGTGGTTCAAAATTTGCCGGACCGGTACAACCCACTTTTATGATTTCAACTTCTGTCTCACTGTCATTTAGATATGTCCTCAGCGCGGAACGGGTCCTTTCCGAACCGGCAATCATACTGCTGGTTCCTGTAGAAAGAAAAATTACCGGACGATCGGTTTTATCCCGGCGGATCTGTCCGAGAACTTTTTCCGTTTCAGGAGGCAGAGTGTCCGATTCCAGCATCAGAACCCGGGTGGTCAGAAATTTCCTGATATCTTCCATTTAATCATTTTCGGCAATGTACCTGAGCTTGCGGAGCAAATCCGGAATCTGTCCGGGTTTCACATTCAGCTGATAGTCATCGTTCACGGTCAGCAGGGGTCCCCTGGTACAGCCACCCATGCAGGTAACAATCTCATAGCTGAACAGGCCGTCCCTGGATGTTTGCCCGGGAGCCAGTCCGGTCTCTTCCCTGATCTTGCTGATGACATTTTGCGACCCGTTGAGGAAACAGGATGTTCCGTTGCATATTCTTATTATTATCCGCCCTGCGGGAAGGAACCTGAACTGGTCATAGAATGTGGCAAGCCCATAGATCTTTGTAGTGCTCAGTCCGATAAAATTTCCGGCTTTTACAATGATATCTTCCGACAGATAGCCATTTTCATCCTGGATCTCCTGAAGAAGCGGAATAAGATCCTCTCTTCTCCCGGGTCTGTATTTTTTCATTATGGATTCAATTTCCGCACTCATCAGGATAACGAAATAGGTTAGACAAATATAAATATTTATTGTTACAAAATAAACAATGTTATTTTTTTAACAATATGATAGCATGGGATTAATAAGCAATCGGAATAATTATTATTTTTGAGGCTGTTGTCACAGAAAAGGCAGTAAGAGTAATGATCAGCGTTACAGAAATGCAGATTTGCCTGGGAAGCTCCTGTTTCTCAAGAGGAAACAAGGATGTTGCAGTATTTATAAAAGAATATCTGAAGAAGCATCACCTTGAAGACAAAGTGGTTTTCAGGGGTGCCCGCTGTATGGGTAACTGTACCAATGGCCCGAATCTGAGCATAAACGGTAAGATTATTGAAGGAATTAATCTTGCCGGGATTGAAAGTATACTGGACAGGGAACTGGCAAAACTTAAATAATATCCGGAAGGAAGCAAAATGAATGAAAGAAAACCGGTATTGACAATCAACGAGGCAAAGTGCAGGAATTCCTATTCCTGCGTGCGTGTCTGCCCGGTAAATGCCATCGAGGTAAGGCCCCAGAAGGCACATCCTGTTATTGTTCCCGAAAGATGTATAGGATGCGGATTATGCTTTGTATCCTGTGCCAGGGGTGCTGTGGAATTCCGCGACTCAAAGGATGAAGTGAGGGCAATCCTGTCATCGGGCCGTAAAACTGCCGCCCTTATAGAACCAAGCATAGCATCGGAATTTGATGATATAACCGATTACCGGAAATTTGTCACCATGATCCGCTCCCTCGGATTTGATTACGTTCACGAAGTTTCATTCGGCGTCGACCTCATAGCGGCCCACTATGTTGAGCTCTTCAGCAAGGCGGAAGGCAAGTACTACATAACCGCAAACTGCCCTGCCATTGTCAAGCTCATTGAAAAATACCACCCTGAACTGACTCCCAACCTCGCCCCCCTGGTATCTCCAATGATAGCCACGGCCATGGTGGTGAAGGAGCTCTATGATGAAGACACTGCCCTGGTTCATATCGGACCCTGCATCGATGCCAAGGATGAAATACTGAATTACCGTTCAGGGAAACTGATTGAAAGCGTGCTGACATTCATTGAACTCAGACAGATGTTCGATGAGGCAGGCATACAGGAAAGACTTGTGAAAATGTCGGAATTCGATCCGCCTTACGGATACTGGGGAGCCCTGTATCCGCTTCCTCCGGGGATAATACAGGCCGGCGGACTGAAACGCGACATGGTTACAAGCAAGGTAATAACCGCCTCAGGCAGTGAAGACTGCCTGGAAGCCATTCACGACTTCGACAGGCACATTGACACCATACATCATCATTTCAATCTGTTCTTCTGCCATGGCTGCCTTCTCGGCCCGGGCATGGAAAACCACAGTGAGAAATTCCGCAGAAGGGCACTGGTAAGCAGATATGCCGAGAAACGTATATCAACCCTCGACAAGGATCTGTGGCAGAAAAACATGGACAGGTGGATGAATCTGGATTTCTCAAGAACCTTCAGTCCCAATGACCAGAGGATTCCCGAACCTCCCGAGGAGGCAATCAATGAAGTGATGAAGATAATCGGAAAGTATGATGCGGAGGAGAAACTCGACTGCGGGGCATGCGGATACGGTTCCTGCCGTGATTTCGCCATAATAGTCGCCAAAGGACTGGCAATACCCGAAATGTGCCATACTTTCAATCTCCGCAATAAACAGGAGTATATCGAAACTCTCCGGCAGACAAACAGAAAGCTTGCGGAAACAAAAAAGGCCCTGAAAGAGTCAGAGGAGCTTGCCAGAAGGGAGAAGGAAATTGCCCAGGGCGCCTCCGACATGCTTCACAACATGCTTGAAAAACTTACCTCAGGCGTTGTGATAGTTGACAATAATCTGAAAATCCTTCATTCAAACAGGAGCTTTATCAATATCCTGGGGGAAGATGCGGAAGCCATTTCTGAAATTATTCCGGGCCTGACCGGAGCGGATCTGAGAACCCTCATTCCCTTCAACGTGTACAACATGTTCACCTATGTCATCAGGGAAGATGTACCCGTGGTAAGCAGGGATGTCCACTTTGACGACAAGATGCTGAACATCTCCATATTTCCCATAAAGAAGAACAAGATGTGCGGGGCAATCATCAGGGATCTGTACTCACCCGAAGTCCAGGGCGAGGAAGTAATAACCAGGGTTTCGGAAGTCATTGAGAAAAATCTTGAAATGGTTCAGAAGATCGGCTTTCTCCTCGGGGAAGGAGCTTCGGACACGGAACAGATGCTCAACTCCATCATTGAATCCTACAAAAAGAGGAGCAATATCAAAAATAAAACATAAAGCCCGTTATTGAAGCAGGACTTTTACATAGAGGTTAATTCCCAGCAGCGCAACCACGACGGGGAAAGGATATGCGGCGACGTGTTCCTGTACAGGTCAATCCGGGAGGAAAACCGGATCATTGCTGTTCTCTCCGACGGCATGGGACATGGCGTCAAGGCCAATATCCTGGCAACTCTCACATCCACCATGGCACTTAACTTTACCAGGGAACACAAGGAAGTTGACAGGATTGCGGAAATAATCATGAACACCCTTCCCGTATGCAGCGAGAGGAAAATAGCCTATTCAACCTTCACCATAGTTGATATAGAAAGCAGCGGCAGGACAAATATTCTTGAATATGACAATCCGTCCGCAATAATCCTGAGGGGTAACCAGGAGTTTGATCCCTCATGGAAAAAAGTGATCCTGGAAAAGGGCAAACACGAGGGAAAAGTTTTGAAAACCTGCACTCTCGAACCAGAAAAGGAAGACCGCATAATATTTTTCACCGACGGGGTATCGCAAAGCGGCATGGGAAGCGATGACTTTCCCTTTGGATGGGAAAGGGAAAACATACTGAGCTATGTTTCCGGACTCGTAACGGCTGATGCTTCCCTTTCAGCAAATACGCTTGCAGCCAAGATAGTCACAATGGCTCATAAGAATGACGGCTACAGGGCAAGAGACGATATAAGCTGTTCTGTCATATACTTCAGGGAGCCCAGGAAACTGCTCATCAGCACAGGACCGCCCTATGAAAAGGACAAGGATACGGAGCTCGCCTCCAAAATCAAAAACTACCAAGGAAAGGTCATAATCTGCGGGGGAACCACCGCCGACATTGTTGCAAGGGAACTGAACAGGAAAATTGTTGACGAGCTGATTTTTGAAGATCCCGAACTGCCTCCCGAAAGCTTCATTGAGGAAATAGACCTGGTGACGGAAGGCATCCTTACCCTTCAGAAGGTAAATGAAATCCTCAAAACATTCAATAACAGTGTTCATCTCGGAAAGGGCCCGGCTGACAAAATAGTGAAACTGCTGATGGAAAGCGATGAAATACATTTTATCATAGGCACCAGGATAAATATAGCCCATCAGGATCCCAGCCTGCCTGTCGAGCTCGAGATCCGCAGGACAGTGGTAAAAAGAATCGCAAGACTCCTTGAAGATAAGTGGCTGAAAAAGGTAAGCTTTGAATATATCTAATCCCCGTGCCCCTCACCAAGCCAGTTCAGAACACGGCCGAAAAGCACAGGCTGTACCTCAGGATAGGTCAGATCATCAGGAAGCCCGTCAGCAAATATCCTTTCCGCAATTTCAGACCTGTCAGGAACATCACCGATATCAGTGACTTCGGCATAATAAAGCCTGCCATATCCTGTCCTGCCTTCATTTTCAACTGAATAAGTGGCTATCAGGCTGAGTGAGAATTCAAGCGCCCCGGTTTCTTCCATCAGTTCCCTTTCTGCAGCCTCATCTGAAGTTTCACCATCTTCTATATGACCTGCACATATCTCCCAGGTCGGCCGTGTTGTCTTCCGGAGAAAAATCCATTTTCCCCTGTACCTTGCAGGAATTACCGAATAGATAAGCTTCCCTTCCGGAATATGGGATTTGTCATAAAACCTGACTACAGACATAATCGCACAAATTTATGCAGACTAAAGTAAATATTCCTGTCTTAATTTTATTTCATTTATTTTTGAAATCTGCCTGCTGACTATGACATTCTTGCTTTTCATACTGCTCCTGTTTGAGATTCTCTCATTCCTCACGCTGAAGGATCATTTTTCACGAGGCTCACGGTCAGCATATTATGGAATCATGGCAGTCCATTCGGCCCTCTCCCTTGCAGTTTGGTTTTATGCGCTGACTGTAATTTTCTTCAAGGGACATGCCGATGATCCGGAGTATATAAACAAGCAGCTCATTTTTTCCGGACTGTTAAGCGCCATACTGACCCCCAGGATACTGCTTTGCTTTCTCCATTTCACGGGAAAACTCCTGAGAACTAAAAAAGGAGGCCACAGCCGCCTGCTGACGGAAAGTGGTCTTATATTCTCCGGACTGATATTTCTTGTTGTAGTGCATGGCTCTTATACAGGCAGATATAATTTCAGGACGGAAGAAGTCACGGTCAGGCTGAAAAATCTGAACCCTTCACTTGACGGACTGGTAATTGCACAATTGTCGGACCTTCACCTCAGCAGTTTCTTCAGACATCCCGGCCGCCTTGACGATGTAATGAAAAGAATAGAAAAATATCAGCCCGACCTGATAATCAACACGGGTGATTTTGTTACTGTCGGAAGCAGGGAGTTCACCGGCTTTGACACCATCCTGTCAAAATACCGGGGCAGATACGGAAATTATGCCATACTCGGAAATCATGACATGGGAACATATTTTCCTTCCGGTGAAACTGAAGAAAAAAGAATGACTCCTGTACTGATGGACAGCCTGATATCCGCTTCGGGATACAGGGTACTGAATGATGAAAATGATATAATTGATATACACGGAGTTAAAGTGGCTGTCATGGGAATCACAACCAGCGGACGGCATCCCCGGATAATACACGGGGATATCGGGAAAGCCATTTCCGGAACCGGTAGTGCCGGCCTGAAGATTCTGCTGTGCCATGATCCGAATCAGTGGGACAGTGAGGTGGCCGGCAGGACAGACATTCAGCTTTCACTGGCCGGGCATACCCACGGAATGCAGATAGGAATCATAACCAGAAAGTACAGGTGGAGCCCTGCAGCATATTATTATCCCCGCTGGAACGGATTATACTCCGAAGGAAATCAGTATCTGTATGTGAACCGCGGACTGGGTGTACTCGGAATCCCTTTCAGGATAGGAATGCCACCCGAAATAACCATTATCACTCTCAGAACCGGATAAATGCCAGCTGAAACAGGAAAAATAAAATATGAACTGGTTTTTTCCCGCCGGCGGTCAATAAGCATTATTGTCCGTCCCGATAAAAGCATAACGGTAAGAGCGCCATTCAGAACACCACTGAAAGACATTAACCGGTTCGTCCTTTCAAAATCCGCCTGGATAAAGAAGCACACCGAAGGTGACAGACGTATGCTGCTTACATACCATGACAGGACATTCACCGACGGTGAAACCTTTCTTTTCCTCGGCAGTGAGTACAGGCTGCGGAGGATCCGCTCGGAAACATCCGGGGTGTGGCTTGATGAGGATGAAATCCTGACAGGACAGAAAGATCCTGAGGATGCGAATATGACAAGGCATCTTGTTTCAGGGTGGTATGCCGTGAAAGCACGTGAAATACTGCCGGAGAGACTGGCCGGGATCATCAGGAAATACAGTCATGCAGGATTCAGGCCGGCGGGACTGACTGTACGTTCAATGAAAAGCCGGTGGGGCAGTTGCAGTTCACGCGGAAGGATCACTCTTAATTCCGAACTGGTCAAACTAAAGCCGGAAATAATCGATTATGTGATCATTCATGAACTGTGCCATCTGAAACACCATAACCACGGTCCCGGCTTCTATGAACTGCTGTCGGAACTGCTTCCCGGATACAAACAGCTAAGGAAGGAACTGAGAAATTACCGTATCCGCTAGCCTGACAATTTTTAATGTTTAATTTTATCCAATGAGTTAACCTGAACCAATACTTCCATCATGAGAATCCGGACAAAAAGCTTTTTACTGACTACCATCGCCTGTGGTCTTTTTTTTATTCACGGCACATCCCCTGCCGGTGATGAAAGGGGCAACCCAGAACAGAAAACAGCCGGAAAGTATGACGTGGCGGCTTACGTATGGCCGTCATATCACCCGGATGACCGTGCAAGGATTTTCTGGCCGGCAGGCATAGGGGAATGGGAAACGGTCATGAAGAATAAACCCGCTTTTGAAGGACATGAACAGCCGCGTTATCCCCTCTGGGGATATATCAACGAGGCTGACCCCTATGTTGCGGAAATGGAGATCAGCGCTGCTGCCGACCATGGGGTTAACGTGTTCATCTTCGACTGGTACTGGTACGACGGCATGCCATACCTTGAAGGACACCTGAACAACGGCTACCTCCGGGCCAGGAACAACGACCGGGTAAAATTCTACCTCATGTGGGCCAATCATGATGTTGACATGACATGGGACAGGCGCAATGCCGGCAAACCGAATGATGCCCTAATATGGAAGGGGGCCGTGGACAGGAAGGAATTCGAAATAATATGTCACAGGGTAATCGGAAATTATTTCTCACATCCTTCCTATTACAAAAACGATAACAGGCCAAGCTTCATGATCTATGACCTCGAAGCCCTGATCCTGGGACTGGGCGGAATCAGTGAAACAAAAGATGCCCTTGAATGGTTCCGGAAAGAAACCCGGAAGGCAGGTTTCAGCGGTCTGGATCTGCAGCTTTCACTTCGCCGGAGCGGAAGCAGTGTGAGGGGAAGCAGCGGGGACATACTGGGTTCCCAGGAAAACATAATAAAGGAACTTGGTTTTGACGGGATTACCCACTACCAGTTTGTACATTTCACCGACATCGACAGGGAATACAATGACATTATGACTGATGTGGAAAAGGAATGGAAGCTGATTGACAGGGAATTTAAAATACCATATTATCCCCATGTTTCAATCGGCTGGGATAACAATCCCCGCTTTGAAATGTTCAGGGCAGGGATAGTCAGGAACAATACCCCGGAAAATTTTAAAAATGCCCTGATCAGGGCAAAGGATTATGCCGATGCCCATCCCGGGCAGGTACGCCTGATAACAATCAACAGCTGGAATGAATGGACTGAAACAAGCTATCTTCAGCCATGTACAATGTTCGGTTACGGATACCTTGAGGCAGTTAAAAAAGTCTTTGTGGAAAACAGCAGGTAATAAAAAATAAAATGATCATGCCGCTTTCCTGTGGGCCTGAATTCGGAATATCCTGATCTTCAATGAGTCCGCACCGGTCTTATCTGATCAGAACACTCAGCAGAAGAGACAGAAGCAGACCGACAACTGAAATGATTGTTTCCATAACGGTCCAGGACTGAAGTGTTTGTTTCTCATTCATCCCGAGATACCTGTTTACAATCCAGAATCCGCTGTCGTTGACGTGTGAAAGAATTGTGGCTCCGGATGCTATTGCCACCACAATTATAGCCGTTTGGGGCTGACTGAGATTCATGAGCGGCAATACCGGCGAGATTATTCCGGCAGCGGTTATCATGGCTACCGTTGCAGATCCCTGTGTCACCCTTACCAGGGCGGCAAGGGCCCAGGCCAGAAACACAAGAGGTATTGACGATCCTGCTATTGATTCTGCAAGGATCACTCCTATGCCGCTGTCAACAAGTATTTGTTTCAGGACTCCCCCTGCTCCGGTAACCAGTATGATTATTCCTGCAGGCCCGAGTGCCCTGGTACTCAGGTCGAGTATCATCTGACCGGTCATTTTCAATCTTACACAGAGGAGAATGGAAAGCAGGGTGGCAATGATAAGTGCCGTGAAGGGATGTCCGGTAAATATAATAATATCACTCAGGAGTGATGCGGGTATCATATTCTTTTCCACTCCTACTTTTGTAAAAGTTCCCGTGAGGATGAGAAGAAGCGGTATGAAAATCAGTAATGCAGTTATGCC
Source organism: Bacteroidota bacterium (assembly GCA_029547705.1). Lineage (GTDB taxonomy): Bacteria > Bacteroidota > Bacteroidia > Bacteroidales > VadinHA17 > LD21. Next base: position 138,185 of record JAKPOU010000055.1, on the reverse strand, counting down.
GTATGAAGGTACCTTCTTTGTAGCCGGATCAGGTTCCTCCCCGGGTATCTCAAGACCTTCCGGTGCAGGAATGTCTATTTTCCCGGAAATATACCTGCCGAAAAACACACCACCTATGACGGCGGCAGGCAGACCGGTGATCACTCCGAAAAGGATTACCCATCCGAGATCTGCTTCCAGTATGTTTGATACCGCTACCGGGCCCGGTGTGGGAGGGATCATGGCATGTCCCACGGCAAGACCTGCCAGGAGGGGCATTGCGAAATAAAGCAATGAACGTCTCGTCTCTCTTGTAAGAGCATAAATGACAGGAATCAGAATAATGAATCCGACATCGAGAAAAATGGGTATACCTATCATGAATCCGCTGAGCATCAGAGCCCAGGGAGCTCTTTTCCTGCCAAATTTCTTCAGCAGGTATTTTGAAAGTGCCCTTGCTCCTCCGGAACTTTCCAGCATCTGTCCGAATATTGCCCCCAGCCCCACAATAGTTGCAATAAAACCCAGGGTACTGCCCATGCCCTCCTGAATGCTTTCCGTTATTGCGGGCAATGGCATCCCGGCAAGAATTCCCACCAGTATCGAAGTGATCAGAAGGGCAATGAATGCATTCAGTCTGAATTTAAGCACCATAAGCAGGAGCATGCTGACTCCCGCTATTACTATGAGGAAAATATAGGCTGGAGACATGTCTGGTTTGTGAATTAGTTATCAGAAATAAGGATTATTACAAGGTCCATTACATTGGTAAGTGTCGGTCCGGTTTTAATATGTCCGCCGGCACGCCTGAAAAAATTATATGAATCGAAATTTCTCAGATAAGCTTCCGGATCCATGCCTATGTTAAGGGATTCCTTCACCGTACCCGAATCCACCACCGCCCCTGCTGCATCCGTGTCACCGTCATTGCCGTCTGTTCCGGCGGCAACAAGGGTAACTCCGGGCATATCCTTCAGCTTCAGTGCAGCATAGAGTGCCAGGTGCTGATTCCTTCCCCCCTTTCCGCTGCCTTCAACCCTTACCGTTGTTTCCCCGCCGAAAAGAAGGCATACTGGCTTTTTCAGATCATCCCGGCGGCGGTAATCCTCTATCTGCCCGGCAATATAGGAAAATGCCTCTGAAGTATCCCCTCTGAGGGAATCGGTTATAATATGGGTATCGAAACCATGCTTTTCCGCTTCAGTTTTTGCAGAACGGAGAGCAGTTCTGTTAGTCCCTGCCATAAAAACAGCGGATCCGCTGAAAATCCCGTCACCCGGCTTGGGTGTTTCCGGTCTCAGACCCTCCGTACCTTCCCTCAGGTAATTTACAAGGGAAACAGGAAGCCGGTCCGCAAGCTGATGCCTGTGAATGACATTCAGGGCATCCCCGAATGTGGACTTGTCGGGAACAGTGGGACCCGAAGCAATAATATCCGGCTGATCGCCTGTTACATCTGAAAGAAGAATTGTGACCATATCAGCCGGCCTGATCCTTACGGCCAGCTGTCCCCCCTTGATTCCTGAAAGATGCTTGCGTACAGCGTTGATTTCTCCAATATCCGCACCACACCTGACAAGCAGATCATTGAGGACCGCCATTTCTTCAGGAGACGAATTTTCCGGATGATCCGACATAAGGGCAGATCCTCCGCCTGACCACAGACAGATCACCAGGTCCCTGTCACCAGCTTCTGATACTATCCTCAGGATCTCCCTTGCAGCTTCATAGCTTCCGGAATCCGGCACCGGATGACCCGCTTCTGAAACCGTGACATGTCTGAGCCTGCATGAATGGCCATATTTCGTAACAACATGGCCGCCGCTTATTCTGCTGCCTGTTTTTGATTCAAGATAATGAGCCATCGCTGCACTGGCTTTTCCTGCCCCGACTACGAATATCCTGTCCAGCTCTGCAAGATTATAGCTGCGGTAGCCTATTTTAAGCACAGGGCCCTGTACCGAAACCAGGTCGTCCATAAGCCTTCCGGGAAGAACTCCTTCTATGCCTGCCATCAGTATCTTCTTGCCGGTTTCACGATTATCCATATATAGAACAGATTATTACAAACGACGTATTCACCGCAATTATCCTTTTTTTACTTTTACTTTTTCTTTTTCTTTTTCCCTTCCCTTCCCCTTTCTCTGCCACCGGTCCCGGATGAATGAAAGCCGCACATCCGTTTTCAGTCACTTCTGTAAAGCATTTCCTCTGACCTGGCTATATAAGAATGAACGATGATATCCAGATCAGTACGAATATCACAACCCCCATTACGATGGTTGAGGTGGAATAAACCCTTAAGGCAGCTTTTATATCAATCCCCGAGAAGTTTGTTACAACCCAGAAATAGGAATCATTTGCATGTGAAACAATCATTGATCCGGCTCCCATCGACAGCATTGCCAGAAGGCGTCCCCATTCGGAATCCAGTCCAAGCATATTCATCATGGGAAGAACCAGGGACGCTGCCGTGATGATTGCCACAGTGGAAGAACCCTGTGCGGTTTTCAGGATCAGGGCTATCAGGAAGGGAACAAGCAATCCCGCGTTGGTATCCGCAAGGAGTTTGCCCATTGACTCACCTGCTCCTGTCTGTGCGATTATCATTCCGAACATACCCCCTGCGGCTGTCACAATGAGAATAGGACCCGCCTTGACAATGGCTTCTGAAAACACCTCGTTCAGTGAACTGATCTTTCTGTCCCTCATCAGCAGCAATCCTGACAGAGCTCCTGCTGCAAGAGCAAATACAGGTTCTCCGGGAAAACGGAAGATCCGTGCCGCCAGTCCCGCTCCTTCAGTATCAAAGAGGTTGATCAGCGACCTGGTTGTTATCAGCAGCAAGGGAAGTACAACAGGCAGAAATGAGAGAAATACCGGGGGAAGATCTTTTTTGTCTCGCCGGAAATCGCCTTCTGAATAAACGGAAGCGGGATAATTCTTCCCTTTGACCATAAATCCGGCCCATGCTCCTGCAGCAAGGGCACCCGGTATGGCGAATAAAATTCCCGCTATTATGAGATTGCCGATATTCGCGTCAATTATTCCGGCTGCCGCAAGAGCCCCTGGATGCGGAGGTATCAGACAGTGAACCGAATAAAGCGATGTTGCGAGAACGGTAGCCATAAAGGGAAGCGCCATCCCTGACCTGGCACTGAATGATTTTGTCAGTCCGCTTAAAACAATGAATCCCGAATCGCAGAAAATGGGCAGACCGGTTATAAAACCCGTGATGCCCAGGGCCCACGGACTGTTCTTTTCTCCCGTAACGGAAAGCATATAGCCGGCTATACTCAGCGTGGCACCCGTCCTGTCAAGAATAACACCTATCATGGCTCCGAAAATGATAAGGAGCCCGATGGAGGCCATGGTATTGCCAAAGCCCTGTCTGATCGAAGTAACTATCGTATCGCCCGGAAGTGTGGCAAAGGCAAGGAATACCGAAACCAGGAACAGTGAAACAAAGGCATTGAGCTTCAGGGTTGAAGTCAGGATGATAATTGCAATAATGCTTATCAGAACCAGTATGGAAACAGCAAGTACACTCATGATCAGCTTAGGAATAATCTATCACGGTCAAATCAGCCCGGGCCGAAAAACAAATAAGAGACCAGTATGGCAGCCACTGCCCCCGTTATATCGGCGATCAGTGCACAGCCCACGGCATGTCTTGTGTTTTTTATTCCCACCGATCCGAAATAAACCGCGAGGATATAGAAGGTGGTATCGGTTGAGCCCTGCAATGCACATGACATACGCCCTACAAATGAATCGGCCCCGAAAGTCTTCATTGCATCTATCATCAGCCCCCTTGAACCACTGCCGCTCAGCGGCTTCATCAAAGCAACCGGAAGAGCGCCGGTGAATTCGGTATCCAGTCCCAGCCATGCAAAGAATCCTGCCATCCCCTTTACAATGAAATCCATTACACCCGATGCCCTGAATATTCCTATACCAACCAGTATTGCCACAAGAAAGGGTATAATCCTGACCGCTATTCCGAATCCGTCCTTTGCTCCCTCGATGAATGCATCGTACACATTCACCTTTCTAAGCATCGCCAGGACAATGAACAGTACTATGATCAGAAGCAGAATGAAATTTGCGGCAAATGTTGAAATTGAAGTTATCTTCTCCTTCGGAAGATTCATGAAAAAGATTATTATTCCGGCCACAACAGCTGTAAGAACCCCGAGATATGCGATTACCACCCTGTCAAGCAGATTTATTTTCTGGACGATGGAAACACTGATGAGTCCGGCCAATGTCGCAGCAAATGTTGCGATCATTATCGGAATGAAAATATCCGCCGGGTTTGCCGCACCAAGCTGTGTCCGGTACACTATTATCGTTACGGGAATAATGGTCAGTCCCGATGCATTCAGTACCAGAAACATTATCTGGGCATTTGAGGCGCTTTCCTTATCCGGGTTTACATCCTGCATCTCCTTCATAGCCTTCAGTCCCATCGGAGTAGCGGCATTGTCTAGGCCAAGCATGTTGGCTGAGAAATTAAGCATGATGGAGCCGTAGGCCGGGTGTCCCTTCGGCAAACCGGGAAACAATCTCTCAAAAAGGGGACCGAAGAGCCTGCCCAGTATTGAAACCACTCCTCCCCTTTCACCAACCTTCATCAGTCCCATCCACAAGGCAAGCACACCCGTAAGTCCCAGAGATATCTCAAATCCGGTTTTTGCGCTGTCAAAGATGGAATTAATGATTTCGTTGAATATCTGTGTATTGCCTGCAAAAATCAGTTGCCCGAGAGCTGCCAGAAATCCGATCAGAAAAAAAGCTATCCAGATATAGTTTAAAGCCATAAAGGAGTCTATGTGGTGCTAAAGATAAGGATTATGGAAGATATATTTAATAGGTGAGAGGGAAAAGTGAAACGGTGAGGGAGAAACGGGCAGGGAGACAGCCGGAAAGCGGAAGGAAACTGCGAAACGGCTTAATTGACAGCATGAAGGAAGAAGGTAACTGTGAAACCGGCAAAACGGCAATGAAAGAGAAATACAGAATATGAATTAAATTATTACTTTTAGTCAGTATGAACGGATTAACATATGAAACATGGCTGAACTACTATTAGGCCTGGATATAGGAGGCACAAAATGTACCGTTATCCATGGCAAAACGGGCGACGGGGGCCTCGACATAATTGACCGGTTTACTTTCCCCACTGAAACCCACCTGGGACTTGAGCACTCCCTCGGCACCATATTCAGTCACATTGACCTGATGATAGGAAAGCACGGCCTTTCATCCGGAAAAGTGAAAGCCCTTGGGGTAAGCTGTGGCGGGCCTCTTGACAGTAAAACAGGCATTGTGATGTCACCGCCGAATCTGCCGGGATGGGACAATGTGCCGCTGGTAAAGCTGCTGACTGACAGATACGGCATTAAATCCGGCATTCAGAATGATGCAAATGCCTGTGCTCTTGCCGAATGGAAATCCGGGGCCGGACGAGGAAGCGAAAACATGATATTCATGACCTTCGGAACAGGGCTCGGGGCCGGACTGATTCTCAACGGCCGCCTGTATTCGGGCACAAATGATATGGCGGGAGAGATAGGCCATATCAGGATGTGTTCTGCCGGTCCCGTGGGCTACGGCAAGGCAGGAAGCTGGGAAGGCTTCTGCAGCGGAAGCGGTATTGCCCAGCTGGCCAGAACCATGGTCATGGAAAAATGGCAGATGGGAGAAAGAGTAAGCTTCTGCAAAACCAGGGATGACTTTGATAACCTGAACGCGCAGATCGTGGCCGAAGCTGCAATCAGGGGAGATGAGACGGCACTTGGGGTATACCGTACTTCCGGAGAATATCTCGGCAGAGGTCTGTCAATACTTATCGACATTCTGAATCCCGAAGTGATAGTGATCGGAAGCATTTTTGCAAGGTCCGGGAAATTGTTGGAACCCCATACACTAAGGATCATCGAAGCCGAAGCCCTTGCCCTTTCCAGGAATGTATGCCGGATAGTACCCGCACAGCTCGGGGAGGATCTTGGTGACTACGCAGCCCTTTCCGTAGCAGCGAATTTACTGTAACAATAATTGATCAGTTAATACCGGCCACTTAAAGTCCCTCCCTCTGCACCCTGAACCCTGCACCCGAAACCCTGCACCCTGAACCCTGAGTCCTGTGTCCTGTGCCCTGAGCCAATTACTCCCCCTGAGCCCTGTGCCCTGAGCCAATTACTCCCCGGGAGCCCTGTAAAGTTCTATATTGGAGATCACCGGACAGGCCCCCGATTTGCTTATTGTCAGCCTGACCCGTGAAGTTCTGACTGTGGGAAATTTCCTGATCACCTTGTATCCTATTGTTGTGCCTTCCGTAAGCGGAATCCATTCCCCGTCGCTGAGGGCCTCGACCTTATACTCCCTAACACGCTGTCCGAGTCTTATATATTCCTGGATAAGTATTCTGTTCACTTCCGTTTCCTGTCCCAGGTCAATGGTAATGTCTGCTGCAGTCTGCCCGTCCTTCACGGTCCAGTATGTATCCGGATTTCCGTCTGTCACATTTCCTGCCTTAAAATCCCTTCCCCTGACAGAAGAAGCCCTTGCAGCCTTGCCTCCGGCCAGTTCATTTTCAAATTCCCTTTCTCTTATTTTTCTGAAAGCCAGAAGCGATTCAACATCCTTCTCATGCAGCAATCCCCTTTTATCCGGAGGAATATTCAGCAGCAGGTTACTGTTCCGCCCTACTGAAGAATAGTAAAGTTCCAGAAGGTTTTCCGGTGAACGGACCCGGGAATCCTCTTCCGGATGATAGAACCATCCGGGGCGTATTGAGACATCCACCTCCGCGGGAACCCAGTAATTGCCATCTTCATGGCCTTCTCCGAGGATTCTTGCAAAATCCCCGCCGGGCCACAGTTCGTCGCGGCGCAGGAGGCACCAGTTCGTCAGACTGCCCATTCCGCTTTCATTGCCAACCCATCTGACATCCGGCCCGGCATCACTGAACATCACCGCGTCAGGCTGCAGCTTTCTTACCAGTTCATGCGTTTTCGGCCAGTCGTAATAGGTTTTATTGTCAATCCGCCGTGTTTCGCGTGCACCCCCGTAATAACCGCTGCCTCCGTTGGCCCCGTCAAACCATACTTCGAAAATGTCGCCGTAGGATGTAAGCAGCTCATGAAGCTGATTACGGTAATATTCAAGGTATTCCGGCGTTCCGTAAACAGCAATGTTCCTGTCCCACGGAGAAAGATACACTCCCATCTTCAGTCCGAATTCATCGCATGCCTCCCTGAGATCCCTTAAAACATCACCCTTTCCGTTTCTCCATACTGAATTTTTCACGGAATGTTCAGTATAATCCGACGGCCACAGACAAAAGCCGTCATGATGCTTCGCGGTTATTATGATTCCCTTCATTCCGGCATCTTTAGCCACCCTGGCCCACTGCCTGCAATCCATTTCAGAAGGATTGAAAACCGATTCTCCTTCATCTCCGTATCCCCATTCCTTGCCTGTAAAGGTATTGACAGTGAAATGAACGAACATATAATACTCCATCTCATGCCAGGCCAACTGACGCTCCGAAGGCAGAGGACCGTAAGGTTCCGGTGGTCCGGCATGCCTGCAGGCTGCCAGGCTGATCAGGATAATTGCGGGAATAAATAACTTTCTCATTTTAATAAAGTTTAATGAAAGTGTCATGAAAGGCTTATGAAAACAATAATGCAGGGATAATGATCCTTGTGTTCTTATCCGTTTATTTTCAATCTGTTTTTAAAATCCAGAATATTAGTCCGGAAAGTTCTTTATTCTGACAAGTCCCTGATTCTGATGTTGCGGAAATTAACAACCGAACCATGTCCCAGAAAGCCTATATGCCCTGACTTCCTTTTCAGTCCGGGATGATCCCTGTTGTCCATGGTTCCTTTATCGCGGGGTCCGGCTATGTCTCCGTCAACAATGACTGTTCCGTTCAGAACTATCCTGATGGATGTTCCCTTCACAGTAACTTCCTCATAATTCCATTCACCGACCGGTTTCAGGTAACCTCTCCTGGCCGGGATAACCCCGTAAACCGATCCGTGGTACTGGTAAGGCTCCAGGTTTGCATAGATCGGCGCACTGTCATCAAGGATCTGAAGTTCCATTCCTGCATAAGCTGCATCTCCTTCAAGAGGCGCCCTTATACCGAGACCGTTGTTAGCCCCGGGTGTGAGAAGGAATTCGAAACGGAATATGAAATCACTGTATTCTTCATTTGTAAACAGATTCCCCCCGCTGCCCCTTTCCGGCCTGATCACTATCATGCCATCTTCCGCAACGTATGATTCCTTGTTGCCTGTCCAGCTATCAAGATTTCTTCCGTTAAACAGGGAAACAAATCCTTCTGCTTTCTCCTCCGGTGTAAGATTATATTCCTTATCACTTATCTCCCTGACATAAATATCGCGGAATGCCAGATCGGTTCCGTGAGCCTGAAGCTCGATCGGTCCGGTCGGAAAGATCGGTATACTGCGGTCCCAGTAATTTTCCATCGTAACATTGTCCACCACAAGTTCACCGTTGAGCCACACTGACACCTTTTCTCCGATCATAATGATTCTGAATGTATTCCACTCGCCAACCTGATTATCGGCTACTTTCAGGGGCTTTGAGGGATGGATCTGATTGTTGTACAATCCGCCAGATCCTACCTGGGCCCCGACTGCAACTCTTGAGGTATCCCAGATCTGTACCTGGGGTGAACCCCTGAGATATATTCCGCTGTCTCCTCCCTTTGTTATCTTCCAGTCGACAAGCATTTCAAAGTCGGCATAGAGCTTCACCGAACAGAGATTATCCCCCCGCCCGCTGAACCAGATGCATCCGTCTTTCACGCTCCAGTTTTCTGAAACCTTCCTGTCAGCCTCAGCCTGTTTCCGTGCAAGTTCCGCAGGTTTCATCCTTGCACGGCTCACCGGGTTTTCAACCAGTCCCTGCCAGCCTGTAAGATCCCTGCCGTTGAACATTGAAACAAATCCTTCATCCGGAGGCATTGATTCAAGGTATTTGCTGATCATCTCCCTGTCGTACTCACTTTCCTGCCCGGATATTTTCGACATTGCCTTCACAAGTATCTCCCTCACATTTGTACCGTACATCCCTGTTGCCTCGTCTGCTGAAGGCAGTGCGATATACATTACCGACCTTGCTGCCGTGGCGGATGTTGACGGATCATCAAGATACCCTGCCACAAAGAAGAGTGACTGCCATGTTTTTACCCTGCCGAGTTCATTCAGAATCTGGTTCTTCCGTTCGGCTGACAGGGCATATGGCATTATCTTTCTGAAAAGCAGAAGCTTTTGTTCAGGTTTGATGTTTGCATTTCTGATCTGCCTGACATACCCTGCAAAGGCAGGGGCTTCGTAAGTTTTATTACCTGATGCGCATATTTCGTATAATGCCGAGGATGCGGAATAATCGGTCCAGGAAGTAAGTGCCCCGAAGCATACTTCCCGCATTTCGGGAGTACCGGCTTCAAATTCCTTCAGAACGGCTGCAAGCGCCTCTCTTCCCCCGGTTCTGGCAAGTACGGGAATAAGAAGCTTTTTATCCATTCTGCCATCCATGGCTTTCAGTATCTGTGCCGCTCTCTTTTCAGGATCTGCTGCCTGATTTGCAGCTGCAGCAAGTGCCTGTTGCAATTCCGCAACATAGCCGGAATTTTCTTCCGATTTCAAAAGACTGATCAGGGCTTCCTGGTCCTGCTCCCCAGCCAGTCCGGGCAGGGCCCTGAATGCAGCGGCCCTCACATTTCTGTCATCGGATGCTGCGAAAGGCAGTATCTCCCTGAAATTTTCACTGCTCCTGTTCCAGGCCATCAGTTCCATTGCACTTATTTTTGCTGCCGGCGAGCCTTTGGCCAGAACATCCTTCAGTGCAGGTATTTCCCTGTCGCCCGAAACACTTTTCAGGGCTGACACTGCTGCCTCCTGATCCGCTGGAGAATCATTCTGCATCATATAGGCTATAAGTGCCGGAACGGCTTTGCTGCCGGTCATCCCTGCAAGCGCCTCCGCTGCCGCAGTCCTTACATTAACGTCAGCATCCGACAGGGATGAATTGATAAGACCGAGCGCCTGTTCATCCCCGCGTTTTCCAAGCATTCTGATTATTTCCGGTCTGGCCGCCTGACCTGCCCTGGGAAAATGACTGATCCATTTGTTCACGACCTCACCTCCTTCTATCAATCCGGTAAAACCGATGGCTGCATTCCTGTATTTCACATCGGGATGTCCGGCTGCCTTCTGCAGTTCGGGAAATGCATCGATTCCATTGAAAGTGACATAGGTTTTCAGTGCTGCAGCCTTATTCTGATAGGTAAGCCTGTCGTTGCATTTTTTGATGAGCATCCTGGTTATCTTGTTAGAGGTTTTGATATCACCATTGAGTCCCAGGGTATTGGCATAGTTGATCAGTGCAGCGGTGGCACCGGTTCGCTCCCAGCGGTATTCATGGCTCTTTGCCGCTTTAAGGAGAACGGAATATGCCTCACGGGTCCCGCCCATTGCAAGTGCATTGTATGCAGAAGCCTTAATATTCGTATTCAGCTCGCCTGACCAGAAAATAATATCATTAACGGCTGCCTTCGATCTCATGGATGCAAGAGCATTCATGACCGCTGCAGCACAGGGAAGATCCCAGTCTTTCAGCGATTCTGCCAGTATCTGTTCGGCAACCCGTCCGCCGATGGCAGTAATAGCCGATATTGCGGAAGTACAGTTAATTTTGTCGGCAATATAGATTTTAAGTGCTTCAGCTGCCTGCTCACTGCCAATGAGCTGAAGCTGCTTTATGAAAAAGTCCGTGACATCGGGTTCAGCTTTCCTGGAAGCATATGAAATACAGATTTTTTCCCAAAGTTCTCTTTCGCTTTCCCTTCCTGCCGACGAAAGAAATCTGGAATAGGTGTCGACAGCAAACCTGGCCCTGGTATCATCTCCTGTACCGGCGGGTATGATCTGGTCACAAATCTGTTTGAGACCGGCCTCTCCCAGAGTCATCATGTCTTCCATAAGCCTGTCGGTATAGGAAAGGCTGGTTGCAGGGAACTGAGCCAGCAGATCAGCGACTTTCGTCTCAAGCGTCCTCCTGTCCTGTGAATATGACAAAACCGATATCAGCAGAAATGAGGAACAGATTAGAAATATATTTTTGATCTTCATGATTTTCGCATTTTGTATTTTAAGGTTGTATCGTTCATATTCTCCAGGGATCCCTCATTGGCTGGTCAATCAGCCTGTTGGCTCCATCATCATCAATAAAACGCTGCTTTACAGGGTCAAACCTGAGATTCCTTCCCAGTCTGAGTGCAATCACTCCAAGGTTCACCATGGAACATGACCTGTGGCCGTTGGATTCATTGAGTGCGAATTTCTTTCTGCTTATCACCGATTCCGTGAATGTTGTGACCTGCGGTTCGGGATCGGGCAGTGAAGCCACAATTTTGTCAATATCCTTTATATCTGATCTGAATCCCCTGTACAGTTTTCCTTTGGGACCTTCAATATATGCCGCATCCTTGTCCCTGTTTTCACCGTCAAGGATTATCTGGCATCCGTCCTCGTAGGTGTAGGTTATCCTTCTCCATGATCCCACGGCATCATAATGCTGCTGGGGTGAATCTATTTCAACCGATACCGGTCCGGTTTCATCCTTGCCGAGGAAATACTGCACGGGATCAAGATAATGCTGGCCCATGTCCCCCAGGCCACCACCGTCATAATCCCAGTATCCGCGGAATTTTGAATGGACCCTTTCAACGTTATATGGTTTATACGGGGCCGGTCCCAGCCAGAAATCATAATCCAGTTCAGGCGGCACGGGTTCCGGTTTCAGGTTATGCAATCCGCTCCAGTAAAATTTCCAGTCATATCCGGTTATTCCGCTTACGGTTACTTTCAGGGGCCATCCGAAGACACCGTTTTCAACAAGTTTTTTGATGGGCTTAACTTCCGTACCCATACCATAGAAAGTATCCTTGAACCTGAACCATGTATTCAGACGAAACATTCTACCGTGTTTCTGAACGGCCTCAACAACTTTTTTCCCTTCACCAATGGTTCTTGTCATGGGCTTCTCGCACCAAATGTCCTTGCCGGCTTCCGCTGCCATAACCGACATTATGCCATGCCAGTGGGGCGGTGTCGCAATATGGACAATATCTATGTCATCCCTTGCAATCAGTTCCCGGAAATCATGATAAGCGGCTATATTGCCACCGGCCTGGGCAATGGCCTGTGCCATATGATTCCTGTCAACATCGCATACTGCAATCAAACGGGTACCTTCATAACTGATATGGCCGCGTCCCATTCCTCCCACTCCTATTATGCCCTTTGTAAGCTGATCGCTTGGAGCAGTATATCCCCTGCCCCCGAGCACAAACCTGGGTACAACAGTAAAAGCAACCGTGGCAGCACCGGTTTTTCTCAGAAAATCACGTCTGCCAATTTTAATATTTTTCATAACATTAGTGATTGTTGGTTCTATTCATTTTTAATACAATATGCCCCGACGGCAGCAAGGTAAACCATACATGCGACAAGCACAAGCATACCGATGCTGAGATTGGTGACCTCCCCTATCCAGCCAACCAGGAAAGGAATGATCGCTCCTCCGGAGATAGCCATCATCATAAGTCCGGAAATCTCGTTGCTCCTATCAGGATGTTTCCCGACGGCGATGGAAAAAACCAGGGGCCATATGTTTGCGACAGCCAGTCCTATCAGAAAAACCAGTACCCAGGCGAGGGCTGATGATTTAATGAGAAGAATGGCCAGCAGGAAAAGAATTCCCAGAAGGGAAGTCCACATGAAAAATCTTGATGAAGAAATTTTTGTAAGCATGATGGCTCCGGCAAAAGTGCCGAGCATACGTCCGAGAAAATAGACGCTCCTGCCCGATTCCGCGGCCACCTGCGCTATTCCGAACTGTTTCATCAGAAACTGTCCGGAATTGGAGTTGAATCCGACATCCACACCCACTACCAGGAATATTGAAAGCACCATCAGGAGTATGAAATTATTCCCCAGAAGCTTGAAAGCCGACCCTATTGACACTTTCAGGCCCTCTGTCCGGGTTTCTTCAATTCTGACATTTCCTAGCCAGACTACAGACAGGATGGAAACAATACCAAACACCAGGAAAAGTATTTTCCAGTCGCCGAACTGTGCGGCAAAAAGTGCGGCAAGCGGAGCGCCCAGCATTGATCCCACTGCCTTTATGAACTGGGAGAAGCTCAGGAAACTCGACCTTCTGTTTCCGGGAACCACATCGACCAGCAGCGGATTTGCCGATACCTGGACGATGGTATTTCCTATGCCCAGCAAGGCTGCACCAACCATCACCATTGCAAATGAGTAAAAAACCCAGGGAACCAGTAATCCGAGTGCGGTTATACCCATTCCGATATTCAGCATATTGCGTTTTCCTATTCTTGCCTGAAGCACTCCTATGGGAACTGACAACAGAAAGAACCACAGGAATATGGCTGAGGGTATCAGCTGTGCCACGCTTGCACTGAGATGCATATCACTGCTGACACGGTCGACAATTATTCCGACCAGGTCGACAAAACTCATGACAAAACAGGCCATGAGAACAGGAGCTATTTTTGCCAGATTGATTTTTTGTGTATTCATTATCAGGGTTTTTATGATAACGCGTTTATTAGTACGCGTTTGTTTGGGTTTTGCGGTTTTCTTTTATGCTTTCTTTGAGTTTTCTATTAAATACCAGTTCCGGATTCCGGTTCTGAATTTCGGTTTTACATCAGCGGAAGAGCATGCTGGATATCCGTCCAGAAACGGTTATCCAGAAGAAAAGCTGCGCCGATAAGGGCCGCATCTTCTTTCAGGTCCGACAGTGCCACCTTGCATTCACAACCCTCCTGCTTAAGTCTTTTCTCGAACCTCGGACCGAAAAAGTTGTATGAAAAGGAAATATTTCCACCCATAACAATAATTCCGGCATTGAATGTGATGAGAAAGGGAGTCAGGAATGTTCCCAGGTTATATCCGAATTCCTGAAAAAGATTCATTGCTATCTGATCATGTGGCGCCATTTCAGAAAGTTCCTTTACCCCTTTTATTTCTTTACCAGTCAATGTATTATAGCTCCTGACAAACCATCTGGTCGAAAAATAATCATCCGCTATATTGTCCTTGTAGGGAAGGTGATAAACGCAGCCCAGTTTAGGCACCTCGGGGCCGTCAACAACAGGAATCCGGTTTTTTATAAATGCTGAACCAAGTCCTGTTCCCAGTGTAACAGCCATTGACCGGCTGTAGGATGCGGCTTTCCCCACCAGGGCTTCGCCCACGGCGAAAGATGAAACGTCATTCATGAATCTTACGGGGAAATCTTCCGGCAGATTCAGTGCTTTCGACAGCTCCTCCTTAACATTGTGCCCATACAGGTTCTCATACTTGGCAACACCTTTTATGTAGCTGATGCCTTTCACGTAGTCAAAGGGGCCGGGCATCCCGAATCCTATGCCTCTGAGCTTTTCGCGGGGAATTTTGCTGATTGATGCGGAAAGGGCGCCTGCCCATACCGATATGATCTCATCTGCCGAAGCCTTGTTGTTGACATCCCTTTCGACAAGGGTTTCTCTTAATATTCTTAACGATACAATGTCGACTGCGGCGCAACTGATATGGCTTCCTCCAATATCAGCACCGATTGCCAGGTTGCGGTCCATAAATATGCGGATTAAAAAAGTTAATTATTATCGCTTTAAACAGGCTTTGAAAATATCTAAAATCGTGCTCACTACAAAATTTATTTCCATTTTGTTATTATTACATGATCTTTTTAATGATTATTCCGGTTTAATTATTATATTTTCGAATAGCTGTTTCCCTGATGCAGATTTTAATCACCGGGCGAAAAAAATACTGCCATGTTAAAAATAACCAAGAAGGATGCCCTTATCTATCACAGCAGGGGCAGGCACGGTAAGGTGGAAGTGATACCTACCAAGCCATATTGCACACAGTTTGACCTGAGCCTTGCCTATACACCGGGAGTGGCCTGGCCATGTCTGGAGATAGAAAAGAATCCTGATGACGCCTACATGTATACTGCAAAAGGCAATCTTGTTGCAGTCATTTCAAACGGAACGGCAGTTCTCGGACTGGGCGATATCGGCTGTCTTGCCGGCAAACCGGTAATGGAGGGTAAGGGTCTGCTGTTCAAAGTATTTGCCGATGTTGATGTATTCGATATTGAAATTGATGAAAAAGACCCCGGGAAGCTTGCCGGGATAATTGCAAAGATTTCTCCCACTTTCGGAGGCATTAATCTTGAGGATGTAAAGGCCCCCGAATGCTTCGAACTCGAGGAGAATCTGAAGAAAATGCTTGACATTCCGGTTTTTCATGACGATCAGCATGGAACGGCAATTATATCTGCCGCAGCTCTGCTTAATTCCCTGGAATTAACCGGCCGTGAGGCAGACAAGATAAAAGTTGTGGTATGCGGAGCAGGAGCGGCTGCAATATCCTGCACCCGTCTCTATATCATGCTGGGCGTGAAAAAGGAAAATATCGTCATGGTCGACAGCAAGGGTGTCATCAACCGGAAAAGAAAGGATCTGAACAAATTCAAACAGGAATTTATCAGCGACAGAAATATTGACACTCTGACTGAGGCAGTCAGGGGTGCCGATCTCTTTCTCGGACTTTCGGTGGCAAATATGCTGACAGGGGAGATGCTCTCAAGCATGGCGGACCAGCCAATAGTGTTTGCAATGGCAAATCCCGATCCGGAAATTTCCCGCGAAGATGCCTTTGCAACGAGGGATGATCTCATATTTGCCACAGGCCGCTCGGATTATCCCAATCAGATAAACAACGTCCTGGGATTTCCCTATATTTTCAGGGGGGCACTTGATGTAAGAGCATCAGCCATAAATGAAGAAATGAAAATTGCTGCAACAAAAGCACTGGCTGCACTGGTAAAGGAACCGGTTCCTGAAACCGTTCTCAAAGCCTATAATCTTGATGAACTTTCTTTCGGAAAAGAATATATCATCCCGAAACCTCTTGATCCCAGGCTTATTTCATGTGTGGCTCCGGCTGTAGCCAGGGCAGCCATTGAAAGCGGTGTGGCAAAATTTCCTGTAAGCGACTGGGATGCCTACAGAAAGCATCTTGACAGGCGGACAAGCGAACATGTCAAAAAAATCGGGGATATCAGCTGTGTATAAACGGCGGGGATGAATAATCAGACCAGGCATCCGTCCGGGGCACGGCGGTTAATCCGCTTTTGATCTTGGTTTTGCGGCTTTCAGATGCCCTGTTTTTTTCTCATACATTGAAACTATCATATCAGCCGTTTCTTCCACACCGAATGATTTCCGGTTGATTGTGATATCAAACAGGTAATCAACATTCACCACTTTTTTCTCAAGGAAGGTAGTCATGAGCTGATGTCTTTTCTCGTCTGTATCAACCACATACTCCTCAGCTTTTGTGATATCCAGCTCTTTCTTTTTCATCACATTCTCAACTCTCCAGTAAAAGGGTGCTATTAGCCGCACATGAAGTGACCTTGGAATGTTCTGGGCAATGGAAACCCCTCCCCTTCCGACCAGTACAATATGACCCTCCCTGCAGATAGGCAGGACGACATCCCTGATGGCTTTTTTTATGCGTGAAGAGCTTACATATCCTCCCGAAAATGCCATTATCATTTCCGACATATCCGACAAGCCCAGGCTCCGGTAATAGGACTCCACCCGTTCACTGTTGACATTCAGCTCCCTGGCGATATAATAAATGATATCCTTATCAATCCACTTCCATTTCTTCACACCCTCTTTCCTGTTCAGAATATTGACAACCTCCTCGGCAACCAGCCTGGCATCACAGCCTGTCAGTCTGGATAAAGTTATTACGGGACCATCCTCACTGGCCGGCTTGCTCAGTACATCCTGCCTGTGCCTGATATCAAAATAATCAAAGAATTTTTCCATGTTTCTCTTTTTTCCGTTTGAGACAATTCATTGCAGCACTGATCCTGCCTGACTAATTATGTGATGCTTATCCATGAGTTACAACTGTCCGGCTTATGCACCCGGCAGCCCATCCATTCATAAATATAAATCTTCAATAATATAAAAAATAATATTGAATTACTAAAATAATTTTAATTTTCGTAGGGGGCAATTGTTGAAAAATATGCTTCTGTTCACGCTAATCATGATGATAATGGTCCGGTTTTTGCTGAACTAATGATCATGTCAAAACTGTTCTTCATATCACTGTCTGTGTTCATTACAGCTCTTCTCACGGGCGGATGCAGGAAGGATTCCATTCTGAGCAGGGAACAGGAAGTGCTTTTCCAGTATGAATACCGCAATGATGCGGAGGGAAAGCGTCTGGAAGGATTCTTCATTGACAGGCAGGGCAATGTTTTAACTTACAGGAATCCGGCTGAATGGAATCACCCGGACCAGGACCTGTCAATATACAGCGACCAGCTTTCGGTGAATCTGGATAAATGTTCTGTTTCAGAGAAACATGTTTCAGCGGCTGAACTGGAAAAATATTCCAGGCTTATTTCCAATATCTCTTCAAGCAAGGTATCTGCAGCACGTCATTCAGGAACAGGTGCAGGTACCCACAGGTTTATATGCTACAGTTTTGACGAAGCGACAAAGGCATACAAGGGATTTTTAATCAGGGCGGAAGGGGAAATAAGCCGCGAAAACCTTAATTTCTACTCGAAAAAAATCGTTGCCTGGATGAAGGATGTCAACCGCGACATAACGGATTATCAGTCACAGCTGTCCGGACCTCAGTAATCCCACCAGTTTCAGTAATCCCTCCAATCCTTCGCCTGATCACCTGTCAGGTGCTGCCGTGTTCAGTCCTCATTATTATTTCATTCTGCAGGTCCTCGCCCAGATCATTGAAATAATCGCTGTATCCGGCAACCCTTACAATCAGGCCCCGGTACAGTTCCGGATGTTTCTGTGCATCCCTCAGTGTTGAAGCACTGACCACATTGAACTGTACATGATGGCCATCCAGTGCAAAATAGCTGCGGATAAGCGCTGTAAGGCAATCATAGCTGTCAGTGCCTTCAAAAAACCGGGGAATGAATTTCTGATTCAGCAATGTACCCCCTGTCCGCAAATGATCTATTTTTGAAGCTGACTTTATAACCGCGGTAGGCCCTTCCCTGTCGGCGCCCTGTGCGGGAGATATTCCCTCCGACAGAGGGCGGCCCGCTTTGCGGCCGTCAGGTGTTGCTCCCGTCACACTGCCGAAATATACATGACAGGTTGTCGGAAGCATGTTGATCCTGTGCATTCCGCCCCGTGCATCAGGTCTTTCACAGACCGCATCATAAAAGATCTCAAAAACCGATACTGCCTGCCGGTCGGCATAATCATCATCATTTCCGTATTTCGGGGTGTCATGAATAAGATCATGCTGCAATTCTTCAAATCCCTCAAAATCGGCATTCAGAGCCTCGTTCATCTCCTTCCAGGAAATTCTTCCGCTTTCATAAATATTGTACCTTATTGATGTCAGCATGTCGGCTATGCTTCCAAGTCCCACACCCTGGATATATGTGGTGTTGTATCTGGCACCGCCGTCATTGTAGTCTGTGCCCTTTCTGATGCAATCCTCAATGAGAACTGACAGAAAGGGTGCGGGAAGCCATTCGGCAAATGTCCGCTGAATAATGTTGTTGCCCCTTATTTTTATGTCTGCCAGATAGTTTACCTGAGTCCTGAAAGCTGCCAGGAGTTCTTCAAAGGTCTTGTAATCCCCGGCATACCCTGTCTTAAGTCCGGCCTGGGCTTCCGTTCTCCTGTCATAACCGTTGTTCAGGGTCAGTTCCAGAATCTTGGGAAGATTGAAATAGCCGGTCAGCCAGTATGCCTCAGTTCCGAAAGCTCCCGTTTCAACACAGCCCGAGGCTCCTCCGTTACGGGCATCCTCAATGCTTTTCCCCTGGCGCAGCAATTCCTGGATTATTGCTTCCGTATTAAAGCAGGACGGCTGGCCGAAACCGGTACGGATTATATCCAGTGCCCTGTGAATGAACCTGTCAGGATTCTTGCGGCTTATCTGCACCATTGAGCCGGGCTGAAGCAATCTCATTTCCCTGATCACATCCAGAAGGATGTATGTCATTTCGTTAACAGCATCCGTGCCGTCCGGCTTCACGCCACCCAGGTTTACCAGGCAGAAATCGGTGTAGGTACTGCTTTCAGAAGCGGTAACACCCATTTTAGGAGGAGCCGGATGATTATTGAATTTTATCCAGAAGCAGCCAAGAAGCTCATAAAGCTCTTCATCACTCAATGATCCCTCTTCCTTTTGCTTTTTGTAAACCGGCCACAGATGCTGATCCAGCCGGCCGGGATTGAAGGAATCCCAGGGATTGAGCTCCGTGATTACCCCAAGATGGATAAACCAATAGTGCTGAAGCATTTCATGCACGGTCCCTGGTGCCCGGGCAGGTACTTTCCGGCAAACAGCAGCCATTTTTTCAAGTTCCCCCTTCCTGACGGCATCCTTCTCCTTTTCCGCAAGTTCGGAAAGTGCGGCGGCATAACGGCAGGCATACATGATAAGCGCATCACATGCAATATCCATAGCCTTCAGTTCTTCCAGCCGCCGGTAAGCTTCCCTGTCATGATAATAATCAAGATCCGCCATGCTTGCCCTTATTTCATTCTTAATATCCAGGAAACCCATGCGAAACATCCTGTAACCCAAAACAGTATGACCCGGAGCCCTCTGTTCCTGGAATTCGGTGAAAATTCCTGCCTCATAGGCTTTATGCCATTCAGGACTCATCAGGCTCATTATCCTGTCACGATTGCTCTTTCCCTTCCAGTAAGGAATAATTTCCTTTCTGTAAATATTTCTTGTCTCGTCACTGACCCTGAAGGAGATCTTTTTTCTTGAATTCAGTATTTCAAGATCCTCCCCGGAATGCAGACTTATCTCCGGATAGGTGGGAGTTTTCTTCGGGGCCGGTCCCCTCTCTCCCACTATAAGTTCATCCTCCCCTATATACAGGCTCTTATTCCGGAGTATGAACTCGAATGCCTTTGCCCTTCTGACCGGAGCCGACAACTCCCGGGCCTCATCACTTTTATAAAAACATGTCAGGAGCCGGGCCCTTTCGGCAGACAATGTTTCCACCGCCTTAAGGCTCCTTTCTCTGAGTCTTTTTACTCTTTCTGTCAGAATCATATACACGCTGATTTATTAATTTCACCCGATGTCTTATCTGATTATCCCCCGGTTTTGACCCTGATGCCCAGATCACTGAAGTATTCCTTCAGCTCATTCATTCTTTTCTCTGAAGGTGGTTTCAAACCATTCATTTCCAGGGGAATTCCAAGCTTACCGTATTTTGATGAACCAGGCCTGTGATAGGGAAGCAGGCAGATCATCTTCAGGCTGCTGCTTTTCCGGTCGTTCAGAAAAGCCTTTAATCTCCGCAGATGGTCCTGACTGTCATTAAACCCTGGTATTACCGGTATTCTTGCATAAATGTCCGCGCCTTCCTGCAGCAGGGTATCAAAGTTCTCAATAATGCCGGCATTCGATACCCCCGTGAATTCAAAATGCCTGGAATCATCAAGATGCTTTATGTCAAAGAGAAAGAGATTTGTATAGGGTATTATTGCCCTGAAATCCCGCGCAGGGGAATAAGCGGATGTATCGACGGCAGTATGATATCCTCCTGCCCTGCAGGCTTTCAAAGCTTCCAGGAGGAAATCAGGCTGAAAGAGGGGTTCGCCTCCCGAGAAAGTTATTCCTCCCCCTGACTGGCCGATAAAAATACTTTCCTTTTCCAGGATACGGAGAACATCCTCAATCTGATAATACTTTCCGATTTTTTCCTGCCGCCTTATTTCCCCGGCTCCAATCCTGCTGACTCTCTCCATGTTTTCCGGAAGCGGGGATATGCCTTCCGGGTTATGGCACCATTTGCATGCAAGAGGACAGCCTTTCATGAAAAATGTTACCCTGATCCCGGGTCCGTCGTGAACTGAATATCGCTTAACGCTGAAAATTAAGCCCTTCATTGCAACAAAATGTTATTTGTATGGTATAATGCTGAAAAGGAAAACTTGTTCCGGAGCTACAACAGCTGAAATCAAATCAGCTGTCATAGAACATAAGACAGCAATACAGTCTCCGGCCGAGGCGCTGCCTGTTGAAACGATATTCGAGCCCTGATAACATATGAATGCAAGTTATGTATTTTTACATAATAAAAAAACAGTGTCAATTCATATCGGTTTTCCCGTGGATTCGGGCCAATACTTAAGAATTTTTAACAATGATTAACATTACATTAACGTTTATCTTTGCAACAAATTTGGTTACTTTGCGTCATACATATTGAAAAGTCTATTCATAGGCCGTTCGGCCAATTCTACGATCAGGTTTATAGTTAATCGCGGAAAGACACCGCCCGGTGTCTTTCCTCTTTTTTACAGCCCCTTATCAGTTATAAAAACATTATTCCCTTTCTTTGCATCAAATCAATTTTGTATTTTACATCCCCGGGAAAAAACGGGAATTAATGGCAGGGAATATCATATCAAAAAAAAATAAAGCAAAGTAAAATGAAAAGGTTAATACTAATAATTGCCGCAGCAGCAATTGGATTCACAGGATGTAAAACAAAGATGAAAAACGATAATCCTTTCTTCAGCAAATGGGATACTCCGTATGAGGTCCCCCCCTTCGATAAAATTAAGGCAGGCCATTTCATGCCTGCATATCTGAAAGCATTCGAGGAACAGAAAAAAGAAATCAGTGCGATAATAAACAATAAAAAGGAACCCTCCTTTGACAATACGATCAGGGCCCTGGAATACAGCGGCCAGCTTCTTACGAAAGTCAGCAGGGTTTTCGGGGCACTGAATTCAGCGCATACAAACGACAGCCTTCAGGCAATAAATATGGAAATAGCTCCCCTGCTGTCCAGGCACCGGGATGACATAAATCTGAATGACAGCCTGTTTCAGAGAGTCAGGGCGGTTTATGACAATATGGACAAGTTTGATCTTACC
Source organism: Bacteroidota bacterium (assembly GCA_029547705.1). Lineage (GTDB taxonomy): Bacteria > Bacteroidota > Bacteroidia > Bacteroidales > VadinHA17 > LD21. The sequence continues at coordinate 116,128 of JAKPOU010000055.1, read as the reverse complement.
GAAGAAGAGCAGAAGGTGCTTGACAATACCTACAAAAATTTTGTAAGAAGCGGTGCGGCATTATCCCCTGAAGACAAGGAGAAGCTGAGAAAAATCAATGAGGAGCATTCACTGCTTACGGTGAAGTTCGGGCAGAATCTCCTTGCCGAAACAAATGATTTCATACTGGTGATTGACAAAAGGGAAGATCTTGCAGGACTGCCGGTGAGTGTCATTGATCAGGCAGCAGCAAGGGCAAGGGGAATGAATATGGATGGCAAATGGGTATTTACAATACAATATCCCATCATGGAGCCCTTCCTTAAATATTCCGAAAAACGCGATCTGAGAAAAAAACTGTTTACGGCATATTTCATGAAGGGAGACAATGACAATGAAAGGGATAACAAGGAGATTATCAGGGAAATTGCCAGACTGAGAGTTGAAAGGTCCAGACTGCTTGGCTATGACAGCTATGCCCATTTTGTACTGGAAAGAAATATGGCCAAAACTCCTGAAAGGGTATTTGATTTCCTCAATGAAATATGGGCGGCGGCATTACCTGTGGCAAAGGCGGAAGCTGCTGCACAGCAGGAGATAATCAATCGCGAGGGAGGCAGATTCCGGCTTGAACCATGGGACTGGTGGTATTACAGTGAAAAAATCAAAAAGGAAAGGTACGATCTTGATGATGAACTGACACGGCCATATTTCCAGATCGAAAATGTTATAGGAGGAATGTTCCATGTGGCAAACAAACTTTACAGGCTCGATTTCTCGCCACGTAATGACATTCCGAAATATCATCCCGATGTCAGAACGTATGAAGTTACACGCGACGGAAAGCATGTGGGTATTCTGATGATAGACAACTACCCGCGTCCTTCCAAGCGCAGCGGGGCATGGTGCGGGGCATACCGCGGTCAGAGCAGGGATATCAGGGGCAGGATGATCACCCCCGTTGTCACCATGGTGACAAACTCCACTCCCCCGGGAGATGATAAACCCTCCCTTCTTACAGCATATGAAGCCGAAACACTGTTTCATGAATTCGGACATGCCCTTCATCAGTTGCTGTCCAATTCAACATACCCGGGAGTCTCAGGCACCTCTGTTCCCCGCGATTTTGTCGAACTGCCTTCACAGATAATGGAACACTGGGTTTTTGAACCCGAAGTGCTTGAAGTGTATGCAAAACATTACCGGACGGGCGAGGTAATCCCCGCTGAACTGGTGGATAAACTTGAAAAGGCAGGCAAGTTCAATACCGGATTCAATACGCTTGAATTCCTGGCGGCAGCCCTGCTCGACATGGAGTATCACAGTCTTACCGAACCCATATCCGATCTGGATATCAGGGAATTTGAAAAACAAATACTTGACAAGTACGGAATGATCCCCGAAATAAAACCCAGATACAGATCAACCTACTTCAACCATTCCTGGTCAGGAGGATATGCTGCAGGGTATTACAGCTATTACTGGAGCGAAATGCTCGACGCCGATGCATTCCAGGCATTTAAGGAAACGGGCGACATATTCAGTCCGGAAGTGGCAGCCAGGTTCGAAAATGAGATTCTGTCAAGGGGCGGAACCAGGGATCCCGTTGATATGTATGTTGCCTTCAGGGGAAAAGAACCCGGAATAGATGCCCTGCTTCTTAACAGGGGATTGAAATCTGAAAGGTGATGACAAAAATCATGTTTCCCGCAAACTTTCACCGCTTATCCGTAAAATTGCGGCCATGATAAGGGATATAATAAAAATTGACGAGGACTTGTGCAACGGATGCGGATTATGCATCCCCAACTGCCACGAGGGAGCCCTGCAAATCATTGACGGAAAGGCAAGGCTGGTAAGTGAGCTCATGTGCGACGGTCTGGGGGCATGCATAGGATACTGCCCTGAAGGAGCCATCAGTATAGAAAAAAGGATGGCGGAACCATACAATGAGAAACGAGTGATGGAGCAGATGGTGACTAAGGGGAAAAATACTGTGACTGCTCATCTCCGGCATCTGATGGATTATAATGAAACAGGCTACCTGAATGAGGCAATTGATTTCCTGGAGGAAAACAGATCTGCCCTGGCATTCGATCCTGACGAAGTGCTTGAAGAGGTATTTTCCGGTGGCAAAACACGGAAGCCCTCCCTAAAAAATCAGAGCCGCCCTTCCCCGGAACCGGCCCCGGGATGCTGCCCGGGCTTCGGGGAAATGCCGGAACCTAAGGCTGCCGCATTAATTAGTGAGTCATCGCAATCCGAGCTCCGGCACTGGCCGGTTCAGATGCACCTTATAAACCCCGAAGCTTCATATTTCCACCGGGCCGACCTGCTGATCGCTGCCGACTGCGTGGCATATTCAATGGCAGGGTTTCACAGCAGGTTCCTTAAGGGTAAATCACTCGTTATAGCCTGTCCGAAACTTGACCGCAATACGGAGATATACGTGGAGAAATTAAAAATCCTGATAGACAAAGCAAGGGTGAATACCATCACTGTTATGATGATGGAAGTTCCCTGCTGCGGAGGATTACTGCACATGATAAAAACCGCCCTGGCAGAGGCATCAGAAAAAGTACCGGTAAAACAGATCATCATCAGCATCCGGGGAGAGATACTGAAAGAAAACTGGATCTGAGACCTCAAAAAATCCGCATCCGATTAAATATTTTTCCGGAAGATTTCATAAATTTGATTAACCGGAACCCATTATTTACCAGGCCGGTTTTATTCAGGTAACAGACCAGATAATACAACCGCCTTATGAATCAGTATTCTGAATACGCAGGTAAGGATGGTATACTGCTCGGACTTGATATCGGATCGGTGTCGCTGAATACAGTCGTTCTTGACACCAGGTTTAATGTAATTGAAAATTTTTATGACTGGATTCAAGGACGGCCATTCAATGTCCTGAATGACAGGCTCAGATCACTGCTTACCAGATATCCGGCAGATTCTTTCAGGGGAACTGCCATTACCGGAACAGGCGGAAAGCTGGCTTCCGGCCTGACCGGAGGTATTTTTGTGAATGAGATCATTGCACAGGCAACTTCGTGCGGTGCGCTTTATCCGGAAGCAAAGACTGTAATTGAAATTGGCGGTGAAGATTCCAAACTGATCATACTCGAAAAAGATCCTGCAGGAGGTCCGTCAAAACTGGTGGATTTTGAGATGAACAGCATCTGTGCCGCGGGGACCGGGTCATTCCTTGACCAGCAGGCCAGGAGAATAGGTGTATCCATTGAGAAGGAATTCGGCGAGATGTCCCTCAAATCGGTCAATCCGCCAAGAATCGCCGGGCGATGCAGCGTTTTCGCAAAAAGTGATATGATTCATCACCAGCAGATAGCCACTCCCCTCCATGATATTGTTGCCGGATTATGTTTCGCACTGGCTAGGAACTTCAGAAGCAACGTCGGCAAAAGCAGGGAATTCCGGAAACCGGTTATCTTTTCAGGCGGTGTAGCGGCCAATGTGGGCATGATCAGAGCCTTCAGGGAAATCCTGAACCTGAACGGGGATGAGCTCATCATCCCGCAATACCATGCATCAATGGGAGCAATCGGAGCTGTCATGTATGCTCATTCCAACCAGTCAGGCATGAACGGCTTCCCGGAGCTGGAAGAGCTGGAACAATACCTCTCCCTGACCTCTTCATCGTTCACCAGCCTTCCCAGGCTGAAAGAATCTGATGCAGTTTACAATACAGAGTTGAATTTCCGGAAGAACGGCAGGGAAAGACTCCAGGTCTACCTCGGAATAGATGTGGGCTCTCTCAGTACCAATGTTGTGCTGATAGACAGGGAACATAATGTTGTTGCCAGGAGATATCTCCCCACGGCCGGAAAACCCCTGGAAGCAATTCAGAAGGGACTGACGGAAATATATGATGAGGTTGGTGAAGATGTTGAAGTCATCGGTGCCGGATCAACAGGATCCGGAAGATATCTTACAGGTGATTTTATCGGGGCTGATACAATCCGGAATGAGATAACTGCCCAGGCAACAGCAGCTATTGATTATGATCCCACTGTCGATACCATATTTGAGATCGGAGGGCAGGATTCAAAATATATAAGCATCGAGAATGGTGTTGTGATCGATTTTGAGATGAATAAAGTGTGTGCCGCGGGGACCGGATCCTTCCTTGAAGAACAGGCTGAAAAGCTGAATATCAATATTGTTGAAGAGTTCGGGAATATGGCGCTGAATTCAGAGAGCCCTGTTAAACTTGGCGACAGATGCACCGTTTTCATGGAATCGGATCTTAATTCCTTCATGCAGAAAGGTGCCAGAAATGACAATCTTGTCGGCGGACTGGCCTATTCAATAGTGTACAATTATCTCCAGAAGGTTGTCGGTGACCGCAGGGTCGGAAATAAAATCTTTTTCCAGGGGGGTGTCACCAATAACAAAGCCGTTGTGGCCGCTTTTGAAGAAGTAACCGGTAAGAAAATCATAATCCCTCCGCATTTCGATGTCACAGGTGCAATAGGTGCAGCTATTCTGGCACAACGCTCAATGGCTCCCGGGCAGAAGACAACATTCAGGGGGTTCGGCATAAGAAATGCATCATACAATGTTACCAGGTTTACCTGCCAGGGATGTACAAACCACTGCGAGATCAGGCGGGTTAAAATCGCCGGGGAAAAGAAGTCGCTGTTCTATGGCGGAAGATGTGAGAAATATGAAACCGGCGGCAGGAAAAAAGTTGTAAACAACATCCCCAACCTGTATAAGATAAGGACAGAAATGCTGATGGAGGGATACAACGAAACAGAGGAAAGAACCAGACCTACTGTCGGGATTCCCCGGGCACTCATGGTATTCTATCAGCAATTCCCGTTCTGGAGAACCTTCTTCGAACAACTCGGATTCCAGGTTGTCATTTCCAGAGAATCGGACAAAACCCTGGTAACCACCTCAATCGAGACTATAACCACCGAGCTGTGTCTTCCCGTGGAACTGATGCACGGACATGTCATGGACCTGATGGAGAAAAACGTGGATTATATATTCCTCCCCTTCATAGTCAATGCAAAATTCCGGGGCTATGAAAAAACATTCAATTGTAACTGTCCGTGGATACAATCTTATCCTTTCATGGTAAAAGCAGCTCTCAGGGTGAAAATAGATGAATCAAAGCTTTTAATGCCCACACTTCATTTCAGGTTCTTTGAGAGTGCACTTGTCAAAGAGATGACAGAATATTTCAACAGCAAATTCGGCCTGAGTAAAAAACAGATCCGTGAAGCAGTTTATTATGCCGATAACATTCAGACCCTTTTTGAAAAACAACTGGTTGATTACGGCAGGAATGTATTCAGTAATATTCCCGAAAACTGCAGACCCGTGATACTTCTCGGAAGGCCGTACAACAGCACTGATCCTTATCTCAACCTGGGTCTGGCGGAAAAACTGATTGCACAGAATGTCATGCCAATTCCTGTCGACATGCTGGATCTTGCTCCGTATGATATATTCAGGAACTACAGGAATATGTACTGGCCCAACGGTCAGAAGATCATTGCTGCCGCCCAGCATGTTGCAGCAACTGAGGGATTATATGCCGTTTACCTGAGCAATTTCCGCTGTGGTCCGGATTCCTTTATCCATCATTATGTCACCGAAGAGCTGAAAGGCAAACCATTCCTTCATCTTGAAATTGATGAACATTCCGCGGATGCGGGTATGGTAACAAGAATAGAAGCATTTCTTGACAGCCTTAAAGGTTCTGAACAGAACGAGAAAAAAGATACTGAAATCTACCGTCCGAGACCAAGTCCGTCATCACCCCCGAAAGAGAGGGTCCTTTATTTCCCGTATATGAATGACGGTGCTTATCTGATAGCAGCTGCAGCACGAAGTATCGGTGTACCGTCAGAGGTGCTCCCGAAACAGACTGACGAGGATATTGCAATTGGCCGGAAATATACTTCTTCCAAAGAATGTTTCCCGATGATATGTGTCACGGGAAGCTTTATTAAAAAACTCCGGGAACCTGGCAGTGACCCTTCAAAAATGAGCTTTTTCATGCCTGACCATAACGGGCCATGCAGGTTCGGACAGTATAACCATTTCCACAGATTGCTCTTTGACAGGCTTGGATACAAGGATGCTGAACTGATAACTCCTTCCAATGACACGTCCTATGCAGATTTAGCAGGAGATCACGGACTGAAGTTCAGGATGAATGCATGGAAAGGCTTTATTGCTGCCGATTTTCTAAGAAAAATATACAGGGAGACCAGACCCTATGAGATTAACAAAGGTGATTGTGACCGCCTTTATGAAAGATCACTTAAAAGACTGGAAATCTGTATAGAAAAGGGAACCAGGGGACTGCGTAAAATCCTCACTGAGATTGCGGAAGAATTCCATGCAGTACCTGCGAACAAAAATGTACGCAAGCCCGTGGTTGCAGTTATAGGCGAAATATATATGCGCGACAATGCAGGATGCAACGGAAATATAGCCAACCGCCTCGAGGATCTGGGCGTTGAAGTGGTCATTGGCCCGTTTTCGGAATGGATATATTATTCCACACACCGCTTCACCCGCGACAGTAAATGGAAAAAAGACACAAAAGGAATCATCAGATCCAGAATTCAGGGTTTCGGCCAGGATGTAATAGCAAATACATTGCTCCGCAATGTTAAAAATTTCACCGACCACGAAAAGGATGTTTCACTTCATGACATGCTTAATCTTTGCAATACCTATGTCAGCGAATTCTATGACGGTGATCCGCCGATTGCCATGGGTACATCAGTTGCACTGTCAGGGAGAGGTGTTTCGGGAATGGCGGCAATACTTCCATTCACATGTATGCCCGGAACTCTTATTTCTTCAGTAAGCGATTCATTCAGAAAGGATCACAACAACATACCCTTTATCAACATTGCCTATGACGGACAGGATACCGTGTCGCTTGACACGATGCTGCAGGCTTTCGTGTTTCAGGCAAAGGAGTATGCAGCTTCACTTACTGCCAGGACAGTTAGTTTTTAGTTTTGTGTGCCGGTTGCGGAGTGTTTAAGGTTAATCGTTTAAATATTCAGCGCCGGTTTGTATACTGGCAGTAAAACTGAGGACTCATGAATTAAACACTGAGTTTACCTTGTCAAAGAGAGTCCGGATTTTTACAACCGGATCGCCTTCACCAAGAGTTTCAAGCTGGAGGAAACCCTGATATCCGCATTCCCTGACCATATCCCTTATCCTGCCGTAATCAGGATCCGTCTGCTGGTCATTGATATATATCTTTTCCTGTATCAGCCATGAGATGGCATACTTTGAATTTGAAGCCATTTCAGCATAAGGATCCGGAACACGGTAACTCCCCATATCAAGCATGAGGCCCGCCCAGTCATGATTTATCATTTTAAACATTTTGTCCACGTGCGAAGCATCGCTGATAAAATCATTTTTATTCTGAACAGCCATCATAACCCCGTGTTTTTTACCAAATCCGGCACATTCCCGTATATCCTCCGCTATCCATTCTGCCCTCTCTTCCCATGAAAACTCCTCCTTTGAAAGGTTACCGGTAAAAATCCTCAACGACGGAGCTCCCAGCTTTTCCGCAACGATCACCCAGTTTCTGATAAGTTCCTTTCCCTCTTCCCTTTTTGACCTGTCGGACCATGTAAAATCATTTTTTATTCCGGTCCCGTTGATAAAAAGGCCCAGCTGAAAAGCTCTCTTTTTAACTGAATACAGGTATTCATCAGATGGCACTTCAGGATAACCCGGGAAATAATACCCCGTAAGGTCAACGCCGTCAAAACCGTTTTCCGAACTGAACTCGAGAAGGTCGAAAAGGTTCATACTGCCGTCCCTTAAGGGCTGATTCAGGGAATATGCATTCAGACTGAGCTTGTACCTTCTTTTAAAGACTCCGCCCGGGGTATCTGAGGATTTCACCCCCGGTTTACAGGAGATTAATCCGGCTGTTCCTATCCCTGCAGCTGCTGTTCCTGCTCCTGCCACTGCAAGTTTCCCGATAAAACTTCTTCTGCTTTGTTTCTTCATATACATAAATCCTGTTTTTTTGATTATTCCCTCAAATATTCATCACCATCCTATTCCTTTATCTCCCCATCTCCGGCATAACCATTTTCCCGGCACACCTTGCACCCTGCCCCTGCTCCCGGCGCTCCGCCCCTGCACCCTGTCAGACTACCTTAAATCCCAGATCCCTCAGCATCATCCGGGTGTTTCTCGTTCCTCCCTTCAGAATAACGGTATAGGCCGGGAATTCACGTCTCAGGGGATAATCCCCCCTTTGTCCCTCAAATCCCGAAGGCATTTGCTTCAGCCTTACAGAGTCATCGTCAATATTGTAGGTATGGAGAACAGCCTCCCTCATCACGTCTTCATCGGTCTTTCCCCTGCAGTTGACGAGTATTACCGGAGCATCCGGAGCAGGTACATTATCCGGATACCAGTCCTTCAGCGGAAAACCGAAAAATTCACATAATGCATTGACGGCCATGGATGTGCCATTTGCCTTGCCATCTGCAGAATAACCTGCAATATGTGGTGTCGAAATAAATGTCTTTTCCATCAGTTCTGTATCAATATCCGGTTCCTTCTCCCATACATCCAGCACTGCCCCCATAAGCTTTCCGCTGTCAAGTGCATTTTTCAGCGCCAGGGTATCGGTCACCTCTCCCCTCGACGTATTGATGAACCAGGTACCTTTTCTCATCATTCTGAAACAGTCCTCATTGAACAGGTTTACCGTAGAGTCTTCTCCGGCAGGATTAAGAGGAACATGAGCGGTAACGATGTCGGATTCCATAAGAACCTGTTCAAGGCCGGCAAATCCCTCATCCCCTTCTTTTCTTGCCCTGGGAGGATCATTTAAAAGGACATTCATTTCAAGTATCCGGGCCAGGCTGCTGACTTTTGACCCAACATTCCCTACACCCACGATACCCAGGGTTTTGTTTTTCAGCCTGTACCTGAATTGTCCAGATATTCTCAGAAGGGCAGCTGCAACATATTGCCGGACCGACGATGAATTGCAGCCCGGGGCATTGGTCCATGCGATGCCCTTACTGTTGCAGAAATCCGCATCTATGTGATCATAGCCGATAGTTGCGGTGGCAATGAATTTTATTCCCGTATTTCTCAGGAGGGCCTCGTTGCATCTCGTCCTTGTCCGCACGAGAAGCGCATCAGCATCCTGCAGTATCCTGTTGTCAATCCGATGACCCGGAAGATATATCACTTCAGCAAAGGGTTCCAGGACTCCTTTCAGAAAAGGAATTTTATCATCGGCAATTATTTTCATCCGCGTTATATGTTATGTATGAATGAGTTATGCGGCCGGAATCAATTCCCGTACCGGCAGATCATTCTGAATGAATATCTGAGCCCCCGAAACAACAGTCATGGGCCTGGTTCATCAGAATAATACCATCTAAAGATAACAATTTTCTGTGCGATCTGCTCAGAGGAGTCTCACGTTCTTTCCCTCATACTGTTTCTTTAAGTCGCTGGGCCAGATGCTTGACTGCACCTCTCCGATATGAAGCTTTTTCAGAAGGAACATACACAGTCGTGACTGGCCGATACCGCCGCCTATACTCAGCGGCAGCTGACCGTCCAGCAGCAGTCTGTGGAAAAGGAGATCCCTGCGGTCCTGGCAGCCGCTGATCTCTAGCTGTCTTTCCATAGATTTCCTGTCAACCCTGATACCCATGGATGATATCTCGAAAGCCGACTCCAGGGCAGGATTCCAGAAAATGATATCGCCATTGAGCCCGTAATAGCCGTCGTCGTTAAGGGTGCTCCAGTCGTCATAATCGGGCGCCCTTCCGTCATGAGGTTCCCCGTTGCTCAGCACATGACCGACACCAATGATGAATACCGCACCATATTTTTTTGCTGCTTTTGCCTCACGCTGCTTCGGACTGAGATCCGGGTACTCATCCAGCAGGTCCTGGGCATGGATGAACTTTATTTCCTCAGGCAACTGGGGGGTGTTGACGGGATATTTTTCACACAACTCCTTCTCTATCTGCCGGAATGTTTTATAGATTGACGCAACCGTGGATTTAAGCAGTTTCAATGACCGTTCCCCGGGTTCGATATGCTTCTCCCAGTCCCACTGGTCAACATACACGGAATGAATTGGCGTAAGGATTTCACTTGGCCTGAGAGCGCGCATATCGGTAAGAATGCCTTTTCCGGGAGCTATGTGATAATATCTCAGACGCATCCTTTTCCACTTTGCCAGGGATTGTATTATTGAGGCTTTCTGACCGTTAAGGGATTTAACGGGAAAGCTTATGGGTTCTTCAACCCCGTTAAGGTCATCATTTATTCCTGTTCCGTCAGGTACCACAACCGGCGCCGAAACCTTCACAAGATTCAGCTCACCCGCCAGAAGCTTTTCATACCGCGTCTTGATGAAATCAATCATCTCCTCGGTCAGCAGCATATCGTTTGCACATGATACCTCAATCGTCTCTGCCTGATGTGTCATAACTGCTCAATGTTTTACAATCGCAAATAGCATTTTATATTTTGAAGCAAATATGCATATATATTCATATTTTTCAAAATTTCTCGTCAAATATATTATAATATATTATTTATTCATCTCTATTTATAACAAACCAAATGTACGGAAATTTCCGGCTGTTTGCACAAGCAAGAATGATTTTTTATATTTGACGGCGTTTCAAAAACCCTGATAAAGCATAACAGACCAATAAGTAAGAGGTCCCGTTCAGGCAGAATAAACAAAAACCAGAATAGCTTGTTAAACACGTGGATTCTCCGGATTGGCAGAAAACCAAGAGATTTTTAAATTTAAATTATTGAATACAGGATACGAATGTTCTCCTGCTTATAAGACAAGACTGTCCGGAAATTAAAACTAAAAACACAATTATATGAAACTTAAAACTTTACTCTTTTCAGGCGCGCTGTTCACATTTGCCGCCATCAATGCCCAGAAACCGATAGTGATTCAGGAAGACAGCCTGAATCTCGGGGCAAACAGATATCCTGCAATTTCAGTACTTATCCCGGAGGTTAAATATGAAAAAACCCGGAAGAACTGGATAAGGAAACAGGAAACCGGCACGAAGTCCAAGGTTGTGGATGATGCCGGCAAGATGTCGATTTTTGGTGCAAAATCCAAAAACGTTTCCCCGGATCCCTTCAACATTTTAAGCATGCTGGCCGACCAGGATTCGGTTCTCAGGCTCACAGCCGCATTTGAAATCCGCAAGGATGTCTATATTGAAAGAAGCACGGGAGAAGCTGAGCTGGCAAAGGCCAAGACTTTTCTTTTCGATTTCGCAAAGGATCAGTATACCGATCTGGTAAACGATCAGCTGAAACAGGAACAGAGCAAGCTGAAAGATCTGGAAAAGGAACTGAGATCACTTGAAAAGCGGCAGTCGGGAATGGAAAAGGACATCCGGACCGGAAACAGGCAGCTGGTGACAGAAAGGGAAAAACTGACCCTCCTCAACAATGAGCTTACAACTTCCACTACTGCCCTTGCAGAACATAATGCGGAATACATGGTAATGGAACCGGGAGATGAGAAGGATGCAAAAGCCAGGTATATCAAGGACCTTGAGAAGCAGAAAAGATCAACTGTGAGATCTATAAAAAAGTCTGAAAAAAGAATCAGAAATGCCGAAAGCAAGATCAGCCGTGCAAACAGGGCCATTCCGAAAAATGACAGCACACAGGAGAGAATAAGGCGGCTGATCAATGACCAGGAAAACGTTGTTCAGCTGTTTTCAGACAAACTTAGCAAAGTAAAGGCTTTCAAGTGATTGCCAGAAACACTGAGTGCTGATATTTACCCGGGATTTATACCGGAAACGGCACTGAGCGGAACTTCATTCCGCCGGTGCCGTTTTTTGTATTACCGGAAGGAGAGCCATGAGGCAGGCATCAGTCAACAAGCGTCATCTCATCAAGGAGGTAGCCTGCACCGGCAAATTTATCTATGATGAACAGGGCAAATCTGATATCCAGACTTATATTCCTGCTTTGTTCCGGATTGAATGCCATGTCACTGGCAACTCCCTCCCACGCCCGGTCAAAATTCACTCCTGCCAGATGGCCGTCTGCATTGATAACCGGACTGCCGGAATTGCCTCCGGTGGTATGATTGCTGGCGATGAAACACACCGGCAACTGACCGTCCTGTGAATATCTGCCATAATCACCCTCTTCATAAAGCTGTCTGAGCCCGGCAGGAACATCGTAATCATAGATTTCGGGATTATCCTTTTCCATTATTCCCTTCAGTGTTGTAAGATGGCTGAAGTATACGGCATCCGCGGACTTATATCCGCTTACTGTTCCGTAAGCTATTCTAAGTGTGGAGTTTGCATCAGGATAAAAAACCTGGTCCCTGTTGTATTCCATCTGCAGGGCCATATAAAGCCTGTTGAGCTCCCTTATTTCAGCGTTAAGGCGGCCCAGCCTGTCGCGAACCCTTTCGGAAATCAGAAGGGATGCGCTTTCCGCAAGCTGGTAAAACGGATCCTTCTTCAGTTCCCGGGCACCCGATCTCTTGAAATCTCTTATAAAGGATGTCAGCCGGTCCTGATCGGCAAAGATGGTCCTGTCATAAATCCTTCCGGCAAGGGAACGGAAATCTCCTCCGCACAGCTTTTTGAGCCTTATGTATTCCGGAGCCTGCCATTCCGGTTCAAGAATCTCGCCATAAAGCTGCATCACCGAAACAAACAGCTCCATGTCCGTTGCCCGGTCATAGTTTCTGAAAAAATCCCCGGCATAGGCCAGCATCGCATTCCTGTAGCTTTCCCTCTTCTCCGGATCCATGCTGCCTTCATACATCCCGGCAAAGGCAGACAGGTTTGAGGCCAGTCCGACAGCCTCTATCCCGCTGTTGAAAAATGCGTCATTGGTAATACTGTTTACCAGGCTGTATTTTTTCAGTTCAGGATAAATTTCCGCATAGCGGGGAAGGATATGGCCGTATTTTTCCCTGCGTCCGTCATCTGCACCGATCCATTCCGTCAGCTGTTTCTCGTATTCCTGTTTCCTGCTGATAGTCTGCATTTTCTCCAGTCCCTGGTTTTCCCCTATCCATTTTTTCCAGCCATTGGCTATCCCGGATTTCTTTGCAGAATACTGCAGCCTTACCTTCGGACTCGTATTCATGGCAGTTTCCATAATTTCTATCTTCCTATCCCGGATTTTTATCATTGCCGGGTTAATGTAGTTCTTGACCATATCAATATGGTATGACGGAACATATTGCATTGTTGTTCCGGGATAGCCGAAAATCATGGTGAAATCGCCCTCCCTGATTCCCCTGAGGGAGACCGGGAAATGATACCTTGACTGAAAAGGGACATTATCCGGGGAATATGCAGCTGGTTCATTGTTTTTTCCGGCATAGATGCGGAAAAGGGCAAAGTCCCCGGTATGACGCGGCCATGTCCAGTTATCCGACTCCCCCCCGAATTTGCCTATTGCGGAAGGCGGGGCTCCTACAAGGCGGACATCATTGTATGTTTCATAAACAAGAAGGAAATACTGGTTGCCCATATAAAACGGCCTGACACTTGCGGTATAATGTGTGCCTTCAACGGCATCCTTCCGGATCTTTTCAGAATTTGAATCCAGCAGAATGTCGCGGGCCTCATTATCCATATCAGGACTTATCCCCTTCATCATCTCACCAGTCACATCCTCCATCCTTTTGAGGAAAGTGACAAAAAGTCCCGGACACTGCAGTTCCTCGTCACGTGACATTGCCCAGAAACCATTTGCAAGATAATCCTTCTCAACTGTCGACAGCCGTTGTATCTGTCCGTAGCCGCAATGATGATTGGTAATGAGCAGTCCGTCGGGTGATATGACGGCACCTGTGCATCCCCCGCCGAAAGAAAGCACCGCATCCTTCATGCAGGCCCTGTTGACGCTGTACACATCCTCTGCGGAAAGCCTGAATCCCTTTTCCTTCATGATGCTGATATTGAATTTTTCAATAAGGGCAGGGATCCACATCCCTTCATCTGGAAAGGCATTTGCCTGCCTGCAGGGGAAAAAGGCCTGAACAAGGATTATTAATACAAAAATTTTTTTCATGCTTATTTTCATTTCCGGATTTAACAGTATTTTCAAAAATATTAATACAAACCTGACTGATACTGCAGAATAAATTAAAGCCTGACAAGTAAACCCAATTTGCTCAAACCACACTGACACCACTGCCCGCTTGATTCATACCACATGTTCTGAATGCGGATAAGCCAGGGCCACCGGGGCGGATCAGTTCAGATTTTTTATCAGTTCCCGGAGTTCCCTGTAGATCAAATGGACAGGAAGACCGACAACATTGAAATATGAACCCTCTATCCGGCTGCATGCAACCAGGCCTATCCATTCCTGGATGCCATAGGCACCGGCTTTGTCGTAGGGTCTGAAATTTTCAACGTAATAACTTATTTCCTCTTCCGACAGAATACCGAAGGTCACCCTGGTGGTATCGCTGAAAATCCTTTCTGCAGATTTTGCCATAAGGTTCACTCCCGTAATGACCTCATGGGTCTTTCCTGAAAGGATTCTGATCATCTCACGGGCCTCCTCCTCCCCCGACGGCTTGTCCAGGATCCTGCCGCCGCACCATACCACGGTGTCGGCTGTAATAACGATTTCATCCGGCAGTAGACTGTTCCGGAACAGGGCCGCTTTCCGGCCGGCCAGCCAGAGCGCCGTGGCTTCTCCCGAAAGATTGTCAGGAAATGTTTCATCATAGTCTTTTTCAACCACCGTAAACTCAAGTCCGAGTTCCTCCAGCAGCTGCCTCCTCCTCAATGATCTTGAAGCCAGAATAATCCTGTATCTCTTCAGCTCATAGCCCAGCATATGTCATAAAAGGTTACAGTCAATGATTATCTTCACCACCAATGAATAAAGTATTCCTGCCAGCATTACCAGCTTAATCAGTCCGGAAGCTGCATGAAGCTCCTTTCTGTTTTTCCCGGAAAGCAGTCTGAACACAGCTGCCACCAGGGGAAGCACAATGGCTGCCGACAGATAGATCAGGGTGATCATATCACTGATAAACAGGAACCAGGCCAGAAACAATAATACAATGGTGGCAATGATCAGGCTGACCGAAATAAATTTGGAAACCGGAATTCCCGTCACAACCGGCAGGGTATTCCTTCCATAGGCCGCATCGCCTTCAAAATCCTCTATATCCTTGATTATTTCCCGTATGAAGGTTGTAAGAAAGGCAAACAGGGCAAACCCTCCGGCCCACCAGAAAAGAAATTTCAGGTCCGGCAGATTGCCTGCATGAACGGAATAATATCTGTATAGTCCGGTCCATTCAAAAAGTACAGCGAGAACCGGAACCAGGGCCGTCAGCACGGCAACCAGCAGATTGCCTACCAGAAACTGGCGCTTGTAGCTGGCCGAATAAAAATAGAGCAGGCCTGAAATAAGAAGGAAAATGGTTCCGAACCAGAGGTATCCGGCCCTGGCAGAAACGTAAAATCCGGCAGTAACGCCTGCTATGTTCAGGATTGAATGCCAGAGAATGGCTTTCCGCCTGGGGATTCTTGTTCCGATAATCACCTCTCCCCTGTTGATAAGGTCTGTCCTGATATCGAAATAATCATTTATTACATAGCCCCCGGCAGTGATACAGACAGTGGCAAATACCAGTATCACGAAATCATACCACGGAAAACGAAGCGTCATCCTCACCGCTTCCCCCTGTCCTTCATCCAGCATGACATATATTCCCCCTGCAAGTGTTTGAACAAGGGCGTATCTCATCAGCACCATGGTAAGGATCACTATAAGCAGATTCTGCCACCTTATCAGACGGAGGACATATCTTATATCACCAGGCAAATGCATCAGAATCCATCCAGTTGTTATGTAATCGGAGAACCTGTTCAATAACATCCCTGACACATCCGGCACCTCCGGCCCTGTCGGAAATATACATTGCAACATGTTTTATTTCGCTGTCGGCATCTGAAGGACAGGCCGGCACACCTGCCATTTTCATCACCTGATAATCGGGTATGTCATCTCCCATGAATAGTATCTCGGAATTTTCCAGGCCGTACTTCTCCCTGAAATGATTGTAATGACGTAATTTTGAACGGCTGTTAAGATAAATATCCTTTATCCCGAGCATCTTCAGTCTTTTCAGATAGTCTCTTGAATTGCTGCCCGAGATTATGGCTACCTTGTATCCCTTTTTCACCGCCAGCTGCAGGGCATAGCCATCCCTGAGATTAACCGTCCTGCTTGGAATACCTGATGTGTTCAGTGGTATAGTCTGAAGAGACAATACTCCGTCAATATCGAAAACAAATGCCTTGATTCTTGTCAGTCCTTCCCTGAAATTGTCCATTTAAGGTATTGTATTATGAAAAATGATTTCCGGTTCAGGAATGCCGTCATGCAGGTCTGATTTCTGCAACTGCGTTTTATGTACGGGATGAAAATCCGTTCCATGCTGTGAAAATCCCCGCTATTTACCGTAAAGATAGGATTTCAACTCGGTCACCTGGATATTGTAGACCTTATAATAATAGGAATAGTAGGAATAATTGCTTGAATTCATCATGTATGTACATTCCCAGAACAGGTTGCCCGATATTATTATCTGGTCTTCACCGGCGAGTTCCCTGAATTTCGGAAACATTTCCCCGGGATTGCAGAAATGATAGGTATCATAGTAAATACCATTGGCTATGGTGAAATAGGCTGAGCTTCCGTCCTGGCTGTAGATTATCCTCGAGCGGTCCATAAGTTCATTGTTGATTGTACGGATAACGTCCCCGTCACAGCCGCATTTGGGCTGTTTTTTGCATCCCGTCCATGAGAATACCGGAAGGATGATGATCATTGCCACCACTATCTTCCGGAAAATATAGAGTTTCATCTCAGAATAAACTGTTTAGATTGTTAATTATAAACCTGCAAAATAAGATTTTATTTCGTGCATTACAAAAAAAACAAGTCGCCAGCACTGATCTGACGACCCTGACAATGCAGCCGGAACTATTTACCGGCTGCCTTCATGGCAGTAACTGAACGCCAATTCCGCCGGCGGCGAACTCATGCCCGGACTGCCGGAATGCGGTCTCAAGCCTGGGCCGTCGGCCCTCCGAAGCTCAGCGGCATAACGGGACCCGAACCCTTTGCTTCCCTTATCGGTCCGTGAACGGATTCATATTTTGCAATATTATCCTGAAGAGCTGCAACGAACCTCTTTGCATGTTCGGGTGTGAGTATTATGCGTGACTTGACCTGGGCCTTGGGTATCCCCGGCATTATCCTTACAAAATCCACCACGAATTCCGAAGGGGAATGCGTGATCACCGCAAGATTCGAATAAATCCCCTGTGCAACTTCCTCGTTCAGTTCAATACTTATCTGGTTTGGATCCCTGTTTTCCGGCATATTGTTTTTTTTTATTATCTGACTTCAGATTCTACTCCTGATTCCTCCTGGTCGGCACCGACAAGGCTTTCAAATTCTTCAAGCGAACCGACAATGATACTGTTATAATCACGCTGTCCGGTTCCTGCCGGAATCAGGTGTCCCACAATGACATTCTCCTTCAGGCCTTCCAGTCTGTCAACTTTTCCGAGTATTGCCGCTTCGTTGAGCACCTTGGTTGTTTCCTGGAAGGATGCAGCCGAGAAGAAACTGTTGGTCTGAAGAGCTGCCCTCGTTATACCCTGAAGCACCTGGCTTGAAGTTGCGGGAATGGCATCCCTGGCATCAACAGTTTTCTGGTCCTTTCTTTTCAGGATTGAATTATCATCCCTCAGCTTACGTGCGGTAATGATCATCCCCGGGCGAAGCGTCTGGGAATCACCTGCATCCAGAACCACCTTCTTGCCATAGATCCAGTCATTTTCATCCATGAACTCAAGCTTGTCAACAACCTGCCTTTCCAGGAACTTGGTGTCTCCCGGGTCAACGATCTCAACCTTGCGCATCATCTGGCGCACTATGATCTCAAAGTGCTTGTCATTTATTTTCACTCCCTGGAGGCGGTAAACCTCCTGGATTTCATTCACTATATATTCCTGAACCTTGGTCGGTCCCTTGATGTCAAGAATGTTGGCCGGGGTAATGGCACCGTCAGAAAGCGGTATACCTGCCCTCACGTAGTCATTTTCCTGGACAAGTATCTGTTTTGAAAGGGGAACAAGGTATTTCTTTATTTCATCGGTCTTCGACCTGATAGTTATTTCCCTGTTTCCTCTCTTGATTTTCCCGAAACTGACCTCACCGTCTATTTCTGAAACGATTGCGGGATTGGACGGATTTCTTGCCTCAAACAATTCGGTAACCCTTGGAAGCCCTCCTGTTATATCTCCTGATTTGCCAACGGCACGCGGTATCTTTGCCAGTATCTCACCCGGTTCCACAACCCTGTTCGTTTCAGCCACAAGGTGAGATCCTACAGGCAGGTTATACACCCTCAGTTCTTCACCCTTGGGTGACAATATCTTGATTGCCGGGTTCTTGGTCTTGTCCCTGCTCTCAATAATCACTTTTTCCCTGAATCCGGTCTGTTCATCCGACTCCTCACGGAAGGTGACACTTTCAATCAGATGTTCATAGCTTATTTTTCCGCCTGTTTCGGAAATAATAACTGCATTGAAGGGATCCCATTCACAGATCAGCTTGCCCTTTTCCACTTCCTGGCCCGGTTTGATGTAAAGTTTGGAACCATAGGGTATTGTATGGGTTGTAAGAGCTATCCCGGTCTTCTTGTCTATGATCCTCAGTTCGGCAAGACGGCCGATAACAATGTCAATTTCGCCTTTCTCGGGATCCTTCCTGGGAACGGACCTTAATTCGTCTATGACGGCTATTCCGGCATATCTCGCCACAAGTCTTGATTCGGCAGTGATATTTGATGCTGTACCGCCAACGTGGAAGGTACGCAGTGTAAGCTGTGTTCCGGGTTCACCTATGCTCTGGGCGGCAATAACCCCTACTGCTTCACCCTTCTGGACCATCTGGCCAGTTGCCAGGTTCCGCCCGTAACATTTTGCACACACTCCTCTTTTTGATTCACAGGTGAGAACCGAGCGTATCTCTACCTGTTCAATCGGAGAATCCTCGATGGCCGAGGCCAGCTCTTCGGTAAGCTCCTGACCAGCCTCAACTATAAGGTCTCCTGTAAGCGGATGATACACATTATGCACCGTTGTGCGCCCCAGTATCCTTTCATAGAGTGTTTCCACCACCTCCTCATTCTTCTTGATGGCAACAGCCACCAGACCTCTCAGTGTTCCGCAGTCTTCCTCGGTTATTATAACATCCTGCGATACATCAACAAGGCGCCGTGTAAGATATCCCGCATCAGCAGTCTTGAGTGCAGTGTCAGCCAGACCCTTGCGGGCACCATGTGTTGAAATGAAGTATTCCAGAACAGAAAGGCCCTCCTTGAAGTTTGACAGGATGGGGTTTTCAATAATCTCAGGACCGGAAGCGGTTGATTTCTGGGGTTTTGCCATCAGTCCCCTCATGCCCGAAAGCTGACGTATCTGTTCCTTTGAACCCCTGGCACCCGAATCAAGCATCATATAGACGGAATTGAAGCCCTGCTTGTCGGCCGACAGCTGCTTCATCAGCGACTGGGTAAGCCGGGCATTTACGTGTGTCCAGATATCAATAATCTGATTGTAGCGCTCATTGTTGGTGATGAAGCCCATGCTGTAGTTATTGCTTACCTCATCAACATGGTCATAGCCCTCGCTCACAAACCTGGCCTTCTCATCAGGAATTATAACGTCATCAAGATTGAAGGACAGCCCGCCCCTGAATGCCGAATCAAATCCCAGGTTCTTGATTGAATCGAGGAACTCAGCCGTTTTTGCCATTCCTGAAAGCTTGAGCACCCTGCCGATGATATCCCTCAGTGATTTCTTGGTCAGAAGCTCATTTATAAAACCAACCTCCTCCGGAACATACTGGTTGAAAATAACTCTTCCGACAGTGGTTTCGATTATATGATGAACGGGTTTGTTGTTTACAAAATCCCTGACCTTCACTTTGATAATCGCATGGAGATCAACCTTGCCCTCATTATATGCTATATTGACTTCTTCAGGCGAATAGAACACAAGCCCCTCTCCCTTCACCTTTTCTGTTTCCGTACTCTTCTTGCCCTTGGTAATATAGTATAGTCCGAGAACCATGTCCTGTGAAGGCACCGTTATGGGAGCACCGTTTGCCGGATTAAGGATATTGTGGGAAGCCAGCATCAGCATCTGGGCCTCAAGTATTGCACTGTTTCCGAGAGGCAGGTGCACAGCCATCTGGTCGCCGTCAAAGTCGGCATTGAATGCGGTACAAACCAGCGGATGGAGCTGAATTGCCTTGCCCTCAATAAGCTTTGGCTGAAATGCCTGGATTCCGAGCCGGTGAAGTGTCGGTGCACGGTTCAGCAGAACGGGATGGCCCTTAAGGACATTTTCCAGTATGTCCCAGACAACCGGATCCTTCCTGTCAACAATCTTCTTTGCTGATTTGACTGTTTTCACTATTCCACGCTCAATAAGCTTACGGATAATAAACGGCTTGTAGAGCTCAGCCGCCATGTCTTTCGGAAGTCCGCACTCATGAAGATTGAGTTCGGGCCCGACAACGATAACCGAACGGGCCGAATAGTCCACCCTCTTGCCGAGCAGGTTCTGACGGAACCTTCCCTGTTTTCCCTTCAGACTGTCACTCAGGGATTTCAGAGGCCGGTTTGCATCGGTTTTTACCGCATTGGCCTTTCTTGAATTATCAAAGAGTGAATCAACAGCCTCCTGAAGCATACGTTTCTCATTCCTGAGAATAACTTCCGGTGCCTTTATTTCAATAAGCCTCTTCAGCCTGTTGTTTCTTATTATAACCCTGCGGTACAGATCATTC
The DNA here is from genome assembly GCA_029547705.1 of Bacteroidota bacterium. Lineage (GTDB taxonomy): Bacteria > Bacteroidota > Bacteroidia > Bacteroidales > VadinHA17 > LD21. The sequence continues at coordinate 95,209 of JAKPOU010000055.1, read as the reverse complement.
AGGTCGCTTGTAGCAAAGCGTCCGCCGTCAAGCGGCACCAGGGGTCTCAGTTCAGGGGGAATGACTGGAACAACCTTTATAATCATCCATTCGGGCCTGTTTACGTTCCTGGAATCCCTGAAGGCTTCAACCACCTGAAGGCGTTTCAGCGCTTCACTTTTACGCTGCTGCGATGTTTCAATACTGGCCTGGTAACGGAGCGAATAAGACATCTCATCAAGATCAATACGGGAAAGAAGCTTGAAAAGGGCCTCGGCTCCCATGTCGGCAATGAACTTGTCGGGATGGCTGTCTTCGAGATACTGGTTTTCCTTGGGAAGCGATTCCATTATCTCGAGGTATTCCTCCTCGGTGAGGAAACTGAGATATTTTACACCATCAGCTTCCTTTATGCCCGGGTTGATCACAACATAACGCTCATAATATATGATCGAATCGAGTTTCTTTGTGGGAAGCCCGAGCAGATAACCGATCTTGTTCGGAAGCGATCTGAAATACCAGATGTGTGCTACCGGAACAACCAGGGAGATATGCCCCATTCTTTCGCGGCGCACTTTCTTTTCAGTGACCTCAACACCACAGCGGTCGCATACAATGCCCTTATACCTTATCCTCTTGTATTTCCCGCAATGACATTCATAATCCTTTACCGGTCCAAAGATTCTTTCACAGAACAACCCGTCACGCTCAGGCTTGTAGGTGCGGTAATTGATGGTTTCTGGTTTCAGCACCTCACCGCTTGAACGGTCCAGTATTTCTTCAGGTGACGCAAGACCTATTGAAATCTTTGAATAACTGGTTTTTGTTTTGTTGTCTCTTCTGAATGACATATATGATGGATTTATTAATTCAATAATAAAATAAACTAAGTGTTCCGGGAATCAGTCAAGTATGACACTCAGGCCAAGTCCCCGGAGTTCATGCAGAAGCACGTTCAGTGATTCCGGGATACCCGGCTGCGGCATTGGCTCTCCCTTCACTATGGCTTCATATGCCTTGGCACGTCCCAGGACATCATCCGACTTTATTGTCAGTATCTCCTGTAGTATATGGGCCGCACCGAAAGCCTCCAGTGCCCATACTTCCATTTCGCCGAAACGCTGGCCCCCGAATTGTGCCTTGCCGCCCAGGGGCTGCTGGGTGATAAGTGAGTAAGGTCCGATGGAACGGGCATGCATCTTGTCATCAACCATGTGGCCGAGCTTGAGCATGTAGATTACGCCCACGGTTGCCGGCTGGTCAAAGCGTTCACCGGTACCGCCGTCGTAGAGGTAGGTCTTTCCGTAGGTGGGAAGACCTGCCTTTTCGGTGTACCCGGTTATCTGGTCCATTGTGGCGCCATCAAAGATGGGTGTCGAGAAAGAGAGTCCGAGTTTTTGTCCCGCCCAGCCCAGAACTGTTTCATATATCTGGCCCAGGTTCATCCTCGAAGGCACTCCAAGCGGGTTAAGGACAATATCCACCGGTGTGCCGTCCTCGAGGAAGGGCATGTCCTCAGCCCGGACTATCTTGGCAACAATTCCCTTGTTGCCATGGCGCCCTGCCATCTTGTCGCCTACCTTTATCTTCCTCTTCTTGGCAATGTAGACTTTCGCAAGGCGGACAATGCCTGTGGGAAGCTCATCACCTATCGTGATGCTGTATTTCTTCCTCTTGTATATTCCGTCAATCTCCTTGTACTTGATGATATAGTTGTGAAGGAGCTGTTTGATGGTATCGTTTTTCTTCTTGTCAGTAGTCCATTTGTTGGGATTGACATTAAGAAAATCTATCTCCTGAAGCTGCTTGAGGGTGAATTTGCTGCCCTTGGGAATAATATCCACATTGAGATAATCCTTCACACCCTGGGAGGTTTTCCCGTTCACCAGTATAAAAAGCTTGTCCACCAGCCGTGCCTGGAGTTCCTCAACATTCCTGGCAAACTCACTTTCTATCTTGTCGAGAAGGGGCTTTTCAACAGCTTTTGACTTCCTGTCCTTCACAGCCCTTGTGAAAAGCTTCTTGTCAATCACAACACCTTCAAGGGAAGGGCCTGCCTTTAGTGATGCATCCTTCACATCACCGGCCTTGTCGCCAAAGATGGCACGAAGGAGCTTTTCCTCGGGAGAGGGATCTGATTCACCCTTTGGTGTTATTTTCCCGATGAGAATATCGCCGGGTTTGATATGTGCCCCAATCCGTATAAGCCCGTTTTCGTCAAGATTCCTGGTCGCCTCCTCACTAACGTTCGGAATGTCGGAAGTAAGTTCCTCCAGGCCCCGCTTGGTATCCCTCACCTCAAGAAGATACTCGTCGATATGCACGGAGGTGAACAGGTCTTCCTCGACGACCCTGTCGGAAATGACAATGGCATCCTCAAAATTATATCCCTTCCACGGCATGAAGGCCACCTTGAGGTTTCTCCCCAGGGCCAGTTCACCGTTCTTGGTTCCGTAACCTTCCGTCAGCACCTGGCCTTTTCTGACTTTCTCGCCCTTTTTGACCACGGGTACGAGGTTGATACAGGTGTTCTGGTTTGTTTTTTTGTATTTGGGAAGAACATACTGTTTTACATCATCCTCAAAGCTGACAAATTTCTCTTCATCGGTGCGGGTATATCTTATCACTATCCTGTCGGAATCAACATATTCGACCACGCCGTCGCCCTCTGCTACATGCAGTATGCGGCTGTCCCTGATGACCTGTGTCTCAAGGCCCGTTCCCACTACTGCTGCTTCGGGATTGATCAGCGGAACCGCCTGCCTCATCATGTTTGATCCCATCAGTGCCCTGTTGGCATCGTCGTGTTCCAGGAAGGGAATGAGGGAGGCTGCTATTGAGGCGATCTGATTGGGAGCCACGTCCATCAGGTCAACATTTTCGATCTCCTCAAAGGGATAATCGGCTTCATACCTGCATTTCACCCTGGGTGCCGCGAAATAACCGTCCTGATCCACAGGGGCATTGGCCTGGGCAATCATTTTCTGCTCTTCCTCCTCGGCACTCATCCAAACCACGCCTTCATTGCTGAAGTCAACCTTTGAATCCTTTACCTTCAGGTAGGGAGTCTCGATAAAGCCCAGGTCATTGATTCTTGCATAGACACAAAGAGAGGAAATAAGCCCGATATTCGGTCCTTCAGGTGTTTCTATGGGACAAAGCCTTCCATAATGTGTATAGTGAACGTCCCTGACCTCGAATCCGGCTCTTTCACGGGAAAGGCCTCCCGGACCGAGGGCCGACATTCGCCTTTTATGAGTCATCTCGGCAAGGGGATTGGTCTGGTCCATAAACTGGGAAAGCTGGTTTGTCCCGAAGAAGGAGTTGATAACCGAAGAAAGGGTTTTGGCATTAATAAGGTCAACCGGAGTAAATACTTCATTATCCCTTACGTTCATCCTTTCACGGATGGTACGTGCCATGCGTGCAAGGCCTACCCCGAACTGCGTATAAAGCTGTTCGCCCACGGTCCTTACCCTTCTGTTGCTGAGATGGTCAATATCATCAACATCGGTTTTTGCATTTATCAGCTCAATGAGATAGGCAATAATCTTTATAATATCTTCCCTGGTGAGAACCCGGACCTCCATATCTGTCTCGAGCCCCAGCTTTTTGTTGATCCTGTAGCGGCCGACCTCACCGAGGTCATACCTCTTATCGGAAAAGAACAGTTTTTCTATTACGTCGCGTGCCGTTGCCTCATCGGGCGGCTCCGCATTCCTCAGCTGGCGGTAGATATAAACCACTGCCTCCTTTTCCGAGTTGCAGGGATCCTTCTGCAGGGTGTTGTATATTATAGCATAATCCGACTGGCTTGTATCATCCTTATGTACCAGGATGCCCTTTGCGCCGGAATCCACGATCTGGTCAACATGTTCCTGTGTTATTGTGGTTTCCCTGTCGACAATCACTTCATTCCTTTCAATGGTAACAACCTCGCCCGTATCCTCATCCACAAAATCCTCAACCCAGGATCTCAGGACCCTTGCAGCCAGTTTCCGCCCCACCAGCTTTTTGATACTTGTTTTGGAAACCTTGTGTTCCTCGGCGAGGTCGAAGATCTCCAGGATCTCCTTGTCGCTCTCGAATCCTATGGCACGCAGAAGAGTCGTGACCGGAAGCTTCTTCTTCCTGTCGATATATGCATACATCACATTGTTGATGTCGGTTGCAAACTCTATCCATGATCCCTTGAAGGGGATAATACGTGCCGAATAGAGTTTTGTGCCGTTTGCATGAATGCTCTGACCGAAGAACACGCCGGGGGACCGGTGCAGCTGTGACACCACTACCCTTTCCGCACCGTTAATGACGAATGTTGCACGTTCCGTCATATAGGGAACTGTTCCAAGATAAACATCCTGGATTACCGTGTCAAAATCTTCATGTTCGGGGTCAGTGCAGTACAGCTTGAGTTTTGCCTTGAGCGGCACACTGTATGTCAGTCCGCGTTCAATACATTCTTCAATTGTATACCGTGGCGGATCGATGTAATAATCTAAAAATTCCAGGACGAAATTATTCCTTGTGTCGGTTATCGGAAAATTTTCGGTGAACACTTTGTAAAGTCTTTCCTTTTTCCTGCTTTCGGGAGTTGTTCCGAGCTGAAAGAACTCACCGAAGGATTTCAGCTGAACTCCCAGAAAATCCGGATATTCAAACTGGCCTTCCCTGGATGAAAAACATATTCTTTCGGTATTTTTTGAAGACATTTTAACAAGATTAAATAAACATATAATTTAAAGAACGAAAGGTTTAGTTCTGCCATATGGCGGAACTAAACCTGTAACCCGGTTATGAGCTATGATTTTATTTAAGTTCAACTTCAGCTCCTGCGTCAACCAATTTGTTTTTAACCGATTCTGCTTCTTCTTTTGACACACCTTCCATGACGGGGCCGGGTGCTGCATCAACGAGTGCCTTGGCTTCCTTGAGTCCGAGGGAGGTTATTTCCCTGACAAGCTTGACAATCTGTAATTTTTGTCCGCCCGGGCTTTTCAGGATGACATCGAAAGATGTTTTTTCAGCAGCAGCGGGTGCTTCCGCACTGGCAGCAGGGCCGGCAACGGCTACGGCTGCGGCAGCCGGTTCTATACCATACTCTTCCTTCAGTATTTTAGCCAGCTCGTTTACTTCTTTCACGGACAGGTTAACAAGTTCTTCTGCAAATTTCTTAAGATCTGCCATTTTTTATAAAGATTTAAATTGATTATACATTGATTATTCTTCTTTTTTTGAAAGTGTTTCAAGAACACCGTGAATTTTATTTGCACCTGATTGCAGGGCAGAGATCACGTTCAGTGCAGGTGACTTAAGCATCAGTATCACATCAGCTATCATTTCCTCTCTTGATTTGATTGTGACGAGAGTATCAAGCATATTGTCACCGATATAAAATGATTCCTGAACATAAGCTCCCTTAAGCAAAGGTTTATCATGCTGCCTGCGGAAATCCCTGATAAGTTTTGCAGGGCTGTTTCCTGTATTGGCAAACATGATGGACGTAGTTCCTTTCAGGACAGGATACAGTTCCTGAAAGTCAATGCCAGACTGTTCAAATGCTCTTTTGAGAAGAGTGTTTTTTACCACGACAAGCTTTATGTCATTTTCATAGCACTTTCTTCTCAGGTCAGTTGTGTCTGCTGCATTCAGTTCAGCGGTATCAGTCAGATAAAAGTGGCTGTACTCCTTTATTCTCTCAGTGAGGCTGTCAACAATAGCGATTTTTTCTTCCCGTCTCATATTAGCATCTGAGTTTTAACATAATACATTATTCATCAAGTCCTTTGGGATCGATTTTTATTCCCGGGCTCATAGTGCTTGAAAGGTAGAGGCTACGTATGTAGGTTCCCTTTGCTGCAGCCGGCTTGAGCTTGTTTACCATAGAGATGAACTCCCTGGCATTCTCGGCGATCTTCTGGGGCTCAAATGAGACTTTTCCTATTGAAGCATGAATGATTCCGGTTTTGTCAACCTTGAAATCAATCTTGCCCTGTTTCACTTCCCTGACAGCTTTACCAATTTCCATGGTAACAGTTCCACTTTTGGGATTGGGCATCAGTCCGCGCGGACCGAGTATTCTTCCCAGCTGACCCACTTTTCCCATCACGGACGGCATGGTTATTATCACATCCACATCTGTCCATCCTCCCTTGATCTTTTCGATATAATCGTCAAGACCAACATAGTCGGCTCCGGCTTCGGTGGCTTCGCTTTCCTTGTCAGGAGTGCAAAGCACCAGGACTTTTATCTCCTTGCCCGTTCCATGAGGCAGTGATACAACGCCGCGCACCATCTGGTTGGACTTTCTCGGATCAATACCTAACCTTACATCCAGGTCGACGGAAGCATCAAACCTGGTGGTTGTTATTTCCTTTACCAGTGAGGATGCTTCTTTCAACGTATAGAGCCTGTCCCTGTCGATCTTATCAAGAACAAGCTTTCGGTTTTTGGTAAGTTTGGTCATTTCTCTTTAATTAATTTTTACCGGGGCTTCACCCTTTACGGCTATCCCCATACTTCTCGCGGTACCGGCCACCATCTTCATGGCTGCCTCAATTGTAAAACAATTCAGGTCTTCCATTTTCTCCTCTGCAATTGCCCTGACCTGGTCCCAGGAAATCTGTGCCACCCTCTCTCTGTTAGGCTCTTTTGAGCCTTTCTTCGATCTGGCTGTTTCAAGAAGCTGGACAGCTACCGGTGGTGTTTTTGTGACAAAGTCAAATGACTTGTCGGTATAAACGGTGATCACAACCGGTATAACTTTTCCCGCTTTATCCTGAGTCCTGGCATTGAACTGCTTGCAGAAATCCATTATGTTAACGCCCTTTGAACCCAGCGCAGGTCCTACAGGCGGTGATGGATTGGCAGCCCCGCCACGAATCTGTAACTTGATAATTCCAGCAACTGTTTTTGCCATAATTTAAAATTTGCGTATTTATTGCGAGAGTATGACAGCTATTCAGGAAGCATTATAATTATTACAGCCATCAATATCTTCTTTCAGTTTTCCTTTTCTACCTGCATAAAACTAAGCTCAAGCGGAGTTTTCCTGCCGAAAATTTTTACCATTACCTTGAGCTTTTTCTTTTCCTCATTTACTTCTTCAATAATTCCCGTAAAGCTGTTGAAAGGGCCGTCTATAACCTTAACAGCTTCCCCGACAAAGAACGGGACGCCGAGTTCCTCGTCGCTGGCGTTCAGTTCATCCACCTTGCCCAGAATCCTGTTTACCTCGGATTTCCTCAGGGGAACAGGTTCTCCGTCCTGTGATCCCAGAAATCCTATCACGTTGGGGACATTCCTGAGGATATGGGGCACTTCCCCGACAAGGACGGCTTCAACCAGCACATAGCCGGGAAAAAAGGTTCTTTCCTTGCTGATTTTCTTACCGGCTCTTATCTGGTAAATCTTTTCTGTCGGGATAAGAACCTGTGTGACGAAATCTTCAAGTTTATGATGTGCAATTTCACTCTCAATGTACTCTTTTACCTTCTTTTCCTTCCCGCCGATTGCCCTGAGCACATACCACTTCTTAACATTCTCATCCATCTGGGAGCTCTTCATTAATATAACAAACTGTAAATAAATCCCATTATCCTGCTGAATGCCGCATCCATCAGAGCCACGATCAGTGCGAATATCAGAGCAGCGACCATAACAATGGCTGCACTGTTCTGAAGTTCACTCCATGTCGGCCATGTTACCTTATGCACAAGTTCAGTGAATGATTCCCGAAAATATCCTTTTATCTTCATTATACTGAAATTTGGCACGGGAGGAGAGACTCGAACTCCCGACACCTGGTTTTGGAGACCAGTGCTCTACCAACTGAGCTACACCCGTATTATTGTCAGACCGCAATGGCCGGCAAAACAGCAATCCATTGCGATCTGCAATTTGTCCGTTTTATTCAAGGACTTCAACCACTGCGCCTGCTCCCACGGTTCTTCCGCCTTCACGGATTGCAAACCTGAGACCTACATTTATGGCGACAGGGTAAATAAGATCCACGGTTATGGTAACGTTATCACCCGGCATTACCATTTCTCTTCCTTCCGGGAGGGTGATTTCTCCTGTTATATCAAGTGTCCTGATATAGAACTGCGGACGGTATTTGTTATGGAACGGGGTATGGCGTCCGCCTTCTTCCTTCTTGAGAACATAAATCTCGGCTTTTATCTTGGTATGGGGAGTTATTGAACCGGGTTTTGCAAGAACCATTCCTCTCTTGATCTCTTTCTTGTCAACACCGCGGAGCAGGAGACCCACGTTATCACCGGCTTCACCGGTATCGAGAATCTTGCGGAACATTTCAACACCCGTACATACAGTCTTGCGCTTCGACACGCCCAGGCCGATCATTTCAAGTTCATCACCCGTGTTTACAATTCCTGTTTCGATACGTCCGGTTGCAACGGTACCGCGTCCGGTAATCGAGAACACATCCTCGACCGGCATCAGGAAAGGCTTCTCATTGTCACGAGGAGGAATCGGAATATAGCTGTCAACGGCATCCATAAGCTCCATTACCTTTTCTTCCCATTTTTCTTCGCCATGCAGTGCTCCGAGGGCTGAACCGCGGATAACCGGTGCATTGTCGCCATCGAATTTATAGAAGTTGAGAAGTTCACGCACCTCCATTTCAACAAGATCAAGAAGTTCCTCATCATCAACAAGATCCACCTTGTTCATGAATACCAGGATCTTGGGCACGTTAACCTGGTGAGCAAGAAGTATATGTTCACGTGTCTGTGGCATGGGACCGTCGGTAGCTGCAACTACCAGGATGGCACCGTCCATCTGCGCCGCACCTGTAACCATATTCTTGATATAATCCGCATGACCCGGACAGTCAACATGTGCATAATGACGTTCAGCCGTCTGGTATTCCACATGAGAAGTGTTTATGGTAATACCCCTTTCCTTTTCTTCGGGAGCATTATCGATTGAATCAAAATCCCTTAATTCAGAAAGACCTTTCTTGTTAAGGACCTTGGTTATCGCGGCAGTAAGGGTAGTCTTGCCATGATCAATGTGACCAATGGTACCAATGTTCACATGAGGTTTCGATCTGTCGAATTTTTGTTTTGCCATAACTAAAAGCTTATTTTAAAATTAGTTTATCTGTTATCCACTTAGGTATTTATTTCTTTGAGCCGGAGAGGGGAATTGAACCCCTGACCCCTTCCTTACCAAGGAAGTGCTCTACCCCTGAGCTACTCTGGCTTCATAAAGTGAGCGGGAGACGGAGCTCGAATCCGCGACCCTTAGCTTGGAAGGCTAATGCTCTACCAACTGAGCTACTCCCGCTTAATATCCTCCATGAAGTTTTATGAATGCTTAAATCCGGATCTGAAGATTTAAGAACATTATTCTGTTTGAAGTGGGGAGAGCAGGATTCGAACCTACGAAGACATTCGTCAGCAGATTTACAGTCTGCCCCAGTTGACCGCTTTGGTATCTCCCCTCAAAAAACAGAATTAAACTCTTGAGACATACACTTTTAACTCTTTCAGGAGCCGATGAAGGGATTCGAACCCCCGACCTGCAGATTACAAATCAGCTGCTCTGACCAACTGAGCTACATCGGCAATTTAAAGAACACACCATCAGGGCATAAATCACCCTTAAAAAACGGTGTGCAAATGTATGCAATTAAATTTTATTTATCAAAATAAATCAGATTATTTTAAATAATGGAATTTCTATACTCCCCTCTTCTTTTGCTTATGTTTGGTAATCTGTTTTTTCAGGGCATTTACAGCCCCGTCTGTAGCTTCTTCAAAAGTTTTGCTTTGCTTTTTGGCAAATAAAGGTCCACCCGAAATATCCAGTTTGATTTCGCTAATTTTATTTTCCTTTGTCTGATCCTTGTCCAGTCTCAGATAGACTTCAGCATTCACAATATCCTCTCCGTACTGAGTCAGTTTTCCCAGTTTCTGATTAACAAAATCTATTAATTTTTTGTCGGCATCAAACCGTACTGAATGAATCTGAACGTTCATAGTAGCACCTCCTGTTTTTATTAATTATAAATATTAAGCTCTTGGATGAGCCTGTCTGTATATTTTCCTGAGTTTACCAAATGTATTGTGTGTATAAACCTGTGTTGCCGAAAGGCTGGCATGACCGAGGAATTCCTTTATGGCATTGAGATCGGCCCCCCTGTTAAGCATGTGTGTGGCGAAAGTATGCCTTAAAACATGAGGACTCTTCTTTTCACTTGTGGTAACCATATTCAGATAATCCCTGACAATATTGTAAACGCTTTTATCATATAGTTTGTTTCCCTTTTCAGTAAGGAACAAATGGGTTTCCTTCTGAATGCTGCTGATTTCGCTTCGCAGCGCGAGATATTCCCTGAGCCTTCTGACAAATGGTGCGGTAAGGGGAATGATTCTCTGCTTATTTCTTTTTCCGGTGACCCTGATGCTTGAGTCCTGAAAATCAATATCACCCACATTCAGGCCTGTCAGTTCCGCCCTGCGGATCCCGGTAAGATATATCATCTCAATGATCGTACGGTTCCTCAGTCCGGTAAAATCATCACTGAAGAAATCCTTGTCCAGCAAATCATCCATAGCTTCCTCTGCCACGAAGACAGGCAGGTTCTTCTTTCTTTTCGGAAGCGCTATACCGTCTGCCGGATTTCCGGCAACCAGGCCTTCCCTCTGCTGCCACCTGAAAAACACTCTCAGGCATGAAATCTTCCTGTGAACGCTTGCCGGATCCATTCCCTTCTCCATCAGGCTCACTATCCATCCCCGGATGTGATGTGAAGATATTTCTGGGGATTCAATACCGGGGAAACGGTCCGAAAGGTATGCCCCGAACTGATTGAGATCATTCCTGTACGACCTTAATGTATGCGGCGAATACCGCTTCTCAAATCTCAAATATTGCAGGAAGGATTCCTTATGATCCATAAAGGAACCTTATGTGGGTGTAAAGAAAAAACTATTCCGAAGCGGAAAGGGAATCAATCTTCGCTTTCCTGCATCTTCTGAACGTATTTAGCCTTCTTTAGCTGTTCTCTTTTGCGGATTGAAGGCTTAATAAATGCCTGACGGGCCCTTAATTCGCGTATCACTCCCGTCCTTTCAAACTTACGTTTGAACTTCTTTAAAGCTCTCTCTATATTTTCGCCTTCTTTTACTGGTACGATAATCATAAAATATTCTGTGTTAAAACGAGGCGCAAATGTATAAATTGAATCATTCTTTTCAAAACATTTATGGAGATAATTTATTCATATGACGTAATTTCATAAGATATAGTTATTTGCCTGGTTAATATTCATCATTGACTCATAGAAACTAAAGATAGGCTTTATTTTGCCAAAATCAAAGCCTGCAAACGTTAAAGTTTACTTAAAACCGGAGGGAATTTATTCACTGAAATCCAGGTACCATTTTACCCTCTCAGCCTTTTCCCTGCTGAGAATATTATTTTCAACCAGCTCCTCGCAGCTCTTGATTCTTCCCTGCAGTTCCCGGTATTTCAGGATTGCAGTCACATCATACCTTTCAAAATAGGGGAAGCGCAATAACTGCCTGTAATCAGCCCTGTTCACAATTATTTTCCTAACATCCTTCCCGTCAGCCCTCAGTCTGCCGGAAATACTCCTGTAGGTTTCTTCAGGCAGCCCGTATACCTCCTTCAGCTGACTCACCTCGGCATACCCGCCCAGGAGGTTCCTGTACCTGATGATGCGGGCAGAAAGTACGGGACCGATTCCGGGCAAAGCCATAAGTGATGCTGAATCACATCTGTTGAGATCTATGACTGTTTCGGCCCTGGCAGATCCGGGCTGCCGGGTTTTATTCTCCTGAACAATGATCCTGACACTGCTGTCTGCGGCAATATCCTTTTCAAGAGCTGACAGTTCGAGCCTCATTCTGACACCGGGCACCATGAATCTGATACCCGCCACTGAAACAATCAACAGAAGAAGAAAAAAGGATGATCTTCTTTCACGGCGGGTATATCCGAACCAGTCCTTCAAAGCTTCCGGTGAAAAACGAGCCATATAAATGCAGTAAGACCTGCTGCAATTTATGAATAAACCGCAATAAATAAAAGAATAGCCTGATGTATCCTGCTCTTTTCTGAAAAAGACTTTCTGAAACGGATCATTTTGCAGCAGCACAGCCTCAGCTGATGATGCCTTTCCCTGCATGGCGCGCCCGGCGGCGGCCGGATTCCCTTTCTCAGAAAGGATAGCCTATTCCGAGAACAAAGGTGAAGATTTTGCCGCCTTCGGTTTTGTCAGAATAATCCTTCCAGTTACTTATCCATTTTGAACCCGCCGGCAGGGAAGGATCCCTCAGTTTCATCCCCGCATCAGCCCTTATAAGCACAAAGTCAAGATTGAATCTCAATCCGATCCCTGTTCCCACGGCCATGTCCTTCATCACATTCCTGAAATGAAACTGTGCCCCTTCAATGGAATTATCCCTGTAGGACCAGATATTTCCTGCATCCACGAAAAAGGCACTTTCCAGTATCCAGAACAGCTTGAAACGGTATTCAATATTTGTCTCGAGCTTGATGTCGGCTGTCTGGTTGAGGAAGCTGCTGCGGTCGGGCACATGGGAACCCGGACCGAGAGTTCTTACCTGCCAGGCCCGGATACCGTTGGCCCCTCCTCCGAAATACTGCTTTTCGAAAGGAATTGCCTGTGAATTTCCGTACGGGATTGCGGCTCCGATGAATCCCCTGTACACAACCGAACTTACATCATTTATTATCAGATTGTATCTCAGGTCAAGGTCTGCCCTGATGTATTGGGCGAAAGGACGGCCGAATACATTATAGCTTCCGTCCTTCTTTTCCTGTCCGGCCAGAGTACTGATAAACTCCAGCAGATTGCCGGAAGTTTCCGCATTAAACCTGAAAAACCAGAAATCCCTTGATTTTTTTATGGTCTGATTACTGAATACAAGGGAATAGCCGCTTCCCAGGATGGTGACATCCCGGTAACTGTAGGCCAGGTATGAGGATGACTCTATTTTTTCCCTGAATGCCGGATCAATGGTATCGAGCATTACTATATTAAGCTGAAGGGGATTTACAATATGAGTTGTATAGGGATTGCTGTTCCAGTTGTAGCCGATTGTGGCATTGGCCATTTTCCTCGTATAAAACGGCATTTTCTGGTAATTGTATGCAGCCAGGAGAGTAGTGGTGGGATTATACTTCTTGATAAAGCCTTCCGTCTTCAGGAAAGGGAGAATGAATTTCGGAAACCTGAGGCTTGTCTCGGCCCCGTATTCGATGGAATGCATTACTGTATCCTGCCTGAGAGTCTCGTAGGCCCCCTTCAGCTTCAGATTAAACAGCTCAGCCCCCCTGAAGAGGTTTTTATTCTGATAGACAAGATTGAGCGCCCCCCCCAGTCCGTCGGAATGAGTACCCTCGAGCTCCACCCTGTAGGACTGCTGGCTGAGAAGCGTCAGCTGGATGTTGCAGTCAATCCTGAGTTCTTCTTCACGCCTGTAACCGCCACCCGGAACCTCTGTATAAAAAATGTTCACGAGCCGGTATGTTTTCAGGCCCAGCAAATGTGACTGAGTCTGCTCCGTGTTTGTCAGGCTGAACATGGAACCCGGATTAAGATACAATGACTGAATAAGCAGATCGTACCTGATATCGGGCTTTTTCCCGTCAGAGATAAAATAATATCCGCCATATTCGGTGGTATCCAGGCTTCTGATATAGGCTTCCCCCCTTTCCAGAGCATCCCTGGGAACAAAGTCGGGGTAAATGTACACGTTTCTGATGCGGTAAAGGGAATGTGGAAGAGTTGTAACCCTGTTGTTTTCATCAACACGGGCAAACTGCCTTATACCATAATATATATCAACCTGCCTGTTGCCTATGGTGCTGTCAACCCTGAAATAAATATGCTCCCTCGAGAATCCATAAAATCCCCTGTCCTTTATAAACTTTTCAAATCTCTGCTGTTCTGCCTGCAGGACATCAACATCATAGCGTTTACCCCTGACTATCAAACAGTTCAGTGAGTCAAAATAAAACCAGCTTCCTATGAGGGAATCAGCAAATTCATAGTGCAGACTGCGTATCCTGTAGGGTGATTTAAGAGCAACATTGTAGAACACTTCCGATTTTTGCTTTTCGGTCCTGACAGTGTCAGTCACCCTGGCATCAAAATAACCCTTCGATGCCACATAGCTGCGTATCTGTTCAACGGATTTGCCGGTCAGATAGGGATCATAAATCACCGGTTCCTCTCCTATCTTCCTGAGCCAGGAATGAGGCCACCCCTCCTTTTTCACATTGGAAAGATTGTAGAGCCCGAGGTGGAAGCGCATACCGAAAATCCTCTTGTTCGGTTTCTGCTTGATGAATGGTTCGAGAGTGCCCCTGTTAATGCCTTCCCTGTTTACCGAAACATGGTTTTTATCGAGGAGGCTCGCATCCTGCGGAACATATCGCGTTGGATGGCAGGCTGAAAAAAGCAGGAACAATGCGAAAACCAGCAGCATTGATCCCGGCGGGCATGTATTTTTATTTGATATATTTTTTTTCAAATTTTGTATCATGCATAAGTGAACAAATATATCAATAATAATATTTACGGAATCGCTCCGCTTAAAATGTAAGCGGGAGAACTTGCTGAATATTATCACATAAAAAGCAATCCTCAGGTGTTAAGCAAAAAAAAGATCAGTTTTATTGTATCCCTTCAGAAAAAAAAGGCCAGGGAGGAGCACAGGCTTTTCACAATAGAGGGCGACAAGCTTGTAAGGGAATTTCTTTCTGCAGGTCAGAAGGTAAAAATCCTGGTGGCCAAGCCTGAGTTTCTGAATTCGCTCCTCCCCAGTCACAGGCAGGAAATTGAAGAAATCATTCCCTGCAGTTACGAAGAGCTTAAAAGAATCTCTTCCCTGAAAACGCCGCACAATGCACTTGCGGTTGTGGAAATGCCTGAAATGAAAGCAGATTCTGAAGACACGGCAAAAGGCCTGGCTGTGGCGCTGGACTTCATTCAGGATCCGGGAAACCTCGGTACCATAATACGGGCAGCTGCCTGGTTCGGCATCAGAACCATATACTGCTCGGAAAACTGCGTGGACGTTTTCAATCCCAAAGTGATACAGGCAAGCATGGGAGCGATTCTCCACGTGAAGGTCATCTATACTGATCTGCATGTTCTTTTCCGGAATGCCCTCAGGGACAAAATAAAAATTTACGGTGCCACGCTTGACGGCAGCTCAGTATATTCCCTCGAACCTGAAAACAGGGGCATCATCTTCTTCGGAAACGAATCAAGAGGCATTTCTCCTGACCTGGCAACATATATTACCGATAGGATAACGATCCCTTCCATGGATGGATCCGCTGCGGGAATAGATTCCCTGAACGTCGGGATGGCTGCATCTGTCATTCTGTCGGAATTCACAAGAAGGAGCCTGTAATCAGAACAAGTTACCAGGAAACCAAAGCCTGTAAAAGCTACCCGGCAACCGGATACAGGCAAATAAACTCTGCTGTACGACTATTCGAAATGAAATGCCAGTATCCAGATCTGCGATCTCATTTTCTCTATCGCATTCCTGAATTCCGGATGCCGGGCTTCTCCCTCCCTGGCAATTATGTCCGAAAGGCCGTTTGACATTTTAAGTTCTACAGAAAGCTTGAAATAACGCAGGTAGAAATCAAGACCCGCTCCTGTTTCATAATAGAGATCAGGCCTTTTCAGCCTGATATACACAGGTTTTTCATCATCGAACTCCTTCCTGGCGGCAAGGTCATAGCGGAAATTCAAGCCTCCGATAACATAGGGTCTCGCATTGTTCAGCCTTTCCCCCTTGTATTTCAGGAGAAGCGGAAATTCGAGATAGGATGACTCGAGCCTCTGCCTGACATTGAAAAGCTCGGGATCACCATCCTTTTCTCCGGGAACTTTATAATACCTTACACTTCTTTGTCCGAATGAAACACCCGGAAGAAATCTTAAATCCCAGTACCTTCCCGTTCTGAGATCAGTAACGATCTGTATGTTTATACCAGGATTAAGGCGGCTGACTTCAGGATAAAGCGAATCCTTCCTCAGATAATCCTGCGACGGGGTGATTCTGAAATCCATACTGTTGAAACCTATACTGAATCCGAAATGAAGCAGTTTTTCATCATACCATGATTCATTTTTAGGCTTCTGCTTCTGTGCCGGTGCAGTTATGCAGACAAACAGGAAAAGCAGGATAAGAATATTATGTCGGCTCCCTTTTTTCAAACCGGATTGATTATTACTGAAATTCTCAAATAATAAACTGCAAGAGGCAGGAAATATTGTACCTAAATTTTCAGTCCGGTATAAATGCTTGCCACCCCTCCGCTGAGTTTTTTCTGTTTCACGGATCTGAATCCGGCTTTTTCCATAAGGTCAATGAAATGTTCATTGACAGGAAATTCCAGGACAGATCCCGGAAGATAGGTGTAGGCGTAATCATTCCCGGAAAACAGTTTTCCAATAAGAGGAAGAATTCTGAGGAAATAGAAGCGGTACAAACGTCTGAACAGCCCCCCCCGGGGCATGGAAAATTCCAGTACCATCACCGCCCCTTCCCTTCTGAGCACCCTGTGCATTTCCGAAAGGCCCCTCAGCGGATCGGAAAAGTTCCTGACTCCGAATGCCACCATTACAATATCGAAAGTTTCCTCTTCGAAGTCAATTTCCTGTGAATCCCCCTGAACCAGGTCTATCCTGTCATTCAGTGAAAGCCTTTTTATTTTCTCCCTGCCTTCCTGAAGCATCTTTTCCGAAATATCTATTCCGGTAATATGCAGAGGGTTCATTTTCATTGCCGCTATGGCAAGATCACCTGTTCCGCTTGCAACATCAAGAATTCTTTCCGGATCCGGGCACAGGCGGCTTACTGTTCTTACTGCCCTTTTTCTCCATATCCTGTCGATTCCGAACGAAAGAAGATGATTCAGAAAATCATAACGGAAAGCAATTGAATCAAACATTTCCTTTATTTCCTGGTTCTTTTCGCCGGTCCGGACTTTCTTCATATTATTCATTCAGCAATAAAAGGCAAAGATTCAAATAATTTCTATTTTTACAGGAACAAATAACCAAAACCCATGGACAGGATTATAATGATCACAGGTGCCACGGCCGGATTCGGCAGGGCAATAGCAAGAAAATTTGCCGCGAACGGATATAATATTATAATCACAGGCAGGAGAAAAGAGCGACTTGATGAAGTGATTAAGGAACTTTCGGAATTCAATACCGAAATTCTGACTCTGAATTTTGATGTCAGAAAAAGATATGAAGCGGAAGCTGTTATCAACGATATGCCGGAAAAATGGAAAAACATTGACATACTTGTCAACAATGCGGGTCTGGCTGTCGGCCTGTCGCATGTTCATGATGCCAATGTAGATGACTGGGACAGAATGGTCGATACCAATGTCAAGGGCCTTCTCTACGTCACCAGGATTATAGCTCCCTTAATGGTCGCACGGGGGAGGGGACATATTTTCAATATTTCATCAATAGCAGGTACGGATATCTATGAAAACGGCAATGTGTACTGTGCCACAAAAAGTGCGGTCAATACACTGTCAAGGGCAATGAGGATAGATCTTGTCAGACACAATATAAAAGTGACAAACATTGCCCCGGGCATGGCCGAAACTGAATTCTCGCTTGTCCGCTTCAAGGGTGACAAGGCCAGGGCAAAGTCGGTCTACCAGGGAGTTGATGCCCTTACCGCCGATGATATTGCAGAAGTGATCTATTACTGCTCAACACTACCTGCCCATGTCTGCATCAGCGATCTTACCATAACGCCCACCCAGCAGGCCGGTGTCAATTATGTTGCCAGAAGGCAGGAATAAGCATTGAACCATTATTTAAATCCCGGAACCATGCCAAGAATCACATTATTTTCATTTTGTGTGTTATTACTGTTTTCTGTATGCACATTGACCCTTGCGGGTATAAATGTAAAAGACACAAGAATGATTTCCCAGCCGGCAATAAGTGAGAAAAACATTGCTTTTATCTATGCCGAGGACCTCTGGATAGCCGGATCAGACGGGTCTAATCCCCGAAGACTGACCGTGGATGAGGGAATAGAATCCGATCCGTATTTCTCGCCGGATGGCAGTCTGATAGCTTTCAGCGCCCAGTATGACGGCAATACCGATGTATATATCATTCCCGCCGGAGGCGGTGTTCCGGAAAGACTGACATGGCATCCGGGCAGCGACATGGTAAGAGGATTCACACCTGACGGGAAGAATGTATTATTCACTTCCCCGCGCTCTTCCGCCAATGGAGCCAATGTTCAGTTTTTCACCGTTCCGGTTACGGGAGGATACCCTGAAAAACTGGACATACCGGCAGGATATTCCGCTTCCTATTCCCCTGACGGGAAATTCTTCGCTTATACCCCCGTCTCACCGGCCTACCTGCAATGGAAAAATTACCGGGGAGGAAGAAACTCAAAAATATGGATCTATTCATTTTCCGGCCACTCCGTGGAAAAAATCCCCCAGCCGGAAGGCGGATGCAATGATGCAGATCCGATGTGGATAGGAAGCACTGTCTTTTTTATCAGCGACAGAAACGGGGAATTCAATCTGTTTTCATATGATACCGCAGAAAAGGAGGTCAGATCACTGACTTCATTTACCGATTTCCCCATTCTGAAAGCCACGGCCGGGAATGACAGAATAATCTTTGAACAGGCGGGATACCTCCATTTATTCAATCCGGCCGCCGGAAGCACGGAACGCCTTAAAATCGGAATAGCAGCAGATCTTCAGGAACTGCGCCCGAGATATGTTCAGGACGGTTCATACATCAGAAGCATGGATATTTCACCTTCAGGTGCAAGGGCAGTGTTCGGCTACAGGGGCGATATCATCACCCTGCCTGCAGAAAAAGGCGATCCGAGAAACATTACGTCCACACCCGGAATACATGAAAAATATCCCTCCTGGTCGCCCGACGGAAAATCCATTGCATATTTCTCCGATGCCTCCGGGGAGTATGAACTTCATATCATTTCCCAGGACGGCAAGGGCTCCCCGAAAATTATCAAACCACAGGGATCAGGTTTTTATGCCTTCCCTTCCTGGTCACCCGACTGTAAAAAGATCTGTTATACAGACAACGGCAAAAGCCTTTTTTTAGCCGACATCGCTACAGGAACAATCAGAAAAATTGATTCGGATGCCCTCAATTCACCCGGAGCATTCCGAAGAATGTTCAATGACTGGTCTTCTGATTCAAAATGGATTTCCTATACAAAGGTAACCGACACCTATTTCAAGGTCGTTTACCTGTATTCCGTGGACCTGCAGAAGTCATTTCCGGTATCCGACGGTATGAGTGATGCATCCGAACCCGTCTTTGATCCGGCGGGAAAATACCTGTATTTCCTTGCATCCACCGATGCTGGCCCGGTTGTCAACTGGTTTGATCTTTCAAATCAGGATATGAGAATGACTTCATCCATCTATCTTGTGACGCTGCAGAAAGACACGCTTTCCCCCTTTATGAAGGAAAGCGATGAAGAGCCTGCCGGACCAGGGGAAACTGTAGAAGCGGCAGGCGGAAAAAATACCGGGAAAAGGAAAAGGGATACGGGAATCACTCCCTCTGCCGGAACTGATGCATCGGTAATGAAGATCGATATCGGAGGAATAGAAAAAAGAATAGTAAGCATCCCCCTGGGTGCAGGCAACTACTCAAATCTGGGCGCCGGCGAAAACGGGGAAATATATTATATAGCCAGACCTGCCGGCAGGTTTTCCTCAGGCACTCTCCGGAAATATGACCTGAAAGAACGGAAGGACAGTGAAATAATGGAAGCCGACAACTTCATAATTTCTGCCGACAGAAAAAAGATGCTCTATACCAGGGGTCAGATCACAGGAATTACCTCAGCCGGGAAAAAACCTGAAGCCGGAAAAGGTATACTGAATACTGAAAGCATGTCGGTCAAAACAGACCCTGCCACGGAATGGCCACAGATTTTTAATGAGGCCTGGCGGATAAACCGCGATTATTTCTATGATCCCGGAATGCATGGAGCCGACTGGAATGCGATGAAAATAAAGTATTCACAGTTCCTCCCTGATCTCAGCTGCCGCAGTGACCTCAACAGGGTGATCCAGTGGATGTGCAGCGAGCTGGCAGTGGGACATCACCGTGTGGGGGGCGGAGACAGGCCCGGGAATCCGAAAAGAATCGGGGTGGGACTTCTTGGAGCGGATTTCAGTATTTCGGACAACAGATACCGCCTGAAAAAGATCTATGGCGGACTGAACTGGAATCCCGATCTGAAATCACCTCTTACCGAACCCGGCCTCAACGTCAGGGAGGGAGACTATATTCTGGCCGTCAATGGAAAGGATCTTACGGCTGACCGGAACATTTTCAGCTTTTTCGAAAATACAGACGGGAAAATAACCGAGCTGACGATTGGTAACCGGCCGGATTACTCAGGATCACATATAATAAAGGTTGTGCCTGTGGGAAATGAGTCAGCCCTGAGGAACCGTGACTGGGTTGAGGGAAACCTGAAGAAAGTGACTGAGGCCGGGAATGGCAGGATTGCCTATGTTTATGTTCCCAATACTTCAACAGCAGGACATGAATATTTCAAGAGATATTTCTTCCCGCAAACCGACAGGCAGGCTGTAATCATTGATGAAAGATTCAATGGCGGCGGACTCCTGGCCGATTATTATATAGACATTCTCCTGCGGCCCCTTCAGTCATACTGGAACATGCGCTACGGCAACGACCTGAAATCACCAAACGCTTCGATACAGGGTCCGAAGGTCATGATCATAAATGAATATGCAGGATCGGGAGGCGACATGCTCCCCTGGATGTTCAGGAAATTCAATGTGGGAACACTGGTCGGAACCCGTACCTGGGGAGGACTGGTAGGAACACTCGGATTTCCGGAACTCATGGACGGAGGATCTGTCACTGCCCCCAATCTGGCAATCTGGACCGAAGACGGCTTTATTGTTGAAAATGCCGGGGTGGCACCGGATGTTGAAGTTGAACAGCTGCCGTCCGAAATAATCCAGGGTAAGGATCCGCAGCTTGACAAGGCCATTGAGATCATACTTAAGGAACTCGAAAAAAATCCGCAGGAAAAACCGGAACGGCCTGCTTACCCGGTGAGAGTGAGAAAATAATATCTCTGAAATGTATACCCACGACTACCTTTTTGATTTCACCAGGAGTGTCTTCATGAAAATGGGACATAGTAAAGAACATTCGGAATCAATTGCCGCAGTGTTTATTGCCGCCGAACTTCGCGGCCATCCCTCCCACGGAATGATAAGAATCAGGGAATATTATGAATTATGGAAAGCCGGCAGACTGAATGTCAGTCCCGTAATAAGGATAGTCCACGAATCGCCGGGCACCGCCGTGGTTGACGGCGACAACGGAGCCGGTATGCTCGCGGCAGAGAAATCCATGAGGATTGCTGTTGAAAAGGCAAAAAAGGTGGGAACAGGATGGGTTGCCACACGCAATTCCAATCATTTCGGCATTGCAGGTTACTACGCAATGATGGCCCTGAAGGAGGACATGGCCGGAATTTGTCTTACCAATGCCAATCCCCTTGTTGCCCCCACATTCTCGGTCAGCCGGATGATGGGTACCAATCCCGTTGCTGTTGCTGTTCCGGCTCTTCACCAGCCGCCCTTTGTTGCTGATTTCGCAACAACGCCCATAGCCAGGGGAAAGCTTGCCGTGGCTGAGAAAAAAGGTGAAAAGGTTGCTTTCGGCTTTGTCCAGGATAAAACGGGCAAACCTTCGGACGACCCTGCAATCCTGAAGGAAGGAGGATCAATGCTGACCCTGGGCGGTGACAGGCTTCACGGAAGCCACAAGGGCTACTGCCTCTCCGCCATAGTCGATATATTCTCTGCACTCTTCAGCGGAGCCGGCTTCGGACCCTTTGTGCCTCCGAGCGTGGCATACCTGCCTGTGCCTGAAGGGGGAAAGGGTGAAGGAACCGGCCATTTCTTCGGTGCGGTCAGAATAGATGCATTCCGCCCTGCCGGAGAATTCAAGGCAGCCATGGATGAATGGATTGAAACGTTTCGTTCTTCAAAGCCCGCCGAGGGTCAGGACCGTGTACTTATTCCGGGTGATCCGGAAAGGGAATCTGAGGAAAGACTCAGAAAGGAAGGAATTACGCTTGTCCCTGCCATTCAGAATGACCTGGTTTCCATAGCAGGGGAACTGGAGATTGAATTCCGGACCTGAAACGGTCAGCCTGTTCTACTGGTTCATGAATCCCTGCTCCTGCAATACCCTTAGCAGGACTTTTGAAAAATAGACGTTATCGTCTTTCTTGTATCTGACATCAGTAAACACCTGGGCAAGCGTGGTTTTATTGTTTTCTTCAATAAATGCACGGGAATCCTTCCTTTCTTCCTTTTCATGGTAAAATGCCTTTATATCCCCTTCCGTATAATCACGATACACCTCACTGTGTATCACTGCATCAAGAGGCAGCCTGTCAGGCTGTTCAGGATCTTCATCCGGCCATCCCAGGGTTACTGCCGTAACCGGTACAACACCACGGGGAAGTTCAAGCACTTCAATGATTTTGTCAGCCATATAGGTTGCTGTTCCCAGGTAGCAGATGCCAAGGCCTTCGGCTTCGGCGGCTATGCACACGGTCTGGGCCACAAGAAGCGCATCAGTGGCAGCTGTGAAAAAGGAAAGAAAATTATCGTATCCCGGTCCGGCATTGTTCAGGCGGCACCATTTGCTGAATCTGTTGAAATCGGCACAAAAAGTCAGTAATACAGGAGCCTCAGTAACCATTGGCTGATTGAAGTGCAATGGCAGAAGATTCCTTTTCATGTCTGCATCCCTCGTAATAATCACACTGTAAACCTGCATGTTCCCGGTGGTTGATGCCCTGCAGCCCTTTTCCAGAATATCATGAAGAAGATTACCGTCAAGAGGCCTGTCCGAGTATTTGCGTATGGTCTTCCTTTGAAGCAGAATATCTGATATGGATTTCATTTATTAACTATTAAGGATTCATCACAAAGAAAAGAAATTCTTCAGAATGCTTACGGCTCCTTGAACAGGATTTTCTTATATTAGCATGATTCAAATGATAACCCTGATGAAACCCCTGTTTCCCATTTCCTGCATCCCCCGTACGGCCGTCACTGCCTTATATCAGTGCAGGAATGGCCATGAGCCCTGCCGGAAACAACATTATAAAATCCATATAAAACATTAATACTATGAGCAGACCAGTAACATTATTCACGGGCCAGTGGGCAGATCTTCCCCTGGAAACAGTATGCGAGAAAGCCAGTTCATTCGGTTATGACGGACTGGAACTGGCATGCTGGGGAGACCATTTTGAGGTAAACAAGGCAGATGATGCCTATTGCAGTGCAAAGCGCAAGCTTCTCGAGAAATATAACCTGAAGCTTTTTGCCATATCAAACCATCTTGTCGGTCAGGCAGTTGCAGACCGGATTGATGAACGTCACAAAAGCATACTACCGCCGTACGTATGGGGAGACGGCAACCAGGATGGTGTAAGGAAGCGTGCGGCAGAAGAGATGGTAAGAACGGCTGAGGCCGCGAAACGCCTTGGCATATCAGTCGTTAACGGCTTTACCGGAAGTCCTGTGTGGCACCTGGCATATTCCTTCCCCCCCAATGTCCCCGGAATGATTGAAAACGGTTTCAGGGAATTTGCAGATCTGTGGAAACCGGTTCTGGATGAATTTCAGAAGCTCGGCATCCGCTTTGGCCTCGAGGTGCATCCGACTGAGATTGCATTTGATATTGCATCAGCCAGAAAGGCACTGGAAGTCCTCAATAATCACCCTGCCTTCGGGTTCAATTATGACCCTTCCCATTTCGGATACCAGGGAGTTGATTATGTAGGATTCATTTATACTTTCAGCGAACGCATCTTTCATGTCCACATGAAGGATGCCGGATGGTCCGACATACCCTGTGAGGCAGGTGTTTTCGGAGGGCATACCGAATTCGGCGCCAGGGGCCGTTACTGGGATTTCAGAAGCCCCGGCCGCGGCAATATTGATTTTGAGGAGATCATCCGGGCCCTGAACAGGATAGGCTACAACGGCCCTCTGTCAATTGAATGGGAAGACAGCGGAATGGACCGTGAATTCGGAGCAAGAGAAGCGTGCGACTTTGTCAGGTCCATTGACTTTCCGCCTTCGGATATCGCCTTCGATTCAGCCTTTGAGAAGTGATCATTCTCCGGAAAGGCAAATCAGCTTTCTCAGAATGAGATGATGGGTTTTTCTCTGAAAAGGCTGTATCCATGTACACAACTTTGTAAAAATCTTTATCCCGCTCTTCCGGGATGAAGGTTTCTTCCTTAAATAAAAAACTTCAAAATGATGAAAAAAATCAAAATGGGTATGATAGGCGGCGGCACAGGAGCATTTATAGGAGATGCTCATCGCCGGGCCGCAAGGATCTGTAACGATTATGACCTCGTCGGAGGTGTTTTCAGCAGCAATCCTGAAAGGAACAGGGAATCTGCTGCCAGGGAAGGAATAGCCCCGGACCGCTGTTATGACAGTGTTGATGCCATGATAGCAGGCGAACTTGCAAAACCTGAGGACGAAAGGATCAGGCTTGTTTCAATTGTCACCCCGAATTCTCTTCACTTCTCACAGGCAAAGGCATTTCTTTCCAATGGTTTCCACCTGGTCTGTGAAAAGCCCATGACCATGACTGTGGAAGAAGCCGTTGAGCTGGAACAGCTAGTTGAAAAAACCGGACTCACCTTTGCGCTTGCCCATACCTATACCGGGTATCCGATGGTAAGGCAGATGAGGCAACTGATTTCAAAAGGTGTGCTGGGAACCATCCAGAGAATAGATGCCCAGTATTACCAGGGATGGATCAATGCCATCATCCATGGTGCTGAAAGCAGAATCACAGGCGTGTGGAGGCTGGATCCGAAAAATGCCGGCGTAAGCAGCTGTATGGGAGATATCGGCGTTCATGCATTCAATCTGATAGAATATACTACAGGACTGGAAATAAAAGAGATATTGTCTGATCTGAACAAGGTTAAGGAAGATGTGGAACTGGATCTCGACGGAACCGTGCTGCTGCGTTTCAACAATAAGCTGAAGGGCGTTATCCGTGCAAGTCAGGTTTGCGGCGGACTCGAAAACGATATCGTCATTTCTGTTTACGGATCAAGGGCCAGTCTGAGATGGGAACAGGAAAACCCGAACTACCTCTACATGTTCAGTGATACCGAACCGGTAAGGGTATACAAGCCTGCGCATGCGTACAACGAAAAAATGGCCGAGGAAAGCCACACAATGCCTGCAGGGCATCCCGAAGGAATTTATGATGCTCTCGCGAACATATACAGGGGAGCGGCAAAATCGATCCGCGGAGAAGAATACACTCCGGGTGAATTCCCGACAGTGCACGAAGGCGTCAGGGGCATGAAATTCATTCATGCCGTAGTCAGTTCCAACGCACAGGGTAATATCTGGACGAAGATTTAGATTCTGTACAAGGATCCTGCAAACCGCAGAAAATCCCGGAGCAGACAGAGGCCGCAGGATATCTGCGGCCTGTCTTCAGCCGGGCTCCGGTCTGAACCGGATTACTGCAGCTTTTTATTTCTTCTTTCTCAGCAGGAAGTATGCAACAGCTCCGGCAACAACCACTGCTCCGGCAATTATTGCAACTGTAGCACCGCTTCCCTTGCTTTTTACCTGCTTTGGCAGGTTCTCATCCTCAATATCATAATAGGTAGTGGGCTTTGCATCCGTGTCAATATTTACGGTATCCTTCTGTGGCCGGGGCTGTTCCTGGGAAAACAGGGGGGCCAGGCCGCCAAATACCAATAAGGTTACGAGAGAGAATGTTAATAATGCTTTTTTCATAACAGATATAATTTAAATTATTTAACAGTTTCAGCCATTTCATCGTATTTTTTTGCTCTTTCAGGATCTTCTTCCCTGTAAGTATCTGCCAGGGCGACAATGGCAGGCCTGTACCGGGGATTTAACCGCAGGCAGCTCCTCAACAGCTCCCTGGCCCTTGGATTGTCATTGCCTGAATACAATCCCGCCATTTCAACATAGGCCTGAAAATATTTTCTGTTATAGCTTATCAGCCTTTCATAATACTTCAGGGCCTCATCCGTATTTCCGCGATACTTTGCGATATTCCCGAGGTACATCAGTATCGGTTCACAGAAAGGATTGATTTCCAGTCCTTTCTTCAATACCGAATCTGCCCTTTCATGATGTCCCTCATTGTACAAAGCTCTTGCAAAATTATAAAAAATCATCTCATCCCTGTCACTGAACTGCAGGGCTGCTTCATAATGCCTGACAGCATCTGCCGGACGATTCTCCTCTAGAGCCCTGTATCCGTAAAAATCATCCCTGTTTTTCCGTTCAAGAATAATGCCGATAGGAATACCGTCGGCATATATTGTATGCAGCGGTTCCGGCGGCGGCCATATTCCGTTTTTCAGCTGAAAGGGATGGATATAGCGGTTGGTTATAATTGCATAATCCCAGTTGTACTGGCTTCTTTCCTCATGCCTGAAATAAAAGGTTTTTATTCCCGGGAATTTCCGGAACTGCCATTTAACAGGATATGTTGCCCCGACGACTGCCGAATCAATACCTTTTTCTGTCAGATATGCAATAAGCCATTCAGAAGCCTCCGTCTGGTTCACGTAGTAATAATCCGTCTCATAATTGCCGTAAGCTCCTTTCAGTCCGCCGGTAAACTGATTGAAATAAATGTATTCATAGGGATGGTTCCTTATCATATATACTGCCGGGTGAATACTCATCAGAATGATCACTGCGGTGACCGGCCATCCTGAATATTTTCCCGGAACGGCTTCATAAACATAATTCAGTCCGGAAGCCGCTATCAGTATCAGCGGAGGGTAGAGGAAAAGAAACTGTCTCCAGGAGCTGTAGAGATTTGATTGCTTTACAATCACGAAAAGCATCGGAAACAGAAAAGTAAAAATGATTATCAGATAAAGAACCAGCTTCCCCGGCCTGGCTGCCCTTCCCGCAAAAACCAGGAAAAGCACTGCTCCTGCCAGCACAATCAGCGGGATTGTTATCAGCATTGATTTGGGGATGAAATACCATGGCATGAAGTCGGACCATTCATTGCTTCCTTCAAAGATCTGCCGGAAAGTGCCGGGGAAATGTGCCATGAAATGATATGAGCCGAGTATGTTTCTTACAGGAGACTGCAGGGCATAGGGCCACAGTAATGAGCCCAGGAAAAATCCTGCTCCGGAAATGAAAACCAGAATCCCCAGTTCCGCTAACAGATCCCTTATCCCTCTGAACTTCCCTTCTCTGTTACGGACTTCCCCGGATACGGCCTCTTCATACAATACTCCCTGGTTCAGGGCCCCATCTTCTGCAATTCCTTCATATCCGGTTCCCTTATTCCCGGTCTTTTTCACCGTAATCCTGTACAGGTGAGGCAGCCGCAAAATGAACCAGAAAAGGAATATATAGCAGATCAGGAGTATTCCTACCGGCCTGATTCCTATTGCAAATCCGGTACTGATTATTACTGCCGTGATATTTTTCCACGAAACAGGCTTTTCATCCTCCAGCAGTTTCAGGGTGAAAAAGATACCGGCTATATATGCAAGGGCAAAGGGTATATCCTTGAGATTATTCATGGAATGGCCCGTGAATGTCGGGGATACGGCATAAAGAAGCAGGATGAGAAGACCCGTACGGTAACCGGAGAGCCATATTCCGAAGAGAGCGGTTATAAAAACGGCAAGCCATCCCGACAGTGAGCTCATAAGGTGTCTGAAGCTGTAAACATCTTCAATACCGAACCATTTTATCAGAAATGTTACCGCATTGTCAAAGGCCTGGCCGTAATATTTCAGGTGTGTAACGGGTGTTTCCAGCGCCGACCTGTCGCTGCCGTGAGTGGCAAAGTAATTATAAACATCAACCGAATGGTCATAATGAAGGGTGTCATCGCATGATATTCCGGCATCCCTGCTCAGGAACAGCATCAGGATCAGATAAAGTGCCGAGGCAATGAAGAAGATTCTTTTCCATATGGGTCTTTCATCCTTCCTCTTCATTTCCATCATATTCATCATAGAACTTCCTTGCAAAATAAATGGGACGGTTCTGGGATTCCTTGTAGTTTCTGTAGATGTATTCTCCCAGTATTCCAAGGAACACAAGCTGTACTGACCCCAGGAAATAAAGACTGAGCAGGGCGGGCGACCATCCGGGAACTGCTGCCCCCGCAGCCCTGGCGATAAGCAGGTAGATGCCAGCCCCCAGAAAGACCACCGTTCCTGTCATTCCCAGAATAAGACAGATCCTGACAGGCAATTTTGAAAATGAAAATATTGCATCACCAGCCAGTGTGAACAGATTGGCGAATGTCATTTTTGGTCTGCCTCCGTAACGGCCATCCCTCACATATTCCACATATCCCTGCCTGAAGCCGGCAAATGCCCTCAGACCGGGAAGGTAGCGCACCTTTTCCCTCATTGACAGAACGGCATCAACCACAATCCTTTTCATTATTGAGAAATTGCCGGAATTCTCAATGTTCGCCAGATCTCCCGCATGTCTGAACAGGGCATGAAAGGTTCGGGATGTTAAATTACGTCCCCTGCTCCCTTTCCGGCCGCTTCTTATTCCCGACACTACATCCAGATCCTCCTCTTTCATCTTATTGTACATATCCCTCAGTATCTCGGGCGGATCCTGAAGGTCACCATCCATCATTCCCGCAATATCACCTGAGGAGTATTCCAGACCGGCGGTATAGGCTGCCTGATGACCGAAATTCCTGGAAAGTGAAAGGAGTTTTATCTTTTTGTTTTTTTCCCTGTAACCCAGGATCATTCCGGCACTGCGGTCCGTACTTCCGTCATCGACAAAAATCACCTCATAGTCGTCAGTAAATGATTCAATGGCTGGTATGGTACGTCTTACCAGCTCATCAATCAGTTTTTCCTCATTGAACACGGGTATTACCAGGGAAAACATAAGCAGGCGGTTATTTCCCGAGCCTCTCAAGTGCAGATTCTGCCTCCTCCTTCAGCTCAGGAACTTCAATAAGCCGTTTTACAGCATTGACACAATAATCCGATCCCATCCAGCCCAGTTCGCGGAGCATGAGCTTCTTGGCCTCTGCGGTGGCCGCGGAACTGTTCAGAATTTTCACCATTTCCCTCTCAAGTCCGGAAAGTATTTTCTGATCCCCGCCGGCTTTGCGGATCTCTTCCCGGATATGGGTATAATACCTGGTGCTTTTGCCTATATCGTAAGCGGCCATCATCCTGAAGGCCTCAGCGGTACTTGTTTCCCTGAAGCCGGTCCTTGTAACGGCTGCCGCGGCAGTCGGGAAATCAGACGGAACTGCCTGCGTCACATTTCCTGATGCAGCCCATTCGGCGCCACGCTGCAGTGTTGCAATAAAACCCGTACTGTGCACAGCCTGTTCCTGCTCCTCTCCAGGCAGTCCGATCATCGTGGCAAATATTCTTCCGCCGCCTTCACTCCCCGCCAGAAGCACCGGTTCTGCCCTGCCTGAACCGCCGTAGGCAGTATCCGAAAATGCCGTGGCCAGGACCTTTATTCCGCTGCCCGGCAGCACCGGTGACGGTACAATAATATCCTCAGGCTGGAGCCATCTGACCGGTAACCCTGAGGTAACCGGATGATCAGTCTGAACAGTCTTCACCTCAAATGTATGACTGCGGGAAATGGCTGAGGAAACGGGTTCATCCCTTTCTGTTTCTCCAAAGCGGGTTTTCGGATAATAAACCAGCAGTCCTCCTCCTCCCTCCAGGAAAGCGGTAAAGGCTCCGTATGCATTTTCCGGCCATATATCCCCGCGGTAGGCTATGGCTATCAGATTATATTTTGAAAATTCCTTGCTGAGCCCTGAAAGATCTTCTCCTTTCTCCGGGGCAATTAAAATATCCGTCGAAAACAGACCGGAGGCATCCAGTATCTGTTTAACGGCCTGTGAGGCCGTTTCCCTGTCATATTCCGCCTGTCCGCTTATAATCAGGGCCCTGTAAGCGGCTTTATCCCTGCAGGAAGTGACGGCAAGCATTAATACTGCAGTAAGAAGCAGTACAGCCGGAAGGGAAAATTTATATTGTCTTTTCATCTTTTTGAATTTATGCTGTTGCGGATTCATACTGTCAAGGGGTTTATGCTTCCGGCAATGACCATGGTTTACGGTATGGCCGGCTGAGCAGCCGTGATGCCCGGGGATTTCCGATTATTTCCTCCTTATCCGGATCCCATTTTATTGTCTCTCCCGTTGTCATGGCAATTTCCCCCAGCAATGCAACGGATATCGCCCTATAGGCGGAATCAACCGGTGAAACAGCCTGTCTGCCCGATCGCAGGGAATCAATAAAATTCTGCCAGTGGTTTTCGCTCTTATACAGATGTATCTCGTCCTCACCAATCACTTCCTTTAATATTTCAGGATCTGAAGCTGTAAGAACATTTCCCCTGTCGGTGTGTATCCATCCAAGGTCACCATACCATGTTGTTCCCATACCGTGTTCAAGCCTTGAGGCATTGGCTACCCTCATTTCGATACCATTGGCATATCTGCACAGGAAATCGTATTCCACCGGTGCATCATAAATGCCTTCGGGAGGATATACGCCGGAGCCAGAAATTTCCTCGGGACCCGTATGTTCCAGTCCGGCACCCCAGTTTGCAATGTCGATATGATGTCCGGCCCAGTCAGTGAGCTGGCCTCCCGAATAATCAAGAATCCACCGCCAGTCCCAGTGAGATACCCCCCGGTATGGCACTTTCGGTGCAGGTCCGAGCCACATGTCCCAGTCCAGTTCCGGAGGAGGATCCATCACCGGCGGTGTACCAATGCTTCTTCCCCCGTCAGGCAGTCCAACCACAATACGTGTAATTTTCCCGGCCCTCCCGTTGGCAACCAGTTCGGCTCCCCTGTGAAAGTTTGCCTGTGACCTCTGCCAGCTGCCTGTCTGCCAGATTATGTTATTGCTCCGGACGGCAGAGACTATTGCCTGACCGTCACTGATGGTCCGGCATATCGGCTTCTCACCATACACATGCAGTTTTTTGTTCACTGCCGCAGTATAGATAATCCCGTGCCAGTGGTCCGGCAGAGCGATTGATACTGCATCGAGTGTTTCCTTTTCAAGGAATTCCCTGAAATCCACATAGGTGCGGCAATCATTGCTTTTGTTTGCAGTATCCACCACCCTTTTGGCATTGTCCAGTCTGACTGAATCAACATCACAAAGGGCTGTAAAGCGGACTTCATCCCTGAGCCTCAGGAAATCCCTCATATTGGCCATACCCTGTGATCCCGTACCTATTGCGCCGATTACCACACGGTCCGACGGGGGCTTTACTCCTCCCATACCCAGTACGGTGGAAGGAATTATTTCGGGGATCACGAAAGCACCGGCCGCTATTGCAGCCGAACGCCTTATAAATTTTCTTCTGGATGTTTTACCTGACATATAGCGATTATATTATCTGGCCCTTATAGGCCGGTTTTACTGTTGTAATAACGGGAGTTCCGGGAACCGGGGCTTCAAACACCATGTCTACCTTCCCGAATTCAAGCTTTGAAGGACCCAGGAACATATCCGACTTCAGTATATCGTCCCATGTGACAGCCCGGCCCGTATAGGCAGCTGTTCTGCCCATGATGGCAGTCAGTGTCGACAGTGCGGTCTGTTCCGCTTCATTGACATACTCTCCGGTTCTGATGGCATGGACAAGATGCATATGCTCCTGAACATAGGGAGGAAT
The DNA here is from genome assembly GCA_029547705.1 of Bacteroidota bacterium. Taxonomy (GTDB): domain Bacteria; phylum Bacteroidota; class Bacteroidia; order Bacteroidales; family VadinHA17; genus LD21. The sequence goes on along the minus strand of JAKPOU010000055.1, from coordinate 63,358 downwards.
GACTGTCTGGTTCATGGGAGTGCCGTTTTCATCCTTTGGATATTCAAACTGCCACTTGATATTTCCCTTCAGGTCCCAGATGGTATTCTGGCAGTTCGTATAACCTTCCGTTCCCATTATCAGCTCGCCTGTCGCATTTGCACAGCTGTCAATCTGCCTGCACATGCTGTGCGAACTTACTCCGTTCCCGTAGTCAAAATCAATGCTGAAGAAATCGTACTGGTCGCCGGTTACACGTCTGGCCCTTCCTCCGTATCCTACGGCCCTTTCCGGGTATTTCCCCATAAACCAGTTGATCACGTCAATATTGTGAACATGCGTATCAAGGATATGATCCCCGCAGAGCCAGCAGAAATTATTCCAGTTCCTCAGCATGTAGGTCATGTCATCCCAGTCCGGTTCACGCTCACGGAACCATACATGGTCCTGGTTCCAGAAAGCCTTTGCCGAAGTAATGGTACCGATTGCACCTGATGCAACCTGCCTGTAGGTTTCAATATAATCCTCCTGATGCCTGCGCTGGGTGCCTGTAACAACATTCAGACCCACAGCGCTGGCCTTTTTGGCCGAAGTGATAATGGATCTGATACCTACAGGATCAACTGCCAGGGGTTTCTCCATGAAAACATGCTTGTTTGTAAGGACAGCTTCGAGAAAATGATCGGGCCGGAAGCGGGGAGGCGTTACGAGAAGCACAACATCCACCTCGGGTATCGCCATCAGTTTTTTATATCCGTCAAAACCGGCAAAACAGTTTTCCTCAGGAATGGGCAGATTGAATGAAGCAAATCTTTCCCGGCAGGCATCGATCTTGTCCTGAAAAATATCTGCCAGTGCAATTATCTCAAGATCAGGACCCGAACTGATGAAATTAATGGCTGCACCTGTTCCCCTTGCTCCCGCCCCCACAAGCCCGGCCCTCAGTTTCTTTCCCCTGGGCGCACCTTTCAATATCGGCGGAAGTCCCAGTTCCTTATTATCCGCTTTCTTTCTCCTGCAGGCCGACAGGACCGCGCCGGCCCCGGCAACGCCAAATCCGGCAAGTGCTGCTTTCCCTATGAAATCTCTTCTTTTTATATCCATAGCTGAAATGAAATTTTAACGTTCAGACTTTAATGAGTCAATCTCACACACCACCCTGAATCCCACGTCAATGCAATCGGAATACCACCATATGCTTTTGGGCATCTGGGGATCGGTCACAAGCCATGCATCTGTCCGCGTGGATGCACGTGCGGCACTCCGCACATCCTTTGCATCGCTTCGGAACGATCCGCCTCTGATTACATGCTCTTTTCCCCTGGCCGGACCTCGCGGATTCACCCTCACGGAATCAGCTGCATAATAGTCGGCAGAGTAATAATCCAGGCAGAATTCCGCAACATTCCCAAGCATGTTAAGCAGACCGAAGGGATTGGGTCTGACAAAGGACGGTTCCTGTGTCCTGGCAGGGCTGTTCACCATATAGACCACTGATGAAGCAATATTGGCTGTATCCGGACCGATGAATTTTTTCAGGAAACCCCGGGAAGTGAATTTTTTCGGATTACCCTCAAAAAAATAAGGTGTTTCTGTTCCGCCCCTGCAGGCGTATTCCCATTCAGCTTCCGTGGGCAGCCTGTATTTTTTTCCTGTTACCTGCGACAGCCACTGGCAATATACACTGGCTGCATGCCACGTCATGGTTATTGCCGGTCTTGCTCCCTTCCCCCAGCCCTGATCGGGTGCTCCCCAGGGAGGAGTGGCACCGCTGATTGCATCGGTTTTTCCCGTAGTCACAACCTGGCCTTCGGTCCTTCCCTGAGAACTCGTTTCCCTGAAAAATGCCAGGTATTCATCCCAGGTAACCTCCGTTCTGCCTATCCAGAACGGCGAAAGTGTTACTTCCCTTACCGGTCCCTCATCATCATTGCGCAATGGCTCATTCTCACCGGATCCCATTCGGAATTTTCCTCCGGGAAGCGCCACCATGTCGAATGACACCCTTGTGCCGGGAATCATTTCAGTAAAGTCTTCGAACCGCTCAACCTTTGCTGCTTCCGGAAACGGAGGCCCGGTTGAGGTAACTGTAATGCCAAAGGACGAATCAGCAGCATGAAGTGCCGCATGCTTATCATAATGACCGACATTGAGATGACAGTTCAGGCAATGGACGGGATCCTTGCTTGTTTCATAAAGAAGATGGGCATTCCCCCCGTTTACGGAAAGTGTGACCGGGTAAAGGTTTTCATGACATTCAATGCAGGAGCTCTCATAAACATGCTTCTTGGCATACTCCAGAAGCTTCTTCATCTCCCAGTCGATATCCGCCGTATCCTTGAAAATATAGCCGTAAAGATCCTTCAGGCCCGTCCTGGCCTTTGCCAGGAAAAAACCCTGACCACGGGGCGGAAGATGACACTCAACACAATGCACAACAACGCCTGATTTGTTGTTGTAGTGTGTCGAGAGCTTCCAGCTCCGGTCCGCATCCGGATGTACATGGCATGACGCACAGAACTTGTCGGTTGATGTAATGTCTATTGCCTTTTTATAGGAAAATGTCAGCAGGGCGAAAACAACCAGGCCAGAAATAAAAAACCAGTATTTAGTGTTGCGGGAAACAGAAGTCCTCTGTATTTTCTTGCGAAAGATCATTTTGCGGGAAGAAATCAATTAAAAGCGCTAAAGTTAATTGAATTAATAATTATCCCGTCAAAAAATAATTGTTAATTTTTTAAAACCACCGTGCCGGGAATGAGGATGGCCGGAACAGGACCGTCCTTTAATACAGCTACCTTTTATACCTTACTCCGGAAGATAATTTCCTTTCTGTCAGAGGAATATTTATTTCAGAATCTTTTTGTATAGCTGTGGCAATAGGGTAATTTACCATTCAGGAAATAGTAATCCTGGTGATATTTTTCCGCATCATAGAATTCATCTGCCCTGCTGACTGCGGTTGCTATTTTATAACCCCTGTCAGCCAGTGCTTTAAGATTCCTTTCAGCAATTTTCTTTTGTTCCTCGTTCATGTAGAATATTTCCGAGCGGTACTGGTTGCCTATATCCGGTCCCTGTCCCCCTGCCTGCGTCGGGTCATGTATTTCGAGAAAAAGCCTGAGAAGTTTTTCATAGCTTGTCTTTTCAGGGTCATAAACAATCCTGACAGCTTCGGCATGACCGGTATTTCCGGTACATACCTCCCTGTATGAAGGATTTTTCACATGTCCGCCTGTATATCCGGATACTGCGGACACGACACCCGGAGCTTTCTGCATGAAATACTCCACACCCCAGAAACATCCCCCGGCAAATATGGCAGTTCCGTATCTTCCGGATTCAAGGCTGGCCGGAACAAAGTCCAGGGAAAGCGAATTGACACAGTGCCGCAGATTCTTAGGAGTCAGTCCCTCTCCGCTGAATACGTGTCCGAGATGTGCCCCGCAGGCTGAACAGGTGATTTCCGTCCTGATGCCGTCCGCATCACGGGATCTGTTTACCGCACCTTTTATTTCATCGTCAAAACTGGGCCATCCGCATCCGGAATCAAACTTATCGGAAGAATGATACAGGGCCGCTCCGCATTTTTTGCATATATAAGTGCCATTTTCCCGGTGATCGTTATATTTTCCGGTAAAGGGCCTTTCCGTTCCCTTCTTGTCAATAACTGCCGATTCAGATTTGCTGAGTATGTTGAAAGAAAGCTTCTCCTGTGAATATGATTCAGTGCTCATGATTAATAATATACTGATAATTAAATAGTTTGTAATTCTTTTTATCATAGTATCACAATTTGACAATATAAACATTTCACAGTGCAAAAAGTTGAAAAAGTATCCCGAAACCGTTTGCTACCGTCAATAATTTATTCACAATCAAACAAAACTTATAAGATTTACGTTAAACATTAGGAAAATTCAACTTTTTTTGCATTAATTTGTTGTAAGCAATACAATAGCATAATTTAAAACTTGCTGTAATAAACGGTTTAAGAAACAATATCCGGACACAAATATTGTTTATTAAGGTAAAATCGTACTTTTGTACTTAATAATTAATTTTCATTATGAAGAAAATTGCTGTAATACTGGTTTTATTTGTTGTTACTGTTTTTGTTTTAGGATCATGTAACAGTAAAGTATGCCCCGCATACAGCAAATCTGAAACGGAACAGCCGGGAGATACAGGCTTGGTATAGTATAATATAGCATATTATACATATTTTTTAAGCCACATTTCATATCATTCCCTCCTGTAAGCAGCATTTACAATGAGAAAGCTTCTTATCACGGCTTCTTTTCTTTACTCCGTAGCAACAGTGCTCCACGGGCAGGGAGAGCTTGACCTTCAGCCAAGGGTATTTTTCCGCAATGAAAGATCCTTCGGGGTATCCATTAATTCGGATGGTCTGGGAATAGGTTACCGTGAAGGAAAAAGAAAGGATTACCGCAACAAGAAGCTGCTGGAATTTGATATGGGGACCCTGAAGCATCCCAAGGAATACAAGATCAGCAATCCGTACACCCAGGGATCATTTGTTTTCGGGAAACTGAATAACGTGATGTATATCAGGGGAGGAATCGGTCACCAGCATGAAATGTTCTCCAAGGAAGATGCCGGGGGAGTGGCCATCAGGTATTTCATTTCCGGCGGACCGGTGATTGGATTGTACAAACCAATATACTACAGGGTTTTATATCCTGTCGGCGGTGTTCTCAATGAATTTGAGCTGAGGGATGAGAAATTCGACCTTACATTCCATGATCCCTCAATGATATACAGTAAGGCATCCTTCACCAGGGGGCTCAACGAGACAAAAGCCCTGCCGGGCCTTTATGCAAAGGGAGGCTTCAATTTTGAATACAGCCGCCAGGACAAGGTAATCCACGCCATAGAAATAGGAAGCCAGATCAATGCCTTTCCCAAAAAGATGCCGATAATGTCCAGTGAGGACAATAAAGCCATATTCTTCTCAATTTTTGTGAGTTACAGATTCGGCGTAATTGTTGATCCTCTCCATCCCGAGGATTACAGGATCACAAATATCTTCCGGAGAAAAAAAGCTTAGGCACAACTTCAATATCAGTTGCTGATTTTTCAGAAATTATTATTTTTGTGCTCGATTTTGAATTATTCACCAAATTAATTATAGAGATATGTCAAAAATCAAAGTAGCCATAAACGGCTTTGGCAGAATAGGGCGCAACGTATTTAAAATTGCCCTTGAAAGAAATGATATTGAGATCGTCGGTATAAACGATATTACTGATACCAGGACGCTGGCTCATCTCCTGAAATACGACTCAACCCAGGGCAAATACCCCGGAGTTTCCTGTGATGATGAAAATATCATCGTAAACGGTGTAAAGGTAAAAGTAACTGCGGAAAGGAATCCTGCTGACATTCCATGGAGCAAGACACCGGATGTTGTCGTTGAGTCAACCGGTATCTTTACCTCGAAAGAAAGCCCGAAAGGCGGCTATGGCGATCACCTGAAGAACGGAGCAAAGAAAGTCCTTCTTACGGTTCCTTCCAAGGATGCCATCGACGCAATGATAGTCCTTGGAGTCAATGAGGATCATCTGAAGCCTGAACACCAGTGTGTTTCCAATGCTTCCTGCACCACCAACTGTCTTGCCCCCGTTGCAAAGGTCCTTAATGACTCATTCGGAATCGAATCCGGCTACATGACAACCATTCACTCATATACCAACGACCAGAGAATACTTGACCTGCCCCACAAGGACCTCAGGCGTGCAAGATCTGCCGCCCTGTCGCAGATTCCGACCACCACCGGAGCAGCCAAGGCAGTAGGGAAAGTCATTCCCGAACTTAAGGGAAAACTGGATGGCGTTTCAGTGAGAGTCCCCACTCCCACGGGTTCACTTGTTGACCTTGTTGCCGTACTGAAAAAGGAAGTGACGAAGGAGGAGATAAATGCAGCAATGAAAAAAGCCGCTGAAGGACCCATGAAAGGTATTCTCGAATATACCGAAGAACCCATTGTTTCCGTTGATGTGATCCATACGGAGGCATCAGCCATCTTTGATGCCCTCAGCACAATGGTGAACGGAAAAATGATCAAGGTGATGGCATGGTATGATAATGAATGGGCATATTCATGCAGGGTTGTCGAACTGATTCCCTTACTGATGAAATAAACGGGAAATTTTCATGTGAGACCGAACGGATGGTCTTGCATGCAATGCCATAACAATGAAGCCGGGATACTGGAAACAGTGTCCCGGTTTTTCATTCATAGCGCAAAGCTTCAATGGGATCGATACCGGCAGCCTTTACCGCCGGGGCATAACCGGATACCACTCCAACGATAAAACAAACTGCAACTCCCAGCAGTATCCACAGCCAGGGTATTATAAAGTGAGATTTCAGGGCAGATGCAACAAGGTTACCGATTATGATGCCCAGTGTTATGCCAAACAGGCCTCCCAGCTGTCCGATAATAACCGATTCATAAAGAAACTGGTATTTTATGGTGGAGGGCTTGGCTCCCACTGCCTTTCTCACGCCAATCTCCCGGGTGCGTTCCGTTACCGATACAAGCATGATGTTCATCAGGCCCACGGCGGCTCCGAAAAGGGTTATAATGCCTATCAGCGTTGCCGCCAGGGTGATGAACTTTATGTTTTTCAGCAAAAGGGCCACAATGGAGTCACTTTTTGAAATATTGAAATCCGTTTCATCCCTGGGATCCAGGTTGCGCACAATCCTGAAAACAGCTTCCGCCTCACCGGCCATCACGTCAAGATCAACAGGATTCATCGGCATTACGTTGATGCGGTAATTCAGGTTGGGACGTGAAAAATAATACCTCGCGGTGCTTATCGGAATGAAACAGACATTGTCATCGCTCATAAGGCTTGCACCCTTGCTCTTCAGCACCCCGACAACCTTCATCTTCAGGCCTGCAATGGAAACCTCCTGTCCCAGCGGGTCAATACCTGTCGGGAACAGGTCCGCGGCAATTACCGAACCAAGCAGGATGATCCGCCTGTTGAGCCTTAATTCCTCTGCTGTAAACTCCCTGCCCTTTTCTATTTCATAACCCGATACCGTTAAATAATTCTCGTCAACCCCCATAATCCCTATATTGGGATTAGTCTCTTCCCGGCCATACTTCACGGTTGCCATGTCGGTTGCCCGGAAGGATACCGATACCCATGCAGGTTCGGCAAACAGGGATTTGAATTCCATTGCCTGCCTGTAGGAAATACGGGAAAAGTTCCTGGTGCGGATACGGTCATTTCCCACCTGGATGTTCATGCCTCTCGATGATATGCTGAATGAGTTGGCACCCATCATCGTAAACTGATCAGTAAGCGAATTCTTGATGGCATCAATTGCCGTGAGTATACCTATCAGAGCCATTATCCCGAAAGCAATTATACATATGGTCAGAATCGTTCTCAACTGATTCGACCTGATAGCCCTGAGGGAAACCCTCAGATTCTCCTTCACCACACCTCTCTTCATAACGGGATAAAATGAAACCTGACTCAATTTTAAAAAACAGAATAAAAGTACACATTTTTAAGCATAGCTTATACGGGGCTTTCCTCAAATTAATACCGGACATCTCTCAAATTAATACCGGCCCTTCTCCTTCCTGTCCACCATTACATTAATTCCGGATGCGGATAAATATTTTCATCAAATACTTAACGATTTAGTTGTATAACTAAATATTTCGTTGTAAATTTGAAAAAACAGGTAACAATTTTTCCGCCGGAGATAATTTCCCGGGATATAACCGGAAGGAGAAGGAGAAGGAGAAGGAGAGAAAGAGAGAAAGAGAGAAAGAGAGAAAGAGAGAAAGAGAGAAAGAGAAAAGGAGAAAAGGAGAAAAGGAGAATAAGGAGAAAGAGAAAGAGAGAAGGAGAAAAAGAAAATAGTGAGAATTACCTTTAAGGGAAAACCAGTGGCAGCATAATACAATTAAATCTTAATAATAAAAACCGGTCGCCAGACTATTAAACAACTTAAAATGAGAGAACTTACCAGGGCAGAAGAGCAGGTAATGCAGGTTCTGTGGAAGCTTGAAAAGGGATTTGTAAAAGACATCCTGGAACATTTCGATGATCCGAAACCTGCATACAATACAGTCAGCACAATTGTCAGGATATTGCAGAACAAGGGGTTTGTCTCCTACCGGGCCTATGGCAGGACGCATGAATATTTCCCGCTCATTACAAAGGATGAATATTCAAAATTCCACATGAGTTCATTCATTCAGGATTATTTCTCCAATTCCTTCGGCAAGATGGTCAGTTTCTTTGCCAGGGAAAAACATATTTCCCTCAGGGAAATGGAGGAGATAATGCAGATCATGGAAAAGGAAGTAAAAAAACAAAAGCCTGAAAAATGAATCCACTGCTTATATACACGATCAAGGCTTCATTCTGCCTTGCTTCTTTTTATCTTTTTTACATCCTGTTTCTGGACAGGGATACCCTGTACAGCCGCAACAGGATCTTCCTGCTTTTATCACTGGCGGTGTCCCACCTTCTTCCCTTCATTGTTATTCCGCTAAAACAGGCCGGCGAAATACAGTTTGCGGGAATTGACCTCAGCGGGATCATGCTGAACACCAGGGCCGAACCTTCAGAAACCGGCAGTACAATCCATTCCTCCATTAATACCGGCAGCGTCCTGAATGCCATTTACCTGACCGGGGTTATCATTCTTTCCCTGACACTTGTCTTCGAAATGCTGAAGCTTCTTTTTCTGATCATCAGGAAGAAGGAAAAGGATGACAGGATTATCAGGCTGGCAGGTAACAGAATAACAGGATTCACGGCATTCGGATACATATTTATTGATGAATCAGCGGACAGCGGGGAGGAAGAGATTATCAGGCACGAACAGAAACATCTTGAAAGCGGCCATTTCTATGATATCCTGTTAATGGAGCTCATCAGGATCTTTCAATGGTTTAATCCCTTTGTATACCTGTATAACAGGTCCCTGAGAGCGGTTCATGAATTTGAGGCTGATGAGAAATGTCTGAGTGCCGGAGCTTCGCCGGCCAGCTACCAGGGATTGATTCTCGATCAGGTTTTCCGGACAAAAGTATTCAGCTCTGCAAACAGATTTTCACACCCCACACTTATAAAAAAACGAATGATCATGATGACAAAAAAACGTTCCGGAAAACTGGCCAGCCTGAAAATACTCATGGTAGTGCCGGTAGTAATCTTTTTAATACTGATAATTTCCACCTGTTCAAAACAATCCTTTGATTCATTTTCGGGCAGTGTAACATCCACCGCGCCGCAGCAGGCTGAGCAGGCCGCAGCCTTAAGTGCAGTCAGGGCACCTGTCATTGAAGGTGATGCATATGTTGTTGTTGAGCAAATGCCCATGTTCCCGGGAGGGGATATAGCCCTGCTGAGATATATTGCTGAAAATACCAGCTACCCGGAGGAAGCAAAGGCGCAAAATATCGAAGGAAGGGTCATTATCCGCTTCATGGTCCTGGAAGACGGTACGGTTTCCGCTCTTTCGGTGATAAGAGGAGTTGACCCGGTTCTGGACAGTGAAGCACTGAGGGTTGTAAGCACCGTTCCGAAGTTTGAACCCGGAAAGCAGAACGGTGTTGCAGTTCCGGTATGGTATATGGTTCCGATTACATTTGCCCTTCCGGACAAGTCCGGTTCGGACCGGCAGGCTCCGCCGGCCCTGCAGCCATCACAGGCCGGGGCAGTAATGGAGGTCAGTGTCCCGGGATCAGAAGAACCCTTTGTGGTGGTCGAGGAAATGCCTCTCTTTCCCGGCGGCGATGCAGCCATCCTTCAGTACCTTGCTGATAATCTCAGATACCCCGCAGCGGCCAGGGAAAATAAAATTACCGGCAGGGTTATTGTCCGGTTCTGTGTAAATGCAACAGGTCAGGTCGACAGGGTAAGCGTCCTGAAAGGAGTTAACCCGGAACTGGATGCTGAAGCGGTCCGGCTTGTATCAACACTTCCGGCTTTCAGACCCGGCAGGCAGAATGGCAGAGCTGTCCCGGTGTGGTATATGGCTCCCGTGAACTTTGGTACTGAAGAAACAAAAACCGGTTCCCCGGAATAATTCCCCGGAGAATTTTCCCCGGAAAGACAATGGCGGGAAAACATTCTGACGCGCTTTTTCATTCCACTATGCCATTAAAACTGATCTCCTGACGGGATCAGTTTTTTATTTCAGTAAATTTGCCGGTCAATTACCGGATCATGAAACTAGCCGAAAGAATAGAAACTTTTGCATCTCTCGGAGAATCCCTGCGCGATGCGCTTGCAGGGAAGCAAACTGGCCACAGCAGACGGCTCAATGAGCTCATAGAAAAGCAGTATCTCAAGAACCCCTGGTTCACACCTCCCGGTGTAAGGCTGGCTGTAAGCGCCATAGCCAGTGAACTTGTCCATGACAGACTCAGCCACTGGTGTTCGGCTTATCCTGCTCTGGATGAAGAAATCACTCCGGCTAATGTTGGTGTTGTGATGGCAGGCAATATTCCGCTGGCGGGATTTCATGATTTCCTGAGCATCCTGATATCCGGAAACCGGATCATTGCAAAAAAAAGCTCAAAGGATCCCGATCTGATCGAACTGATTGCAGACATTGTCATTTCCCTTAATCCTGCATTCGGTACAATGATTTCTCTTACTGAAGACCGCCTCAGCGGCTTTGACATGATAATCGCAACCGGTTCCGACAACAGCGCCCGTTACTTTGAATATTATTTCGGGAGATATCCTCACATAATCCGCAGGAACAGAAACAGTATTGCAATAATTGACGGTACGGAAAGCAAAGGGGAACTCCGGGAACTCGGAAATGATGTTTTCTCATATTTCGGGCTCGGGTGCAGGAATGTTTCACTGGTCTTTTTGCCTGAAGGTTATGATATCAGAGATATAATATCGGTATGGCATGAATTTTCCTCAGCCGGGAATCACAATAAATACGCCGGCAACTATGATTTTCACAAGGCGGTTTTTCTTGTAAACAGACAGGAATTCACGGATACCGGATTTCTTCTCCTGAAGGAAGATAATTCGCTGTCATCTCCCGTATCTGTTCTCCATTATTCCTTCTATAAGACCGCAGAGGAACTACAGTCATGGATAAGTACCCGGAAGGACAAAATCCAGTGCATAACGGGCCACGGACATGTCCCTTTTGGAAGATCGCAGATGCCAGCCCTGTGGGATTATGCAGACGGAGTGGACACAATTGAATTTCTTCTTAAAAAAAAACAGCGTGGAATATTGTAAAGTAAAAAATACTATATTGCATCATCACATTAACAACGATTATGGTATATAAATTTGTCGTTTTATCGGATGAGGATGAGTCATTTATGAGAGAATTTGAATTTCTTGACTCACAGACCCTGCTGGATTTTCACAATCTGATCCAGGAGGAACTTGAATTTGATAAATCACAGATGGCGTCATTCTTCATGGCAGCAGACAATTGGGAAAAAGAGGAAGAATTTACGCTCTTCGACATGGGTACGGGATCATCAACAATGGAGGATACTGTCCTTGAAGATATTATTTTTCACAAAAATCAGAAGCTGCTCTATGTTTTTGATTTTTTCAACGACAGAAGCCTTTTTATAGAATATACGGGTGAAGTCGAGGAAATCGACGGGCGCGAATATCCGGTGTGTTCAAATTCAAAAGGCATACCTCCCAAACAGGTAGTCTTCGGAAGCAGTTCAAAGAAGCTATACAGAAACATTATTGTATCCGACGACGATGACGATGATGATGAACCCGACATGGATGAGCTTTTCCTTGACGATGACGATGATGTGCTGCCGGACTTCGATAATGATGAACCCATGATCGACGACGAGGACGACGACTAGGCGTCACGGAAAAAACGCATGAAGAATATCCTGATTGTCCTGCTCGGCCCTACCGGTGTCGGGAAGACCGATCTTTCCATTGACCTTGCCGTACATTTCCGCTGTGATATAATTTCTGCCGATTCACGGCAGTTCTACAGGGAAATGAATATCGGAACAGCGGTCCCTTCCCCGGATCAGCTTTCAAGGGTAAAACATCATTTCATAGGATTCCTTTCCGTAAAAGACTATTACAGTGCAAGTCTCTATGAGAGAGATGTACTCAGGCTCCTTCCCTCTTTGTTCGCCAGGAATCCGCTTGTATTAATGACAGGAGGCTCAGGATTATACATTGATGCGGTCTGCAGGGGCATAGATGACATCCCGGATACCGATCAGGCCATCAGGAGGAAATATGTACAGAAATACAGGGAAGAAGGTATTGAGAGCCTGAGAATGCTGCTCAGGATGCTCGATCCCGTCTATTATGAAAAGGTGGACCTGAAAAATCCCCGGAGAATAATAAGGGCACTTGAGATTTGTGAAAGCACCGGACGTCCCTATTCCGCTTTTCTGACAAAAAAGGAACAGCCGAGAAACTTTGAGGTGATACGGATAGGCATCAACCGGCCCAGGGAAGAACTGTTCGGAAGGATCAACAGGAGGGTTGACGAGATGATTGCAGCAGGACTGGAGGATGAAGCTGAAAGGCTGTATTCCCTCCGGGGTATCAATGCCCTCAACAGCGTTGGTTACACGGAGTTATTTGAATATTTTTCCTCACGTATAACAAGGGAACAGGCCATAGGGCTTATAAAGCGCAATTCGCGGCGATATGCAAAACGGCAGCTGACCTGGTGGAACAGGGACAGGGAGATTGCCTGGTTCGGGGCTGATGAAAAAAACAGGATAACAGAATATCTCAGCAATAAAATAAACAGCCTCTCTGAATAAAAACAATTTCCTGAATAACAGGAGACAGCAAGGAACAAAATGGCAGTGCTGCAAAACCTTCCTGCCGGAACAGCTCCATTATGTAACCCCGCGTATACAGGGTTTCCGGAACCGTTTTCATTCTTCAAGCATCTTCAGCTTCCGGATTGTATCCGCAGGATCCCCGGAACTGAAAACAGTGTTTCCGGCAACCAGCACATCGGCTCCTGTCTCAACGAGTTCAGCAGCATTGTGCGTGTCAATCCCGCCGTCCACCTGAATAAGCACATCATGCCCCCCGGTTCTGATCATATATTTAAGTTCCTCTATCTTGCCGTAACTCTCCTCTATGAATACCTGTCCGCCGAATCCCGGATTCACGGTCATTATTAATATCATATCCACAGTATGCAGAATATTTTTCAGCAGCGCCACCGGGGTATGGGGATTAACAGCAACACCGGCCTTCATGCCAAGCCTGCGGATCTCCGTTACTGTCCGGTGAAGATGGACACAGGCTTCGTACTGAACGGTAAGAATGGCAGCTCCCGTTTCCTTCCAGCGGACAAGATACCTGTCGGGATCCACTATCATCAGATGAACATCGAGCGGCTTTTCAGCTACTTTCCTTACGTGCTCAACCACCGGGAAACCGAAGGAGATGTTGGGAACAAAAACACCGTCCATTATGTCACAGTGTATCCAGTCGGCCATGCTTCCGTTTATAAGCCGGACATCTTCCGAAAGGTTTCCGAAATCGGCCGCCAGAAGGGAGGGTGATACAAGATGATTCATTTCAAATGGTTTTTTTTCAAATATATGTTTTTCCCGGATATATATTTTTCCCACAAATATGCTTTTAGCGGATAAAAAATTTCATGTATAAATGATTTCACGGTAAATATAGCATAATGAAAATTATTGTGCGGCAAAGAATTTAGTCTGCCGGAGAATCTGGGCATGACGAAAAATATGGATCTGCTTTTAACCCAGGTAGGTACGGAGGATTTTACACCTTGTGGTAAACTGTATTCTTTTGATTGCCTTCTCCTTTATCTGCCTGACCCTTTCACGCGTCAGGTGAAGTTTCTCCCCGATTTCTTCCAGCGTAAGAGGATGTTTCATTCCAAGCCCGAAATAATATTTCAGGACTTTCGCTTCCCGGGGGGAAAGAGTGCTCAATGCACGTTCTATCTCGTATGAAAGTGATTCGTTTATCAGATTCCTGTCAGGACTTGGTATTTCATCGTTCTGGATAACATCATACATGTTATTATCCTCCTCCGCACTGATCGGGGCGTCCATGCTTACCGTCCGTCCGTTGGTCCTGAGGGATTCCCTCACATCCTCAGGAATCATTTCCAGGAGTTCGGCTATCTCCAGGGATGTTGGTTCACGTTCAAATTCCTGTTCAAGCCTGATCATTGCCTTGTTTATCCTGCTGATCGATCCGATTTTGTTAACCGGCAGTCTGACTATTCTCGACTGTTCTGCCAGTGCCTGGAGAATTGCCTGGCGGATCCACCACACTGCATATGAAATGAATTTGAATCCCCTAGTCTCGTCGAAACGGGATGCAGCCTTCATCAGGCCCAGATTCCCTTCATTGATCAGGTCGGGAAGGCTCATTCCCTGGTTCTGGTATTGCTTTGCCACAGACACAACAAAGCGCAGGTTGGAATTGATAAGCTTTTTCAGGGCTTCGGTATCACCTGCCCTTATCTTCCTGGCCAGGATTACTTCCTCTTCAGGGCTGATCAGTTCAACCCTTCCGATCTCCTGCAGATATTTGTCCAGAGAAGGTGTATCACGGTTTGTGACCTGCTTGGTTATTTTCAGCTGACGCATGACAGGCCCGGATTAGTTACAAGGGATCAGGTACTCAAAATACAATTTTAATAAAAAAACTGATATCCCCGACAGATAATGAATGTTTTTTTTGGGAAATTCATTTTTAAGTAATAAATTGCGGTGCTTTTTAAGTGAAGAACAAAGCACTAACTCAATTAATTATTTTCCGTTGCATTTTATTTTGTTAACTGTTAGAATTCTGACATTTTTATTATACTTGTACCGGTTTTCAGGACATGCTATATTAGCGCTGCATTAACTGTCTGGCTCATAGTCATTCTTGATACGGTTCCCAAAAAACAAATTCAAATTGGTCATTTTTTATTATTCCATCATTATTACTGACATATGTACGACATTCTTGAATTAAGTAAAAAGCTACTGCCCGAATTACGGGAAATAGCGAAAACACTTAATATTAAAAAGGCCGATTCGCTGAAAAAGCAGGATCTTGTTTATAAAATTCTTGATCAGCAGGCAATTACTTCCACAGAATCAATAACCATTCAGAAAAAGGAAGACCCGCCCCAGGGTAAATCTGAACCGGAACCCGTTCGCGAGAAGAATCAAAGACGGGGGAAAAGGCCCAGAACCGTTAAGCCCTTATTCAAGAGCCCCACGGAATCCCAGGCTGCCTCATCTCAGGGAGCCGGCAGGACCACGGCTGCCCTGGCCGGAAATGAAATGGCAGACGAAAGACGGTCTCCTGCCATCAGGCCTGAACCAAAATCTGAGGAAAAGGCTGCTGGTTCCGGCAAACGCAGAAACAGTGGTGCTGATACAGCTGTAACAGAAGCTGTTCCCGAAACAGCAGAGGGTAATACTTCCGCCGGCGATGACCAGGCTGCTGAAAAAACCATGACAACCGGCACGCCAGCATCTGAACCGGTAACTGCAGAAGCTGCCGCGGCACCCCGGCCGGCGCCTGCCAGGGAAGAAAAGAAGGAAAAACCCTATGAATTTGAAGGTATAATCTATAATACAGGTGTGCTTGAGATCATGCCCGACGGTTACGGATTTCTCAGATCACCCGATTACAACTACCTCAATTCACCGGATGATATATATGTGTCCCAGTCCCAGATAAAACTTTTCGGACTGAAAACCGGGGATACAATAAAGGGAACAATCAGACCTCCCAAGGAAGGAGAAAAATATTTTCCTCTTATCAAAGTGGATGAGATAAACGGAAGAAGTCCTGATTACATAAGGGACAGGGTTCCCTTCGACTTCCTCACTCCCCTTTTCCCCAATGAGAAATTCACCCTGTGCACCCCGGGCGAAGGAAGTCTTTCCGTAAGGGTGATCGACATGTTCACACCGATAGGAAAAGGTCAGAGAGGACTTATCGTTGCCCAGCCGAAAACAGGAAAAACCATTCTTCTCCAGGAAATAGCCAATGCCATAGCAAAATATCATCCTGAAGTATACCTGATGATCCTGCTGATTGATGAAAGGCCCGAGGAAGTGACCGACATGGCACGCAACGTAAAGGCTGAGGTTATTGCATCAACCTTTGACGAGCCTGCCGAAAGGCACTGCCGCGTGGCCAACATCGTACTCGAAAAAGCCAAAAGGCTCGTTGAATGCGGACATGATGTCGTAATACTTCTTGACTCCATTACCAGGCTTGCCAGGGCATTCAACACCACTGCACCCGCATCAGGCAAGGTACTTTCGGGAGGTGTCGATTCAAATGCCCTGCACAAACCGAAAAGATTCTTCGGCGCTGCCCGTAACATAGAAGACGGCGGGTCACTGACCATTCTGGCAACCGCCCTCACGGAAACCGGATCCAAGATGGATGATGTGATTTTCGAGGAATTCAAGGGAACAGGAAACATGGAGCTTCAGCTCGACAGGAAACTGTCAAACAGGAGGATCTTTCCGTCAATCGACATACCCGCTTCAAGCACCAGAAGAGAAGACCTTCTCCTCAATAAGAATATCATGCAGAAAATCTGGGTGCTGCGGAATTACCTGGCCGACATGAATTCGCTTGAGGCAATGGAATTCCTCAGGGACAGGCTGATGCAGAGCAGGTCAAATGAAGAATTCCTGATCTCTATGAATGGTGGATAATCCAAATAAAATTCCATACATTTGTAGCCTTGTTAAAAAATTAACAATCAAACATAATTTATTTTAAAAAAAATATGGGAACAGGAAAATTTATAACATGCGACGGTAACCAGGCCGCATCGCACATTGCATATATGTTCAGCGAGGTCGCTTGCATATATCCTATAACACCATCTTCCACCATGGCCGAATTTGTTGATGAATGGTCGGCCAACGGATTGAAGAACATGTTCGGGGAACAGGTCAAGGTTGTTGAAATGCAATCTGAAGGAGGCGCTGCCGGTGCAGTGCATGGTTCCCTTCAGGCGGGAGCTCTCTGTTCAACATTCACGGCTTCACAGGGACTGCTCCTTATGATACCGAACATGTACAAAATTGCCGCGGAACTTCTTCCCGGCGTGTTCCATGTGAGCGCCAGGACAATCGCCGCACATGCACTGTCAATATTCGGAGATCACAGTGATATCTATGCCACACGCCAGACAGGCTTCGCGATACTGGCCACGGGAAGCGTACAGGAGATAATGGATCTCGGAGGCGTAGCACACCTTTCCGCTATAAAGTCAAGAATACCCTTCCTGCATTTCTTTGACGGATTCAGAACATCATCCGAAGTACAGAAGGTCAGGCTCATGGAAATGGAAGACCTGAAGAAACTGGTAGATTTTGAGGCGCTGGAAAGATTCCGCAACAATGCTCTCAATCCGGAACATCCGGTAACAAGGGGAACAGCCCAGAATCCTGATATCTTCTTCCAGGCAAAAGAAGCCATCAACAGGTTTTACGAGCCGGTTGCCGATATCGTTAACGATTACATGACTGAAATTTCAAAGATCACCGGAAAAGATTACAGGCCTTTCACATATTACGGAGCACCCGATGCAGAAAATATTATTATCGCAATGGGTTCCGTCACTGACACAGCCAAGGAAGTAATAGATTATCTGGCAGAAAAGGGTGAAAAAGCAGGACTGATCTCCGTACACCTTTACCGGCCTTTCTCAGCGAAATACTTCTTTAACGTTCTTCCCTCAACAGTAAAGAAAATCACTGTCCTCGACAGGACAAAAGAACCGGGGGCACCGGGAGAACCTCTTTATCTTGATATAAGGGACCTGTTCTACAACCGTTCCGAAAGACCTCTTATTATCGGAGGCCGGTACGGACTAAGTTCAAAGGATACCACACCTGCACAGGTGCTTGCCGTTTATGAAAACATGAAGCTTGCCGAACCCAAAAACCAGTTCACCGTAGGTATAGTTGACGATGTAACACATACATCCCTGCCTCTCCTTCCGGAAATAAACGTTGCTCCCAAAGGAACCTACTCGGCAAAATTCTACGGTCTGGGTTCAGACGGAACAGTTGGCGCAAACAAAAACTCAATCAAGATTATCGGCGACACCACCGATAAATATTGCCAGGCATACTTTGCATACGATTCAAAAAAATCGGGAGGGATCACCATTTCCCATCTCCGCTTCGGGGATAATCCGATAAGATCGCCCTATTATGTAAACACACCCGATTTCGTGGCCTGCCATGTCCCCTCCTATCTCGATAAATATGACATGCTAAAGGGACTGAAAAAAGGAGGCACATTTCTCCTTAACTCCATATGGGATGCGGAAGAAACCAAGAAACGCCTTCCTGACCATATGAAGAAATATCTCGCCGTAAATGAAATCAATTTCCACATAATCAATGCAACCCTGATAGCCGAGGAAATCGGTCTTGGAAGCAGGACCAACACCATCATGCAGTCTGCATTCTTCAGGCTGGCCAATGTTATTCCCTATGACAAGGCCGAGGAAGAAATGAAGAAAGCCATTTACAGCAGCTATGGCAGAAGAGGCGAAGAAGTGGTCAAGATGAATTATGAGGCCGTAGCCAGGGGCAGTCAGGTGGAAAAGGTTGAAATACCCGCTGAATGGGCTGACATTGTAATTAAAAAGGCTGAGGATAAGCGCGATATCCCGGAATTCATCCGCGATTTTGCCGAGCCTGTCAACATGCTGAAAGGTGATGACCTTCCGGTAAGTGCATTTGTGGGAAGAGAAGACGGTACCTTCCCTGCCGGCACAACAGCCTTTGAAAAGAGGGGTATCGCCGTGAACGTGCCCGAATGGCAGGCAGAGGAATGCATTCAGTGCAACCAGTGTTCATATGTCTGCCCGCATGCAGCCATACGTCCCTTCCTGCTTACGGAAGAAGAAGCCGCTAATGCTCCGGAAGGAACAAAAACCCTTCAGGGGATTCCAAAAACACTGAATGAGTACAGGTTCAGGATACAATTAAGTCTTTACGACTGTACGGGCTGCGGCAATTGTGCCGATGTCTGTCCGTCGAAGAACAAGGCTCTGATAATGAAGCCTTTTGAAACCCAGCTGGAAGAAGGTCCGCGCTGGACATACATGCACGAAAAAGTGGGTTATAAGGATCATGTTGTAGACAAGTTCCTGAACGTCAAGAACAGTCAGTTTGCACAGCCCCTGTTTGAATTCTCCGGTGCATGTGCCGGTTGCGGTGAAACACCCTATATTAAAACCATCACCCAGCTCTTTGGCGACAGGATGATAATTGCAAACGCTACAGGATGCTCTTCAATATACGGCGGTTCAGCCCCGAACACTCCCTATACCGTTAATAAGCACGGTCATGGCCCTGCATGGGCAAACTCTCTCTTCGAAGACAACGCAGAGTTCGGCTTCGGCCTGATGCTCGGCTCCGACAAGATGAGGGAAAGGATTGCCCTGAAGATGAAGGGATCAAACGGCAATGTAAGTGAAGAGACGAAGGCTGCATTTGAAGAATGGCTTGCAGCAATGCATAATGCCGAAGCTTCCAGGGCAGCCAGTGCGAAAGTCATCGAGGCCTGCCGGAATGACAAATCGGAAGTTGCAGCCGAAATCCTGGATCTCAAACAATATCTTGTGAAGAAATCACACTGGGTCTTCGGCGGTGACGGCTGGGCCTATGATATCGGCTACGGCGGACTGGATCATGTTCTTGCCGCGGGAGAGGATATCAACATCCTTGTCATGGATACTGAAGTGTATTCAAACACCGGCGGCCAGGCATCCAAGTCAACACCTGCAGGAGCAGTGGCAAAATTTGCCGCTTCCGGCAAGAAAATCCGTAAAAAGGATCTCGGACAGATGGCAATGAGCTATGGATACGTATATGTTGCACAGGTTGCCATGGGCGCAAGCAATGCTCAGTTCCTGAGAGCCATCAAGGAAGCAGAGGCTTATCCCGGACCATCCCTAATTATTGCTTACTCACCGTGTATCAATCACGGATTGAGGGAAGGAATGGGCAGAACCCAGGCTCAGGAAAAGAATGCCGTTGCCTGTGGCTACTGGCAGCTCTACAGGTATAATCCCCTTCTTGAGAAAGAAGGAAAGAATCCCTTCGTTCTCGATTCAAAAGAGCCCGACTGGAGTAAATTCCAGGATTTCCTTCACTCGGAAGTCCGCTATACCTCACTTATCAAAGCTTTCCCGGCTGAGGCAGAAGTTCTTTTCAGGGAAGCTGAGGAAAATGCCAGGTGGAGGTACCTGTCATACCAGAGACTTGCGGCAATGGAATATGCAAAAGCTGAATAATAACAGCACTTTATAGGTTAAAAAGCCATTCCGTGTCCGGAATGGCTTTTTTCTGTACCGCCCCGGATCCGGCTTCATCCCAAACCATTGAATTCTGCTGTATAAGGGAACACTCTCTGGTTTAATTACATCCTAAATGAAATAATATTTCTAATTTTGTAACGGAGACTGTATCAATGGGCAGGATAATCGGAATAGACTATGGCAGGAAACGGATGGGAATTGCTGTTACGGATCCGCTGAAAATTTTTGCATCACCGCTGAAAAGCATCAGCCCGGACGGTTTTGACGATTTCATAAATGCTTTCCTGAAAACAGATGAGATTGAAGCATTTGTTGTCGGATATCCGGTACAGTTGAACAATAAACCCAGTGATTCCGTTAAATACATTGATCCGTTTATAAGAAAGCTTGGGAAACGCTTTCCTGGAATTCCGGTACATCTTGCAGATGAGAGATTTACATCCCGGATCGCATTTCAGAGCATGATAGACGGGGGTGTAGGTAAAAAAGGAAGAAGAGACAAGGGAATGGTTGACAGGATAAGCGCTGCAATAATACTGCAGTCCTTCCTTGACGCCGGAAAAAAAAGCAATTCAGAACAATGACATATCCAATAGTGGTATACGGACACCCTGTACTCCGGAAGGTGGCAGAAGACATCGGAAAGGATTATCCCGGCCTTCAGCAGTTAATCGATGATCTTTTCGAAACGATGTATAAATCGGAAGGAGTGGGACTGGCGGCTCCGCAGATAGGAAAATCCATCCGCCTTTTCATCATTGACGGAACACCTTATGCCGAAGATATTCCCGAACTGGCGGATTTTAAAAAGGTATTCATCAATGCCCATATTACAGAGAAATCGGGTGACCCTGAATTTATGAAGGAAGGCTGCCTGAGTATTCCCAATCTCAGGGAAGAAGTCAGCAGGGATGCACATATAAGGATTCAGTACTTTGACCGAGACTGGGTTTTCCGCGATGAAACATATGAAGGATTTATTGCCCGGGTGATACAGCATGAATATGACCATCTCGACGGTATTCTCTTTACCGACAGGGTCAGTCCGCTGCGAAAAAGACTCATACGAGGTAAACTCAACGCGATCAGCAGGGGAAAGTTTGAAGCCGACTACCAGACCATTCTTCGGTAACTTTTTCATATATTTATATGGTATGTTAAGTCCGCTGCCGTGCTTTACAGGAAGATTCCCTTTCTTCGCCTCATCATACCCCTGTGTGCCGGAATAATAACCGGCCTGCGGATATGTCCCGGAACAGCCTTTTCCGTAATTGCCGTTTCGTTAACCGTGCTTCTGTTTTGTGCAAGCCTCTTTTTCAGCAGGTATCTGACAAATGTTTTATACGGCATAGCCCTTTGTATTGCCCTGTGGTTCGCGGGTCTTTTACTTTACACCCTGGAGAAGGACCGGATCACCCCCCTTTCTCCGGATGAGGCAATATTTGCCGGAACGCTTGAAGAAATACCTGAAGAAAAGGAGAATACCTGGAAAATGCTCATCAGGCTGAAGGGCTTCATAAGTGGCGACAGTCTACGGCCTGCAGGAGGGTCTTTGCTTATCTACCACAGGAAAGAAGGCAGAATTTCCTCATTCCTGCCGGGCGATCAGCTTTTGATAAGATGCCGGCCCGAAAAAATCAGGAACATGGGTAATCCCTCGGAGTTCGACTACAGTTTCTATATGGAGAGAAAAGGAATCAGGTATCTTTCATTTACCGACAGCACCTGTATTATTGCCCGCAAAATTCCTGAACGCAGGAAAATGAAACATTCCGCACTGATTATCCGGGAGAGGATACTTGAAATTTACCGTGAACGCGGGGTGAGTGAAAAGCGTCTCGGACTGGTTGCAGCCATGACACTGGGGCAGAAAAACCTTCTCGACCCGGAACAGAAACTCTATTTCATCAGGGCCGGGGTAATGCATATCATGGCAGTATCAGGCCTTCACACGGTTATCCTGAGCCTTTTCGTCTTTAAAATGCTTTTCTTCCTGAAAGGCAGAATGAATATCCTCAGGATTATCATCACTTTAACCATCCTGTGGGTTTATGCCTTTGTTACCGGACTCACGCCCTCCGTTCTGAGGGCCACTCTGATGTATTCCTTTCTTCAGGCAGGAAAGGCGATGAGAAGAGATGTCAATTCCGTGAATTCCGTACTGGCTTCAGCCTTTGTCCTGATCCTTATCAGACCCTCTGTCATTTTCGACGCCGGATTCCTTCTCTCCTACTCAGCAGTGATATTTATAATCTGCTTCTACCGTGATCTGTACCTTAAATTAAATTTCAGGCATCGTATTCCCCGTATGATCTGGGAGTCAGCTGCCGTTACCATAACCGCCCAGACAGGCACCCTTCCCCTTACGGTAATGATGTTCAACAGATTTCCTGTATGGTTCATATTGTCAAATATTATAATAGTGCCCCTGGCATCGCTGGTTATTGTCAGCGGGGCCCTGACAATATTTTTTTATCCGCTTCCGTTCCTTTCGCGGATTACAGGAGGTTTTCTCGAATTCATTACCGGACTGACTGAAACTCTTACAGAAACAGCTGCCTCCCTTCCGCTTTCAACAATAGAAAATATCGGAATAGGCACTGCTCAATGCATTCTGCTTTCAATAAGCCTCTTTTTGCTGCTGAAATATCTTCTTGACAGGAAATCAGTCAGGGCAGCCTTTCCTCTGAGCTTCCTCCTGCTTTTCATTACGGCAGGCACCATAAAGGATATAAGTACCAGGAGAAGTGGCGAAATCATTGTATACAACACTGCAGGCCATACCACCATCGGGATCAGGGCGGGCAAACATCTGAACAGCTATACCGCTACCCTTATAACGCTGAAGGAAGTGGAAAGGCACAAGGCCATGGCAGGCCTGAAGGAAACGAAAAATCTGATAAAGGATAATACCCTTTTAAAAACCGGATACAGGAACGTAAAGAACAATACGGCGGATATGCATATCCTGATCACCGAAAGGCTCACAGATTCATTACTTGAGGCATACGCTCCCGATATAATAGTCCTCAGGGGCAGGAATCCACTGATTGAGGATAAGATCAATCTGAATACAGTCAGTGACATTAGTTTTGAAAGTTCCGGCAATTACACTCCTGCCAATGCCAGCACTTATATTTCTGTCAACAAAAGTATCAGGGCCCTGGTAATTAGTCCTGAGTTACAGCGCCGTTCAGGAATAAAAATCCCTAATGCTGATACCGTGCATTATGTAAGGACGTCCGGTGCTTTCCGCCTCAGCTTGTGAGGCACAGGGAAATAAATATTCCGGAAAACTTGAGTATTATCTCATTTATGCCTTATTTTGTGCAGTTTTTTCATTCATTTATCATGAGAATAGTAATTGCCGGCGCAGGTGAAGTTGGCTCTCATCTTGCAAGGATGCTTTTGAATGAAAATCATGAAATCATTCTGATCGACCCGGAAGACTCAAGTCTCAAACCAATAGAATCAACACTCGATGTACTGACCTTTCACGGATCTTCAACATCCGTCAAGATCCTTCAGGAGATCCTGCATAAAAAGACTGATCTGTTCATAGCCGTGACAACCCACGAGGATACGAATATTATTTCCTCCATCCTGGCAAAGCGTTTTGGTGCACTGAAGACAATTGCCCGTGTTGACAATCTCGATTACCTGGAATCTTCAAATATTGATTTTTTCAAGACTCTGGGTGTCGATTCGCTGATCTATCCCGAACTCATAGCCGCCAGGGAGGTACTCGGACTTCTTCAGGAAGCAGGAAAAACTGACTACATGGAGTTCTCAGGAGGGAAACTTTCAGTCTTCATACAACGTCTCGACGAGAATGCCCCCATTGTCAATAAAAGTCTCAGGGAAATATCCTTACAATTCAAAACCGACCAGTACCGTGCCGTTGCCGTAAAACGAAAAGACAAGACCATCATTCCCAGGGGGAGCGAACAATTCCTGGCAGGAGATCTCATCTATGTCATTTCCACAAGTGAAGGGATCAATGAGATGATGAAAACTTCCGGAAAGGAGAATCACGAAGTGAACAGCATCATGATTCTGGGTGGCAGCAAAATAGGCAAGCATGTGGCTCTTTACATGCAGAAAAACTGCGAAGTGAAGCTTATCGACTCAGATCCGGCACGATGTGAAGAACTTGCGGAAATACTTGACAACACACTGATAATAAATGGCGACTGCAGGGATGCCGAACTTCTTGAACAGGAAGGCGTTTCAGGCATGGATGCGTTTATTGCCGTCACTGACAGTTCAGAAATCAATATTCTGTCATGTCTTCTGGCCAAGAAGCTTGGTGTGAGAAAAACCATTGCGGAAGTTGAAAACATGGAATACATCAATCTTGCAGAAAATTCGGGGATTGACACCATCATAAACAAGAAGCTTTCGGCCGCGGGCAGGATCTTCAGACATACAACCACTTCCCTCAATGTTACACAGATAAGGTACATGGCAGGAACCGATGCTGAAATTCTTGAGTTTAACGTTCCGCCCGGAGCCAGGATAACCCGCGGTACTCTCCGCAGCATTGATTTTCCTGAAGATTCCATTGTCGGGGGCGGAACCCGCGACGGAGTACCTTTTATTGCCACGGGTGACACCATTATTAAGGCCAATGACAAAGTGGTGGTGTTCACACTGCCTTCAGCATACGACCGTCTGATAAAATTCTTTACCTGATACAGTATGGTCAATTTCAGGGTCATTACAAGAATGATCGGCATCGTACTGATTGCGGAAGGATTTTTCATGCTTCTTTCCGCCGCTCTTTCCTTTATCCTGAAAGAATCTGCCGCAACCCCTCTGTTGTTTTCCTCCATCATAACCCTGGTTTCAGGCATTCTGGTCTTTTCACCCCTCAGATATGAAGAAAAGCTTAGCGCCTACAAGGAGGGATATATCATCACCGTTGGTATCTGGCTTTCTTTAAGCCTGTTCGGAACACTGCCCTGGCTGCTCAGCGGTTCCATAAAAAGCTTCACCGATGCCTTTTTTGAATCAATGTCAGGTTTCACAACCACCGGTGCCACAGTCCTGACAGATCCCGGAGCCCTGCCAAAGGGTCTTGTTCTATGGAGAAGCCTCAGCCAGTGGATAGGAGGAATTGGATTCATTCTGATTTCATTGTCGGTTCTTCCTGTTGTGAAGGCAGTAAACATACAGCTTACAATAAACGATTTCACTGCCCAGGCATCCGGCAGGATCCACCCCCGCACAGGGGAGACTTTTAAAATGCTCATCTCTGTTTATGTTATCCTGACTCTTGCTGAAACTGTTATGCTGATTGCCGGAGGAATGAATATCCTGGATGCATTCTGCATTTCCCTGTCAACTTTATCAACAGGCGGCTTCTCGCCCCTCAGGGACAGTCTTGCCGGCATCGGATCACCCTATATCCTTATCGTAATAACAATATTCATGTTCCTGGCCGGAACAAATCTTTCACTTGTATATTTCGGATACAGGAGAAATTTCGGGAAAATAAGATCCAGCAATGAATTCAGGTTCTATGGAATCCTTTGCCTTGTGTTCATTCTTGCAATGTTCCTTGCTCTATGGGCAAAAAACATTTACCCTGCGGGCAGGTCGCTGATTCAGGGGGCTTTCCAGGCTGTATCAACAATAACAACAACAGGATTCTACAATTCTGACTATAACCTCTGGGGCGGCTTCCTCACACTGGTAATCTTCATTCTGATGTTCACAGGCGGAACTTCCGGTTCGGCCAGCGGTAGTCTTAAAATAATAAGGATACTGCTTGCAGGGAAAAATACACGTCACGAAATGAAGCGGCTTATCCACCCTGATGCCGTTATTCCCGTGAGGTTTGACGAAAAAGTGGTATCCCGTGATCTTATCTACAATCTGCTTGTATTCATTATACTATACCTTGTGGTAATCTGCATTTCAGCCTTTGTCGTTTCTTTCATGGGTTATGACCTGATAACCGCATTCAGCACTTCTGCCGCAATGCTGGGGAATATTGGTCCGGCTCCGGGTGCATTTGGTCCGGGATCAACATACTCTGCCCTGCCTGCAGCCGGCAAATGGTTCTTCTCATTTATTATGCTGCTGGGCCGTCTGGAAATCCTTTCCGTACTGGTACTCTTTACCGGAAATTTCTACCGGAGATGACGGTTCTACCATTCAAGCTCACCAAGACCCTGTCTGACTATAACAATTTCATCCCCGGTACAGTCAACAATCGTTGAGGCCTCATTGTTGCCATACCCGCCATTGATCACGATATCGGCGAAATCACGGTATTTCTCCCAGATCAGCTCAGGTTCGGTGGTATATTCAATTATCTCGTCAGGGTCATGCACTGAAGTTGTAATAATAGGACGCCCCAGTTCCTTGATAATCTCATGAAGGATTTTGCTTTCCGGGATACGGATACCCACAGTTTTCTTCTTATTCTTGAACAGCCTGGGTATCTGATTGTTTGCCTTAACAATGAAGGTAAAGGGTCCCGGAAGGTTTCGCTTCAGAAGCCTGAAAATATTGTCGTCACGTATTACCGTGTACTCGGACAGCTGGCTCATATCGCGGAATATGATGGAAAGATCCGGATTGTCGGGATTCAGTCCTTTCAGTCTTGCAATCCTTTCAATTGCCTTGTGAGCCCTGATATCGCAACCCATGGCATAAACCGTGTCGGTCGGATAAATAACTATGCCACCGGCTTCCAGTACATCCGCAACCTTGCGTATATGCCGCACGTTGGGATTCTCAGGATAAATTCGCAATAACATGTTAATTAAATTCAGGCATTTAAAAAAGGGTAAGCTACTTATATCGCACCGCTACAACCGCCTGCCCTTGCTACCTTCCGATCCTGGGGGAGTTCAGCAGGAGCTGGTCGTATAAGACTTACCCGACGCAAAAATACAATAATTAAGATTACCTTCAAAATATTTATACTGTTGCACCAGGCAGGGCATTCTCAATTTTACATTATATTTGTTTAATATGAAAGGAAGAAAAAGCCCTAATAATTCATAATAAAGCACAAACAATGGATCAAAATGTAAACCCCTGGAAAGCAAACCTTACAAACGGAGTGATCATGGCTCTTATCGGAATAGCCTATAGCCTGGTTATCTATTTTCTCGATCTCACCTTGAATAAAGCACAAGGCTGGGTATTCATGCTGATACAGATAGTAATCCTTTATTTCCTTCTGAAATCCTATCGCGATAACTACAGATACGGAACTATCAGCTTCTCCCAGGGCCTGGGTGCAGGAATGATAATTTTTGTCTATTACGCAATAATTATTGCCGTGTTTTCATACATCCTCTATGCCTGGATAGATCCCGATCTTATTGACAAGCAACTGGCATTTGCTGAAGAACAAATGCTTGAGAAAGGGATACCTGCGGAGGCGGTTGAAGCCGGAATGAAAGTTCAGGCGAAACTGCTGAAGCCGCCGATAATGGCTGTTTTAAGCATTTTCGGAAGCATGATCCAGGGACTGATTATGTCGCTTATCGTTGCTGCTTTTGTAAGAAGGGAAGGCAATCCGCTTGTTGACAATCCCGTTAATTAATTCCTGAATATTTTTCAGATGGATCTGTCGGTTGTCATACCGCTTTACAACGAAGAGGAATCTATTTCAGAACTGACGGAATGGATTGAAAGAGTGTGCGTCAGTGCAAATATTTCTTTCGAAATAATAATTATTGATGACGGCAGTTCAGATTCTTCATGGGAAAGGATCAGTGAACTTGCCGCCGCCAGGAAATTCATCAGGGGTATCAGGTTCAGAAGGAATTACGGCAAGGCTGCAGCTCTTCACACAGGTTTCGGTCAGGCTGCCGGTGATGTGGTCATTACAATGGATGCAGACCTTCAGGACAGTCCCGGTGAAATACCGGAACTCATAAGAATGATAAAGGAAGACGGATATGATCTAGTTTCGGGCTGGAAGAAAAAGAGATATGATCCTTTCATTAAACGCTACACCAGCCGGATATACAACGGAACCGCCAGGCTGGCCTCCGGGATCCGCCTTCATGATTTCAACTGCGGACTGAAAGCTTACCGGAATGATGTTGTCAAAAGCATAGAGGTATATGGTGAAATGCACCGCTATATACCGATACTGGCCAGGGAAGCCGGATTCCTGAATATAGGGGAAAAAATTGTTGAACACCACCCCAGGAAATACGGAGACACCAAATATGGACCCGGCAGGTTTGTAAAAGGCTATCTCGACCTGCTTACCGTGGGATTCATAACGCGCTTCGGCAAAAATCCCATGCACCTGTTCGGATCCCTGGGCACTGTCATGTTCCTGATCGGATTCATTATGGCAGCCTGTCTTGGAATCAGAAAACTTGTATTCGTCAGCCGCGGACTAAGAGCCCCGCTTGTCACGGACAGTGCATATTTCTATATTGCACTTACAGTCATGATAATCGGCTCCATCCTCTTTCTGACGGGCTTCCTCGGAGAGCTGATCAACAGGACATCAACCGAACGAAACCACTACCTTTTAAAAGATAAGGTAAACCTGTAATACTCCGGATTCGCTATCTTCCTGACATACACCTGTTTAGTACCGGACACGACTGATCCCCCCAAGGGGAGTTTTATACAAAGAGATGCAGGTTCTCTTCCTTTATCCCGGCTCTTCTCCCGGCTTCAAGGTCGGATTCATTATCCCCGACAAGAACACATTGTGAGATGTCCAGATCAAAATCCCTTACGGCCTGAAGCAGCATTCCGGGTTCAGGCTTGCGGCAGTCGCATGGTCCGGTAATATACGGATGATGGGGACAATGATAGAATTTCGCTATCTCAATGCCCCTGTCCCTGAACCGGTCCGTCATCCAGTCCGTCAGCCCTTCAAAATCTTCTTCACTGTATAATTCCCTCGCGATTCCGGCCTGGTTTGTGACAACGATAATCAGATAACCTTCAGACTGGTATTTCCTGCACAGTTCAAAAATCCCGGGAATGAATTCGAAATCATCAATTCTGAAAACATAACCCCTGTCAACATTTATCACCCCGTCACGATCCAGAAACAGAGCCTTATTCATGTCAATTTTCAGTTAATTTATCTTAAAACAATAAGTTCAGACAGGCTTTGAAGGAAAGGCAGACGCTTTTTGTTTCTGCTGAAAAAACACCTGTGCTATTTCTCTACTTTTGAAAATATTTTCCAAGAACCTCTTCTGCTTTTGCATAATCTTCAGGAATACCTATATCAAGGAAGGGGTCACCGAAGATCATCCCTTTCAGAACAGATTTTCCGGCATTCTTTTCCAGGAAATCCTTCTCCAGTGAAAACACTTCCGGCATCTTCTGTGATTCAAAGAATTTCCTGTTTATTACATATATTCCCCCGTTTATCAGGCCCTCATCACAGGCTTTCTTTTCATTGAATCCGAGAACTCTATTGCCTTCCAGGCTCACTGTACCATACCTGTCAAAATCAAACATTCTCTTCAGTGCAAGGGAAAACCGGCTGTCTTCAGATGAATGGAATCCCATCAGCCTGCAGGGATCAACCGGAAACCAGGTGTCCCCGTTCAATACAAGGATGTCATTCCCGGCCGTTTTTCCGAGTGCATAATTCACCGCTCCTCCCGTGCCGAGTGGTTTCTCCTCAATCACATATTCAAGTGGAATTTCATAAAAACGGCTTCCGAAATGCTCCCTTATCACTTCCGCCCTGTATCCTGCGGAAATGATTATCTTCCTTACCGGATAACGCCGTAACCAGTCAAGGATGTAATGAAGGAAGGGCCTGCCGGCAACCGGTGCCATTGGTTTGGGAATATCCCGTATCACCTCCCTCAGTCGTGTTCCCAATCCTCCTGCCAGTATGATCACTTCCATCGGATTATGAATAAATTAAGTTCTGACTCTGACTTCATCCTCCCTGTATTCCTCAACCACCCTGTGTTCCTCATCCTCTCTGTATTCCTCATTCACCCTGTGTTCCTCATCCATTCTGTATTCTCCATCCCTGGCATCCGTTCTCACTGAAACGGAAATTCACCACCCTGCCGTTAAAGCGTTCCAGTGAGCTAAGCAACGCAAATCTGCGCACGGGATCTGTCATAAAAAACATGAATCCTCCCCCTCCTGCCCCGGATACCTTTCCTCCATAAGCTCCCGCATCCATTGCAGCCTGATAGATCCTGTCGATTTTCCGGTTGGAAATCGACAAAGCCATTTTTTTCTTATTCTCCCATTCCTGTCCCAGGGTTCTGGCAAAGCGGACAATCTCACCTTTAAGCAGCAGTTCTTTCATAATAAAGGAATTCTCCTTAATCCTGTGGGTGGCCTCCAGCGGGAGTTTTTTTCCTTCCCTGGTATTGTCCTGTTGTTCACGGATTATCCGGTCAGATGATCTTGATTCCCCCGTATAAAACAATACCATGGATGCTTCCAGTTCATCAATGATCCATCTTTTCATTCTGAGCGGATTGACAATAACTCTTTCATCCTTTGTGAATTCAATAAAATTGAATCCCCCGAAAGTGGCTGCGTACTGGTCCTGTTTACCTCCACTCAGGCCAAGGTCAAGCCTTTCAACCTGGTAGGCAAGCAGAGCCGTGTCATAATCCCCCAGCGGCAGGTTGAGCCATTCTGCAAATGCCTTTACGATGGCAACCACCATGGTGGAAGATGTTCCCAGACCGCTTCCGGGAGGTACATCACACCATGTTGTCATTCTGAATGAGAGCGGTTCCGTGATGCCGAATTTCTGTACAATCCGGTTGTAAACACCCTTGTGCAGGTCGAGATGACCGTCAACCGGCAGGTTCAGTGATGCCGGATACTGTCCGGTCTGATCCAGGTCTGCAGCAATCAGGGTTACCTGACCGGAACCATTTTCCTCGATGGTACAGTATGCGTACTGGTCAATTGTTGCATTGAGTACGGCGCCGCCATACATCTCCGAATATGGTGAAACATCACTGCCTCCCCCTGCCAGTCCAAGCCTCAGGGGAGCCTTGCTTCGAAAAATCATATACTCTGTTATTTTTTGTTCTTCTCAATTATCCGGTCAATAATTACCTTATTATTAAATGATTCGCCAGTCCAGTTAATCATCTGGCAGATATTTCAAGGAATCATTTGTCATTTAACTTTCAGCCAGGCAGCAGATTGTCCCGTTATTCTTTTACCCCGTCAGTCGTTTCATCAGCCTGGCAATTATTCAATACTCTATTATTCGTTTACCCGTTTACCCGCTTATACGATTAATCCGTTTAATTTTTCCTCTTATACGCCGTTCAGGATTTACGATTATCTCTTCAATATCAATCTGTACACCTCAAGTATTGATGCAGTCAGCCTGTCCCATGTGAATCTTGATCTTTCATTTTCAACTCCTTCGGTAAAAAAAGATTGCCGTTCATTGTTGAAAAAATCAATTATCGCACCGGCAACCTCCCCGGGTTCAGGCTTTACCACGTATCCGCACTTGCCATCAGGGACTATTTCGCTCAGTCCCCCGACGTCCGTTACAATCATCGGCTTCCCGAAATGATAGGCTATCTGCGTCACACCGCTCTGCGTGGCACTTCGGTAAGGCTGGACAACAAGATCGGCAACGCTGAAAAACAGGGAGACCTCGTCCTCCCTGATGAAGCGGTCAAAAAATATCACATCATCGTCCATGCCGGCTTCTGTAACCAGTTTCCTGTATGGCTGATCATTTTCATAAAACTCACCGGCTACCAGCAGTTTGAGTTTCATTTCCCTCAAACGCTTGTCACCAAATGCCTTCAAAAGAATATCAAGTCCTTTGTATTCCCTGATGAATCCAAAAAACAACAGGTATGAACAGTCTTCGGGCAGGCCGAGTTTTCCGAGTGCATCTTTCCGGGGAACCTTCTCACCATAATTGTCAAAAAGAGGATGGGGATTGTAAATAACCGGAACGGATGTCCGGAACTGTGCAAGATCTTCTCCCACACTTCGTGACATCACAATGGCACCGTCAATGCTGCGTATAAAATACCCGGTAAGCAGTCTGTCAAACAGTTTTTTTTCATGGGGGATCACATTGTCGAAAATACAGATGACTTTTGTTCCGCCTGTTCCCGCAATCCTGGCAACAGTGCCGAAACCCGGGGCCATAAATGGCTGCCAGTACTTTATGAGAAGTATGTCGGGGTTCTCCTTTTTTATCCTGCGTCCTGTCCTTATCCAGCTGAAGGGATTAACCGAATTCAGCGTACGGATTATTTTAATACCTTCCGGTGCCGGCTTATCAGTGAATTGTGTTTTTCCCGGGAAAAAAATCTCCGGATACTGCAATGTAAATGTATATATCCGTACATCATTGCCCTCCGACAAAAACTGCCCCGCAAGGCGTTCATTGTACGAAGCCAGGCCTCCACGGTAAGGATGTGCAGTCCCAAGCAGAATAATTTTCATCAGACCAATGTAACTGACAGCAAAATTAGCAAAAATGCCGGATACAGACTTAGGAGACCATCCGGATTCCGGCACCGGGATATGGGTTACAGGGTGCAGAGCTGGTTTCAGGGTGCAGTGCTGGTTTCAGACCGTCCCGGGCAATCAGGGAATATTCCGTATTGCACGGGCTATTTCAGCATTTACATCTTCGGGCAGCAGAAAGC
Organism: Bacteroidota bacterium; assembly: GCA_029547705.1. Classification (GTDB taxonomy): domain Bacteria; phylum Bacteroidota; class Bacteroidia; order Bacteroidales; family VadinHA17; genus LD21. The sequence continues at coordinate 30,392 of JAKPOU010000055.1, read as the reverse complement.
CTTCCCTTAGCAGGTCTTCAGCTGCCTGTCTGACAGCCTTCATATACCTTTCCTCTTTTCCGTATCTTTCATAGAAAGATGGTCTGGGGTCTTTTGATATCTTCCTGCCTTCCCTGTTAATCCTGAACGGAATGAACATACCGTTCAGTGATGACAGGTCTCCCCTGCCATATCCTTCCCTTCTTAGTGCCCAGCCTGTATATGTTCCGACAGGCACCCTGATGTCAATGCTTCTGATTCCCGCTATTTCATTACCGTCCCTGTCTACAGCCGGCACAAGGGTCCGGTAAAACTGATCCGTCTTGGCGGCCGGCGGTTCCTGCGTAAGGATTCCTGACACGTTCCTGTTATCGTACCGGGGCCCGTAATCAAGCAGAGGCAGTTCATTCACCCTTCCGTTATACGGAATTCCGGGGATATCAGGCCAGCCACTTTTTTCCCGCTCCGGCGGAACAAGAGTCCCGGAAGCAATAGTGGGATAAGCACCTGGAGGCGGTTCAATATCATCCAGCACCCATTTCTCCAGTGCAACAAGAAGAGCCCGGTGATAGGGCACAAATGAATTCGGATTTGTCCGGAATCCGCTTGCCTGGTCAGCAGCATCGGCAGGAGAATGCTGGGTACCTGAAAACAGATATATCCTGACATTATCAGGAATATCCAGATCCCTTGTACCGTATGAATCGGTGGTCGTCAGGGAAGCCCGGGACTGCCAGTACTCGGTTGAACTGAGTGTCTGCATTATTTTCGGACAGGTACCCGTTTCAAGGCATTTTTCCAGAATCCCGCCTCTTATTCCTGAAACCGGGTCAGTTTCGACACTCCATGTAAAAGGAGGGTCATTCCCCGGGAATAAATGATCTTCATGCTGCATTCCCACACCTCCCGGTCTGGCAAATCTGATATTCAATGCAATGCGGCGAACCCCGACATGTGCGTTCACTCCGTCAAATACCTGCCGGTCTTTTTCATCCTGGTTAAAACCCAGAAACAGAAATGTACGGCTGAAATTGCTGCACTGCGACACACCCTGCATTACCGCCGCTTTTACCGGATTTGCAATACCTTTATCTGCAAGCAGAGGATTGGGAAAATCCGCCGTATCTTTTGTTTCATACCTGATGAAAGATGCGAAATCCCGTATTGCAGCAAAACCCAGTCCGAGTACCAGGGGATTTTTCGCTTCATAAATCAGCTCATAAATAAATCCCGGCTGAAATTCGTCCTTCAGGGAAATCTTCTTTTCATCGGGAGCGCCCGGAAAACGCCGGTATGTGCAATCTGAAAATGCCCAGTCGCTGTTAGGTACCGGTATCCGTTCATCCTGTTCCAGAACCCGCTTTGTCAGTGTGAAATCAGAATTATCGTGATTGACTGTTTCATAACTGTGATGAGAATTGCCCGTGAACAGGCCGCTGCCCAGATTTAATGTCCTGGTTGCTGTGCCAACCTGGTATTCAGTTCGATGGATACCGGAAATCTCCTCTCCGTTCATCCCGGCATAGGGCACTCTCATAAGAAGGCGGTCATTTCCCCTGAGAACATCGCCCTGCCAGGCGCACCATGCATAGATATATCCCCTGCACAGCAGCAGCGAATCAGGATCAAAGGCATTTCCCCTGTTTGGCAGACTCAGAAAAAGAAGACCGTTGCTTTTCGACATGTCCGCAGGATGGATAATTATGTAATCGGAAATATATTCCACATTGCCATCCTTGTTTCGTGGTGCCAGCTGAATATCCTGGATCATACTGTTGTGAGGATCATACGGATCCACTTCACCATAGATCTGACCTCTTATCTTCACATAGGAACCTGCATCTCCAAAAATCCTGCCTTCCATATAGGGTTCCGTCCTCATGACATATACCCTGATAACCCTGGCCTGCAGGGAGTTGCAAATTACCAGAAAAACAAGTAAAATAGTAACTAACTGTAACTTTCTGATGATCATGTTTTTTGCTATATAATTCCGTGATCATTTCAGATTTATGACCCCGGAGTTTTTCATTGCTGCCCCTGCACCGACGGGCAGTTCCCAGTTATTGTCAAAGTAACCCTCTGATACAATATTGTCCGGGCTATCCCTGAAGAGGATGAAATCCTTATAATTTTTCAGCATATCTATTTTTGAGCCCATAAATGCCATTCCTCCCTGTTCCCTGCTTTTCCGCGGAGCGGTCCACCAGGGAAGTCCGGAATTTACAAGAACATAGCGGTCATTCAGTGGGAAAATATATACCAGGCCGAGATTCTTAACCTCATCCTTCAGATGAAAAGGAAGTCTGTCGGCGAGTTTCTCAATCACCAGATTGCTTTCCCTGGTACCGAAAAGAATGATATTACTATTATCAAAATCACTCTCCCTCAATTCCTTATCCGAAAGCACCCTGGGAAATACCATTATCCTGCCGCCCATTCCGGACCAGTCGGCAGCAGAGGCAGCAAGAGCTCTTCTGGAAGCAAGTTCTTCCTGTGACGGATTGCCTCCCGTTCCATAAACATAAATATGATTGCTTCTCACGGCAGCGCTTATTGGTCCCTCGGCTCCCGGACGCTTTGATATGAGCGGGGGAGTAAATTTCCTGTTTGTCCAGCTGCCGTTAACCTTCATAAATGACACTCCGTCAGCCGTACTGACACTGAAAGACTTGCCGTCGATCTTCACCGAAACTCTTTTCGAAGGATTGAACATGGGATGTCCTGCCAGGTTCAGGCTTAAAGCCTCCAGGTTGTCAGTCTTTATCTCAATATTGTTTTCTCCTGCAAACCCTGCATTGACAGTGGTGAGGGTTCCCGGAGTAAAATTGTCCAGTTTCACCCAGTATGCCTTACTGTATTTGAACCATCTTGTTGCAAACTTCACTTCCCGGGGAAACATATCCCTTTTGAACTGGGAGAACCATTCAAATATAAATCCGTCCCTGTAGGCATAATCCCAGCTGTTATGACCTATTCCGGGATATTCGGCATAATCAAGGTGCGAAGTATGGGTTTCAAATCTTGTCTTCCATTCCAGCACCGTTTTATACAGAAAGTCTTCATCACCAACAAAGAGATGTACCGGGAGATTAAGGGCATTGCATGCTATTTCTCCCGATTCTTCCGGCGGAGCGGGACAGCAGGGAGCTATTGCAGCCCATATATCCGGCCGTGTCAGACCCAGCCAGATGGTGCCGCCGCCTCCCATTGAAAGTCCTGTAAGATAGATCCTGTCCTCATCTATCAGAAAACGGCTTTTGATATCATCGAGCATCTCATACACATCCTGCTCGGGGATGCCCTGGTAACCGGCTGTTCCCCTTGCATAGGGAGCAGCGACAATATATCCTGCATCCTTCAGCGGGGGGAAATATCTTGAAGCCTCGGCATCACTTTCCCTCTGTATATTTCCCGGAGTATTCATACCGGGCAGGGGAAGATTTCCCTGGCCAAAAACCCGCCTCAGGCCAAGACGATGATTCGACCATGCACCATGGAGAAAAACCACCAGCGGATATTTTTTCGATTCATCAAAATTCTGCGGAATATAGATTGCATAAGGCTGATCGGTTTCATCGGCCTTTGAGAAGAAGGAAAGATCCTGAGGGCCCGGTTTCAGCTTCTGGCCAAAGGCAATACTACTGTCTGTCAATACAGAAAACAGGGCAACTGCAATTAAGACACAAATGGTTCTGGTATATTTCATCACGACTGACTGTTAATTATGATTCCTGATTTAAAAATACACTAATTTGAATATTATTGTTCAATATTTCAGAAACATAATTCCCGGATATAAACATAATCCGTGATATAAAAACTGTGGAAAATAAAGTTGCCCGGGGCAATAAGAATTTTTCGGAGTTACTACATTCTCCCTCTGCAATTACAATGAAACATTCATCATCTTCTGCCCCGTGACAGGGTTTTTGTAATTACATTCATTATTCTCTCACGGTCATCATCTGTAAGGTTTGATCCGGAAGGCAGGCAGAGCCCCCTGTTGAAAAAGTCTTCCGAAACACCAGTCTGGTATACCGGGCAGGATGAAAAAACGGGCTGAAGATGCATAGGTTTCCATAACGGCCGCGATTCAATGTTCTCATTTTCCAGGGCAGTCTGCAGTTCTTCCCTGGTCACCCTTGTCCGGGCAGGATCAATCAGAATGGTTGTCAGCCAGAAGTTCGAAAAATATGATTCCCCGGGTTCATTCAGGAAACTAATTTCTTCAAACTTTTCAAGATTCTTTTTGTAAAAGAAATGATTATTCCTTCTCGCTTTCACTCTTTCTTCCAGGACCTCCATCTGACCGATACCTATTCCGGCCAGTACATTACTCATGCGATAATTATACCCTATCTGGCTATGCTGATAATGAGGAGCATTGTCACGTGCCTGAGTTGACAGGAACCTGGCCCTGTCTGCCAGTCCCTTATCATTGCAGATCAATGCCCCGCCACCTGAAGTGGTTATTATCTTGTTTCCGTTAAAGGATAAAATTCCCATTTTCCCAAAGGTACCTGTCTGAATACCACTGAATCTGCTTCCCAGTGCCTCGGCAGCATCCTCAATAAGCGGAATTTCATATCTGGCGGCTATTTCCGTTATCCTGTCCATATTGGCGGGCATTCCGTACAGATGAACCACAATTATTGCCTTTATTTTCCGCTTTGAATTACCGGAACTGCGCTCCAGTATGGCCTGTTCCAGAAGGCCGGGATCCATATTCCAGGTTCCGGGTTCACTGTCAATCAGAACCGGAATTGCACCCACATACGTGATGGGATTAACCGTTGCCGAAAAAGTAAATGTTGATGCCATCACCTCATCTCCGGCTTTGATTCCCAGCATTATAAGAGCCAGATGTATGGCTGCGGTACCGGAGCTCAGTGCAACTGCGTGTTCAATTCCACAATATTCAGCGACTGACTTTTCAAAAGCATCCACATTTGGTCCAAGAGGTGCAATCCAGTTACTGCTGAAAGCTTCCCCGACATATTTTTCCTCAGTACCCCCCATGTGCGGGGAAGACAGATATATTCTCTTTTTATTCATTGATCTTTGCTAATATATTGAAGAATACGATATCCTGGTAATTTTACAGGTAAAAGTAATAATGAAACTTCATCAAAATAATGATTAACTATAACATAATCTTTAAAACACGGAAACTTCCCTTCACAAAAAGAATTCACTTACAGAAGGTTGTTTATTCTTTCATTTTGTCTCACTTATAAAATCCCTGTTGACTCTGATCAGTCCGTTTTTAAATTCGTTTTTCAAGTCATATGCGGGCATCCGGTTCCTCACGGACCGGAAATATTTTACGGTTAAAAATCAAACTGGTTTCACTATATCATCAAATGGTCTGATTTTTGATAATGATTTCCGGTTAAGTTATTAAAATCGTATCTTTGCAAAGAATTGCATACCTGCAGGCCGGCAGTGACGGCATACTTCAACCTGATAAAAGAAACAATTATTCAGGCAATAAGTTGAAGAGGACCGGCAATGTCCGGGAACTGATCCGCCCGGAAGGAAGTTTTAAGGGTATTTCGGGATTAGTCCGGCCTGCAACAGCTCAGGGGTTGACTTGGTTTTGACAGCATGAGGGGTGGTATGTAAGCATGCAGCGTGTGGTGGCGCGTCGCTTGAACAGTGTCACAAAACAATAACTGGCGAATATAATTACGCTCTCGCTGCTTAAGCGAATAAAGTAACTTAAGCTTTATCCCGGAACCAGGTTCCGGGACGGGACGTCTCCCGGGCGGTCAGGCCCTGATCCAACCCGGCAAGGAGGCGCACGGAATTCGGGGCTGGTCAGAAGATTGTTCCGGTCGGATGACGAGAAAATCAGGAACTAAGGGCCGGTTAGCTTGTTCTGCAGCTGGCAGGTCACGAAAAACAAGCAGAACTAAGCATGTAGAAAGCGTATGGTCTCCATGTCTGGACGCGGGTTCGACTCCCGCCAACTCCACTACGAACCACATTCGTAACGATTGTGGTTTCTTTTTTTCCCTCCTGATCCATTAAGAAATCTGGCATAATAAGTCGCCGTGAATGAATTCCGTTAGCAGAATCAGGGATAAACCGGAAAGGATCTTTATTATTTATCTGCACAACGGAGGAATTCAGGCTTTTTTAAACTTCCTGACACACGACTACAGTGTGTTTATCTGGCATACATCAGGATAAGATATTATTACCGGAAGCCATAAGAGTGTTTTGCTGAAAGAAACTGAGGAACATTTTCCCTAACCAAACGTAAAAGTACTTTGAAAGAATCATGAAATGACCATATTATGCATTAAACCCTGATTAGCAGAACGGTTTCTTAAAAAGAAGGCATTATGAAAAGACTGGCAAAAATTATCATTTTCAGCTTCCTGATCTCGGTTTCAATGACAGGATGTTACGCCGGCAAAAGGAATCTCAGAGAACTCGGGGGGCTGATGATGCTTGACAATACCCAGCAAAAACGGAACAGGGCTTTTTATTCCGGACATAATAAAAAAGCCAGGAAAAATGTTCACAGTAAATACAGGAAAGCACCTGAAAAAAGCTATAAAAAGACATTCAGGGCTTTCCGTTAATAAAAACGCTGCATTGAACATAGTTCCGGGCGACAGGCTGCCGGGCCGGAATATAATCCGCTATCAGAGATCAGGTACCCTGATCTTTTTTGTATTGAAACATTTCCGGTCATTTTATCGTATTACTATGTCAGAAAGTCAATAATATCAACATATTTAACCAAAACCTGAAAATATGAAAAAGTCTCAAGATACGGATAAAGTGAAATTGTTGAATTTCAGCAGACCAATCCGGAATGCTTTGCTAAAGGGGGAAATAATTTCCGGCGTTATAAAGAAACATAATGGCGACCTGATAGCCAAATATACCAAAACTGTCATCAACAATATCCGTTATTACGGTATCTGGGAAAAAGATCTGCTGGAAGGCAAGTGGCATTTATTACATTACGGCCATAAAGACGACGTCGAATCCGAATGGAAGAGTTTTACAGATTTCTGGAAAAGACAGGGAGACAGAATCTCACCCGGGATAGCCTAAGCCGGTACTATTTAAAACTGAAAATATAGGTTCCCCTGAATGCCATAACAAAATTCCTGTCATAAGCTGAAGAATATCTTGTAATATCAGTAAAACCGGGAATTATTCTTATACCGATACCGAAATTATTCCTGAATTCATAACCAATTCCCAGCGGAATGGAAAGATCCACTGAGCGGAAATTTTTCTTGTAGTTCTCCACCGTCCCCTCATATTTTCTGGCACTTATCAAAAAACCACTTTGTATTCCCCCCTCTGCATAAAATCCGAAATCCGTCAGATACCTGGCAACTACCGGAGTGTTGACATATAGAAGATTAGTTCTCCCCCTTATTCCTGATTCCTCCCATTTGGCACCCTGCATACTTATATTTGCTTCAATTCTCAGATCAATTAAATCATTTATCCTGTAAAAAGGATAAATTATTCCCCCCTGAATCCCAAGAGGATCTGCCCATTTTTCACTGCCGCAGACAGTATGTTTTACAATTCCCAGGAATCCTGTTATGGATTCTGAATAATTATCCGGAGATTCATTGTCCGCCAGCTGTCTGCGCGTAGATTTCCCGATAAGCTCCCCGACATTTTTAAATGTCGCACATGATTGACCGGAACATAAAAAGAGGAAAGAAATCAGAAAAATAAATAAATTATGCCTCATGAAAACAAACAGAACTGAAGGTGATATTTGAACAATCTGTCAAAGTTAAATTTATTTTCGGAACATACTGATTATTATTGCAGATTGCATTTCCTCTCCTAAATATCCCGCTGCCGACACCATAGTCCTGTCCGAAAATGAATTCCACCGGAAAGGACAGAGTCATAAGTATATTAATATTAGTTATTTTTGTAACTGTACAGTTGGAATAACAATGCTGCTGAGCAGGTGCAATACTGCAGAGATAATGCATTATTGCAGAATCGGGACAATATGGCTTAGTAAGTACAATATTGCCTGGCTGGAATGCCACTTCATAGTCAGAACCTGTACTGCTGCATTGAAATAATACCGTACATAAAAACAATTTTGTACAGCTAAAAGAACAGTAAATGCAAATTTGCAGGCAAACCGGGAAATTATTCATTGTGGTATTTCTAATGATGTTATACAGCATTAATACCACAGCTCAAATACAAGGCTGTACTGATCCGCCAGCGCTCAATTATAATTCTTCTGCAACGATAAATGATGGCAGCTGTATTTATTCCACCACCTCGGTAAGCCCGGACATTAGCCTGAACCTGGACAACAGGCTTGTCGAAACATCAGGACTGGTAATCTGGAATGACCGCTTATGGACCCATAATGACAGTGATGATATAAACCTTTATTCACTGGATACAGTGAGGGGAAATATTATTCAGTCATATACCCTGGAAGGTACAGTTAACAGGGACTGGGAAGAAATATCCCAGGACAGGGATTTCATTTATATAGGGGATTTCGGCAATAATTCATCCGGGAACCGGACAGATCTGATGATACTGAGAATCAGTAAAAATTCTATTGTTAATGAGCGCCTGATAATTGACACAATCAGATTCTCCTATCCCGATCAGACAGATTTCAGTCCTGCTTCTTCAAACTACACTGATTTCGATTGTGAGGCTTTTATCGTATCTGCCGACAGCATATATCTTTTTACCAAGCAATGGATCAGTCAAAAAACGACCTGCTATTCCCTGCCAAAAATACCGGGCACCCATACTGCTGTCAGAAAGAATACACTTGATGTAAGGGGACTGATCACCGGTGCAGTATATCTGGAATCAAAAAAACTGATAGCACTTTGCGGTTATACTCCTCTTCTTGAACCTTTTATTTTTCTGCTTTATGATTTTAATAATCCGGACTTTTTCAGCGGAAATAAAAGAAGGATCGATATATCACTGCCTTTTCACCAGACTGAAGGAATCACCACTTCGGACGGATTGAAATACTATATTACAAATGAATATTTCCAGTTCCTGAATATCCGTCAAAAATTACATATAGTCAGCCTGGATCCATTCCTGCAACATTATCTTAAGCCCGGAAACCCATCCGTGGACCGGCCCGGCAAAAATGATGATTATAAGGTTTATCTCGTGCGTGAAGATAATTGTCTGATAGTTAAAAAAAAGGAAAATGACAGAAATGAAGATTATTCACTGATCAGTCTTTCAGGACAAACTGTATTAAGAGGGAAACTCTATGGTAAAGAGAATGTAATAAATATCAGCCATTTAACTTCGGGCCTGTATTTGTTCAGAATAGGAAAGAATTCCATTCATCCGGTAAAACTGATAAAAATCTGATGGCATAAACCAGAATTTCAGGCTTATGTCACGGTTAAAATTATAGTTGATGAGAATTTACTGCCAGTATGAAACCTGAAATCCGCATCCCGGGTTTTAATCAAAAAAGAATGATCAGCCAGTGATTTCCGCCAATGAAGCTGTTATGATTTTAAGAGCAGATCCTCTAATTCTTTCCGCTTTTAAACATTCTGAAAGGGTTTTTCCGGTAAATCAGTCCGGCTTTGCAATTTAAAAAACCAACCCGCGAGAGTGTAGTTCTGTTCTGGATCATGTATCCGGCCGAAAAGCTGATTTCCAGGTTTGGAGTAATAGTCCGGCTGATTCCTGCACCGGGATTAAGGAATATTTTAGAATCATCCAGAGGAGCAGAATGATCTATTAATACTCCCCCGTCCAGTATTGCTGAAGCTGTAAAACTTTTCAGATAAAAACTGTATTTGTTTTCCAGGTAAAGAGGCAGATAAAAACCTTTATCAAGCTGAAAATAACCCAGCCCGATTCCGCCCATAAAACTCCTGGAAAACTGGTAACCGAAAACATTTGTAAGTCCGAAATAGTATTTCGACACTGCCGGATCACAGTAATATGATCCGCTTCCGCCATTTATTTCTGATATATTAACAAATCCGGGCGTTGCCTGATATCTGAATGAAGGATTGGTAACGGAAGTTGACTGCTGACTGAGCAGTCCGGGAGAAAATAATCCGATAAGTAACAGAAAACCAATGAATTTCTTCATAATAACCGTATTACAGGATCACAAATTTATAAAAAAAGCATTACACAGAGTTGAAATAATTCTCTGAATAATACTTTATAACGTATCAGCCCGCATTTTGTGTCTTAAAAAATGAAATCCGGCCCTGTATTTTAAAAAATTATCAGTTCCTGAACATTCTGAATGCATTTCTCCGGAAGGACACACCTAATTTGATATTGAGGAATGTCACCCTCGAAATAGTGGTTCGTGCCTGAACCATGTATCCGGCAGAAAGGTTAATTTCCGTTTTAGGAGTGATGGTACGGCTTATACCAAATCCGGGATTGATAAAGATTTTAGATTCATCGGAAAACCGGTCAGGATCAGGCTTAAATAAAGTACCTCCGTCTCCGTAAAAATACAGCGTAAACCTTTTCATATACATACTGTATTTGTATTCAAGATAAAAAGGAAATAAATTATCCAGCTCATAATGAAAAAATCCCACTCCTATTCCTGCAAAAAAGTTTCTGTCGATCTGATATCCAAATACATTTGAAACTCCGAAATAATAATCCGAATTAAGGGATTCGCGATCCTGTGATGATTCACCCGGTCCCTCATAATCAATCAGTCCGGCAGCTCCATGGAATTCAGTAATATTCACAAAACCCGGTGTTGCATAATATCTGAATGAATGGTCGGCATTATATGCCGAATACTGGGAGTAAATTACAGAAGCCGGAACTATCAGCACAAGAAATATGAAAAGAGATGGTTTTTTCATAGATAACTCTTTTAACACTACGAATTTAACAATAAGAAATATTTTACAGCAATATTCTGAAAGATTATTACATTGTTAAAGCCTGACTCCCCGGAAATTGTTCCCGAATTAATTTTCAGCTGTTTCTTATAAATCCGGCTTAATCCGGTTTCCTGACAAACATTTAGTTTACACATATTCAATTCATTATCAAGGCACGATTTCATTGTTCATTCACTGGTTAATGATTATCTCACATGAATAATCATGAATTTATTACGTGAATGAGAAAACGCATCATCAATGTAACACAATGATATTCTATATACTCCGGATTAAAACAAATTAAATACTTCATTTTTCTTTAAAATAATTATTCTTTAAATTCGTTAGCTCAATAAAGGCAATTTTTGAGATCATATTACCGCTAACTGTCAAAGAGAATGAATTATAATATTTTAAGAGCTATTTTATTAATTATTCTGCTATCCGTATTCAGACCCGTCTGCACAGGTCAGGCAGAAATGCCGGAGGTTCTGAAACAGGGAAAGATGACGGAACAATTGAATTATATAGAGGAAAGAACCAGGATTTATGATTATTACCGTGCAATACGGGAAGACATGTTCCAGCAGATAAAAAGGAATACGCTTGACAGTCTGAGAGCCTCATATTCAAGGATTGCAGAACTCAGTCTGGGGAAAAGCAGACTCAACATCAGAATAGATTCCCTGAATATGCTTGTAGCCGGTGCCAGAGCCGGTCTGGATGAGGCCATAAAGACCAAGAACAGCATTAAAGTTCTTGGCATAAATGTCAACAAGGCTGCCTATAATTCGGTAATGTGGATTATTGTTGCATCTCTTGCCGGAACTCTCTTAATCGGATTCCTGATATTCAGACGAAATCTCATTGTGGCTAAACGTACAAGAACTGATCTGGAAGAACTGAAGGCCGAATTTGAAGAATACAGGAAGCAGTCCCGCCTGGCGCGGGAGAAGATGTCAATGGATCATTTCAACGAGATCCGCAGACTCAGGGCAAGGGGCACAGAACACAAGGGACAGGGCAACAAGCCGGACAGGACGGATGATATTATGCATTTCAGACATCCGGAAGCCGCACCAGCTTCTAAACCGGCCGGGCAAAATAAAAGCCGCAATACAGTGAACGAGGCAGCCCAAAACGAGTCCACGGCAGAATCAGAAGATTTTCCGGGAGAGGCAGTACCTGTAACAAGCGCTGATACGGAATTGACAACTAAGGAAGACAGTACGCCGGAAACGAAGGCAGGCAGTCCGGATATTCCTGATAAAACAAAAACAAGCCGAAAGAAAAAATCCCCGGGAAAAGCGAACCAAAACGGGGATCAGGCAAATCTTGCCTTGTAAACCTCAGCCGGGAAACCAGGCTGTAATTCATAAATAAGCTGCGAACAGGGGATCCGGCATGTAAGAATCTGATGTACATGCCTTCCTGTTATCCAGATTCTCAAAACTTTCGTCACCATAAAAGAGCCGTTCGTCAAAATCCTGAATTTTTCTTTATTGATATTTTTAGTTAAAATCAAGATTTCATCTTTCTGTAATACAGATATTTAGTCCTATTTCTTTAAAAATCAGTCTTAAAACTGCCGTCAGATTCAGCAATTTCAGTGCTTTTTGACGAACATATTAAATTTTCTGACAAACCTGTTAATAATTTACACCAGCGTGCTGATAACATTGATTATCTGGCACGCTTCCTGTATTATGTTTGCAGCTCACATGAGTCATATTACTTGACCCGTGTTGATATTTAAACTAATTTCATTAATATTTGTTTACCTCATAAAACCTGAAAAACGCGAAAAGTAATGAGAGCCGATCTTACTTATAATAAGAATATTGCATCAAGAGGAGTAAATTATGGTTTCCCCCAGTTTTTAGTAAAAAACAATACAGGAATTGAATTACTTACCGAAAAAAGAAACGAGGATCTGACAAATTATCTTGAATGGCTGAATCTGGCTGATGATCCCAATCTGGTTGTTCTTTCGTCATTGCATCACTATTTTTACGATGCCGAAGAGATGAAGAACGTTAAAACTGTCGTAAACCTCATTCCACTCAATGAATTACGTGATACAAAGAGTTTCCTGCACTCAGTCTACACCATTCTTACACCTAAAAGTAATTTCATAGGTAGTTTTCTGGATATAAAAAACCATAACAGCTTTTCCTTAAGAAAAGAGGATGTTGATGATGAAGCCGTTGAACATGGAATTCTATCAAAAATTCCTTTCATAAATACGCTTTACAATCTTATGGATTCAAAAACCAACCGGAATCTCTCAAAGAGAGATGTTATGTTTCTGCTTGAGAATAATGGTTTTAAGGTCCAGGATATTACCGAACTGAATAAAATCACATATTTTCATTCTCAAAGAGTATAGGAAATGCTCATTTGATATTCATCTGAAAGTCGTTCACAACGACTTTTTTTTTATATTTATCAGTAGATAATTCAAAGCTTCTCTAAGGAATCAGATAAATGCAGGCTTACACAATAAACCTTTTAAATTTTATCACGTATAAACCTGTTGGAGTAGTGTCAGTATAATGGATCGTATAATCAGATTTTTAACAAAAAGAGTAATCCCCTTCATCAAGGAGAAAAATCTTCTTGGCACCATACTTCGGATTGGTGATATCCTGGCAGTTACTCTGGCATTTCAGCTTTCATATTCTATCAATTATTCTGAAACGGGCGGACTGTTTTTTTCAAATCTAACAATACTGTGGATATATCTTCTGGTCGCTCCTTTCTGGCTCATGATCCTTTATCTGCTCGATGCTATTGACATACCGAGAACAAAACGCTACAGCACGGTATTTTTCGAATACCTGCAGTCCACTGCACTCGTCTTCCTGCTGCTTTTGGTTTTCTATTTTCTGTTCAAGCTGCATGATATTTCACGCTTGTTTCTCATAGAAGCTGCCGGTTTCGGCTTCCTTTTCCTTTTCCTGATCAGACTCGCTGAATATTATCTCTTCCGGATATACCGCTCGAAAGGTTATAATTACCGCAATACGGTACTGATAGCTGATGATTCATCAATACCATTTATTGAGAGCCTTCTTGAGAACAAGGAATGGGGATACCGGATAATACTTATTTATTCCAGTTCCCCGGCAGTGATGAAAAAGTACCAGGAGTTCATTGAGGTCCTGCCGGAGAGGTCGGGAAAGTCCCTCTACGATTTCATGGAGATAGAACCTATAGACGAGGTAATGTATGTAAGAGAAAAGATTGTGCCTGCCGATATCAGGAATATTCTCAGATCATGTGAGGAACTTGGAGTAATATTCAGGCTGATGCATGACGAAACAAGACTGAATCTCTCAAATGCTGTCAATACGGTTATCGGCAACAGGAATTTTCTTACATTCATAAATGTTCCGTACCGTCCGTCTGCACTGGCATTCAAAAAGGTTACAGACATTTTTTTTTCACTGCTCGCGCTGATACTGCTTTCCCCCGTAATGATCATCATCGCACTTGCAATCAAGTTTACTTCCAAAGGCCCGGTGATCTATAAACAGGCCAGGGTCGGTCTGAGGGGAAGACAGTTCAACCTGTACAAGTTCCGGACAATGGTATCAGGTGCCGAAAGTCTGAGAAAGGATCTCATGATGCACAATGAAGCTGACGGACCCGTATTCAAGATAAAGGATGATCCCCGGATCACGAAAGTGGGCAAACTGCTTCGCAAAACAGGACTTGATGAACTGCCTCAGCTGATCAACGTTCTGAAGGGGGAAATGTCTCTTATTGGTCCCAGGCCTCCCCTGCAGGAAGAAACTGTCCACTACAAGAGATGGCAGCTCCGCAGGCTTTCAGTCAAACCGGGCCTGTCATGCTTCTGGCAGATAAAACCTGAGAGGAACAATATAAAATTCGAGAAATGGATGGAAATGGATCTTGCGTATATTGACAACTGGTCGCCCAGGCTCGACTTTGTCATTCTCCTGAAAACCATCAGGACCATCTTCCACAGGACAGGATCATAACAAATCCTGATATTATACGGTAAAATGATTAAGCTATTGGAAATACCGGATCAGCAATCAAAGTAATTCCTGATCTTTCAGGTATTTATCATATACTTCCCTTAGTCCCGCATCAAGACTGTATCTGTGCCTGAAACCCAGGTTCCGGAGAATTCTGATATCCGTTGCCTTGCGCATTGTTCCGTCGGGTCTGGAAGCGTCAAACACTATTTCGCCCCGGAATCCTGTCAGCTCTTTTATCCTGTATGCCAGATCCCTGATTGTAATCTCCTCGCCCGTCCCGATATTGATGAAATGAGGTGCCCGGAAATCATTTTCCCTGCCTGTACGGTGAAGATTGGCAATATCTGAGGCACTGACCTTTTCCATGATGTAGATACAGGCACGGGCCATATCTTCGGAATACATGAATTCGCGGTATGGTGAACCTGTTCCCCACACCGAAACCACTACCTCTTTTGCGGATTCCGTCTCAATTCCGTTCCGGAAACCGGCTCTTGCTTCCACTCCGGACTTTCCCAGAACAGTGATGATCTCATCATCAGCGGGATCTTCTCCAAGCCCCTCAACCGGATTCTTCTTCAGATCCCTTATGACTGCCTCCCTGTCTCCTTTCTCAAGGCATTTACCCAGATGGATTTTTCTCATCAGTGCAGGCAGTACATGCGATTTTTCCAAGTCATAGTTATCTCCCGCACCATAGAGATTGGTCGGCATTACTGCAATGAAATCCGTACCATACTGAATATTGAATGACTCACAGGTTTTTAGTCCTGCTATCTTGGCTATGGCATAAGGCTCATTGGTGTATTCCAGCGGGGAGGTAAGCAGGTATTCTTCTTTCAGCGGCTGCGGGGCATTTTTGGGATAAATGCAGGTTGACCCGAGAAACAACAGTTTTTTCACCCCGTATTTCCAGCAGGCATGGATCACGTTGCTCTGAATCATCAGGTTGTTGTAAATAAAATCTGCCCTGTAGGTATTATTGGCAACTATTCCCCCCACAAGGGCTGCAGCAAGAAACACATATTCTGGTTTTTCAGCCGAAAAAAAATCCTCAACGGCCTGCTGGTTCGTAAGGTCCAGTTCACTGAAAGTCCTGAATACCAGGTTAACATATCCTTCCGACCTGAGATTTCTTGTTATTGCCGATCCGACAAGTCCGGCATGTCCGGCCACATAAATTTTCGACAATCTGTTCATATACTATTCAAAATAGTTCAGTATTTCATAACCTCCTTCACGAAGATAATCCTCTTTTTTCATCAGTACAAGGTCGGAAATAATCATATCCTCTATCAGTTTATCCAGATCATATTCCGGTTTCCAGCCCAGCCTGGATTTTGCTTTTGTAGGGTCCCCGATAAGCAGTTCCACTTCTGTCGGACGGAAATATGCAGGATCAACCCTCACAGCCACCGGATCCTTTTTTATCCTCATCCTGAAATTTTCGAGATACTCCTCTCCTACCTTTTCAGCAAACATCTCATCATTTACCCGGGCAATACTGCCGGTTTCCTTCTCCCTCTTCCCTTCAAAAACCAGTGTGACTCCCACTGTTTCAAATGAGCGCCTTATAAACTCCCGGACCTCGGTGGTAATGCCCGTGGCAATAACGTAATCATCAGGCTCATCCTGCTGAAGCATCAGGTACATGGCCTGGATATAATCCTTTGCATGTCCCCAGTCACGTTTTGCAGACAGGTTTCCCATAAAAAGGGTGTTTTGCAGGCCCAGAACGATCTTTGCAAGCCCTCTTGTTATCTTTCTCGACACGAAGGTCTCACCGCGTATCGGAGATTCATGGTTGAACAGTATCCCGTTACTTGCATGCAGCCCATAGGCTTCCCTGTAATTGACGGTTATCCAGTAGGCATAGAGTTTGGCAACGGAATACGGGCTCCGGGGATAAAAGGGAGTCTTCTCCGTCTGCGGCACTTCCTGAACCAGTCCGTATAATTCCGAAGTACTTGCCTGATAAAACCTGGTAACATCCTTCAGGCCCAGCAGGCGTATTGCCTCCAGAATACGCAGGGTACCAATCCCGTCGGTGTTTGCGGTATATTCCGGAACATCAAAACTGACTTTCACATGACTCATGGCTCCCAGGTTGTATATCTCATCCGGGCGGCATTCCTGAATTATACGTGTAATATTCATCGAATCACTCAGATCGCCGTAATGAAGTATCAGGCTTCTGTTTTCCGTGTGCGGATCCTGGTAGAGGTGATCAATACGGTCAGTGTTTAAAAGGGAACTTCTTCTCTTTATACCATGGACAATGTACCCTTTTTTGAGGAGAAATTCAGCCAGATAAGCTCCGTCCTGGCCTGTGATACCTGTAATTAATGCTGTCTTGCTCATTTATCGGTATTAAGTTTTTATATTATACGTAATGCCAGACAAAAAGAAACAAAAATTCCTTTCATTCCAAAAGTTTTCCGGCGATTATATTGTAGAAACAAAATAATTATCAACAAGTTTTCTGTGTACAGCATTCATTTACCCGGCTTTCGAAATGACAATAACTCCATTCAACACTCAAACCGGAAATTTAAGTTAAAAAGAAACTATTCCGCAGAAGCAGAGGATCAAGCAATCTTACTGCTCCCCTTTGCAGATTTCCACACAGTGTAATAGGACGGCTGATGCCAAGATCATTTAATATGAAAGCCCGTATTACAGCAAGGGCCAGATCAAATAACACTAATAGTATCAGAGTTTCTGTGCATATACCGCCCTGATATTTCCTGACTCGTCCAGGCCGGTGCTGATATTGGCAAAAATACCGGATCGTTCCAATAGCATTGTTATGAGGTTCCCTTGTCCCAGACCAACTTCAAGGGCAATCCAGCCCCCTGCTTTGAGGAAAGCAGGAGAATCCTGCAAAAATTTCTTAACTATCCCTATTCCCAGGGCCCCTCCGTCAAATGCGAGTCCGGGCTCGTTTTCCGATATCTCGGGATGCATCTGGGGAACTTTTGAACTGAAAATGTATGGGGGGTTGCACATTATCAGATCCATTGCTCCATAGAACTCCGGATAGTCAAAAGGGGCCATCATGTCTCCCTGTTTTGCAATGACGCGTTGATCCAAATTCAGGAAATTGATA
Source organism: Bacteroidota bacterium (assembly GCA_029547705.1). Lineage (GTDB taxonomy): Bacteria > Bacteroidota > Bacteroidia > Bacteroidales > VadinHA17 > LD21. The sequence continues at coordinate 12,402 of JAKPOU010000055.1, read as the reverse complement.
TTCTCAATGGTTAAATCCACTGCATCCGGTGAAATGTCCGATGCATAAACTATGCAATTTGAATTATAATAGGCGACAGCTATGCCAAGATTGCCCGATCCGCAGCAGATATCCATAACCCTGGCCATATCAGTGCTATGCTGTATTTCCTCAGTCAGGTTCAGACATATGTTACACAACAACTCAGTCTCTTTCCTGGGAATAAGGGCTCTTTGATCTGCTATCAGTTCAATTCCCATAAAACATTGCCTTCCGGTAAGATATGCGGTTGGGTAATTGCAGGATCTGAGCTGAATCAGACTCAACAATTCCTTTTCTTGTTCTTCATTCAAAGCAGGCAGCGGCATTCCGGCAGCCTTTTGCACGGAGACCGAAACACCGGAAGCCTTAAGCCATAATGCCCTTATTATGAAGCCTGCATTTTCTTCAGGCTTATCCTTGAGTATATGAAGTTTATCTTCCCATTCATCAATAAGTGAGCTAAGGAGTTCTTCATTATTCATTTTTAATTCTTTTAAGAGTGTTTTACCTGTAACATCTGGCATATAGATCTGTATAGTCAGAAAGAACTCTCCTGCCTGTTTATCAAATGCCTACTGACCAGTGCATAAGATTAAAATTACGGATAAAAACCGACTTAAAAGCTTTTTCATTCATTATAATTCTTTTTTCTCTGACCGATATTTTCCTTCGTTTCTTATTTTCAACTGATTTCCTGATCATTCCGCCTACACAACCAATTAAGCGGTGAATAATAATTTGCCGGGGAAGAACCAAAATCAGCCGGTATTTGTTAAAGGGCAATAGCATATTTGGGACTTATACATATGACTTGAACAGTATTGACCAACATATATTAATTCCATATCTTTGCACCTGAATTTAAAAGCTTTGTACAGTACTGTTCCGATGTGAATAATTTTCTGAATAGTGTTGTAACATTTTTTATAATTAACTGTATAAAACCATTATCCGCTTAATGCATCATAGAATGAATTCATGGCATTATAAATTAACTCTTATCCTGCTGATTATTTTTGTTGCTTCATGCGTTCCAAAAAAACAGCTTAGCTATTTCAATGATATTGACGAGCTTGATCCGGGTATTAATCCACGTACACAGAAACGGATAATGCCTTTTGACAAGCTCTATATAAAGGTTTTAAGTATTGATCCCCAGACAAGCCAGATTTTCAATGCAACCGAGGAAATAAGATATGGCGGGTATGGCGGTGGGATGGGAAGTATAATCGGATATCTCGTTGATGAGAAAGGAAATATTAATTTTCCTTTTGTCGGCGAGATAAATGTTGGAAACATGACCACTTCCGAAGCATCCCTGAAGATCCAGAAGGAGCTCAGCGTGTATGTTTCACAAACGTCTGTCGTTGTGAAATTCGTTGATAATCAGGTCACTATTATGGGCGAGGTGACACGCCAGGGTGTCTATGGTTTCTCCCAGGACAAGCTGACTATTTATGAGGCACTGGGTCTGGGCGGAGGCATTACCAGATACGGTGACCGTAAAAAGGTTATTCTTGTGCGTAATGAAGGTGAGAAGATAATGCATTACCGGCTTAATCTTTCCGATTCGAAAATATCGTCAAGGGATCATTATTATGTTTATCCAAATGATGTAATTATCGTGGAACCTCTCAAAGCTATTTCAACGAGCTACTCCAATGTAACCTTTACAACAATACTGAGCACGGTAACCACACTGATAGCAGTGCTCTACTTTTATCTTGGTGTCCGATAAGCATATATAAAACAACGATGAGCTACCAGAACGATCAGTCATCAGAAGGCTTTAATATAAAGGATTTTATATTACAGGCTTTGAAATATAGATATTTTTACATTGCCAGTTTCATAATTGCAGTGGCAGCAGCATTCCTGATAAACAAGTTTTCTCCCGTTGTATATGAAGTAAACTCTGTTATCGGTCCCGTTGAAGACAGGCGTACTTCCCTTCTGGAATCAAATAATCTGTTCAGCGGACTCAGGCATCTGTCTGAAGCACGGAATCTGGAAAACGATATTAACAGTCTGAATTCTTTCAGTCTTGTTTCGGCAACAATAAAAAATCTGAATCTTGAAACAGGCTATTTCAAGGAAAAGAACACTCTTTTCGGAAGAGCCAGACAGGTTTTTACAGGAAACCATTATCTGGTCAGTATTGACAAGTCGCATGTTCAGCCGATCAATACAAAGTTCTACATTCAGGTCCTTGACGAGAACAGTTTCAGATTAACTGTATCAGAAGAAAAAGTTTCATTGTACAACTACATTGACAATGTGATTGTAAGTACCAATCATGTACTGGATATCGACACTATCTGCCATTTCAATGAAACCATCAGTAACGGCTATTTTAAATTCTCAGTATTCCTGAACAGGGAACTGCTTTCCGCAGAAAAGGAAAGTGACGACAATGACTATTTTGTGTTCTATCATGTCGACCAGATAACCAAGTCATATCTCAGCAGGCTTACGGTCGAACCTGTCAGTATAAGATCTTCCCTTATCAATGTCAAATTTCAGGGTGAGAATATAAGGCTCACAATAGATTTTCTAAATAAATACCTTCAGACTTATCTCGATGAGAATCTTTCAAAAAAGAACAGGATTGCCCAGAATACGATCTCATTCATTGAATCGCAGATTTCAGATATTTCCGACTCTCTGGTCACTTCGGAGTCGAAATTAAGGGACTACAGATCGGCATACCAGGTTACGGATCTCAGCTATCAGGGTCAGCAGGCTCTGCAGCAGATGACACAGATAGAGAATGAAATGTCAACCCTGCAGGTTCAGGAGAGATATTACAACTATGTTCTGGAATATCTCAGCAAGAATGAAGACATGGCAGGGCTGGCTCCCCCGTCAGTGGCCAATGTTGTTGATCCCATAATGAATTCACTCATTCTCGACCTGCTGAGCATGAATGCAGAACGCTCAACCATATTGAGCAATAATGCGGAAAAAAACCTCTTCCTGGGGCAGCTTGAGAATAAAATCAGATTGCAGAGGCAGACTATTATTGAAAACGTTAAGAATAACCTCAACACCTTAAATCTTACACAGAACGAACTTAATTACCGGGCAGAGAAACTTTCCGGTCAGATATCAAGGCTTCCGCGTACCGAGCTCAACATGGTCAGCATGCAGCGTAAATTCAATCTGACCGATGCCATATACACCTTTCTGCTTCAGAAGCGGTCAGAAGCTGCAATTGCAATGGCTTCCAATTATCCGGATTATGAAATACTGGAACCTGCAAGGGATTCCACAAAAAAAATCCTTTCGCCGAAAACAATGATTAACTGGATACTGGCTGTGTTTCTGGCATTTATTATTCCGACCCTGTATATCATTCTCAGAAACTTTTTCAACGAAAAGATCAGCTCGGTCAGCGATGTCGAAAAACTGCTGAAAAGACCCGTCCTGAGCCTCATTTATACCAATTATTACAAAACCGAAGCCGTTGTATCCGAGATGCCGGGTTCATCCATTGCCGAATCATTCAGAAATCTCCGGAGCAACCTGTTCCTGAAATTCAGAACTGAACCTCTTAAGGTAATAATGGTCACTTCCTCGCAGCCAATGGATGGAAAGAGTTTTGTTTCCTTCAATCTTGCTGCGGCAATAGCATCCGTCGGCCATAAATCGATACTGGTCGACTGTGATTTGCGAAGACCCACCCTTCATGAAAAGATAAAAACCAATAATTCAAAAGGACTGTCGAACTATATGGTTAATAATACCCCGAAAGAGGAACTGATTGCAAAATCCGGTATAAATAATCTTTCAATTATACCTGCAGGGCCGGTTCTTCCAAACAGTTCGGAGCTTATTGAGGCCGGTGTGCTTGATGGACTAATGGATTACCTGAAGGACAGATTTGAATATGTGATTCTGGATGCAACACCAACAGGTCTTGTTGCCGATGCAATTCCCCTGATAAAATATGCAACGCATATTCTTCTGGTCTGCAGAAATAATCATACCAGGAAAGATGTTTTCGGAGATGTCCTTACAATGTTCCGGACAAACAATATCGATAATTTCGATGTTGTATTCAATGACCTGACACTTAAAGGAAGTCATTATGGACGCTATGACAGTTATTATAAAAAAGAAAAATCATCATTGATCAAAAAATTAGTTTAACAATAAAAATACAGGTATGGCTTACGATCAAACAGTTATTCAGGAGAAAATCAGACAGTACATCGTAGAGGCATCTCATGTTGACAAAGAAAAAATAAAGGACGAATCACTCCTCTTCAAGGAAGGCTATTTCGATTCAATGGGTTTCATTTTATTGATCACCTTCCTTGAAGAAGAATTTAAAATAAAGACAAGCGACTCAGATCTGCTCGAAGAAAATTTCGAGTCGATCAATGCGATGACCGGTTTTGTTGTCAATAAGCTGCTAAGCTGATCATGTGTGGGATTGCCGGCATAATCGATTTTGACGGCAAAGCCGGTCTGACAGCCGGTTTAACTTCAATGCTCAGCGCAATAAGTTATCGCGGTCCTGATGAAAGCGGCATCTATCAGTCAGACAATGCTGTCCTCGGACATGTAAGACTCAGTATACTCGATCCGGAAACCGGCCAGCAGCCTCTTTCAGAATCAGGTAAAAGGTACAGTATCGTCCTGAACGGGGAAATATTCAACTACAGGGAACTACGTGCAGATCTTGAAAAAAAAGGATTCATTTTCAAAACCGGTTCAGATACGGAAGTCCTTTTGCAGCTTTATATACACTACGGACATGAATGCCTGGGCATGCTGAATGGACAGTTTGCCTTTGCAGTCTGGGACAAACATAAGGAGGAATTATTCCTGGCACGCGACCGGATGGGGGTACGACCGCTTTTTTACAATATCACTGACGGTATTTTCAGCTTCGCCTCGGAAATCAAGGCTTTGTTTGAACTTCCCTTTATTTCACGGGAACTGAGGCCTGAAAGCCTTTCACAGGTATATACCTTCTGGACAACACTCACACCATACACGGCTTTCAGAAATATTTTTGAACTGTCTCCCGGACATTATCTCTATTTCAGTCAGAAAGGGGTTAAAACCGGAAAGTTCTGGAATCCGGACTTCAGTAATGTGAATCACCGGCTTAAGCTGGCTGATGCCCTTGAACGGTTCAATGAACTTTTCAGGGATGCAGTAAGACTGCGCCTTCATGCCGATGTAAAAATTGCTGCCTATCTGAGCGGAGGCATTGACTCTTCCGCTACCGTAGCGTATATCAGGGAACTGGAAAACCAATCTCTTGATACATTCTCCATCGGTTTTGAGGAAGAAGATTTTGACGAGAGCAACTATCAGAATGAAGCCGTTCAGTACTTTGGTACTCAGCATAAATCCATCATCTGTTCCTCGGAAACCATTGCAGATATTTTTCCAAAAGTGGTCTGGCATTCAGAGATCCCGTTAACCAGGACAGCACCAGCCCCGATGCTCATCCTGTCACAACTGGTTAGGGATAATAATATCAAAGCGGTTATCACCGGTGAGGGATCTGATGAGATACTTGCCGGCTATGATATCTTCAGGGAAGCAAAAATCAGGAGATTCTGGGCTTCACAACCTGATTCCAAAACAAGGCCCCGCCTTCTTTCAACCCTGTACCCCGACATACCTCATCTGCGAAATGCAAGTCCGAACATACTGAGGATGTTTTTCGGATATAAGCTGAATGAAGTTGACAATCCTTTCTATTCGCATCTGCTGAGGTGGAACAATGCGAATCATATTAAGAAACACCTGTCAGCCGCTTTAAAGGAAACTCTTGACGATTACTCACCACTTGAAGAATTATCTGACAGTCTGCCTCCGGGTTTCAGTGAATGGGATCTGCTTGCAAAAGCCCAGTGGCTGGAGACAACAGTTTTCATGTCGGGTTATCTGCTGTCAGCACAGGGCGACAGAATGGCTATGGCAAACTCAGTGGAAGGGAGATATCCGTTCCTGGATCACCGTGTTGTCGAATTCTGTTCAACACTGCCGCCCAGACTGAAACTCAATGGTCTCAATGAAAAGTTCCTGCTGAAAAAACTCATGACCAACAGAATACCTGAAAGTATAGTAAAACGCCCGAAACATCCTTACAGGGCACCTATAAGCAGTGTATTCCTTGCAGGGAATACACCCGATTATGTTAAGCTGATGTTATCCGAAAACTACACCCGCAAAGCCGGAATATTTGATTTTGATTCCGTTTCATCACTTCTTTCAAAAATAGAAAAAACCGGTGTTGCATCGGAGATGGATAACATGACAATCACAGCTGTCATTTCAACACATCTGCTGTATGACCAGTTCATTGAAAACAATAAGCAGGAATTCCGGAAGGGAGAATTGAAGAATCTGAAGATAGTCCGGGATATTTGAAAGATTCATTAAAGGCCTGATAATAATCAGATTGATTATTGCAGAGGAAATCAAATGCATGTATATTATGAAATAAAAAATATAATTATGAACCAGAAAAAACCTTTTTCAAAAGACATTATCCTTCTCGGCAATATCGAGTATGTTGTAAATGAAATTGTTGAAAAACTGCGTGACGACGTTCTCCGGAAAATACGGCGCACGGGAGGTGTCGTCGGTATCAGCGGAGGAATCGATTCATCTGTATGTCTTGCTCTTTCCGCACGGGCATTCGGCCCTGACAAAGTGCTGGGGATTATGCTTCCCGAGAAGGATTCCAGTCCTGACAGTGAGATGCTTGCTTCTGAACTCGCCGCAAAGTTCGGGGTTAAAGCCATTACAGAAAATATCACCGGAGCACTTAACGGCTTCAGATGCTATGAAAGACGTGATGAAGCTGTGAAAAGAATTTTTCCGGAATATGATCCCCGGACATACAAGATGAAAATTGCTGTAAAGGATACTGGTTTATTCAGCAATCTGCCTCCCGTGTTTTACCTGATAATCATTGACAAGGAAGGAAATGAGCAGGAGAAGATACTTCCGGTTAAGGAATACCTGCAGATAGTAGCTTCATCCAATTTCAAGCAGCGTACCAGAATGTCAATGCTTTATCATCATGCAGAATGTCTTCACTATGCTGTTATAGGCACTCCCAACAGGCATGAGCAGGAACAGGGATTTTTTGTCAAATATGGAGATGGCGGCGCAGATGTTATGCCAATAGGTAATCTCTATAAAACACAGGTATATCAGCTGGCAGAGTATCTGGGAGTACCCGGGGGTATTATTGAAAGAACACCCACTACGGATACCTATTCTGCCGAGCAGACCCAGGAAGAATTCTTTTATCAGCTTCCCTTCGCACAGATGGACAGGTACTGGTATGCATTTGAAAAGGGCTATCCGGTCACTGAAGTTGCTGAGGTCATGGGTGAAACCCCTGAACGTGTGGAAGCCCTGTTCCGGGGATTTGAAAGAAGAAGGAGAACGACGGAGTATCTGCGGATGGCACCCGTACGGGATTATTACGGAATATAACTTCAGGCTTTTTGCACAACGACACACTTTTTCGAAGGACTTTTTGCTTTATTTTACATTTTTTCGAATGACTTTTTGAACAACAGGACACTTTTTCAAATATGATACAGGAGGTTCATCACTAAAGACACTAAAAAATTAATGGTTTGGCATTGGCTATTGCATTTATTCCCGGACATACTGAGTTATCCTTTCCAAGAAGAAAATCATCGGCTATTTGCAGGAGAATTTTTTAAATGAATAATTTATTGAGATATGGACTATATCGAATATATCCTTGGGTTCTTCCCGTGATATTATGGCTCCAAGTTTATTTGACAAGATATTCAACGGGGTGTCCAAGAGCAGTTCCCCCGGTAAGATAAAATGGAAAATGAAAATTACTCCACCATTTTAAGAACTTATCCTGAATTTGGTATAATTTCCTGTAATCTTTTCTTAACGAATTCATATTTCTTTTTAAGAGAGGGACTTCTCAATCCGGTAATAATTTCTTCAGTCAGAAGGTTATTAATTTCTTCCGGTGAATAAAGCTGGAGAACAGTGTACCAGGAATAAGATTCAAGTACCTTTTTAAAAAATGTACTCTGACTATAATGTCCGGCTGTCTCCTTTTTTCCTGACAGAAGCGCATCAACGTCCTTTGCAGGAATATTATAATCCCACATTATCTGTTTTAATAATCTGCCTCTCTCCTGCTGATCCATCTGTCAAACTTTAGCGTTTATTCTCCTGACCTATAATTGATTTATACAAAATTAGGAATTAAAGTCAATAACTCTCCATTTATTTTTTAATGACACCCGATCTGTTCAATATAATATCATTCTTTCTGTCTTTCAGTTCAATGAAATAAATACCGTTCTTCATGCCATTCAAGTTTAATATTATTTTACTGATGCCCGGATCTGTCTGAACTGTTTTAACAAGCTGGCCACTTACACTGTAAATGGTGATTGTCAGTCTGTGATCATATGTGTTTTTCCATGAAATAGTAAATTCCCCGTCGGTCGGATTGGGATAGATCAGAACCTGTTCCTTTTCGATGGGAAATAAATCACTGTCAACATTTTCCGGTTCATCAACAGATATGTTCTTATCACTGCCCGGAACTGAATAGGTGCAGTAAACCGAATATTTAAAATCGGCAAGAGATGCTGTACCAAAGCTCTGGGGCATTCCTCCGGACCATGAGGCACCGGACTGAGCCCTTGCAGGAGGACTTTTTGTATGTCTCACACCCACACTGTGTTCAAAGACCCACGAGAGCCATACCGTTTGTCCGGGACTGACGGAAACAGGATTTATCAGCGAAACAGTCTGCCAGCCGGCTGAAGAATTAACCGGAGTAGCAGATGTCACTCCAAGTCTTGATCCCGGAGTACCTGATGAGTTTGAATATACTGCCATGAGCATATTGCCACTGCCGCCAGTATGGCATATAGAGAGACTCTCAATTATACCGGCTTCTGTAAAAGTAACAGGAATGGCTCTCCGGTAATTAAGATTCGACACCAGTTCATAAATATCCGTGTTTCCAAGCTGTCTTGTTGATGATTCCCCGGGTATATAGGTACAATAAACCGAGTACCTGTAATTGCCCAGCGATGCTGTACCGAAACTCTGAGGCATTCCTCCGGACCATGATTCCCCGGACTGTGCCCTGGCAGGTGATCCGCTTGTATGCCTTACTCCAACACTGTTTTCAAAAATCCACGACAGCCATACTGTCTGCCCCGTACTGACGGCAACAGGATTTAGCAGGGATATGGTCTGCCAGCCGGCTGAAGAACTGACAGGAGTGGCTGATGTCACTCCAAGTCTTGATCCCGGGGTACCCGATGAGTTTGAATATACAGCCATGAGCACATTGCCCCTGCCTCCTTCATGGCATATTGAAAGACTCTCAATCGTGCCTGATTCTGTAAAAGTTACAGGAATGGCTCTGCGGTAATTAAGGTTTGATACAAGATCATATACATCAGTGTTCCCGAGGGTGGCAGTGGTTGTTTCTCCGGGTGTATAGCTGCAGTAAACCGAATATCTGTAATTATCCAGTGATGCTGTTCCAAAATTCTGAGGCATCCCTCCCGACCATGACTGAGGTGATTGTGCCCTTGCAGGTGCTCCGTTTGCATACCTCAACCCTACACTGTTTTCGAATATCCATGCCAGCCATACAGTTTGCCCGGCACTGACAGAAACCGGATTCTCCAGAGAGACAGTCTGCCAGCCGGCTGAAGAATTGACAGGAGTCTGTGAGGTTACGCCGAGCCTTGCTCCCGGAGTTCCGGAAGAGTTTGAATAGACCGCCATCAGCATATTCCCCCTGCCTCCTTCGTGGCAGACAGACAGACTATAAATAGTACCGGCTTCCGAGAAAATAACGGGTATGGCTCTGCGGTAATTAAGGGTTGACACCCTGTCAAATACTTCGGTATTTCCGGCAACATGATTTGTGGATTCCGGATGATCAATATAGAAAGTATGTGTGGTAGGAAATGAATTTTCAAAATCCAGAAGGAGGTAATATGTTTTGCCTTTTATCCATGTTACATTACCATAGCGGCCCGGTGAATTAACTTCGGCAAAACACTGCCAGCCCTCGGGGGAACAGGATCCTGTTTTCCACAGGTAGTCAACATATCCGGCAGCGTCAGTAACCTGAATACTGTAATTGCCCGTTTCAGGGGCAACAAAGGAATAAACCTTTTCTACCCCGGGTGAAAAATATCCGCATGGATTGCCTGTATGAGAAAACCACAATCCCGAACCACCGCCGGTGAATGACTGGACATTCGCCGCTCCGCATCCGGCAATGGCAGTGATATTTGAACAGGGTTCAATTATCTCCGATGCTATCTCAAAATTAAAATCGCTCACATCGCTTACACTGAAAGTATTACGGGAATCCGTTCCCGTAATTCTCAGTCTGCACTGTATTGAAGGAGTATTGGGAACAGTCCAGTTATAACTTGTATTACTGCTGTTCAGAGTGGCTATAGTTGTATATGTATAACCCCCGTTAAGAGAATAAGCCAGTACACAATTGGCTATATGACTGCTGACTGTCCAGCGAATCCTGTGAGTACTCCCTGCAAGCAGTTTTTCCCCTCCGTTCGGACTGAGTACACGAACGGCCGGCTGCTCCGTACGGTAGGAAGACACTGCTGTTTTTGTTTGTCTTATCGTCCTTGCATTATCCCCGTCTGATGCATTTCCTGTTATTCCGGAACCATATTGAATGTTGGGATTGGAAAAATAAGGTACTCTCGTATGGCTTATTCCGTCACTGAAATATGAACCGTCTTCATAAGTCATGATTGAACAGTAATGACTGTTATTTGTGCCGTTCCATCGCCATCCCGCGGAATAAGGAAATATTCCCGGTCCGGGTTGCGTGTTCTGCTGTTTATGATGATGGCAGCCAAGATTATGGGCTATTTCATGAATTGTGGTATAGGTTCCGCTTGCCTGCTGAACCCTTGTAAGTGAAAATCCGTATGCCGGCTGGCCACCGGTTGAAGTAAGCAAAAACCCCTGGCCACCGGTATAATTTACATCAGCCAGAAGAACAACAAGGTCTGCAGCATAATAATCCCTCAGGTTATGAACGTTATCCATAAAACCATCCTGAGTGCCCTGGAGATTGTACAGATCATCAACAGAGTTTACTTCGGCATAGCTGACCTGGGCAGAATGAACCAGTTCAAGAGTAAGCAAAGTGTTACTGTTGCTTAAAGCCAGTTCTGCCCTGTCCATTAACAGACTTATAGTATTTGCAATGTTTGTCTCGTTTGTCCTGGCCCATGCCGCCGCCGCAGGAGTATAAACCACCAGCAATTTTATCAAATCCGGAGAATTTTCATCATTCACGGCCGTAGCATCTGCACTGATATTCAGCGCTCTCCTGCTTACAACCGGTCCTGAATCATCTGAAGAATCAGTACTATTATCCGAAGAATCAGTTCTGTCATCTTGATTTATTCTTCCCGGATCCCGGTTATCGGACGGTGGAATTACTGACGGAGCTCCCTCAAGGTATTTTATCTTTGTTTTATCCAGATCCAGAAGATAATGCCTGTTTGTCTCCCGATCATAATTCATCTTGTAATACTCTTCAGTTTCAGGAATATCCAGGATCATTAAACTCTTCTGATCATTTGTAGAAATAGTGCAATAACTGTATTTATATCCGGCGAGTTTTGCCCTGATAACCAGAGTTCCGTTTATATCCCTGTTTATTTTTTCTATGACAGCCCTGTATTTCCGGTTGCTGAAGAGATCCAGTAATATTGTATCCCTGACAGTTATATGATCAGGCCGTTGCAATTCGGGATTCAGATTCAGTTCCCTGTAGCGTCTTGATTCCTGGATTTCCTGTTCACCGCTTTTTATTCCACCGGCTCTTGGAGCTGGAATTAATTCTTTGTCGGCATTAAGATTTATGATTCGTTGTGGAAAAACAATACTGCATTGAAAAATAATCAACAGCAGCCATACAAATATCTGTCGCACCATATTATTACAGTTTCAGTTTTACTTTATCACTCCGGCCTCAGGTATTAAATATCCAGCGATAAACAGATACTATCCAAAATATTGATTATCAGATGTTTTATAACAGGCACAAATCAATCATAAGGATTATCAAGAGGTCTTGGTAACTCATAAACGACAGTAGTATGGTGATTAGTATAAGCAACAGATTTTTCACACGAGAAAAATTTAATTAAATTATTAGATATTCCGTAGTTCGTATGTTTGGAAAAAACGGTGATATTGACCCCTCAAATCGGTCATGTTGACCCCCTGAGGTTTTATTTGAAAGAACAGATGGTAACTGACAATATTACCGTTTTTTTCTTAAGCTTTCACCCTTTAATTCGATTATGTTTGATGAGT
>JAKPOU010000061.1 GCA_029547705.1 Bacteroidota bacterium | reverse complement strand
TATACCTCAGCGCCAGGGGCAGTTTTATCAACTACGCCAGTTATACGGTTCAATATGTCGGTCCGCTTTTTCATAAAGCAAATTTATCCAAAATTATCTTATTATCAGCATGGTCGTTCTTTTTTTGGCTTACCACTAACGTTTTGCAGCTTGGCGTAGTGGCGAACTTAGAAGCACTTCACTGTCAACCAATCATAAATGGTTATTAAAAGCACTAACGTTCAATTTACCACTTACCCTGCCATTACGCCAAACCGCTGTTACCACACGTTATTTTTAGTTTATTTCTTTTTCTAACTCATCTATTTGAGATGGTCGGCTTGCGTGTTTTTTCAGAATTTTTCCATCACTGCCCATTAAAATGTACCATGGGATACTGATTGAACCACCTTTATCGAATATCTCCCGTAATTCGGCCTCAACTTCCTTATTGGCCCGTAAATGGAAACCCTCAAGGTTATAAAACTTAATCATGTTCTTCCACTGGGTTGAGTCCTGGTCTCGGTCTATTGAAATGTACAGCATCTGGGTATCGTTTTGCTGCAATAATGTTTTCAATTGCTCCTTGTGCTCAAATTCAGCTTTGCAAGGCCCGCACCAGGTTGCCCAAACATCAACATATATCTTCCCAGGAGGTAAAGCTTTTGCAATTTCTGATAAAGTGTTTAACTTTTGATATGCTTCCACAAATTTTGTCTTCTCACTGAACTCAGAATCAGCCGTTTTGTAAAACCTGATTATTTCATCAATATGCGGCGTAATGTAAGGGAAATATTCGCTTTCCGGATATTGGGTTTTAAAATCATCAAACAACCCGATGAGTTCCTTCTGATATCTTTCCTGAAAACTTTCTTCGTATAGATAATGTGCCAGGTAATCTTCGCAAACTTCAGGCGGAAGATATTCTTTTGCTTTGCTTACGCGATATTTTTCTAGCTGGTTTGTTTCTCTTAATATCTCCAGCTTTTCTTTTGTAAAAATGCCATTTATATATTCCTGGAAATAAACGTAACTCTCGGCATAAAAAGGGAACCACGGCGATTTCACAATTCCGGGGTTCGAAAAAAGAGGTTGCTTAAAGGTTTCTTCCCATAGGTTTTTAAAATCTTTGGGAAATACATTTTCCCTTCCCTGCATCGCCATTAAATCCTTTATCCAAGCAACAGTTGCCAAAACAGCGTCGTAATAGCAGTTTCTATCTGTTTTTACCAAACCGAACACATCTTTGGAAATCACTCCTTCTGAAAGCATTTTTTCAAATTCTGAGATTTCTGCTGTTCTTCTTTGCTCAATTGTTTCTTTAATTTTAGTTGCTATTGTGTCGCGTAAAAACTCTCTTGCTCCAACTTGAATATGTTCTGGATAAGGAAGCTTGTTATAAGTTTGCTGAACAATGGAGCTTTTGTCTGTTACCGAAAAAGCATACTTTTTATCATTCAAATCGAAACGGACAGTATAGATTTTACCCGGTTCTGCAATTAGTGTTCCCTGTTCGGTGTATGAAATCCTTATTTTGATGAATATTGCTTCTTCTGATGTTATCTCAATTTGAAACTTTCCGAGTGAATCGGAGAAAACTGATTTTGTAAACCACCAGTTACAAATGCCGTTTATCGGGTTAGTGTATTCCACTTTTTCAGGGATTTCGCCTGTTATCTCTCCCAGAATTATAATTTTGTTTTTGGAATTTTGACATGCAAATAGTCCGATTAGCAGGACAGTTATGATTAATCGATTTAGTTTCATCTTTATTTCATTTTAATCTGTGGTAACGGTTACGTGTATGAGTAGTGGCGGGCTTCGAAGCACTTCCCCATCCAGTTATACCATGTTTGATACGAGGGAGAACGCTCGAATATCCTATAAACCCAGCCATTACTTATACGCGATGTTATGGGCTGGCGTTTCTGTTATTCTGTCTTTGCAAAACCATTTTTGTTTTAGTCATTTTCTTCGTAGTAATACGAATAGTCAATTCCTTTCATATAAATTTCGCGGTCGTTGATTTTGATGGTTAAAGCGTTTTTCAACAGTTTTTTTAGAACGCTACTGTTTGTTGAGCTTTGCATCATTGCGTTCATATAATCTCTTTTGCCTATTTTACTCCAATCTATGCATTTTTTCAGGCGTTTTTTCAACATCAAATCCAACCATATTCGGGTGCTTCTTCCGTTACCTTCCATAAACGGGTGTGCAATATTCATTTCTATATATTTATTCACGATTTCGTCAAATGTAGTTTCGGGCATTGCTTCTATTTGCTTTAATGTTTCGCCCAAGAAGTGTGATACGGCAAATTGAAAACCACCTTTTGAAATATTTTTTTGCCTGATTTGTCCCGCAAAATCATACAAGCCGCCAAACAAATAAGCGTGAATTTGTTGCAGGCCTTTGGTTGTGCCAATTTCAATGCTGTTGATGAACGAACTTTCAAACAAGGCATACGCTTTTGTTTTACTTTTTCCGTCTATGCTTTGATCACTGTAGGTAAACCATTCAATAAATCGGTTTGCTTTTTTGCTCGGAAATTCTTTTCCCAATGCAATAATGCCGTTGTAATCCAACATATCGGCTAAACGCTTTTTGCCGTCCGGTGCAAGGAATTTCAACTGGGTAGTAGCACTAACCACTTGGCTGTTTTCTTTCTTCAACTTAGCTTTAAGGTATTTCCAATAGTTGCGGTTTTTGGCGTAGTCATTTTGGTCGGTAAGCACGGCAATAATATCCAACACTGAAAACCACCACTTGGCGTTTTCTTCGTCCCAAACGGCACGCACCTCGCGGTCGTCAAAAAAACGTATGGATATTTTTGCCTTACTCATATTTTCATTTTCAAAGTAGCCCTGTTCTTACGTGGCTCATACCCGTAACGTATGTAAAGTTCGTCTAACGCTTATACAAAATCTTTATTCATTGCGCTGTCAGATATCTTTTATCAATTATCTCTTGACGAATTTATAAATAAATGTCAGCGGACAATGTTGTTTAAGTCCAAAATTTTAGTTTTTGAACTTGTTCGCCAGTAAAATGGTTTTTGTTGTTCTTGTCAGCTCGTCAGTTATGCCATGGTTATCTACGCTTGCCCATAACTTATATGTATACCAAAGGTAAACAATAATTTCTGATTCAGGTGGTTATTGTGTAGCTGGGGTGAATTTTATATTTTGTACGGCCGGGAAGTCAGAGATCATCAAAAAACGATCTTATCTTCTGAATGCTGCTGACGGATACATGTGTGTAAATCCCGGTGGTCCGCGAGCTCTTGTGACCCGGCAGCTCCTGAATGTAGCGCAGGTCTGTACCGCTATCCGCCAGATGAGTGGCATAGCTGTGCCGCAACCAGTGTAAAGTAACAGGCTTGCGTATTCCAGCCTTCAGGACAGACTGCTTCAAAATTTTTTGCAGACTGGCTGGGGAATATTGATCCCCGGGCTTCAGGTTACGATGCTTTATATTGGAAGAGACAGTGATGATCTGCTTCATCTCCTCCTTGCTCAGAACACAGGGCAGTGCAGAATTTATTACAACTGCAGCAGTCCCGGATATTTCAGTATGTTCACCTGTTCCCTCCGTTTTCTGATGAGATCGCCCAGTTCGATTGCCATGTCCGGATTAACACTTTCTGCCATCGGCAATACCCATTCTTCAGTCATGTCAAGATATTCGGACATCACCTTCCTGGAATACTGGGCACGGTGGAGATCGGTCAGATTTGATATCCTGTCGGCAGACTTCAGTATCTTTGCATTTACTGAGCCATGTTCCAGAATGCGCTTCAGGTATTCAACCTTTGGCATACCCTCCGGCCGGGTTACCTCAAGAACGAGATCCACCACCATGTCAGCTTCGTAGTCGATGCTGCGGATCTCATACTCATTCGTTTCAGGAATATCCTCGAACAGGTCGTGGATCACAGATGCCTTGAGAAGTACATAATTATCAAAATACTTGTAGTCCAGCAGTATGCCCAGGGTTGCTATTGCGTGCCTGAACTGGTTGCCGCCGACATTCCTGCTCTTGCCTATCAGGGCAGTGGCTTTGATAATATAAGGAGCGAGTACAAGATTTTTTAAACTCTCGGTATGATCCATTGGTATTGAGATTCAGATCTGTAAATTTAGCAATTTTTCCCCTTCATACGGCTTTCCGGAGCCTGTAGTTTTCAAACCTCTCAGAATGAATTTATTATATCAGCTACCGGAAGGGGCCGTCCGGCTGAATTATGTGAATACTAATCCCGTAACATTTCTATCATTTCCGTAATTGCACCTGCGTCCTCAATACTTTTTACAGGTGGTAATCCTGCCGGAAATCTTGCCCGGTTCAGATCTTCTCCTGTAATATAATCCTTGCCGATCAGTATCTGGTAGAGTAGTGCCGACCTGAGGGTCGAGGCCTTTACCCTGAAGGTGAAAGGACCTGATCGTGACGGGAAAAGGTGGACATACCTGGTATCATCATCATTATATTTGAGTATCCATTCCGAACTGTCAGCAAGGTTTATCTTCCTGTAACTGCTGAAACTTTTTCCTGTCCATGCGGCATATGCCTCTTTCCGGCTGATCCCCCGGGAAATGAGAAAATTGCTGATTTCGCTGAAAATACGATCCGCTGTCAGCTCTCCCCTGTAGACATCCATTACGCATGAGCCGATTTGCCGTAGTTCCCTGATAAATTCAGGAGATCCCGGATATCTTTCCACCGCTGCTTTCTTTTCCGAATATGCCCTGATATATGGAAAATAATGCTTCAGCGGGCTGAAAAGGAAGGGTTCAGGCACTTGAAACGGAATATCCATGAGCTGGTAAAAATGTGAAAATGAAACTATTTTTCGATGAAAACAAAAAGCAGGCAGAAAAATAAGGTTGAATAATAACTGAAAGATTTAACTTTATTGGTTTAATAACGTTTTTAAATTCCAATTCAATGACGCCCGGATCAAAGAGAAATTTTACCGATACCATCAATCACCGTCAGCCGGAAAGGCTGGTTGTGGATTTCGGATCCACTTCTGTAACAGGAATTCATGTGCTGATAGTTGAAAAACTCCGGGAGTACTACGGACTCGAAAAAAGACCGGTAAAGGTGACTGAACCATATCAGATGCTCGGGGAAATAGACAATGAGCTGATACATGCGATGGATCTGGATGTCCTTGGACTTTACGGTGAAAACAATATGTTCGGTATAAGAAACAGGGGCTGGAAGGTGCACCGGACTCCCTGGGGGCAGGAAGTGATGTTTCCGGGCGAATTCAATTATAGCTTTACGGAGAAAGGGGATATACTTATTCATCCTGAAGGGGATACATCGGTTCCTCCCAGTGCAGTGATGCCTGTTTCAGGTTACTTTTTTGATGCCCTTCACAGGCAGGAACCCATTGATGATGCCACTTTGCGGCCGGAAGATAATCTGGAAGAATTCCAGGCAGTTACAGATCATGATCTTGATTTCTGGAAAAGCCAGCTTGAATCGCTGGATTACTCCGGGAAGGCTGTTATTGCATCTTTTGGAGGAACTGCACTTGGAGATATTGCCCTTGTACCGGGTCTGCAGCTTAAAAATCCCCGGGGTATCAGGGGCGTGGAGGAATGGTATGTGTCAACAGTGACGCGCGAGGAATTCATCAGGAACCTGTTTGACCGCCAGACAGATATTGCTCTGGAAAATCTGAAAAGAATATACGGTGTGATAGGAGACAGGATAGATGCCGTGTTTATCTGCGGCACTGATTTCGGAACCCAGGATTCCACGTTCTGTTCTCCGGAAACCTTTTCGAGGGTATGGATGCCATATTACAGGAAGGTTAATGACTGGATTCATGATAATACCGGCTGGAAAACTTTCAAGCATTCATGCGGTGCAATAGAATCCTTCATGGAACTGTTTATCGAATCGGGATTTGATATAATCAATCCGGTTCAGATAAATGCTTCGGGAATGGATCCGAAGATGCTCAAAAAGAAATACGGCGGAAGGATTGTGTTCTGGGGAGGAGGCGTTGATACCCAGAAAGCATTCATGTTTGGAACGCCTTCACAGGTAAGGGATCAGGTAAGACAGATGTGTGACATATTCAATGACGGGGGAGGTTTTGTGTTCAATACGGTACACAATGTGCAGGCGAATGTGCCCTTTGAGAATGTGGTGGCAATGCTGGAGGCCTTAAGGGAGATAAGATGAATGTAAACATTAAGGCTGCCCATGACCGGCATCTCGTTATCCATAATTTTGCGGTTCCGGAAACTGCGCCGGGGATTGAACGGCTTACCCGGAAATATTTGATTTACTTTTAATACCAAACCATATTAACAGGCTTATGAAAAAAATCATTTTTACATTTGTTGTTACAGTTTTTGTTCTGCATGGCTGCACCGGCCAGGGAGACCGTCAGACTAGGGAGGACCGGGATGATCCGGGAAAAATAATGCTGAAGGATTACCGGCCCGTTTCATTGTATAATATTCCGGTAACCTATATAGAAAAGGCAGCTTTCCCGGTGTTTGATGCCCACTCTCATGATTATGCAACAAACAGGGAGGAGATAGAGCAATGGATAAAGAATATGGATGAATGCGGCATTGCCCGCACTGTTGTGCACACCCAGGCATCCGGTGCAATATTTGATTCCATTTATAACTTGTATTCCCCCTATGGTGACAGGTTTCAGCTCTGGTGCGGATTTGACTACACCGGCTATGATGAGTCGGGATGGGGACCTGCTGCAATAGCGGAACTTGAAAGATGTCACCGGCTCGGAGCCAGGGGCGTCGGAGAGGAAGGTGACAAGGGTATGGGTCTGACCTTCAACAGACCCGTGGCAGCCAGGGGTATGCATTTTGATGACCCGAGAATGAAACCCCTGTTTGAAAAATGTGCCGAACTGAACATGCCGGTCAGCATACATGTTGCAGATCCTATCTGGATGTATGAAAAAATGGATTCGACAAATGACGGTCTGATGAACGGGTATAAATGGAGGATCAACACCGACCGGCCCGGTATTATCGGATTTGATGCCCTGATACAGACCCTTGAGAATGCTGTAAGGGATAATCCCAAAACGACTTTTATTGCCTGCCATTTTGCCAATCTTAATCACGATCCCGACAGGCTGGGGCAGCTTCTGGAAAAATATCCCAATCTCTATGCCGACATATCGGCACGCTTTGCAGAGTCAGCCCCCATACCGCGCTATATGAAGGCCTTTTATGAAAAATTTCAGGACAGGCTCCTTTATGGTACCGACTGGGGTTACGAAACTGAGATGTACAGGAAAACGTTCAGAATACTTGAATCAAACGATGAACATATTTACGAAATAGATCATTTTAACTATCACTGGGCTCTCAGCGGATTCGGACTGCCTCCCGGGATTCTTAAGAAGGTTTATTATGATAATGCTGCCGGACTGTTTGGTGATTAAGGGCGGCATCAGGGACTGATCACTTCAATATCATTCAGCAAGGCTGTTTTAAGTCTTATTTCATTCTGAAGCAGTTCCAGTATTTGTTTGTTTGCAAAATGCTGATGTACCACCAGCCCGATTGTCCGCGAAGGGGCAGGCTGCACAAAACGGACGAGATGTCTGCGGTCTTCTTCCCGGAAATTACGGACAGCCAGACTCGGCAGCAGGGTCTGACCCTTATATGTTTTCACAAAACGGACCAGGCTGTCAATAGAACCTGTTTTGAAATGAATGGAAGAGGGAGATTTGATATAGGAATTGCCCGAACTGCAGATTTCCAGAATCTGATCACTGAGGCAGTGACCCTCTTCCAGCAGCCAGAAATTATCCCAGCTCATGTCTCTCAGGGAACATCCTCCTGAATGAATGCCTGAAGTGTCATACAGCACAAATGGTTCCCTGTACACGGGATACTCAATAAGCTCTTTATCATTCAGAGGTGTTGAAATGATTCCGGTATCAAGCTCCCGCGACTTTATCAGGCTTACAATTTCGTCAGTTGTACTTTCTTTTATTTCCAGGCTGAGACCGGGATATTTCACCGAAAAATCATACAGGATCAGTGGCAGCAGATAGGGTGCAACAGTGGCAATACAGCCAATTTTCAGAATACCCGTGACTTCGCCTGTCATTTTTTTTACCAGTTCATTTAACTGGGTTATTTCAAAATTGATGACCCTCAGCTGTGCTATAATTTCCTGCCCTTCCCTGGTAATGTCAACCGGTTTCTTCTTCCTGTTGAAAATGATAACTCCCAGTTCGTCCTCCAGCTTTGATATCATTGTGCTTAAGGTGGATTGCGAAATAAAGCATTTTTCAGCAGCTGTTTCGAAATGCCGGTGTTCAGCCACGGCAAGTACGTATTGAAATTGCTGGATGTTCATCTATTTTATCAATATTGTTATTCAAAAAATCATTTTTGTAAAACAAGTATAGTGATTAATTTTGACAAAACTAATAATTACAGGATCATGGCTGAGAAAAAGAAAAAACTGACATCCACATCAGGCAGGCCGATTGCGGACAATCAGGATGTAAAAACTGCCGGTAAAAGGGGACCAATGTTAATGGAGGATTATTGGTTCCTGGAGAAGCTCTCTCATTTTGACCGTGAGGTGATTCCGGAGCGGAGAATGCATGCCAAGGGATCGGGTGCATTTGGAAAATTTACTGTAACTCATGATATTACGAAGTACACAAAGGCTAAACTGTTTTCGGAAATAGGAAAGGAAACAGAAGTATTTGTCCGTTTCTCCACTGTTGCCGGAGAAAGGGGGGCTGCTGATGCCGAACGTGATATACGTGGATTTGCAATAAAATTCTATACTGAAGAAGGCAACTGGGATCTGGCCGGAAACAACACACCTGTTTTCTTTCTGAGGGATCCCTACAGGTTTCCCGATCTGAACAAGGCTGTGAAAAGGGATCCGAAAACGAATCTCAGAAGTGCCAATCATAACTGGGATTTCTGGACTCTGTTGCCGGAATCTTTGCATCAGGTCACGATTACAATGAGTGACAGGGGTATCCCGAAATCCTACCGTCACATGAACGGCTACGGCAGCCATACATTCAGTCTGATAAACGCGGATAACGAGAGGATATGGGTTAAGTTCCACTTTAAAACGGAACAGGGAATTGAAAACCTCACCAATGAGGAAGCTGCCGCAATAATTGCAAAGGACCGGGAAAGCCATCAGAGAGATTTGTTCAATGCAATTGAGCGGGGTGATTATCCGAGATGGCGTATGAAAATCCAGTTAATGACGGAAGAACAGGCAGAGAAATCTCCCTTCAATCCCTTTGACCTGACCAAGGTATGGCCGCATGCCGATTACCCCCTGATTGATGTCGGGGTACTGGAATTAAACAGGAATCCCGAGAACTACTTTGCAGACGTGGAACAGGCAGCCTTTAATCCTGCGGATGTTGTTCCGGGAATAGGATTTTCGCCGGACAGGATGCTTCAGGCACGTTTGTTTTCATACGGTGATGCACAACGTTATCGCCTGGGGGTGAATTACTACCAGATTCCCGTCAACAAACCGAAATATCCCTTCCATAATTATCACAGGGACGGGGCAATGCGTGTGGACGGCAATGAAGGCTCCACCATCCATTATTTCCCGAACAGTTACGGGCAATGGGAGGAAAGCCGGGAGTACAGCGAGCCGCCCCTCAAACTGTCGGGCGACGCAGATCATTACAATTTCAGGGAAGATGATAATGACTACTACAGCCAGGCTGGCAATCTTTTCAGGCTGATGTCTCCTGAAGAGCAGAAGCGCCTGTTCTGCAATACCGCTGCGGAAGTGGGCGGAGCCGAAAAGTTTATTCAGGAAAGGCATATAGTAAACTGTTACAAGGCTGATCCCGCTTATGGAAAAGGAGTGGCGGATGCACTCGGGATTGATATAAATACAGTGAAGATTGAATAGGCTGTATGCCGGGATATTTCCATACATTCAGTAATATTGGTAAATGATTTTTATACAAGGTAAAAACTGACAATAAAAAACTTCAGGAATTTAATCTGAAATGTAAGGAACCGGGATCCCGGAATTGAAAAGCCGGGTTACCGGTTTTTTTATTCCCGGACAAAAATCCGTGAATGGTTGTTAAAATTGTTGCCTGAGATTTTGAATACAATTATTCGGATTCCCGGATTAAACGCTGTCCGTGCAAACCGGCCGGTATGCAGACGGGTAGCAGTGCTTGTCAATGTTGAAGGATACTTATATTTTTGACTTTTAAAATTGTATAAAAAAGATAAGAGATGAGTTTTGGTAAACGTTTACCGATTTATTGCCGGAATTATTTCCGGACTTGTTTCACTGCCCTTTCCGGAGCCCGCCGGCTCACTGTAATATTGCTGCTGTCCGTCACGGCAGTTGCAAAGGCTGTAAGGCCGGAATCTGTTTACACTCAGCGCCCGGATGATCCGGAAGCATTCTATTTCACACCGGAAAACTACGGTTTCAAAGCCGGCGGAAAAAGCGATGTGTCGGAAGCCCTGCAGAGGGCAATAAACCAGGTAAAGGCAGAAAAGAATTTTGGAATTCTGTTTATTCCTGAAGGAAAATACAGGATCAGCAGAACCATATATATTCCGGGGGCTGTAAGACTGATAGGTTATGGCAGTAAGCGGCCTGAGATAATTCTGACAAGGAATTCCCCGGACTTTCAGAAGGAGGCTGAGGATGACAAGGGAAGGGCTGCCTATATGTTCTGGTTTACCGGTGGTCCGGTTTCTGAGGGCCGGAAACCGCAGGATGCCGGGGCAGGAACCTTTTACAGTGCCATGTCGAACATAGACCTCCGGATAGAGGACGGGAATCCCTATGCGGTTGCACTCAGAACACATTATGCCCAGCACAGCTTTGTCAGTCATATGAATATATATGCCGGAAGCGGCAAGGCCGGGCTTTTTGATGCCGGCAATGAAATGGAAAATGTGGCTTTTTACGGAGGGGATTACGGAATATATACAACCAAAGCCTCTCCCGGATGGCCCGTAATGATGGTGGATTCATATTTTGAGGGACAGAGGAAGGCGGCACTTCATACACAGGAATCGGGACTGGCTATTGTAAACATGCATGTGCGTAATGTGCCCTGTGTTATTGAGATTGAACCCAATTATGCTGACAGGCTGTTTATTGAGGACAGCCGTTTTGAGAATGTCAGAGGGCCGGCCCTGGTGATCAGCAATGAGAACAACAGTAATAATCAGATCACCCTGAGGAATGTGGATTGCAGGAACGTGCCCCTTCTTGCCCGGTTCAGAAGGAGTGATACCGAAACTCCTGTAAATCACAGGATGTACAGGATAAATAATTACTGGCATGGTCTGCAGATGGATGATATGCTGGATCAGCCCCGTTACAGGACCGTTGCAGATATTATCCCCCTGGAAAGTTGGTCGTCAGAAATCAGCTCAGTGACTGTCCCTTCCCTTCCGCCGGTGTCATCGTGGGTGAATATTCTTGAGCTGGGAGCCTGCGGGGACGGGAAAACGGATAATACCCGGATCATTCAGGATGCGATTGACATGTATGACAATATTTACATACCGCAGGGATGGTATCTGGTCAGCAATACCCTCAGGATGAAGCTAAATACCTGTCTGATCGGCCTTCATCCGATGGGAACACAGCTGATGATAAAGGAAAGCACAGCTGCCTTCAGCGGTTTTGGTCCGCCTGCAGCAATTCTTGAATCATCACGGGGCGGCAGAAACATTCTCAATGGTATCGGAATCAATACCAATACATTTAATTACCGGGCTGTTGGCCTTAAATGGATGGCCGGTCCGGAATCGCTGGTGAACGATGTGAAATTTACCGGAGGACACGGAAGTATGCAGAAACCCGGAGAGCCTGCTTCACGAACGGTTTACACGTCCCAGGGAATGGATCCCTCATGGGACAACCAGTACTGGAGCTTATGGGTCACCGGCAACGGCGGCGGGATTTTCAAGGATATATGGACAGCTTCAACCCATGCCACAAACGGTCTGTATGTCAGTAATACATCTTCTCCCGGAAGGATTTATGCCATGTCGGTAGAGCATCATGTGAGGAATGAAGTGAGAATGAAAAATGTGTCGAACTGGAAGATTTATGCATTGCAGCTTGAGGAGGAAAGCCGTGAGAGTACTGAATGCCAGCCCATGGAACTGGAGAACTGCCGTGATCTTACATTTGCCAATCTCTACATGTTCAGGGTTATCAGGATTAACCGTCCCTATCATAATTCCGTCCGGATCTGGAATTGTGAAAACGTGGAGATGCTTAACCTGCATAACTATTCCCAGATCAAATATACCACGGATATACCTGTTTATGACATCAACCGGGATATTGAAGTCAGGCCCTGGGAACTGCAGAGACTGGTAATCAGCGGCAGTGAAAAAAGACCGGTCCCGTTGCAGGCAGTCCCGGGTGTTGCAGAGAAACTTGCAGGGGGATTTGAGTTTATTGAGGGTATTACCCGTGACAGCAGGGGCAACATATATTTCAGCGAAAACCGGATGCGTCGTATTTACCGGTGGTCTGCAGAAAATAATACATTATCGATGGTTGCTGATTTCCCATGGAAACCCGTGAGTCTCGGATGCGACTCACTGGATAATCTGCTTGTTGTTTTCAGGTATGATCCGCAGCCCGGACATATGATAGACGGGAAACCCGAGTCATATTATTTTCCGGAGCTTCCGCAGGAAGACCGGGGCGGCACATCCTTCAGCGGCTGGGGCAATTCGGGTTTCGCCATACGGGTCTATTCCATTGATCCTGACAATCCTGAGGAAACAATCAGTCTTCTTCCCCTGGTACCAATGAAGTCCGTCGCCAGTGTTCACAAAGCGCTCTATGTATCAAATAGATGGCGTGATTTTCATGATTTCAACAGCATATCCCTCAGGGTTCCCCCGGATTGTTTCCTTGCACCTGACAAGAGGACGATAATTCCCAGGCATTATGATCTGGCCAGAGGCTCCTCTCTTCTTGAGGCATTTCCCGGAAAACCCTTTTACACTTCGGATGAATATGACCGCAGGATGGTCAGGTTCGATGTGGCAGGGGACGGCACACTTTCCAATCTGCATTATTTTACCGAATGGGGAGAATTCGGATCGGCAACCGATTCCGAAGGAAATCTATATGTTGCTGATGGTAATATACTTATCTTTGATAAAACCGGCAGGATGCAGGGAACGATTCAGGTTCCCGAGCGGCCTTCAACGATACAGTTCGGAGGCAGGAACGGAGACCAGCTTTTCATAACCGGCCGGTCCGGGTTTTTCCGGGTAATAATGGAAAAACCGGATTGAAAGATTATTCATCAACAGCGGGCCTGTTTTCCTTCATGACATTCCATACTTCCAGCGGAAGGTCGGTTTCTATAATATCCGGATTACTGGCCTATTTTTCCTTCATTACATTCCATACTTCCAGCGGAAGGTCGGTTTCTATAATATCCGGATTACTGGCCAGTTCCTGCAGATAGCCTTTCCTGCGTTCCTCTCTTTCCTGCAGCCTGTCATGCGTGGGAGCAACCGAAATCATGCATCTTACTCCCCTGGAATGCAGGAGGCGGACCAACTCAGCGTTTTCCGAGGTAATCGCCGGGCCTACGTAGGCAATCATCTTCTTCCAGGGAACACCTGAAGAGGCAATATTCTCATATTCCTTCATTGTACGGACAAATGCCGAAAGCATCGCCTTCGGCAGATTTTCATGGTAGTATTTTGCCTGGGCTCCGTTATGAACGGTAAGCATCACATGGCCGGATGCCCTGAGTCTTTTTACAAGATCGACGATCATTTCCGGGGGTACGTCTTTCCGGTCGAGATTGACAACCGTTCTGCCCCTGCTCCATACAATCACCTCTTCAAGGGTAGGAATTGAAAAGGCTGTCGGGTTACCGGCAAAATCCCTGAGCCGGACATCCCTGAGCTGCTCATAGGTATAATCATTAAGATTGCCTTTTGCAGTTGTGGTTCTGTCAAGGGTGGCGTCATGCATGAGTACGATCACGCTGTCCCTGGTAAGCCGGGGGTCGATTTCGAAAAAGGCAGGCATCTGGCGGAGGACATTTCTGAAGCCTTCCAGGCTGTTTTCAGGATAACCCTTTTCCCTTCCTCCGCGGTGGCCGCTGATAATAACCGGAGCACCAGGACGGTAGCGAAAAAATTTCATGGAACTGCCCTTTTTCAGTATATGAAAACCCTCCGGGTCTGTTGCCTGTGCATGAACCGGCCGGAGCGGAACGGCTGCTGTAATGAACAGAAAAGTGATCAGTAACAGGTTTTTGTATTTACTTTTAAGTTTCATATCCCTTTGTGTGTTTGTATTATGAAGGTTTCTTGATCTTTTGTGTGGTTGTGACATGAAGGTTTTATCAGATTGTTTTTATAAGGTTTTTTATAAAACTATGAACGTTTTTCTCAATACCTGGATCACAGCATCTGAAGAATAAAAATAAAAAAATAGTTTGACAGTAGTCCTGTGGAAATTTAAAACATTAAATTGAAAGCGGATACTTTGCGGATTTAAAATCGGAATACTGAGAATTCAACAACACATCCGGTGATTTAACTATTAACCGGGCTGCAAATAATTATAGAAAATGAAAAAACAAAAGACTGTAAATCTTTTCCTGTTGCTTCTGAGCCTGTTGCTTGCCTCCCTGTCGTGCAGGCAAGGCAGTTCAGATACAGGAACAGCAAATATTGACAACGGGTTAATAAGTATTGCTTTCAATGACCGGAACGGGTCGCTGGTGAATTTCAGCGATATTTCCGGCAAGCATGAGTGGATTGACGACGATGTGGCTGCCGGTTCTCCCTGGGAACTTTATTTTACCGAAGCGTCAGGCATTGAACCAATAAATGCAGCCGATGCCGGTAAATTCCGTTTTTCCAAACCGGATTCCCGTACACTGATACTGAAATGGAAGAGATTCGGAAATCCTGGGATAAGGAATCTGGAAGTTGAGGCGAGAGTCAGTCTTGACAGTGACAAGGCCTTGTCATACTGGAATATTAGTGTCCGGAATCCTGACAGGAAACAGATCAGGCAGCTTAACTATCCGAAGCTGGCCGGTCTGAGGGAGGCAGGCGAGGAATATCTTGCAGTTCCCCAGTGGATGGGACAGATCACAAAAAACCCCAGGGAGAGCCTGGCTCCGGGAGTAAGTGCTGCCGGCAGATATGAATGGACATATCCCGGGCTCTCGCTTCAGTGCCTTGCACTCTATAGTCCCGGGAGAAGCGGATTATATATTGCATGTAACGATACACTGGCTTACATCAAAAATTTTTCCTTCACTTTGGACAGTCTCAACACCTTGACTTACAGGATGCACAATTTTCCATCAATTGATCCCTCATCAGCATCATATACAATTCCTTATTCAGCTGTGGTCGGGTCATTCAGGGGTGACTGGATCACTGCTGCGGAAATATACAGGGAATGGGCCTCGGGGCAGCGATGGGCGAGGGAAAGCAGGTTTCTGAAAGGACTGACACCGGAGTGGCTTGAGAAGACGGCACTTTGGGTATGGAACAGGAGCAAATCGGATAATGTGCTTGTACCAGCTGCAGATATCAGGCAGCGGCTGGGATTGCCGGTAAGTGTATTCTGGCACTGGTGGCACGGATGTTCCTATGACGATGGTTTTCCCGAATATCTTCCTCCGAGAGAAGGGAGAAAATCATTCTTGTCGGCTATGGACGAGGCGCATAAAAAGGGGATAAGGTCAATTGTGTATATGAATCAGCGCCTCTGGGGTACCGAAACCGAAAGCTGGGAGAAAGAAAATGCAGCTGAGTACAGCGTAAAGAATTCTGATGGGAGCATGAATACCCATGTTTACAATATTTTTTCCGGCAAGGGCACTGCAAGCATGTGCCTGGGAACAGCTTTCTGGAAGGACAGGTATGCATCGTTGTGCGACAGTGTTGTCAACAGCTATACGGCAGATGGTGTTTATATGGATCAGGCCTGCCTTGCTCTGCCATGCTATGATCCGGGCCATGATCACCCGACGGGTCCGGGAAATTACTGGGTGGAGAATTTTGGCAGGCTCACGGACCAGATAAGGTCAAAGGTAGCGGGCGAAAAGCAGATGATCCTTGCGGGTGAAGGCTGCGGAGAGGCCTGGCTTCCGCATCTTGATCTCATGCTTACCCTGGCTGTCAGCAAGGAAAGGTATGCAGGGCTGAATCAATGGGAAACAATTCCCTTTTTCCAGGCGGTTTATCATCAGTATTCCATAACTTACGGCAATTATTCCTCGCTTCTTGTTCCTCCCTACGATGAGCTCTGGCCGGAAGAATATGCCCCTGAAGATCCTCTTGAAATGCTCGACAGGAAGTTCAGCAGGCAGTTTCTGATGGAACAGGCACGGTCCTTTGTCTGGGGCATGCAGCCTACCATAGCGAATTATCATGCCAGGCTTGCAAGCCACAGGAAGGAAGAGATTGATTTTCTCCTCCGTCTCTCCCGTATCAGAAACAATAATCTGAAGTACCTGTTACACGGCAAATTTATGAGGAGTCCGGATATCGGTTCTCCGTCAGAGGAAATTGATATATCCAGGCTTTCCATCTATGCGGGAAAGACCGGGAACACCGTCAGTGCTTTCCGCGGAACGTTCCCGCTGGTTTATTCCGGTGCCTGGAAGGCGGATGACGGGGATCTGGGAATAGCACTGGCAAGCACAGGCGACAGGCCCGTGAGCCTCAGCTTTGGTTTTGATGCAGGTGAATACGGTCTGCCGGCCGCAGGTAGGATATTTCTAGCTGATGACAGGGGAAGGAGGGAACTGACTGCCTATACGGACAGCAGGGCAGAAATATCCCTCACCCTGGCTCCCGCGGCTGTATGTGTTCTGGAAGTCATTCCGGATCACGGAAGCAGTTCGGGAAATGAAATGCAGTGACCTGGTCCGGCTGGTCTAATCAATTATCCTGGCATTGCGGAATGCAGTCTGAAGGTCGCTGAGCTTCATGTTTGTGACCCTGATATACCTGCGCTTACCCGCAGGAAGTACGGTTCCGGCATCGTTTTCAGCTGCCTGTACCCGTATTGTGCTTCCGAGGTTTTCCATAAGGGTCAGATCAGCGGCCCGCAGTGGCAGTTCCAGTTTCCTGTCGCCGGATATATGCCAGTAACATGCATAAAGATCCCTGTTTCTCCGGAAGGTAAAAGCGATCACCTCCCTGCTGCCGCCGGCAACATCTTCTATCTGATCGCAGGCCACCAGTTCGAAATCGTTTTTTTCATTCAGCAGCAGCATAAATTCCTGATCCGGATCCTGCAGCATCTTCTTCTGGTCTTCCGTCAGCCACTTCCTTGCCCGTACCTCTTCCCACCTTCTGAAAACCTCAAAGTTGTCTTCCGTTCTCGGATGTCTTGCAAGGGTTGCGGGATAGGCATGAATGGATACGGGGCAGTCCCATGCAGCTGCCTTGCTTGTCACAAATTCAAGCTGATCAGGCTGTGTTCCGATGGTCTTCTCATCCGGAAGCCAGTATCCCAGCCAGCCGAAATTCAGCCGTGTTAAATTATCCCGCATCCTGGGTGCTTCCCGGAAAGGATGTTTTATGGTTTCTTCCTTGAGCTTTTCAGGGGGGAAAACGTCAAAGGCGTTTCCTCCTGAAAGCATATGCCAGCTGAAATGGGTCTTTGCCGCACCTTCCGCAAATATGGGTTCGGGTTTCAGTTTGCTGAATACCCTCCACTGAGCGTTGGCAACATGAAACCAGAAAGGAGGATTGACTCCCTCTGATCCGTCGAAGTAAATAAATTCAAACCCCGCATCCCACAGATCTGCTATATAACCGGCAATCTCATCCTGCAGACCGGAATACTGGTCGATATAGACACTTGTTGCCCCGAACTCGCTGACATCCAGCAGTCCGAACATATAGCCCGCCGGATGCGCCCCGGTCCCGGTATTGTCAATCCCTCTCACGCAACCCCGGAAGCTGTACGGGGGAGTTGTGGTATAGGTCTCGTACGAAACAAGTTCTCCGCCTATTTTCAGTACTTTCCTGTTTCCCGCCATGGTTGAGTTCTGAGGATTCTGTTCCACGTAAATGACTGTATCCGTTTTGCCCAGTGGTTTTGCAAGGGTGAAAACCCTGAGCAGGTTCAGCCTGTGATCAGCCACGGGAGTCACGTACCTGCTGTCTCTTCCGATATGGCTGTGAAGGAAATGGCATCCGGGAGTGATGCCGGCATCCTTTATCTTTTGAAGCATTGCTTTCAGATCGTCCTTGCCGTTGGGATACTCAGGCCTGTATACATCATAGTTTCCGATCAGCCTGTAGCCTCTGCTTTCGAGGAAGGCCGGATAGTAAATGTTCATCAGTCTGAATCCCCCCATCCTTGCATATTTTATGTGTTCATCGGCATTGAGGGGCGTAATGTTTGACGTCCAGTAATATGAAGCATTATAGAGATTACTTCTTCTGCTGTCAGCACCAGCGGGCAGGCCGTAATCCTTTTCCACAACGGCTATTTTGTCAAGCAGCTGATCACGGGAGCATGTCAGAAGAACGGCTGTGACATCAGTCAGTTTAACCTTTTCATCCACTCCTGCCTGAAGGATGCGATAGCCATCGCCTTCTTCCGAATCAGCATTGGCACAAGGTTCTGCAGCTAACACGCACACAGCCACTTTTTCGTTCCATATCACATTCAGCCAGTCGCCCCAGTGACCGAGGTTCCTGACGGGAAGGCGAAGAAACCACATTTCGGATATGGGGGGTTCTGTCATCGTTATGCCATATGGCTCCGTGAGGTTAAACTCCTCAAGGGTAAAAGCTATATAATCAGCAGTTACCCGGAATGATACCGTAGCTTCCCAGGGAATAAGCTCGTATCCTATTATCAGCCTGTCGCCCTCCTGCCTTACACTGTTTGATCTGAAGGTGGTCTTTTTGTTTGGATATGCCAGTTTGACCTCATTCTGGTAGGGACGCGGTTCGGTGATTGTACTGAAGGGTATCTTCCCGCCCTGTATCAGGCATTCGGTTTTGCCGGGCCTGTAAACAAGACTTTTTGTGGTGCCGTCAGCTGAGATAACCAGCCTGGCCTGATCGTTCTCAATTATGATATCGCCGTCGCTGACTGAATTTTTTTGATTACAGGCTGTAGTCAGAACAAATCCTGCAATCAGGAATAATAAACTGAGCTGTTTCATGATATGTGGTTCCGGTTTTAATATGACAGGGTTTTAATATGACAAGGTTTTGATGTTACAAGGATTTTATGTTACAGGTTTTTGATGTTACTGGGTTTTGATGTTACGAAGTTTTGATGTTACTGGGTTTTGATGTTGCAGGGTTTTGATGTTACTGGGTTTTAATGTTGCAGGGTTTTTAATGTACGATTATTCAAATATAGGCAAACAACAGCTTCATGCCATCATTATCACAGCTTAACTTAAATTGTAAATCCTTACGTTCCCGGATTATTCTTAGTCTCCGAACCTGAAATAGATTGTGCCCCCGAGAGGTTTTGCCTCGCGGTAGCTGTTTTTTTGTGACCCGGGGCCCAGTGATTCGGGTGGATTGAATTTTGTTCCTATCGGAGATATGCTGTTGAGAAGGGAAATATTTCCTTCCGGGAATTCCGGGGTAACCCAGCCTGATGCATGTCCGGGATTTTGCGGAGTGAAAAGATGAAGATAAATATCATTTGTTGAACTGACTATTGTTAAAGGGAGATCAGCGGTACCGATTCTCACTGCATAAAAATTGGAATAATAACCCTTGAATTCCGGATAATCCCAGGATTCACCAGTTACAGTATTGTTGTATTCCTTGTGGTACACACCGAACAAAGGGCCTTTAAGGCGGTTTTTCCATACCCGGTAGGGACCGTTTGCCATCAGAAAGGCATCCTTTACCGTTTCTTCGCTGAAGGAGAAGGTTATTCCCAGAAGATCCTGCAGTCCGGCCGGGCGGTAGCCATAGTCCAGCCTGAGCCATCCGCCCGGCAGCATTGTCCATTTCACGCTGCCTCCGGACCTTCCCGGATAGAGAGCCTCAACCACATACCCGTCAGGGGATTCATAATGCCGTACCTCAGAGGGAACAGAACTTATTCCGACAAAACGGGGTCCGTCAGTGAAGTTACTGCTTCTGCCATCTCTCGAAGCCCCGGCTATTAATCCGTTTTTAAGGTTTATCAGCACTTCGGTGCCTCCTGAAGAAAGAGAGATGTGATCATCTTTCACAGCAGACACAACTTTTTCATCTGTTTTTCTTACAATTCTTTCAGCCATCTCCGACGGGCCGGTAATATTGAATGACCAAATGACCAGCTGTTTATCAGTCTTCCGGAAGGATCTTCGGCATCTATGCGGATAGCATCATAGTCATTCCATCCGGCTTGCAGACTGAGCTGCACCTGGTCGCGCTGCCCCGGCCGGAGCGGAGGTATGTCTATTTGTTGCTTTTCTGACTGAGTGACAGATACGGGAAAAGAATCCGAAAATTTTATTAAGTAATAGGATAACCTGCATTTGTCAAGTGAAGTGTAGAGAAAGCGGTTTTCAATTTTCAGTCTGCCGTCAAATTCTGGTGTGATTATTTTTCTTTCCAGCCAGAGCGGAGACCAGACATCCCTTACTGTAAACCAGCTTCCCTCTTTCTCGCGGTAAGGCCCGACAATGCCGTCAGGAGCCTGATTGCCAGCGGTATCAATGGAATCCTTCCTGTCGGTCCTCACAACCCCCTCATCAGCGAACAGCCACAGGAAGCCTCCAGCGGAGAGTGGATTTGAAAGCATGAGATTCCAGTAATCATCCAGGCCGGCACCGCTTCCCCCGTCATAACAACCGTGAAGCCATTCCGTCGGAAAGAAAATATCACGTCCGTTAAAAAATGTTGAAACACCGTAATTATATGGAATATAATGTTTTGTGTCCATTCCATTAAAGTTGGATATGGGTTCTATAACCAGGCGTTTCTGCGGATCGTATTTTGCAAACTCTTCCCTCAGTTCAGGGTTGAAACCCCTTTCATTCCCGTTGGCCCAAAGAATGATGCAGGGGTGGTTAACATCCCTTTCAACAAGTTCCCTCACCAGTTTCCTGCCTGGTCCGGTATCATAATAGGCCTGCCATCCGGACAACTCATTAATAACAAAAAGCCCGAGTGAATCACATACTTCCAGAAAATGCTTGTCGGGAGGGTAGTGAGTCATCCTTACGGCATTTACATTCATGTCTTTCATCAGATTGACATCCAGGATACTTATTTTTTTGCTTGTCGTTTTGCCGGAGGAAGGCCAGGAATTATGGCGGCATATTCCCCGGAACATGACTCTGACACCATTCACATAAATTCCGTCATTCTGTCTTACCTCAACTGTTCTGAATCCGATACGCTCTTCTGTTTCATACAGTATTGCATCCTTGTCCTTCAGTCTGAAAACCGCCCTGTATAGGTCGGGCGATTCCGGAGTCCACTGTTTCGGCTTATCAGCCTTTCCCCTGATCAGGACACGGGTCTGACCTTTTTTCACTCCGGTGGTAAAAGGGCCTGCAACAGCTCTGCCATCGGGTGTCATAATCATTGCTTCAATGCTTCTTGTCCCGGAACAGCCCTTAAGAGTTAATTCTGCAGTGAAATCTCCGTCAGCTTCAGCATTCACTGCAACATGTTCAATGAATTCATAGGGTACTATTTTAAGGTAAACAGGACGGTGAATGCCTCCGAATATCCAGTAATCCGCTTCACGTTCTGCCCTGTTGATACTTTCATCAGCTGACTTTTTGCTGACAGTTACCTCAAGCAGGTTGCTGCCACGGGGTTTTATCAGGGAGGTGATTTCATAGGAGAATCTGTAAAATGCACCCTGATGGACGGTTCCTGCCGGCTTTCCGTTTACCCGGACCTCCGTGTCAGTCATGGATCCTTCAAATACAAGGAATATCCTTCTTTTACCTGCAGCAGCCGGGACAGTAAACTCATGTCTGTACAGGCCCTTTTCGTCAGCCTGTTGTTTATCATTTCCGTAATTGTATGTTCCGAAACCCTGCAGCTCCCAGTTTGAGGGTACGGGTATTTTTGTCCATTTACCGCTGTTTTGTCCTCCGGTACAGAAAAAATCCCATAGTACCGTATTTTCATTGTCTGTTCCTGAGAGATAGACAATCTCTGCCTTTTGTCCGTTTGCTGCTGCAATAAGAAGAATTGCAGTAAGCAGGCCTGTAATTTTTTTCATGTTGTTTTCCGCTTTAGCTATAAAGATACCCTGTCTGGTATGATTATCTAAAGATATCATATTATGATGAGGAGAGACAATGAAATGCCTGCAAAATCAGTGAAGCAGCCATCCTGCCAAACCTGCCAGGAGAATCAGCGCAATAGGATGCATCTTGGTTTTTACTGACAGAAGAAATGCTGCTATAAAAATCAGGATGCTTTTGTAATCGACAAAATTTTCCTTGTTCATCAGCAATACCGCAGCTGCGCCTATCAGTCCTATTACCACGGGCCGGAGACCCTGAAAAGCGTAATTCAGGTATTTGTTCCCCTTCAGAAGGAAAAACAGGCGCACCAGTGTCAGCATAACCAGAAAGGAGGGGAGTGTGATAGCAAAAGTGGCAACAAGCGAACCAAGCACCGAACCGGAAGCGGTATAGCCCACGTAGGTGGCACTGTTGATACCTATAGGGCCGGGTGTCATCTGCGAAATGGCAATGATATCAGTAAATTCGGCCGGCGTCATCCAGCCATAGTGCTCAATTTCATACTGAATAAGTGAGATGATGGCGTAGCCGCCCCCAAAGCCGAAGAGGCCGATTTTGAAGAAGGAGATAAAAAGCTGGATGTATATTTCGGGGTTCATTCTTTTTTCTTATTGATCTGTTTTGCCCTGAAATGCCCCCAGGCTATTCCGCCCGGAATTGCTGCCAGCACAATCCATGCCGGAGAAATATGTGCAAGCCAGATGAGCAGTACGACTGCAAGGGGAATGACAGCAGTTTTCCAGGTGATTCCTGCTGCTCCGGACAAGTTGTAGAGGGAAGCTGCAATAAGTGCCACCACAGCGGGCCGTATTCCCGTAAAAACTGAAGCAACAGTTTCATTTTTCCGGAATTCACCAAAAAACATTGCTATCAGAAGGATAATCACAAAGGCAGGGATCACGCTTCCCAGTGTTGTTGCAAGGCTGCCGCGGAAACCCTTTACCTTGTAGCCCACGAAAATAGCGGTATTGACGGCAATCATGCCCGGGGCGGATTGTGCCATGGCAAGCATGTCAACAAATTCCTTTTCTCCTATCCATTTTTTCCTGTCGACCACCTCTTTCCGGATAAGCGGAATCATGGCATAGCCTCCTCCGATAGTGAAGGAACCTATCCGGAAAAAAACAGCGAAAAGCTGCCAGTAAATATTCCTTTTAAAAAAAATCCCGGGTTTTGGCATGAATATCGTGTTCAGTTCAGTTTTATTTTGTTTTGTTCCTTGCTTTTGCTGTATACATTCTTCCGTCCGGGTTCCCTTCATGGTCTTACAGCTATTTTCCGCTTCGGGAGCGTTTATTGCAACCAGTAAGCTGATTTATATGTTGCGTAACCATTAATTCTCCGGTTCAAATGTGTAAAATTCGTAGAAAATCTCCCATTTGAATGTTTTACCCGGTTCCGCCTTTACTGTTATATAGGGTTCGGGGCAAATTGTTTTCGGTGAAGCCCAGAAAATAAGCTTGTCAACAGGCTTGTCCCCGGTGATTTTTACTCCCGCCCCTGTTTTTATGTTTTCAATTCTGAAATTATATTCTTTCCGGTCATTGCCAAAACCAAGGACCGGATTTACCATGATGGATTTTGCAAGGTTTTCTGTAAACACAATCCTGTTGCCCTGAAAACGGGCGTATGTTCCCAGACCCCCTGTTTCGCCGGAAATCTCCACAGGAAAATGGACAAGATAATCCGGTCCGGCAGGAGCTTTATCAATAATCATAAAATTATGATTGTAAACCGTTGTTTCTATCGTTTTTTTGCCTGTGTTTTTCAGGCTGTGAGACAGGACAAGTACCGGCTTTCCCTTTACTGCCCGGACCGTTTTGCTGTATTCATAGGAATAATCCGGTCCTTTCAGTTCATGAACAAAACGGATCTGACGGGGTTTTTTAACTGTTTTCCAGGAGCCCGGATCGGCAATTTTATATAACTTGAAGCGCCCGTGGCCGGGTTCGTCTGGTTTTTCAAGGGCTCCGACACCTATCATAACGAAATTCCCGCCTGCTTTCACATCATCGTAACCGACAGGCCCGAATTCCTCAACGGGTCCCATTATGGCATCGTTGATTGTGGGACTGTATTTCTCGAACCACTTTCCGAAATAGCTGTGTCCGCTGAATTCGAGATTCGTGATGATACCCGACCAGTCGAATCGGGTTGCCCTGTAGTAGCCGTTTTCAGCATCAGGAAGATACAGATGGGCCCTGATTATTCCGTTCGAGATTTCAGCTTCCGGGAAACTAGTCTGTGCAGTGACACCTGACAGATGCAATATCAGCAAGTAAATGGCAGGGAAGATTTTTTTCATGTTAACTCCTTATATATATGTGGAATCCGGCAACAGCTGTATGTTATCCGACATCCGGCAGCACCGGCCGTTTTACTTTAATTTAAAGGTTTGAAAATATCAAATATATTCTTTAGACATTACACACTTAAATTAACGTGAGTTCGATATAAGAAAATTATGTAAACTATTGATTGTTAATAAAATAATGGCAAATTGTTAGTATTTATTTGATATACAATGTATTATAAAAAGGATTCTTCCCAAATTTGTAGTGTAAAACAACAAAGAAAGGAAAAAATCCCTGAAAAATCCTGAAAACAAACTTATAGGTATGCAAGCACATGCAAAGAGATTTTCCCGGACTTGTATCCTATAATCGTTTTGTTGAGCTAATGCAGAAGTCTCTCTTACCATTGGCGGTTTTCCTCAAAACAAGATGCCTTGGCAGATGTACCGGGATCTCCTGTGTGGACTCATCCCATATCAAGGCCTGTCATATTGCATATACAGGTCATAAATGATCCCAAGTCCGAGAAGAAGCCAGTAGTTTCCTATCCATACTACAACCAATATATAGATTATGGCAACAATAGCGAACTTTATGTACTTGCCTTGGAGCAGATTAACCATCTTATTAATTATTTATGAAGCGGTAAAAGTATAAAATACTATGAAAAACCAAGTACTTCCTTCATAGTGAATATGCCGGTCCTGCCCTTTATGAACTCGGCAGCTATCACTGCTCCAAGGGCAAAGCCCCTCCTGCTCTTTGCTTCATGCCTGAGAGTTATAGTGTCAATCTCAGAATCCCAGGTAACAGTATGTGTCCCCGGGACCGTTCCTTCACGAACAGGTTTTACTGGTATCTTTTTATCAGATCTCTCATTATCAAAACACCATCCATCGAATGCGCTATGTAGTTGTTTAATACCTTCCGCTAGAGTAATAGCTGTCCCGCTTGGCCCATCAAGCTTTTTAGTATGATGTATCTCCTCAATCGAAACAGTATATTCGCGGTAGCGGTTCATCTGTCTTGCCAGTTCCTCATTAAGATGGAAAAGAAAATTTACCCCTATGCTGAAATTAGAAGAGTGGATGAATGCCGTGCCTTTGGATTTAGATATCTCCAGTGCTTTGTCAAAATCCTTCCCCCATCCGGTTGTTCCAGAAACTACAGGGGCCTTCATATTCAGACATGCAGAAACATTCCTTAATGCAGCTTCCGGAGATGAAAACTCTATTGCGACATCAATGTCTTTGAATTTTTCGCTGTTCAGGTCACTGTAGTTATCTACATCTATCGTAAGACCTATTCTGTGACCCTGCGACACTGCAATTTCTTCAATTATATGGCCCATCCTGCCATATCCTATCAATGCTATGTTCTTGAATTTAGATTTTTTGCGAAATTATGGCTTTTAGCATATGAGGTATCATAAGAATCGCATAAAAATTCTTAAGAAGAAGTTAAATTATCTAATCGGAGAGTTTTTTACAGCTAAGAAAAAAGCAGAAATTCACTGATCAACTGCCCTTTTATTCAGATTTACAGTAAAACCGGCGCCAAAAAACAGGTTGCCATCCAATCCGATCTCTGGCCGGAAGGCCCATTTATCAAGGTCACTGCTAAGACCTAATCCGGCGCCTATTGCCGGGATAATCTGTATCCCGTCACACATGAAGATGTGAATCTTTGGAAAGAGGTTTATCTCGAAATTCTGACTCCTTCTGAAAGTTACAATATACCGTGGATCGAGAGCCAATATGAATTCTCCCTCGTAATCGTACAGACCCAGAGGGATATCAAGAGCCATCTTGTCTTCTTTCAGATTTATCTTACTGCTCAATTCATAGTAGTTTAGCTTACCCGTGTAAGGTTCAGTTTCATCGAAAAGTTCAAATTCATTTCTTATGAACAGATGCTCATATCTGAATCCCAAATTGAATTTGTCGGTAAATCCAAATCTTAAGGCAATCCCAATATTATCATTATAATGAATAAGACTTTTACTGTCCTCTTCGCCAAAATCAAATTGAGGACCATAATAGGTTGAAGCGCTTGCCTTTACCTGAAGCTCGTGCTTCGAAGGCAATGTTGCATTTTCAAATACTGAGTTGAGAGGAGCAACACAACCCTGAATCAAAAATGCAGCTAAAAACAAGAATAATACAAAAAAGGATCTTCTCATATGAATAATGGTATTAATTATTGCGGATAAGAAATATTCAGCACTTATCTATTACATTCAGAGTCTGAAGAAGATACAGGCACCTATAGCCGGCCAAATAGGTAAATCGAAAAGGAAGAAGGGCTCGCCTTCAATTACTTTATGACTTAATTTGATCAGGGTTCCTAATTCGACATCAATACCCACTTTCGGAGAAATATTCAGGTCCCGTCCGAATCTGAAGTTCAGAAAAGTGAGTTTATCCTTAGAATGAGGAAATGCATCACTGAAATAGGAGATCCCGGTTCTTACATACCATGGTTTTGTAGAAGTATATTTTACTGTGTCTCCGAAATGAAAATAGAGATCTCCTCCGAGAGAAAATATCTTTTCATCACCGAATTGCATTGCTCCAATATAGGCTCCTGTCTGAACCTGCTCCCACTGGAGTTTAAAACCTGCATTTACCAATTCGAGAATACCTATGCCCGCTGAAATATTTACATTCGGTTGAGTATAACAGATTTTGGGAACATAAAGAAGAATAACTGCAATCAGGTTAAAAACTATCAGATACTTCCCTTTATTCATATGGAAATGATCATTAAGGTAAAAAGTACGTGTAACTCAATTATATAAAGTTATGCAAAAAAACGGCCTGATGCAAATTTATTTTTCCATTTAATTCATTTTTAGTTCATAACATTATACTTTCGTGATCGGATCAATACGATAATTATGAGATCTGTTTTTGAATTATTTACTCAAGTTTCGCAGTTCTTTTACAATGTTGAAAACTAAATAGAAATCGTTGAAAAATGCAGCATGATTTGTAAGTTAATATACTGTTTTTGAGTATATTAACAATGTTGTCCAAAACATACAACCATGCTGCATAGTAAATATACATGGATTCCGCCCAAAGGCAAAGAATACTCACATGCTCTTTGGGCACCAGAGATTCATTATCTGGACGGAAATTGGTATTTCTATTTTGCTGCTGATAATGGTGACCATTTCAACCACAGGATGTTTGTTCTGGAAAATCAATCACCCGACCCCATGCAAGGAGAATTTAAGTTTAAAGCTAAAATTGTGACCGACATTGCCGATAACTGGGCAATAGACGGATCTGTATTCAGGCACAGGGGGGAGCTTTATTTTATTTGGTCAGGCTGGCATAAACCGGTTGACAAGGTGGAAATCCAACGAATTTATATTGCAAAAATGGAGAACCCATGGAAACTTTCTTCTGAACGTGTCGAAATATCCTTACCAGAATTTGATTGGGAACGTAAATATCTAAGAACTGATGGTAAAGCCCCTAATCACATCGTGTATGTTAATGAAGGTCCCGTCATGCTTAGACATGGCAACAAATTGAATATAATCTATTCTGCAAGTGGAACCTGGACCGATCATTACTGTTTGGGCATGATAAGTGCTGATGCGGAAAGTGACTTGCTTAATCCTGCTTCATGGATTAAACATCCTGAACCGGTATTTGAGCAATCTGTACAAAATGGAGTTTATGGTCCTGGCCATAACAGTTTTTTTAAATCTCCTGACGGAACCGAGGATTGGATATTATATCATGCGCGAGAAAAACCTGGAGGTACTTCAAATCGGAATCCGAGAGCACAAAAAATAGAATGGACAGAAGATGGTTATCCGATCTTTCAAATTCCAGTCAGTACAGATTCATTGCTTATCAAACCTTCCGGAATTCAACATTAACCTAATCAACGTGAGTTCGATATAAGAAAATTATGTAAGCTATTGATTGTTAATAAAATAACAAACAATGGTTAATAATTATATGATACATAATTAGTTATAAAAAAGAATTCTTTCCAGATTTGTAGTGTAAACCAACAAAAAAAGGAAAGAATCCATGAAAAATCCTGAAAATCATCCCATATCAAGGCCTGTCATATTAAAAGAGCCCATTCCCATAAAGTCTTAAAGGGCCTGGCTGCAAAAGGACAATCCAGCATCGGCTGGTTCTTTGGATTAAAACTGCATTTTATCATCAACGACAAAGGAGAGATACCGGATTTTGTGCTCACTCCCGGCAATGTCGATGACAGGTATCCACTCTTGGGGAGCAACCTGTTACAGAAGATATACGGGAAGCTCTATGGAGACAAGGGATACATCTCAAAGTCGCTATTTGAGAAACTCATCGTTGACGGTATCCACCTGATTACAAAACTGAGAAAGAACATGAAAAACTCCCTGATGTCGAACTCACGTTAAAATTAATTTAACAATAAACTGAGTACAGCGCAGGTTTCTGGAAAGGTGACCGGCTTTCTACCCGGAGGCCGGCTCACCGTGTCATGAGCCGCAAAAGGGGGGTTGTGCGGATCAGGAATTGATCTGATGGGTTTGGCGGAGAGAGGGGGATTCGAACCCCCGATACCCTTTTGGGGTATACTCGCTTTCCAGGCGAGCCAGTTAAACCACTCCTGCATCTCTCCCTGTGTCTTTCAGGCGTATCAGAAAGTAAGAGTTTTAATCCCGGCAGTTTTCACTTCCTGATCAATGCTTCTGTTTCCGTGAGTCTTTCCGGACGGGAAACAGTACATTGCCGGCTGAACGGCGGCGCAAATTACAAAATTTTTCAATACAAACTTTATGACATTTCCCCTGCAATGGGTTTTGCCAGCATCTCTGCCACCTTTTCCGCTGAACCGTGGCAGCCGAGCAGGAGCATCAGCTTGGTTACGGATGCTTCGGATGTTATGTCTCTTCCGCTTATAACACCTGCTGCCAGCATCTCCCTGCTGGTTTCGTACAAACCCATTTCAACACTGCCGCCATGGCACTGTGTGACATTGAATATTATGCCGCCCTTTCGGATAAATGCTTTGAGATCATCCAGAAACCATTTGTAGGTAGGAGCATTTCCCGAGCCGAAGGTCTCTATTATAAGGCCTTTCAGACCCGCAGTGCCTGTAACGGCTTTTACGAAATTCCGGTTAAGGCCCGGGAACAGTTTAAGAATTGCAACGTTATTGTCAAATTTCCGGTGGACTTTGAGTTTCCGGATTTTTTCCGGGTAACGGATTATGCCGGTATTATATGTGATGTGCAGTCCTGCTTCTGCCAGCAGGGGATAATTCGGGGAGTTGAATGCATCAAAATGCTCTGCGCTGAACTTGGTGGTCCGGTTGCCCCGTGACAGCTCGCTGTCAAAATAGATACAAACTTCAGGAACAATGGGATTACCATTCTTTTTTGCGGCAGCAATTTCTATTGCCGTGATAAGGTTTTCCCTTCCATCGGTTCTGGGCAGTCCGATAGGCAGCTGTGATCCCGTGAAGATCACCGGCTTTGAGAGGTTTTCCAGCATAAAACTCAGAGCTGATGCGGAATAGGCCATCGTGTCGGTACCATGCAGAACGACAAATCCGTCGAAGCGGTCATAGTTTTCCTCAATGATGCCGGCCAGCCTGATCCAGATATCCGGATCGATATTTGATGAATCCTTTACCGGGTCAAAGGAAACAGAGTGCAGCTCGAATCCGTAGTTGCCGATTACCGGCACATGATCGGTTATATGCTTGAAATCGATGGGAATCAGTGAACCTGTCTCCGGATCATGGACCATGCCGATGGTTCCCCCGGTATAGATTATCAGGACTGAAGTCTCGTTTTTCCGGTCAGTCATAGGGTAACAGGTTAAAAAGTCTGCATGAATTCTCAAATGTGATTGAAGCGGTCTCTTCCTCACTCATTCCGAGGACCTCTGCAAGTTTTTTGTTTATAATCGGAATATAGGAGCTCTCATTCCGTTTACCCCGGTAGGGTACAGGGGCCAGATAGGGAGAATCAGTTTCAAGTATGATATGCCGGGGTCCGATCTCCCTGCAAATATCCCCGAGCCTGGAGTTCTTATAGGTCAACGGACCGCCGATACCAAGAAAAAGGCCCATACTCACGGCTTTTTCCGCATAACTGAGGCCGGCAGAGAAAGCATGCAGCACCCCCCTGAGGCCTGATGCGGTGTATTCCTCCATAACAGACAATACTTCATCAATGGAGTTCCGGGAATGGACAACCACGGGAAGACCGCTTTTTACCGCAAGGTCCAGCTGCCTTCTGAATGCCGCCACCTGTTCGGCAAACCGGCTTTTATCCCAGTAAAGGTCAATACCTATTTCGCCGACTGCAATAAATGCGTGTTGTGGCAGGATTTTTTCCATCCGGTCAAGCTGATCTGTATAGTCATCCCCGACTGATGTCGGATGAAGTCCCATCATAGGCAGGCATATTCCCCGGTATTCCTCAGCTGCCTTAAGCATCGGTTCCACTGAATGAATGTCAATATTTGGCATAAGCAGCCTGACAACGCCCCTGCCTGCTGACCTGCCGATCATTTCATCCCTGTCGTTCCTGAAAGCCGGAAGATATAAATGTGTATGTGTATCAATGAGTTTCATCAGGCAATTTCTGGTATGATCATGTCATTCCCGGTTTTCCCCGGCAGAGCCCTGGAAAAATCACAATGCAATACGGTAGATATTACCGGGGCAGTTTTTTATCAGTCCTTTCAGTTCCAACTGCAGAAGTATGGCGGACAGTTTGAAAACAGGAAGATCCAGTGACCGGCATATTGAATCGATCGTCATTTCCGACCCGGCTGACAGAAGATCGTAAATGGATTTTTCCGTTTCACCGAGTTCCGGGAAAAGCTTCTTCTGCTGAGGATCCCCGGTTTTTTCAGGCTGCCAGTTGAGAAAATATTTAACATCCCCGGCTGATTCAACGAGTGCGGCCCTGTTGTATTTGATAAGGCTGTTGCAGCCTGCGGACCAGATATCTCCGGGCCGTCCCGGCACTGCAAGAACATCCCTGTTATAGGATCCTGCTATATCCGCAGTTATGAGTGCCCCTCCCTTTTTCCCCGATTCAATGATCAGGGTGGCATCGGAAATACCTGCAATTATCCTGTTTCTTTTTATGAAATTGTTTCTTTCCGGAAGGGTATCCGACAAGAAATCAGTGAGGAGTCCTCCGTTTTCTGCAATTTTACCGGCCAGCGGCCTGTGAACGGAAGGGTATATTGTGTTCAGACCGTGCCCGAGCACTGCTATTGTCGGAAGATTATTGGCAAGTGCCGCCTTATGGGATGTAATATCAATACCATAGGCAAGGCCGCTCACTATTGTCAGGCCGGGGAAATCTGCAGCCAGGTCCCCGATGATTTTTTCGCAGATTTCCCTGCCGCGTGAGGTTGAATTCCTGGTTCCGACAACACTCAGGATTCTGGGTGCATCTGGGTCACAGCTGCCTTTCAGGAAAAACATTACCGGTGAATCCTCACACTGGCGGAGGCGTGAGGGATAATCATCATCGAGGTAGAAATATGTTCTGATATTGTTTCTTGTGACATACAGTGCTTCCTGTTCAGCCTTTTCCAGATATGAGCGTTCCGTTATGCATTTGGCAAGCTCACTGCCGATTCCGGGAATTCTTATGAGGTTTCTGTATGACTCGCTGAATACTGCCTCCACGCTCCCCAGGTGTGAAACAAGCTTCCGGGCGTTAATATCTCCTATGCGCGGAATGATACCAAGGGCAATTTTGTGTTTAAGAGACAGATTTTTAGGCATGGCATAAGCGGCAGGAGTTTAGACAATACCCATATCCAGCATGGAGTTTGCCACTGTCAGAAATCCTGAGATATTGGCACCTTTTACGTAATCAATGAATCCGTCGGGTTGTGTGCCGTACTTAAGGCATTGTTCATGGATGTTGTGCATTATTTCATGCAGCCTTTGATCCACTTCCTGC
The DNA here is from genome assembly GCA_029547705.1 of Bacteroidota bacterium. Taxonomy (GTDB): domain Bacteria; phylum Bacteroidota; class Bacteroidia; order Bacteroidales; family VadinHA17; genus LD21. The sequence continues at coordinate 131,949 of JAKPOU010000061.1, read as the reverse complement.
CGGGTCCATCTCATTTTCATTGCATTCTGTGCCATTTCCAGTCCGGAAGTGGCAACCCCGCCTGCATTGACTGCCTTGCCGGGAGCAAAGATGACGTCATTGTCATAGAATACTTCGATTGCTTCGGGAGTACAGCCCATGTTTGATACTTCTGCAACCATCATCACACCGTTTCCGACAAGTTTTTTCGCATCCTCAGCGTTCAGTTCATTCTGGGTTGCACACGGAAGGGCAATGTCAACCTTTACTTCCCAGGGTTTTTTGCCCGGATGGAATTCAACGCCATCGAACATTTCTGCATACGGACTGACTATATCCTGGTTTGATGCACGGAGTTCAAGCATGTATTCGATTTTCCTGCCCGAGACCCCCTGTGGGTCATAGATATAGCCGTCGGGACCGGAGATGGTGACAACTTTGGCTCCCAGCTGTGTTGCCTTGAGGGCGACACCCCAGGCCACGTTTCCAAAACCGGAAATGGAAATTACTTTGCCTTCAATGGTTTCTTTCCTGATTGCCAGCATTTCCTGAACAAAATAGATGGCACCGAATCCTGTTGCTTCGGGTCTTATCAGGGAACCTCCCCAGTTCAGTCCCTTGCCTGTAAGTACACCGGTATGGGCTCCCTTGAGTCTCTTGTACATTCCGTACAGATAACCTATTTCCCGTCCGCTTACGCCTATGTCTCCTGCAGGCACATCCGTTTCAGGACCGATATATTTCCATAGTTCCAGCATGAATGACTGGCAGAATCTCATCACTTCCGCATTTGACTTTCCCTTCGGACTGAAGTCGGAGCCTCCTTTGCCGGCGCCAAGGGGAAGGGAAGTCAGGGCATTCTTGAAAATCTGTTCAAATCCGAGAAATTTAAGAATCGACTGATTCACGCTCTGATGGAAGCGGAGGCCTCCCTTATAGGGTCCTATCGCACAGTTAAACTGTATCCTGTATCCAAGATTCACTCTTACGTTTCCCTCATCATCGGTCCATGGTACCTTGAAAATAAGCACACGGTCGGGTTCAATAAGCCGTTCAATGATATTGGCTGACCGGAACTGTGGATTTTCATTGTAAATATCCACTATGGATTCAAGCACCTCTCTTACAGCCTGAAGATATTCAACCTCGCCCGGATGTTTCTTTTCGAGGTCATTCATAATTTTATCAACGTTCATTGCAATGGTTGTTTAATTAGTTTATGGTTTTGTTCCTTCATTTATTTTCCCGGCGATAAAGCCTGAAGCCGGCAAAATTAAAAAAAATCCTGAGCCGTCTTATCAGGATTTGGGAAGAAGTAAATCAAGAGCACTGAATAATCTGTTTTTCTGTTCACGGTTCAGTGCACTGAGGTGGACCGGCGGGTATTTGGCCGTTCCCTGGCTGATTTTCTGATAGAGTATTATGCTTTGTTTAAGGCCAAAAAGTCCGGATTCGGTTTTATATCCCGCGAAAGTGTTTTTGTGTATCCGGATTGAGTTCTTTTTACCACCTCCCATTCCCGCGTTGAAATATCTGAGGACAATGTTTTCATCGTCATCGGAGTAGTAAATAAACTGATAGTTAAGTATAAACGGAGTGAAGAATATGATCAGGTAACATGAAACAAGAATGATTGTCCAGGCAGAATCGCTTAGTCCCAGAACGGGAAACCTTATGATTTTCCCTATGTAAACAAGGGCAAGATATATCAGGATCAGGACCGTAGCGAAGAAAAGTTTTAAACGGATACTGATGATCTGTTTCGTATTGTCGAATGTCATTCCGCACTAATTTTTTATAAACTTAATCTTTTTTTCTTAAAGAACCTCAGCATAATTTCCCGGCATTCCTCTTCAAGTATTCCGCCTGTCACCTTTGTTTTGGGATGAAGCAACCTGTCTGATATCAGTGTATACCCCTTTTTTTCATCCGGAGCCCCGTAAACCAGTCTGCCCGCATGGCTCCAGCCCAGTGCGGCGGCACACATGGCACATGGCTCAATGCTTACATATACGGTGCAGTCTGTGAGGTATTTTCCGCCCAGCCAGCCGGCGGCTGCTGTTATTGCCTGCATCTCCGCATGGGCTGTAGGATCGCGGAGTGTTTCAATAAGATTATGTGCACGGGCTATAATGATTCCATTGCATACAACCACGGCTCCCACGGGCACTTCGTCCTTCTCAAAGGCTTTCCGGGCCTCCTCCAGTGCAGCCTTCATGAAATATTCATGTGTATTTGCTTTCATTTGTCCTATAATCCCAAAGTCTGACAATTCCGGTATATCTGATATAATCAATAAAATTATCAAAATTCAGTCAATGCTCAAATTTTCTTATTTTTGCTGAGATTTTTTAAAAGGGGTGAATATGTACCGGACACACACATGCGGAGAGCTCCGGACCGGGGATGCCGGGAAAGAGGTTACTTTGTGCGGATGGATCCAGACTTCGAGGGATCTTGGCGGAATGACATTTATTGATCTCCGCGACCGTTATGGGATAACCCAGCTTGTTTTCAACATGGAGACCAATCCCGGCTTATGTGAGCAGGCCAGGAAGCTCGGGAGGGAATTTGTGATTCAGGTTACGGGAAATGTCCGGGAAAGGAGCAATAAAAACCTGAGGATACCTACCGGGGAGATAGAGATTGAGGCTGCCCGGTTTGTTGTGCTGAATCCGAGTGAACTTCCTCCGTTCACAATTGAAGAGGATACCGATGGAGGGGATGAACTGAGGATGAAGTACCGTTATCTGGATCTCCGCAGGCCTTCCGTCCGCGATAATATGATACTGCGACACAGGATGGCAAGAGAGGTGCGTAACTATATGGACTCAGCAGGGTTTATTGAAATTGAAACACCCTTTCTCATCAAATCGACTCCTGAGGGGGCCCGTGATTTCATTGTTCCGAGCCGTTTGCAGCCGGGCAGTTTCTATGCACTTCCCCAGTCGCCCCAGACTCTGAAGCAGCTGCTGATGGTTTCAGGATTTGACCGTTATTTCCAGATTGTCCGCTGTTTCCGGGATGAGGACCTGAGAGCCGACCGTCAGCCGGAATTCACCCAGATAGACTGTGAAATGTCATTTGTGACCAGGGATGATATCCTGGATACTTTTGAGGGACTTGTACGTCATCTGTTCAAAAGCGTGAAGGGTATTGAATTCAGTGAACCCTTCATAAGGCTCACATATGATGAGGCAATGGAGTCATATGGCACCGACAAGCCTGATCTGCGTTTCGGAATGGAAATCAGAGATCTGACCGGAATAGTGAAGGGACGCGGTTTTTCACTATTTGATAATTCCGGATATATTGGTGCTATAAGTGTTCCCGGATGTTCCGGCTTTTCCAGGAAACAGCTGGATGAACTGACGGGATTCGTAACAAGGCAGCAAAGCGGGGCAAAGGGAATGGTATGGCTGAAATACGAAGCGGACGGCACACTCAGGTCATCCGTTGACAAGTTCTATTCCGCTGAAGATCTCATGTTATGGGTGGAGAAACTGCAATCAGGCAGGGGAGATCTGGTATTGGTGCTTTTCGGTGACCGGGAAAAGATACTTCCGGCATTGTCCGGACTCAGGCTTGAAATGGGGAACAGGCTGAATCTGAGGAAGAGAGATGAATACAAACCACTGTGGGTTGTTGATTTTCCATTATTTGAATGGAATGAGGAGGAAACGCGTTTTTATGCAATGCATCATCCCTTCACTTCTCCCAGACCCGGGGATATTCAGCTGATGGAAACGGATCCGGGGGCGGTAAGGGCCGATGCATATGACCTGGTTATAAACGGGATTGAGACTGGCGGTGGATCTGTGAGAATACATGATGCCTCCCTTCAGAAACTGATGTTTAAAACACTTGGTTTTACGGAAAAAGAAGCGGCAGAGCAGTTTGGTTTCATTATGAATGCTTTCCGTTACGGTGCTCCGCCTCACGGCGGAATAGCATTCGGGTTTGACAGGCTGGTTGCCCTGTTCGGCGGACAGGACTCAATCCGTGATTTCATTGCTTTTCCGAAGAATAATTCGGGAAGGGATGTGATGCTTGACACACCGGCTCCCGTGTCGGAAAAACAGCTTCAGGAACTGATGCTGAAACCCTCCGGGCGGAAACAGGGGCAGGAATAAGGCTATTTCCCTGGTTTTTTTGTACCTATCAGTCTGATCAGAATAACTCCGTTGGCTCCCTTTACCCCGTATATTGATGCGGACGGGCCCTTCAGCACCTCTATGGATTCCACCATTACAGGCTGTATTTCATCAATTGAAGGAACCTCCATCCCGTCAACTATGAACAGTGGCTCGGTACTCAGATTGAAGGAAGAAGGTCCGCCGATGATTATCTTTCTGTCCTTGACCTGAACGCCGGGCACAGTACCCTTTAATACATCATAGATATTGTTGTAGGAAGCATATTTGGAACTCACGTCATTTACACTCGTGACGGGTGTGATAAGCTTTTTCCTGTCCACCGTTCCATAGCCGATATCTATCTGCTCATCGGAACGCGTCTGAGTCTCCGGCAGAGGAAATCCTACGGCGCCGTTAAGCTTTATTGAGAGAACATTCTCACCGTCAATCACTGCCTCACCCAGACCGGCCATGGTATGCAAGGCCGATATAATCCCTGCATCAGGCTTTACCTTAACCCGGAAAAATCCGTTTTTGTCGCTTACCCTGTCAGTGGACTTATTGTCAACAAATATTATTGCACCTTCGGCAGGAATTCCCCTGGCATCGGTAACAACACCGCTGACAAAGAATTTTTTAGCTTTTTTTTGTCCGGCCAGACCCTGTATGATGAACATTGACAACAAAGCGGTCAATATCAGCCTGCAGGCCGTAACCCTGTTTATTAATGTCTTCATGTGTGGTATATTACATATTTCTGATTTATTTACCCTTGCCGGCAGCCGCATTTCTTGCCTAATTATGCAGGCGAATCCGGTGACGGGTAATTACTGCAAGTTAATTCAAAATCATTACATATCCTCAAAATGCCTCCTTAAATGATCCTGCCCTTAAGGGTTGCCGAGGTGTATTTTTCAATGAGGACATTTACATAATCCCCTCTTTTCCTGTAGTCGCCGGGAAATACCACAACCTTGTTTTGCGAGGTTCTCCCCGTGAGATCCTCCTTCGATCTTTTCGAATAGCCCTCAACAAGCACTTCATGGATTTTACCCAGATCATTTTTCTTTGACCTCAGGGACAGGGAATTTTGCAAAGAGATTATTTCGTTCAGCCTTTTTGTTTTTACCTCTTCGGGAACATCGTCCCTGAGCTTTCTCGCGGCCCTTGTTCCCGGTCTTTCACTGTATCGGAACATGAATGCAAAGTCGAATCCCGCCCATTCCATCAGGGAAAGGGTTTCACGGTGATCCTCGTCTGTTTCTGTACAGAATCCTGAAATGATATCTGTTGAAACAGAACATTCCGGTATAATCCTCCTTATGGCCTCTATCCGTGACATGTAGTCCTCACGGGTGTATTCACGGTTCATCAGTCTGAGTATCCGGCTGCTTCCGCTCTGAACGGGCAGGTGTATGTGTTTGCAGATGTTGTTTTGTTCCGCCATGGTTTTCAGCAGCTCTTCGGAGAGGTCTTTCGGGTGTGAAGTTGTGAATCTTACCCTGAGCCGGGGATCAATGCCGGCCACTGCGGCAATCAGGGCATGAAATTCAATGGTTTCATTGCCTGAGACCCATTTGTAGGAATCCACATTCTGCCCGAGCAGTGTGACTTCCCTGAAGCCTGATTCAAAATGCATCCTTGCCTCCCCGAGTATTGATTCAGGGTTCCTGCTGCGTTCCGCCCCTCTTACATAGGGGACAATGCAGTATGAACACATATTGTTGCATCCCCTGGTTATGGATATGAATGCCGAAATGCCGTCATGGCCTGAATGAGGCAATATGTCGGAATAAGTTTCGCAGCGTGAAAGCTGTACATTCATGGCTTTTTTGCCAGAAGCCGCCTCTGCTACAAGTGAGGGAAGATCACGGTAGCTGTCGGGACCGGCGACAATATCAATGAGATCCTCAGTATCAAACAGCTTTTCCCTGAGGCGTTCCGCCATGCACCCCGCCAGACCCACAATCAGCCCGGGATTCTTCTTTTTAAGATGCCTGAGCTGCTTCAGCCTGTTCAGGACACGCTGTTCGGCATTCTCCCTGACAGAACAGGTATTGATAAGTATCAGTCCTGCTTCGCCCGGATCCTTGACGAGCCGGTGCCCTGTTCCGGAAAGAACTGAAGCAATGACATCGCTGTCGGCAATGTTCATCTGGCAGCCATAGGTTTCTATATATAGTTTTTTTTCCATATTGTACTGTTTTTATCCGGCACCCCGGGCTTACCGCCGGAGCGTCGCGGAATATTCCCCTGCCGGGAGCCGCTTTTTTTCGGACTACAAAAGTACATAACCTGGATGAAGTATTAAAGATTTAATTAATTTTGTATACGCTAAAATCATAAAACCTATTGTATGTCAGGTCACAGTAAATGGTCAACAATTAAAAGAAAGAAAGGGGCAGCAGATGCCCGGAGAGGAAAGGTTTTTACCAAGATCATCAAGGAAATAATTATTGCTGCAAGGGATGGCGGCGGTGATCCTGATTCAAATTCCAGGCTGAGACTGGCGATACAGAATGCCAAGGGTGTCAATATGCCGAAGGACAATATTGAAAGAGCCATAAAGAAAGCTGTTGGTTCTGATGCCGAGCATTATGCGGAAACTACTTTTGAGGGCTATGCACCGAATGGTATTGCCGTATTTGTCGAATGCCTCACCGATAACAACAACAGGACGGTGGCATCGGTCAGGTCGGTGTTCAACAAGTACGGCGGCAGTCTGGGTACAAACGGGTCGCTCAGCTATCTTTTTGACACGAAGGGTATTTTTACCATCCGCAATGAAGGCCTGTCCCTTGAGGAACTGGAACTGGAAATGATAGATGCCGGTTCGGAAGAATTTGAGATTGAAGAAGAAACCATAACAATCACCTGTGCCAAGGAAGATTTCGGAAATGTCAGCAAAAAACTGGGAGAAATGGAAATAGAGGCTATTGAAGCCGGATTGAAAAGAATCCCGAATGATACGAAAACGCTGGATGTTGAAACGGCGAAGAAAGTGCTGAAATTCATTGAGACCCTTGAAGATGATGATGATGTCCAGAATGTGTATCATAATCTGGAAATGACTGACGAACTTGCGGAGGCACTGGAATAAAAATCAGCACTAATATTGTACATTTGTCCAAAAAATTGAAGCGGATGGCAAGAAAGGCCTTGATATTTCTAATGCTCTTTTCGTTTTCAGCAGCCGGCACCATGGCCCAGGGCTTTATCCGGACCATAGACCTCATGAAGCGATCCGATGAAAAAAATTCCGGAAGGCTTACCATTGTTCAGGACAGGGGGATAGATACGCTTATCAGCAGGTCGATTATGGCAAACAGCAAGCTGAAAACCATGGAGGGCTCACCCGGGATCCAGGGTTTCAGAATACAGATTTATTACAGTTCGGTGAGAAATGCCAGGGAAGAGTCGGCACGGGCCAGAGCTGAATTCATCAACAAATTCCCCGATATTGTTTCCTATGTTCAGTATCAGGAGCCGGGTTATTTCATGGTGAGGGTGGGTGATTACAGGACAAAAACCGAATTATACAAGGATCTGATTGCAATAAGGCGGGTGTTTCCGAATGCCTACCATGTTCCGGCAGTTATCAATTACCCGGGCCTGAGCAGGCAGTGAGGGTAACATGAAACGAAAACAGCAGAAAACTACTGGGAGTCAGGCGAAAACCATGTAATCATAAAGTCCTTCTTATAGGAAGCCAGGTGTCTGTTTATTTTCTCAACGTAAATATCCCTGAGGGTTATCATTATGCCTGTTTCCTCAACTTCCCCGAAGGAATGGTTGATGAATGTGCCGAATGTCCGCATTGTGGGAGACAGGTTCATGTAGGCATTTATGAGCGGGGGAATGGTTTCCCCCAGTTTCCTTACTTCGGCTGAAAGTATCTTGTAGTCATCCCTGTACCGCCGGCGGGTGAACAGTTTCTTCATCTTTTCCATGTCAATATCTATCTCTGCCGGCATAATCGGGGTCACAAGCCTGTCGGGATCCCTGAAATGCTTTTTCAGGAAGTATAGAATCATATTCCTTGCATTCTGATTAAAGTGGGGATACATTGTCACCTTTCCGAAGAGATATTTAATATGATTGTTCTCAATTATCAGTGCACCCAGGCCGTCCCACAGGTTATCCAGTGCAAACAGGCTTTTTCTTCCCCTTGCCGCTGACTGATACTCGGGATGGACGAATGATCGTCCGAGTTCCATAACATAGGGATAGAACCTTGTAAGGAATTTCCTGGAAAAGTTAAAATATTCTGATGAGGCGAGTTTTGTAATATCACATTTCACACAGCCTTTGGGAGGAAAATAAAACCTGTAGCCCCCGATTACTTTCCTGTGTTCCGGATCCCATACAATAAGCTGTTTCTGGGGATCCTCCGCTGCCGTATCGTATTTGTCAATATCGATTGAATTGCCTGTGCCGCCCCCCGCATGGCGGAAGGTGAGTTCCCTGACCCGGCCCACTTCGTGCATCAAAACGGGTGATTCATTATAGTCAAAAATGTAAACCTCATTATTTGCATTATTGGTTTTCCGGAGGAACCTTTCCTTTGTAAGTTCTGCAATTATCTGATCCAGTGGCTGTCTTTCAACAATTGCTTCCATTTTGTGTTGTATTGATTCGGGATAGGGTGTAAAAAGGGTGCAATTTAGAAATTATTTATCCGGTTTCTCTCCGGAAATCATTGATTTCAGCTCATATGACTTTGATTTTACCCATCCGGCCCATTCTTCCTGGGTTTTTGAAGCATCAAATGTCTGCCATGGGATCGTCCTGCCGAAAACAAGTGCCAGATCCCTGCCCTTCTGTCTGAACATCTCATCAGGAAGATATAGCATTTCAATATTTGCCCTGATGCCCAGGAATGTCCTGATATTGGCAAGGTTGTAGAAAAAATCCGAGTTCCTGCCGGAGAAAAATGCCGGAACAATATCTCTTTTATGCTGTATTGCTTTTGAAATAAAACTTTTATGCCATTTAAGATCTGTTATTTTTCCGTGCTTCTTCCTGGAACATAGTCCTGCAGGAAAATACAGCATCTGAGAGTCGGATGCATAGGCCTCCTCAAGCTTTTTTATCGCATCCCTGGCCTGTGTGCCATGCTTGTTGACCGGCAGGAAAATGCCGGAAAGATTTGTAAGATTAAGCAGAAGATCATTTACGGGAAATTTTATGCCGCTGTAGTATTTCGAAAGCTCATTCATGAAAACGAGTCCGTCAAGCCCTCCCAGGGGATGATTGGAAACAAATATATATCTGCCTGAGCGGGGAATGTTTTCATGGCCGTAAACCCTGTATCCCGTGCCCATGCTTTCAAGTATGGCCGATACGAATTCTGCATCCCTGAGATGACCGTACCTGAGGAGGAAACTGTTAATCTCATCCTGGTGAATGATATTTTTAAGGTATCTGATCAGAAAGGAAGGCAGGATTCTTGCCAGTGAAGGATTTTTCGATGCCAGAACCTTTTTCACGTCTATCTGCAGGACAGGCCCTGTTTCATTTGATTCGTTCATAGTGATAGTGATTCCGGGTAGTGATCATGTAAAAATACAATTTTTTACAGCTGAGAGCCCGTGTTGTCAATAACTTTTTGTGATTAAAGAGAGCCTCATTTGCGGCCGCAATCAACCGTTTTGGGAAAAGTTATCAACAAAGCCCGTTAAAAAAGTGGGACAAAGTGGGACAAAGTGGAGAAATTTTCTTTATTTTAGCATCCGGATTGAGATTATAGTAAGTCATGGCCACCTTTATCGGTGAAAATTTTTGTAAGGTAGATGCCAAGGGGAGGATAACACTTCCTGCGGCGTTTAAAAAGCAGATGCCTTCTGATGCCAGGGATCATTTTATTGTCCGCAAGGATATTTTTGACAACTGTCTTGTACTTTATTCGCTGGATGACTGGAACAAACAGCTGGAAAAGATAAGGAAGAAAGTCAATCCCTATAATCGGGCACACAGCAGTTTCCTACGTAATTTTTTCAAGGGCATGGCTGAACTCGAACTTGACAGCAACAGCCGCTTCCTTGTTCCGAGGCGCCTGCTTGATCTGATTGATGCCGGAAGGGATGTTGTCCTGGCAGGTCAGGAAGGCAGAATAGAGATATGGGCTGCAGAGAATTATCACAAGACTGATATTTCCGGAGAGGAACTTGCAAGTCTTGCCGAGGACATATTGGGTGGTAACAGTAATGAAGAGTGATGAAGGTCTATCATATACCTGCAATGCCGGAACAGAGTATTGAAGGGCTTAATATCCGTTCCGGCGGTATTTATGTGGATGTCACTTTCGGGGGCGGGGGGCATTCCAGGGAGATTCTCAGGCGGCTTGACAAGGGGAGGCTCATTGCATTCGACCAGGATGATGATGCCGTTGCCAATCTTCCGTCCGACAGGCGCTTTACATTCCTTAACCAGAATTTCAGATTCCTGAGGAACAATCTCAGGTTCCTGGGGATAGAAGCCATAGACGGTCTGATTGCTGATCTGGGGGTGTCCTTTCACCAGTTTGACGAGGCTGAACGGGGATTTTCCTTCAGGTTTGATGCGCCTCTTGATATGAGGATGAACAGGGAAGGAAGCCGGACGGCGGCTGACCTTATCAGAACATCGGATGAAGCTGACCTGGCTGATATGTTTTTTGATTACGGGGAGCTGAAAAATTCGAGGATTATAGCAAGGGAAATTGTGAAGGCAAGGAAAGAGAAAGCCCTGGTTCGGACCGGAGATCTGCTTAATGTGCTTGACTTTCTGGCCCCGCCCGGGCAGAAGCACAAGTTTTACGCGAAAGTGTTTCAGGCTTTGAGAATAGCAGTCAACCACGAGATGGAGAATCTCAGGGAAATGCTTCTCCAGGCCCGGGAGATGCTTAAAAGCCAGGGAAGACTTGTGGTTATAACATATCATTCCCTGGAAGACAGGCTGGTAAAAAATTTCATGCGTTCAGGCAATTTTGAAGGCTACGGGAAGAAGGATTTTTACGGCAATCCCGAGCCGGCTCCCTTCAGGGTGCTGACCAGAAGGGGAATTACCCCGGATAAGGATGAGATTGCCGCGAACAGCAGGGTCCGGAGTGCAAGACTTCGCATTGCCGAGAAGATTTGATTTATGGAAGGGGAAGGAAAGGATAAAAGCAGAAAGATAAGCACCGGCAGTTTCCTGAAGGAGCTTATAAGCGGAGGAATCCCGTCAAGGATAATCCTGGAAAATATCTGGTATGTCATGCTGCTGACTCTGCTCGGAGCAGTGTATATAGCAAACAGGTTTCATGCAGAAAGGATCACACGCGACATGCAGGGCCTGCGGACAGAAGTAAGAGAACTGAGAGCCCAGTCTCTTTCCACTTCAGCTGAACTGATGTTCATCAGCCGGCAATCCGAGGTTTACCGGATGGTAAGGGAAAGGGGGCTTGACCTGGAAGAACTGAAGACACCGGCATTTAAACTGATAGTTGACAATTAGCGATTATGGCTCTCAGAGATGACATAGTATTCCGTGGCGGCATTTTATATTTTGCACTGGCAATTGTTGCCCTGGCCATTCTAATACGCATTGTGATACTTCAGACGGTTGAGTATGGCAAATGGTCGGCCATGAGTGAAAAATATGTTTTCAAAAGGACCGAGCTTGTTGCTGACAGGGGGGATATTCTTGCCTGTGACGGAAGGCAGCTGGCCACCTCGGTTCCCTATTATACCATCTACATGGATACGCGTAGCAGCGGAATGCCGGAGGAGACCTGGGCAGCCGGCATCAATGGCCTTTCTGCCGGTCTGGCAAGGCATCTGGGAACCAGAACGGCCCCGGAGTGGAAGGCAGCATTAAATAATGCCCGCAGGCGCGGCGACCGCTATTTTCTTATAAAAAGGAAGGTTGACTATAAAACACTTAAAAACCTGAGGGAACTTCCGGTTTTCCGTGAAGGCCGCTACAGGGGCGGACTGATAGCTGAGGCTGAAAACAGGAGAATACTGCCTAACAATGAACTGGCTGCAAGAACCATAGGCTATCTGAGCCAGGGCGAGAAAGGCAATACTGTTGGTATTGAGGGTTCCTTTGACAGGGAACTTTCCGGCAGGAACGGAGCGGCAGTCATGCAGCGCCTCGCGGGAGGGGACTGGATTACGGTGGATGGCACAGGCACGGTCAGTTCACGCGACGGCAACGATGTGGTGACCACCATAGATATTGATCTCCAGGATGTGGCTGCAACAGCACTGGCAAATCAGCTCAGAAAGCACAATGCACATCACGGATGTGCCGTGGTGATGAAAGTGAATACGGGCGATATAAGGGCAATGGTCAATCTCGAGGCAGGAAGTGACGGCAGGTATCATGAAAGCTACAACTATGCAGTAGGGGAAAGCACCGAACCGGGATCAACGTTCAAGCTGCCGGTTCTGATGGCCGCCCTTGAAGAGGGAATAATTGATACTGGTGATATTGTGGACACGGGAAGGGGAAGCATCAGGTTCTACGATAAGGTGATACGGGATACCAAGGAAGGCGGATACGGCATGATAAGCGTGAGGGAGGTATTCGAGAAATCATCCAATGTGGGGACAGCCAGGCTGATTACAGATCTGTACGGTGACCGCCCCGGGGATTTCGTCGACAGGCTCTATGCCATGAAACTCAATCAGAAGCTGGGCATAAGGATACAGGGTGAAGGAACACCTCTCATAAGGTATCCGGGCGACAAGCTGTGGTCAGGAATCAGTCTGGCGATGATGTCATACGGCTATGAAGTCCGGATGACACCCCTGCAGATACTTACATTTTACAATGCAGTGGCCAATAACGGGAAGATGGTCAGACCGCGTTTCGTAACCGCAATCGAGAGGAACGGCAGGGAGATAAAACACTATAATCCCGAAGTCATAATCAAATCAGTTGCATCCAGGTCCACCATAAAAAAAGTCAGGAAAATGATGGAAGGGGTTGTTGAACACGGTACGGCAACGAATCTGAAAAACACCGACTACAAAATCGCAGGCAAAACCGGAACGGCCCAGATTGCGAAAGGGAGCGGAGGCTACAGATCGGATTCCGGTATTTCCTACCAGGCTTCCTTTGTCGGTTATTTCCCCGCGGAAGATCCTCTGTATTCCTGCATTGTTGTCGTAAATGCCCCCTCAAACGGAGTCTATTACGGCAATCAGGTGGCAGGTACGGTATTCAGGGAAATAGCAGACAGGATTTATGCAACTAGTTTTTACAGAGACTACAGGTCATCTGACGGGAACAGGACAGCAGCGCTTGTTCCCCAGGCAGGTAACGGATACCGTGATGATATTCACAGTGTTCTGGGAAGGTTTGGTGGCAGGCCGGAAAAGACCACCGGGCATGAATGGATAAAAACCCGGCAGAATGGGGATACAGTCAGCTGCACGGGGATTGAAATAACCGGGGGGATGGTTCCGGATGTGAGGGGTATGAGCCTGAGAGATGCAATGCATCTGCTTGAGAATTCCGGTTACAGGGTCCGCTTCAGCGGCAGAGGCAGGGTGCTGAGACAATTCCCTGAACACGGGACCAGGTATTTTGAAGGACAGGTAGTGTCACTTGAAATGAATCTTTGATATGAAAGAACTTGAAAAAATATTGAAGGGTATTGATATAAAGTCTTTTTCCGGCCGGAAGGAAAGAATGATCAGCAATATCGTGTTCGATTCCCGGAAAGCGGATCCGGATTCCCTTTTTGTTGCGGTAAGGGGACTGAAGAGCGATGGTCATGACTTTATCGGAGATGCAGTCGGATCGGGTGCCGGAGCGGTCATATGCGAACATCTTCCGTCAGATCCTTCAGAAGATGTCAGCTGGATAGTGACGGGAGATTCAGCTGCCGCACTGGGCCAGGCTTCATCAAATTTCTTCGGCAATCCTTCCTCCTCACTGAAGCTTACCGGAATCACGGGAACCAACGGGAAGACAACAACAGCCACACTACTGTACAGACTGTTTTCCATGCTTGGGCACAGATGCGGGCTTTTGTCCACAATATGCAACTATGTTGCCGGCAGGGAGCTGGAAGCCACTCTTACCACCCCTGATCCCGTTCAGCTCAACAGGGTACTGAGTGAAATGGTGGCAGAGGGGTGTGAATTTGCCTTTATGGAGGTAAGTTCACATGCCTCAAGTCAGAAACGGATTGCCGGACTGGAATTTGCAGGAGGGGTATTCACAAATCTCACGCATGATCATCTTGATTATCACAAGACATTTGACAGATACCTGGCTGCCAAGAAAGACTGGTTTGATTCGCTTCCGGAAAATGCCTTTGCACTGGTCAATTCCGATGACAAAAACGGAATGGTGATGCTTCAGAACTGCAGGGCATCCCGCCATACATACTCGTTAAGGGGAATGGCTGATTTCAGATGCAGCATACTTGAACAAAGCTTTCAGGGCATGGGGCTGAGAATCATGGGAGAAGAGGTATGGACAGGATTTATAGGAGATTACAATGCCTATAATCTTCTTGCAGTATATTCCGCTGCCGTTCTTCTGGGAGCCGGCGGGAGGGAGGTACTGACGGAACTGAGCAGACTGGGCCCGGTTGCGGGAAGGCTTGAAGTGATAAGATCTGCCGGGGGTATTACCGGGATCGTTGATTACGCCCACACTCCCGATGCCCTTATGAATGTGATCAGCACGCTGAACAAGATACGCAGGAACAGTGTAAGCCTTATCACCGTGGTGGGGGCGGGAGGTGACCGGGACCGCACCAAAAGGCCAAAGATGGCCGCCATAGCAGCGGAAGGCAGCACAAAACTGATACTCACCTCGGATAATCCCAGAACCGAGGACCCGGAAAAAATACTGGATGACATGGAGGCAGGTCTTACACCGGAGATGAAGGAAAGATCCCTGAGAATAGCAGGCAGGCGTGAAGCCATCAAAACAGCCGTCATGCTTGCGGCTCCGGAGGATGTGATACTGGTTGCCGGCAAGGGACACGAAACCTATCAGGAGATTAATGGTGTAAGGCAGCATTTCGACGACAGGGAGGAACTGCGGAAGGCACTTGCAGACAAATAAGGAATTAAAGATGCTCTACTATCTGTTTAAATATCTAGACAAACTAAATGTACCCGGAGCCGGAGTCTTCAGTTACATATCCTTCCGTTCGGCGGCGGCGGTTATAACATCTCTTATCATATCCATGATGATAGGAAAGAGTATCATTAATTTTCTTCAGAAAAGACAGATCGGGGAGGTAGTGAGGGACCTGGGCCTTGAGGAACAGTACAGGAAGGAGGGAACCCCTTCGATGGGTGGCATTATTATCCTGGCATCCATAGTGATTCCCACCCTTCTTTTTGCCAGACTTGACAACATCTACGTGATTCTGATGCTGATCACAACGATATGGCTCGGTCTGATAGGTTTTACGGATGACTACATAAAGATTTTCAAAAAGAACAAGGAAGGGCTTGCCGGAAGGTTTAAAATAATGGGCCAGATTGTCCTTGGCCTGGTAGTGGGAGTGACATTATGCTTCAGCGATGATGTGATGATAGCCGAAAAGGTAGGACTGACGGAACTGACTGCAAGTGAGAGAAGGGAACTGAGGGATGCCGGCGCACCGGTACCGGCGGGAAGCGAGATAACCATGGAGAGGAAATCCACGAAGACAACCATTCCCTTTGTGAAAAACAATGAATTCAACTATGCATGGCTTGTGGCATTTATCGGCAAAGAGAAGAGGCAGCCGTGGACCTGGCTTGTCTATATCACCATAATCATTTTCATTCTCACTGCCGTTTCCAACGGAGCCAATATCACCGACGGCCTGGACGGCCTTGCTACGGGCACATCCGCTATCATAGGGACGGCTCTCGGGATTCTCGCCTATGTATCGAGCAATATCATCTATGCCAACTATCTAAACATATTGTTTATACCGAGATCCGAGGAACTGGTGATTTTTGCCAGTGCATTTATCGGTGCAACCATAGGTTTCCTGTGGTATAACTCATATCCGGCCCAGGTATTCATGGGTGATACCGGATCACTTGCGCTGGGAGGCATAATAGCTGTTTTTGCAATAGTAATAAGAAAGGAACTGCTTATTCCGGTTCTCTGCGGGATCTTTTTTGCCGAAAATCTGTCGGTAGTCCTGCAGGTGTACTGGTTTAAGAGAACCAGGAGAAAATACGGGGAAGGCAGGAGGATCTTCCTGATGGCTCCCCTGCATCATCACTATCAGAAAAAGGGATATCCGGAACCAAAGATTGTTACACGTTTCTGGATTGTGGGTCTGCTGCTGGCGGTGATAAGCATTGTGACCCTGAAAATAAGATAGCAGGATGAAAAGGAAACTGGCAATACTGGGTGCGGGTGAAAGCGGTACTGGAGCAGCTGTCCTGGCTGCTGCAAAGGGTTTTGATGTCTTCGTTTCCGATCATGGTGAAATAAAGGAAGAATACCGCAATATCCTGGACAGCCATGGCATCAGATGGGAACAGGGCAGGCATACCCCGGAAGAGATACTGAACGCTGCAGAGGTGATAAAAAGTCCCGGTATCAGGGGAGATTCGTCACTTGTTGAAAAGATCAGGTCAGCGGGCATACCCGTAATTTCAGAAATCGAATTTGCGGCCAGGTATGCTGGGGGCATCAAAATCTGTGTTACCGGCAGCAACGGAAAGACGACGGTCACGAATCTTATACGGCACATGCTTGAAAAAGCCGGAAAAAAGGTTGCCATGACGGGAAATGTGGGAAACAGCTTTGCAATGTCAGTGGCACGGGAGCATTATGATTATTATGTTATAGAACTTTCCAGCTTCCAGCTGGACGACATGTATGACTTCAGGGCTGATATAGCCATTCTTCTCAATATTACTCCTGATCACCTGGACAGGTACGGCTATGATTTCAGGAATTATATTGATTCAAAATTCCGGATAACCAGGAATCAGACGAAATCGGATTATTTCATTTACTGGGCAGATGATCCTGTGATCACAAAAGAGCTGGAAAGAAGAAAATATGATATGACACTTCTGCCTTTTTCTGACAGGCACACGGAGAAAATGGCAGCATATATTGATCATGAAGAATTAATTATTGATTACCAGAATAAAACCACCAAGCTTATGACCATTCATGAACTGGCGCTCAAAGGGCGTCATAACATTTACAATTCCATGGCTGCAGCTATTGCCGGCAGGGTGCTTGATATACGCAAGCCTGTGATCAGGGAGAGTCTTACTGATTTCCAGGCTGTGGAGCACCGTCTGGAGCCGGTGATTAAGGTGAGTGGAATAAATTTCATCAATGACTCCAAGGCCACCAATGTCAATTCCACCTGGTATGCGCTTGAATGCATGGAGACTCCGGTGGTATGGATTGCCGGCGGAATAGACAAGGGAAACGACTATTCCGAATTGTTTGAGGTTGTAAAGCAGAAGGTAAAAGCGGTGGTCTGCCTTGGAAAGGACAATGCAAAAATCATTGATGCTTTCAAAGACAAGGTAAAAACCATTATTGAAGCTGCATCAATGGAGGAGGCCGTCCGGTCTTCATACTATCTGGCAGGAAAGGGTGATACGGTTCTGCTCTCGCCTGCCTGTGCCAGCTTTGATCTGTTTGTCAACTATGAGGACAGGGGGCGTCAGTTCAAGGCTGCCGTAAGAAACCTTTAATCTGCAGGGAAATGTTTCAGGGATGGCTTTCCAGAACGTTTAAGGGAGACAGGGCAATATGGGGTGTTGTTGCCGTCTTCATGGTCTATTCACTGCTAGCCGTTTACAGTTCCTCAGTGAATGTGGCTTTCAGGAACCATGGAGGGAATACCACATATTTCCTGAGAAGCCAGTTCCTGATGCTGACTGCAGGGCTGCTGATAATAATACTGGTTCATTATCTGCCGTACAGGATATATTCGGCCCTGGCCGGGATTGCCGTTATCGTTTCGGCAATACTACTCGTGCTTACATACTTCTTTGGCGTTACGATCAATGAAGCGACACGCTGGCTTGAGATCCCCTATATCGGTTTCAGGATCCAGACCTCCGATATTGCCAAGGTAGCCCTGGTCATTTACCTTGCAAGATCTCTTGCCAGATATCAGAATCAGCTGAAGGATTTTGTGCTTGTTACCAAATTCCTGATGGTGCCGGTACTGATCATATGTGCACTGATAATGCCCGAGAACCTTTCCACGGCATTAATGGTCTTTGGAATCTGCATCCTGATAATGTTCATTGGCGGTGTCCCGGTAAAGTTTCTTATAGCATATGCGGGAATGGCTGTGGTTTTTGTAATATTTTTTGCCCTTGTGCTCTGGCTGCTGAAAGAAGACAACAGGGTTCTTACCTGGATTGAAAGAATGATAAGCTTTTTTGCGGGAAAGAGCAGCGGTGCTGATGATTATCAGATCAACCAGGCTAAAATTGCCATATCTACGGGAGGCTTGTTTGGCAAGGCACCCGGTCACAGCATTCAGAGAAACATGCTGCCGCAGTCAAATTCCGATTTCATTTTTGCAATAATAATTGAGGAATACGGATTGCTGTTAGGAGCAATCCCGCTGATCATGGCATACATGATCCTTCTTTTCAGGGGAATATCAATCGTGAAAAAGTGCGAGACCGCATTTCCTGCCTATCTGGTTCTCGGACTTATAGTGATGATAGTGACACAGGCGATGCTCAATATGATGGTTGCCGTTGATATTTTCCCGGTTACGGGGCAAACACTCCCGCTGGTCAGCTGGGGACGGACATCCGTGGTCATGATGTGCTTTTCGATAGGGGTAATACTGAGTGTCAGCAGGGTGGTGAATGCCAGGCTCAGGAAGGAAGAGCTTCCCGAAGAGGAGCAAAAGGATGAAGGTGAACTGATTTATGGAACAGTTGCGAAATAAAAGGATTATCATCAGCGGAGGAGGTACGGGAGGACATATTTTCCCGGCTATTTCCGTTGCCAATGCCCTCAGGCGTATTGAGCCCGGGACGGATATCCTTTTTGTAGGCGCTGAAGGCAGGATGGAAATGGAAAAAGTACCGGCAGCCGGTTACAGGATCAGGGCCTTACCGGTTTCGGGATTTTACAGGCAGATCACTTTCAGGAATTTCAGTGTCCTGCTGAGGCTGATCAGGAGCCTTTCCATGGCAAAAAGGATAATCAGGGAGTTCCGGCCGGATGTCGCCCTTGGCGTGGGAGGCTTTGCAAGTGGTCCGGTGATGTGGAAAGCGGCAGGAATGGGAATACCGGTAGTTATCCAGGAACAGAACAGTTATGCGGGAGTCACCAACAGGCTTCTTGCAAAAAGGGCTTCGGCCATCTGCGTGGCATATGACGGCATGGAAAAATATTTCCCCCGTGACAAGATCATCAAAACAGGAAATCCGGTCCGTCATAGTTTTGACAATTCCGGGGTTCTTAAAAATGAGGCACTGGAATATTTCGGTTTCAGCAGGGAAAAACAGGTTGTCCTTGTGCTGGGCGGATCCCTCGGTGCAGGCACTATTAATAAAACCCTCGGCGGGGCCCTGGACAGAATGGCCGGATCAGGCCTGCAATGGCTGTGGCAGACAGGAATGAACTACTATGAGGATGTAAAGAGCCTTGCTGCTGATTCACTTGCGGAAACCATAGCCATCCATGGTTTTATTGACCGGATGGACTATGCATTTGCAGCTGCCGACATAATTGTTTCAAGAGCCGGTGCAGGAACCATTTCCGAACTGTGCCTTGTGGGCAAGCCGGTGATCCTTGTTCCTTCGCCGAATGTGGCCGAAGACCATCAGACCAGAAATGCAGAAGCTCTTTCCGGAAATGGAGCTGCCATTCTTATTGCTGACAGTCAGGCAGAGAAGAAACTGATTGATGAGGTCATCAGGCTTTCTCTTGACACTTCCGGGAAAGCAGGACTTTCGGAAAATATCAGAAAAATGGCGGAAAGGGATTCCGATATAAGAATAGCGAACGAAGTATTGAAACTGGCAGGGACATGAATGATCTGAACAACATGGAAGGCGTTTATTTTGTAGGTATAGGCGGTATAGGGATGAGTGCCCTTGCTCTCTGGTTCAGGCACAGGGGATATGTTGTTGCAGGTTTTGACCGGACTCAAAGCAGCATTACCGATTCCCTTGCCGCGAAAGGATGTGAAATAGTGTTTGAGGATGATCCCTCCGCGCTGCCTGAGCTGTTCAGGGAAAAAATCCCCGGGAAGGAGATTCTTGTGGTCTATACTCCCGCAATACCGGCGGAGAGCAGCCTGCTCAGCCATTTCAGGGAGAAAGGGTTCAGGCTGAGGAAGAGGGCGGAGGTGCTGGGAACCATTTCACGCAGCACCGATACCATTGCTGTTGCCGGAACCCACGGCAAAACAACAACCTCGACGATGACCGCACATTTGCTGAAGCAGTCCCGTGTTGACTGTTCCGCATTCCTCGGGGGAATCTCACGTAACTATGATTCCAATCTCCTGCTGGGTAACAGCAGGTTCACCGTGATTGAGGCCGATGAATATGACCGTTCATTTCACCAGCTTGATCCGCTTATGGCAGTGATCACATCTGTTGAGGCCGATCATCTTGACATTTACGGCGACCTGAAAACAATGACGGAAGCCTATGATGTTTTTTGCGGGAAGATCAGGCCGGGAGGGCTTCTTCTGCTGAACCACAGGATAAGGGACAGACTAAAGCATCCGGAAGATGTATCAGTTTTTACCTACGGTAATGATCCCGGCGCGGATTACAGATATTTCAATGTTGTTTCAGGGGAGGATTATTATCTCTTCAGCCTTTCCACGCCTGAAGGAATGATTGAGAACCTGCGTTTCCACTTTCCCGGCAGAATAAATATAGAAAATCTTACCGCGGCTATCGCCATAGCGCTTAAATGCGGGGTAAGCGAAACCGAAATCCGCAGATCGGTACCGCTTTTCAAGGGCGTCAGGAGGAGGTTTGACATACGGGTTAACATGCCGGGACTGACCTATATTGATGACTATGCCCACCATCCCGGGGAAATAAAGGCCTGTATCAGATCTCTCAGGGAGTATTTCGGGGGAAGAAGGATCACCGGGATCTTTCAGCCTCATCTGTTTTCCAGGACACGTGACCATGCGGATGAATTTGCAGAAATTCTTGATGAGCTCGATGAGGCAATACTTCTTCCGATTTATCCGGCAAGGGAAAAACCAATTGAAGGAGTTTCCTCGGAACTCATTTTTGAAAGGATGAAACTGGAAAACAAAAAAATGTTGCAGCCGCAGAATGTGGTTGACATGCTTGATCCCGGCAGGCTTGATGTCCTTGTAACCATAGGTGCGGGCGACATTGACAGGCTTGTTGATCCGATTGAGAGGAAACTGCGGGGTGAAAACCCGGAAAAATGAAACAACAGAGGAACAGGAAGGAAATGAAAGGATGATAATGAACAGATGATGCGTCTTATGAAAATATTGCTGATTATTCCCCTGATCTACATGCTGGCGGCTCCGGTCTGGTTGTCGTCCTACTACGGATCGAGGCCCTGCAGGGATATTTCCATAGTCATCTGCGATTCATCCGATTATGATTTTGTCACAAGGAAACAGCTTCTCAGCCTGGTTAACGGAAGGGAGGGCAGTCTGCTTGGCCGTCCTCAGGGCAGCCTGCCGCTGTGGGACATTGAGGGAAGGGTTCGCACACTGAAAGAACTGCGGAAGGCAGAAGCATATATGAGCATTGACGGCATTCTGAATGTTGATGTATACCAGCGGAATCCCGTCATGCGGGTTATTCCCGATGAGGGAGGGGATTTCCTCGTTGATGCGGAGGGGGTGCTGATCAGGAAAAGGACCCTTCAGAGCCCGAGGCTGCATATCGTCGGCGGGGATATTGCAATAAGCCGTGCAATGCTTGAAGGTACCAGTATCCTGGATGCGGGACATACAATCCTGAAGGATGCATATCATTTTGTCAGATACATTTCCGGAGATGATTTCTGGTCGGCACAGATAGATCAGATCTACGTTGACAAGCGGGGGAAGATAGATCTTATACCCAGGGCGGGAAACCACCGGATACACCTGGGAACATTTGAAAATTTTGAAGGAAAGCTAAAAAACCTTGCAGCATTTTATGAAAATGTTATCCCGGAAACGGGATGGGATAAATATTCCGTGATCAGTCTGGAATTCAGGGATCAGATAGTATGTAAGAAAAGACAACAGGCAAAATAAAACAATTGTTATGAGCAAGAGAGAACAGTACATTGCAGCAATCGACATCGGGACCACCAAAATTGTTTCAATTGTCGGCAAGAAAAATGAAAACGGAAAGATTGAGATACTCGGGCTGAGCAAGGCTCTCTCAAGGGGGGTGAAAAGAGGGGTTGTGATAAATATTGAAGAGACGGTCACGGCTATTCAGACCACTGTGGAGGATGTGCAGAAAAGGTCGGGTGTGAAATTCTCCGAAGTATTTGTGGGGATAGCGGGTCAGCATATAAAAAGCATGAAAAGCCGCGGTTATATTACCCGTGACTCCTATGAGGATGACATAAAAAAAGAGGAGGTTTTCAGGCTGATTGAGGATATGCACAAGATCCATGTTGAAATAGGAGAAGAGATAATCCATGTCATCCCGCAGAATTTCATTGTTGACAATGAAACAGGCCTGAAGAGTCCCATCGGTATTTGCGGGCGGAGGCTTGAAGCCAATTTTCATATTGTCATAGGCCAGGTGGCGGCAGCAAAGAATATTGAAAAATGCGTGAGGCGTGCCAACCTCAGTGTGAAGGATCTTATCCTTGAACCTCTTGCTTCATCCGATGCTGTTCTCACTGATGATGAAAAGGAAGCCGGGGTTGTTCTTGTTGATATTGGCGGCGGCACTACGGATATGGCTGTTTATTACGACAACATAATCAGGCACACTGCGGTTATTCCCCTGGGCGGGAATGTGGTTACCAATGATATAAAGGAAGGCTGTGCCATTCTCCATAGGCATGCCGAACAGCTCAAGATACAGTACGGATCAGCCCTGGGTGATATTGCCCCGGATGACAAGGTCGTTGCCATTCCTGGCATAAGCGGAAGGAATCCCAAGGAAATCTCCTTCAAGAGTCTTGCCTATATCATCCAGTCAAGAATGGAAGAAATAATAGATTTTGTCAATTTCGAAATACAAAACTCCGGCTATGCTGACCGGCTTGCTGCCGGAATAGTCATAACCGGCGGCGGCGCCATGCTGAAGCACCTGCCCCAGCTCATGCAGTTCAGGACAGCGATGGATGTCCGTGTCGGATATCCCAACGAGCATCTTGGCGGAGCAGGCAGGGAAGAGATAAACCAGCCCATGTATTCAACGAGTGTCGGACTAATAATGAGGGGCTTTGACTTTCTGGAGACCTACAGGAAATCGTTCAATGCAGCACCTCAGCATGAGTTTACGGAACAGGGCGGAGGCAGCTTTGAGCCTGCATCTGTGCCGGGCGAAGATCAGGCAGACACTGCTGCAGAGCCGAAAACCAGTCTGACGGAAAAAATAAAAATGCTGATGCAGAAAATGTTTGAAGTGGAGGACAATCCAATAAATCAATGATTATAAACCCTGAAGTGTAATAAAATTGAAGGCCGTGGAAAAGAAAATGATATTAAGTGAAAATTCCGATGACCTGATAAATTTCGATCTTCCGGTTGAAAGATCATCAATAATCAAGGTTGTGGGAGTGGGCGGCGGCGGTGTCAATGCCGTTAATCATATGTTTGAGAAGGGTATAAAAGACGTTAATTTCATTGTCTGCAATACCGACCGCCAGTCTCTCGACAAGAGCCCGGTACCGGTTAAGATACAGCTGGGTGCTTCGCTTACCGAGGGCATGGGTGCGGGAAGCCAGCCTGAAAAAGGCAGGAAGGCTGCCGAGGAGAACATTGCTGATGTCATGAATGCACTTTCGGGCAATACCAGGATGGTTTTCCTAACAACGGGCATGGGAGGAGGAACCGGGACAGGAGCAATACCGGTAATAGCAAAAGCCTGCAGGGAGGCCGGTTTGCTTACCATAGCGGTTGTTACCAT
Source organism: Bacteroidota bacterium (assembly GCA_029547705.1). Lineage (GTDB taxonomy): Bacteria > Bacteroidota > Bacteroidia > Bacteroidales > VadinHA17 > LD21. The sequence continues at coordinate 107,789 of JAKPOU010000061.1, read as the reverse complement.
CCCGTTCAAGTCAGAGGGAAAGATCAGGATCAACTATGCTGTGGAAGGCATAGCTGAGCTCGAGAACCATGTGGATTCCCTTCTGGTGATAAACAACGAAAAACTCAGGGATATTTACGGAAACCTCGGCGTGTCATCTGCATTTGGAAAAGCAGATGACGTTCTGGCCACGGCCGTAAAGGGCATTGCAGAAATAATCACTGTAACAGGATATATCAATGTCGACTTTGCCGACGTTGAAACAGTAATGAAAAATTCGGGAGTCGCTGTCATGGGTATGGGAATTGCAGCAGGAGAGAACAGGGCAATAGAAGCAATGGAAAATGCACTGGCCTCTCCTCTGCTTAATTCAAATGACATAACAGGGGCAAAAAGCATTCTGATAAACATATCCTCGGGAAGGGCCGAGGATGAACTTACAATGGATGAACTGGGTGATATTACAGATTATATATATTCGGTTGCATCGGATGATGCACTGATAATAAGAGGACTCTCATCAGATGAGGAACTGAAGGAAAACCTGAGCATAATAGTCATTGCCACCGGCTTTGAAGCCAACAATATTATTCAGCCCATGAAGCCCAGGAGGGCAAAAAAGGTTGAAGTCCTGAGTTCCGGTGACTATCCGCTGAATCCGGGAAGAGAAACGGAAAAAGCTCCGGAGGAATTCAGGGTTCACGGAAAAGAAAATGAACCCATAATTGCAGATTTTCGGGAAAATTACCAGGGCACCCTCGATTTCAGCGTTGAAACTGCAAGGGGCAGAAAATCATCTGCTGACAGGGATAATGATCATGAAGGCGGGGAAGATCCCGAATTGCGCCTGAAGAAGGTCAAGCACATGCAGAAAATCATGCAGAAGGAGGGAATATCGAGCAGGACCATGAAGGAGAACATTGAGGCATTCGAGGATGTGCCGGCCTATATAAGAAGAAATATGTCGCTGCCGGCCCCTGACAGGCAGTCAGGAAGCGAATTGTCACAATTCACTCTCAGCTCGGATGAGAATGATGGTCCGGTAATCAGTAAAAACAATGCCTATCTGAACGATAATGTGGATTGACACGGAATCCGCATCATTCCCGGCCTGATTAACACAGCTGCGGTGTTGTCATTATTCCTATATTTGCGCAGATGATCAGGAATCTGAAAATATTGTTCATTTTACTGATTCTGACGGGATCAGGCCTTTCTGCACAGAAATCTGCCGGAACCAGAACGATCAGGCAATGGAATCTCAGCCACGACTTCACGGAAGAGACAATCATTCCATTTGATACAGTCTTTTCCCTGTTTCACCGTTACAGGATTGCTGACAGGTATTCTCCACTGAATGCCACCCTCGGAAATTACGGACTTCCTTTTTACCAGATTAATTTTTTTGACCGGATAACTGATCCGGATGAATTCCTGTATTCTTATTATCTTCCCGTGATGTATGTTCCGCGAAAGGCCCTGTTCATGAACACTCAGGTTCCCTTCACCGAGATGGTCTGGACAAACGGGGGGCCACGGCAGATGTCCGAACAGACATTCAGGGTGCGCCATTCCCAGAATGTAAACAGATATCTAAATTTCGGACTGGTATATGATATTGTTTTCAATCTCGGACAGTACAGCTACCAGAAGGCAGTTGACAAGAACTTTACGTTCTTTTCGTCATATACGGGCCCGGTGTACAAATACTATTTCTCAGCCGGCATCAATAATATAACGTCGTATGAGAACGGCGGAATAAACGACAGGGAGGATCTGGACCTTTTTGACACCCGGGATGTGCCGGTGAGGATGGGCGGCCTGAACAGTGCGAGGAGCGGTCTTAAGAACAAGAATATGCTTCTGGTGCAGAGGTATACGGTGGGCAGGAAAACCGGAACGGCAGATTCGCTGAACAGCAGCAGGGATTTCTCCGGGCTCAGGGGCATATTTTCCCATATTTTCATTTTTGACAATTCAGGCAGAACGTATTCCGACAAATATCCGCAATCGGGTTTTTATGATACAATATATATAAACAATTCCTTCACCTATGATTCCCTGTCGCAGCGGATTATCAAAAATACCCTGAGATTTGACTTCAGCACTGATGAAAAAAGGAAATTCCGTGTCGGTGGCGGGGCGGGCATAAGGAATGAACTGATACGCTACAGCCAGATCTGTCCGCTGCCGGACACCTTGTCTGCTGACACGCTGGTCTGGAGGAAGCCGAACAATGTCCTGACCGGCAGGCTTTACAACAACATCGGAGAGAAGTTCATGTGGACAGCTGACGGGGAACTTTTCCTGACCGGATACAGGGCCGGGGATTTCAGGCTTAAGGGGGAACTTGTAAAATCCTTTGAATGGAAAAAGGGCACGGCTGTCTGGAATATCAACGGCAGTATCATGAACAGGCAGCCATCTTTCTGGTATGAACGCTGGGGGAGCAATCACTTCAGCTGGAATGCAGGCATGAAAAAGGAATTCAGAGTAGATATAGGAAGCCGTTTTTCCTATCCGGCCGCGAAAACAGATCTGAGATTCAACTATGCAATCATTGACAATTATACGGATTTCAATCCGGAATCACTTCCATCCCAGCACGGAGGCGGATTGTCTGTTTTGTCAGTCATGGCAGGAAAGGAGCTTACGGCATGGAAAATGCACCTCTCCGGCGATTTGCTGACACAGCTAAGCAGCAATCCGGCGGTTCTTGACCTTCCCCTCCTCTCGGTACGTACTGCCGGTTATATTGAACACCTCTTCAGATTCAGGCAGACAAACGGTTCCCTCAACAGCCAGTTCGGGATAGATCTTCTTTATCATACTCCCTATCGTGCATATTCATACATGCCTGCCACGGGACGCTTTTTCAGGCAGGAAAAAACAAAAACCGGAAACTATCCCTTTGTCAATATCTTTCTCAATCTCAAGCTCAAACGTACACGGATCTTTGTGATGCTGGATCATGTCAATTCGGGATTATCCGGGAGTGACTATTTCATGATTCCCTTATATCCAATGAATTACAGAATGCTAAGGTATGGAATTGCATGGACATTTTATAATTAAAAAAATGTATTATCTTTGCCGCGTTTTTGTCTGAAAATATTTGTTGAACTAATGCTTCATCATTGGGAAAAATAACAATCTTTATCACAGCCATACTGGCAGCGGGATTAATCTCCTGTACAGATGGCAAAATTCACCCGCCAGAAACAGATCCCAGCAATCTTTCCTCTGATCTTGAAATTATAAGGCAGAGAGGGAAGCTGATTGCCATAACGGATATAAACTCAACGAATTATTTTGTTTACAAGGGTGAACCGATGGGCTTTCACTATGAACTGCTCAATGACTTTGCAGATTATCTGGGCCTTGACCTTGAGCTGATTACTGAAAATCAGCTTGACAAAGCCTGTGATCTTCTGCAGGACGGGAAAGCTGACATAATTGCAATTGGGCTGACAGTTAATTCAGCCAGGAAGAAAAAAATACTTTTCACTGAACCGATACTGCAGACGCGTCAGGTTCTTATCCAGCGCAAGCCACGGAACTGGAGGTCCCTTACGGCCGCTGCCCTTGAAAGGCAGCTGGTGAGGAATCAGCTTGACCTCGCAAACAAGACGGTTTTTGTTCAGGAGAATTCGGCGTACATTAACCGTCTCAGGGCACTTTCAAATGAAATAGGCGACACCATAGGGATTGTTGAAGTTCCCTATAATTCAGAAGAGCTGATCAGGTTTGTGGCAAACGGGGAAATAGAATATACCATAAGCGATGAGAATGTTGCCATGGTTAATTCAACTTATTATCCTGATATTGATATCAGCACACCGGTAAGCTTTCCTCAGAATATTGCATGGGGTCTGAAAAAGCGTGAATCTTCCGATCTGCTTAACGAATTGAATCACTGGCTTTCCACCTATAAGGAGACGAGGAGGTACCGGGCGATGTATGCCAAATACTTCAGGAACAGCAGATCCAATTACATGGTGAAGAGCGATTACTATTCACTGAGCACGGGCAAGATCTCCAGGTGGGATGATATGATCAAGAGGGCAAGCCGGGAAATCGAATGGGACTGGCGTCTTCTGGCCTCGCTCATTTACCAGGAGTCAAGGTTTGATCCGGATGTTGAGTCATGGGCCGGAGCCTACGGACTTATGCAGGTGATGCCTCCCACGGGCGAAAAATTCGGAATAGATGTAAAATCATCTCCCGCAAGCAACATGAGGGCTGGCATATTGTATATCAACTGGCTTAAGACGATGTTCGAGAATAAGATTCCCGAGGAGAACGAAAGGCTTAAATTTATTCTTGCATCCTATAATGCCGGACCCGGACATGTCCTCGATGCAATGAAACTTGCTGAAAAGAACGGAATGGATCCCCGCAAATGGGAAGACAATGTTGCAGTGTGGCTGCTGAAAAAGTCGGACCCTGTTTATTACAAGGATGCAGTTGTAAAGAACGGCTATTTCAAGGGCACGGAATCGGTCAACTATGTAACCCAGATCCTGGAAAGATATGAACATTACAAGAATATAATTTCCGGGGAAAACAGCATTCGCCTGACGATGAACACAGATCAGGACAGCAGGGATAATTCCCTCAGAATCAGTAACTGATTCATTTCTCTAGTCGTATCTTATCGCTTTCACGGGTGAGATCCTGCTTATCAGCTTTGACGGCACCAGGAGCATCACGAGTATGGCGGCCATGGTGCCGGCATTGAGAAAAACTATGTGGATCATCTGCAGATTGACCGGGACGGTTTTGATATAATACGAGGAGGGATCAAGAGATATCAGGCCGGTTTTTAACTGCAGGACTGAAAGCCCTATACCGATGATGTTTCCCCAGAACAGGCCCTTGCCGATCAGGTAGGCTGCCTGGTAGAGAAAGACCCCCCTGATGGTTTTGTCGTGAGAACCCAGCGCCTTCAGTATTCCGATCATGTTTGTTTTCTCAAGTATCAGGATCAGCAGGTTGGATACCATATTGAAACCTGCAACGGTAAGCATCAGCAGTATTATTATTATCACATTGATATCCTGAAAATTGAGCCAGTCAAAGATCTGCGGGTATTTTTCCCTTATGCTGATCACATTGAACTTTTCTTCGTCACGGAGAAGCTGATAACCGATTGCAGACCTTACCGCTGATGTCATTTGGTCGAGTTTTCCGAAATCATTGATGAAGATCTCAAAACCGCTCACCTGGTCATCATCCCATCCGTTAAGACGTTTTATGTGGTTTATGTCGCAGAAGACATAGATTTTGTCAAACTCCTCAAGGCTGGTCTCATAAATGCCGCTGATGACAAATTTCCTCATTCTTGGCGGGTCCTGAACAAAATGCATGGCAAACGAATCACCTGTCCTGAGCCGGAGCATATCGGATATTTTTCTTGATATTATGACCCTGTCGGTCCGTGTTGAATCGCTCACCCGGAAAACCTCCCCCTCAACCATGCTGGAGGCAAAATAGCTCCAGTCATAATCAGAACCCACTCCCTTGAGCACAACGCCCTGAATATTGTCCCCGGTTTTTATGATTCCGGCTTTTGTTGCAAAAACCTGGACGTGTTTTATTCCGGGCAGGTTTCTGATTTTTGGTATGAATTCCTGGCCCTGGCGGATGGGTACAGTCTCAAAGGACAGGTTTGAATCAAGGTTCACAATCTGGATGCTGGATCCGAAACCTATGATCTTTTCCCTTATCTGCTGCTTGAAGCCGGTCAGGATGGCCACTGCAAGTATCATGACCGCCAGGCCCGTGGCAATACCTGCAATTGCAATTACATTGATGGGCCTTGAAAATGATGTGCCCTCCCTGCGTCCCCTGATAAGACGTTCTGCTATGAAATAAGGTAGATTCATCTGTCAAATGAATTCAAAATTAATAAAATTAACACAACCGGTGCGGGTCGGGATTTCATCAGGGAAAAAATTGTAAATTAAGCGCCGTTAAGGCGTCTGTATGGAAGTTGTCCGGCGCAGCCTCCATTCAGGGGGAGCGGGAAGAGATTCCGTTACCGGCAGAGGGGAGGACCGGGCAACAGGCCGGGAACCTGTGGCAATGGACAGGGCCCGGTATGCAGGACAGGATCTGCCGGGCCAGGAGGCAGGATTATTAATGGGAATCAGAATAAAATTACTTGCATATGAAATACTTACTGACATTTCTGTTGATGGTTGCTTCTGCATGCGCATGCAAAAGCGGTAACGAAGGCCCTGTGCCCGGAGCGGAGAGACCGGAGGAATACATGAAAATGCTGGATGGTCTGGCTGTGGGAATTGTGGCTAATCAGACTTCTATGGCCGGGGAGACCCATCTGGTTGAATATTTACTTGGCAGGGGAGTTGATGTGAGGATGATTTTTGCTCCCGAGCATGGTTACCGGGAGCTCGCGGCGGATGGTGCGCACATAGGCGACGGAACAGATGCTGCCACCGGAATTCCGGTCAGGAGCCTCTACGGGGTCCGCCGCAAACCGGACCCGGAAGACATGGCCGGACTGGATGCGGTGATTTATGATATTCAGGACGTGGGAGCGCGCTTTTATACCTATATATCAACTCTTCATTACGTAATGGAAGCCTGTGCTGAAAACAATGTGAAATGCATTGTTTTTGACCGGCCCAATCCCAACGGGTTTTATTTCGACGGTAATATTGCCGACACTGCCTACCGTTCATTTGTGGCCATGCACCCGGTCCCGGTAATGCACGGAATGACCATCGGGGAATATGCGGGGATGATAAACGGTGAAAAATGGCTTCCGGGCGGACAGCAGTGTGAGCTCGCAGTAATAAGGTGCAGAAATTACACCCATCAGTCCCTGTATGAACTTCCCGTAAGGCCTTCGCCCAACCTTCCGAACATGACCGCCGTTTATCTTTATCCCTCTCTGTGTTTCTTCGAGGGAACAAGTATTTCTCTCGGAAGGGGCACTCCCTTTCCCTTCCAGGTTTACGGGTCGCCGCTGTTTCCTGATGAAGGGTTCAGCTTTACGCCCGAAAGTGTTCCCGCATCAGTCAGACCTCCCCTGCTGGGAGTGAAGTGTTACGGGGTTGATCTGAGGAATGCGATGGAGGAAAAACTTGTGCCCCGGCCCATGGTCAATCTTGACTGGCTGACGGATGCCTGGACGAAATATCCCGAAAAGGACAAATTCTTTAACAATTACTTTGATGTTCTGGCAGCCGGCCCGACACTGAGGGAACAGATTCAGTCGGGGATGAGTGCGGCAGAGATCCGCGCCACATGGAAGGACGGACTGGAAAAGTTCGGGAAGACCCGGCAAAAATACCTGATCTACGAATAATCCCCTGAATCATTTGCTGCTGCCGTCTCCCTGTGTTCTTCCCGGATAAACCTTCAGTGCCTTTTCCAGGACCATTGCGGCATTCCTGAGATCCCCGATATTCAGCACATAGGCAATCCTTGCCTCATTCCTGCCCAGTCCGGGAGTGGAATAGAATCCTGATCCCGGTGCAATCATGACGGTCTGCTTTTCGTATTCAAATTCTTCCAGCAGCCATTGTGCAAATTTGTCGGCATCATCAACCGGAAGTCTTGCCATGGTATAAAATGCGCCCCTGGGCATCGGGCAACGCACGCCCGGTATTCTGTTCAGGGCATCGACAATGAAATTCCGGCGGGCCAGGTATTCCCTGTTGACTTCCGTGAAATACTCAGGAGGTGTGTCTATTGAAGCTTCTGCGACTATCTGCCCGAGACCGGGGGGAGAAAGACGCGACTGGCCATATCTGAGGACTGTCGACATCACCTCTTTGTTCCTCGAGATAAGGACTCCTATCCGGATTCCGCATTCACTGTAACGCTTGGATACAGAATCAATCAGAATTACATTTTCTTCTATCCCCTTGAGATTCATGGCAGAAACTACCTTCTGGCCGTCATAGGCGAATTCACGGTAAGCCTCATCGGAAAAAAGGAAGAGGTTGTATTTTTTTACCAGCTCCCTTATCTGGTCCAGCTCGCCGGCGGAATAGACATATCCCGTAGGGTTATTGGGATTGCAGAGCAGGATGGCCCTCGTTTTCTCACTGATCTTTTTTTCTATTTCGGAAACCGGGGGCAGGGCAAAATCCACCTCAATCCCTGAAGTAACTGAAACAATCCTTACTCCTGCAATGGAAGCGAGAGCATTGTAATTTGCATAGAAAGGTTCAGGAATTATTATTTCATCTCCGTAGTCAAGGCATGAATTGACTGCAAACGAAATTGCTTCTGAGGCCCCTGTTGTAATAAGTGTCTGGTCCCAGGAAATATCTATTCCCGCATTCCTGTAAAAACCGGCCAGTTTGCGCCGGTAGGATTCATAACCGGCGGAATGACTGTATTCCAATACTTTCTTGTCCAGGTTTCGCATGGCATTCAGTGCGACCTCAGGAGTGTGTATATCGGGCTGGCCGATATTGAGATGATACACCTTTATTCCCCTTTTAACGGCTCCCTCGGCATAAGGAATCAGCTTCCTTATCGGTGAGGCGGGTATATTTTTACTGCGTTGTGAGAGTAATGGCATGTTTTCAGAAGTTTATGTATGTGTAGAACCTTTTATACAAAGGTATAAAATATTAGGCAGTAAACATTTAATACTTTCCAGTATTTGGAACGGTGCATCAGCTTTTCTGTTTTTAGTCCTATTTGCCGGAATGCAAATTATTTAGCGGAAATTCTTCCGGATTTCTAAAAAATGAACGATATTTAAGTTACATTTAGTTACAGGTTTTCCTGATCGCAGACCTGATATAAAAAAAGTTTAATCAACATGAAAGGAGGTTTGTTATGTTAATCGCTATTCCAAAAGAAATTATGGAAGAAGAAAAGAGAGTTGCAGCAACTCCGGAGACAACAGAGAAGCTTATAAAATTAGGTTTTAAGGTTATCCTAGAATCAAACGCCGGCGCAGGTATTTTTTACAGCGATGAAGATTACAGATCGGCCGGGGCCGAGATTGTTGCCGATGCAGAGACTTTATACGGCAGGGCAGATATCATTCTTAAGGTCAAGGAGCCCAGATACAATGTGAATGCCGGGAAACATGAAGTTGAGATGATGAAGGATGAAAGCATACTGATCGCCTTTCTTCATCCGGCAACACCATCCAATCATTCATTGGTTAAGATGTTGAGAGATAAAAAAATAACATCTCTGACCATGGATGGTATTCCCAGGACTCCGAATGCACAGAAGATGGATGCCCTGACTTCAATGAGCACGGTTACCGGTTACAAGGCAGTGCTTCTTGCAGCCAACAGGCTTCAGAAATTTGTTCCGATGATCGGGACAGCCATAGGTCCTGTAAGGCCTTCCAGATTCCTTGTGGTCGGGGCCGGTGTGGTCGGGCTCCAGGCTATAGCCACGGCAAAAAGGCTCGGAGGCATGATCAGCGCTGTGGATATACGGCAGAAGGCAAGGGAGGAAGCAACAAGCCTGGGAGCCGCAATAGGCGGTTTTGATGTTCCGGGCGATCTGGCCCTGGGCAGGGGGGGATATGCAAAAAGCCTGCCGGCCGAATGGCTTGAAAAAGAAAGAGAGGCACTCAGGCCCCTGATGGCGGATGCCGATGTTGTGATACTAAGCGCACTTGTTCCGGGGGAAGTTGCACCGGTCCTGGTGACCGATGAAATGATAGCCTCCATGAAACCCGGATCGGTTATAGTCGATGTGTCGATTGATCAGGGGGGTAACTGTGCCGTTACAGAAGCAGGCAGGCATATTGTAAGGCATAATGTGACCATTGACGGGCTGCAGAATATCCCGGGCAGGGTGGCCATACATTCAACCTGGCTCTATGCGACAAATATGTACTATTACGTTGAAAACCTCTTTAAGGGAGGTGATTTCAGACCTGATCTCGAAGATGAGATTGTCAGGAGTTCCCTGGTTACCCATGAAGGAAGGATTGTACACCAGGGGACACTCAAGGCAATGGACCAAAGCAACTGAAACCCAACAAGACGAATATGAGTGAATTACTGATAATGCTCGCAGTATTTGTACTGTCGATAATCATAGGATACCTGCTCATCTCAAAGGTTCCCAATATGCTCCATACTCCCCTGATGTCGATGACCAATGCCATTTCGGCGGTAACGATACTTGGAGCCCTTCTTGTCTTTGCAGTGAAGCCTGATTTGACGGAAACACTGCTTGGTGCAGCAGCAATTGCCCTGGCAGCATTCAATGTGGTCGGCGGATTTACCATTACCGAAAGAATGCTCAGGATGTTTAAAAGCAGGAAAGAATAACAACAGGAACTTAAGCTGAAGCAGATGAACAGCCTGACTGATTTATTGATTGATCTGATAATCATTCTTATATTTCTGAGTGGTTTTTCAAGGTTCAGAACACCGGGAGCTGCACGAACAGGTAATCTGAGTGCGGCTTTTGCCCTTGCGCTTGCTCTTGTCGTGGTAATGGCCCGGCACAGGATCATGCAGCCCCATGTTGTGATCATTGCCCTGATGATTGGTTCGGTTCTGGGCTGGCTGGTTGCCATGAGGGTGAACATGATCCAGATTCCTGCAATGGTGGCTTTTCAGCATGGGGCAGGCGGTATTGCGGCATTCCTTGTATCCTTTGTGGAGCTTACCAGGAACGTTCTTCCCGGTTTCGGGGTTGAAAAAATTTCCGGACTGCTCGGACTTACGATAGGCGCTCTTACCTTCAGCGGAAGTATGATTGCCAGCGGAAAGCTTGCAAATATTTTAAAGGGGCCACCTGTAAGACTGCCCGGGCACAGCCTGATTACCCTAGGACTTATTGTTCTGATAATATTCACCGCATACTTTACCGGTTCACCGCAGGCTCCCCTGCTTAACGTTCTCCTGGTTGTCCTGGTTGCCGAATCCGTGATGCTCGGTCTGGTGTTTTCGATACGGATAGGGGGAGCTGACATGCCTGTGCTGATATCATTCCTGAACGCGACAGCCGGTCTGGCTGCCGCTTTCTGCGGAGTGATAATCCACAACAGGCTGCTGATAGCCTGCGGGGCTACCGTGGCTGCATCAGGATCTATCCTTACCCATGTGATGTGCAGGGCTATGAACAGAAATCTCCTGCAGGTCTTTATCGGCTTCAGGGTAAAGGATGCAGCTGATCCGGTCCGGGTGTTCTTCGGCGAGGGGGAAGTCACGGATGCTGTGACTGTTACGGAAGAAGAACCGGCTCCGGAACCGGTAAGGCATGCCGATCCCCTGGCAGAAGCCATTGAGGCCTGCAGAAATGCAGAGAATATTGTATTTATTCCGGGGTATGGCATGGCATTTGCCCAGGCCCAGTTTGATGTGGTGGCATTTGCCGCAATGCTGGAGGAATCAGGGAAGAATGTCAGATTTGCCATTCATCCTGTGGCCGGAAGGATGCCGGGACATATGGATGTATTGCTTGCAGAAGCAAATCTTTCATTTGACAAGCGTGTTGACATAGATGATATTAATCCTGATTTTGAAAATACCGATCTTGTCATAGTAGTCGGTGCATGTGATGTGGTTAACCCGGCTGCCATCACCATGAAAAATACTCCCATCTCGGGAATGCCTATTCTCATGGCTCATCTGGCCAGGCGGATACTGATATGCAACCTCGATGAAAAACCGGGCTATTCCGGAATAGACAATCCTCTGTACAGGAATGAGAAAGCAATCCTTCTGCTGGGTGATGCCAGGGAAACATTCAGGAAGCTGACAGAGGCATACAGCAGCTCCCTGAACTGAATCCCAAAAGCTTCCATTTATCCGTCAAGCCTTTTCAATATAAAGTCAATGAATCGGATGATTTTTTTACTTTTGCAGTTTGAATTCATAAACTTATTATCGGACGGACAAATGGATATTCCTTCAAGGTATGAACCTGCAAAGGCTGAGGACAAATGGTACAGTTACTGGATGAGGCATGGTTTTTTCAGAAGTGTTCCCGATGAAAGGGAACCGTATACCATAGTTATACCGCCGCCCAATGTGACAGGAGTGCTCCATATGGGGCACATGCTCAACAATACTATCCAGGATGTTCTGATCCGCAGGGCAAGAATGCAGGGCAGGAATGCATGCTGGGTTCCCGGAACGGATCATGCATCCATTGCTACCGAGGCCAGAGTGGTTTCAATGCTTAAGAGCAGGGGGATAGAGAAAAAAGATCTCAGCCGGGAGGAATTTCTGGAACATGCTTGGGAATGGACACACAAGCACGGGGGGATTATACTTGAACAGCTGAAGAAGCTGGGCGCTTCATGCGACTGGGAAAGAACCCTCTTTACAATGGATGCCGAGAGGTATGAATCGGTAATCAGGGTTTTTGTCGACTTATACAATAAAGGCCTTGTTTACAGAGGGGTGAGGATGGTGAACTGGGATCCGCAGGCACAGACTGCCGTATCGGATGAGGAGGTATATTTTACCGAGGAAGATTCATTGCTCTACTATGTAAAATACAAGATTGTCGGCTGGAATGATTATGTAACGGTTGCAACCACCCGTCCTGAAACCATTCTGGGTGACACTGCCGTTTGTGCAAATCCTGCTGATGAAAGGTACAGGCATCTCAGGGGAAGGAAGGTAATCGTACCCATGGTTAACCGTGAGGTGCCCTTTATATTTGATGATTACGTGGATATGGAGTTCGGTACGGGTTGCCTCAAGATCACTCCTGCCCATGATATAAATGACTATGAGATTGGCCTCAGGCACGGGCTTCAGTCAATAGATATATTCAATGATGACGGAACACTGAATCAGAATGCGGAACTGTTTGTCGGTGCAGACCGGTTCGCAGCGAGGGATCTTGCCGAAGCGGAACTGAAAAAGGGAAATTCCCTGGTAAGGGTGCTTCCGTATAAAAACAAGATCGGCCGCTCGGAGCGTACCCATGCCGTGATTGAACCCCGGCTTTCCACTCAGTGGTTCCTGAAAATGAAGGATATCTCCCGTCCGGCCCTTGATGCGGTCACCGGCGGCGACATCCAGCTTTATCCCTCGAAATTCAAAAATCTTTACCGTCACTGGATGGAGAATGTTCATGACTGGTGTATCAGCAGGCAGCTTTGGTGGGGTCACAGGATCCCGGCATGGTACTTTAACGACGGGGAATTTGTGGTGGCTCCCAGTGAGGAGGAGGCCCTGGAAATGGCCAGGGAAAAAAGCGGGAACAGGAATCTGACTGCACAGGATCTCCGGCAGGATGAAGATGTGCTTGATACATGGTTCTCCTCGTGGTTGTGGCCCATAACATCCTTTGACGGAATAAACCAGCCTGACAATCCTGATCTTAAGTATTACTATCCGACAAATGACCTCATTACCGCACCGGAGATCCTTTTTTTCTGGGTTGCCAGGATGATAATCGCCGGTTTTGAATACCAGGGTGAAAAGCCCTTTCACAATGTATATCTCACTGGTCTGGTACGTGACCAGCAAAGGAGGAAAATGTCCAAGTCGCTCGGCAATTCTCCCGAACCCTTGGATCTGATTGCGAAGTTTGGTGCTGACGGTGTGAGGGTTGGCATGCTTCTTTGCTCCCCGGCAGGAAATGATTTGCTTTATGATGATTCCCTGCCCGAGCAGGGCAGGAATTTTGCCAACAAGATATGGAATGCTTTCCGCCTGGTGAAAAGCTGGACTGTAGGTGCTGATGAAGCACAGCCTGCATCCTCGGCCCTGGCCGTGAAATGGATGAGAGAAGCCATAGGGCAAGGAATTGCTCAGATTGATTCGGATTTCCGCAGATTCAGGATATCCGAAGCCCTGATGACGGTATATAAACTGTTCTGGGATGATTTTTCCGGATGGTATCTGGAAATAGTGAAGCCGGAGTACGGGAAGCCGGTGGACAGGGCCAGCTATGATGCAAGCATTTCTTTTTTCGACACCCTGCTCAGGCTGATCCATCCCTTTATGCCCTTTATCTCGGAGGAAATATGGCAGCTTCTTGATGAAAGAAAGGATGGCGAAAGCATCATGGTCAGCCGCATGCCTGAACCGGGAAAATTCAGCCGGGAGCTCATTTCCGGATTTGAAACGGTAAAGGAGACTGTTACGGCCATCAGGTCCCTGAGGAAGGAGAGGAATATTCCCTCCGGGGAGAAGATTATGCTTTTTGCAAGACCGGCGGGCACTTTTGCCGGGGAGGAGTTTTTTCCGGTAATCATCCGGCTCTGTAATCTTGCGGATCTGGCAAAGGTTGATTCAAGGCAGGAAGATGCCGTGTCCTTCATGGTTGGAACCACCGAGTTCTATGTACCTCTCGGCGGCAAAATTGATATTGAGGGTGAAATTGCCAGGATAAGGGAAGATCTCAGATATCACAGGGGCTTTCTCGAATCGGTAATGAAAAAACTGAACAATGAACGCTTTGTTCAGAATGCACCTTCTCCGGTTCTGGATCTTGAACGGAAAAAGAAATCGGATGCCGAGCAGAAGATAAAATCACTTGAGGAAAGACTGCGCGGTCTTGGTGATCAGGGAGAAAGTCTGGTCACAAAATAATTGTCACCGACCTGGAGGATTTCCCAGTCATTATTGATTATCATATGCCATCCTTCGCCTTCAATCCTGTTCCGGCCCTCTTCAAATCCCCTGGCCGTGACGCGCAGGTATTTCAGGTTGGCTGATACCAGGCATCCTCCCTTGTCGACCGTCAGCTTTCCCCAGTTGTCGGAGATGCGGATCTTTTCATACAGGGTGCCGTGGGCGGCAAGTGGTCTGATATCTTCGGGCTCAAAATCGAAATACGGACTGATCAGTTCCACATATACAACCGGCTTGTCCGTAAATGTACTTACCACCCTGTCTATCCTCTGGTTTATTTCCTTTTCCCTTTCGATCTCTTCGGCCTTTATTTCCTCAAGATCATAGTTGAAGGCAAGGCTTCCGGCTATATCCCTGCAGACGGCAGGCAGCCTGATGTCATACAACTGTCTAACCTGTTCTCCCAGATCCGTGTCTTCCGATCGTATTGTCCTGAAGTCAAAACCCTTCCGTTGCAGCAGTGATGCATACAGGGCGCCGTGAATCAATCCGTATGACCTTGAATAGGACGGAAAGGAATAGAACCTGTCAAGAAGGTCCAGGAGCTTTTCCCTGAATTCTTCCGGTGATGATGTGACAAGCATCAGATGGGTAAAAGTAGCCAGTCCCTCATAACTTTCAAATCTGATCTGGTCTCTTACAAAGGCAGGATAGAGTTCATGATTTGCTCCTCTGAAGATGAGTGCGTCCCTGATGGCAAAACAATGTCCGTCGTCTTCCGTTTCTATTGCCTTGCGAAGTGCTTTCCATTCAAGCTTCAGATACAGCCGTGCATTCTTTTCATCCAGGTTGGCTGTGTTGTAGCCTGATGAAGTGAAACCTATTGAATCCTGATATCTGTGGAACAGGCAGTGCAGGGCACGTGTTATTATTCTGAATTCATCCTCCTCGCCGGGCAGCGGGGCTATTCCGAACAATGTACTTCCGTAGCGGACAGCCGTATTGCTTATTAACTGATCTCTCGGGTAGAGGCCTGTGTAAACTCCGTCTTTTTCCCTCAGCAGGCCGTCCTTGTCAGGTAAGTTTGCAACCATCTTCCTGGTTGTGCGGTCAATGAACATCATAGGTCCGTAAAGGTTTGTTCCCCACAGCCTGCCATTGTCACTGTCGCAGGATTCCCTTATCTTTTCAAAGTAGCTGAGCGCCTTGTCCGGAGTCAGGTAAATATCTTTTTCCTCAGCCCTGCACCCGGATAGGAGAATAACCACTATCGAAAGGATCCATGAATATTTCATAGGAATTTTATGAGAGACCAAATGTAAATAAAAAAACATTAATATGTAATTCAGCAATTATTGTTCCGCTTGAGCGCTGCCAGCGGGAACAGGTGTTTAAATGGCCGTGAGGCTTATGTCGAGACTGCTGATCTGGTGGGTTATGGCACCAACGGAGATAAAATCGACGCCACATTCGGCATACTGTCTTACCGTCCCGAGATTAATTTTTCCGGAGGATTCCGTTTCGAATCTGCCTTCAATCATGTCCACTGCAACCCGGGTATCCGCAATACTGAAATTATCGAGCATTATTCTGTTTACCCCTCCGTGCTTCAGAATACTTTTCACTTCATCCGTACTTTGGGCCTCAATCACAATTTTCAGCTCCCTGCCGTTCCGTTCAAGATATTCCCGGGTTTTGTCAATGGCTGTTTCTATGCTGCCAGCATAGGCAATATGATTGTCTTTCAGCATTATCATATCATACAGCCCCATTCGGTGATTCATTCCTCCCCCTATTCTGACGGCTTCTTTTTCAAGCATCCTCATACCCGGGGTGGTTTTCCTGGTATCAAGAATCCTTGCCCCGGTTCCTGCAATCCGGTCAACATAGCGGCCGGTACTTGTTGCAATACCGCTCATGCGCTGCATAATATTGAGCATCAGTCTTTCCGATTTCAGAATGGAATGCAGGTTTCCATGCAGAATAAAGCCCGTGTCGCCAAAGCTTATTCTGTCCCCGTCCTGTTTCAGGACTTCACAGCGGAGACCGGGATCAATGATTCTGAACAGTTCAAGAGCAATCCGCACACCGGCAAGGATGCCCTCTTCCTTGATGAGCAGCTTTGCCTTTCCAACGGAACCGGCAGGTATGCATGAGAGTGAAGAATGGTCGCCGTCGCCAACGTCTTCTTCAATACAACGGATTAAGAATTCCCTTAGAAGATTATCTTCCATCTTCCGATTCTATTCTGATCGTATGGATCAGCAATTCCGGACCAACTCTTTTCAGAAGGAAATAGACCCTGAAATCGCCCTTCACGGTTTTAAGATTGCCTATTGCATACTGAGCTTCATTCTTTGCACCCTGATGCCTGATAATGAAATCCTTTGTCTGGTAGGTGGCAAAGAAATCCTTCAAAATGGTTTCTGCCACATTTTTCTTGTAAAAGTCCTCCTTTCCAAGCAGAAGCAGTTCAACCGTTGAGTTCATGTATTTTGCCATTTCAGCTGCATTCCCTGCCTTTATTGCAATAGATATGCCCGGGGGAATCCTCTGCTGATCCTGTGCCTGAATATTGGTGCATAAAAGGGCCAGAACAAGTATTGAAACAAGATTCTTAAAATCCATTTGGTTACGTTTTGCTGACTTTCATATTCATTTGACCACAAATTTAACTATTTTCCAGAAATATAAACGGTTCTGCCTTATCAATATAATTATAATTGCATCAGGCCGTTTTTAATTATAAGTTTGCAGCTTGGCATCGCATATATCATCATACAAAAGTCGGGCCGTTTATGAAAATTGTCTTCCTACAGACTGGAAAAACCAGTGAAAAGCATATTGCCGAGGGAGTTGAAAACTATTTCCTGAGGCTTGAAAAGAATCCCGGACTTGAAATAATTACCGTACCGGATATAAGAAATACCGCTAATCTGACAAAGGAGGAAATCCGGAAAAAGGAGGGCGGAAAAATACTCGGAAAGATATATGGTACGGATTATGTGGTTCTCCTGGATGAGCGTGGCAGGGAATTCCGGACCGTTGAATTTGCTTCCTGGCTTGAAAACAGACTGATGCAGGCAGAGAGGAGATTATTGTTTGTTTCCGGCGGGGCATGGGGCTTTTCGGAACAGGTATATGCAAGGGCTGATATGAAGATCTCATTGTCAAAAATGACATTTCCGCATCAGCTCGTGAGGCTGATATTCCTTGAACAGCTCTACAGGGCTTTGTCAATCATCAAGGGATCTCCATACCATCATGAGTAACAGTAATTTATTATGGGAAAAAGGAAGAGGAGCTACATCCTGATCATTCTGAGCATGATTTTCGGGCTGGCTGCCGCCATTGCCCAGATGATCTGTCAGGGAGCGCCTGAGAATAGCATAATAACCAGAAGATTCAACAGGGTCCTTCATGAGAAGGAGAAGATAATGGAGGACTGCCTTAATGATCTCAGGACTATTATGATAAAAGGCGAGCCTCACGGTTCCGTTTCCGAAAACAGGATATTCAGCCTTGCATCCCAGAATGAAATAACGATACTCCAGTATATTGACAGGAGACTGGTTTACTGGTCTGACAACAGTTTTGATGTTCCGGTGCTTCTCCAGGATGAATCATTATTCTCCCGGCCCCTGATCTTTATGCAGAACGGCTGGTTTCTGCCTTCTCATATTGCTGAGGGGAATGAAAGGATTATCGGGCTGCTGAGGGTGAGGACCGATTACAGTTTTGAAAATGATATTGTAAAAAGCGGCTTTGCCAGGGATTTCGGGCTCCCCCCGGATGTGGGCTTCAGTGTGGAAAAGTCTGAAAACGGCAATGATGTGTTCAACAGAAAGGGTGAGTTTCTGTTTTCGCTTGTATTGCCGGCGGCAGGCGTAACCACCTCTCATATTCTGATACCCCTGGTTCTGTGGTGTGTGTTCTTTCTGCTCATTCTTGCCTTTGTGCTCGGAGCGGTGAAATCACTGGCTGCTTCAGGAAAAAGCAGTAGCGGCATAATAGTTTCACTGCTGTTTTTTTCAGTCCTGTACTTCACAGTTCTTTTTGCCAGACAGCCTTCAGTGATTTTCAGAACAACATTGTTTTCTCCCTATATATTCTCACTTAACGCCTTCATTCCCTCCCTGGGCCATTTCATGATTTTCAGCATACTGTCGGCCCTGGCCGGCTATGTTTTTTACAACTATGCGGATTTCAGCAAAATATATGGGGAAAGGAAGCCTGGCAGCCGCTTGCTGCCGGATCTGCTTCTTGTTTCGGGAACATTGCTGATAGCCATGTTCCATATGGTTTTCCGCAGGCTGATACTGAATTCAAATATTAATTTTGAAACCTATAAGGTTCTGGATTTAAGCG
This sequence comes from Bacteroidota bacterium, assembly GCA_029547705.1. Lineage (GTDB taxonomy): Bacteria > Bacteroidota > Bacteroidia > Bacteroidales > VadinHA17 > LD21. The sequence goes on along the minus strand of JAKPOU010000061.1, from coordinate 88,935 downwards.
CATACAGTGCCGTGGGCTTTATTTCGGTCCTGCTCCTGCTGGTTTTGCCGGTTTCTTTTATCTGCAAGGCATTTCAGACCGGAGGCAGACCCGGAGGCTTCAGGACAATTCCGGTCCTTGCTGTGTCAGCCGGGCTTTTAATCCTTGCCACATACAGCGACAGGATATCCATGGCGGCGCTCCTTTTCCTGTGGGCCGGCATTATAGCTGCAGTATGGGTACATCAGTTCAGACAGCCGGGAAGGCTCAGCATTCCCCTGTTTCTCTCCCTGGCAGCCGGCATTTATTCGCTTCTGGTCATCAGCACATTTTCAGAAGAAAAGACCAATGAAATCCTCAAGGTCCATGCCCTGTCCCTTTCAACTGAAAATGATCCGGAAGCCGAACACCTCCTCCTGGATCTGTGGCCGCTGCTGCAGAAAGATGCGGTCCTGGCTGATATGATGGATGTTGAATTCTTTGAAAGAAGAGATTTCAATATAATATCCGCCTATCTGAACAACAACTACTTCAACGGATACTGGGGCAATTTCAATGTCAGCATATACCTGTGCAGGCAGGGACAGCTGATACGGATAGGTCCGGGAAATCATGACTTTGAGGATTGTTATGCTTTCTTTGAGGAAAGGATTGACAAATACGGACATCCCCTTACGGGCACCCAGTTCTATTTCATTGACAACCAGGGAGCCCGGCCGTATTATATCGGAAGACTCTTTTTCGAAACCGGGTCCCGGATTACCAACGGGCTGTTTATTGAGCTGTATGGCGACATCAATGTGTTTCAGCCGGGTTATTCGGAACTGCTGCTGGATAAAAGGTTCCACGGATATTCGGGTCTGAAGAATTATTCCTTTGCCAAGTATCTGAACGGGGAAATTATTCTCAGCCATGGGGATTTCCCATACAACAAGGCTGATGAGGAATATGTTGACGAGGCTGAAGATTACCGCATATTTGACAATGAGGGTTTCAGACACATCCTTTACCGCAACGGGAATGCAACGGTGATGATAAGCAGGCCCCTTCTGAATGCAGGGAAAATAATCATATCCTTTGCCTATCTTTTTGCCTTCACCTTCATAGTTGTCAATTCCATACTGCTTTTTTTCGCATCTCCTTCGCGGACCGGAATCAGGAGTCTTAATTTCAGACAGAAGCTTCAGATATCCTTCACCGGTATATTGTTATTTTCCTTCATCCTGGTCGGTATTGCAGTAGCCTCCTTCACCATAAAGGAGTTTCATTCAAATCACTACAACAACATAAAGGAAAAACTTAATTCCATCTATACAGAACTTGAAGCCGAAATATCAATGGAGAGGCATCTGACTCCAAACTGGCGCAACAGCAATAATGCCTCGCTGAATGAGCTTCTCATCAACCTGTCCAATATCTTCAATACAGATGTAAACCTTTATGACCTCAACGGATATCTCATGGCCACATCCCGTCCCGAGCTCTTTTTCAGGGATCTGACCAGCCACAGGATGAACATGAAGGCCTTTATGAATGTTTCGGATCTGACCAAGAGTGAATATATCCAGACGGAAAGTGTGGGGAACATGAAATACATATCGGCCTATGTGCCTTTCTACAACGTTGAAAAGCATATCCTGGCCTATCTGAATCTGCCCTATTTCAGGATGCAGAGCCTGCTTGCCCGGGAGATTTCCGACATGATAGTGGCCATAATCAATTTCACGCTTCTTATCATAGTCATCACCATGGTCTTTGTTGTTTTTATCAGCGGCAGGCTCACCTCCCCCCTTTCAATGCTCGGTGAGGGACTTGCTTCCGTGAGGCTGGGCAGAAAGAGTGAGCATCTTACCTACAGGGGAAGGGATGAGATAGGCGACCTGGTCAGGCAGTACAACATTATGGTTGACGAACTGGAGGAGAGTGCCCATAAGCTTGCCAATTCGGAAAGGGAATATGCATGGAGGGAAATGGCGAAGCAGATCGCCCATGAAATCAAGAATCCCCTTACACCCATGAAACTTAATGTTCAGCAGTTGCAAAAATCGTGGAATGACAGGATTCATGATTTCGGGGAAAAACTGGAAATTTTTGCCAGGAACCAGATAGAATACATCAACAATCTTTCAAATATAGCCACTGCGTTTTCTTCATTCGCAAAGATGCCCGGGGCCAATCCCGTTGAAGTGGATCTTCTTGATCAGATCGGCACCACTCTTGAACTTTTCAGAAATGCCGGCAATGTATCCTTCAAGGTAAACTGGCCGGCAGAGAACAGGGTGATAATCCATGCTGACCGGGAGCAGCTGAACGGGATCTTCTCCAATCTTTTCAAGAACAGTATCCAGGCCATACCTCCCGACAGGGAAGGCCTGATAGAGGTAGGGATGGAGCTTGACGAACAGAAGGTAACCGTATCGGTTTCGGATAACGGATGCGGAATACCTGAGGCCGTCAGGAAAAAAATGTTCACACCCAATTTTACCACCAAGTCATCCGGTACAGGCCTGGGACTCTCCATTGTAAAAAGATATGCGGAGGGAGCCGGCGGAAGGGTATGGTTTGAGTCGGAACCGGGGGAGGGGGCAACCTTTTTTGTGGAATTTCCCCTGCTAAAAACTGTTGAAAAACCGGAAAAACCTTTTAAAAACCCGCGTTGATTAATTGAATTATTTGATTATCTTAGCGCTTGATAAAAGGTATTGATGACTCGAAAGTTGCAAGGTATTGGTAAATATCTAATATTAACCTGTGTATTTATTTTATGTTCCGGCATATCGCTGTTTTCCCAGCGGAAAATAAACGGTATCATAAACAAGTATGCCCGTGTCAGTTCATTGGGAACTGATTTTGTAACTGTTGAAGATGATTTGCAGTTCGGTCAGTTCAGCCGCGGCGACACTGTTCTTCTTGTTCAGATGAAGGGAGCAAGAATATATACTTCAGAGTCTTCCAGCTATGGGGATGCATATTTTGCTGAAGGCCGGCCCGGCATGCATGAATTTCTGACCATACAGTCGGTTGACAATGCAACAAATACAATAGTTTTCAGAAACAATGTGATCAACACAGGGTTTGATGTTTCCTGCGGGCTTCAGATAATCAGGGTTCCTTCCTACGGTTCCGTGCTTGTTGATGCAGTGCTTACCTGTGAGCCGTGGGACAGTATTTCCGGTACGGGGGGAGTACTTGCGGCAATAATATCAAAAACTCTTTCACTCAACGCGGATATTGATGTCAGCGGAACGGGATTCAGAGGGGGAGCCATTACGGCAGGTCTTGGTATATGTGGCAAAGACAATCCCCAGAAACTGGACAGATTTGCTTATTCTGCTTTCACTGACAGTTCCGGTTATAAGGGTGAAGGATTGGCGGTAAGGGCAAACCCCGGCGGCGGACCGCCGTTTCTTCCTGTTTTTCCGGCATTTGCAAAGGGGAGGGGAGCCAATTTCAACGGTGGCGGTGGCGGAAACGGAAGATTTTCGGGCGGCGGCGGCGGGGCCAATTACGGAGCAGGAGGACAGGGAGGCCTCGAAGCGTTGTTTTGTATTCCGAACCGGTCCGGGGGCAATGGCGGAAAAAGCGTGCTGTTGACTCCGTTAGACAACGGACTGTTCCTGGGCGGCGGCGGGGGGTCGTCCACATATATTTCCGGAGGCAGCCCGGTTCCCGGGGGAAACGGCGGGGGAATGGTGATACTGATGTGTGATACCCTCAGCGGCAATGGTCATGCCATACTTGCCAACGGATCCCAGCCCGGTACGGCTTCGGGCAATGCGGGAGCGGGAAGCGGAGGGGCAGGAGGATCTGTCGCCCTCTTTTTGCGGAGCTATTCATTACCAGGACCGGGTTCTGCCGTTACAATAAGGGCGGAAGGAGGCAGGGGCGGGAATAATTCAGGGAATTCAGGAAACGGCGGGGGGGGCGGCGGAGGACTTATTGCAACAAGTGATGTTACGCTTCCGGGAAATGTTATCCGATCGGTACAGGGTGGTGTGGCGGGCTCCCGCACAGGAGGCGCGGCAGGTGCAACCGCCGGTCAGGCCGGAGTGATCCGTAATACATTCAATCCCCTTCTGAACGGTTTTCTGTTTAATTCGGTATATTCATCAGTAACAGGCAACCTGGTTGATTCGATCTGTTCGGATGTGGTTCCGAAGCAGGTCACCGGCACGTCGCCGGCAGGGGGCTCCGGTCCCTACAGCTATATATGGCAGAGAAGCAATGATCCCTCCTCTTCTGCAAGCGTGATCAGCGGTGCTGATTCAAGAAATTATATTCCTTCAGATCCTGAAAGCAGTACTTTCTGGCTGAGAAGGATTGTAAGGGACCAGTCCTCAGGCCTGACTGACACAAGCAAGTGGGTTAAGATAATAGTACAGCCGGCCATAGCGGGTAATCTGGTCGGAAAGGATACCATTATCTGTCACAATCAGAATCCCCTTGTTCTCAAACCTCTTAATTCAGGACCTTCGAACGGAAACGGTACTTATCAGTACAAGTGGAGGCAAAGCAACAGTGACAGTAACTGGGATACTGCTCCCGAAGCCTCCGGGGCGGTTGCGGATCTTGATTCCTTTGACCCCCCGGCTCTTGTGTCAACAACATACTACCGGCGCTTTGTAACATCGGGCCGTTGTGTCAGCCAGAGCCCGACCGTGACCATTACGGTACTGCCCCGTCTGACAGGAAATGTAAGCTTACGTTCCGATTCGGTGATATGTGAGGGAATGCTTTTCAATACGCTTGGAGCCACTGCACCGGCCGGCGGATCAGGAAGCTATACATTCCAGTGGCAGGAAAGCATATCCGGCGACACATGGCAGCCTGCATCCGGTGTTAATAATCTTCAGACCTATAATCCTGACACTGCTCAGTTTGCGTCGGTTGAAAACAGATATTTCAGGAGGATTGTCCTTTCAGGGCCATATGATGTCTGCAGGCATACCTCATCTCCCATGCGTCTCACCCGCTATCATGCGATCAGGGACAATACTATTTCAGAGGGTGCCACAATATGTGCAGGCTCTGCACCCCCCGCCCTTACCGGCAGCATGCCCATGGGAGGGTCGGGAAGCTATACATACCTGTGGCAGGACAGTTCAGCCTCTGCAACCTGGACGACCAGATCTTCGGCGGGATTCTCCTATTCTCCTTCTGCCCTGAATGATTCGGTATGGTACCGGAGAATAGTGAGATCATCAAAATGCAGTGACACAAGCAGGGTTTCCGTGGTAAAAGTGCATGCACCCGTTACCGGCAATGTTATCGGACTCATTTCCGGCAGCGGACCGGATACAACAATCTGCAGCGGATCTGTTCCTAATATGATTGTCAGTTCCGGATCACCCTCGGGCGGAACCGGAATACCGGGAAGCTACAGCTATCAGTGGTATTTGTCCCACGATAATTCCGTTTACACCCAGGCTGATGGCAGCGGAACATTGCCTGACTATCAGCCTTCAGCCCTTACAACCACACTCTACTTCAGGAGAAGGGTAACATCCGGAATGTGTTCCTCAGAAAGCAATCCCGTAAGGATAAATGTACTGCCGGGAATAAAGGATAATCTGATAAGCCCTGCCAGGCCGGCCGTGTGTTATAATACGGTACCCGGGCTGATTACAGGGACTCCGCTTACAGGAGGGGCAGGAAATTCACAGACCTGGGTATGGCAGGACAGTACTTCGGGTGTGTCATGGAAGAATATTTCCCCCGGCAATGTCCAGAGTCTGCAGCCTTCAGATGCACTTACGGAAAGGACATGGTTCAGGCGAATCATCAGGTCCGGGCCCAGTGACTGCTGCCTGGATACTTCCGCAATTGTGATGATTGACGTTAATCCCCTTCCCACAGCTTCAATTGTCAGCGTTACAGATACTGCCATGTGCAGCGGTTCGGCAGTCAGCCTCAGGCTGCATCTGACCGGCAAGCCCGGCTGGAAAGTAGTTTATGGCGAGAACGGAACTCCAGTGAGCCTTGCCGGAATAACAGATCCTGATCCGCTTGTAAAGCGGACTCCTTTACCGTCAGCTCCCTCTGCAGTTTTCAGCTATTCACTCTTATCGGTTGAAGACGACAATGGCTGCATTGCCACATCCCTTACAGGGTCGAGAAATGTGACTGTTTACAGGACCCCTGTTGCTGATGCCGGCCCTGACACGGAAGTGTGCGGCCCGGTGGCAAGACTCGCGGCAGTACCCGGCCCCGGTACGGGAACATGGTATTTCCCTCCCCAGGTGATTCAGTCTGTGCCGTCTGACCACAATACAACTGTTCATATTGATTCCTCATTCACTTCGCCAAGCGTAAGCTACAAATTTTACTGGGAGGAAAGGAACTGGCTGTGTTACGGCAGGGATTCCGTCACTTTTACATTTTATAAACGTATAGATGATATAAATGCAGGAAGGGATACTTCGCTGATGACCATTGATTATCTGTTTCCGCTGAAGGCCTCATTGCCCCTTCCCCATGAAACGGGAGAATGGAGCGTTGTTTCCGGATCAGGTAATTTCGATGACAGGAATTCGCATGATACCTACGTAAGAAATATTGCTCCGGGCTCAAACACCTACAAGTGGGCTGTCACTAACGGGAAATGCAGGCTGGAGGATGTGGTGAATGTAAATATTGTTTCACTGGTAATTCCGGGCGGAATATCGCCCAACGGCGATAATATTAATGACTCACTGATCATCAGCGGACTTGATCTGGATAATCAGACTGCAGAACTTACAATAATCAATGGAGCCGGAACACAGGTTTATTCGACATCGAACAGAAACGGCAGCCGCTGGAGGAACTGGGACGGGAGGAACAGCTCCGGAACCGAACTGCCGGAAGGTACCTATTACTATATGTTAAGGATTATTTCACAGCAGACAGGCCATGTGGTGTCGAAGAGCGGTTTTATCATACTCAGGAGGAACTGAAGGCGGAACAACGGCAAGAATATGTAACAGTCAGCGAAAGGAATGACAATGTACAGATTTGCGGCAATATTATCAGTGTTTCTTCTGTGTACAGCGGGAAAATCCGCTGCACAGGCTGATGCTGATCCGGAAAGGATCAGGCCCGGTTATCCCGTTTACAGTCAGTATCTCCATAACGGCCTGATGATCAATCCCGCATATGCAGGATCACGGGATGCACTCAGTGTTCTCCTTTCCTGCCGGGTTCAGTGGATGGGCATACCGGATGCTCCCCGCATCGAGTCTGTAAGTCTTCATTCACCTCTCAGAAACGACAAGGTTGCCCTGGGGCTGAAGGCAGGTTTCATGCAGTACGGAGTCACTAAATCACAGAGTATTTACGGGATATATGCATATCACATAAGACTGAAAACGGGAAAAATATCTCTTGGACTGAAAGCCGGAACGGAACTGTCAAATACCGATTACAGAGGGATACCGGGGATAACAAGACCCGATCCCGCTTTCCCTGAAACGGATAAATCCTATATTTTCCCGAATGCCGGTGCCGGTGTATATTACTTTACAGATAAGTTCTTTGCCGGGCTTGCGGTTCCGTCTTTCCTATTTTACAGGAATACGGGAAACGGGCATGTGCAGGCTTCCCATTCATTCAGTGAATACGATTTTGTAGTTTCTGCAGGAGCCCTTTTATCGTTATCTCCGGTTTTCATGATCAAGCCCTCGCTGCTGATTGACTATTCCATGAATAAAAGCGATCATCTGAACCAGTTTGATGTGAACTGCAATTTTATTTTTTCCGACCTTGTGTGGCTGGGAGCATCCTGGAGAATCACAGAGCAGGTAGCTGTCGGTCATCTGCAGATACAGATAAACCCGCGGCTCATGGCCGGACTGTCATATGATTATCCTGCAGGAAGAATGAATTCCTTTTCCAGGGGATCGAGTGAAATTATTTTAAGATATGAATTCGGGTCCAGGATCAGTGCCGCGAATCCGAAATATTTTTGATTATGCGCAGAACCCTGAGGTATAGCATCAGCATTACATGCCTTCTTATGGTGGCCGGCTCCGTTCAGTCGCAGCAGCCATCCCTTTACAGGGTTAAAAGGATGTCATTCAATGATCCCATTTTCAGCGAAATGTCGCCGGTAATAATCCGGGATGGCATTATTTTCTGTTCCGACAGGCGTTTCAGTGCGGTAAAAGACCGCAAATCCTTTGAAGGCAGAAGGGTTTATAACCTGTACAAAGCCATGAGGAAAGACAGTACTGAATACGGAAAACCTGTCATGATCCGCGGTGAGCGCAGCGGACTTTTCAATATCGGCCCCCTTTGCTTTGCCCCGGATGGAAAGAGTGTGTGGTTTACCAGTGAGGTGGAAACGGGCAGAGCTGCAAAAAAGCGCGGTTATAAAAACCACAGCGGCATATTCAGGGCTGAGCTGAATGGTGACGAACTTGTGTCATTAAGCGCCTTTCCCTATAACAGTACGGAATACAATATTGCCCAGCCGTCACTGAGCAGTGACGGAAAATACCTTTATTTTGCCTCCGACATGCCGGGAGGGGAGGGAAAATCCGATATCTGGGTCAGTGAACTTGTTGATGGCCAGTGGAGCAGACCCGTCAACCCCGGTCCCGGCATCAACAGTACCGGCAGAGAGAGCTTCCCGTTCATCCATCCTTCGGGGAGGCTTTATTTTTCATCGGACCGTGACGGAGGATACGGCAAGCTTGATGTCTATTACACAACCTTGTCGGACGGAGTATGGGCAGACCCGGTACTGCTTCCCGAACCCCTTAATTCCCCTGAGAATGATTTTGCTATTGTTGCCGCGGATGACATGCAGTCGGGATTTTTTTCCTCCGACAGGAGGATAAATGATGACATTTATAGTTTTACTTCCACAATAATCAGAAAATCAGTTTGTGACACACTGATTGAGAACAATTACTGTTACGAGCTTGTAGAAGAAAATGCAGTTAAGCATGACAGCATACCTTTTCGCTATGAATGGCATTTCGGTGACGGCAGTAAAGGAACAGGCCCTTCTGTAATATACTGCTACCCGGGCCCCGGAACATACATGATCCGTCTGGATGTTGTTAATCTCATAACCGGGGAGATTCTTTACAATGAAAAAACATTCAGTCTTGAGATAACGGATATTGAACAGCCCTATATATCGGCTGCGGATACAGCCAGTGCAGGGCGGAATATATTTTTCAGTGCGGAAAAGACCAATCTTCCCGGATGGAATATTGCGGAGTACTACTGGAATTTCGGGGACGAGACCGTGGCGGGCGGCATGAAGGTGAGCAAGAGTTATTTAAAACCCGGAACATATAATGTTCAGCTGATTGTAAGGACTGAACCCGGAGAGGCAGGAATAATCAGGGAAGCGTGTATATGCAGGAACATAACAATAGTACCGGGGGAACTATAATGCGGAAAGTAAATAATGGGGGATTTAAATGGAATGTAAGAGAATCATATTTATAGCACTGCTGGTATTGGTGGGGCTGCCGGGATTCCGGTCAGGACTGACACTTTCGGCTCAGGCGGTGCCCGGCAAGGAGGAGAACATACCCTTTCTGGTAACCTTCGGCAAGGATGCCGAGACATCCTGGGGGGATGATGATTTCCGCCAGGTTTTTTTCTTTACCATTCCCAGGGAATACACGGGCCAGTTCTATATAAGGGTATTTGATCCGGACGTGGGTGGTGAACATGATGAAATCCGGGGTGATTTCGATACCCGGACCTTCTTCGGGGTCTACGGGGGCAGGGGAGTGGATCCCGACAGAAATCAGCAATCCAGGGGGCTGAACAAGGGAGACAATTACAGGGAAGGCACACTTCTGGCCTCAAGGGTATTCGGGAGTGAAGCCAGGTATGACAACAAATGGTTCAGTTTTGGTCCATTCAATCCGACTGCAGGAGATTTCAACGCGAAATGGAATTCATACATATTCAAGATGGTTGTTGAGGGTATCACCGGGGATGATGGCAACCTTTACAGATTCTTTATGAGCCGTGAGGCAGAAAGCAATCTTCCCGTGGAGGGAGGCAATGCATTCACCTATAAGTATACTTTCCGAATGTGGAATGATTTTAAAAGTGTTGCACATATTTATCCCTATGTGGATTCCGGTGTTGTATGGATAAAACAGAGGAATTTTGACTGGGACAATGACGGTAATATCCTTGTTGTATCGAGGTATAAACAGGGTATAAGCCTGTCTGTATCGGGGGAAAACGACTGGAAGGAGGACAGGATCCCCATTGAAGCGCCGGAGATAGGATCATCGCTTGATTTTCAGTTTCATAAGGCACAGGGAGAACTGATCAAAAACAATAATGTGGTTGTTACACTTGAAAGTCAGAGAGGAGATGCCCTGCCTTTTTTCAGTTCCCCCATCGGAGGCGTTCCCGTGTATAATCCGAAGATTTCAGTTAAAAAAGCCGTTAAGCCCAAATAAATCCGGCTGGTATGATATCAACAAGCAAACAAAAAAAACTCAGCAGCACAATCCTGTGCTTTTGTGTATTGGTTTCCTCCCTTTTTGCCCAGACCTATCCTTTCAGATATTATGGAAATGAAAGCCGTATCCCCGACGGTTTTGTATATACCCTCTGTCAGGACAGCAGGGCCTATCTGTGGGTGGGAACTAGGAAGGGCCTGTCAAAATTTGACGGATTTGAATTTCATGATGTGCCCTTTCCCGATTCTGTCAGCGGCCGTTATCCTACATGCAGCACAGGGGATTCTTCAGGGAATCCCTGGTTCGGCTGCAGTGACGGAACAATTTTTTACGCCAGGGACGGAGTTCTGGAAAAAATCCCGGTAGACAACCATATAAGCATCAGTGCCCTGGTAAGGGATCCCGGTGGTTTCATATGGGCTGTGCCGCAGGCTGATGCAATCTACAGGATAGATCCGGCCAATCCTGAAAACATCCGGCGTTTCAAAAGCCGGGAAGGGGACATGTATTTTTCCGCGGAATTTACCGACAGGGGGGAACTCCTGCTGGGCAGCCAGGAAAATATCAGCCAGTTCAGGCTTGAGAAAGACAGTCTTGTGTTTCTGGATGCATTCACGGAATTCGATTATTCAAGTGTGACGGCCATCCGGACAGTCCCGGGAACAGACTTTATCCTTGCCGGAACCAACGGGAACGGCCTGTATATAATGAACCTGCGTGAAAAAGACAAAAAGCCGGCAAGACTTTCGGACCGCGGAGAACATTCATATCTGGATGTTCAGGAAATATACCGGGACGGAAACAGTACTTTCTGGATACCGACAAACGGCTCCGGCGTGTTCAGGCTGGATTTGTTCCCCGGCGCCAGCGATATCGCATTTTCAGCATTCATTGATGAGAATTCCGGCCTTCCGGCAAATAATATCAGGACGGTTTTCAGGGATCTTGAAGGGAATTACTGGATAGGCCATTTTGGCGAAGGCCTTTCAATGCTGCCTTCCCTTGCCCTTGCCTTTTATTCGCCCGGCCAGACTCCTGAGGCCGGTAATATTATCTGTGTCAGCAGCCTTGAAGGCAGCTGCTTTCTCGGAACGCCCACGGGTTATTATCTTTTTGACATTGATCAGAACAATCTGAAACCTTTCAAAGATCTTCGCGGGAGCACCGGCAACACCGAGATTTCCAGTTACCGTACCGAAGCTGACGGCAGGCTCTGGATAGGCACTGCCGGAGCGGGCCTGTACCTGCAGGAAAGAAAGGGGAACCGGCGTTTGTTTTACCGGTCCGGCAATTCGGGGGAGGATTACATTCTGAATATACAGGCCGGGGAGGATTATCTGTGGCTGGGCACCCTGAACGGTGTGATCATTCTCGACCGGACCACGGGAAGGGTGAAGGCAAGATATAACACAAACAACGGCCTGCCCTATAACAGGATAGACCAGATCTGTCTTCTCGGCGGCGGCAATGCAGCAATAGCGACCAAAACAGACCGTATTTACACTGTAAACATTGAGGACGGTGTGTCATCGCGGAGCGGCATAATGCGCGGACCTACCATGAATGTCATAACATCCGGTTTCCGGAGCAGTGACGGCAGTATATGGGCAGCCACCGCCGGGAACGGCGTATTTGAATTCCGGGGCGATTCGGTCATTTCCTATACAAGGGCTGAAGGGCTTTTGTCAGACTACTGCTACAGCATTCTTGCCGATTCACTCAACAGGATATGGATCGGGCATGAAAGGGGATTTTCCTGCTACGACAGGCTGTCGGGCAGCATGAAGACTTATTCCACAGGTTTTGCCAGGGGAGGTGCCTGCAACCCCGGCGCCATGCATGAGTCCCCTGGAGGAAGGGTGCTGATTGGAACCACACAGGGCCTGGTGGTTTATGACCTTGATAAGGATTGCAAAACCGGACAGGCCCCCGTAAATAATATCAATTACATTTCAGTGAATGATGTCAGATATCCTTACAGGAAATCATTCAGCCTGCCCTATAAAAAACGCTATCGCATTAACATCGGTTATGTGGGAATCAGTTTCAGGGAACCTGAAAAGGTATATTACCAGACCAGGCTTGATAACTGGGATGACGACTGGTCGGCATGGAGCACCGACAGGGAAGTGACTGTTTCCCCGCGCGACGGCAGATTCAGGTTCAGCATGAATTCCGTGAATGAGGAAGGATTATCCGGACAGGCTGTAACATTCGACCTTTCGATCAGAACTCCGTTCTGGAGAACCTGGTGGTTTTTTATTCTTTCGGCAGCAGCTGCTTCAGGCATTGTGGTCCTTATTATACGGCAGCGCGAAAAAGCCCAGAAGAGGCTGGAACTGTATCTCAAGACTGAACTTGAAGCCAGGACCGAAGAGGTTGTCAGGCAGAAAGGCGAAATAGAACTTAAGAATGTTGAAATAACCGACAGCATCAGCTATGCCAAGAGGATACAGACCAGTATACTGCCCGATCTGAACAAGCTGAAGGAAACTTTCAGTGATGCATTTATCCTTTTCAGACCCAGGGATATAGTGAGCGGGGATTTTTACTGGTTCGACAGGTTCGGTGACGACAGATTCATGCTGGTATGTGCAGATTCAACGGGTCATGGCGTTCCGGGTGCCTTCATGTCGATGATAGGCTCCACCCTTCTTCAGGACATTATAGGAAGGCAGCACATAACCAGGCCTTCGGTTATCCTGAAGACACTTGACAGTCAGCTTTTTTCAACGTTAAACCAGAATATTGAGCTTGGGGTGTCAAACGATGGCATGGACATGGTTGTATGTGAGATAGGTCTCAGGACCGGTCATATCAGATTTGCCTCCGCAATGCGGCCGGTGATAATGATACTCGGCGGGGAGTTCCTGTATGTGAAGGGTAACAGATCGTCGATCGGCGGGGAATCCTTGGCGGAGAAATTCTTTGATGATCAGGAATATTACCTTAAGGAAGGGGACAGTATCTATCTTTTCACCGATGGTTACCCCGACCAGTTTGGCGGGACGGAAGGGAAAAAGATGAAGATAGCACGCCTTAAATCGCTTATTGAGGAAGTAAGTAATCTCTCAATGGATGAACAGAGGGAAAAGATTGAGAGTTTCCTGGATGAATGGCAGGGGGAGAATGACCAGGTGGATGATATCCTGATGATGGGAATAAGGTTCTGATGTATATACTGATTCTGCCGGCGGATCAGTTCATTTGGTTTTTCTGTAGGTATTATTTTCGGAAAGTAAGATTTCGCTTGTGGATTCGGTGTTGCTGATGTTACCGGCCCTGTCCTTTATGTAGAAATCGTACCTGATTGTATCGTGGGATTCAAGTGAATAAAAGAGGTACAGGAAGGTGACCGATATGGTTCCCCTGAGAATTTTGTTCTGTCCCTGCCTGTCCATATATGGTATCCTGTAATTGGAGGGCCTGAGTATGTCATTGGCTCCGACTTCGGTCATCCGGCCCTTTGTTTTTCTGAAAAGTGTGAGAAAAAGGTTGGTGGTATCGGAATGGGTTCCGTCGGGCGGAGGTAATCCCAGATTGCCATCGCCATCCTCGAAATAGAAATTGAGTCTGCCTCCCTGACATTTGTTTCCAAGAATGTCGGTTGTGTCAAAAACTTCAAAATAGCGGAATTCAATTTTCGGCTCCGGCGGGAGGTGTTCAATCTTCCGGCAGCCGGCAGCAAGTACCGGAGCCAGGATAAGCAGAATAAGGTATCTTCGTGTTTTCATAATTCAGCGCCTGATTGTTCCTGAACAAAAATCACACCAAAGGTGATTATTTCTTTCTGAAAAATAATCTGAGCGGTACACCTGTAAACTCAAATTTCTCACGCATCCTGTTTTCAATATAACGTTTATATGGTTCCTTTATGTATTGGGGATGGTTGCAGAAAAAGGCAAACGAGGGTGAATATGTCGGCAGCTGTGTTATGTATTTTATGCTGATTTTCATTCCTCTTGCCGATGGCGGAGGATTTTGCCTGATAATGTCAAGCATTACCGAATTGAGCTCTGCCGTGCCAATTTTCCTGGTTCTGTTTTTGTTGACAGTGTTAATCAGATCAAGTATCTTATGGATCCTGAGCAGTTTCACTGCCGAAATAAATATTATCCCGAAATCCGTAAAGGGAGCAGTTTTTTTCCTGATTTCCTTTTCCAGCAGTCGTGCCGTATTACTGTCTTTTTCAACAAGATCCCATTTATTCACAGCCAGGATAAGTCCCTTGCCGTTCTTGAGTATCAGCGACAGTATGTTGAGATCCTGTGCCTCCATGCCTCTGGTTGCATCGATCATGAGCAGGCAGATATCCGAATTTTCAATGGTTCTGACTGCTCTCAGGACAGAATAGAATTCAATATTCTCGCTGACCCTGCTTTTTTTTCTCAATCCTGCAGTGTCAACAAGATAAAAGTCGTGATTGAATTTATTATAGCGGGTATAGATGGAATCGCGGGTTGTTCCCGGAATAGGCGTTACAATATTTCTTTCCTCCCCTAGAAGGGAATTCACGAGTGAAGATTTTCCCACGTTCGGTCTGCCGACAATTGCCACCCGCGGTATTTCGGGAATTGTTTCCGGCTCTTTTTCCGGGAGGATGCTTACAATTTCATCAAGAAGATCACCGGTGCCGCTGCCGTTTACTGAGCTGACGGGGAAATAGCGTTCAGTTCCCAGTTCGTAAAATTCAGCGGCTTCCATCAGCCTCTGGCTGTTATCAACCTTGTTCACCACCAGCAGCATTTTCCTGCCGGATTTTCTCAGAAGACCGGCAATGGCTTTGTCCAGTTCATGTATTCCTGCAGTTACATCAACCATGAAGAGTATGAGATCGGATTCCTCTATGGCCACTAACACCTGTTTGTTGATTTCCTCCTCGAATATATCGCCGGAATCCTCGACAAAGCCCCCTGTATCGATTAGGGAGAAATCAATTCCGTTCCAGGTGCAGCTGCCATAGTTGCGGTCGCGGGTAACACCGCTGGTTTCATCAACAATGGCAAGCCTTGATTCGGTAAGCCTGTTGAACAGGGTTGACTTACCCACGTTCGGGCGTCCTACTATGGCAACTATTCTGCTCACAATTCATTCTTTACATTATAGGTAACCAAACTTTCTGAGCATCGCCGGCTTATCCCTCCAGTCCCTGCTTACCCTGACATAGAGTTCGAGGTATACCTTCCTGCCAAAAAAATCCTCCATGTCATGCCTTGCCTCCGTGCCGGTCTTTTTAAGCATTGAGCCCCTGTGACCTATCAGTATGGCCTTCTGACTTTCCCTGGCCACATGAATCACGGCCCTTATTTTCAGTATTCTGCCTTCATCCCTGAAGCTCTCAATCTCTATTTCAACACTGTAGGGAACTTCTTTCCGGTAATTGCCGAGAATCTTTTCCCTTATTATTTCGGATGCAAAAAATCTTTCATGCTTATCGGTAAGCTGGTCCTTGGGGAAATATGCTTCTCCCTCGGGAAGTCTCGATATTACTGCATTAAGGAGGGTGCCGAGATTGAATTTGTTCAGTGCAGATACGGGTATCACGGGTGAGCCGGGGAAAAAATCCTGCCATTCCTCCACTATCTTTTCCAGTTCTTGCTGGTTTGTCAGGTCTATTTTGTTCACGGCAACAATTACGGGTATGCCGGATGATCTGATCTTTTCAGGGTATTCTGTTTTGGACACAGCCTTTTCCGTAACATCAGTCACGTACATTATAACATCGGCGTCGGCAAGTGCCGTTTTCACAAAGTTCATCATTGATTCCTGCAGTTTGTAGGCAGGTTTCAGGATGCCGGGCGTGTCGGAATAGACTATCTGGAAATCTTCGGAGTTCACGATGCCCATTATCCGGTGCCGTGTGGTCTGGGCCTTGGAAGTTATTATGGAAAGCTTTTCCCCGACAAGGGAATTCATTATGGTTGACTTTCCCGTATTTGGATTTCCCAGGATATTTACAAAACCTGACCGGTGTTTCATTTCGTTTAATAAATTCCTCTTTTAAGCATGGCAATCTCCTTTTGTGTAAGGAATCTCCATTTTCCCCTGGGGAGATTCTTTTTTGTGAGACCGGCGAAATAGACCCTGTCGAGTTTGCTGACCCTGTATCCGAGCGATTCGAATATTTTCCGCACCACCCTGTTTTGCCCGGAATGGAGTTCAATACCTATCTGCTTCCTGTCGTCCGGATCAGCATATTCCACAGAATCCACCGGAACCGGGGAGCCATCCACGCTTATTCCCTCAACAATCCTGTAGAGGTCGGCCTTGCTTACCGGTTTATCGAGATGGACGTGATATATTTTTTTTCTTTCAAATTTCGGGTGAGTCAGCTTTTTTGTAAGGTCACCGTCATTTGTCATGAGAAGGACACCTGTTGTATCCTTGTCAAGCCTTCCCACCGGATAAATCCTTTCTGAACAGGCATTCCTTACCAGATCAGTCACCGTTCGTTCAGCATGAGGGTCCTTCATGGTGGTAACATATCCGGCAGGCTTGTTGATCAGCAGATAGACCTTCTTTTCGGGCAGAAGCTTTCTGCCCTTGTATCTCACATTGTCATCCCGGTTTATTTTCGTCCCCAGGTCTGTTATTGTCTTTCCGTTGACACTTATAAATCCCCCTGTGATGTATTCATCCGCCTCGCGGCGTGAACAGAGGCCGCTGCCGGCTATATACCTGTTAAGCCGGATCAGCTCTTCCTTCTTTTTCCGCTTGTCCATCAGGGTTGTTTTTAAGTGATGCAAAGGTACGATTATTTGATATATTTATTATTTGATGAAATTTTTGCAAATTTGCAGGCCAGAAAACCAAGAAATGACACTGATAAAATCCATTTCCGGAATCAGGGGAACAATAGGCGGCAGGCCGGGTGATAATCTGACACCTGTTGACATAGTGAAATTCACTGCTGCGTTTGCTTCCTGGATCAGGGCCGGCGGCAATGATTCCCCTGGAATTGTGATAGGGCGTGATGCAAGAATCTCTGGACCCCTTGTGAGCTCACTGGTTTCAGATACCCTGAGAAGTATGGGCATAAATGTCAGGGATCTGGGCCTGGCAAGTACTCCCACCGTTGAAATGGCTGTTGCCGGAACGGGGGCTGACGGAGGAATAATTGTGACAGCAAGTCATAATCCGGCGCAGTGGAATGCCCTGAAGCTCCTTAACGCAAGGGGGGAATTTATCGGGGAGGCTGAAGGCGAGGAGATCCTGAGACTGGCCGCGGCAGAGGATTTTGAGTTTGCTGCTGCAGGCCGGGAAGGCAGATATGTCACTGACGATTCCTGGAACGGTAAGCATATAGACCAGATCCTCAGGCTGGACCTGGTTGATGTGAAAGCTATTGAAAAGGCAGGTTTTACCGTGGCTGTTGACTGTGTTAACTCGGTTGGCGGGATAATTGTCCCGCAGCTTCTGAAAGCACTTGGAATAAAGTCGGTCATTGAACTGAACACCACGCCCGACGGCATCTTCCCCCATAATCCCGAACCGCTTCCTGAAAACCTGGGCGAAATCTCTGCCCTTGTTGCAGACAGAAAGGCAGATCTCGGTCTTGTAGTTGATCCGGATGTGGACCGTCTGGCGATTATCTGCGAGGACGGATCTATGTTTGGAGAGGAATACACGCTTGTTGCCGTTGCGGATTTCATACTCCGGAACACGCCCGGAAGCACGGTTTCAAACCTGTCATCCACCAGGGCACTGAAGGATGTGACCGAGCAATACGGATGCAGGTACTTCTCCTCTCCCGTTGGCGAGGTGCATGTTGTTGAGGAAATGAAAGCCCGGAATGCAGTGATCGGGGGAGAAGGCAACGGGGGCATCATTTATCCTGCACTTCATTACGGAAGGGACGCACTGGCAGGTATTGCCCTTTTTCTGACCCATCTGGCCCTGAGCGGAATGAAATGTTCGGAGCTGAGGGGAACCTATCCTTCCTACTGGATAGCAAAGAAGAAGCTGGAACTTGATCCGCAGTCAGATTTATCCCATATTCTTCAGTCGGTCAGGAATCATTTCAGCGGCATGGAAACTGATGAAAGGGATGGTTTGAGAATTGATCTGCCTGACGGATGGTTTCAGCTGCGCAAGTCAAATACTGAACCGGTAATGAGGATTTATGCAGAGGGAAGATCAGAAGGCGAGGCCCGGCTGCTGGCTGAAAGAGTAATTTCAATTGTTAAAAAAGAATAAATATTTACGGACGGAGGAATAAAACCGGCTGCCGGAATGTCTTATTGGTGTTCCCCGGATATTATGCCCGGAATGGAGAAATGAAAGATTCAGCACCGGGTTTTCCGGGCCGGAACAATTCGCGAATCCTTTTGAATATTTTTTATGACTGTTTATAAAATAAATCAATGATGAAAAAGGCAACCATTATCACGCTTGTTGTCGCGGCTTTGGCGATCCTTGTGCTGGTTGTGATCAACAGGACCGGATCCAAAAAGGATCTGGAGAATCTGTATGTGGAAGCCCGGAGGGGGCAGTTCGACATTGTTGTTACCACCACAGGGGAATTACAGGCCGAGAATTCCACCGATATACGCGGGCCTGAATTCACTCAGAGCAGGAATATAAGGGCAATGGAAATAAAGATCACCGACCTGGTTCCGGAAGGCACTGAAGTCAGTGAAGGTGATTATATTGCAACGCTTGACAGGACTTCATTCGATAACAGCCTCAAGGATGAGCTTGAGAACCTTATCACTTTTGAAACAAACCTGGAGGTTAAAATGCTTGATACAGCGGTAACTCTCAGTAATCTCAGGGATCAGATCAAGAATCTGCGTTTCAGTGTTGAGGAAGCTCAGATTACCCTTCAGGAATCCAAATATGAGCCTCCGACTACCATCCGGCAGGCTGAAATAGCCCTTGACAAGGCCCAGAGGTCGCTTGAACAGGCACAAAGGGGTTACCATCTGAAAGTGGAACAGGCACGTTCCGATATGAGAACAATCAAGAACCGGCTTGCTGAACAGAACACGAGAGTCAGGGACCTGCAGAAGCTCCTGGAACAGTTTGTGATCTATGCGCCCTCGGAAGGTATGGTCATCTATAAACGCGACAGGATGGGTGCAAAAAGGAAAGTGGGCTCATCAATAAGTCCGTGGGACAATGTTGTTGCCACCCTTCCCGACATGTCAACCATGATCTCAAAAACCTATGTCAATGAGATTGATGTTAGCAAGGTGAAGACAAATCAGGAAGTGGAAATCATGGTAGATGCATTTCCGGAAAAGAAATATTCGGGAGTTGTTTTAAGTGTCGCCAATATAGGTGAACAGCTTCCCAATGCCGATGCAAAGGTTTTTGAAGTGATTGTCAAGCTTAATGAGTCGGACCCGATTCTGAGGCCGTCAATGACAACCGGGAACAAGATTGTTACAAAAACAATTGATGATGTGACCTATATACCTCTGGAAAGTGTACAGACCGGACCTGACAGCATTCCTTTCGTCTATCTGAAAAACGGCTCAAAGCAGATAGTGGTCCTTGGAGAATCGAATGAAAATAATGTTGTTGTGGAACAAGGGATTGAACCCGGAGTACAGCTTTATCTCAACACGCCCAAAAAGCCTGAGGAATTCACCAGGCTTCTCGGGGAAAACCTGGTAAGCGTAATTAAGGAAAAGGAGAGGATAAGGAAGGAAGAGGAGCGGAAGGCCAGTGAGCAGACAGAGAGAAGAGGGCCTGGAGGCCGGGGAGGCGGCATGATGATGAATATGACTCCGGAAATGCGGCAGCAGTTCCAGAATATGCAGGGAGATACTGCTGCAATGAGAAGATTCAGGGAAACGCGCGGAAATACTCCCCAGGGTCAGCAAAGACCCGGGAACCAGCAGGGAGGGGAAGGACCCCGGCAGCCTCAGCGCAACCAGTAAATTGTATAGCAATAAATAAAGGCCGGAAATGTTTAAGTTTATTTTCAGATATTTTCATGATATTGAGATTGCCGTTGAATCGATAATCTCAAACAAGCTGAAATCCATGCTGACAGCTCTCGGTATCATATTCGGGGTGGCTGCCGTGATTGCCATGCTGGCCATAGGCAAGGGTGCCAAGCAGGAGATAATGGAACAGATGAAAATGGTGGGAGTGAATAATATCCTCATCAATCCCATCGTGCAGGATCAGTCGTCAGGTGGTGAGGAAGGCGAAAAGCAGGCAAAGAAATTCTCCAGGGGGCTGAGCATGCTTGACGTGGAAGCGATCAATGAAACCCTGCCTTCCGTCAAGCGGATCAGTCCGGAGATATCCTTCAATTCAACAGCAGTAATGAACGGTGTTAAATATACTGCCAAGCTCGTCGGTGTTTCAAATGATTATTTCCATCTCTACAATCTGCCGCTGGTTTCAGGTGCCTTCTTCAATTCCTACCAGGAAGAAAATGGTATCCAGGTCTGCATTATCGGGGCAAATATAAGGGCCAAGTTTTTCAGCAAGGTAGATCCGATCGGGCAGTATATCAAATTCAACGGCATATGGCTGAAGGTCATCGGAGTTCTTCAGAAAACCACCGTAAGCCTGACCGGGTTTGAGGAAAAGGGTGTGAATGTGTACAATGACAATATTTACATCCCCATTCAGACCATGCTTCTCAGATACCAGAACAGGGCCCTCGTGAATACAAAACTGGCTTCGGAAGCCTCATCGAATGTTTTTGTAATGGGGGGCTTTGGCGGCGGAATGGGAAGGGTGCTTTCAGGCAGTTCCGATGCAGGATCGGATCTGGAGACAAACTATAACCAGCTTGACCGTATTGTGGTGCAGGTAAATGAAACAGAACAGATTACTCCTTCAACGGAAATACTGAGCCGTATGATGATCAGGCGCCATTCAAATGTAAAGGATTTTGAGATAACAGTGCCTGAGCTGCTCCTTAAACAGCAGCAGAGAACCAAGGATATATTCAATATTGTACTCGGTGCAATTGCCAGCATTTCACTTGTAGTGGGAGGCATAGGCATCATGAATATCATGTTTGCATCAGTGATGGAAAGAATAAAGGAAATCGGGACCAGGATGGCAATCGGTGCAAAAAAGATGGATATCGTGGTACAGTTTCTTTCCGAAGCTGTTCTGATAAGCGTTTCAGGCGGATTCGTCGGAATATTCCTGGGTGTCATCATGGCAAAAATAATAGAACAGGTTGCGGGGATTATGACAATTGTTTCTTTTTTCTCCGTTTTTATAGCATTCGGAGTATCAGCAGCCGTGGGTGTGGTTTTTGGCTACTCTCCGGCCAAGCGTGCATCGGAAAAAGATCCTATAGAATCATTAAGATATGAATAAAACTCTAGTAATGAACCGGCTGATTATCCCGGTAGTGGTATTCTCATTCCTTCTCTCAATAAAATCAGTTACAGCACAGGAAATCAGGAAGCTCACCCTCAGCGAAGTAATTAAACTGGCTGAGGATCAGTCACCCCTGGCCCTTATGGCGAAACACCGCTTCCGGGCAAGCTACTGGCAATACCGGACTTATGTGGCCCAGTACAGACCATCACTGACCCTGACGGGAACCACCCCCGATTACAGTACCGCTTACAGCAGGGTATGGAATTCCCAGGCAGGCGAGTGGTATTATGTCTCAACAAACATCCTCCAGACAATCGGCTCCCTGTCCCTTCTGCAGAATATCGGCATTACGGGCGGAACGATTGCCCTGCAGTCGGATCTTACTCTTGAAACGGATCTTGACAAGGCGAAGGATCAGACAAGAAACAGATATATTACAGCCCCCCTGAGCGTAAGGTTTGTACAGCCTTTATTCAGATACAATTCCCTGGGATGGCAGAAAAAGACAGAACCTCTTAAATATGAAGCGGCAAAAAAAACCTTCCTCTCCAATATTGAATCGGTGCACATGGAAGCTGTACGGCAGTTTTTCAGCCTGACCCTTGCACAGATAAACAAGCAGATTGCAGAGACGAATTATCTGAATGCCGATACATTGTACAGAATGGCACAGGGCCGGTTCAATCTCGGGACCATCGCTGAAGACGAGCTGCTTCAGATGCAGCTTTCCTGGCTCAACTCCGAAACTGCACGGAAGGAAGCTGACATGAATCTCAAGGACAGGGAATTAAGACTCAGGTCCTTTCTCGGCTTCAATGAAAATATAAGACTTGAACTGATACTTCCGTCGTCAGTGCCGGATCTTCAGGTTGATGTTCAGGAGGTTCTTGACCTGGCTCACAACAACAACCCGCAGATAATCAATCAGCAGCTCAATGTTCTTACGGCACAGAGCAACCTGGCCCAGGCTAAAGCTGACAAGGGACTTAATGCCAACCTCATTGCCTCTTTCGGTCTGCGTGACCAGGACCCGGTTTTCCGCTATGCCTATCAGGAATCCAACCGTCAGCAGACTATAAGGCTGGGGATAACACTGCCCATACTTGACTGGGGACTGGGCAGGGGGAGATACCTGATGGCAAAATCCAGCCTTGAACTGGCACAGGTCCAGTCGAGACAGGATCAGGTTGACTTTGACCAGAACCTGATTCTGGATGTTGAACAGTTCAATCTTCAGGCGGAGCAGGTGAGGATTGCTGCAAAATCTGATACTGTCGCCGCACGAATGTATGAAGTCACAAAGGCCCGCTTTCTGATAGGAAAGATACAGGTGCTTGAGCTGAACAACGCCGATACCCGGAAAGACACCAACAGGAGGGCATATGTTCAGGCATTGCAGAATTACTGGTCGTATTTCTACAATTTAAGAAACCTTGCCCTTTACGATTTTCTGAACAGGCGGCCCCTCGAGACAAACTACGAAAAACTGCTTGATTAGTAACAGCAATACTCATTCATACTGCAAGGCTGGATAAATTTTATTCAGCCTTTTTTCCATAAAATTTTAATATATTTGCGCCTCAATTATTAATAAGAGGAAAACAAACACGGTATAATTCAAAAGCCATACAAATGCAGAACAAAACAGCCATAATGGTTCTTGCCATTGCTCTTGCCCTGGTGTCGGTTTACCAGCTTTCATTCACCGGTGCAACCTACAAGGTTAAACAGGATGCCAAAACATATGCTCAGGGAGACCTGGTGAAACAGACGTATTACATTGATTCAATAGCCTCATTGCCAAAAAGCAAATGGAGTTTCCTTGGCTACAGTTTCAAGGACTGCCAGAAGAGGGAGATCAATCTCGGGCTTGACCTTAAAGGCGGTATGAACGTCATACTGGAAGTGTCCGTTGAGGATATCCTCAAGGCACTTTCAAATCACAGTACGGACAAAACATTTTTAAGTGCTCTGGCAAGGGCAAAGGAGCTTGAGAAAGAAAGCCAGGCTGATTTTCTTGTTCTTTTCGGACGGGCATTTCAGGAAATTGATCCGAATGCAAAACTGGCAGCCATTTTCAGTACGGTTGACCTGAGGGACAAGATCAATTTCAATTCAACCAATGAGCAGGTTCTTAGGGTTCTTGACGAGGAAATCAACAGTGCAACCAAGAATGCCTTCAATATTCTCAGAACCAGGATTGACAGGTTCGGGGTTGTACAGCCCAATATAACACAGCTTGCAACGAAGGGGAGAATACTTATCGAACTGCCGGGCCAGACTGATCCCCAGAGGGTCCGTGAGCTTCTTCAGGGTACGGCCAATCTTGAATTCTGGGAAACATATGAAAACAGTGAAATAATAAACTATCTTATTTCCGCGAATGAGCTGCTGAAAGGTATTGAGGCAAATGCCAGGCAGGCTGTTGAAGCTGAAAAACAGGGCGCAGCAGCAGAAGCTGCTTCGGAAAGCAGCGGCAGTGAAATACAGGATCTCCTGGATCTCATTGAGAAAGATACAGTTCAGACAGCCGCTGCATCCACCCGGGAGGAATTCGCACTTCAGAACCCGCTTTTCGGCATACTCACACCAAGGGTCACCGAGCAGGGGGAAGCCCTTCCTTCCTGTATGATAGGTCTGGCTTTGGGGGTTGATACCGCAAAGGTCAACAGGTATCTTGCCATGAACCAGGTACGGGCTCTTTTCCCCAGGGACCTGAGGCTGTACTGGAGCCAGAACCCTCACAAATACGATCCGTCGGGAAGCCTGTATGAGCTTCATGCAATAAAGGTTACCACCCGTGACGGGCGGGCTCCCCTTGACGGCAGTGTTATAACATCCGCACGCCCCACCTCCGGGATGACCGGCAGTGAAGTGAAGGTTGACTTCAACATGAATTCGGAGGGAGCAAAAACATGGGCAAGGATGACCCGTGAAAATGTAAACAGGTGTATTGCCGTGGTCCTTGACGGCTATGTCAGGTCCTATCCGCGCGTGGTAGGCGAGATTCCCACCGGAAGCACCGAGATAACCGGGGATTTTACCATTGAGGAAGCCGACGACCTGGCCAATATCCTTAAATCAGGCAAGCTGCCTGCTCCAGCACGAATCGTTTCGGACACGGTTGTCGGACCCACGCTGGGACGTGAAGCCATCAATGCCGGATTGATTTCATTCATCATTGCCTTCGTCATTGTTCTTGCCTACATGGCTTTCTACTACAGCAGAAGCGCCGGGGGAGTTGCCGACATAGCCCTTTTCAGCAATATTTTCCTTATCATGGGTGTTTCCGCATCACTCGGTGCGGTATTTACCCTGCCAGGCATTGCGGGGATTGTTCTGACAATGGGTATGTCAGTTGATGCGAACGTTCTGATCTTCGAGCGGATACGTGAGGAACTGAGAGCCGGGAAGGGAGTCAAGCTCGCAATTGCCGATGGTTACAAAGGATCACTTTCCGCAATTCTGGACTCAAACATCACCACCCTGCTGACCGGAATCGTGCTTTATATTTTCGGAACCGGACCGATAAAGGGATTTGCAACAATGCTGGTTATCGGAATATTCACATCCCTTTTCAGTGCCATATACATTTCCAGGCTCATTTATGAAGGCCTGCTGAAGAGAAATGCCCGGCTGACCTTCTCTATAAAGTGGACGGAGAATTTCCTGAGAGGTGTCAGTTTCGATTTCATCGGAAAGAGAAAATTGTTTTATACCATATCTTCCTCAATAATAATTATATCCGTTATTTCACTCTTTGTCCGCGGACTGAATCCCGGAATTGACTTTACCGGAGGACGGACTTATGTGGTCAGGTTCAATGAAGCCGTGAAAACAGCGGATGTTGCCGCAGCCCTTACTGATGTATTCGGGGGGGATGCTCCCCAGGTGGTTACCTTTGGCAATGAAAGCCAGGTAAGGATTACAACAAAATACCGTATTGATGAATCCGGAGCGGATGAAGCAGTTGAAACGGCTCTCTATGAAGGCTTGAGGGAAATGACAGGAGAGAATCTTTCAAAAGAGGAATTCCTGACAAAATACAGGCAAAGTTCTGAAACAGTCGGGCCTGCAATCGCGAGCGACATAAAAAGGAGAGCGGCATATGCCGTGGGAATATCACTTGTAATAATGTTCCTGTACATTTTTGTCAGGTTCAAGAACTGGCAGTACGGACTCGGGGCTGTTGTATCCCTTGCTCATGACGTGATCATTGTTATCGGAATCTATTCCCTGTTCTGGGGCATCATGCCCTTCAGCATGGAAATTGACCAGTCCTTTATTGCGGCGATACTGACGGTTATAGGTTATTCGGTGAATGATTCGGTGATAATATTTGACAGGATAAGGGAATTTCTTCCCCTCTACCGGAAACGTGCAACACGGGATGTTCTCAACCTTGCAGTGAATGACACACTGAGCCGGACAGTAAATACGGGAGTCACGACAATACTGGTTCTCATAATGATGTTCTTCTTCGGAGGAACTACCATCAGAGGA
Organism: Bacteroidota bacterium; assembly: GCA_029547705.1. GTDB lineage: Bacteria > Bacteroidota > Bacteroidia > Bacteroidales > VadinHA17 > LD21. Next base: position 62,725 of record JAKPOU010000061.1, on the reverse strand, counting down.
TTCCTTTTCGCAATGATAATTGGTGTCATAGTCGGAACATATTCCTCAATCTTTATTGGAACAACGCTTGTGTATGATACCTCTTCAAAGGCCGGATTAAAGATGTAAAATGGATATGATTCTGCTTAATCTTTTGTAACTTTACCGGAATGGAATTATAACAGGGAATGAAATGAGCGGACCGGAGATTTTTGTTATAATTATTGTAATACTGGTTTTGTTTGGAGCCGACAAGCTTCCCGAGATGGCAAGAAGCTTCGGAAAGGGAATGCGAGAGTTCAGGAAGGCAACGGATGATATCCGGCGCGAGATTGAAACAAGCACAAGTGAAATCCGGAGGGAATTTACCGAAACTGCCGATTCAATCAAAAAGGAAGTAACTGATATTACTGACTCGGTTACCAGGGATGTTAATGAAATATCTGACAATATCACAAAGGAAGTCAGCGAAATTACCGGCAGTATTGAGAAGGAAATCAGCAGTGTATCCGACAGCATTGAGAGGGATGTTAATGAGATCTCCGGCAATACCGGCGGGGAAGTCTCAGGAGTCAGTGAAAGCATTTCAGGTGATGCTGCAGCAAGGCCTGATGATGTATCCGGGGCAGAGAATGTGAATGAGGAGACAGCAGGGATTAAGAAAACATCAGAAGACTCTGCATCCGGAGATTATTATGAATATACCGACTGAATACTGAATTCTGTTCATGTTGATGATATTCAGTGCCAGCAATACCCTCCCTTCATGATAAGAACAGCCGGAATCACAAAATCATTCGGAGACCTGAAGGTCCTGAAAGGAATAGACCTTGACATAAAGGACCGTGAAGTCGTTTCCATTGTCGGAGCCAGCGGAGCCGGCAAAACCACACTGCTTCAGATTATCGGGACCCTTGACTATCCCGACGGCGGATCGGTCTTTTACAACGGGACCGACGTCACCAGATTAAGAGGAAAAAATCTTGCAGCCTTCCGTAATACCAACATCGGTTTTGTTTTTCAGTTTCACCAGTTGCTGCCTGAGTTCACTGCACTTGAAAACGTCTGCATGCCGGCCTATATTTCCGGTAAAGGCAGGGCTGAGGCTGAGGCAAAGGCAGTTGAACTGCTTGGATTCCTGGGACTGGCTGACCGGATGGAGCACAAACCTTCAGAGCTCAGCGGAGGAGAACAGCAGAGAGTTGCCGTTGCAAGGGCCCTGATAAACGATCCCTCCGTGATACTGGCTGATGAACCCTCTGGCAATCTGGATTCGGAAAATAAAAATGAATTGCATAAACTCTTTTTCAGACTGAGGGATAATTTCGGCCAGACCATTGTTATTGTGACTCATGACAGGCAGCTGGCAGAAATGTCGGACAGGATCCTTCAGATCAGGGACGGACTGATCATAAATTAAGCCTGTCAGGATCAGAAATATGAAACTGAGAAAAGAAGAACTGAAAGAGTTCCTTGATGAAAAAGCGGAAGAATATAACAGGCCTTCCTTCATAGAGGATGATCCCATCAGCATACCTCACAGGTTTTCCGGGAAGGAGGACAGGGAAATTTCGGGCTTCCTCACAGCAGCCATTTCCTGGGGCAGGCGCAGTATGATTCTGGCAAATGCGGCGAAAATGATGGATTTGCTCAACAATTCCCCCTATGAATTCATAATGAATGCCGGTGAAACTGATTTTGCAGGGATGAAGGGCTTCGTTCACCGTACCTTCGATTCAGCTGACCTGATCTATTTTATAAAGGCCCTGAAACATATTTACAGCCACAGGGGCGGTCTGGAGGAAATATTCACGGGATACATGACGGAAGATTCCCTTCAGCCAGCCATACACGAGCTGCATAATATCTTTTTTGAATTGCCTCACAGCAAAAGGACAGAGGGGCATGTTCCGGATCCTTACAAAGGCTCTGCTGCAAAAAGGATAAACATGTTTCTCAGATGGATGATAAGGAAAGACAACAGGGGAGTGGATTTTGGTATCTGGAACAGGATACCGCCTTCCATACTTTCATGCCCGCTGGATGTTCATTCAGGTAACGTTGCGCGCAAGCTGGGTCTGATCAGCCGGAAACAGAATGATGCAAAAGCTGTTGCCGAGCTGGATGGTATTCTGAGAATATTTGACCCGGAAGATCCCGTAAAGTATGATTTTGCACTTTTCGGACTGGGTGTCGCGGAAGGATTTTCCCGGGAATCATGAAATTCCCTTACCGGCTGCCATGGACCAACGGCTGATGCTGTGAAGACAAATGAAAGCTAAACTGAAATATTGAAGGTGGAATCTTTATTCCGTTAATCCTGACACTCTCATACCCTTTGCTGACACCTTCAGCAATTGTTTTCCCGCTCCTGGCATCTTTTATTTTCCGTACCGCCATGCTGCATCTACTTTTGCTTCGACAAATAATTCTAAATCTTTTAAAACAAATCAAAATGAAGACAAAAGTATTTTTTATTTCAGCCCTGATGGCCATCCTGCCTCTGGGTCTTGTTGCGCAGAACTCCGGAAAAAGGAGTGCATTAGAAATGAATGGAGCGCTTTCCCTTTCAAGCTTCTTCTCCGGTGAGACTGTAACAGGTGCCGGTGCCGAAGCGCTTTTTCACTACCGGCTTGCAAAGCAGCTCGGCATCTACGGAGGATGGGGCTACAACGTTTTCAGGAATGATTATCCTCCGGCCGGATACAGATGCGATTTCGAGGAGACCGGCTACAGCATCGGACTTCAGTACAAGCACAAGATTGAGTTTTTTAACAGTTCACTCTTTGTCAGGGGAGGCTGTCTCTACAAACACATAGAGATCGAAGACCCTTCCGGGGAACTGCTTTTCGACACCACTCACAGACCCGGATGGCAGGCAGGATGCGGTATTGATATTCCGGTGGCAGAAAAATGGTCTATTGTCTCTGAGGCCAGGTTCAGTTCCCTGAATGAAAGAAAAGCTCAAACAAACACTTCTCCAATACCTGTGAGAAATTACTTCTCAATCAGACTCGGTATTCTTAAAAAATTCTGAATCAACTTTCAACAGAAAATTAAAATGAATTTCAGGAAAACAGTTCTGATCGTGATTGTTGCCGCAATGATCATCGTGAGTGCCATCCGCCTGACAGGTAATATAATTGGAACGAGAGGGAAATGCGTTATCTCAGTATGAATGGTACCGGATATATCAGAATGCAGTTGCAGCTCATCAGATAGGCAGGTGTTTATGATCAGAGTAAAAGTTCTTTCCCTAATTTTGTTTTTAATATCAATTTGCTGTAAGAACTGATCAACAGACTGAAATGGCTGGAAAAATTATAAGGCAGTTAAACGGGCTGATCCCGGTGGCAAGGCTGATGAGGTTCCTTGTCGGGATATCGGTGACAGTTCAGCTTATCGTTATCATTTATAATAATCTCAGCGGGTTTTACCCTCTTGAAAGCTTCACCCATTTCCTTCTCAGGCTTCTCCGCGGAGTGCTGCTCACCATGCCTGCTGCTGTAATGATAGCTGTACCTGATCTTCTTGTAATAGACTGGTTGAACAGGTTATTCCCCTGGAACCGGAAGGCACTGGAAAGGGTGCTGATTCAGTTTCCGGTATCGGTGACCCTGGCTGCAGCAGTCTCAGTAGTGATAACACTGACTGCCAATACCATCATGGCATATTCAGAACCACTGAACCTTGTGCTTCTCTATAATGCCCTTATCTATTCTGTTGTTAACATCATTCTGGTGGGAATATTTGAAGCCTGGGTCTCCTATTACCGTAGTGCCGAGGCAGCCAGAAAGGCTGAGATACTTGAGCGCGAACTGACACAGATACGTTTCGAGACGCTTAGAAGTCAGATCAATCCCCATTTCATGTTCAACAGCCTTAATGTACTGTCAGGGCTGATAGAGAGGGATGTCACAAAAGCACAGCAGTTCATTGACGAGTTCTCGCAGATATACCGTTATGTACTCGAGACAATTGAACAACCTGTTACAACACTTGGCAGGGAGCTTGAATTTGTGCGCTCATACCTTTTCCTGCAACAGATGCGATACGGAGAAGATCTATCATGGTCAGTTAACCTGCCTGCCGGGGTTCTGGAACTGGCCCTGCCTCCATTATCTGTGCAGGCAGTGCTCGAAAATGCCATCAAGCACAATATTGTCAACCACTCTAAACCATTGCATATAGACATAGGAGGAGAAGAGATGATGCTGCTTGTGTCAAACCGGCTCCAGCCGAAAATGTCCACATCCGGTTCAACCGGAGTGGGACTTCAAAATCTCACAAAGCGATACTCACTTATAAGTGACCGGTTACCGCAGTTTACCATTGAGAACGATCATTATATTGCAAGGCTGCCGCTGATTAATCCTGAAACCGATGAAGATACTGATAATTGAAGACGAGAGCGTTGCTGCCGATAAGCTGGAGAAAATGCTGCTGGAGATTGATCCTTCCATTACTGTCGCAGGAAAGCGGGGGTCAATCAGGGATTCAGTGAAATGGCTGATGCAGAACAGGGCTGACATCATCTTCCTCGATATACAGCTCTCTGACGGCATCAGCTTCAGTATCTTCGAGCAGGTGGAAGTCAATACACCGGTAATATTCACAACTGCATATGACCAGTATGCTGTAAGGGCATTCCAGCTTAACAGTATTGCCTATCTTCTCAAACCCATCCGCCGCAGTGAGCTGGCTGAGAGCCTGAGGAAATACCAGTCGCTCAGGGCAGCCTTCAGTATTGACTTTGATGCCCTCCTCACGCAGTTGCAGGGCAGGGATCCAGGTTACAGGAAGCGCTTCCTTGTGCAGACAGGAGAGAAGATCAGGAAGATAGAGGTGCAGGATATAGCGTGGTTCAATGCCCTCGAAAAAAGTGTTTATATGAAAACTTCACAGGGACAGTCATTCCCCTCTGAATTCAGCCTTGACGGGTTGGAGAGAATCCTTGATCCGGCCTGTTTCTTCCGTATTAACAGGAAATACCTGGTGAACATAAATGCCATTGCAGGTATGACGGCATGGTCACGTGGACGGATTAAGCTGGAACTCAGGCCGAAAGCTGACAATGAGCTTGATGCCGTGGTGAGCATTGACAGATCTGCAGCTTTCAGAAGATGGCTCAACGCCTGAATTCCACAGCTAAATCACGTTAAGTTATCTGTACAGCTGACGTTTATACCTGATTATTTAGGCAGGTATTGCGGATCTCCGGTTTCCCTGTATTTGTTAAACTGGGTCTGCAGCGGTTCCTGCATGCGGCCGTAAATCTCGCTGGACTTATATCTTCCGAGATCAAAGGCTTTCTTGATCCATACATCGCGGCGGCGGTTCATGATTGTCGTTTTTATCACCTTCGAGACAAGATGAGGCGGGACGGCCACTATTCCGTCTTCATCGCCTATTACAAGATCGCCCGGCATAACAACTGCGTCACCTATACGGACAGGAATATTGACTCCGGTAACAATGGCGGATCCGGTATTTGTAAGCGGTGATCCCCCGCGGTAGAAAGCCTGAATCCCGCTTTGAGCCATTGTTTCAAGGAAATAGATTCCTCCGTCAACAATGAATCCCGTACCGGTTGTCTTCCATATGTAATATGCCAGTTTGTCTCCCACATACGGCAGGCCTCCTTCCACTTTCCCGTACAGGTCGATAACGGCAAGGTCATTCTTCTGAAGCATGTCAATGGTTGCAGACTTGCTGACAGGCATTGTATTGTTCTTTTTGGCCATGTTCCGTATGCCTTCCTGAAGATCGGGCCGGGGAGGCATGAATTGAACAGTAAATGCCCTTCCGACAATTTTTTCGCCGGGAATAAGGCTTTGCCATCCGCCATCGAACTGACTGTTGTTGTACTTGTGCATAGCCAGTGCCTCCAGTGCCTCAATGGTCTGGATCTTCAGATTCCTTACGGAATCGATCACCGCATCCGGAATCATCGGTCGTCCGTCAGGAAAACGGCCATAGGGATTCAATGCGGTAAATATTTCCATCTGTTCCCTGGTGAATTCATGTACCTGGGCTGATACCGGTCCGGGCCGGACAAACGAAAACACAAGAACAGATAAAACAAAGGCATTCATGGTCACCTGCCTGTAACAGGCAGCAATTCTTTTTTTCATTTCAGGACGCAGCTCTGTTTTCATTTCTCAAGGATTTAACTGGTTTTCAGGAATTGTCAATTAATTGCTGAAAAGGATTATCATATCCTGCCTCTCTGGCCCGGTGCCGGAGGAAGTGTTACCGGACTGATTCTTCCGTTCAGGTTATAGACGATTTCCCCGCCCCTGATGGTGATTTCATTTTCAATCCGCTGTGTTCCCCTGATTTCTCCTCCGATGACAAGGAATCCGAAATCTCCTTTTCTGATGTCAAATATTGTCACATCGGCAACAGCTCCAACCGACAGGTGTCCCAGATCTTCCCTCTGTATATATTTAGCGGGATTCCAGGTACTGGCTTCAATAACTTCGGCCAGTCTCATTCCTTTGGCAAGGAATATTGACATGATATTCGGCATGTCCTTCATTGCGGAGTTCATGCTGTTGATATGCAGGTCGGTGCTGATGGCGTCAGGAAAGAATCCCGCATTCAGTGCCGGTTCTGCTATGGGAAGACGGAAACTGGCTCCGCCGAAACCAACATCAAAAATAATTCCCTTTTCCCTTGCCTTCAGTACAAATGGCTTTATGTTATCAGCGGAATCGACGATTGCCCTGCCATAGACATGGGTGAAAATATCTCCCGGCCTGAACAGGTCGAAAATTTCCTCTCCCAGCCTGCCGTCGAGCATCAGGGGTTTGCCGCCCGCCAGTTCACCCGCTTCAATACCCCTTCTGATTGGTATCAGGTAAGTGTCACCAGGGCCGTAGTAATGGGCATTCTTGATTCCGACAATATGTTCGGGATATTTCAGAATCATGTCTGCAGTTTTCCTGGCATCCATGTCATTGAGATCATTCTCATATTTTCCGCCTGCCATTCCTTCCCCCACTATATTCAGGAAAGCCAGGACCCTGGTATTCGAGAAATCAATTGTCTGTTCCTTGAAGACCTCAAAATTCCGCCATCCCGCACAGCCTGCATCCACCACGGTGGTGACTCCTGTTCTCAGTGCAAAGCCATCCGGCGGAACACTCATGGGGCCGTTCCTGTATGTGCCTTCCATGTCGCTGCCCCAGAAAACATGTACATGCATATCTATCAGACCCGGACTTACATACAGGCCCCTGGCATCTATAACCTGTTCCCCCAGATCCGGATTGATATTTTTGGCAACGAGTGCGATCTTACCGTCCCTGCTTCCCCTGTCATAACCCCTGTCAGGGTTTGTGGGAGCCGAGATGGCAATATCCATCACTTCGTCAATATTATTTTTCGGATCTATCAGGTGACCGCCCTTTATTACATATTTGTAAATCTTTTCAACCGGAACCTTTGAAGCTTCCGGGGCCTCATTCCTGCAGCCCGCAATCAGAACCAGCAGCAGCAAAAAAATAATCTGTTTTTTCATCATAATTTAATTTTGTTTTTAATGGTATGACAGCCAGTCCCGCGAAGCGTTTTTTGTTTGTGAGCCCGGTCAGTCACATGAATTTGAAACATGATTTGTTAAAAGCTATCGTGTTTTTACCAGTTTCCGGAATCGTTGCCGCCATCCCGGGAGATATCTGCACAGCAAATGCCGGAAGAATGCAGGGAACGATAGCTGTGCTAAAAGTATGCTTTTTTTTCCCTTCTGCAAAGATTCTCCGGCCAAATCTGTCTCAGGTGGTGAATAATTCAGCCTTACAGCTATCTGTGGGGAGGTTTTCCGTTTGCGGCAGCCGGAAAATGATCCGGCCGGGGATGAAAAAGAAAGGACGGCGGGGGAATCAAATGAAATAAAAGCTAATTTTATAATTCCATGCCTTTGAAAAGAAGGGGTAAGATATTGTAATCTTTCCGGACATCGGGGAACAGAACCCGGTATTCCATTAACCAAAATAACGATAATCATGAAAAACATAATCCGTTTAATTTCAGTCTTTCTTCTTCTGCATATCAGTCAGGGTCATTCAGTGGCCCAGTATGATGATGCATCGGTTTTTCCGGTCAAGGGTTTAAGCATTGAAGTGCCCAGGCCAAAAGATGTTGACAAATTTGTGAAATTCATTGCTGAGGAGCTGGCTCCGCGCGGGGTCAATACTCTTTTTCTGCTTGAATCCCTGAATTACAAGTTTAAAAGCTATCCTCAGCTCGCTGATTCACTTGCACTCACAACGAGGGAGGTAAAAAAGATTGTTTCCGCCTGCAGGAAACATAATATCAGGATAATACCACAGATCAACCTGCTGGGGCATCAGTCGTGGGGCACTAATGTCGGAATCCTCTTAAAGACCTTTCCTGAATTTGACGAAACACCCCATATAAAAATCACGGAGGCAAATCAGGGATCTCCTGCAGAGGGCGGACTCTATTGCAAAAGCTACTGTCCGCTGCATCCGGATATTCACAAGGTCCTCTTTGCCGTGATTGATGAAATTTGTGATGTATATGAGGCTGATGCCTTCCATGGCGGCATGGATGAGGTTTTCTATATTGGAGATGACCGGTGTCCGCGTTGCAGGGGATATGACAAGGCTGTACTGTTTGCCGATGAAGTACGCAGGATATATGATCATCTGAAAAGCAGGAACAGGGAATTATGGATATGGGGCGACAGGCTTATTGACGGGAGAACAACAGGATACGGCATCTGGGAGGCATCCTTCAATTCCACATGGCGGGCCGTTGATCTTATTCCTAAGGATGTAGTGATTTGTGACTGGCACTATGAAAGACCAGATCAGTCACCGGTTTATTTCGCAATGAAGGGTTTCAGGGTTGTAACCTGTCCGTGGAGGACACCCCCTACCGCTCTTGTTCAGACGGAGGATATGGCCAGGTGGCGGAAATATGCCACGCCTGAAATGAAGCCGCGCTATTATGGGATGGTTGCCACCACCTGGATGGACAACGGATCATTTATTGACGGATTTTACGGAAACCTGACAGAAACTGCCAAAAAAGCAGTTCATCCCCGTAATCCTGATTATACACCCTGGGATACCTTCCGGGCCATGTTCCGGAAAATGAATGAACTGGAAGAAGCAAAATAACATTGCCGGTTTACCTGCAGGTATTACTGAAGGACCCGTGTTGCCTGATACCGGGGAGATTCCTGTGAAGGATCCGGACTGAAGCCCTGTGCCGGCTGACATTTTCATGGAGGATTCCTGACACTGAAACATTTGTGCTGGCATATTTTTTGATCTTATTTTCCAGGAAATAATTGAACATATGATATTTTTTCCTGTTAAATGATAGATTAAACCGGAAACAAATCCAATGAAAGCCTTTGCAAATCATATCAGATACACCGGAATCTGCAGGAAATGGACGGCAGTTCTGGTTTTGCTTGCAGGCCTGATTTCCGGACCTGATGCCGGAGCGCAGTATTTTGGCAGAAACAAGCCCGGTTACAGATCATTCAGGTTCGATGTTGTACAGACACCGGATTTTGAAATATATCATTACCTGAAGAATGACACTCTGGTCAATATGCTCACAAAATGGTCTGAGCAATGGTATAAAACACATCTCTACATTTTCAGGGATTCATTCAGGACCCGTAATCCGATAATCTTTTATAGTAATCATCCTGATTTTCAGCAGACGAACACGATAAGCGGATTGATAGGAACCGGTACCGGAGGTGTCACGGAATCACTGAAGAACAGGGTGATAATGCCCATAGCACCTTCCCTTGCGCAGACTGATCATACACTCGGCCATGAGCTGGTTCATGCTTTTCAGTATAATATGTTCATCAGGGAAGATTCTTCGAGGAGAATGTCAATAAATAATATACCCCTGTGGATGGTTGAGGGCATGGCTGAGTATCTGTCGATAGGGAGTCTGGATCCGAATACTTCGATGTGGATGCGGGATGCTCTGCTCAATAAAAGATTTCCCACCCTGCAGCAGCTGTCGGACCAGTCGGAATATTTTCCATATCGCTATGGTCAGGCTTTCTGGGCAATGGTAGGGAAGACCTGGGGTGATACGGTGATCATACCCCTGTTTGAAAAAACAGCACAGTATGGTTTCAACAAGGCTGTGGACAGCCTCTTCAAAATCAATGACAAGACTCTTTCGGGCATGTGGAAGAGTGCCACTGAAGTGTACTACAAGCAGTACATGAAGGACAGTGTTGACAGTCCTGCCGGAAAGGTACTGGTTTCCGACAAAAACGGCGGAAGAGTCAATATTTCCCCTTCGGTGAGCCCGGATGGCAGGTATGTGGCTTTTTTTTCCGAACGGGACCTGTTTACTCTTGATCTGTTTCTTGCCGAGGTTTCAAGCGGGAAGATCATAAAGCGCCTGTCAAGTGTTGCAAGAAACAGTGCAGCGGATGACTTCGACTATGTGGAATCGGCAGGAACCTGGTCGCCCGACGGGAAAAAGTATGCATTTGTAATTTTCAGGAAGGGGGCAAACAAGCTTGCCGTTGTTGATGTTGCAAAGGGAAAAATAACAAAGGAGCTTGATATTCCCGGAGTAGCTTCATTTTCAAATCCTGCCTGGTCGCCGGGAGGGGATGAGATAGCAGTATCAGGGCTGGTTGAGGGCATTGGCGACCTCTATCTCTTCAATATCTATACCGGGGAAGTCAGGCGGCTGACCGGCGACAATGAAGCGAATCTTCTTCCCTCATGGTCGCCGGACGGGAATTATATAGTCTTTTCACAGGAAAAGGCCAATCCCCCCGGAGGGAAGAGAAAATACAGCTACAATCTTTCAATCTATGACCTGAAAAAAGGGTCTTCAACAGAAATAGACATCTTTCAGGGGGCATACAATATGAACCCGCATTTTTCCGCTGACGGCAGGTCGGTTTATTTTCTTTCGGATGCTGACGGATTCCGGAATCTTTACAGGTATGATACCGAAACTAAACGTGTTTTCCGTCTTACGCATTATATTACCGGCATCAGCGGCATAACCCCCTATTCCCCTGCACTCAGTGTTTCCCTGAAAAATGACCTTATTGTCTACAATTATTATTTCAACAACAGGTATCAGATAATTGCAGCGGATAAAACTGATTTCACCGAGGATGAACGGGACGGGAATTACCTGAATTTCGAAGCGGGAACACTTCCTCCCTACGACCACGTTTCGGCAAATATTGTTGACCGGAATCTTTATGACAAGCGTATTGTGGCAGATATATCCCCGGATCAGGCCGTGAAAATACCCTACAAATCAAAATTCAGGCTCGACTATATCTCAAACAGTGCAAATATCGGCCTCTCCACCGGGATGTACAGGAACAACATGAGCGGAAGTGTTAACATGTTATTCAGCGACATGGTCGGGAACAACCAGATGTTTGCCACACTGGCCCTGAACGGAGAAATATATGATTTCGGGGGACAGACAGCTTTCATAAACCAGACCGGAAAAATCAAATGGGGAGCTTCCCTTTCCCACATACCCTATCTGTATGGGGACATGTTGTTTTCACGTGATACCATAAAAATAAATGACGAGCTGGTCCCGGTTTTAAATATGGGAGTTGATTATATAAGAATGTTCGAGGACAATATCTCACTGTTTGCATCATATCCGCTGTCACAGACAAGGAGATTTGAGGCCAATGCATCCTCATCATGGTACTATTACCGCATTGACAGGTTTACATACTATTATCTGATGAATGGTTACTATGTCGGCGGGAAAAGGGAAAAGCTTGATGCTCCGAAGGGCGGTAATTACCAGCAAGCATCAATTGCCTTTGTCAGTGACAATTCATATTTTGGCATGACTGCACCCATGCAGGGCAGCAGATCAAGATACCAGCTCGAGAAATATTTCGGGTCACTGAATATCTATACCATTCTGATTGATTACAGGCAGTATTTCAAATTCAGGCCCCTGAGCCTGGCATTCCGGATCTATAATTACAGCATGCACGGCAAGGATTCGGAAGACGGGATTATTCCTCCCTTTTACCTTGGCTATCCCTGGCTTATAAGGGGCTATGAAAATATTTCCTATTCGGGTAATAATCTCATGAGGGGCGAAACCTTCAATATGTCCAGACTGAGCGGAACCAGGATCCTGGTGGCCAATGCGGAAGTCAGGATTCCCTTCACGGGTCCGGAAAGACTGGCCCTGATCAAATCAAAGTGGCTGCTGACTGATCTGAATCTTTTTTTTGATTCAGGACTGGCATGGAACCGGGGCGACAAACTGGGTTTTGTGAAGGATCTGACCGGAGGAGCTGCCAATGACTACAGGTTTCCGCTTTTCAGCACCGGTGCTTCCGTCAGGATAAACCTTTTCGGATATCTTGTCCTCGAGCCTTATTATGCCTTCCCGTTACAGAACGGGGGATTCCGGAACGGAACATTTGGTCTGAACTTTGTGCCCGGATGGTAGTTTACCGGATCCTTTCAACACAAGATGGCATCAGATTTCTTTTCATTCAAACAGTTCAGGATAAGGCAGGACAGGAGCATTTTCAAGGTAGGAACCGATGCCGTGCTGCTGGGCGCCTATGCTGATGTAAATTCGGCAAGAACAATTCTTGACATCGGAACCGGCACGGGTCTTATTGCAATAATGCTTGCACAAAGATGTGAGGCTGAGATAACGGCCATTGAACCGGATCCCTGTTCCTTTGAACAGGCTCTCAGCAATGTCCGGCAGTGCAGCTGGTCGTCAAGGATAAGCGTTGTCAATACGGAACTGCAGAATTATTATCCCGGCAATGAAAAGTTTGACCTGATTGTATGCAATCCTCCATATTTCGTTGATTCATTGAAGAATCCCGATCCCCGTAAAGCATCGGCAAGACATAATGTAAGCCTGAACAGGAATGATCTGCTCAGCGGTATATCGCGCCTGCTCGCGGACAATGGCCGGTTTCAGTTAATCCTGCCCCTGGCTGAAGGGAATATTTTCATTGAAGAAGCCGGATATTCGGGATTTTACTGTTATGATATCCTGAAAATTATACCTGTGCCAGGGGCCGGAATCAGGAGAATGATTCTGAGCTTTTCGCGTAACAGGCAGGAAACAGCAGAAAACATCCTTACCATTGAAGGAGGCGGGCAGAAAGGTTTTACGGAAGAATACAAAAATCTTACAAAAGACTTTTATCTGAAATTTTAGCCTTCCGGGCGGGAAGTTAACTGCCGGCCGGGCTATCCGGCTGTTAAAGAGGCTGGATAATAAATGTCTGCAAAAATTTTCAATAGTAATGCTGTCGCTGTATCTTTGTCCGGGTCACGGAAAGGCAGAAATATCATTTAAACAAAACTGATGCCGGAAAGTCTGAAATATGTTGAAACTCCTCTGATGAAGCAGTATAACAGCATCAAGGGCAAACACCCTGATGCCATACTTCTTTTCCGTGTCGGTGATTTTTATGAGACATTCGGCAAGGATGCCATCAGGGCATCGGAGATACTGGGAATAACGCTTACTCGCAGGGCCAACGGGGCGGCTTCATTTGTTGAACTTGCAGGTTTTCCGCATCATGCGCTTGACACCTATCTGCCGCGACTGGTCAGGGCCGGTCAGAGGGTTGCAATATGCGAGCAGCTTGAAGATCCGAAACTTGCAAAGAAAATAGTGAAGAGGGGTGTGACGGAACTGATTACCCCGGGAGTTTCCATGAATGAGAATGTGCTGAACCACAAGGAAAACAATTTTCTTGCCGCTGTCCATATAGACAAAAAAATCGCCGGGCTTGCATTTCTGGATATTTCTACCGGTGAATTCTTTGTTGCGGAAGGTACATTTGAATATGCCGACCAGTTACTGAATAAGTTTCAGCCAAGGGAAGTCCTCTATGAAAGCAGGAAAAAGGAGCTTTTCATGGAGAATTTCGCTGAGAAATTTTATACCTACAGGCTTGACGACTGGATCTTTAATTCTGAATCGGCAGCCGAACGGCTGGTCAGGCAGTTTGAGACAAACACACTCAAGGGTTTCGGCATTCAGAACATGCCATACGGAATAGTTGCAGCCGGAGCCGTGCTGTATTATCTGGATATGACCCATCATGAGCAGCTGGGCCATATCAGGAGCATTTCCCGCATAGACGAGGACGATTACGTGTGGCTTGATAAATTCACCATCAGGAACCTCGAGCTGTTCAATTCCCCCTATGAGGGCGCGAAAACTCTTATTGATGTAGTGGACAGAACAATAAGTCCCATGGGCGGGAGGCTGATAAGGAGATGGCTGTCTCTTCCCCTGAAGGACATCAATACCGTGAATGAGAGACTTGATATTGTTGAGTATCTCGTGGAGCAGGATGCGTTCCGGGAGCAGCTGTCGGATCTGATAACACAGACAGGAGATCTTGAAAGGCTTCTTTCAAAGGTTGCTGTCGGCAGAATAAACCCAAGGGAGGTTGTTCAGCTGAAAAGGGCCCTGCAGGCAATTGACACGCTTAAGTCACTGTGTTGCGACAGTACCTGTCCGCCTCTTGTCCGCCGGGGCAGGGAGCTTGACCCGTGCAGGGCACTGGCGGAACGGATAGGACATGATCTCAATGATGATCCCCCGGTACAGATAAGCAGGGGGAATATAATTGCCCGGGGAATATCGGCTGAGCTTGATGAACTGCGGAACATTCTCTCCAGCGGAAAGGATTATATCAAAGATCTTCAGGAAAGGGAGATCCGGCGTACCGGCATAAGTTCACTCAAGGTGAGCTACAATAATGTTTTCGGCTATTATATTGAAGTAAGAAACACTCACCGGGACAAGGTGCCTTCCGGATGGATAAGGAAGCAGACACTCGTCAGTGCCGAACGTTATATAACTGAGGAGCTGAAGGAATATGAGGAAAAAATACTGGGAGCTGAAGATAAGATAATCGATATTGAAACAAGGATCTTCAATGATCTGGTTCTGGAAATACTGAATTATATCCAGCCTGTTCAGCATGATGCGGCCATCGTTGCCGGGCTTGACTGCCTTCAGTCATTTGCTGTCATTTCAGGGGAGAACGTCTATGTCAGGCCTCAGCTTGACGATTCGGGCATCATAGAAATTCATGACGGACGGCATCCTGTCATTGAAAAGCAGCTTCCTGCAGGTGAGGCATATATACCCAATGATCTTAACCTTGACAGGGAAGATCAGCAGATCATAATACTGACCGGTCCGAACATGTCGGGCAAATCCGCCCTGCTCCGGCAGACTGCCCTTATAGTGCTCATGGCCCAGACAGGCTGTTTTGTTCCGGCCCGTGCGGCACGGATAGGCCTGGTTGATAAAATATTCACCAGGGTAGGGGCATCGGACAACATCAGTCTCGGGGAATCCACCTTCATGGTGGAAATGAACGAAACCGCGAGCATCCTCAATAATTTGTCCGACAGGTCACTTGTCCTCCTTGATGAGATCGGGCGAGGTACCAGCACCTATGACGGTATTTCAATCGCATGGGCGATGGTTGAATATCTTCATGAGAACAGAATGAGGGCAAAAACGCTGTTTGCCACCCACTATCATGAACTCAATGAAATGGAAAACTCATTTCCAAGAGTCAGGAATTACAATGTATCGATCAGGGAACTGAACAAGAAGATAATTTTCCTGCGCAAGCTGAAAAGGGGGGGGAGTGAGCACAGTTTTGGCATTCATGTTGCAAAAATGGCAGGAATGCCGCGAAGCATCGTAATGCGTGCGGATGAAATACTGAAGGAACTGGAACGGAGTCATCAGAAACAGGAGCTGACCAAGCCTATCGCAGACCTTGCCGGTCACAGGGAGGGATTGCAGCTCAGTATTTTCCAGCTGGATGATCCGGTGCTCAAACAGATCCGTGATGAGATACTGGAGATCGATATCGACAATCTGACCCCGGTTGAGGCATTGAATAAGCTGTATAACATCAGGAAATACCTGAAATGATCTGGCAGGGCGGGATGATCGCCGGCAATATGTATTCAGGAATTATACCTGTAAAAGAATGGATTAATCCGGTATTGAAATAAATCATAAAAAAATTCGTATATTAATATGTGCATTTAAATCCATGCTTATGACAAATAAAACTACCAGGAATAAACTCAGGATAGCAGTTCTGGGGGCGGGGCATGGCGGACTGGCCATGGCAGGGCACCTGGCTCTCATGGGCCACAGGGTGAACCTGTACAACAGGGGGGAAGAAAGGCTGTGGGGAGTTAAATCGTCAGGCACAATAGATATCACAGGTGAAGTTGAAGGCTCCGGGGTTATCGACCTTGCGACCACCTGCATGAAAGAGGCAGTTTCAGGGGTTGATCTTATAATGGTTGCTGTGCCTGCCAACGGGCACAGGTGGATGGCTGAGGAAATGGCTCCTCATCTCACAGACAACCAGATTATCATTCTTCATCCCGGAAGGACTTTCGGGGCACTTGAATTCAAGCAGGTTCTGAACCGGCTCAGGGTTAAGGCCGATGTGATAATTGCCGAAGCGCAGACCTTCATATATGCATCGCGGGCCACCGGGCCGTCTCAGGTTCACATTTTCAGAATCAAGCATTCCATTCCCGTGGCTTCAATCAGGGCGCATCTCATTCCCGAGGTGATAAGTAAACTCCGTCAGTTTTATCCCCAGTTCGTCCCGGGCGACAATGTTGTAAAGACAAGCTTTGAAAATATCGGAAGTGTTTTTCATCCTGCAATATGTATTCTCAATGCCGGCTGGATAGAGCATGACAGTGATTTTCAGTTTTATCATGAAGGTGCAACCCGGGGAGTTACCAGGATACTCGAGAAAATTGACGAGGAAAGGGTAAAGGTTGCCGAAGCTCTTGGAATAAGGGTGATTTCCGCAAGGCAATGGTTGTATATGGCTTATAGTTCTGCAGGAAATACCCTTTTTGAAGCCATGCAGAAAAATGTAGGCTACAGAGGTATTATGGCTCCCAGATCCTTGAAAATAAGATATATAGAAGAGGATGTCCCTTTCAGCCTGGTTCCCATAGCTTCAACAGGGAAAATGCTGAATGTTCCCACACCGACCATAGATTCAGTGATTCAGCTGAGCTGTGCCCTTAATGATTTTGATTACTGGTCAAACGGGCGGACAGTGGAAAGTCTTGGCATTGCCGGAATGAGTGTTCGGGATTTAAGGCTTCTGGCCATTGGCGAGACCGCCAGGTAATTATATATTTTCCGGGAATCATTGCTGAACCGGAAATATTCAGGAATAATTTTAAACCATAAAGAAATGAAAACTATTGCAGGTGCTGCCATTGGCAGTTGTGTTCACGTTGGCGGACTTCATCATTTCCTCAAACTTGCTGAAACGGAAGGCTACCATACAGTTTCCTATGGTCCTGCAGTGTCAGTTGAAAGGATTGTAAAAATTATCAGGGAGGTTAATCCCGATATTATGGCAATAAGTTACAGGTTAACACCTGAATCGGCTGCAGAACTTTTTTCTGATCTGAAAATGCAGCTTGAGAGAGCCGGGGTTTCAAATATCAGAATGTTGTTCGGGGGAACACCTCCGGTGGCACAGAAAGCACGTGAGTCCGGTCTTTTTGAATATGCTTTTGACGGAACCGAATCTGCTGATCTGATAAAGCGTTATCTGAGAGGTGATTCGGGAAGCGGTACGGGAGAAAGCCTGCCGGACAACCTGGTTGACAGGATCAGCAGGAAATATCCCTATCCTTTGCTCCGGCATCATTTTGGCAGGCCCACACTTCAGGAGACCGTTGAGGGGGCTGCCCGGATTGCTGAATCGGGAGTTCTCGATATACTCTCCATAGGAACGGATCAGAATGCCCAGGAGTTTTTTTTCCGGCCGGAAAAAATGGATCACAGCCAGGACGGGGCCGGAGGTGTTCCGGTAAGAAAACCTGAAGATCTGGCTGCAATATATGAAAGCACAAGAAGGGGGAATTTTCCGCTTGTCAGATGCTATTCCGGCACCCGTGACCTTCTTAAGTGGGCAGAAATGAGTGTACGTACCATAAACAATGCATGGGCGGCAATTCCCCTGACCTGGTACAGTGTAATTGACGGACGGTCTGACCGCCTGATTGCCGATGCAGTCAGGGAGAACCAGGAAGTGATGAGATGGTATGGTGAGAGAAATATTCCCGTTGAAGTCAATGAATCACATCAGTGGAGCCTGCGCGATGCCCATGATTCACTGGCTGTGGCAATGGCTTTCCTTGCTGCCTACAATGCAAAAAATGCCGGAGTCCGGCATTATGTTTCACAATACATGTTCAACAATCCTCCCGGGACTACTGCGGAAATGGATATTGCAAAAATGCTTGCCAAGGATGAGATGATAGCAAAACTCAGCGGCGATTCATTCAGGGTTTTCCGGCAGGTCAGGGCAGGACTGGCCCATTTTTCTCCTGATCCTTCATTTGCCCAGGGCCAGCTGGCTGCATCCGCAGTTATAAGCCTTGCACTGAAGCCGCATATTCTTCATGTTGTGGG
Organism: Bacteroidota bacterium; assembly: GCA_029547705.1. Lineage (GTDB taxonomy): Bacteria > Bacteroidota > Bacteroidia > Bacteroidales > VadinHA17 > LD21. The sequence continues at coordinate 44,233 of JAKPOU010000061.1, read as the reverse complement.
CTTCAGTGAAGGAGATCACGCCATATTTGATGATGAGCTTGTACAAAGCTGCAATATTGCCCACGGAGTGCTTCACAATACTCTTTACGGGATGCCTGATATGACGGAGAATAAAAAAGTAGCAGCCAGGAAAAATGAACTTATTTCCGAAGCCGGGGTTTTACTTGAAGAGCTATATAACAGGGGAAAGAATAAAAGTCAGGATCCCTGGTCAGATCCGCTCGTGATTTCAGATGCGGTCCGGGATGGTCTTCTTGACACACCGCATTTTCAGGGCAACCCGCATCTTTGCGGCAGGATTGTCACAAGGCTTATTGACGGGGCCTGGTATGCAACAGACAGGGATACAGGGGAGAAGATGTCGGAATGGGACAGAATAAAGAAACTGAAGGGAAAGTAAACAAAACCGGAGAGCAGGGGTAAAAGAAAAAAGCAGTCACACGCATGTAAATCAGAGAAAGACAGAAAAAACAGGAAAACAAAATATACAAAGCCGGAGCTTAAAAGAAGCAAAACGGCAATAAAAACCAGAAAGCAGGGAAATATGGCGGGAATAGCAGGAATTGCAGCGGACAATGCATCGGAAGAAGTACTTGAAATGCTTTGTGTCATGCGTCACAGGGGAAAAACACGTCTTTCCGTATTTGAGAATGAGGGCACTACTGCCGGGATAATCTGGAATGAGCCGGAAGATGATTCCGTAAAAGAATTTCTGGATGCAGGCGAGGCGGGTTATTATAACAGTCCGGGTAATTATGCAGTTGTAAGACCTGATAACGGAAGTTTCACCATGAGGAGGGATGAACTTGGTTCAGCACCCCTGTATTATGGCAGTGACAATGACGGTAACATCTGTTTCGCATCGGAAATAAAGGCTCTTCTTCCCATAACCAGCAATATCATTGAACTGTCTCCCGGGCACGTTTATGAAGATGACAAGCTCAGATCCTACTTTGGTATACAGACAGGAAAGAAAACGGAAAAAAGTCCGGACAGGATTGCATCAGAGCTTAGCGGATTGCTTGATAAGGCTGTTTCGGACTGTCTGACAAGTGAAGACATCGGATCATTTCTTTCAGGCGGACTGGATTCGAGTGTTATATGTGCATTGGCAACCAGGCACCTGAAAAAGCTTAAAACTTTTGCTGCCGGATTAAAAGGGGCTCCGGACCTTGAACATGCACGCGAAGTGGCACGGTACTTGCAAACTGACCATTACGAACTGATAATAACACCAGAAAAACTGACAGCAATACTGGCTGAGGTAATTTATCACCTTGAATCATTTGATGCACTTCTGGTAAGATCATCCCTGACGAATTATCTTGTTGCCCGTCTTGCGTCAGAGCATGTTGCCGAAGTGTTTTCGGGTGAAGGGGGGGATGAATTGTTTGCCGGTTACGGATATCTGAAATCCATTCCGTTTGAACATCTGGAGAATGAACTGGTAAGAATAACAAATACCATGCATAACACTGCGCTTCAGAGAGTCGACAGAAGTGCTGCTGCCCATAGTCTGACTCCTCATATGATTTTTACCAATCCCGAGGTTGTCAAGTTTGCCTTTACAATCCCGGTTGAGTATAAGATACATGGAACAACCGAAAAATGGATACTCCGGAAAGCCATGGAAGGCCGGCTTCCGTCAGGGATACTCCGCAGGCCGAAGGTGAAATTCTGGGAAGGAGCTGGAGTAAAGGAACTGATTGCCGTTTATGCAGAAAAGAATATCAGCGACAATGATTACAGAACAGAAAGGGATCTGAAAAATGGCATAATTCTCGGTTCAAAGGAGGAACTTCTGTATTACAGAATATTCAGGGAGCATTTCGGATCAGATATTGACCTGTCGTTTATGGGAAGAACCATAACACACTGAGTTTATGTGATTTCCTTCTGATTATGAGAGCAGGCGAAGAGGATGGTTCCGGTTTCTTCATAGCCATCCAGGAAGGATTCCCCCACACGCTTCAGGATCTGAGTGTTGAATCCTATCATTGTAAGGGCTGCCAGTCCCGATTTCTTATTTATGATATTTTTGAGAGTCATTCCGGGTTCTTCCTGAACTATTTCAATGTTTTTCTCTGTTATCGGCAGTCTTCCCGTCCTCACAAGATCAGTCAGATTAAGCCTGGCTTCTTCTTCCTCGCCGTTTTTACAGGTCCCGAACAGTTTGATGTTTGATTTTCTCCAGTCGGGATGGCCTGAAATAATGAAACTGAGAAGGATAAGCAGATTTGAATTCTCCGGGTAATGGAAATCCAGCCATACATGTATTCCGTTCCGGAAAATCATTTCCTTTCTGCTGGATGCCAGAAGGCATATATCAAAGTCTCCTGCTGCTATCAGGCCTGTATTTTCAATTATTTCACCAAGGTTCTCCGGATTTTCCTTGTCGTATTCAAAAATCACCATGTTGTTTTCCATTCCTGATATGCCGGGTACCTGTATAGCCTGGGCAAGGGCCGAGGTATATGACGGAGATATCAGTGTATCGACAAACACATGATTGTCGGTTGTGTCATAGATTTCTATGAGCCTTGAAAGTTCTTCCGCGGCCTTCCGGGCTGTTGCCCTGGAATAGTAACCGTCTATCCTGTGGAGGTATGTACCGAATCCGTAACGGTAGGAGATCCAGTTAAGAAGGTGAAATGCCCGGGCCCGGACAAAGGAATCCTTGGAGATGCAGATGGCGCTTGGCCTCCATTCCTTTTTCTTTTTCTGGCTTCCGGACCTCTGAAGATATACCTGTATGTTCCTGTTGACCTGAAACAATGCATTTGCAAACAATGATTCAAGGCCATCCCTCTCACGATGATAGGCCCTGATGTAGAAATAGATGACCGTCATCAGAAAAAGAGCCGCAAAGGCATATGGTGCATTTATTTTGAACATTACCCATATGGCGATGAGAAAACCACCCAGGGAGAGGTACCACCGTGATTTAAAGGAAGGACGGTATGAGGGCGAAGACCCGAAATGGTTGAGGAATGAGATAAGGCAGAGTGAACCGTAGGTAACAAGGAAAAACATTGATATGATCTGCGCCACTGCATTTACGCTTCCCAGTGCAACAAAGAAAAAGGCTATTATGATTGTTACAATAGTTGCATTTGCCGGTTCGCCGTCTGATTTTCTTCCATGGGAGAGCCACCTGTTGATCCTTTTCGACGGAAAGGATGAGTCCAGCGCAAGTGCCTGTAATGTTCTGGGTGCCACCAGTATTGATCCGATTGCAGAAGAGAAGGTGGAGGCTGCGAGTCCGACCGGAATGATCACTGCTCCCATAATTGCAATCCTTGACATAATAAGCTGGTCGGCAAGCATATCTTCAACCGGAACAGAGATTGCGAGTTTATATATAACAGCTATGTAGATCAGCATGCCTGTTAATGTGGCAAGGATTGTTCCTCTGGGGATTGAGGTGGAAGGATTCCTGAGTTCACCGGAGAGGCCCACACCGGCAGTCATACCCGTGAATGCAGGAAACACAATGGCAAATACAATGAAGAAGTCCTTCATATTTCTCAGGTCGCCGGCAGGAATACCGGAACCCATGGTTGTACCGTATTCCGTTTTCCCCAGGAAAAACAGCAATAATGACAGAAACAGTATTGCAACCACGAAGTAGAGCATTTTCATTCCCATGTTCGCACCCCTTTTGAGGATTATATATCCCAGTATCAGTGTTGCGGGTATACTGATTACCTGTCTTGGAATATAAATGTTGAATGAATTCATAAAATAATTGAATATGAATTCAAAAGCTTCTGTGAATGCGATGATGTAGAATGCTATACTGATAGCCTGTGACAGGAAAAGGGCAAATCCTATGGTTGCCCCTATGTTCAGTCCGAATGACCGGGATATAATGAAATATTCCCCGCCTCCTTCAACCCTCTTGTTCGTTGCCAGTTCAGAGAGGGCGAATGCGGTTGGTATAGTCAGGGCATGCCCCAGGAGGATCAGAATCAGGACTCCCCAGAACCCCAGTGTTCCCACCGCAAACCCGAATCTCAGAAAGAGGATTGCTCCAAGTATGGTGGATATTGCCGTAAAGAAAACCGGAATGGAACCAAAGCGTTTATTGCTGGTTATTGTCATTGCTGATAAGATTAACCTGGCTTACAACCCTTTGTGGAACAGACATTTTTATACCTTCCCTGTCGAAGGCTATCTTCAGCCGCTTCCGTAATTCACCTCCTATTTCCCATTGCTTCAGAGGTATGGTATCTCCCAGTATTTTTACCTTGACAGCAGACTGGGCAAAATCAGTTATCCGCAGGAACCTGGGTGCTTCGATAATGGATTCCCTGAATGCAGGATCCTCTGCAAGTTCCCTGCATGTTCTGTTTATTACCTCAATGAGATGTTCAACATTCGTGTCATACGCAACTTCAATATCGAGATGAACTCTGGCAAAGTCCTTTGACTTATTTGATACGCGTTCCACGGAGCCATGGTTGATATGGTGAACGATACCGTCAATATCCCTGAGGGTGACTTTTCTCAGACTGATATCCTGTACTGTTCCGGATGTCCCGTCTATATTTACTACATCACCGATCCGGTACTGGTTTTCAAGGATAATGAATAATCCGGTAATGACATCCTTTATAAGATATTGTCCGCCGAATCCCACAGCTATACCGGCAATTCCTGCCCCGGCCAGGATGGGACCGATTTTCAGACCGGCTTCCTGGAGCATCATCAGAATTGCAAGAATTAGCATGATCACTCTTGTTGCCCCGGTAAATATCCTTATAAGCGTGTCTTCGCGTTTTGTCTCGGCTTCTGCCGGCATTTGCTTGTCGCGTACAACCGCCAGCCTGACAGTCCTGATGATTATCCTGCAGATAATTTTATACAGAATCCAGGAACCTGCCGCTATTATTAAAATCTTTATGCCATGGTCAAAAAGCCACGGTATGATAGAGGCCAGCCATTTACCCAAAGTTTCACTCATTCTGATTTCAGATAAATAAATTCTGCAAATTAAGGGCTTTTTTGAAAATATTACATGCTGAACAGAATTTACTTTGGCATATATAATTAATTTAGCAAAGCATGCAAAACATAAGCCTTAATTCAAAAATCATGAAAAAAAACTTGCTGATCTGCGGCAGTATTTTGCTGCTTTTTGTTTTTGCTCACAATCTCCGGTCACAGGGGGTAAAGCAGGTAAAGCTTACTGATTTCAGCCTTCAGTCATCTGTTCTGGTGGATGAAACGGGAGAGATGATATCCTCCCCGGCTTTCAATCCGGATATTTACTGGTTTCCCGTGAAGGTCCCATGTACTGTACTGACGGGCCTGACTGCAAACAACATATATCCTGACCCCTATTCAGGTCTAAACAATATGCTTATACCTGATGCATCGGATGAGTTCAACAGGATGTACGGCCTTGAAAAGTACAGTCATCTTCCCGGCCATCCCAATCCGTGGAAGAAGCCCTACTGGTACCGGACGAAGTTCCATGTGCCTGAAGAAGACAGGGGACGCCATTTCCAGCTGATTTTCAAGGGTATAAATTACAGGGCTGCCGTATGGGTCAATGGCATCCAGATAGCAGATTCCGCGGAAATGGCCGGAATGTTTTCCCAGTACAGCCTTGATATTTCGAAGCATGTAAGGGCGGGCGAGGAAAACGGACTTGCGGTTAAGATATATCCTCTTGACTATCCGGGACTGCCTGACAAGGAACAGCTTGAGGCACTGGGGGATTTTTACCTGAACGGTGGCCCCACCGGCGACATTGGCAAAAACGTCACCATGCTGTGTTCGGTGGGATGGGACTGGATACCGCCCGTGCGGGACAGGAACATGGGTATCTGGCTTCCCGTTTATCTGCGGACCTCGGGGGGAGTCACATTCAGTAATCCCCGGCTCGTGACGGATCTTCCGGATTTGCCGGATACGAGTCTGGCCGGGATCTCCCTGAATCTAAGGCTTGTCAACCATACGGCTGTAAATACGGGGGGTACCCTTCATGTGAAAATTGCTCCTGAAAACTTCACGGGCAGATCTGTTGAATTCACAAAACCCGTATCAATAAATTCAGGTGAATCAGTGATGATTGATCTGAATCCGGCCAACACCAGTGAGCTTAATATCAGGAACCCCGCACTGTGGTGGCCGAATGGCCACGGGCGTCCGGATCTTTACCGCCTCAGGCTGCAGTATTCGGATCATAACGGGATTGTCAACGACACTTCATTCATTTTCGGCATCAGGACTGTGGCGACAAAGGCGGTCAGCCTGAAGAATAACTGGCGGCGTGATTTTTATGTGAACGGCAGGAGAATTCATCTTACCGGCGGGGCCTGGGTTCCCGACATGATGCTCAACAGGGATTCTCTCAGGTATGATTATGAATTACGCCTGTGCCGGAATGCGAAAATCAACCTGGTGAGGATATGGGGCGGAGGGGTAACTCCCTGTGATGAATTCTTTGAAGCGGCCGACCGTTACGGATTGCTGGTATGGTCGGATTTCTGGATTACCGGGGATACGCAGGGGGAGTTCAAGGGCTCACCTGACTGGCCTCTTGAGAGCACTGTGTTCATGAAGAATGTTACAAACACCATCTGCCGGATCAGGAATCATCCGAGCCTGCTTGTATGGACCGGAGGAAATGAAGGTCATGCCAGAAGGGAACTCTACGATTTCATGAGAAACAGTATCATTGAGCTGGACGGAACCCGGCCCTTTATACCGAGTTCGTCCGGATTTGCCCGGCTTCCCGAAGGATGGCCGGGAGCCTGGCCCGATAATCTTCCGACGGGAGTGTACAGCGGCGGTCCGTACAGCTGGCAGAATCCGGAAAGCTACTATGAACGGGTGCTTTCAGCGAAAGACTGGGTGTTCAAGGATGAGACGGGTATTCCTTCAATGGTTACCTGGGATATACTGCCGAAAATAATTCCGAACCTGGTATGGGACAAGTCACTGCCCTTTCCGCTGAACCATTCATGGGGCTATCATGATGCTGCCACAGGGAACGGAAGGTGGGATCTCTACTATAAGGAAACACTGGCAAGATACGGTGAGCCTGAAAGTATGGAGGATTTCTGCAATAAAATGCAGCTTATGAATGCTGAGGGATATCAGGGGATTTTTGAAGCTGCAGGTCACAAGCTCAATGATGTCGGCGGGGTGATGCTGTGGAAGCTGAATGCGGCATTTCCCAGTGTTGTCTGGCAGGTTTATGACTGGTACCTTCAGACAAATGCAGGATATTATTCTATGCAGAATGCCTGTGAACCCCTTCATATCCAGCTGAACCTGCTGGATCTCAAAGTGACTGTGCTGAACAGGAGATTTACGCCGGCACAAGGGCTCAGGGCCACTGTGGAGGTTTATGATACTGAATCCGGATTGCTTTACAGGAAAGAGAATCAGCTCAGTATGGGACCTTCGGAAGTAAAGGTTACGGAATCCCTGGCAAAAATCAGGAAAAAACACGGAGGCATTCTTTTCATTGTACTGAACCTGAAGAATTCTGACGGGGAAACAGTATCACACAATGCATACTGGCATGCACCCGATAATGATTTCAGGGCTCTTGCGGATCTGCCTGCAGCTTCGGTCAGCGTCACGCATCTGGAAACGGTCAGAGGCAGGAATGATTATAAATATTCGCTGAACATTAGCAATAATTCCGGAAAAATTGCATTCTTCGTACGTCCCCGGCTCATGCTTGACGGGGAGGAAATACTGCCTTCCCTGTGGTCATCGAATTATATCACCCTGGCACCATCCGAAAGCCTGTCACTCTCGGTTTCATGCCCGGCAGCCGGAGCAGGGCTGGGGGATCCGTTCATACTGATTTCCGGGTGGAATGTGGAGGAGCAGGTCATTAAGCTGGGCAGAAAATAATTTCATACAAAATACATGGCTGTTCTTGGAATGGATCTTGGTGGGACCAAGCTGGCAACGGCTGTTTTCACTGAGGATGGCAGAATGATAAAGAAAGAAACGGTTTCCCTCGACAGGCGAAAGGGATCTGACGTAGGCCGGCTTATCACCGGCAAAATACGGGAAATACTGGATATCCCGGCCGGAGAGAACTATAAAATAGATTCAATCGGTATATCAGTTCCGGGCATAAGCCGTTCTGATACCGGTACGGTATGGGCGCCCAATATTCCGGGATGGGACGATTATCCCCTTCTCGCCGAGGCCGGATCGGCAGGCGGAAATATTCCCGTGATCATTGACAGTGACAGGGCCTGCTACATAGCGGGTGAGGTGTGGAAGGGCAATGCAAAAGGATGCAGGGATGCTGTTTTCCTTTCTGTAGGTACAGGAATCGGTGCCGGAATAATGGTGAATGGTGAGATCCTGCGGGGAAGCCATGATATTGCCGGTTCAATAGGATGGATGGCCCTTGACAGGCCTTATACGGATGATTATAAGGATTGCGGCTGCTTTGAATATCATGCCTCGGGTGAGGGGATTGCACGGGTTGCAAGGAAAATGCTGACTGATGACAATGATTATTCAGGCATCCTCAGGAACAAAGCCCCGGCGGAGATCAGTTCCCGTGATATTTTTGATGCATTTGAAAAGGAAGATCCCCTTGCTTCATTGATTATTGGCAACTGTATTGAGTTCTGGGGAATGGCTGTGGCAAATCTTATAAGCCTGTTCAATCCTGAGGCAATAATACTGGGAGGAGGCGTATTCGGGCCGGCACTCAGGTTCATTGAGGATATCAGAAGGGAGTCATCCAGATGGGCACAGCCGATCAGCAGCAGGCAGGTCAGGATAAGCGGATCTGCCCTGGGCGGCGACGCAGGAGTAAGCGGTGCCGGATATATGGCAATGAAAAATTATAGAAAACTCTATGGCGGATATGAATAATACTTATAGTAAAAAAATGATTTTCCGGGCCTCCTGTGCCGGAATCCTCATGTTCGGCATTGCCGTGCTGGTACTGGGTTCGATTGCTCCCGACCTGAAGGTGAAGCTTGATCTTGACGAGGTTTCCGCGGGGACACTGTTTTCCATCCTGCCGGTCGGGATGCTTGCCGGGTCACTGCTGTTCGGTCCGGTTGCGGATAAGTACGGCTATCGGATTCTCCTGTCGGTTTCATGCTTTCTTCTGTTTGCCGGCTTTGAGGGTCTGGCTTTATCAAGGGATTCGGGACTGATAAAACTGTTCATTTTTCTTACCGGCCTTGGCGGCGGAGCCATAAACGGAGCCACCAGTGCACTTGTATCGGATATAAGTGATACCGACAAGGCAGCCAATCTCAGTCTGCTTGGAGGCTTCTTTGCGCTGGGAGCGCTGGGTATCCCCCTGGTACTCGGGATATTGCGCGATACATTCAGCTTTGAGACAATAATTTCAGGAGTAGGAATCCTGGCCCTTATCACCGGTATCGTCTTTCTTGTCATAAATTACCCTCCCCCGAAGCAGGAGCACGGATTTCCCCTTAAGGGGCTGAAGGCAATGCTTAATGACAGGCTGTTGCTGCTGATAGCCTTTTTCCTGTTCTTTCAGAGCAGTTTCGAAGGGATCATCAACAACTGGACAACAAGCTGGCTCACGGATCATCTCATGGTCCGCACGGGCAGTGCACTTTTCGCCCTGTCATCATTTGTCGCCGGAATGACCCTGATGAGATTTCTGACCGGAAGTGTCCTGAGATCAGCCTCGGCAAAAAACATTATGACGATATCATTTTTACTGCTCTTCAGCGGTCTGACGCTTATGCGCCTTTCAGGTTCGCTTTCGATGGCTGTACCCGGACTGGTACTTCTGGGTGCAGGGCTTGCCGGAGGGTTTCCCGTGATGCTGGGAATAACCGGGGAAAGGTTCAGGGAACTCTCGGGAACTGCTTTCAGCTTTGTAATGTCGGTTGCCCTTATGGGAAACATGATTGTCAATTATCTCATGGGACTGATAGCAGGAAGATTCGGTATAAGTAATCTCACAACAGTTGCATTTATTGAACTGATAATGCAGATAATTCTGTTCATCTTTATAATAAGGATTCTGAATAAAACAAAAGTTAATAATTAAAAATCAATTTCTTATGTTGGCAAAACAGTGGCTGGAAAATACCAGGAATATAATGAGGCTTATTGAGGAAACCCAGATGGAGAATATCCGCAGGTCTGCTGAAATAATGGCTGATACCATCGAATGCGAGAGATGGGTTCATACTTTCGGATGTGGTCATGCAACCCTTCCCATCGAGGAGATGTATCCGCGGATAGGGGGATTTGTGGGATTTCATCCCATGATTGAACTGCCTCTTACGTTTTTTACAAGAATAACCGGAGAGATGGGAGTACGGCAGTTTGTCTTCCTGGAACGGGTTGAGGGCTATGGAACGGAAATAATGAAAGGATATGATTTTGACAGCCGTGATGTGATGTGGCTTTTCTCCCATTCGGGTATCAACAATGTCAATATTGACGTGGCTGTTGCCGCCCGCGAGAAGGGAATGAAGGTAATTGTTTTCGGATCGGCATCTGAAGCTGCGGGAAGGAAATCAAGGCATTCAAGCGGCAAAACCATTTTTGAGCTTGCGGATGTGGTGGTGGATACCTGTACTCCCCTTGAAGATGCTTCCGTTCCGCTGAAGAACCACCCTGACAAGATTGGACCGGTTTCGACGATGGCATTCATTACCTGTGTATGGATGACAATTACCACTGTAGCTGAGATACTTGCCGACAGGGGTGTGAAGCTTTATATTCATCCCTCACACAATGTTCCGGGGAATGAAAGTTCCCGTGTGAGGCTGGATGAGGCTCTGGATGAATACAAGAGAAGAATAGCAGGAGTCTGATTGCCTTCAGGCTGTATCCATTACAGGTTTCATACCGGATTTCACAATCAGAAATATCTCTTGAATCTATCCCCAACCCTGAAATAGGTGTATCTTCCGGCATCCTCTCCTTCCATATGAACGGCGTCATCCGTTGTTTTGTAGGTGCTGTGTTCTCCGGCTATCTGTGAAAAGTAGACCGCGTACCTGTTGCCTTTCTCATCGTTCATCAGGACAAGCGCAAGATTTTCATGAATATCCGATTTCAGGGAAGCACCGCAGAGGGGACAGTAAAATTCCAGGAACTCTCCTTCCTTTATTATGAAAGAAGGATGTTTAGTACTGGTATAATTACCTATCTGAGGATTTAAAAGAAGCAGGGCAGTCTTCTTTTCATTGTTCTTCACCTTGAAAATGATGTGGTCACCTACTCTCAGGTGGTCCTTGCATTTCGGGCATAAAAAATCGTTCATTTCTTTTCCTTTTTTCCGTGATTGATCTTAACAATATAAAGGTAAGAAATTAGCATGAATTATGTAATCATAAGCATTCATACCCTTCCTTCCCCGTTCTTTGCCCGTGGATGATTCCCGGGTTTCAGGCTTCCGCGAAAAAATATCACGTGAATTCTGACTCTGAACTTGCAAATTTATCGTAATTTCACCTGATAAGATATTATTCGGTGCAATCCCCGTGAGCTGACGCCGGCTGTCCTGCTGAACAGGGAAGGCTCTGAATAATATTAATAATAATCTCACAGACTGTTTCATATGGATATTGACCGCAGAAAATTCATTTCAACCACCATCACAATCATTGGTGGTATTCCCCTTGCATCCCTCATTCATGCCAAAGATGATTTTGAGCCGGTCTGTTTCGGGATGTTTACCGATTCCCACTATGCTGACAGGGAGCCCCTTCACTCGCGTCATTACAGGGAATCCCTGGATAAATTGTCGGAATGTGTTGATCTGATGAATGAGCTGAAGGTTGATTTTCTTATTGAGCTGGGAGATTTCAAGGATCAGGGGGATCCTCCCGATGAGAAGGAAACTCTCAGGTTCCTTGACACAATTGAAAAGGGATTCTGCCGTTTCAAAGGCCCGCATTATCATGTACTGGGGAACCATGACCATGATTCCATTACCAAGGGTCAGTTCCTGAATGGTATCAGCAATAGCGGCTTTGACAGGGCACTGCCTTATTATTCCTTTGATACGGCTTCTTTTCATTTTGTTGTCCTGGATGCCAATTACAGACCGGACGGCAAAGCCTACGGATGCGGGAATTTTGACTGGACCAGTGCATTTGTTCCCGGCAGGCAGCTCAGGTGGCTTGAGAAGGACCTGGCCGGGACAGTTAAACCCACTGTTGTATTCATTCATCAGCGTCTTGACATTAACCAGGAAAACAGGATTTACGGACCGGTTAATGCTGCTGAAGTCAGAAAGGTACTGGAGGATTCAGGCAAGGTAATAATAGTGTTTCAGGGACATGAACATGCCGGGGCTTCAGGCCGGATAAACAATATTCCGTATTACACTCTCAGGGGCATGATTGAAGGTTCCGGACCTGAAAGCAACAGTTATGCCACTGTCAGCATCGACCGGGACCTTAACATAAATATTAAGGGTTACCACAGGGCTGTATCTGATTACCTGCCGCCGGTTTCCGTGCCGGGCTGAGTTTACCGTGAATAGCTCAGGCCTTCATCATAGTTGAAGAGTGCATATCCTTCCACTTCCAGGTATCCCGGAACGTCTTCCTTCTGGTTTGTGACCGCCTCATCGGAAACAGGGGTGGAGAAGGGCATTCTGCCGGAAGGATTGAATTTCCCGCTTATCACATCGAGGAGGGCTTCCGGCGTGGTTCCGAAAGTTGCGATAACACCTGCTATATTTTGTGCTCCTTCGTTGTAAATCTCATTAATGACCCAGGGATTTGTGTAGTTAATCACCAGGAGAGTTGGTTTACGTGAAATTATATTGTTTATATAACCAACATCAATTAAACATTTTGAAAGAGAAAGCGAGATCGGTTCCCCGGTTGAGCTGAAGAGGGCATTTCCCGCGGGCTGAATCCAGAGAACTGCAATATCTGCCGCTGAGGGACTGTCAACGAAGCTCAGGTCATACTGGTTGTCTGAGGGGAGATAGACATCCTTCCGGCCGGCTTCCTGGTTTCTTCCCCTGTGCAGATTTTCAAAATATACCTTGGTTCCAGCTTTCAGAGGCAGGGCTTCGTTATTGTTTCTCAGAAGAACGATTGATTTGCGCAATGCCAGTGAGGCTCTCTCGCGGAATTTTTCGTTGTTGACGATTCTTTCGGCTTCATCAGGATCCGTATAGGGATTCTCGAACAGTCCGAGTTCGAATTTTTCCCTGAGCAGCAGAAGGACGGAATTGTCAATCAGGCTCATGTCAACCATTCCTGATTCAATAACTTCAATAAGGTCCTTCGGGTCGGAAATGCCGGAGAAGATGTTCACCCCGGCTTCCAGGGCCTTTTTATATCTTTCATGAACTGTAAGGTTTTCAACGCCCCACGGCATATTGTTGATGGGTCCCGTATCGGAATTGATGATTCCCCTGAATCCCATCTGATTGCGCAGCAGGTCAGTAAGTACCCCCTTGTTGAAAGCATAGCCGACCTCGTCGTATTCCGTTCCGGCGGGAAGGGAATAATATGGCATGATTGCGGAAGTACCGGCATCAATTGCAGCCTGGAATGGGATAAGATTGTTTTTGAACATTCCGCCGGGAAAAACTTCCCTCTTGCCCCATTCGAAATGTGAATCCTGTCCTTTCTCCCCCGCTCCCCCTCCGGGAAAATGCTTTGTAGTAAGGGCAACAGATGAAGATCCCAGTTTCTCACCCTGGAATCCGATTACTATTTCCCTGATCATCTTTGCCACCCATTCGGCATTTTCTCCGAAAGTGCCGTTAATTCTTGACCATCTTGGTTCAGTGGAGAGATCAGCCATGTACATGTAACCTTTTCTGAGGCCGACTGCTGCCCATTCCTGGCGGGCAATATCCGCAAACTCCCTCGTGAGCTCCAGGTCGCGCATTGCCGACAGTCCCAGTTCACCCGGCCATGATGAAAAGACTGTTGTGCCGACACTTGTGCCTATGGTGGCATTCGTAGTGATATGGTTACGGGGGTTTGAGGCGATGATTGCCGGGATACCCAGGGGTTCGCTTTCACAGAGTGCCTGTAGTTTGTTTGCCCATTCGGCTGTTATCCATGCACTCTCATTTGCCCTGAGAATGAAGTGGCGGTTGTGGAATTCCTTTACCATTCCGGATGTTCCGGCTGTGCCTGCCATGGCGGCAAAACGCTGGATATTCCTGTTTTGTGCATCCCCTTCCGGGGCCCTCTGTCCGGTCTGCCTTCCCCTTGCCTGGTCCCTTCCGCCCGGCCTTTCCATTCCCGGAATAGCAGATCTCCCCGGCCCGCCTTCATCAAGGTCCTCAGGTGCAAGTTTGCCTTCTGAATTCCCGGCCCTGGCCGTTCCGACCATGTTCAGCGAATTTATCAGCATAAAACCCGCCTTCTGTTCCAGCGACATCTGCGAAAGAAGATCATGACTCCTTTCTTCCGGTGACAAGCGCCAGTCTTCATATTTGTCAAGCTTTCCGTTTTTGTTGAGATCCTTGAACTTAAAGCCGTCTTGTTCAATTATGGCTGCGGACCTGCTGCCCAGAACAGGCTGCATCATCTGTTTCTTTCTGCCACATGACATTAAGCCTGAGATAACTAACAATATAAGAACTGCATTGGTTAAATAATTTTTCATGATCAGTTTATGGTTTTGCCTGTAATTTTCATATGTCTGCAAAGATAACTTTTTCCTTTTCATTCATTACAGAAATGAATATCCGGTTGCCGGGAGATCCGGACTGTGATCCGGTCACTCATTACTTAATCTGTCAGGTTACAGGGCATATGCCTGCAACATTCCTGTGAAGGTGCCGGGGTAGCAGATACAGGTGACAAAGTGAGCAAGAGGATTTACATCCTGGTGATTCTCCTGAAGGGTTCGGGCAGGGTATTCCAGGGAAGCTCCGACAGTACCATCAATATCAGTATTTCCGGTCCGAAATAGGCTGCTGCCAGGACAATGGCCATACCGTTGTTCATATAGGCTGATGTAACTGCATAGGCAATCCTGTTCTCCCTGTTCTGCCTCAGGCCCATAAGATAGCCAACGGCATGAAGCAGGGCAAAAACAAGGTATAATATCACTGTTTTCCAGATCAGGCTGACGGGATTTTCCATCAGAGCATCCCTCTGGGCTGAAATGGCTACATATACAAAAGAAAAGAGAACAAAAACGTTGAGTGAAGTGAAAAGATGCTGACCCCGGCTTATTGCACCCGGCAAAAGGTTCTTGCATAATTGTGCAAGTATCATCGGCGTGAAGATCAGAAGGACTATATCCCTGAACACCAGGAGAATATTGATTTCAAGGCCTGTTAATCCGATAATCCAGAACAGCAGAGGTACGGTAAAAGGGGCTATAATCTGTGTCACCACTGCAATGCTCATTGCAAGGGGTATATTTCCTTTCAGCAGATCCACCAGGGCAGGGGATGAGACCCCTGCCGGCATTGCGGTAAGCAGGAGTAATCCGATTGCCAGCTGCCTGTCGAAGATCCTTGTCATCAGATAAAACAGGACAGGCACTGCTATCATATAAATAAACGCAATCAGGGCCATCAGTTTCAGATCCTTCATGTTTTCAAGAACCTCAAGCGCATCAATTTTTATGAATACCAGGAAGAGCATCATTCCGAGCAGGAGCTTCAGTACAATCGGCGGAGCTTCAGATTTGAGAGGCAGCAGTATACCAGCAACAATTCCCGCGATAAGAAAGATCCAGAAATATTTTTCAATGAATTTGCTTATTTTCATCTTCCTCTGTCTGAATGATTTGTTATTGTTATAACGGACACCGGATTTTTAAAGGATCTGTTCCCAGGATCTGTTCCACCTGTCATTCCGGACTGTGAATTTAATTTCCGGCTGGCGAAGATGAAAATTTATTTTTTCTTTTTGAAATATAGCGCAAAAATTAACCCGGGATGGCTGCTGCAGTATCTGTGAAAGCGGGTATTTTTAGAAGAATCAGTCAGTCATTCCGTAAAAATGGAGAAAATTTCATAAATTACTGTCCATAAATATAAACCAGCAGCTTGATATTATTCTGGCATGCGGAATCAAATCGCCGAGTGGCAGAAACCTGCAGCCATGGAAATTCACAGTTATACGGGACATAGAAACCATGCGGACTGCGATTGACAATATTGTTCCGGGAAACATTATCATAATCGTTTCCGGACTGGTTTCGGAGCGTGGGACAACACCCGATTTCGATTGCGGTCTTGCGACGGAGAATATGTTCATTGCTGCACACGGACTCGGGCTGGGGGCGCGGATTTACACAGGCCCGGTAAGGGATGTCAACCTGAACAGGGAATTATTTCAGATTCCTGCCGGCTACAATGCAGTGGCACTGCTGCGGATAGGAAATCCGGACAGGAATATTGATGCCGTTTCGTCGGCAACTCCCCGGAAAACGCCTGATGAGCTTGTCAACCGGAAAAAGAAAAAGTCTGACCCTTAAAACTCAGGATTTCCCGCATCCATGGTTTTCACTGCATGCCGAAAACAGCAGGGAACCCGAAGACAACAATTATTACCCATGCCATATAGACAGGCAGGTATTTTACTGTTGTCATTTCCACAATTTTAAAATCCCTGCCTTTGAAACTGATTCTGATCAGATCAATCATTATCAGGATCAGGTTTATCAGGATGAGAATGTTTGACATAAGTACAGCCAGTCTGTTTGGAGTCAGTCCGTATTCCCCAAGCCGGAAAAAGATGGCAGACAACGCGATCAGATCCGTTATAACTGTAATAAGCGATAAAATCAATAATACTCCTGCATTGAATTTCTGATTCCTTAAAACCGGCGCTTCAAAAACCGAAAAGATGATTATGCCTGTCACCCCCAGAAGCATAATATTAAAGATCAGCAGGAAATCGCGGTCCTTGTAGGGATTTTTGCCTGCAGTAAGCATTGTTGCCAGGAATACTGCAAGTGTTATCAGGACAAGCGGGCTGAAAATGCCAGCTAGGAGCGGAGCTGTTTTTCCGACAAGGGCCGGATATTTGTCAGAAATGAATGCTGCAGCAACAGGTGCTGCCACAGCACCCATTATAATTATGTTCCGGGTATAGAATTTCTCAATATTTACGTCAATTGAATCAAATAATCCGATTGTAACTGCTGCAAGGAGTGCTCCTGCTATTGCAACCAACACGTACACAATTGCGAGCCTGCCATTGAATCTTATGAAATCTGCCCGTTTATTCAGGTTGCCGGTATCATATCCGGTTGCCGCGATCCCGTATATGAACCACATAAGTACGGGAAGATGTATGCAGGCAAGGATTACAGATGCGCCGGGGTCAGATGATGGAAGAAGGTTTATGTATATTGCCGGGACAAGAAAAGCCAACAGGGTATAAATAATTTTACCGGGTTCCGAAACACGGTTTATCAGTATGGTATAAAGGGTAAGTCCGGTAAATATTATGATCGCGGCATTCTTCAAATAAAACATATTTTCATCGATTCCTGTCCGGAAAATATCCGGGATCTTGATCAGGACAGCTGTGATGATTCCGGCTGCAAGCACTGTAGTGATCTCATACACTGAAGGCATTTTTACCGTGTCAGACTTTTTGTCATATTCAAGTCTTACTTTCCAGAATCTTATTATTTCCGAAAATCCGGTTCCCGGGCGGAGCTTTTCAAATTCAGTCCTGAACCCTTTTTTATCGGAACGATAGAGTTTTTCCAGAATTTCAGGATTATCCAGATTGGCTTCTATTTCATCGGATTTTGTTTTCATGGCTTTTTTACCGGAACCCGGGAGTTTCTCCCGGGTTCTTACGGTATGAACTCCTCGGGCTGTTTGCGTGCCATCTGGGGTTGGAGGCACGGAAGCTCTTACCAGGTTCTTTTTGACATGAATTCGTCAAGCTGTTTGCGGGTCATCTGGGTTTCGCTCTTTGTTTCCTTGAGCCATCTGAGGAAATGTTCCTTTATGTCATCCGTCCACTGCGAATCCACCTGACCTGAACTGTAGCGTCCTTCCTTCAGCATGGCTTTACTGAAATCGGCACGAGCACTCATGAATTCTGCTGTGGCGATGACCATCTCGGCCAGATGTGCCGGGATGAAAAGCACTCCTTCCTTGTCACTTATTACCAGATCTCCCGGCAGTACAATGGCTTCTCCTATCCTTGTGGGAGTGTTCAGACCGGTAAGTACAACCTCAACAAGAAATGAAGGGTGGAAATCACGTACATAAGCATTGAAGCCCTTGATTTCGGATATATCTGTCAGATCGCGTGCAGCAGCATCGAATATTACACCGGTTCCGGTTTTTGTGTAGATGGAGGTTGCAAGCATGTCCCCGATCATGGTGCCGCCTTTTATTTTTCCAAAACAATCGGCAACATACACATCATCCTTCTGAAGGACTGATATGGGCCAGGAGTTTGTGTTGCCTACAAATCCGTTTTTCCAGCCTCTTTCCTTGATGTTTTTTTCAATATCCGGCCGGCTTGGCATAAAAGTGGCTGTCACAGCCCTGCCAATAATGGGAAGATCATCGCGGACCATTTTCCAGTTCCCTTCAAACTGGTTCGAATATCCTTCATTGTTCATGATCTGCCATGCATCTTCAAGACTGAGATTTCTGGCCCTTCTGATAAGGTCGTCAGAGATTCTGGGACGGCCGTCGGGAAAGCGCTCTCCCTTCCATTCCGAGGTCAGAAAAATAAGTTCTTCCCGTGGGATGGTCTGCCCGTATACAGTGAGGATAGAACTGATTATTAAGCAAAACAAAACAGATAATGTAAATTTCTTCATTGATACAAAATTTAGGTTTTATAAATATTTACTATTTGAAATTAAAACTGATATTTTCCAAAAATAGCAAGAAATTTATTATAAGTGAAATAATGAATTTACCAGTTGTTTCAGGCATGAGGATTCACCTGGTTTTAAAAGGATCAGGCCATTCCCTGCCGGGAAAAACGGAGCCATGCAGGTGTGAAGTATCCTTATCTTGTTTATTTTAAGTAATTGATTTATTATTGTGAAAACAATACTGCATTATTTTATAAATCTTTCTTACCGGATGAAAAGCATTCATCACCGGGGAAAAAATCCGGGAACCAACATCGTTTCAGGCACCGGCAAAAGCCGGGGAACGAAAAACCGCAGGGCTGCTGCTGCGCTGATTATTTTCCTGATCAGTGCAGGCAGTGTTATTTCACAGGACTGGCCCCAGTATCTTGGTCCGCAGAGGAACGGCACCTCCCCGCAGAAAGGAATTCTGCGTTCATGGCCGGCGAAGGGGCCTGAAATCCTCTGGACTGCAAACATAGGAATTGGCTACGGAGGTACGGTGGTCAGGGACGGCAGGGTTTACCTCCTTGACAGGGATGACAGGACGGGAGACAGGCTGAGGTGTTTTGATCTTTCCAGTGGCAGGGAGCTGTGGAGTGTCGGATATGATGCCCCGGGTACGGTTCAGTTTCCCGGTTCAAGGAGTGTCCCGGCTATTGACGGTAACAGGATCTATACCTGCGGACCATACGGGCATCTGTATTGCATAGATATCAACACAAGAAAACCATTGTGGAACAAGAATATATGGACCGACTTCGGCGGAGGGGAGATTCCGAGATGGGCAATATCCCAGTGTCCTCTTGTTTACGGCAATCTGCTTATTGTAGCTTCACAGGCTCCGGAGGCAGGAGTGGTTGCCTATGACAAGCTCAGCGGCAGTGTCAGATGGACAACAGCTTCACTGGGACCTGTAGGCTATGTAAGTCCTGCGCTTCTGAAAGCAGGCACTCAGGATCATGTTGTAATGATAACTGCATCAGCCGGCCGGGGTCCGTCGGCAAGCGGAGGAAAGGTTGCCGGGATAGATCCTCTTACAGGCAAAATATTGTGGGAATATGACAAGTGGCAATGCGGAATCCCTGTTCCTTGTGCAATTGATGCAGGAGAGGGCAGAGTGCTTATAACCGGCGGATACCAGGCCGGTGCCGCAATGCTGAAGATAAGCCGGAAGTCAGACGGGAGCTTTGAGGTGACGGAACTTTTTAAGAATCCGGATTTTGGTGCCCATACACAGCCTCCGGTTCTACATAACGGTTATTTTTATGCACAGTATTCAACCAATGAAAGAAAGGACGGCCTGGTCTGCATGAGCATGGATGGCCAGGTCAAATGGTCAACAAGGAGATCTCCCGCGTTTGACAAGGGAGGTATGATACTTGCAGAAGGTCTTTTGCTCAGCACCGACGGAAGCAACAGGCTTTATCTTATTCAGCCCGATCCTTCGGCTTTCAGGGCACTTGCCTCGGCAGAGATACTTAGTCCGGGAGGTACCGGAACAGAAAACGATCCGGTAGCGTCAAGAGTCGGGGGAGCTACCCAGAACTGGGCTCCCCTGGCACTGAGTGACGGGCGCCTGATCATACGCGACCAGAAACGATTAATATGTGTAAGAGTGGCGAAATGATCACGGTTTATGGCTGCAGGACCGGCTTCATGCTTTGCTTCAGTCCCGGATTCATTGCAGTATATATTTTCCGGTTTCAGTGCTGATGTTTTCATAAAAATTAATCTGACAAACAATTATACATTGAACACTATAAAACTTTCCGGATTGACGGGCTTGATAATAGTCCTTGCAGCAGTATGTGTGTATTCCTGCAGAAACAGCAGCAGCGATCCTTGGGTGCTTTCTGCCCCTGCCGGATCCCTGTACACCTCGATAAATAAGACAGGGGTGACTGTCATACCTAACGGGCGGCTGATCACGCCATCGGGGAAAACCATTGATGTTGCTCCCCATCCCTTCGGCCTGACACTGAGCCGTGACGGGGAAACAGCCGTTACAGCCAACTCAGGTATACGTCCCCTTTCAATTTCAATAATAAGGAATCTGAATACGGAACCGGAGATCATGCAGATCCCGCCGGGATATAACACTGACAAGGGGATACTGGAATCAGTCTTTATGGGTCTGGCCATATCACCTGAAAATGACAGGGTTTTTGTTGCCGGGGGCCAGAGCAACTGCATTTTTGTTTTTGACATGCTGACCGGGGAAAAAACGGATTCAATAAACTGTGCAGTTTCATCTGACAACAGCAGATGGCCCGATGGCTATATCGGAGACATGGTCATTTCATCGGACGGTAATTTCCTTTATGCGGTGGATCAGACAAACTTCCGTCTTCTGATTGCCGATACGCGGGGCATGCAGGTTGTCAGATCAGTTCCTGTGGGCCGTTATCCTTTTGGCGTTGCCCTGTCGAAGGATGAGAAAAAGGTATATGTTGCAAACGTCGGCATGTTTCAGTACAGCAAGATAAGTGATATAGAAGAGAAGTCCGACTATCAGAAAGCTTTAAAATTTCCTCCCTTTGCCTACAATACTGAAGAGATGAGGAATGGTGTTGTCATTGATTCGCTTGAGATACCCGGCCTGGGTGATCCTAACAGCGACATGGCCTTTTCGGTATGGGCCATTTCAATAGAGGATCCTGACAATCCGGAAGTGATTTCCAGAATAAAGACCGGCAATCTGATAGGTCAGATGGTGGAGGGCATTCCCGCTGTCGGGGGGTCCAGCCCGAATTCCCTGGCTGTTACATCTGACTATGTTTTTACCAGCAATGGCAACAATGACAATATTACCGTGATTGATATCAGAAGCGATACTGTTGTCTGCGATATATATCTGAAGCCCGATGAAGCGGTTAAGCAGTTCAGGGGTGTCATTCCTTTCGGACTTGCCGTTTCGCCTGACGAGAAAAAGCTTTATGTGGCTGAAGCGGGCATCAATGCAATAGGAGTCATAGATTTGAAGAGCTTCAGGGTTGAGGGGCATATTCCCACGGGATGGTTTCCCTCCAGGATAAAGGTAAGTCCGGATGGTAAAAATCTTATTGTAACCAATGCAAAGGGATACGGATCAGGTCCCAATGGGGGCAGGAGTTTCACCGAAGGGGGTGAAGGTACCTATATCGGAAATCTGATGAAGGGATCGGTATCAATAATCAGAATACCTTCTGACAGGGAATTGCGGATGATGACATCACGGGTAATGGCGAATAATTTCCGGAAATACAGGGCCTCGAAGGTTTTAAAGGCCAGGAAGGATAATCCCGTACCTCTTTACGGGGGGCAGAAGGAGTCTCCGATCCGACATATCGTGTTTATTTCGAAGGAAAACAGAACCTATGACGAGGTTTTCGGACAGGTGAAATCAGGAAGGGGTGATTCAAGCCTTGCAAGGTACGGGTACAATGTTACTTTCTCAAACAGGAATAATACGCGCCGGGTAGAAAATGCCACAGTAATGGCCAATCATCTGAAACTTGCTGCCGAGTTTGCCATATGTGACAATTTTTATGTTGACGCTGATGTTTCGGCGGACGGACACCGCTGGCTAGTCAATACCTATCCCAATGAATGGGTGGAGACATCGGTGGCGGCAAGCTACGGCGGAAACCGTAATTATAACCCGGCATCAAGTGCGCCCGGAAGTCTTGGTATGAACGGATCTGCCGGAGCAATATATCCCGAGGACTACAACGAATCAGGGTCAATGTGGGATCACCTTGAGAGAAACAATATTGAATTTTTCAATTTCGGTTTCAGCGTGATGTTTGAACCGGGTTTTTATCATGAATCCTACAAATATGAAGGCATCAGGCAGTTTGTGAATTTTCCGCTTCCCACGTCTCTTTTCAGCAGGACATCGAGGCAATACCCTACGTATAATATGGCAATTCCCGATCAGTTCAGGATAAACCAGTTTATCAGGGAATTCAGTGAAAAGTGGCTGAGCGGAAAGGACAGCCTGCCACCTGTGATAACCGTTATCGTACCCAATGATCACGGGGCCGATGAGCGGCCTGAAGCCGGTTATCCCTTCAGGGAAAGCTATATGGTAGATAACGATTTTGCTGTCGGCAGGCTGGTGGAATTCCTGTCAAACACTCCGTACTGGAAGAATATGGCCATATTTATTACTGAGGATGATGCACAGAATGGTGTTGATCATGTTGATGCCCATAGGAGTATTCTCATGGTCATATCACCTTACGTAAAAAAGAATTATGTCGGAAAGGTGCATTACAGTTTCGGAAGTATTTTCAAGACTTTCTGGAATATTCTCGGGGTCCCCTATCTCAACCAGTATGATGCCGGTGCAACAGATCTTTCAGACCTGTTTACCGCCGTTCCGGATTTTACTCCCTACAGGGCGTTGCCTCCTGATCTGAGGATCTTTGATCCCGAAAAGGCATTCACACCGCTTGATGAGGAATTTGACTGGGATTATCTGAGTAAATCACCAGTGCTTGATGATCCGGATGAAATGGTAAAGTTTCAGAAGGAAAAGCCCGAGTACAGGCTGGAAGATCAGAAGTAAAGTTGTTTAACAGGTTTCTCCCCGGTGATATACCAGGCTTCACGCTGCTTTCCCGGCCCCGGGATAATTATTCAGATTTTATTCTGACCTCCCTGAACATATAGGGATTATCACTGATTCTCAGATTTTTTCCGCTGGCAGTACTTACGTTTCTGAGGATGACTTCCCTGGTTCTTATATAAGGATGGGTTTCCGTCCGGGAATCGTCTGTCATTTCCGGGTTGAAGTCAGCAAATATGGCAGGACCATCATAATTCTCAGGATGCCCGGAGTCATCGATATGAAGGTTTTCGATTATGATTCTTTCCGGCATGTAACAGGTGTAGCCGAAATCATGCTGTCCTGACCAGAATCCTCCGATCAGGCTGGCACTGACCGGTCTGCCTCCGGCCGGCACGAATGTGCAGTTGCGGATAATGAATTCACCCTGCCATGTACTGCCGTAGTCGGACCGGAGGTTAATTATGTTCCTTCCGTATATCGTCGAATTTTCCACGGTGAAAATTCCGCTTCCGATTGCATTTATTCCCTGATGTCCGAGGACGGAGTTTCTGATGGTGGCATTTACAACTCCCATATGGGCATCAAAGCGGGAAAAGGTACAGTTGTCATAGACAAGGTTTTTGCAGTAATTTGATCCCAGGATGCCCCAGTACCTGCCGTCGTTAATGTCGTTCGTCTGGCTGCAGCCTATGAATGATACGTTGAGGGCCCTGGTTGCCAGAATGTCGTAGCTGCCCATGGAGACACTTACCCCTGCCGAGCCTATGGTCTGGTATGTTTTATGTCCGGTAAGAATCACATTCCTCACAGTAACAAAGGCACAGTCGCTGATGTTGATAAAACCGCCATAAGGCGCTCCGTGCTCCCCTTCGCCGGTTATCCGGTGTTCCAGATCCTTTACAACAACATTCGACCGCCTGATGGCAATACCCCGGCTGTAGTAGTTGTACCTGGATTCTTCGCTGTTGGCTATGGTGGTGAAACGTCCGCCGCTAATGGTAAGGGTTGTTTCATCCACCGGGATTGCCCTGATATCGGTTATGTGGTCGAAATCCCAGATAATGGGGGAATTCATATCCACCCTGCCATCCTTGTCAACAATAAAAATATCCGTCTGTGCCGATCCGCTGTTCTGGTTGGGTCCAAAGCGTATATAGCGTCTTACTCCGGAATTGCTGACCGTGACAAGGCAGGTTCCGGGAAATGGGATATCAATTTTTTCCTGATTCTTTTTAAGGGAGGATATTCCTTCGGGCCTGAAGGGCTGAAGTGCAGAAAGAACCATGAATACATCTGCATTACGATTCTGAACTTCCCTGTCGTCAATTATAAAGGAAGCATTACCGAAGTCAGTGTCTGTCCGGATGATTACAGGAAGGTTTTTTCCGCTGATATAATAGACGGCGCTGTCCCCGGCCTTAACTGCCAGTCCGTGCTGATTGGCATATTCATGAGCCGCAGCGATAGCCTCTGTATCATCAGTTTTGCCATCGCCAATGGCTCCGAAGTCGCGGTAGCTGACAAATTCCGGGATTTTCAGTGTATTATCAGAAGGGTTTCCGGATTTTACCTGTGACAGAGAGGATATCACCGGGAATTGGAACAGGAAAAGAAGAAGTGCGATATGTTTCATCAGGTCATATTTTACAGAAAGGTTCTGGTTAAAATTACAAATTTTGAAGGATGAATCCGGAAGAAAAACTGCCTGATATTTTATTTATCGTAAATTACCGCGGGTTCCGGGCTTTCGTTACAGATCACCAGGATCCAGGATGTAAGACCTAAAGTAAATACACAATAAAAAAGGCATAGATTGGTTTTCTGTGCTAAAAAAAATACTTTTGCAGATTTATCGCCCGGATGCCGGAAAGATTGTCTGTTCCATGGCAACAAGCGGCAGTGTATATCTCAGGGGCCTTATCATGTTGTACTTGCAGGTTAATGCTTTAGACTGATGTGCTATGTTAGAAAGAATCAAGGAAATAGAGGAACTTCTGGAAAATAAGGAGTGGAAAATCCTGCGGAGCAAAATATCTGATCTGGAAGATCTGGATATTGCGGAAACAATTGAAGAGCTGTCTTCCGGTGACGATGTGCTCATATTCCGCCTGTTGTCCAAGACACAGGCAAAAAATACCTTTCAGCTTCTTTCTTATGAAAAGCAGGAACAGGTCATTGAAGGTCTGGCCAGGAATTCAACCAAATTGTCTGCCCTGCTCAATGATCTGGATCCTGACGACAGAACCGCGTTTTTTGAGGAACTGCCCGGAGAGGTTTCCCAGAAGCTTATTCAGCTTCTTTCACCGGAGGAACGCAAGATAGCTGTTCAGCTTCTGGGCTATCCCGAGGACAGCATCGGAAGGCTTATGACTCCTGAATTTGTAGCTGTCAAATCCCATTTTACGGTTCGTCAGACTCTCAGCCATATCCGGGTTTACGGTCATAATTCAGAAACCCTCAATGTTATTTATGTGGTTGATGACAAGTGGAAATTAATAGATGACATCAAGATACGGGAGATAATACTTGCCAATCCGGACCAGAATATAATGGAACTCCTGGACAGTCGTTACGTTTCACTCAATGCATATGATGATCAGGAATCCGCCATCCGTGTATTCAAGGACCACGACCGTGTTGCTCTGCCTGTCACTGATTCTGAAGGGATTTTGCTTGGGATTGTGACTTTCGATGACATAATGGACATTGAGGAAGAGGAAACAACTGAGGACTTCCACAAATTCGGTTCTGTTCAGGATGCAATTATTGATCCTCTCAAGGCCAGGGTACCGCTCCTGTATCAGAAGCGGATAATTTGGCTGATGATACTTGTGTTCATGAATGTTTTTTCGGGTGCGGCCATAGCCAGTTTTGAGGAGCTGATAAAGACCATGGTGCCGCTGATGTTTTTCCTGCCGCTTCTGATCGACAGCGGCGGAAATGCAGGTTCCCAGTCTGCTACTCTAATGATCCGCTCCCTGGCAGTCGGAGATGTTGAAATGCGGCATTGGTTCAAGCTGGTGGGCAAGGAGTTTGTTGTGTCCTTCCTGCTCGGGATCACGATGGCTGCCGGTGTATCCCTGATTGCCAGCTTCAGGGCTCCAGATACAATACTTGTGGTTTCCCTTTCAATGCTTCTTGTGGTAATGACAGGAAGTTTACTCGGTCTTACCATACCATTCCTTTTTACAAAACTGAAACTTGACCCTGCCACGGCCAGTGCACCGCTTATCACATCAATAGCGGACATTATGGGTGTATGGATATATTTTTCCGTTGCAGCCTGGGTTTTCGGCTACTGAAGAAACTACCCGGCAGATGCCTCATAATAGGCACGGATCTCCGGTCTTAGTCATCCAGCTCAAAGCTGCCCCTGAAGGAATTGAACAATGTGGCAGACAGTGCATTATTTCCATCCTGGTCATCATGACCTATTTCAATGATACCATTTCCGTTACCGTCAACAGCAGAGGAGAAGTCCATTGCTGAGAGGTTTGCGATGATCCTGTCCAGATGGATCCTGATCCACATATCGGCATTTGGCTGGGTAAGATCAACTGCCCTTTTCCCTGGAAACTCAATTTCAAGTTCAGCTTTGCTGTTCGTCCATAATTCTATGGGTTTTCCCTGATAGGTACCGCTGATAAATACTGACCGTCCGTTAATCTGCTTATTGTTCCTGTTACGGGAGGGAGCAATATCGAGCTCAATCTCCTCATATACGGCAGAGGGGAGGGGAAACCTGCCGAGAAGCAGACCGGTCATGGCCTCTGACGAAGCAATGTCTATGAGGAAAGGGCCTTCAAATTCAATTTCACATTCTCCGTCTTTTTCGCATTCACAGTTATGCGGCCCGGTGAATCCGGGATATGGTTTTTCAAACTCAAATTCGATTTCCTTTATGTTTATCAGAAATTTATCCGGAACAAATGATGCTCCGGAGGGATATCCTGTTCCGGACAAGGATGAGCCGGATGTATATTCTGTTTCAGGCAATGATGACATTTCGCCACGGGCAATTTTCGCACTTGATTGTACAGTCCTGAATTTAACCTGAACATTTGCCATGTCATTTTCTTTCGTACAGGAAGAAAAAAGTAAAACTGCCATTCCGACCAAACTTAAAAAAATTGTGATTCGTTTCATTTGTGTGTGTTTTGATTAATAAAATGGTTTTAAAATTTTTCTTTCTGCCTGTAAGACGGAGGAATTTGAAAAGGTTGGAAAGGGAAGGCTTTTTTCCCGGCAGCCGGCAGGACTGGATGCTTGATTTAGCCATTTAATCCCGCTGTTTTATACATGATGTTGCCAGCAGTTTTTATTTCATTAATCGAAGTTTCACCTTAAAATCCATACTTATCAGATGTTCATATCTGTATTTAAAATCAGGATTTATATTCAGAAAAGTTGGTCTGTAAATTAAACCAATATAAAAGTGCCTGCCGATCTGATGATAACCATCAAGTATCAGCCCCACGGAGCTGCCTGATTTCCTTGCCGGATCTCTTGTCGGCGGCGGCGGGTCAAACCTGTCGTGATAAACAAGTTCCCAGGTGTTCCTTGAAAAACTTAATCCATATCCGAGTGTAAATCTTCTGAACTTATAATTGTCCGTTAAACTTGCATAGACTGAATACATATTTTCAACTTCTCCGCTAAAATCAACTGCCGCCGGAAAAGGAATAAAAAAGTCTGTTACAGCACTTCCGTTCAATGATAAATACTTATTATCCTTATAGTAATACTCCATTCCGGCTGAGAACCCCCAAAATCCGGTATTCGATTTTGATGATTCATGTTGCGGTTGCAGGAAGAAACTGTTTACCCACGGAAAAGAGTAAGTGAAATTTAATTGTCCCTTGTTTGACGGGAAGCTTCTGGTCCGGTAATCATAATAACTTTTGGCAACAGGGGGTCTTATTATACTTGTAGTGTCGCAGGAATTCAGAATAATGTTTTTCCCGTAATAGAATCGTTTCTGATTTGTAAAGTCTATACCGTACATAAGGGGCAGAACCGGATAGCATATCAGGTTTGCATATAAAAAAGCTGCATTTGGCGAAGCTTTAACAATATAGTTTCTTTCAAGGCTGTCACTTATCAGCCTTATATTCAAATCCTCTTTTGAACGCTTTATCCGGAATACTGCGGGTAAGCTATAAATGCTATCCTGTATTTCAGCTTTTGCATCCGGAACATTGGCTGACACTCTTATATTATAATCTTTTTTAAGCATCAGTGTCGCACATGATGAAAGAAAAACAAGCGGAATCACAAAAATCAGGTTCTTCACTTTCTGTTTCATTTTTTTTGTCATTTAATCTGTTGAATCCGGATCTTGCTCCAATAGAAATCGCGGGGTAAGTTATATTATCCGTGTATTATGTTAACTGACGTGTCATGGGAAGTGAAAGGCTGATGTGGTGCAGAATGCCTGTCTTGACCATCAGTGTCCCAATGTTTTATATACAATGTTGGCAATCGTGGATTATTGATTTAATGGATTGATTACTGCTGTTGAATCAGAAATAACTATCAGTAGTGATTCTCCTGCATCAAGTTTATATTTAGTCTTAGTTTTTAAATAAACTCTATTCCCACTACCTGCCATGTAGAATTCGAGTTGATTTATTTTTGGAAACGACTCCTTTTTATCAGTAATTACCTTTTTGGATGAAGTCTCACCTGGTAGCAGGGAAGAGTAAAGCGAAACATCACCAAAACTTATATTCTCCAGCTTCGCATTATGTACTTTATTTTGAACTTTTATTGTCCCGCTGTCCATGCATGCTGTCATCGTTAAGCATGAAATGGTAAGTAATAGTATTGATCTCATAAACTAATTATTAACTTGTACTTCAAATTCACCAGCTAACGCACTCCGGCTATTCTCCCTGACTTCGACCGGAAATACAATAAAGGGTTTTACTGTCCTTTTTTTTCCATCGATTTGTTTAATATCAAATGATTCCAGCTGACATATATAATTGCCGGGCTCCATGGCCAGATAATTATTTAACAAATCAGAATACGCTCCTGCTGTTTTTAAAGTATCCAGGCTTGTTTTGTACGGCGCAATAATTGAATATTTTGTTTTTGTGCGAGTGGAATAAAAATTAATCAACTTCTCTTTCACAAATATTGAAGTGTCAATTGCAAATGAATGGTATATACCCCAAAGTTGATTATTTACTTTTATGCGGACATTTTTAATCGTATCCGTCACTATGTATTTTTTTTCGTCTCCTGTCAGAACGTAGGGAACAATAATGATCACAAACTCCCGAAACTTAGTAGTCTTTGAATCTGAAAAAATAGTAGATTCATTGGAATAGAAATAAGGTGAATAGTCCTCTTTGCTACATTTTATTAACAGAGGAGAAATCATAATAAAAAATATAAGTTTTTTCATAGGTTATTGTGTTAGGATTTTTCTTTTTATGGTTGTCAGCCACCTTTAAGACGGAAGAATTTAAAAAGGTTGTAACGGAACGGTTTTTAACGGAAGCTATATGCAAACGTGACATTTACGCCGGCAGTGAAGTTGTTGGTGGTTTTGAAAATATTCATCGTGCCGGCGTGACCCTCAAAGATATTCATAAGGTTGTAGTTGAATCTGATTCCGGGATACATTACTATGTTACTGAACAGTGGCACATCCAGGCGGTAGCCTAATACCAGGCCGTAGTCATAGTTACGGTAATCGTCCCTGACGCTGAATCTCAGGTCTCCCTGAATTTCCTCAGCCATGCCCAGTCTGGCGAAATAAACCCCTGCGATGGTGCTGCCGGGAATCTTCCGGTGATTCCACATATACCATGTCTGAAGCTTGAAATAGTTCAGTGTGATCTTCCTGTTTACAAAGCTTGCATTGATATACTGCTGGTAATTCTGTCCCGTTTCGGACATCAGCAGAACCTCCAGCCCTATATCATGCTTTTCCCTGAAGACAATAGTTGATGTTATTCCCAGGTCATGATGGAAGGTTGGCAGTGTATTGCCAAGCCTTGAGGGATTCAGGCCGTTCCGGGTTTCATAGTTCAGAAGCCATGTGTTCTTGTAGCTGTACATAAGTCCGGCATCCTGAAAACGGATAAAGGGACCGGATGATTTTTTCGGCGGGGCAGTGGTTTCAATGACAGAAGCCACAAGTCCCGTGAAATCACCGGTAACTGTTTCCCTCAGGCCGGCAATTATTGTTTCCATGCCGGCTGTTCCGCTTATCCGGGATATGTCTGTTACTCTGTCTGTTTTTTCACTTTCTGTTGTTTCAGGGATTCCTCCTGCTGTTCTGCCGGGGGGCAAGGCTGTCCCGTCATGAAACTGAATTGCTTCACCGGAAACAGCCGTTCCTCCTGCAGGAGATACTGTTAAAGCGGAAGAAGGATCTGTTGCTGTTTCAGGTGAAACCGGAACGGTTCCGGGGGAATCTGTTTCAGGGATTCTTTGTTCCGCAACAGTGCTTATGGTATTGTTTTGATGTTTCAGGAAAAAAAGCGGAATCATGACAAGAATCAGTATTGCAGCTGCGACTTCCATTATCCGGAGAAAGGGCAGTGGAATAATTTTCCTCCTCTGAGGCTGTACCCTGTCCAGCCCGGTATTGATCCTGTCCCATGTTTCGATAAGGTCAAGCTGGTCTTCTATTCCTCCCCAGACAGAATCCGCCTTATTTACCTCAAGCTTCTGAAGCCATTCCCTGTACTCCCTGTCAAATGCATTATTGCTCATTGCCTGTCCTGTTCGTGTTCGCAAAGCCATTTTTGGAGGAGTCCCCTTGCCCTTTTGTATTGCGACTTGGAGGTTCCTTCCGAAATATTGAGTTTTTTGCCTATTTCCCTGTGTGACAATCCGTCAAGGGCAAACAGGT
Source organism: Bacteroidota bacterium (assembly GCA_029547705.1). Taxonomy (GTDB): domain Bacteria; phylum Bacteroidota; class Bacteroidia; order Bacteroidales; family VadinHA17; genus LD21. The sequence continues at coordinate 13,028 of JAKPOU010000061.1, read as the reverse complement.
TAAAAATAACCCTTGCTCCGTCAGGAAGTTGTCTGACGTAATCCAGGATTATATCCTGGTTCAGTTCCTGAAACAAAAATCCGCTATTTCCATCATCTTCCGGCTCGTCCGGAAAGGTAGCGGTATAAACGAGTCTCTTACGCTGCCTGAAGTAATCAATGGCAGTATTGGTTACTATTCTTCGTATCCAGCCTTCCAGGGAACCCCGGGAATCAAATTTGTCCAGACCTGTAAACACCTTTATAAAAGCTTCCTGCAATATATCCTTTGCTTCAGCCCTGTCGCCGCTGTATGAAAGGCATATCCGGAACATTTTTGCAAAATATTTTTCGAACAGCTTTTTCTGAATCCCTCTGTCATTATTCAGGCAGCCTTCCAGCAGTATATGGTCTTCTTTCTGTGAAACTCCAGGCATGAAGGATAATTATTCGCTACTTGTTTACTATTATGTAAGTCGACTCTTCCATTCTGTTGAACACAGCATGATAGATATTACTGTTGACATACTTGCTCAGGAAAAGATATGTGATACCATCCTCCCTGCCGAGATAAGCCCTGTTCATAAGCTCCGGAGTAATTACCGAGAACCAGTAGGAAGGATCGAGGATAAGTTCGGCTGTATTTTCCCTGTCCTTTTCAAGTATTACTTCCTCCTGGCCGCTCCTGTTCTTTAACAGGATGCGGAAAGTCATGGGATCATTCACCAGAAGTATAAGCCGGACATTGATTTTATTGCTTTTAAATCTTCCCTGAACCAAAATGGATGGCTCGATATCATCAAGATAATCTTCAATAATTGATCCGAGATCTTCCTCCAGTTCCTCCGGATCATCTCCTTCCAGAACATCCTCATACCATTCTTCAATATCTTCAATAAGGTCATCCTCATCGTCGTCATGCTGAAAAACCAGAGAGAAGTACAAAGGCTTGTAAACACCCTGCGGAATATCAAAGTTCAGTATTTCATTTTTTGCATTTGCTCTTATGGTAAATGTCTGCCCCTTTTTAAAAGACCTTGTCAGGAATACATTGCCGCCTGTTTCCCTGTAACCCTGTATGTCTATTGCGTTCAGTTTTATTTTTATCAGGTCAATGGTGAGGGCGCCGCCCATGGCCTGCTTATCGCTGATTGACATTCCAAGCCTGAAATCAGCAGGAAGGGTATATTCTCCCTTCTCACAGCTCCATGTGCTTATAAAGATAAGCAATGCGACTACTGTGATTAATGTATTTTTCATTTTCTGTTGCACATGCTTTTTGATACTAATATCACGGATAAGACGAGAGTTCACACGAAAGGTTGTAATGATAACTGATTTTTTGTCTGTTTCCTTTTCCCTGTTATCTGTCTGACATTCCTGTCCGGCTTATTTTGCCAGAACAGGCAGGAACACCTTGCTGTTTGCGGGATGCGGAAAAAACAGGGCGGGAGCAATTGTCTGAATGCTCCCGGTTTCCGCTCCAGGGGGCTCCGGGACCAGGTATATTTACCTCTTATCTGCCGTACATATGTTTTGCTGATGGTACCATTATAACATTCAGTTCCGGATCCGGCATGTCAGGATCCAATGGAAAGATAGGTCTGACAATGCGCTTATAAGGGAGGCTCCTGAAATCCTGATCAACACCTCCCCGTGTCAGAGCCATAACCCAGTCGGCCTGCATATCATACCACCGGCTCACAAGATAACCCTGCTTTACCATTATGATATCCATTTCCCTGGGATCAATTCCTGTACCTTCCAGGTTTGGTGTGGGTGAAGATGTTCCCACAACCACAAATATGCTTCCCGTTTTAATAATTGCTATGTCAGGAAGCCTCTGGTCCGGAGGTGATTTACTTTCTGACGACTGGTCCTTCTCATGATCAGGACTGACGTATATTACTGTACCGGATAAACGAACAGGACCTTCATATGAATTATCAGTCATTGCCCCTACCAAAGCTTCTGCCTGACCACCAATACCGGCTTTTCGGGCGGCTTCCACCATTTCGTTTCCCGGAATGGAGCAATAAAGCAGTTTTTTCCCGTTTGGGCTCTTAAATTCCGGCCGTTTCAATACCCTTGCCAGAGTCCAGGTCACCTCGCCTGAACCGCCGCCACCAGGATTGTCGCCCATATCGCTGATCAGGAAAGGTTTTTTATTACTTGCAACAGCAAGATCAATGCATTTTTCGAGGGGATACCCCGGTGCTTCCAGGCTGAATTGCCGGCGCACATCCCAGAATCTCCGGGCAAGCTTTTTTGCACCGTTTTCCACCTGGGCTTTATCATCACCTACTACCATAACCACACCCTGATTACGTCTCTCGTCTCCCCAAACATAGCCAATCCAGATACCGGCATCCACCACACCGGGCAAGGACTCAACTTCAGGCACCATTGCGTAAAGTGATTTGGCAGGTTCAACCCGGGTACTTGTCCACTCTCCGGAGAGAAGTACAGGGACAGCCACCCATGCTTTATAAGCCGGCCGTCCCTTCCCGGACGATAACCGCTCAAGCAGATTAACCACGCCACGGCGATGTGATTCAAACGCATCATCATGAGGAGCTGTACGATATGTGGTAATAAGGTCAGAGTAGAGAGCCACACGCCAGGAGACGTTTCCGTGCAGGTCCATAGTTGTTGTAACAAGGGCATCGTTACCTATTACACCTCTTACCCTCTCCATAAATTCCCCCTCCGGATCATCAATACCATCGACACTACAAGCCCCATGATTGTAAAACCAGAATGCATCGTAAGGCATATTACTCCGGATAATCTCAAGCGCGTTATTAACAAAAGTTTCAAATGATTCTCTGGTAACCGGCCCTCGTCCGCCGCCTCTGCCAATTAAAGAAGGAAGCCAGATTGCAGACTGACCCATTACGGAATCCTTACTAAGATAAGAAGGCAAAGAAGCCGTCCTCCCTATTATAGCTTGCCGGTTGGGCATAAAAACGCTGTTTTCAATCTGTATGCCGGCAATTCCTATGCGTGGTTTCGTTTGCTGTGCTGAGGCATCGGTAATTAACAACGCTGCCAGCAGGCATAAATTTAGTAGCAATAACTTGTTCTTCATATTTTTGACCTGTTTGTTTTATGTAATTTCATTTATGGTAAGAACGAATATAAACCTTTTATGAAGATGTTTCAGGCTATTGTTAATATTATCCTTTGATTTATTTTTTGTATTTTATTAAAATGCAAAACCCTCATACATAATTTAATATGAGGGTTTGTCTGTACCCGGAATGGGACTTGAACCCATACAGGCATTACTGCCCACAGGATTTTAAGTCCTGCGTGTCTACCAATTCCACCATCCGGGCTGGTATCGCCGCGTGCTCCGTTTTTCAGCCTGCCGGGTTCTGCCGGAAAAGGATCGCATGAAGCTTCCGGCGGAAACTGGGGGCCTTGTGATTCTGAAGCCGGCAATCATGGTTCAAAGATAAAATAAAAATCCCTATTGGAACAGCACAGGTTTTCCAAAACCGACTTTTTCCAGCTCCTTCAGCAGGGTTTTTGCATCGCCGACAACCACGTAATACATTTTCAGGGGGTCGATATATTTGCGGATAACTGTATTCATCTGCTCTGCAGTCAGTTTCCGAAGATATGCTTCCTCCTGTTTGATGTAATCTCCGGGAAGTCCGTTAAGTATCATGGTCCTGAGCATATTGAGAAGGGCTTCATTGGTTTCAAATCTCAGGGCATTGGCTTTCAGGAGGGAATCCCGGGTGAATTCAACTGTTTCAGAAGACTGTCCTTTGCGGTATTCCAGCATAATGTCCCTGAACAGCCTTACAGAGTCGGGAGTGGCATCGGAACGGACGGAGGTCCGGGCGGAAAATGTACCGTATTGCCGGCCTCCCTTAAAGGCTGAATAGGCCCCATAGGTATATCCTTTCTCTTCGCGCAGTACCATGAAAAGCCGGGCACTTGCACCTCCTCCAAGCATGAAGTTGGCAGTTACGGATTTGTAGAAATCTTCATGACCGCGGGGCAGGGCCAGATAACCTGCCTTTATTACCGATTGTTTTGCTCCCGGAACATCGACAAAATATAATGATGCCTTTTCGGGGGGAGCAGGAAACACCGGTTCCGGAATGGCAACATGTTTTTTCTTCCATTTTTTCCCAAGTTCCTCCAGCGCCTTTTCAACTCTCGGCCGGCTGACGTCCCCGACAATCATGAATTCGGCCACAGCCGGGGATACTGCCTTGTCATAAAATTCCCTGAGATCATCAATTGTTATTGATTCAACACTCCCGGCAGTACCATCGGCATGGACAGACAGAATATTTTCCCTGCCGAAGACAAGATTGTTGAAGACCCTGTCTGCCAGATAATTGGGATCAGACATGTTTCGTCTGATCTCGTTTATTATCCGGATTTTGCCGAGGGCAAACTGTTCCTCATCCCATCGCGGCTCAAGGAGCATTTCCTCAATCAGTTCAACGGTTTTTTCAAAATTCCGGGATAATGAATTCACTGAAAAAGTTATATCTTCGTTATCGCCGCTGATCTCGAATGTAGCTCCAAGAAGCTGGATTGCTTCTTCCAGTTCCTCCGGCGTTTTTTTTGCCGTTCCCTCATTCAGCATGGAAGCCATGAATTTTGCAGTACCTGCTTTTTTCAGGTCATCGAGCATATGTCCTCCCCTGATTGTCAGTGAATAGGAAACCATCGGCAGTTCATGCCGTTCTATACCGTGTATTCTCATACCATTCGGGAAAACAGAATTCCACACTTGCGGAAGTCTGATTTCAGGATCCGGTCCGGGAACAGGGGCAGCTGAACGGTCAAATCCGGACGGGGTTTTTATAATTTCCTCCTCCATATCGGCTTCAATATCAACCTGTGCAGCCCTTGTTATGTCCTCTTCTGCAATTCCCGCATTGACGGAGCCTTCAGCAGCCAGATGCAGCTGACCTTTCGGCACGAAACTGGTTGCCACATAGTTTTTCCCTTCGATATATCTGTTGTAGACATCCCACACATCTTCAGCCGTAACGCTCTTCATCCTGTCAAGCTCGCTTATTAGATAATCGGGCGATCCGGCCATCACGTCGTAAAATGCCAGCATGAATGATTTGAACAGAACGCTGCTGATGGTATTGTAAAATTCTGTTTCAAGCCTGGCCTTGATCCTTTCAAGGTCTTTCTCTGTAAATCCTTCTTTCCGGAATCTTGAAAAGGCCTCAAAAATACCTTTTTCAACCTCATTCAGGCTGGTGTCCGGTTTTGCAGTAATACTGATCCTTAAGTTTCCGGTGAGTTCCAGGGCCTGGTTAGCAGCCGTCACAGCCGATGTCAGCTGCTTCTCCCTGACCAGGACCTGGTGGAGCGGGGATTTTTTCCCCTGGCCGAGAAGCTGTGCAAGAACATTCAGTGAATATGAATCCCTGGTGAAATTTTCACATGTCGGAAAAACCATGTTGAACTGGGGTGCATTGGCAAAACTGTCTTCATGGTACAGTTTCCTGGTTTCATTCAGAATAATGTTTGCCGGTTCTGGTTTAGTGACAATATTGCCGGCGGGTATTTCCCCGAAATATTTTTCAATAAGGAATTTGACCTCTTCAGTTTCGAAATCGCCTGATACCACGAGAGTGGCATTATTCGGCACATAGTATTTCCGGTGGAATTCCCTTACATCATCAATGCCGGCATTTTTGATATCTTCCATTTCGCCGATAACATCCCAGCTGTACGGGTGTCCGGCGGGGTAGAGATTTTTCAGAATGACATGGTCGGTGAAACCATAGGGCATATTATCCACATATTGTCTCTTTTCATTCTGGACAACATTCTGCTGCAGGCTGAATGAGCTTTGAGTGACGCTGTTGATCATAAAACCCATTCTGTCGGATTCGAGCCACATTGCCAGTTCAAGAGCATTTTTCGGAACTACTTCAAAATAGACAGTCTGGTCAAAGGATGTGCCCCCGTTGAGATTACCTCCTGCACCTTCAATATATCTGAAGAACTGATCCTCGCCCACATTTTCCGAACGCTGGAACATCATATGTTCAAAAAGATGAGCAAAGCCGGTTTTCCCCGGGCTTTCACGGCCGGATCCCACATGATAGAAAATGACCAGGGAGGTTATAGGATTGGATCTGTCCTTATTGAGAATAACTGTAAGCCCGTTGGCGAGCCTGTATTTTTCATGGGGGATGGAAAAGCCATCCTGGTGGTTCTCCGGTTTGCCGGAAATAAATGATCTGAGCGTCATGGATTAATCAATGATTTGTTCATTACGGTTCTGCTGAGGGCAGGGAAACGCGTAAGCGGGCCCCGGGTTACTCCGGTGCAGGTCCGGTACTTTACTGCAGTCCCGTGTTGTGGTGACTGAACAGGATAATGGTTAGTCATCATGCAATACTGCATCAGTTAAGCAGAACCGGTTTTCCGAGTCCTGCTTTTTCAAGCTCCCTCAGCTGGGTTTTTGCATCACCCACAACAACATAGTACATCCTTGCGGGATCAATATATGTTTTTGCCAGTTCAAGCAGTTTCCGGCTTGTAAGTGAGCTTAAAAAAGCTTCTTCCTGTTTTATATAATCTGCGGGAAGATTATAGGAAGCAATATTGTTCAGCATGGCAATCAGGCTTCTTATCGTTTCGAAGTTCAGGGCATTGTTTTTAAGCAATGCGGATTTTGTAAAATCAACATATTCCTGTGGAATGTTTTCCCTGTATTTCTCCATTTCCGTTTTGAAGATGATGACTGACTCAAGGGTTGAGTTTGTCCGTACCATTGATGATGCCGAGAAAGTCCCGAAATTTTTGTAACCTGAAAAAGCTGAACGGGCGCCATAGGTGAATCCTTTTTCTTCCCTCAGGATCAGATTGAAAATTCCGTTAAACGAGCCTCCCAGTTTGTAGTTTGCCACAAATGCGGAATAGAAGTCCGGGCTTATCCGGGGCAGTGACGGGGCTCCTATATTTATTATCGACTGTTTTGCTCCCGGAACATCCACAAAATATATTGCAGATTTTTCCGGGGGGCCGGGTATGCTGACAGGAGGAAGAACGACCTCTTTGGGCAGCCATTTCTTCCCAAGTCCTGCAAATGCAGATTCCACTTCCTTTCTGGTAACATTGCCGGCAATGACCAGCTTGGCACCCGAAGGGGAGAAGTATCTGCCGTAATAATCCTTCAGGTCATCAATAGTGATTGAACTGACTGATTCTCTGGTTCCGGATGCATCCACTGCCAGAATATTTCCGTCGCCAAAAACCAGCTTGTTGAGGCTGTTTGATGCAAGATAGGATGGATTTGCCCTGTTCCTTTCTATGTTGTTGATTATCCTGTCCTTTGCCAGTTCGAACTGTTCCTCGTCCCAGCGAGGCTCAAGAAGCATTTCCTCAACCAGGGCTATTGTCTTTTCAAAGTTCCGTTTAAGTGTACTTACATTTACCGATATGTTTTCAGAACCGGAGCTGAATCTTATTGATGCGCCCAGCAGGCCGATTGCATCTTCGAGTTCTTCGGGTGTCCTGTTTTTTGTTCCCTCATTCATCATGGACGCGACAAGGCCTGACAGTCCTGCTTTGGAGACATCCTCGCTGATATGTCCGCCATCCATGATGATGGCATATTCTACCAGCGGCAGTTCATTGTGTTCAATTCCCAGTATCTCTGTCCCGTTTGAAAGGGATGATTTCCAGACCTCCGGCAGAGACACTGCCGGATCAGGTCCGGGAACCGGTTTAACCGACCTGTCAAATGAAGTCGGTGTTTTTACTATTTGTTCCTCTTCCTCTTCGACACTTTTTATTTCCGCAGCCCGTGTGACATCCTCCTCCACAATACCGGCGTTCACGGATCCTTCCGCAATCAGATGCAATTCTCCCCTGGGTACAAAGCTGGTCTGAACAAAATTCCTGTCCTTAATGTATTTGTTGTATACATTTCTGATGTCATCCATCGTAACTGACTGAATGGCTTCAATATCCTTCCGGTAGTATCCGGGATCGCCTGTATACATTGTATATTCGGCCAGCTGGAAGGACTTGCCCAGGACACTCTCGAAGGAATTGTAGAAACGTGTTTCATACTGGGCCTTGATTCTTGTAAGGTCATCCTCGCTGAAACCCTCTTTCTCAAATTTCTCCAGGCCCTCAAAAATTGCTTTCTCAACATCGCTGAGGTTCACACCCGGATTGGCTGCAACGGAAATCATAAAGGAACCGGCCAGTTCACTTGCCATATTCCTGGCCATCACCCTTGAAGTCAGCTTTTTGTCTTTAACCAGAACAACATAGAGAGGTGCCTTTTTACTGTTGGACAGTATTTCCCCGAGAAAACTGAGGGCATAGGAATCTCTTGAATATCTTTCGCTTGTGGGGAATACCATGGTAAGCTGCGGGGCCCTGGCAAAATTATCTTCATGGTAAAGCTTTTTTGTTGAAGCAAGTGATACCGGCATGGGATCTCTTTTTTCAACAGGCCTGCCCCCGGGTATTTCACCGAAATATTTTTCAATAAGTCCTTTAACTTCATCCTTGTCTATGTCTCCCGATATGGTAAGCGTTGCATTGTTGGGAACGTAGTATTTCCCGTGGAATGCCTTTACATCTTCAATTGTTGCATTTGTAAGGTCTTCCATCAGGCCGATCACAGTCCAGCTGTACGGATGGCCTTCGGGGTAAAGATTCTTTGCAATGATTTCCTGATTGAATCCGTATGCAGCATTATCCACGCTCTGGCGTTTTTCATTCTGGACAACATTCTGCTGATTGGCGAGGGATGATTTTGTGACGGTGTTTGCAAGATAACCCATTCTGTCTGATTCAAGCCACAGCACCAGTTCCAGGGCATTTTTGGGAACCACTTCATAATAATTTGTACGATCCTGGCTCGTGCTTCCGTTCAATGTTCCTCCTGCGCCCTGTATTTCCCGGAACAGCTGGTCTTCGCCGACATTTTCGGACCTCTGGAACATCATGTGTTCAAAGAGGTGGGCAAAACCGGTTTTCCCGGGTTCTTCCCGGCTTGATCCGACATGATAGTAAATTGCGACTGCGGCAATCGGATCGGATTTGTCAACATTGAGAACCACGGTCAGACCATTCGGGAGAGTGTATTTTTCAAACGGGATGGATAATTCCGTTTTTCTGTTTCCTGAATTGCATGAAAACATAATTGCAACTAAAAAAATTAAAGGGAGCGAAAATAGCTTTTTCATATCAGAATTTTTATTGTGCCGGTAAGAATCTTTCCGGCTGTTAAACTGATGAACCACACGAAAAGTTCAAAGATAGGAGTTAAAAGGCAGAAGGTTTGAATCATTATGAAAATAGTAATCAAAAAACACTGTTTCTTCAGCTTTGTTCCCCGCTATTTGTCAGCTGCTTTGGTGTTGCCGCCATGGCGAAGTGCATGAAACGGGAATAAAAATCATTATCCTGCTGATTTTGCATATAAAAAAAAGTTCTTATTTTTGCAGCTGAATCTGCGGGAGTAGCTCAGTTGGTAGAGCATAACCTTGCCAAGGTTAGGGTCGCGGGTTCGAGTCCCGTCTCCCGCTCAAGCTATTTCCTGACCGGTCCCCAGGTCAACAGAACATCATCTTTTACATAAAGCCAGGTGTTTCTATAAACCCACTCTTCCTTTGTTGAATTTCCTGATATTATCCTGTTTATTTTCAATGGCTTACCCCAGCTGTCCATGATCATTTCCCGCGCCATTCCCTTCCAGATCTTGCCGGCAATGAGCTTTCTGGCCATACTGCTTCCATATTTTTTTTCAAGATAATTATATCTTTCTTTCCGGCGGGCCTGCGATTCTGTCTGCACTTGTGATCCTGCCTCCCGGGACGGTGCCGCGGATTGTTCAGGAGGCTGTGTCTGAGTCCGGGATCCCGGCTGAGGCACAGACCGGATTTCTGCCTGGTCATCCGTTGCATACGGCATGATGGAGGTTCTGGATGAAAGTGGAGTTTGACTGATCTCTGCATGTCTTTTTAAAATGAATCCTTCGGCTTCTTCATATACAACCCTGAGATATGTGCTGTCAGCACCCAGTACAGCGACTTCTTTTCCGGTGGGAATGACAAGTATGACGGACGTAAGGTCATCCTTGTCACGGAAAAGTCGTGTGGCGGTTTTTATTATTGCGGTAAATGCAGTCTGGTTTTGCCGGATCATTTCCCTGTACTTTCCGGGGCTGTGAATCCTGCTGCTTTCAGTTTTATCCGGATAAGTGATTTCCGCATACCGGCCAAATGCGGAAATGCCTGAAAGAATTATAAGAAGGCAGGCTGATATATTCCTCATGATCTTTTTATCCTGAGAGTTCAAAAATTGTACCACATTGTTAACATATGCACTGGAAGGGATGTCCGGGTCTGTCGTAGGCCCTAACCCGGTCCGTTTCCGTATCTGCCGCATTTCAGGTGTATTTAAAACCGGGGGCTCATTTCCGGCCCCGGCAGACGGTCTGCTTGTTTTTAAGGATTCCGGCAGGGATTCTATTTGAAGATCAGAGTGGAAAGTTTATCCGGGTTAAAAACTTCGTTTGCTATGTCAAGTAATTCCCGGGAGGTGATACTGTCAATCCTGGAACAGATTTCCCCGTAGCTGTCAATTTTGTTAAATACCAGGAGGCTTTTGCCAAGACTGAGTATCAGGTTTTCGTAGTTTTCATACCCTCTTGCAAGATAGCCTTTTATCTGCTTTTTCGAGGTATGCATCTGCATTGTCCCGAGCCTGGTCTTTCTGAGTTTGTCAAGTTCGGAATTAACGATGGCTATGCTTCTTTCCAGATTTTGACTGTCGGTGCCGAAATAAATTGTAACAATACCGGAATCCCTGTAGGAATTATAGCCGGATTCGATGTTATAGACAAGCCCTCGTTTTTCGCGGAGTGACATGTTGAGCCGGGAGTTGAGGCCCTGTCCGCCAAGAATGTTATTGAGTAGGAGCAGGGCGATCCTGCGCTTGTCTCTGTATCCCCAGGCAATATTTCCGATTATGCAGTGGCTCTGGTTCGTGTCTCTTGTTTCGATTCTGGTTGAAGGAGTATAGAGTTGTTTCCGGCTTTTGTTTTTCCTGTTGTTTTTTTCAGGAATGCTTCCGAAGTATTTCTGGAAGAGGCGTATGACTTTACTGTCAGGAATGTTGCCTGCTGAACAGAAGACAGTTTCGCCGGTGTTGTAGTTTCTCCCGATAAAGGCTGTCAGGGCTTCCCTGGTAATTGATCTGATGTGTCCGGGTGTTCCAAGTATGTTTCTGCCAAGAGCTTCCCCTTTAAACACCATTTCCTCAAAATCGTCATAAATGAGTTCTGCCGGATTATCCAGGCAGGAGTTTATCTCTTCAATGATCACCTCTTTTTCCTTTTCGATCTCATTTTCGGGGAAAACCGAGTTGTATGCCATATCACTGATTACGTCAACGGCCTTTTCAAAATCATCCCTGAGAACCGATGCGTGTATGGCAGTTTCTTCCTTTGTGGTATAGGCATTCAGTTCTCCTCCCTCATTGTCGAGACGGCTGAAGATATAATATGGTTTTCGTTTCCGGGTTCCCTTGAACAGCATATGCTCCACAAAATGAGCCATTCCGTGTTCTTTTTCCCTTTCATCACGGGATCCCGTATTGATTATAAGACCGCAATGGGCGGTTATTCCGTTTGTTCTGTGGTGAACAAGCCTTATTCCGTTGTCAAGTGTATGATGAAGAAGCTCCATCAAATATTTTTTCCAAAGCTGCAAATGTAACACAAGACTGAAACGAATCCAAAAAGATTTTTTTAGTTTAAAGTTTTGCTTACTCGGATTTGAGATATATATTTGCAGTCCTGTCAGCAGGTACCATAGCTCAGTCGGTAGAGCAACGGACTGAAAATCCGTGTGTCCCTGGTTCGATTCCAGGTGGTACCACGATGACAAAGACGTAATTATCATCTAAACAGATAATTACGTTTTTTTGTTGATGCAATTTGTAACGAGAATTGTTACGACATTTGAAAAACTGATGTTTTTTTGCCTGTTATTTTCCGTATCATTGAAGCCCGGTTTGCCGCTTGGTGTTCGGGCGGGTTTCGGAGCACAAAACTGTCAACCAGCACTACACTTGAATAGAAGCACAAAGTTCCAAGTTTGCACTTCACCCCGCCTGACGCAAAACCCGTGTTACCAGCAGTAATTCTGTTAAAATGGTAAGTCATCGTCAATAATAGGGTTGTTATTTTTTAAGTCAAAAAGGTTGTCACTAATGTTTGCTTCAATTGAGTCAGCTTCAATTAAGTTTCCTTCTTTTATTTTTTGAGCTATTGTTGAGTTTGCAAAATTGAACGCATGGATATAAAGTCTTTGTGATGCTCTTGTCATAGCAACGTATAAAAGTTTTAACTCAGTTATTCCGTCCGCATTCGCCATAATACAAATACGACTTTCAAGTCCTTTAGAAGAATGATAAGTCGTAATAATCATCGTCTTTTCAATTATTTCCTTTGTCACTTTTGAGTTTGCCTGAATTTGTGAAGGCAAGGTTGAATAAAATTGTTGTGCATTCTTGAGCGTTGGAAACAAAATCATAATGTCTTCATATTTGTATCCAACAATATTGATTAGGTTATGAAGCAGGTCTGAAATTGTGTTTGGGCCACCTTCAATAAATTGAATTTCACTCATTAAGTTTGTTTGATTGTCTATTCCGTTTTTGCCTTCATAAAAAAGTTCAACTTCCTTTTTTAGTTTTTTGTCGGTTAATAAAACCTTTAGTGCTAATTCAATATGACTTTTACCAGACCTGTAAGTATGTTTTAGTAGTTTACTTCGTCCTCTAATTTTAATGCCTAATTGCTCCCAACTGTGTTCTCTCGGATTATAAATACTTTGTAGTCTGTCTCCTGCAAGAAATATGTTTTCCTTCTGCTCATTTTCATGATTGTGTTTCTTGCAAATTTTGATACATAGTTTTATCCAGTCGTCATAAAAGTCTTGGTATTCATCAATGAGAACAGCATCATACATTGGAGTAGCTTTTTGTATTGCATGTTTTGGAAGTTCGTCTCTCCAAAAT
>JAKPOU010000030.1 GCA_029547705.1 Bacteroidota bacterium | reverse complement strand
ATACTGGGCAACGTTGACATGGCTATCAAAGGCAATATCCTCTTTGCTGACAGCTTTATTGACCTCCTCGCAATTGATATAACTGATATCGAAAATCCTGTCGAGATTGACCGCATTGAAAATGTTTTCCCGGAAATTGTTCCTGAAGGAGAGTTATGGTATCCGTACGCGATGGTTGACAAATCGCAGGGAGTGATCGTTGGCTGGGAGGTAAAGAAGATTACCGAGGAGATTGAAAAATACAATAACGGCGGATATATCTACTTTGGAGAAATGAGTTTTATGATGAACACCGACGCAGCTGTCAAATGGACAGGCACCAACGGCACCGGCAGCGGTACCGGAGGATCCATGGCGCGCTTCATGCTGAATGAAGACTACCTGTATGTTATAGCAGTGCCGACAAGGCTGAAAACGGTTGATATCAGCACGGCATCAGCGATGACGGTTGTTGACAGTGTGGATATACCCCGTAACATGGAAACCCTGTTCCGCCTTGAGGATAACCTCTTTGTTGGAACCACAACAGGAATGCTGATCTTTGACCTCGTCAATCCTAAAAAACCTGTCGAGATATCATCTTATGACCATATTACAGCCTGTGACCCGGTAGTGGTCGACGGCCAGTATGCATACGTGACACTGCGCTCCGGAAACTTTTGCAACAATACACAGAACCTGCTGGAGGTAGTAGACATATCCTCCATTAAGAATCCTTACCTGGTAAAATCATACCCGATGTTCAATCCTCACGGACTTGGTACTGACGGAGACCTGCTCTTCGTCTGTGACGGTGCGGCGGGATTGAAAATCTACGACAAATCAAATCCTCTGGAAATCATTACCAGCCAGGTAGCACACTACCCTGATTTTGATACCTACGATGTAATCCCGATGGATGGCATTCTTATGCTTGTAGGTTCGGGAGGTATATATCAGTATGACTACAGTGATCCGGAAAATATTATCCAGATCAGCCACATTACAATCAAGGAAAAATAGATATATGCACCGACTTACTGCAATTGCGGTCTCTATTCTGTTGACACTCTCCGCAACAGGCCAGCACAGGAAATCTACTGTTGTGCTCAATGATGGTTCCCGTATCTCGGGAACCATCATTAGTGATTCTGCTGATTACCTGGATATTAAGATTGTCAAGCCACAGATCATCAGGATTGGCAGAGGGCAGGTTTCATCGGTTGAAGAGGCAGCCTTTCCGATAAAAAAGAACCTTAAAACCTCCGGCTATTATGTAAGGCTTAACACCAGCATCCTGTCCGGAACAAATGAAAGCGGGAACCAGGGAAGTATGAGCTTTCAACTTTCAAACGGTTTTCAGTTCAGGAACGGTATTGCAGTAGGGATAGGTTCAGGAATGGAAGAGTTAGGAACGGCTCTGTTACCTTTTTATGCAGATTTCAGATTCACACCGTTGAATACGGGTTTATCTCCATATACCTGGATAAAAACAGGTTATAGCTTCGCCCTGTCAGATCAGGACAGATCATATTACGGCGAATCTTCAACAGACAAGCGTACTGATGGCGGATTTCTCTTCAATGC
>JAKPOU010000013.1 GCA_029547705.1 Bacteroidota bacterium | reverse complement strand
GGTAAGCAGCACCTCACCCTTGGCATCCATCGTATTGATGTTTTCCTTTTCAAAATAAACGGGGATGTTCTTTTCCTTAAGCTGCCTGATATATTTAAGGCAATCCAGTGTATTTCGTGCGAATCGGCTGATGGACTTGGTTACAATCATATCGATTTTGCCCGCCATAGCCTCGTCAATCATACGGTTGAACTCCTCACGTTTTTTGGTGTTAGTACCGGATATTCCATCGTCAGCGAAAATTCCGGCAAATTCCCATTCAGGGTTCTTTCGGATATAATCCGTGTAATGCTCCACCTGTGCTTCGTAACTGGTAGCTTGTTCATCACTATCGGTAGAAACTCGACAGTAAGCAGCCACACGAAGTTTTGGTATTTCTGATTCTTTTGCAGTGTTGCCGACACGCCTACGCGCCGGAATCACTGTTATATTTTTAATTGGTTCCATTCAACTTCATCTCACTTTCTATCAGACTGTAGGCGTATTCCGCTTGCTCGAATGGGTCATAAATAACCTTTGTTTGTTGTCCCATTGTAAAATGCAGGGGAACGGCAGGTGTTTCCTTGGCTTTTAATTCTCTGACCCTGCCAAGCTGATTTGCTCTGGACAGCCTTTCTTCTTCAGCATTATCGAACAGTTCCTTATCAATAATGGCAGGATAATAGTCATCCCCAAGGTAGTGGGTATTTCGGAGCATTCTTCCAGCACTGCCGTGAAAAATCTTCAAACCTACTTCTTCCGCCGCAGCTTTCAGCGACTTGCCGGAAATATATTCTTCGAAAAAAGTTCTGACCTGTTCTGCCCGAACTTCATCCACAACCGCTTTTCCGTCTACGATGCGATATCCGTATGGAATGTGTGCCGTCATTCAAATCACCAACCTTTCCGTTAAATTCAATCCACAGTTAAGGTGGAATACAATCAGTTCCCTTGTTTCCACCGTAATGCTCTCTACAAAGCCAAGGAACATTTCATCTGAAAATGCTGTCAGCATCTCACCCTTAGAGGTGAAAGCCATCAGCTTTTGCAGTTCCTTCATCCTGACCTTGTCTCCGCCAACGAAACTCACCAGTTTATCCTTTTCTGCACGAAGCCGCTGTTCCTCCGCCAGAAGTGCATTGTTTTCCTTGTTGAAAACGGCAGGCTCCAAGACCCCCGTTGCCATCAGATTGGTAAGAATCTGTTTTCTGTCGGTATTGCCCTCAATACGGAGTTCCAACTCTTGAATACGGAGCAATCTGTCCTTATCATCCGTACCACGCAGAGTTCTGAGAAGTGGTTTCAGCACTGCTTGATGTCCGTAGACCAGTTTGTTCATCAGTGTCAGAAAAGCCAGTTTTATGCCCTCATCGGAAATGTAAAGCATAGAACACTGCTCTTTGTGTTCCAAATGCGTTGCACAAGTCCACGCCACATAATTTCCGCTTGGCTTGTAATGCTGCCTACGCTTGAAGGTATCACCGCACTCTCCGCATTTAATTCTGCCGGAAAAACAATATCTGTTCTGATATCGGTAGGTATCTGTGCCGTTACCCTTTTCCATTGCTCTCTGGTCAAGCACCATGCGAACCCTGTCAAAATCCTCATGGCTGATTATCGGCTCATGATGATTTTCGCAAAGGAAACGGTCACGCTCACCGTAATTTCGATGGCGGTTAAAACTGCTGTCACTGTAGGTTTTCTGAAAAATCACATCACCTGTATATTTTTCATTGGTAAGAATGGCCTTCACTGCACCCGCGCCCCATTTGCCATTCTTTTTGGTTTTCAGACCGCGAGCATTCAGTTCCTTGGCAATTGCATGAGTGCCTTTGCCCGCAAGACAGGCAGCAAATATCTCTTTCACGACTTCTGCCTGCTCCGGCACAATGACCATCGTTCCGTTATCGTTGTCATATCCATATGGGGGATAGGAAATAATGAATGTGCCGTTCTGAAAGCGTTTCTGCACCGACCATTTGCTGTTTTCGGAAATGGAAACCGACTCGCTTTCAGCAAGGCTGCTTAATATAGAAAGCATCAGTTCGCTTTCCATCGACCCTGTATTGATATTCTCTTTTTCGAAGAAAATGGAAATCCCCAGATCTGTCAGCTTTCGCACCATTTCCAGGCAGTCCGTTGTATTTCGAGCAAATCGGCTGATAGACTTGGTAATGATGAACTCTATCTTACCGTCCTCACA
>JAKPOU010000011.1 GCA_029547705.1 Bacteroidota bacterium | reverse complement strand
ATAGACTTCCGGACAAACATGGAGGGGGAGCGGTTTGACACTGATAAGGAGGTGGTTATTTACCGTGCGGCATGCGAGCTTATCAACAACGGCATGAAGCACTCCGGCGCTTCCAGAATAGAAATAGATCTTCACCGCCATAAAAAAATAATTACCTTGCAGTATCTTGACAACGGCCGCGGATTTGACATGGAAAAGCTGTCATCGGAAGAGGCGGTGGGAATGGGTATTCCGAACATTGAAACCCGCGTGAGATCTGTCGACGGGGTCTTTGTCATTGAAAGCGCGCGAGGCAAGGGAACCAGTGCGCTGATAAAGGTGGATCAGTGAAGCCGGCAGTTGGCAGTAGCAGGATTTGTTCCCGGGATTAAGCATTGCAGAAGAATAATATAGATAGTATTCCCCGAAGGGGTAAGACTTAACAGAAGAATGGCACAGATAATATCCCCGAGGGAGTAAAGCATTGCAGAATAATGACATAGGCAAGACTCCCCGAAGATGGGATAAGGTATTGTAGAAGAATAATATAGGTATTTTCCCCCGAAGGAGCAAAGCATCGTAGAAAAACAACATAGATAATATTCCCCGAAGGGGGAAAGCATTGTAAAAAAATAACATGCCTGCAGGGCATTAAGCATTGTATGGAAAAGATCAAAATAGCTCTTGCTGATGACCACCAGCTCTTCCGGAACGGACTGAAAATTCTCCTCGGCGGCTATCCCGAATTCGAGGTGGTAGCTGAGGCATCAAACGGCGCCGAACTGCTGAAGGTGCTCGAAAACTGTCCCACTGATATTGTACTCATGGATATCAACATGCCTGAGATGGACGGGGTGGAAGCCACATCGCGCATTTCCCGCCAGATCCCGGAAGTATTCGTTATTGCACTGTCAATGTACGGTGAGGAGGAGTATTATTACAGGATGGTTGAGGCTGGAGCGAAGGGATTCATTCTGAAGGATTCCGACATCTCGGATGTGCATGATGCAATTATCGCGGTACACCGCGGAGGCAACTACTTCTCACAGGAACTGCTTTATCATGTCATCAGGCGTATCAAGAACAGGGAACAGGAGGAGAAGAGTTCAAACCTGTCGAGGCGCGAGAAGGAGATCCTTTTCAAGATCTGCGAAGGACTCTCCAACCATGAGATTGCCGAGGAACTGTTCATCAGCAAACGGACGGTAGACAAGCACCGGGCCAACCTGCTGGCAAAAACCGGTTCCAAGAACACCGCCAGCCTGATCCTCTACGCAATAAAGAACAGACTGATAGAAGTCTGACCTCTCCAGAAAGCAATCAGGGAGCAGCCAGAATAAGCTCTCCTCCCCCGCCAGGGCAAGTATGATATGAGTGACCGCAAAGGACTGGGACCCATAGGTGAAGAGTTAGCCGCTTCATGGCTGGAAGGAAAGGGCTATTCAATCTGCCGCCGGAACTGGCGCTCGGGACGCACTGAAATAGACATTATAGCCGAAAACAGCACCTTCATCGTATTCGCCGAAGTAAAAACAAGGTTTGAAGGTTATCAGGTTCACCCTTCCGAAGCTGTCAACGTGCCCAAACAGAGGAGAATCATCTTCGCAGCTTCCAACTACATAGATACTTATGGCATCACCAAAGAGGCCAGGTTTGATATCATATCTGTAATAATAGGAGAGAATGGTAATGAGATTGACCACATTGAGGGCGCCTACTATCCCACCATGTGATTTCTTCCTCACGGCGCTGCTGCTCTAAAACATTTCCCTTTTGAATATTATTGTATATTTTTGATTTGTCCCAAATGTAACGGGCCGGCAAATTTTTATTTAACAGTCACATAATCAATTAATTGGTGTGTTTATTTAAAAGATGATCAATCCTGGTAATCAGGTAATTATGAGCGTTCTTTTGAAGAATATACCGGATTACTGAAATTAACAAACCAAAACAGACAGAAATGAAACCCACATGTATCAAACAGACAAACAACTGTATATAATTTTCAGTCATGCGGGTTCCATCATACCTTTAAATTCTAAATAATATTATGATGAAAAAGACAGTTTTGATTCTCATGGCAATAGCTGTTGCAGCCATGCCGACCTACGCCCAGAAGAGCAAGAAACAGGCCGTTCCTGAGCCTGAGGGATATAAATTTACCACGGTGGTCTCCCTTCCCGTCACTCCGGTGAAGAACCAGTCAGCCACAGGCACATGCTGGTGTTTCGCAACCACTTCATTCATGGAGTCGGAGCTACTGAGGATGGGCAAGGGCGAATATGATCTCGCGGAAATGTTCGTGGTAAGGAAAACTTACGAGAACCGGTTATTTGACAATTATCTCCGCCGGGGAAAAGGAAACCTGGGTCAGGGCAGCCTGTCTCCTTCATGGCTTCGGGTTTTCAGAGAAAACGGCATTGTCCCGCAGGAAGTTTACAGCGGCATCAACTATGATTCACCGGTTCATAACCACAGTGAATTACAGTCTTACATAGACGCCATTGCGACTGTTCCGGTAAAAATGAGGCGCCTCAGCGAGGAGTCGAACGAAGTGGCAAACGCTGTTCTCGACATTTACATGGGAGAAGTGCCTGCCACCTTT
>JAKPOU010000010.1 GCA_029547705.1 Bacteroidota bacterium | reverse complement strand
GGCTAAATTGAAGTAATTAATTGCAAAATACGTTTAATGCACTATTGTATTCTTTTCAAATAAACGAGATTGAAAATCCCGGACACTAACAGTAAAACTATCATTTTAGCCTGAATTATGCTATTGATAAATGGGAATGTTCAAGCCTAATGAAAAAACCAGGAAATCATGAAAAAATTTATTTCTTTAACTGCTTCCATACTTTTATTATTTGCTCCTGTTGTTTTTGCTCAGGTGGATACTGACGGAGATGGTTTGAGTGATGATTTAGAAGCAATATACGGGACCGATGTAAAAGATAAGGATACGGATAATGATGGTCTTCTTGACGGGGTTGAAGATGCAAACCATAATGGCATTAAAGACCCTGGCGAAACAAATGCCCTTGATGCTGATACCGATGATGATGGAATAAGTGACGGGGAAGAAATTATCTTATCATTAGACAACCTGAACCCTGATTCTGATAATGACTACCTTAATGATGGACTTGAGATTGGCCGCAATAAGCCTGTTCCGGGAGGAATAAGTGAAGGTGAAGGTAAAGTGTATTATGGAACTGCAGCCGGATGGACTCCTGATTCTGATCCTTCAACAAAAACTGACTCTGGAAATCCCGACACAGATAATGACGGATTAATAGACGGAAAAGAAGACGCTAATCAGAACGGATTAGTGGATAAAACGGAAAGTGACCCGAATAAATCTGACACGGATGATGATGGTTCTCCTGATGGAGTTGATTGTAATAATATTGATCCTTCGATACATCCAGGGGCTGCAGAAATACCTGCTGATGGTGTTGATCAGGATTGTGACGGAAAAGAGTTATGCTATGTTGATTCTGATGGGGATGGTTACCGGCCTGATGGCATGTCGACTGTTTTGAGTGCTGATTGTGACTGTGATGATCCTGGAGAGGCTTTGGCAACTGCTCCTGTTGGGGATTGTGATGATACCAAAGCATCGGTACACCCCGGGGCGGCAGAAATACCTGCTGATGGTGTTGATCAGGATTGTGACGGAAAAGAGTTATGCTATGTTGATTCTGATGGGGATGGTTACCGGCCTGATGGTGTGTCGACTGTTTTGAGTGCTGATTGTGACTGTGATGATTCTGGAGAGGCTTTGGCAACTGCTCCTGTTGGGGATTGTGATGATAACAACGCTTTATTTTATCCGGGAGCTCCGGAATCGTGTGATGAAGGAGACAGAAACTGTGATGGACATGCACGAAGCAGTTCTTCAGAATTAATGACAGTATCAGCATGCTTCAATTATACAGCACCTGATGGGAAAGTATACACTACATCAGGAATAAAAACAGCAGTTATTCCAAATGCTGATGGCTGCGACCATACTATTACTATCGATTTGACGATCAAAAATGTTGATGTTTCGGTAACGCAAAATGAAACAACATTAACAGCCAATGCCACACCGGCTGAGTATCAGTGGCTTGATTGCAATAACGGTTATAGTCCGATTATAGGTGCGACTGGTCAGTCATTTACTCCAACCTCAAGTGGCAGCTATGCTGTTAAAGTAAAGCAGGATGGCTGCGAGCTTATTTCTGAGTGTTATCCTGTGGTTGTTACGGAAATAATTACCGGGAATGAGCTCATGAAAAATATTCGGGTATATCCCAATCCTACCGATGGACTTTTATATATTGATTTTGGAGAAGTTATACCTGAGGCAAGAATATTCTTAAGTGATGCTGCAGGGAAGATAATAAGCAATGAGAATTTCAGGAACCGGAAGATTGTTGAAATAAATCTTAAAGGAGTCCCGGGGATCTATAATATTTTGATTGTTACAGGTGACAGAGGAGAAAATGTCAGAGTAATAAAAAAATAGCCGATAAAAATCGGCTTTCTAATCTTTCGCCCTTCCTCCGCCACTTCGTTGCTCCGTCAGGGCTTCCCGATACGCTTTGCTATCGGGATTCCCTCCCTTTGGTCGGTCACTTCTCGCCCTGCCGTCGCAAAATAGAAATGCCGGCTAAAGAACCGGCACTGTAGTTGCTCCGTCAGGGCTTCCCGATACGCTTTGCTATCGGGACTGCTCACCCGCTGATCGGGTTCGCAGCTTCTCGCCCTTCCTCCGCCACTTCGTTGCTCCGTCAGGGCTTCCCGATACGCTTTGCTATCGGGACTGCTCACCCGCTGATCGGGTTCGCAGCTTCTCGCCCTTCCTCCGCCACTTCGTTGCTCCGTCAGGGCTCGAACCTGAACTTTTCTGATCCAGAGTCAG
>JAKPOU010000051.1 GCA_029547705.1 Bacteroidota bacterium | reverse complement strand
CGTGATTGAAGAAGAAGTGGTATCCGAAATGAACACTGTTGTTACATAGGGCAGCATAGGGCCTTCTGCAGTGTAGATACTGTAAATCTCGTCAGGCTGTAGGTTGCAGCTGTAAATCCTGAACTCGTCCAGCCTGCCCTGAAAGAAATTATCCATAGCAGTCCAGACATGTCTTGCACCTATTGTTATGTGGTCATCATGATATCCCACGTTGCTGCCTGTTACAGCTATATCAGCTATTTTCGCACCATCGAGGAAAATGGATGATTTCCCTTCATCCATAACCCAGGCTACATGGACCCATCTGTTTAAAAGGTTCAGGTTCCGTAATTCCGCTGGACTTGAGTATTCATAATTGAGAAGTGAGCCTTTATCAGCCCTTATTCCTATTTCATTGCCCCTGAAGTTCAGCAGAAAATCCATGCCGCCGATATTTCTGCTTCCGTCAGTGATGATATTTGCACTGCCTTTTACTTTTTCATTGTAAGCCCAGAATGATAAAGTAAATGTATTTGTTACCGGCAGGTAACCCGGTATAGTTATTGAATTATCAATACCGTTAAAGTAATATGCTGATTCAGTGTTTCCGAACCTGTCTTCCGACAATACTGCTCCGTTGACAATACCGTCAATTCCAAAACCGGTTGCTTCATCTGCATTTCCGTTAAAGGGATACCATGCTATCAGGCATTCTGAGGGATCTGTTCTGGGCAGTGTCCGGAAACTGATTTCCTCACCATAGGCCGTTCCCGCAATGGTTGTTACATATGCTCTCAGGTAATATGTTGTTGAGGGAATAAGCCGGGTAAGATGACTTGTAAATTCAGTTACATCAGTATTTTCGGAAGTTTTATAATCTGATATATCAGGGCCGGGAGAAGTGCTCCAGCAAACACCACATGCGATAATTTCTATATTGTCGGGATTTTCAATCCTCCCTCCGCTTTCTGCTGAATTACTGGTAACAGAGGTCACTGGAAATGTTGTTACAGTTACCTTGAATAGCTCCTGACCATATCTGTTTAGTGATGGCATATTTATTAGTTTCCCGTTCCTGTTTACAAAATCAGGAGCTTCCGCAGCTGACCGGCCATGCTTTGTAATCCCCTGGCCAGAAATCTGTAACGGGATAATAATAAATACCAGGGAAATAATTGGCAGTTTCATCAATCTTTGAAATAATCAATAGGAATAATCAAATTGAATTCTGTCACCTCCAACAAGTTCATACGAACCATTATTTGCTGAAATATAGGTAATTGCCTGACCTGAAACAGAATAGGCAGTATTACTTATCCTTACGCCGTTTACAAACATTTTGATTCTGCTGAAAGCAGATGGATAGCGTGTGAGAGTAAAGTTTGTCTGGCCGTCTGAAGCAGAAAATTCATCTGTTATTTCTGTTGTCTGTATCATATAGGTATTTGAATCCACGCTTCCGTCGGCTTTCAGAAACTCCCTGTTCGATCCGCCTTTTTTAATTATTAAATCTGCCATTACCGGGCCGCTGGCATCAATAAGCCCGGCATGCCATTCACCCTGGGAAACAAATCCCAGTACACTCAGGCTCGGGGAGCCCATCCAGCCGTGCAATGAAATGTTCTCTACATTGCCCAGGCCCACGGCTTCAGCAGTCAGTGGCTGCCAGGTCATATCTCCCCTGAGATAATGATGTATTTCTCCGGGTACTATAAACGGCTGATAACCTGCAGCAGCATGATTTCCCCATGAAAAGGCTGTTCTCCAGTTCCCAATATCCGACGGGGTTATGGCATTGGCAGGATGTGTGATGACCATCGCATCAGTTATACCGTATCCGGCAAGATTTCCTGGTCTGTTGATGATATTAGCGAAATTTATCCGTGACGATCCTGGCATTTCTAGATTCATTTTAGTGTAATAATTGACAGATACCGAGGTCCATAAAGGATCTGATTCAGTATAACCTGTCAGGTAATCCGGGGTCCAGTTCTGCCATTTCCCGGTTGAGGAATTATATCTCAGGATCTGGTTATTTAAAGGTGCAGTTATAGTAAAGGGATTTGCGGTAAGGTCATTCCAGGAAGGGAGCCAGGTGACCGGTCGATATAACCCGATATGGCTTCCCCAGCTGAAAGCAGTATTCCAGTTCAAAATATTGGCAACTGTTATATTGTTTGCGGGATGTGAAGTTCTCATCGCATCAGTTATCCCGTATCCGGTAATTGTTGTCGGCCTGCTGATAATGTTGTTAAAATGAACCAAAGAACCTCCACTTGTCTGCAGGTTTGTTTTCGTATAGTAATTAATTGATGCTGAAGTCCACACAGGATCTGATTCAGTATAGTCGGAAAGATAATCCGGGGTCCAGTTCTGCCATTTTCCGGTAGTGGAATTGTATCGCAGAAGCTGATTATTTGATGGGGATATAATAATAAACGGATTGGCCCTTATTTCATTCCAGGAAGGAAGCCAGGAAGAAAGCCGGTATAAGCCGGTATGATTTCCCCAGCTGAAGGAAGTATTCCAGTTTGCAATATCTGAGCTGCTTATTCTGTTGGCAGGAGCTGACTTGCTCATTGCATCCGTAATTCCATAACCGGCAAGTGTTTTGGGAGTGTTGATTATATTCCGGAAATGAATCTGCGAAGAATCTGCATTTCTTAAGTCTTCTTTGGTATAATAATATGGCAATGAAGCTCTCCATGCCGGATCAGTTTCATAATAATTATTAATAAATCCGGCATCGTTAATGAGCTCACTGGTTTTTGCCGGAATAACAGGTTTGTTTGTAAGTTCGTTATAATCACCGTTGAATACCGAAGGCGTATTGATCAGGTCAGAATAATTTCCTGTTGTGGCGACAGCGGATAACTGAGGTACATTCAGAATATCATCGTATTTAACCGTACTACTGCTAAGGGAATGAAAGGCAAAAGGTACGGCCATCATTTGCTGGACACCCATGACTTTAAAATTACCTCTGCTTTTTATATCTATTTCCACCATGAGAAAGAGTCTGCCTGCACCCCAGTTGATCTCAGTCAGCCTCTGATGCATTCCATCCGGAGAAACCTCCCCGTGACCGATTACAAGCGTAAAAAGGCCGTGCGGGTCCGTATAAGTTGAATGAACTTCCTTATAAAGCAATTCTCCGTCAGGTGAATTCCTTAATATTGAAAATCTGACACTTATCTGCTTGCTATGAATGATGAGGCCGTTTATATCATGGCCTGCAATTTCCTTTCCCTTGTCATCAAGTGCGACAGCCTGATACGTGATTCCGTCAGCTATCTGTGCTGATAGCGATATTGCAATTCCAAGAATGGCAAACAGGAGAGATAATCTCTTTTTCATCTTTTATTAGTGTTTATTGTATGCTGAAGAATAATCCGACCTGGATTGAAAATGTGCGGTTAAACATTCTTTGGCTTGACAAGTCATTCTTTTCAAGCTGAAGTAATCCGACAGCCTCGTTCAATCTGATAAATACTGATCCGTTTTCGGAATAATCATAAGCGATCCCTGCAAAAATATTGGTCCCGATATCACTTTTCCTGATATAATTCGTTTCCATCAGGTTGTAATAATCCGATCCTATCAACTGGTCGGCCTTAAGAAGCCTGCCATAGTAAAATCCTGCACCACCATGAGGACTGAGCCTGCCTATAGTCATTTTATAAGCGGCATTTACTCCTGCATTTGCATAGTGGAGTGACCAGTCAAGTTTTTGGACTCCGAGAGTGGAACTTGCTCCTTTGCAGTTATATGACAGGGAACCTTCAACAAAAAAGACTTCGAGGATTTTATATTGCCATATTATGTCATAACCATATTTAATGGTGTATTTCAGATCCTCAATCTCTCCTTCGGAATTTTTGAATCTGAACGTGGAATATATCTGATTAAATGAAACACCTATTTTATTCTGACCTGCAAGAGGCAGAAGATTAATAACTAACACAGTTAAAATCATATATTTTTTCATCTTTCGTGATTTTGATGATGTTAATAACTTTATCTAATGATTCAGGATGAGTCTTTTAGATCCGGTTCTTATACCACTTGTGACTTTGATTATGTATATGCCTACCGGATAATTTTTGAGATCGAGCCAGACTGACTGTGAGGCATAGCCAGTAATAACCGACAGGGGAGTACCTGACAGATTATAGATTGTTATAGTATAAGATTTCATTTCTTCTCCCAGAACCAGCCATGTATTATCCATGGCAGGATTTGGGTAGAGTGTGAAATCAACAGGATCCATAGGCCGGAATAAGTATGTACCTGATATTGGTTGCTGAAATCCCTGAAGAAGACATATTCCTCCATTTCTAAAAATGAAAGTGTTTGATGATTGGCCCACTGTTTGCCGGAAAATAATTCCTTCTTCTGAAACAGCCGTTCCAATTGAACTTAATGAAGAACGAATTATACTTTGTGCTGTTGTAAGAGGACATTGCAGGGTCAGAAAGCAAAAAAGTGCCAGAACTGCAATCCCGGATGCTGAATGGTAATTACGGGATTCTTCCGCAACCTGCTGTATGGCACCGGTAAATGAGACAGGACTCATAGAAATTTCTTGACAGGTAAATTAATTAATCGACTATTGACTTTCAATTAGTTTCAGGCTAACTGCCTGTTGATATAAAATTAAGCAATGTTTAGCTGCGAAATAGAAGATTTACAGAACCTGTTTTGTTAATAACCACTAGAAACATTGATTATCAGAAAAATAAATGTTAATATTTTTAGATTTTCTTTAAAGAATATTTTAAAAATCCCGGCTCTATCCGCTCTAGCGAACCGGTTTCCCGGGCATCCTCTCACGGCGGACCGCATTTTGATAACTGCTGATTGTTTCATACTTTCACATATTCAATTTTCCGCAAAATGAACTGGATTGACTTAATTATAGTCATTGTTATAATAGTTGCCATAATAAGAGGATTCACCGACGGACTGATAAAGGAAGTGGCTGCACTGGCGGCACTTATACTTGGAATATGGGGAGCGGTTAAATTCTCATCCTTCACAGCAGTCAAACTTTATGAATGGTTTGACATGACAGGGCAGTTTGTCGGGGTACTGGCCTTTATTATAACCTTCGGGGTAATAATGATAATTATTCATTTCGTCGGAATAATTGTTGACAGGATCATGGAGGCAGCATCGCTGGGATTTGCGAACAGATTGCTGGGCATGTTATTCGGATTTCTCAAGTCAGTACTTATAATGAGTGTGATTTTTGTTATTCTCAATGCCCTCGATTCCATGAAATCCTTTCTTCCGAAAAAGACCATTTCAAACTCCAGGTTTTATATTCCTATTTCAGATGTGGCTCCGATGATTTTCCCTGTTCTGGGAGAGGGAAGCTATAAGCGGAGCTTTGACAGATTCACACCGCCCCCGGAAGAAAAGCCAAAAAAGGAACGGGATCCCTCAGAGCTGTCAATTTAATCCACTTTGCTATATTTGCATTTCTCAAATTTTACTGCTTATGAATTTTGTTGAAGAACTCAGATGGCGCGGAATGTTGCATGATATAACACCCGGAACTGAGGAAATGCTTGAGAAAGAAACAGCAAAAGGCTATATCGGTTTTGATCCGACCGCTGACTCCCTGCATATTGGTCATATGGTTCAGGTTATGCTGCTGGTTCATTTTCAGAGGGCCGGCCATATTCCTGTAGCCCTTGTGGGAGGTGCGACGGGAATGATAGGAGATCCTTCGGGAAAATCTGAGGAAAGAAACCTTCTCGATGAAACGACCCTGCGTAAAAACCAGGAAGGAATAAAAAAACAGCTTTCAAAATTTCTTGATTTTGGCTCAGGAAGAAAAAACATGGCCATAATGGTCAATAATTATGACTGGATGAAGGAATTTTCCTTCCTTGAATTTATTCGTCAGATAGGAAAGCATATAACCGTCAATTATATGATGGCAAAGGACTCCGTCAAAAAGAGACTGGGATCGGAAGGAGAGGGGATGTCCTTTACGGAATTCTCCTATCAGCTTGTTCAGGGTTATGACTTCCTTCATCTTTACAATGAAATCGGATGCAGATTGCAGATGGGGGGATCTGACCAGTGGGGAAATATTGTGACCGGAACCGAACTTATCCGCCGGAAAACCGGAGGTGAAGCCTTTGCACTGACCTGTCCCCTGATAACCAAATCCGACGGTGCCAAATTCGGGAAAACGGAATCGGGAAATGTGTGGCTTGATCCGGAAAGAACCTCACCATACCATTTTTACCAGTTCTGGCTCAATGTTTCCGATGAGGATGCAGCACGATACATAAAAATATTTACTCTCCTAGGACGTGATGAGATTGAAGAACTGATCGGGGAACACAGCAAGTCACCTCATGAAAGGCTTCTTCAGAAAAGGCTCGCCGAGGAAGTCACCGTCCTGGTCCATTCACGTGAGGACTATCAGCTTGCGGTCGAGGCCTCACAGATACTGTTCGGAAAAGGAACTACCGAAACACTCAGAAAGATGAATGAAACAACATTCCTTTCCGTCTTTGAAGGAGTTCCCTCATTTGATATTGACCGGGGCATCCTGTCAGCCGGTGCGGGATTCACGGCCCTGTGCGCGGAACATTCGGCAATTTTCAGTTCCAGGGGAGAGCTCAGAAGACTTGTACAGGGAGGAGGTGTAAGCCTTAACAAGGTGAAAATTGACGATCCGGATATTGTTGTGGGACAGGATCAGCTTCTGAATGGTAAGTACCTGGTGGTTCAGAAAGGGAAGAAGAACTATTTCCTGCTGAGGTTTGTCTGAAGTCTTTTTTCCTGATGCTCATAGAGCTGCCGGAAATACAAGCAGGTTACAGCTGCTGTTTTGCCGGGACTTATCGGAATCTCTTGCCTTGGATGCTTATATAGTTGCCCGGATCCGGTGCAGGTAAGAATAACTATTTCTGCTGAGGTTTGTCTGAAGTCTTTTCTCCTGATGCTCATAGAGCTGCCTGAAACAAAAGTAGGTTAAAGCTGCTGTTTTGCTGGGACTTATCGGAATCCCTTGCCTTGGATGCTTTTATAGTTACCCGGATCCGGTGCAGGTGCAAAGGAAAGTTTCTGAAGAGGTTTCCTTGAATCTTCAGGTCAGATCCGCAGCAAGGATGGAAACATCATCAAAAAGATAGGGGTTGGAATCGGGAATACCGAGATGATCCAGCATGTCCTTCATGTTTTGTTCCACGCTGCGCTCATTTGAAATGAAATTGATGATTTCCCTCGTTCCCGTTTCAAATCCAAAATCATCCTTAAGCTCTGAAAGTCCGTCGGTATAACAGACTATCTTGAAATGGCCGCTGATATTGATTGACCGGGTCCTGATGCTTGGGATACTGTCGAGCATACCTACTCCCACACATGTTGTATTGAGGAAATCTGTCTCTCCCGTTGCCGTATTGTAGGTTACCGGCGGGGTATGAGCCGCGTTTATGTATTCAAGGCTGCGGGTTACATGATCATAGCGTGCAACAAAAAAGGTGATGAACTTTTCACCTTTGGCATTCTTGATTACTATTGAATTAAGTTTGTAAAGAAGTTCCTCGAGATCGGATTCGGCTGAAAAGAGAGCCCTGAAACTTGCCTGGAAGTTTGACATAAGAATAGCGGCAGACATGCCTTTCCCGGAAACATCAGCGATACAGAATCCTGTTTTTGTATCGGAAAGCCTGATGCAATCATAATAATCACCTCCTACTTCATGATGCGGATAATAAAAGCCATGAACAGAAATTTCCGGCCTTTTCGGAAGCTGGCGGTTGTCAGGAATGAGCATCTTCTGCATCCTTGCAGCCAGTTCCAGCTCCTTCTTAAGAGCTTCCTGGGCAAGCCTCTCTTTCTGCAGGCGGATGTTCTCAATGGCCACAATAATAATATTCGAGATTGTCTGAATGAAATTAAGATGTTTCAGTACCGGACTCATACCTTCTCCTTCCTCCTCAATATCTCCGATGAAAAGAAATGCAATCTGTATGTTATTGTTATAGACCGGAACAATAATGTCTATTCCCGGAAAATCCATATCCGCCGATACAAAGGTGATCTCTTCAAAGCCAAGCAGCTTTTCCTCCACATTCAGGCTTTCAAGTTCTTCCTGGAAACCGGCATTCAGAAGGCATTCCCAGCTGTCTGAAAGTTTGAAGATGAGAACCTTCCCGATACCAAGATCATCCCTTAATATGGATTCATATTTTGCAAGAAGGGTTTCTGTGGGAAGGTTGGCATTGATCGCCATTGTTATGTCAAGCAATGCGCCAAGCTTGAATCTGGAAATTTGTAACCTGTTGCTGCGTGTCTTCATTTTGTGGTTATTATCAGCCCTTGACCCGTTCCATATAGGCACGGTTGTGAGTATCAACCTTGATTTTATCTCCGTTATTGATGAAAAGGGGCACCATTATAACCGAACCATTTTCCAGGGTAGCCTGTTTCTGGGCATTGGTTGCGGTATCCCCCTTCAGTCCCTTCTCCGTGTAAGTCACTTCAAAAACAATAAACTGAGGCAGTTCAACTGACAGGATATTTTCTGTATCGGCATGCGCAACAACCTCAACATTCTGGCCTTCCATGAGGAACTCGGGATAATCTATTACATGTTCTTCAACATGAATCTGTTCAAAGGTATCAAGATGCATGAAATAGAATCCCACTTCATCCTTGTAAAGATACTGGTAAGGTCTTCGTTCAACCCTGGCAACGTTGATTTTCACACCCGCGGTAAAGGTATTGTCCAGCACTCTTCCGCTTTTTATGTTTTTCAGCTTGGTCCTTACAAAGGCCGGCCCCTTGCCGGGTTTAACATGTTGAAACTGAACAATGGTGAAAAGGTCATTATTGAATTCAATAACCAGTCCGTTTCTGAAATCTGCTGTGGTTGCCATAATCTTTATTCTTCCTTATTTATTTCTTTTTTATTTCCAGAGGGTATTTCAGTCCCTCGTAACTATCAAGATCAACAATGAATGCACCGACAAATATATCAAATCGTATTTTAACCGGGAGAAAATTTTTATCGGAAGAAAACCAGAAAGACACATCTTCCTCAGTTTTAAAAAGCCTGCCTTTTTCGGTAACGGGATTAAACTTGTAGCAGTTTATCCTGCCAGCCCTGGTCTTAACTTCTTCAGTTCCGATGTATCTCATTCTTATCGGGTAGAGTTCATCAGTAAACCACGTCATAATGGTTATCATGTCACCCTTTTTTATGGTGTCAATATTGGGAAGGACATGATTTCTGAACCAGTAAAAGCAGGAAATGATATCGTGGATTCCCGGCTGTGTGACATGCACACCGCTCACATCACTGGTCAGTATTGCCGAATCCTTTCTGGTTTTATGATCAAAGTCAACAACATTGTATCTCTTGTAATTGCCTTCGCTGATGTTTCTTATGGATCTCACCGGCAGTTCCGTAGCGGGATCCATATAGCTTTCATAAATATCGAGTACCTTAAAGAGAAGATCCACAAATCCGAGCGTTCTTCCCGTCAGCCGTGAATGCCATATCTGCCTGCCCGACAATGTATCATTGTTAAGCTCGAGCGTTGCCTCGCCGCCGGTTATAAAGCCGTAATGAATGGTATACCGTATCTTCTCACCGGGCTTGTAGGCAGATACCTGGGCCCCGCCTGAAAAAGGGAACAAAAGCAGTACAACTGTTATCAGAAGTATTTTTTTTTTCATTAGCTGTTTCAGAGGCAATGGCAATTTTCAGACCAATTATTTCCCCAGGATATTCTTTACAGGTTTCGAAGTTAAAAAATCTTTCAGATAAAAGGGTTCAAAATATGCCACATCTTCAAAAAGATGACCTGAATATGCCTCTGAAGCAGGCCGGCACAATGATGATGCGGATATCCTGTAACCGGTTTCTATAATCACATTATCCCTTTTCAGAACATCCCGGCATTTGCCTGCACCGTCCCCGAAAAGAAAAATACGGGATGAGGCCGGAAACTCTCTGAATGATTCATTATTAATTATTTCTGCCCTGGTTTGCCTGACTATTTTGCCATCCCAGGCAAAGACAATGGAATATACTTCCATTCTTCTGGCATCAAGCAGAGGGCAAAATAGATCCCCCGGCACGAAAGTGTATTTCCCTTTCGCGTAATCCCTGAATCCGTGAAACATGGAAAGACCTGTTTCAATACCGATGAGAGGTATTGAGGCTCCGTATGCAATGCCTTTCGCCACAGAAACCCCGATTCTGAGCCCGGTATAGGATCCCGGCCCCTTGCTGACGGCAACCGCGTCAAGAGTGCCTGCATCAATATTGTTTGCGGTAAGTAATTCCTGAATGAAAACCGTAAGCAGCGAGGCGTGGGAACGCCCCTGTTCACTCTCCCTGAGAAAGCTTACTTCATTGTTCCGGCAGAGTGCAACGGAACAAATATCGGTGGCTGTTTCAATACACAGAATCATCGTAAAAATCCCGGAAGTGCCTATTTGCTGAAAAGATCCTCTCTTTTTACTATTTCCACAAGAGTGCTGTCGGACAGTTTCTTGCTTATGGCACTGAAGGGAGCGGAAATTATTCTTGCACTGTCTTCAATACCGGAAATAATTTCTATATATGAATTATCCTGAATGCCCGTTCTGACATCCCTGGCAAAGGCATATTTTCCGTCAGTGGCGAAGACAAGTGTGCGTATTTCATCCCTTGTTGCCCTTGCAGTAACTTTTGAAGTATCCATCCGGGTTGTGACAGCCTGTATGGGCACTGTGATTATGTTTTCCCTGGTTTCTGTGCGGATCTCTGCCGTTGCGGACATTCCGGGCCTGAGGGGATTGACTCCCGGTGAAGCCAGTTTCTGATAGGATTCCGGCAGAATGAAAATCTTAACATCAAAATTTGTCACCTGGTCAGCTGATACGCCGGTAGTTTTGGCAGAATTGGCTATTTCGGTCACCAAACCTGTGAATTTCTCATCGAGGTAGGCGTCAACTTCAATAATTGCAGTATCTCCAAGGTTTACTCTCACTATATCATTCTCATTGACTTCCACCCGGGCTTCCATTCTTGACAGATCAGCTATCCTGAGCATTTCCGTTCCGGCCATCATGCTTGTTCCGGCAACTCTTTCTCCCAGTTCCACAAGAAGCATTGAGACGGTGCCGTCCATCGGGGCATAGATCGATGTCTTTACAAGGTTTTCATTTGCTTCCTTCAGTGATGCTTCCGAACTTATTACAGAGAAATTTGCAGCGTCAACCTCAGCCTTGGCCACGTTGTATGAAGCTTCAGCCTGTTCAAATTCCGATCTGGAAATTGTTTCCTCCTCGAAAAGCTGTCTGGTCCTTTTAAAGGATAATTCGCTCTGTGTAAACTGCGCTTCTGCCTGGGCCAGCCTGGCACGGGCGGAACTGATGGCAGCTACGGAACGGTCTCTCTGTGAAATATAGATATCCGGTTTGATCCTGATAAGCAGCTGGCCCTTTGTTACCTGATCTCCTTCCCTGACATGCAGTTCGACAATTTCCCCGGAAACATCAGGTGATATCTTGACTTCCTTCTCAGGCTGGATTTTGCCGTTTGCTGTTATGGTTTCGGTTATCATCCGTCTTTCGGCAAATTCAACTGCAACTTTTACTGTGGCAGCCTTCCCGAACCATCCGGCCTTTTTGCCTATAACAGCAAAAATCAGAAGCACAGCCACAACTATTATCAGGATCTTTAATATTTTATTGTTCTTCATTTTGAGATTGATGATGAATTGGACTACTGGTTAAGATTAAGAGGTATACCCTTATAGAAATCAAGAACTTTTGTCTTGAAAATAAACTCATATTTTGACTGTGCCATTTCCGACTGGGCTGTCAGCAACTGTGTTTTTGCAGCATTGTAATCAACCGGGGTAACCATTCCGACATTGAACTTCTGTTCGGTATATCTGAAGGATTCTTCCATGGAAGCCACTGCCTTCATGCTTGCGCTGTATTTCTTAAGGGCTGCCACGGCGTCTGCCCAGGATTGCTGAATGGTTTTGTATAGTTGCTTCTTTTCCGCCTCAAGTGTGTACTGACTGTTCTCAATATTCAGTTTTGAACCTGATATGTTTGTATTTACCTGCCAGCCGTTGAGGATCGGCATGGTGAGAGTAAATCCGAATCCGTAATTCAGATTGTCGCTCAGCTGTTCGGAAAAGGGATAATCACCGTAAAGCATTCCCTGCCCCGGATCAATGCCAATGATTTTCTTTCTGATATTTGAATACATTGTACTCATAGAATGATTCATTGAGATCCTGGGACTCCGTGCTCCCCGTGCGATCTTCAGTTCCAGCTCCCTTGCAGCCAGGTTCATTTCAGCACTTTTTATCTCCGGCCGTATTCCAAGGGCTTCATTGTAAATATCTGTCACATTGCCCCAGAATACCACTGAAGTATCAATCCTTATTTCCGGGGTAAGGATCCTGAATCCTTCGGGAGACTGAAGTTCCAGCATCTGTGTAAGGTTCAGGTAGGAAATTTCCAGCTGGTTCCTGAGGTTTATCAGCTGCAACTCCTCGCTTGCAGCCTGGGCTTCGATCTGCAGGAGATTTCCCCTGGCAACACTGCCCGCTTCAAACATCCTTTTTGTTTTTTCAATCTGCTGATGCGTGATCTGAAGCTGATTGTCAGTAGTGTTTACAAGCTCACTGTTAAGGAGGATCTGGAGAAAAGCCAGGGCAATATTCAGGGAAATATTGTTTTTCAGGCTTTCAAGGTCAAGTTCACTTGAAATTAGCTGGTATTTGTTCTTTCTTATGGTGTTGTAATTCTGAAGACCATTGAAAATATCCATGTTCCCTCCCAGATAGAACTGATTCGACTGGCCGTTCTGATCAACATACTGATAGGTTGTCTGGTCGAGGGTACGGTTGAATGAAAAATTATGGGCTGCCTGGCCATTGATGGAAGGCAGCAGTTTAAGCTTTGACTGGTTAAGGGTGTTTTCCTGAAACCTGGTCTGAAGCACCTGTTGCTTTATCTGAATATTATTGTCGATCGCATATTGTATGCATTCCTCAAGTGTCCATATTTTTTCCTGGGGAAGGACTTGTCCCGGAGGAAGTGAAAAAAGGACAATCAATAAAATCAATATCTTTTTCATCTGAACAGCTTGTTTGTTTTGTCCGCAACGAATCCTAATGATCAAATTATTGTATTTGCTGCATCCCGGGGAACAGAATAAGTTAAGGCAATTGCGGCCTTTTCAGGACTACGAAGATAAATGATTCTGATCAATTAATCTTACCTGTCATATTTAAAAGATGGTTGGATATCATTATTTTTTGATACAGAATTTAAAAAATGACTATCTTGTCACGCCTATTTACAAACACTTAAAAATATGTTACATTATAAGGAATTAGGATTGGTTAACTCGAGGGAATTGTTCAGGGATGCCATGAAGGGTGGGTATGCTGTCCCTGCATTCAATTTCAATAATCTCGAGCAGTTGCAGGCTATCATCAGTGCCTGCGTGGAGACTAAATCTCCGGTTATTCTTCAGGTTTCAAAAGGAGCACGCAAATATGCCAATCAGACACTTCTGCAATATCTGGCACAGGGTGCGGTGGCTTATGCAAAGGAACTTGGTCATGAAATACCAATAGTGCTGCACCTCGACCATGGTGATACATTCGAGACCTGCAAATCATGTATAGAAACCGGATTTTCTTCGGTAATGATTGACGGATCGCATTTCCCCTACGAGGAGAATGTAAGGCTGACAAGAGAGGTTGTTGAGTATGCCCATAAGTTTGATGTAACCGTTGAGGGTGAACTGGGGGTTCTGGCAGGCATAGAAGATGAAGTTTCATCAGAACATTCTACTTATACAAGACCTGAGGAGGTTGAGGATTTTGTGAAAAAGACCGGGGTTGATTCCCTGGCAATATCAATAGGCACTTCACACGGAGCATTTAAATTCAAGGTTAAACCGGGAGAACTTCCTCCCCCCCTTCGCTTTGATATTCTCGAGGAATGTGAAAAGCGTATTCCCGGGTTCCCCATTGTATTGCACGGTGCCTCTTCAGTACCTCAGGACATTGTAGCCGAGATCAACAAATACGGCGGAAAGCTTGAGAACACAGCAGGTGTATCCGAGGATCAGCTTCGCAGGGCAGCAAGGTCGGCTGTCTGCAAAATAAATATCGACAGTGACGGACGGCTTGCCATGACAGCCGCAGTACGCAAGGTGCTGACCGAGAAACCCGGAGAGTTCGATCCCCGCAATTATCTCGGACCGGCACGCGACAAGCTTAAGGAACTGTACAAGCATAAGATAATTAACGTACTGGGAAGTGCCGACAGAGTATGACAGGATGAGTTTTTCATGATGCTCTGGTCTTTCTTTTCCGGCATTTAAAAGTGAATCCTTTGTTTGTGTTGGTTTATTGATACGTTGGCATACTACCTTTTTTATAGTTAAGCGGGGCTCTTCCCTTCTGCAGCTTAGCTGACAGGCAGGCAAGGCAAGGGTTTTTCTTTCCCTGAGTAAAGGTGAATCTCCCGGTATATTATTCCGGTTTTCCTCTTTGGATCCCGGGTATTCACGGAGGAATTTACCTGATATTTTGTTAAGACGTGAATCTTTTGTATTTTTGCACATTACTGTAACTGATTCCGTATTACAGCGTAATATGGTTTGTGAAGGTCATGTTTAAAATAAGTAAATCTGCAGTATGTCATATCCTGCTAAATTATCTATAGAACCTACAAGAAGATCTCCCTGGGTGGTACTGGAGCCCGGACGCATTTTTGTGATGGGGAGGTCCATCATTGAAAACCCTTCACATTTCTATACGCCCGGATATGAATGGATAATGGAATTTATCAAGGTATGGTCGGGGAGTATAAAAGTTGATCTTGGCTTTGAATACATAAACACAGGATCCATAAAATGGCTTTATATTCTTTTAAAGAGATTGTCTGAAGAAGAGAGGGTTGCTGAAAATGCTGAGATAACGTGGTATTATGAACACGGTGATGAAGATATGCGGGAACTCGGATCAATACTCCGTTCACTTATTAACTGCCGTTTCAGATTTGTGGAGACTGACGCCATGAATGATGCTTTTTACAACCGGTTCTTTACTGAAAAGAATTAATATCCCATTCTTAGACAAAGGATTATCTCTTTGTTATTAATAAAATCAATTTTTTTTATAGTTTTGCAGGGTTCTTCAGGAAAACTGACCCATGGTGTAACTGGTAACACATCGGATTTTGGTTCCGCAGAGTCCTGGTTCGAGCCCAGGTGGGTCAACAAATCTTTATGTCCATAACCCTGATTATCATTCTTATCAGGGTTTTTTTATCCGCCCTTTCCTTACAAACCTGATTTTTCTCTGGTGGGAGATATTTAAAAAATAGTAGCTTTAGCGCACATATTTTATCAGCCTGCTATGAAGCTTTCAAGGATACCCCTGCTGGGAAGAGTCGGGATTGCCATCGTTCTGGGCATTATTACCGGACAGTTTGCCCCGGTATGGTTTGCACGCATCTTCGCCACCTTCAACTCACTTTTTGGCAATTTCCTGTCGTTCATCATCCCGCTTATAATTGTTGGTCTCATCACACCTGCCATAGGTGAGCTTGGAAAGGGTGCCGGCAGGCTGCTGGCGATCACTGCCCTGATAGCATACCTGTCAACCCTCTTTTCGGGCTTCTTTACCTATTTTTCATGTCAGGCAGTATATCCGAAGATACTCACCGGCGGAATTGATGCCATGATGCTTGATACTATTGATGAGGGGCTTGTTGAACCCTTCTTCACTGTGGCGATGCCTCCGGTGATGGAGGTGATGACCGCCCTGATACTCTCATTCTGTGTCGGGCTGGGTATAACATTCCTTAAGGGAGATACCCTACAGAATGCATTTCAGGAATTACGGGAGATTATCACCCTGATCATCAGGGCTATTATTATCCCGTTTCTTCCGCTCTACATTTTCGGAATGTTCCTCGCCATTTCCATCTCGGGTCAAGTCTATTCGGTAATAATGCTTTTCCTGAAGGTTATACTGGTAATTTTTATTCTTCATATCCTTCTGCTGATCATTCAGTTCCTCGTGGCCGGAGTAATTACGGGCAGGAATCCTTTCAAGGCTCTGAGAACCATGCTTCCGGCCTATTTCACTGCCCTGGGCACCTCGTCTTCTGCTGCTACCATACCGGTTACACTTGAATGTACCATAAAAAACAGGGTCAATCCCAGTATTGCCTCATTTACCATACCGCTCTGTGCAACAATTCATCTGGCAGGAAGCACGATGAAGATAGTGGGTTTTGCACTGGCTCTCCAGTACTTTTTCGGCATACCGGTCGATTTTGCCACTTTCATCGGTTTCATATTCATGCTTGGCATAATAATGATTGCAGCTCCCGGGGTTCCGGGAGGCGCTATCATGGCAGCAATTGCGGTTATTCAGAGCATCCTGGGCTTCAGTGAACAAATGATCGGGATGATGATCACCCTCTACATTGCCGTTGATAGCTTCGGAACCGCCTGTAACGTCACAGGTGACGGTGCCATAGCACTGGTAATGGACCATATTTCAGGAAAGGAGAAGAATGCTGTAAAAGCAGATGTTGCCGGAGAAGGGAGTATTGCCTGAGGTGGAAGTCTTGCCTGAAAAGGAATTGTAACCGGTTTGCCGGCCTCTCATCCCTTTTTGACAATCACCCGTTCACGATAGCTGCCGTTTTTTACACATATCACATCACCGGGACCGGCTATATTGGCGGCATGCTGTATGGTCTGCAGGGGGAGCTCCTCTGTATCGGGATTTTCATCACTGCCCTTGCTGTTGGTGTTATCAACATAGAGTGAAAAGCGGAAAGCATCCTAATCGACCTCCGGTTGTTTAAAATCTTGCCGATAATCCGGCTGAGACCAGGCCCTGATAACCAAACCCTCCCTCGAGGAAGAATGCAATATGGTTTCCAACCCTGATTCCTATGGGACTTACCTGGAAAGCAAACTCAGTATTATTCTTTGTTTCATCATTGTCATTTTTGGCGGAGACAAAAGACGGACCGGCGGCAAGTGCCGAATATAGCTGAAAGGCGGGCTTGTTTACCCACATACCTTTTCCACGGATCAAAACAGAGTGATATTGGGTATTTAAGGTTGCCGTTGTCCCATTTTGCATCTTATACTGACGTTCATATGATGAATAGTAGTATTGTGCCCCTACAGCAAAGCGGTTGCCTGCATAGTAATCTAAACCGCCATATACTGTTCCTAAACCTTTGGAGTCTATCTTTTCCACCATTCCCGGCAATAATGCACCGGTAAAGATGTTGGCAAAGCCTGTAATTAAATCTGGTGCAGACAATAACCCATATCCTGCGTATACCTCAATTTTGCCTTTCGAATCAAAACCTGAGGCAGGTTGCGCCGGCGCAACTACTGGCAGGGCTATCACCATAAGCATAAAAATCTTTTTCATAAGGATGTTTAAATTAATCTTAATAAATAGTTTTGTTTAACGATTGTCCAATTAGAGAATTCAACAATCAAAAAGTTAAAATGTTATCAGGGGGCTGGTTTTTTCATTGTTGCATATGCCGCTGCTCCTGTTACAGAGGGACTTGCAGCGTGGAGTACCGGGATGGCCAGGTGCAATAATCACCCCGGGCTCATCCCACTTCGTTGTTTCGATCACCCTAAACCCTTTTCCCGGGGCATATTCTTTCTCATCGGGTGACAGGCTTCTGGCAGCGATTGTGATATCTGCTTTCCCGTCAATCAGGTTTATTATAGAGTTCTGTGTCTGTGAACTTAACGCCCGACTAGCAAACTTCTTCCTGAATTCTGCTGTTTCTTCCTTCCTGCCTCCGGTATCTGCATTATATTACCGGTACAATAAGCTCAGTAAAAGGGCGGTGCATACAGTTGTATTAAGCCACCTGATCCCCTGCAGACTACCAGTCTGCCAGTGGACAGTCTGTTGGATTGACATTCTTTGCCGTGTGCTGAAAAGAAAATATGTTGCATTTTGAAAACATAAAAGCGGTTTGTACCGTTTAACATAACATAGCATGGGTTGAAAGTCGTAAAGAAGAAAAAGCAGGTAATTTTCAGGAGAAGGTGACAAAGGCACAATGCCCATGGTATGGCTAGGCATGGCATGGATTTTCCGTTTATTTGGACTGCCGGCAGCATACAAATTATTACTGAAGGCAGAAAATCCGGAAAATGATATAAAGAAAAACAAATGAAAATTATCAGAACAACATTCATGCTAATGGCGCTGCTTCTGGCAGCAGCCGGCAGCAATGCATGCAAAAAATGTCCTGACTGCCCTGATACGGGCTTTCCCTGTATTAAGATTGATCCTGTCTCTCTGACATTCGGCAATGTGGAGGCGGGGGCAGAAGCATCACAGGAGATTGTGGTGAAAAATACCGGCAGCGGTACATTGACTATCTTGTCGGTAACAAGTTCCGACCCTGCCTTCACGGGTTCATTTGCCGTTTCAGCTATTCCGCCTGACCAGGAGGCTGTAGTGACTGTAAGGTTTTCCCCTGCGCTTGCCAAGGGATACAGCGGGGTTCTCACAATCAATAGCGATGCCGTATGCAGCCAGGCCAGGACTGTTGCCCTGACGGGCATAGGGAGGGGACAGACCACAACCCCGCTGTTCAGTTCCTCGCTGGAGACCGCCAGTACGGGTGATCCGGAGCGCCCGGATGGCTGGTGGCAGGATTTCTGGGGAATTTCCGGTTCCAATGTCACGTTTACTTATTTGAATGAGGGACACACCGGCAGCCGCAGCGTGAAAGTGGAAGTATCGGGCGAGCCTCTGCATCCTCATTCCGGACGCTTCCCGCAAGGTGATGCCAAATGGCTGTTCGAGCCGGCAGAGCTCACACCGGGCGACTATGTCTACACAAACTGGTACCGTTCGGATGTCAGCACATATGTTACCCTGGCGATTACCAACAAGGAGGGGGGAACGGAGTATTATGATCTTCCTGAGGCACCTGCAAGCACGGGGTGGACAAAGTACGAAGCAGTATTCGATGTGCCTGCAAACGGTGTGGCGGCCACTGTTTTGCACATGCTAAAGAGCAACGGCTACCTGATTACCGACGACCATCAGATAGCACCCTATTACTACAAAGGCTTTAACAAAGGTCTGCTCACCATTACATTCGACGATGGCTGGAACATAAATACTGAAACGGCCCTGCCGGTGATGAACAGGTACGGATTCAAATCGGTTCAGTATTACAGGACTGATGCGATTCAGGATTATGCTGGGTTCCAGTATCCGGAGCCGAAGAGCCTGATACAGATTTTTAAGGATGCAGGACATGAATTTGGTTCCCACTCTGTCAACCACAGTGATCTCACCCTGGAGCCGGATGCGGACTTAACCAAAGAACTTGCCGATTCAAAGACATTTCTGGAGAACTATCTGGATATCACTATAAAACATTTTGCCACTCCTTTCGGACTTTATGATTCACGGGTAACGAAAGAGGCGATGAAGCATTACAGCTCACAACGCACGGTAGACAGAGGATATAACTCAAGAGACAAACTGGATTTAACCCGCCTGAAAACGTGGTGCATTCTTATCAATACCACTGATACCGAGTTTGAGGCATGGGTACGAAAAGCCACAGAAGAAAACCTGTGGCTCATTCTTTTGTACCATGAGATTGAAGGTACCAACGGCAAGGACGATG
Organism: Bacteroidota bacterium; assembly: GCA_029547705.1. Taxonomy (GTDB): domain Bacteria; phylum Bacteroidota; class Bacteroidia; order Bacteroidales; family VadinHA17; genus LD21. Next base: position 54,349 of record JAKPOU010000051.1, on the reverse strand, counting down.
CAACGCTGGAAATGTTCACCAGGCACATGAGAATAATTAATGAATATGGTATTGAGGTGGTTACGATGTCAGAAGCGCTTGAGAAACTGGCGGATTACCTGTGACAGTCAAGACTTGATCTGGCATCAGTGATATTATAATTAGCCATTTACCGCTTCAGCCAAGTATTGGCTAATTCATATAATTCTTATACAAATCTATTTCTATCCTCTTTCAATAAAATGCCTGCCAATCAGATACCAGACTTTTTTGTTAATGTGTTAACACCAATATTGTAGGTATACACAGAAGAAGGGATAAAGGTTAGTTTCAGATTATCCAACTCTTTTACGGCCTGTGCATCAATTGTTGTTACCAATGCTTTTTCAATATTGTTCCTGCCACAAAAACAGACCAGACTTTTCAAGTCTCCCGGTTTGGTAAAATACCGGTTACTCCATTTTATTTCGACGGCCCATAAAGGTTTAAAATCTTTTTCACTCAATTGAATCAGATCTACCTCACCTTCGGTTCTTCCTGAGCGCCAGCGGGCATATTTTAGGTCCAGCGTTTCACGGTGCATCCATTGTGAAAGCACAGCTGTTTCCACCATATTACCCATATCGCTATCGGTTTCTGTTATTGGTGAAAAAAGAGCTGTTCGCAGTGATGAGTTTGTCAGATATACCTTAAAACCTGTAATACGCTTAAACCTTCCGGCATGCTCATTCACTTTGTGCATTACTTTCACTAAAAAGGCAGCTTCAAGATATTCAAGATACTTTTTCAACATCTCTTTTTGTATTCCGCTTTGTCGTGACATCGTTTCGTATGAAAACTCCTTTCCCGTATGATAGGCAATGTATGTGAAAAACCGATACAGCTCCTGTACATCTCTGATTCCGTACAAGCTGGGCAGATCCCGAAGTAAAACCTTATCAACAATATCACTTTTAACATAACGACCCATGTTGCTCTGAATTTTTTCAGACAAAACAACTTCCGGATACCCGCCAAAATTAAGGTACTTAACGAATTCTCTGTTTAATTCTTTTATATCATAGGCCAGTTTATAAGATATTTTATCCGGGCCATATATTATTTCCCCGTCATAAATCAGGTGGTCCAGTTTTTTTAAATGAATATATTCATGAAAAGTAAGTGGTGGCAGCATGAAATCTGTAAATCTGCCCGCACCACTCTCGGTGCTGTGCCATTTTAAAGCGGCAGCCGCTGAACCTGATACAATAAATTTTGTTTCGGGATAGGAATCAACCAGAACTTTAAGATGCCTTTCCCAATCTTTAAGGTATTGTATTTCATCGAAAAAGATGTAACAGTCAGCCATATCTTCGATATTCAAAGCATTTTTACAGAGCTCTAAAATATCTTCGAGTCCCAGATGTAAGTAAATTGGGTTATCGATACCGACAAAAATAACTTTACGGGGATCAACATCATCTCCCAGGAGCTGATGAATGCTGTGATAGAGCATTACTGTTTTACCAACCCTTCGTGGTCCCATCAATACCAGGGCACGGCGGACACTCCGCTCTTTTACATAAGGGTAAAATAATTCAAAATATAAACGGCGGGACATACTGCTGTACGTTTCTGAAACCTGGCGGGTATTCCACCAGGGATTTTCATAACGCAAGCGGTCTGTTATTTTTTCAGCAGGAATAAGCTCTAACCGTTTCATTATTTTTCTTATTTATACAAATCTATACATTTAGACTTGTTATAACAAGCATATATTTACATTAATGATAAAATAAGTGTTTCAACTTGAATAATGCCATCTAAAATATCTAGCAACTAATCCGGTAAATACTGTATCACTCAGGTTGGGATCAAAAGCTGACATTCCGGCATAAAATGTACAACCCTAATGTAAGCATCCGGTTATGTACATAATCCATTTACGGAATCATTGTCATTGAAACCAGGTACTATAGCGTTTGGATACCTGGAAATGAGAATACTGACATCAGACTTTCTATAAGCAAAAATATAAATTCAGAAATTCGGCTTCCACGGATGGCTTACATAAACATAACTGCGGGGTTCCCGCAGGCCCGGATCCGTTTGATTGATTAAACGTACATCAGTAACCAGGAAACGTTAGGGAAATATGGGAAACCATAATTTTCTAACCGGACTTCTGCAAGGGAACCATATGGAATGGAATTATTAAATTTATACAATCTTAAAATGACTGTATTTATTAGATTTAAAGATTATTCAAAGAAAGAGTACCGGGCCTTAACTGATGATGTATTGACGATGCATTTACAGGGAATTGAAACCGTCGGTATATATCCGCTTCTTGAAGACAATACCTCATATTTCATTGCCGCTGATTTCGATGACAGGAACTGGGCAGAATCTATTCTTAAACTACATTCTGTCTGCTCAAAGCATGAATTACCTTCTTACGTTGAACGTTCGCGTTCAGGAAATGGAGGGCATCTATGGATTTTCTTTGAAGAAAGCCTTCCGGCTGCAAAGACCCGGAAACTGATGTACGAATTACTCAGGGAGGCAACTATAATCTCTCCGTTTGCTAAAGAACCGAGTTTTGACAGACTTTTTCCTAATCAGGATTATCATTCCGGAAAAGGACCGGGCAATCTGATTGCCCTTCCGTTGAATGGGAAAGCTCTGAAGACATTCAATTCAGCATTTTTGGATCCGGCTGATCTTCAGCCTTACGACAATCAATTTGAAATTATTAAAAATTTTCGCAAACTGTCTGTTTATCAGTTTAATACTATTTATCAGGAAATTTTTAATGAAAAGGTTGATGTTTTTTTTCAGTCAGGTTTTGATCGGAGCGCCAGTCCAATAATTGAAATCCAAATTGATGGTCAGATATATTTAAAGCGCCTTCACCTTAACAGAAAACTCACTGAGTTCATTAGAGAAAAACTGAACTTTCTTAATTCTGATTATCTGGTGAAGAAAAACATGGGTAAATCTACCTTTACTCTTGAAAAGTATTTCAGACTGATTGAAGAAACGCCTGATGAAATAATTTTACCAAGAGGATTTGTAGCCAACTTAATCTTCTTTTGCAGGAAAGAAAATTACAGTTGCAATGATCCAGTCTCTTTCGAGAAGCAAAGAGATTGAAAAAATTTCCGGCAGATTCGGAACGATTATCGTGGATGAATGTCATCATATTCCGGCAAAATCATTCAGAGAGGCGATAGTTAATTTCAATTCATATTATTTATACGGACTGACAGCCACTCCCAAACGTAAAAACAATGATGAAAAACTGATTTATTTTTATATTGGAAGTATACTATACAATGCGGATCAGGTTGAACGGATAAGGCAAAAACAAATCAAGGTAGAGATAAATATCAAGGATACAAATTTATACGTACCTTTTAATTACAAAATTGATAAATATGAAACCATTTCAAAGATTCTGATTCATGATACTAACAGAAATACATTGATTCTTGATGATATTGAAAAGAATTCAAGCCGGTTCAAAACATTTCTGATATTGACAGAGCGTAAAGCACATGTTGATATCCTTAACCTTTATCTTAAGGAAAAATATGAAACTATTACAATTCATGGAGAAGATTCTGAGAGCAGCAGGAAAAGCAAAATTGAACAGTTAAAGCAGGGTCATTTTAAAATAGTAATTTCTACCGGACAGTATTTTGGTGAAGGAATCGATTTAAATAATCTGGAATGTCTTATGATTGCATATCCCTTTGCTTTTGAAGGGAAACTGGTACAGTATATCGGACGTATACAACATTCTGGAAATCCTCCGGTAATTTTTGATTATCGTGATTCCAAGATTGATTATTTTGAAAAAATGTTCAGACAAAGGAACCGATATTATAAATAACTCACAAAGAAGTAAATATCTGAAGACCAAAACATAGAACTTAAGGAATTCAGGCGAAATGAATATTGAAGTGAATTTACGATTTTGTAAACGCCAGTCAGATTCTCTTTTTCCAAACGGCTGCCATAATAGATGCGAACGGTTGAGCCATTGTGACAGTTAAACACACTTCCGTAAGCAGAGGAGGTTAATTCCTCTACTGAGTGATTTACTAAAAGATGTGAAAAAATATAGTAGTCTCGAAATTTAAGTTTGATTCCATTATTCGACTGGCTGAAAGCCAAGAACCCGGAGGGGTAAGTTAAGTTAATGGTGCAAAGAATCTGCTTGTTACAGGATTAATCTTAACACAATTTTCTGTCATATTTACACCATCTTTTTCACTTTCCACTTACTCATTTGTTTTATTCCTCAAAAGGTTATCTTGAGGGATATTAACAGGCACTTTTAGATGATTGAAACTTGAATGGCTTATAATATTGAAATGCTGCAACTGGCCGACAATTATAGCGGGGTGAGTTTCATACTTATCAGCAAATTCTATTATATCAGACACCTTCAGGTCAATTATTTTCTTTAAGGTTTCAAAGGCAGCTTCGGGGAAAAGCTTTTTTTGTGCGAACTCATCAGCTTCACTTTCCTTTTCTTCATCCATTGGGCTTCCGTTTACATCTTCAAGGAAAATCTCTTTTTTGCCATGCTTTAAAATATGTCCTGCCTCATGGTAAAATGCAAACCAGAAGCTGTCGTTTGTTTTATACCTGCCTGACAATTGTATTATCGGGTTATTCCCTCTCCACCAGACCGCCCCTGATACAGGCGCTTTGGGTAAACAGGCCGTATATAAAACAGCAACGCCACAACGGAAACATTTTTCCTGTAGCTGTATTAAAGAATCATGAGGGTGGTCAAAAACAATCTTCTTTATTTCGTTCAATGCACCTGAAAATGCCTTTTTATTGTATTCAGGCAGTTTAAGTTGTTTTGTTTTGAGTTCACCTATCCGCAACCACGCTGAAATTGAATGGGGGCTTTGTGTATTCGCCAGGGAAATTTTAAATGATGCCGTGACGGATTCGTTGAGGTAAATATTATTCCACTGCTCAGGTGAGGCGACGCTGAAAAACTTTAATAATGCCCCGGATATTGCAGCCTTATCCTTTGTATCGGGTAGCCAGGTGTCTTTTTTTAATTCTTTCACTGGAAATTTTTCTGTCCATTCAATACAGCCGGTGAGAAATTCTTGTTCTTCAATTTTTGCAAGATCAAGCCGGTACTCTTTTTCACGTTCCAACCAGAAAGCTGCCGGAATATCTAAGACTCTCTCGAGTAAAATCGCTGTCTTTAAGGTAAGAGGTTCACTGCCGTTAATCAGTCCGTTCAGCTTCTCTTTCGAACGCCCAATACGTTCTGCAAGCTCTGCCTGAGACATGCCAAGGGCATCAATTGTTTCCTGTATTGTGTCGCCCGGTGGGGATAATAATTCTTTTTGTAAATGTATATCGGGTCGCATAGCCGGGTATTTTAATGGTAATCTTCTGTGCCAAGTATCCGTATGTCTATAATTCTAATGCAGTCGATGCTGTTATCTTCTTTAAGAGGTAAAGGATCGTGATCGGGTTCAAAAATTATTCTGTAGTTCCCGGAAATATTAACAGCAAATTCACCCTGTCTGTCACCCTTCAATTCGTGGCAATTTGCTGCGGGGATGGTTTTCATAACTTCAAGGTTTGATGAAGCCCTTAATTCCTTCATACGCTGGTTAACCTTTTTAGCCATAGTACCGAATGCTTTCTGCATTTCTTTTGCCACGGTCAGTTGCCTTTCTAACTTATTTGTTTTGTAAGTAATCTTCACAGCAAAGATAAATAAAATTAACGAAAAAGGTTAATAAAACCATCAAATCATATGGATATTCATGGAATTTAATATTAGTTATTCATTCTCTAATTCTGATTTTTCTATCGGAACAATTATATTACCATCAATCAATTCGCCTTGTATTGGGATATTAAGAGTTTATTTCGAAAACTTAATCTCAAATACTCTTTACAATAAGTCTTATAATTCTCTGGCCCAAATTTGTCTAAACAGTAATCAGCAAGTACAACATTGAGTGAATATTCAAGGGTTGCAGCGCACAATATAAAAAAGCCGAAATATTAATATTCAGAATTTAAAGGCTGCGTTTAATCTTACGAGTTAAATGAATGAATATGCAATATCATGATAAACAAACAGATGGGTGTATCGCTGTTTAAGTTTTATAAACTGGGTTCAACATAGGTTTTATTACCGGGTGCTGCGCACCGTATGAAGCCCTTTGTATTATTGGCTGGTATAATTTTATTTTTCTATGAGGATTTTTATTTCAGATATGAATTCTTTTACCTGATCAACTAAAGGAAGTACAATTTTGTCATCGAAATCGTAGAGATCGCCATAATCTCCTTTTTGTCTATAGTCGGCCAAATGCGAAAGAAGTTTTCCAAATTTAACATCAATTATTCCTGTTTTAACGAAGGTGTCGCTAAACTTGTTTCTGACGGTCATAGTTTAATTCCCTCTTTTTTTACTGCTTTATAAAGCGGGGAATACTTTAAAGTGTTGTTCCAGAATGATATCGGGTAAATAAAAACAGATATTATTTGACCAGATTCAAGTTCAATGTTATAAAGAACATCTCTGAATATAATTTTTTGTAATTACCTGTCTGCCTTATCTTATAAGCATACGGGCACTATGATACCAGGTATCATTTCCTCCCGAAACACCACCTCCATAATACGCACCGTATTGATAATTGGTTGGTTCCCTCCCGTCAACATATTTAAAGTTACTTTCATGGAATAATATAAGATACTTATTTGAGGCAGCATAAGGATACCACGCATAAGTCAAAGCAAAGGAGGAACTGCCCACATCAATCCAGTTTCCTGTAGGATTAAATTTATACCATAGGTTATTCCCTGTTGTGAGGTCTTGTTCTGTTCCGTAGTTTGGCATAATGTCCCTGTTCTTCACCCTGTAAATTACTTTTATGCGATAATCATCCCAGCCGGTTGACCAGGGTTGCTGGTCAAGTATTACAGCGAACTCAACCGGCCATGTCACACCGCTGAGGATACGCCAGTCTGTCCATGCTCCTTCGCTGTCGGGATTGGCAATAAATTCCGGTCTTCCATATGCCTCATTATTTCTGGCTTTCATGAAATAGGCATAATCCCTGTTATCCAGATCATCGGGTGCATTCACGGTAGTCGGTCGTTTGTAATACCCAACCATTGTCCATCCACCTCCGTCGGTTGTCATATCACAATAACAATTAAAGGGCTCCAGCCCCCCCTGCCCGTCAGGATCAATTGTATAAATGCCATCAGGGGATGAAGGATTGTTCAGCAAAATCTCCTTACAGTTTTTATCGTAATGCTGTACCCGTATACCGGCTATATTGCCTATTGACTCAACGGGTATTGCCCCGATTTTATTAATGGCATTTTTTTCGGTACCGCTGATTTTCCCTATTTCCTGTCCCGCTATGATGGGTGCCAGGATTATAAGAAACATGGATAATATATTTTTTTTCATCCGTGGAAATTTTTGATTTTCAGGTTGTATGGGCCCACCCATATTTGAAAATCATTTTCATAAATGAATGGGTCCTTGCATATTAGTTCATGGAAGCTTTATTTAATTTCAATCAGCATAAGGTTCGGATTAAAATAAACAGTATTTGCTTTGGAAGCATAACCGACAATCTGCACCTGCTGACCCGTTTCTGAAGGTATGGTTTGAGTCAGTGTTCCCGCAGTCGGTGAAATGTAAACCGGGGCACCTGGGATAAAGTTCCAGCTATCATTACGTATGTACCCCTGAAGTAAAACCTGCTTGCTTCCTGTACCCGTTTCAAGTGCTAATGCAACACATGGCATGGTTGAAACAGAGCCGGCATCCGCTTTTTCGTATTTGCCGGCTGAATTCATAAACAGTGCAGTACCGGCAGCCATGATATCCGTGACTATCTCTCCGTAGTTGGTGACTCCGCTTATAAAAACCGGTTCATTTGTCTCTGAACCCTGAACAACGAGGCCGGATACAAACTCGGGTGTATTCCCGTTTGTCCCGTCATGTCCGTTACCTGTGTCATCTGTAACCGATGCGGCATTTATTTCTGCTGCAAAGAACAATGCAGGTTCCGGCTTGAAAGTCCCGTCATAGCCCCTTATCTCTTCCGGGGTAAGCTTTCTCTGGAGCCAGTGCTGGGAAGCATAGATAATGCTTGCTTCCGCATAGAGGTCACCCTCGCCCCGGGAAGGGTCAACATCCTGACCACCCCATAACATTTTATTTGTATTTCCGGAATCATCCTGGGGAAAAACGCCGGTTAACTGACCCACCAATTGCCCGTCAAGGTATAATTCAAGTACTTTTGATGTTGCATCATATTGAAGACATAAGACATACCAGGTCATCTCCTCCAGTGATGTATTGTATATGATATCTCTCCAGCCGTCTTTTCTTATCCAGGCATGTAATCCGATAGTGCGTATATTGATTGCAATATCTCCTTCCTTGTCTTGCCATGCCTTTCCCCTGAAAAAGTGCCAGCCTCCGCCACCGGACCCGGTTCCGGCAGGCATCATGACACGCTCAATCACTGACCAGTCAGAGTTATTCGTGAAACCCTCAAAAGTCCCAAAATCAATATAGTCTTCATCAGCACTCATTAGTCTTACCTGATAAATATTCTCCGGTTTTGTGACCATGGTCGGTACATTGACCAGATCATTATAATCCCCGCTGAACGCATCACCGCTTGTTTTGGCATATAGGGCATAGGGTACGCTTAACAGCTGGCTTGTACCGGTAATAGTGTAGCCTGTTCCGCCATTGGGGTCGGTTTCGGTTTTAATGAAGTAAGGACCGTTGGCCCAGTCAATTGCGGAAAAGTTGCCACTTACAACGGTGCCACCGCCTATCTCGATACTAACCAAACCGTTGGCATTGGTGCTTGGTGCCTGGGTTTCCGTATAAACCGCTGTACCGCTAGCCGAACCTTGCAAAATACTGATTTGCATGCCCACTTGCCGGTTGATAACCAATGCATCGCTACTGTTGCGGATTACTGCCTGGTAGCTCAATTTTTCAGGAATTTGTGCCCATATGGCTGCAGTTAATAATATTGCTATCAGGATTGCAAATAATTTTTTCATGACTATTTAATTTTTAATGATTTTGAATGTTTTTAACTCCTTTTTGCCTGAAGTGACTTTAATAAAATAGGTGGCAGGTATCAGGTTACCAACGGCAATAGTTGTTTGCTGACCCTGAATTTTCCTGCTTTGCAAAAGTCTTCCGTTCGCATCATAGAGATGGAAGTGGAGATTGGCAATATCTGAATCATTCACGTCCAGCGTAAGATGATCGCGTACAGGATTCGGATATGCCAGAAATAAAAGGTCTATGCCAATGATTTCTTCAATGGCTGTTACCATCGAAATTTCATAGGGTTGTTGAACTCCATGAACTACCGAGCCATTTGCTCCGGCATAAACAGTGTAAAAAGGCAATCCGACGGAATAGCTTGCCGAACCACCACTGCCCGAGGCATCCCCGCCTGTGGCAGGGATACCATTTTGCGCCTGAATTGTGAACTCAAAACAAATCAGGCACAATATAACAAGTGTAATGTTGAAAACTTTCATGATTCTCTTATAATTGATTTTCATGCGATATTGGTCACCAGGCATTACCTGATGTATTTTTTAGCTTTCACAAGTGTCGGTATTTATCAGACATCCCCGCTCGATTTCAAGCCATACACAAAATGAATATCGTAACACTTCCTGATGAAGATTATCAGCAGTTATCCCTGATTTTCAGGAAATAACAGTATTTCATGAAGCATCAGAGGTAATGAATTCTGGCAAAAATATGGTTGTTGCCAACTCTCATCCATAACAAATCCAATTCATTTTGAAAAATTATCTTACAAGGTAGTCAGAATCATTTATTTATATGTCCTGGTTAAGGAATAGTTATTCACATTAAATTCACGGACGGAAGGGGATTTTTCCTTTTTGTTATGAGATAACTTACTTGGACATGAGAAGAAATGGGATGCTGTCAGCAACTGGGTTTAAATTATCTGAAAAGTCTTAAATAGTTGTCAAACACATACACTTTACCTCGCTTACTTCCAGTTATTTCTTTTAGAATATCAAGTTTTTCCAAATCTACAATTAATTTATATGCTGAAGGCATTGATATTCCAGCTATTTCACTAACTTTTTCTGCATTTATAATTGGACGATTATACAAATAATCAACTATCTTTTTTGCATTCACTGCTCTACTACCTAATTTTTGAATACTTGATTCAATTGTTTTTTGTAATTGAAGAATATTGTCAAATGTTGTTATTCCATTTTTTGCAGTTTTAATTATTCCAATCAAAAAGAACTTAAACCATTGTGAGAGATTGTTTTTATCTCTTACAATCATTAAGTTTTCGTAATATAACTTTCTGTTTTTTTCAAAAAAATCAGATAGATACAAAATAGGTTTCTTTAATATTCCTTTGCTGACCAGATATAACGGAATCAGTAACCTGCCAATCCTACCGTTTCCATCAAGGAATGGGTGAATTGTTTCAAACTGATAATGAACAAGTCCGATTTTCAGCAATTCAGGGATGAAAATTTCTTCATTATAGAGAAATTTTTCGATATCACTCATTAATTCAGGTACCGTAGTGTGAACCGGTGGGATGAAAATAGCATCATTAATAGTTGCTCCGCCTATCCAATTCTGGCTATTTCTGAATTCTCCAGGTTGTTTTCGTTCTCCTCTGACTCCTTGTAGAAGTATTTTATGGGTTTCACGAATTAATCGTGAGGAAAATGGAAGTTTATCAAGTTCGTTAATAGCCCATTCCATTGCTTTCGCATAATTCTGGACTTCCTCCCAGTCATCTCTCTTGTCTAAAGGGATATCTTCCCTGTCCAGTAATGCCTCTTCCATATTAGTTTGAGTTCCTTCAATCCTGCTGCTTTGAGTAGCTTCTTTCAGAACGTGCATACTTATAAAGAGGTCAACATCAGGAATATACTTTGAGAACATATCTAACCTGCCTAATTCTCTGTCTGCTTGACTTAGTAGTTGCAACACTTCCATATTGTCAACGTGCAATTGCTTGTTGATTAATGTAGGTTGAAAACTCTTATAGCAACCTTGGCTTATGTACTGTCCGGATTTATATTGTTTCATTTCAGTTATTTTAAACAAAACTAATCGTTATTTAAGAGAATGCAAAATAACTTAAATAAGATATTTCTTTATTTAACTTTCCCTTCTAGGTAGAGTTTTACGTGATGCAATCTGGAACTGCTACCTTTATCCGGACAGTAAGTTAAGCTAAAATGCTTAATTTAACGGATATGAAAAAAAGAAGAAAGTATGACCCGGAGTTCAAACAAATGGTTGTTGAGCTTTCACACACAAGAGACGATCTGACTGTTCTGGCAAAGGAGCTGGATATTCGAGCAGAACTTATCTATCGTTGGAGACGGGAAGCTTCGGCAAATTTGGGTGCCAGCTTCCCGGGTCAGGGTAACAAATTGATGACAGAGGAACAAAAGGAGATAGCCCGGTTAAAAAAAGAACTTCGAGATGCCCAGTTAGAGCGTGATATCTTAAAAAAAGCTGTAAGCATTTTCTCCGGGAGCGATGGCAAATATTCCAATTCATAAGGACACATACCTGTATATTTCCCATTGAGAAGATGTGTAAAGTATTAAAGGTAAGCAGGAGTTCATATTATTGCTGGCTGAAGCGCAATCCAAGCAAGCGGTCTATTGAGAACATGGAGTTGTCTGAACGGATAAAAAAGATTTACGATCAGAGTAAAGGCACCTACGGCAGTCCCAGGATAACTATAAAGCTTCAGGAAGAAGGATTTCATGTATCAAGGCAGAGAGTAGCACGGCTGATGAAAAAGCAGAATATCAAGAGTATTATCCGTAAGAAATGGGTTATTACCACTGATTCCAGACATAACTACCCTGTTGTTGAAAATAAGCTCACCAGGGACTTCACTGTGGTCCGTCCGGCACAGATGGGTGTCTGATTTGACTTATATAAAAACGTTCCAGGGGTGGCTTTATTTGACCGCTATTATTGACCTTTATGACAGGAAAGTAATCGGCTGGTCATACAGTAGATCTTTGAAGGCTGCTCATACAACCATTCCGGCATGGAAAATGGCTGTCAGGAACCGGATCATAACGGACAAGCTTATTTTCCATTCTGACAGAGGTATTCAATATGCCTGCAATGAGTTTACAAATCTCCTCTCCTCGTACAAAAATGTTGAAAGAAGCATGAGTCGCAAAGGAGATTGCTGGGATAATGCTGCCAGCAGAAAGCTTCTTTAAGACACTGAAAGTCGAACATGTTTATCATCACAGTTATAAGACATTTAAAGAAGCAAAACTTTCTGTATTTGAATATATTGAAGCATGGTATAACGTTGACCGTATTCATACTGCAATAAAAACGTCAATCAGAAATAAAAAAGAGAAATTTATAAATCAATTAGTAGCTTAATAAAGTGTCCGATTTTTTGTTGCAGGTTCAATCCTCACGAGGTAGAGTTTTATGTGGTGCAATCCTTTCGAGGTAGAGTTTTACGTGATGCAATCGCCTCGTTGCTTGTTTATATATACCGAGGGTGTACAATGATTGTTTTTTAGGGTAGTTATTGTGCAGCTTAATTTGTATTTTTTACTCTATAAGCAATTTATGCCAGATTATTCCTTAAATTGTATCTGCAATAAAAACCAGATTTGCCTTAATATTCCTGCCAATATCTATTAAAAGGAAGTCCGGTAAATACAATACAAGGCTGAAATTATGCCGGAAGACGTAATAAACACCATTGCAGTTATAGCCACCAGACTTCCCTCCAAAAAATCCATTGGCTACAAATGAATTTGTTCGAAGTCGGTTTGTTCATAATCCTTCAATCAGAGATAATGGTATTTCAGCCAGATAAATTGATGAATTACCCTCATGCGAGGAATAGTATGATACGAATATTTTTTTCCTGCCTACAACAAATCCGGGATAACTATTATCACCTCCTGAAGGCAGCCGGAGCAGATTTCTGAATTGCCCTTCCCTGTTAACTAAAAATAATCCGGTTATTGCCGGTTTTTCATATATCCTGGTACCGGCGATAAAAAGCTCGTCATTTAACGCTGTAAAGTCAGGTCCGCCAAACCGGATTCCTGTATCTGTCCAACTCCACTCCTTATATGGAGGCTTGCTTCTTCCCCAGAAGCCTGTGCCTGATTCCCGGCGAACCATCATCAACATTTCCCCGTCAGGCATTATCCTCACAGTAGTTTCGTTGGGCCTCCCATCCAATGAAAGCCTGGTAACCAGGTCATAATTAATACCATCGGTAGTTTTAAGAAGGCAGACTGACCATTCTTGGTCTTCTTTTTCTTCTCCCGTCGAATATGCAACCCCATAACCAATCTTATTATACCATGAAACTCTCCACAGCCAATCAAAATTTGTTTTGGCATTGGCTGAAATACCAATGGGCTGGGGATCAGAGAATTTCTTCCCTGAACTATTTGAAAAAGAAACATGAGATAAACGGCTCATGAGTTTCCTGTCTTTATATACTGAACCTCCCATGTTTACCAGAATTCTTCCGTCAGGTGTAACAGACAATTTAGGGTCTCTGAGATCGTAACCTTTTTTCTCAAGCACTGCAACCGATGTCCAGTTTATACCATCTTTTGATTTTATAATACGTACGACTCCATCGACACCTCCGGCGTGATCACTTCCCTGACGGAACGAACAATAAAAACTGCCTTTGAACCAGATAAGGGATGTAAAAGCATTATGGTACTCATTACTCCAGATTTTTCTGACTGAAACATCTTCCGGTTTAATCTGTGCATTGCTTGTGGCATGAGAAATTATCAGGCTTATTCCAAGCAGGAGTGCTGGTTGTGTTAATTTTTTCATTTTCTTAAGGAGTGTTAAACTATTAAAATTCAGTATGACAATTGATCTGACCCTGCTGATGTAATCATTACCATGACCGGAATGGGCGCTGTCTTTTCTAAACGTCATGTCTGTCAGGAAAGGCCCCCGGTTCCCTGTATGATTATCGGATCTCCTTTAATGATACAGTTTGGAAAACGATATCGGCCTGACTACTTTCAAAAAGGATACCGATGGTTGAATCATTTACCGATGTTATACAGGAATATCCCCGTCCGCTATATTCATCCAGCAGAATATGTTTATCTTCGGGCCATGTATTGCCATCATCCTTACTCACTTTCAACGTAATATGATCCCGGTTAGAGGTAGAAGCGGGATTGGCGAAAAGTAATACAGATTTCTCAACACCTTTTTCATGATAAACATGTTTATGCAGGCTTGCCATACAGGTTGGTTCTATCAATGCTTTCCTGGAAGTGGGATGTTCCGTCCATGTTTCTCCCAGGTCGGTAGTTGTGGCGATGGTCCGTCCGTTCACCTCATCATTTCCCCGGTTGCGGTTATCCCTCATATTCAACATAATGGATCCATCGGATAGCTGGACAGCCATACATTCCGTCGTATTCTTATGTGCAGGATTACTGGTTGTCCATGTTATTCCTCCGTCTTTGCTCCACGTGATATTGGAAAACGGTTTACCCGTCTCATCCCGTCCTTGTGTCGGAAATACCAATGTACCATCCGACAGGGTGATGCCGTGGCCCGGCGCGGGAGCAAATAACCACCATTCCTTTTTCTTGACAGATGTAATATTTACCGGTTCACTCCAGGTTAATCCGTCATCAGTACTCTTCGTGATCAGGAACTGTGAAGTTTCCTTTACACCGAATCCCGGTTGGGACCCTTTCGCCTGCCATTGATGGATCCACCGGATACTATCTTTGGTCATCCCCTTAACCCACTTCCCGGTTTCCGGGTCGAGTACACCATGCATCCAAAGACCTGCTATATAGATATCTCCGGTATTGTCGTCCACCAGAATGCAGGCATCACTTACTCCGTTGTACTTCTCCGGCAATCCACCCCATTCCTTCATGTCCAACACGATCTGCATCGGTTGCCATGTACGTCCTCCGTCGGTACTACGGTTCAATCCAATATCGATATGTCCCTGTAAATCCCTCGCACTTTCATACCGCGCATCATAAATTGCAAGTAATGTTCCATCCTTCGAGGTGGCCAATCCCGGAATACGGGAGGTATGCACATCGTCCTTCATATGCTGACGTACTGCTACACCTACTCTAAGACTCTGTGTATCGTCGGAAGGAACAGGTACTTTCCCGATATCCGTTGTAATACTTTTACATTGTACCTTGATTCTGTGTGACAGATCCATACTCTCTTTTAATGTAACCGATAACCAAAATGTAAGTGTATCTTCAGTAATGTTGAAATTATCCTTAAACGTAACGACGGAGGCAGGTGATTGCACTTTACCTATAAGATTACCGGTGGTAAACCGCCCTTCACCGTCTGATTTAAAAAGCGATACATGCTCAATATCGTTCAGGTCAGTTGTTCCCTCCAACGAAATAACGACCTTTTGCAATGAGTAATCTGCCGGCTGCTGGCGGATCATTTTGATTTTCAGCACAGGATTGGCATCCTTTCCGGTTAACACCGGAAGAACAGGGTTTTCTATCTTTATGGATATTGTATCGGTATGACCGGTACAGGATAATACCATTACAGAAAGGAGAAAGAGTAATATTCTTTTTATCATGTCTTCTGTTTTTGTATCCACAATCTCAAAGAAGCCCTCATCCAACCCGACAATCTAATTCAGCTTATACCTGCTGTCTCCGGATCCCATTGTCAATCTCAGCTTCTGCATCATCAGCCAAATGGGTTCATAAAATTCATGACCAATCTGACGTTATAACTCCTATATCATTACCGGTAGTCATTTTAATAAATAAACTGTATCAGGGAAAGCCCGTTGATACGGTTTTCTAAATGCCGGCCAATTCTGAATTTCAGGTTACGAACCTGAATCTGCTGAAGCATTCCGGGATATGGGTGTCGTAAACCCCGTGCCTGTTCATGGCCCATGCAGGATGAGGGATTATTTCCTGTCCCGAGGGTGACATTTTCTGGAAACGGCCCAGGAAGATTCTCCAGACATCACCCTCCTCCGGCGGAAGTGCCCTTCCGTTTGCGAGCCATTTCAGGCTTTTCCACGGAATGGCTATCTCGGCCGCCCATCCCTTGTCTGTATCCGAATTATCATTTATCGTGCCGTCTATTTTAACAGCAGTTTCAAGGCCCGGCATATCATAGTCCAGGAATGCCCATCTCAGTCCCCTCGGATGTTTTCCCCACCAGAAATATTTTCCTGTCCGGTCATAATCCCCTCCGAAGGTCATGGATGTTTTTTTAAATACATCAAATTCCGGAACATCAAATCTTCCTCCTTTTTCATAGGCATCACGCCAGATGAAGAAGACTTCATAAATGGTGTTCAGGGCATTTATTTCCAGTTCATAATAACAGTCTCCCCCGTCAATGAAAACCTCAAGATCATTCTCCAGGAAGATTATTGAGTCCTTTTCAGTAAGGGTGGCTGTCACAAAGGGCTCTTCCGCCCAGAATGCGATATAGAGATATTCCTCATTCCAGAGGGCAGCTGCACGGGTGTCATAAAGTCCCGGATCGCCGGTTACCATATCGACAAAGCGCCCTGACCTGGCTGCATTTAACCAGACCGGCTTAGTGAGGTCGCCGTTGATCTCTATCCTTTCAGCCGTTTTGCGGCAGGTGTATTCAACAATGTCCTTTTCGCTGCATCCGTATTGCAATTGGGGTTTCATGACTATAAATCAGTTGAAGTTAAATTTGGTTTATGATCTCAGAATGTTTTTTCCTGTGCTTTGATATTCCAGCCTTCAGTGATCAGTCTCAGTTCCCCGGCCTTCTGTTTTATACCTGAAGGAGGATTTGCAAGTAAAGACGGAATGTCAAGCTCAACCGCCCTGCTTTCACCGGGCAGCAAAGTGAAGTAGTTTTCGGTGAGAAAGACCGGAAGAACAAGCTTACCATCCGGGTCATTCACCTTGAGGCGTATGAAGAATGCAGTTTCATCAGCAGGATTTGTAACATTTATAATATATTTATTATCTGTAGATTTAACGATATCCGTCTTAAGTGTTACTTCAGTCAGTTCATTCAGCTTTGCATATGACTTTGGTTTGTTTGAAAGCCAGTACAGATTCTCGTCAATTATTTTTTCCTTATCCCGGAGAATCAGTTTCAGGAAGTAAAGTTCTTCAGTACTTGTTTCCGGCAGAACAACTTTGTTGAGCAACACAAGATCGTTTGCTTTCAGACTTATGGTTTTGCCGGATTCAGATATGATCCTGCCGTGAAGATCATATAAAGTAACACTTGCAGTAATATTATTCAAATCCTTGGAAGTCTGATTTAAAACACATACAACTGAATCGCTGAGATTAAGCTGTATGTGCACGGGGGCGGCAGCATGCCTGTATCCAAAATAGGCACCGGTATAATCAAGGTAGTAATCGTAGAAGAATCCTCGCAGTGAGGTCCAGGGATTCTGATTTTTCCAAACAAGCATACCGGTGTACCAGTCCCACATTTTATGGTTGAATGCTTCCTGGAGGGCACGGTACTGCTCATAGCTTACCAGCTGAGCCTTCATGCAGAAATCCCTGACATCCTTTACCCTGCCGTATCTGTCCGGAAAATCCATGAGCGGAAGATATTTATGATAAGCCCACGATCCGGATGCTCTCGGAGACTGCGGTGGTTTCAGTTCGTTTTCCGGAATGAATTTTATCAATCCGTCATAGTTGGGAATTCCTATGGATCCTGTTTCCGGATTAAATGGAAAGGATCTTACAGTGAATATCTCTTCGGGTTCCCTAATGCCATAGGGACCGTCGCCCACGCCGCCGATTATGTTGGTCATGAGTTTAGGCGAGGTAGACATGTCGAGGAAGAACCGTGACGGATCATATGCCGGAAAGATATCCTTTTCACATGCCTGGAGAATGTCGGCCGGGGGATATGTTTCGTTTCCCCCGCACCAGAGATAGAGACTTGGATGGTTCCGGAGCATTTTGATCTGATCGGTCAGGGATTCCAGGAAAAGGTCATGATCATCAGGATATGCTTTTCGTCTGGCCTGCGATTCCTTTTTCAGTGGATCATCCCATTCTCCGTTACAGTCGCCTGTTATCCAGATATCCTGCCATACCAGGATACCGTATTTGTCGCAGGCTTCATAGAATTCCGGGCGTTCTGTCAATCCTCCGCCCCATACCCGTATCATGTTCATGTTCATCCCAGCGTGAAGCCTGATTTCCGCGTCGTAACGCTCTTTGGAAAGGCGGAGCAGCGCATCTGATGCTATCCAGTTTCCTCCTTTGATAAAGATTTTCTGTCCGTTCACGCAAAAGACCTGCGCAGTGATTACACTGTCAAAATAGTTGGATGTCTCCCTTATTCCGAATGTGAGGGTTTCAGAATCGAATTTCGTACCGTTCCTGTCGGAATAATCGATCTTCATGTTATAAAGAGGCTGATCACCAATTCCGTTCGGCCACCACAGCCGGGGTTCCTCAACTTTTATCTCGGGAAATGAGAATACTTTCTCCTCGCGGGGCTCAAGTACCGCATTGATACTTACCTTATACCTGTCGAATTCCAGGCGCAGGATACCATTAATTACTCTTGATGTAGGATTTTTTATTTCAACGGAAGTCCTGACAAATGCGGGAGCCTGTTTTTCTCCCGGCATCCTTGTTCCGGGAACACGGGTTTCCACGTATGGATTCCTCAGATCGGCCGCACCGGTGATTTCAACGGCTACCTGATCCCAAATACCGGTATTTCGGTCACGGACAGGACATATCCAGTCCCATCCGGCTGTGAACTGCATTGCCACATTACGGCCTATTGTCCCGTCCCCTCCCTGTCCGGCTGCAGCATTGCCGGGAGGATCGGGCGGTGCTACCAGGACTGCCAGCCTGTTTGGCCCGTCCTTGCTGATATATTTGGTAATAAGATATTTTTCCCTCAGGAACATTCCCCGGTGGGTGCTGGCATTCACGCGGTGGCCGTTGAGGAATATGTCGGCAAAGTAATTTATACCTCTGAAACTGAGCCATGCCTGCTGACCCTCCTTAAGATCCGGAATCTCAAATTCATTGTAAAACCAGTACGTGTATTCATCCCTGCCGGTATCATAAATATCCGGAATCAGATTATTGTTCAGTCCGTAGAAAGGGTCCGGAACAAGCTTGTTATGCAGAAGCGTGGTTAGAACAGTTCCGGGGACAACAGCCTCCATCCATCCTTCAGGCATTAATTCACTGCCGGTAAGCTCACATCCGTCAATCAGAACGTCAGAAGCCCTCTTTGCTTTCCAGTTGTCGTGAAGAAGATAGGTTACAGCTTGAGATGAAAGCTGTAATGACATAATTATCAAAATAATAAAAAATAAAATAGTTTTTTTCATGGATGATATTTTCAGGTTTCGTTATCTGATTGTAAAAATATCAATACTAATCGATTTTTGCTTATATTCAGTGCTGAATTTCCTGCAGTCTGTACAGGCTGACTTTGACTCGGTCACCACCAGAACCGTTTTTTAACCGGACAGCATTTTTAAATAAATAACTTGTCAATTATGAAAAAAACCTTGTTTAATAATTATCTGTCAGGATTACGCTTTGCTCTTGTTTCTGCAATTGTATTGCCAATGCTGGTTTCATGTGCCACCTCACCGGATGTGCTTGAAGATCCTCATTCCATTATACCGCCGAAACCCGATCCTGCGGGATACGTATGTTACAGAACCACCGGAAACATTACAACTGACGGGATCCTGAATGAATCAGACTGGGAAGCGGCTCCGTGGACAGATTATTTTGTTGATATTGAAGGTGACCTGAAGCCGGCGCCTCATTACAAAACCCGGCTGAAGATGCTGTGGGACAGTGAATACCTGTACATTGCCGCTGAGATGGAGGAACCTCATATCTGGGCCACTCTCAGGCAAAGGGATACAGTTATATTTTTTGACAACGATTTTGAGGTGTTTATTGATCCGGATGGCGATACTCACAACTATTATGAACTGGAGGTGAATGCTTTCGGCACATCGTGGGATCTTCTGCTGATAAAACCCTACCGTGACGGGGGACCGGCAGTAACGTGCTGGGATATTAAGGGACTGAAGGTGGGAACCCGGGTTGATGGCAGCATTAATAATCCACGGGATGCCGACAGGGGCTGGAATATTGAAATTGCTATACCATTCAGTGTGCTGAGGGAATGTAATACCGGTCCCGCCCTGCCGGGGCAGGGTGACCAGTGGAGGATAAATTTCTCCAGGGTGGAGTGGCGGACAGTCATTGAAGATGGCAGGTACAGGAAGGAAACCGATCCGTCAACGGGAAGACCCTGGCCGGAATACAACTGGGTATGGACGCCGCAGGGCCGTATAAACATGCATATGCCTGAAATGTGGGGATACCTGCAGTTCTCCGGTATAAAAGCCGGTGAAGGCACGGAAGTATTCGTCCCTGACAGGGATCTGAATGAAAAATGGGCTTTGCGTATGGTTTATTATCTGCAAAATGAATATTTTAAAAAATTCGGGACATATACTTCCGACATCAGGATGCTGGGCCTTGGCAGGGATGATTTTGAGGGAGTGAACACCCTTCCGGTCATCAGGGCAACAGGAACAACCTTTGAATGCTATTTCAGCAATGAAAACGGCGGACGCGGGTGGACAATCTATCATGACGGGAAGATTGTGAATCTTTCGGGAAAATGACATTGATCAGTGTTTTTAACGGCGACTCATGAAGTTCTGTTTATATGACAAGCCCCCATTTGTCCCCGCCCCGGTGTTTTACCGGCGGCTCACGGGGTCCGGCCTGTATGACCAGCATCCGTTTGATTCCTCCCTGTGGCATTATCTGCGGCTCATGGAGCCGGATTGACATGACAGGATCCCATTCGTCACTGCCAGGCGTGGTGAAAAGGAATTTTATTTGAGTTCTGACGGACAAGTATTTTTATCACAAAGCAAGAAAAACCTTAAAAAATTAGAAATGAAGACAAACTGGCTTTTACTATCTTTTGTAATTCTCCTGTGGTTCTGTGCAGGCAATGACAGCAAGTGCCAGAGCATAGGCCTGGTTGATGTCAGATATGCAGAACAGGTGATAACAGTCGGCGGACCGGGAGCTGATATTCCCGGATACACATCCCAGGCAGTACAGATTGCACTGGATGCACTTAAATCAAGAGGAGGAGGCACAGTGAAGCTGAATCCCGGAATTTATGAAATGACCGGCCCTCTTCGCCTTTCAGACAATATGACACTGAGAGGATCGGGAGAATCAACCGTTCTGAGGAAATGTGACGGATTTAAAACCAGCTTTGTAATCGATGCCGACTGGGGTATGCTGAAGGCTGTGGTAAAGGATGCAAGCGGTTTTAAAAAGGGAATGGGGATACAGATCTTTGATGACAGTCATAAATCAGCCTGGGATGTGACCACTGCAGTTATAACTGATATACAGGGGAACACCATATATTTTGACAACGGGACAGTAAATGACTATGTGGCCTCACTCAACGGTACCATATCGAACAGTTTCTCACTGATTGAAGCAGTGGAAGCGGAGAATGTAAAAATTTCAGATCTTGTTATTGAAGGAAACGGGGCTGCCAATGAATATATCAACGGATGCAGGGGAGGGGGGGTATATATGCATAAGTCGAGAAACTGCCTGGTTGAAAATGTAAGGGTGAATGAATTCAACGGCGACTCATTCAGCTGGCAGGTAACCGAAAATATCAGCGTCAAAGGCTGTGAAGCCTCCCATGGGCGAGGACTGGGCTTTCATCCGGGAGCCGGTTCCGACCATACTGTCATAGAGGATTGTATCAGTCATCACAACAGGGGAGACGGAATCTTTCTCTGCTGGAGGGTTCAGAACGGTATTTTCAGAAACAACAGGGTGTATGCAAATTCCGACAACGGATTTTCAATTGGACATAAGGACACTGACAATATCTTCGAAAATAACCATGTATATGAAAACGGAAGACATGGCGTCTATTTCCGGAATGAAAACGAACAGAACGGCGGACATCGCAATACATTCCGTAACAATATAATAGAAAATAACGGAATGGCGGGTGAATCTGCCGGTTTCCGTATCGACGGCGAAACCCGCGACATAAGTATCATCAGCAATACAATCCGGTCAACCGGAAAGGGTAAGCAGACTGTTGCAATATCTGCCGGAAGGAAAACATCCGGAATAATTTCGGAAAACAACAGTATTTCAGGGTCCAGGGAAATCGTATATGAAAAATAGGAACCTGCTTCAGGATACCGGAAAGCCATGGAAGATTGTCAGTAGCGGTATCCCTGTATCTCAAGGTTTGTCAGCCCGGCTGCCTTTGCATGATTAACGGCACTGAAGTATTCTTCACGAGTTATTTTGCGTGAAATTTCCGGATAATCGAATGCCTTGTAGGTAGGACTGTACTGGGACATTATATTCAGGTAGGTGTCCCGGGGCAGATTTTCTGCAATCCAGTCAATAATTTTTTCCGAATCACTTACCTTGTTTGGCATTACAAGGTGGCGGATCATCAGTCCTCTCTGCATCAGCCCCCCGGCAGCAGGTTTCGCCACTCCCACCTGGCGGTGCATTTCCAGAAGGGCCTGTTTTGTCATTTCGGGATATTCCCGGGCACCGGAGGAATACCTGGCTGCTTTCTGTCCGTCGTAATACTTAAAGTCAGGAAGGTAGATATCGACAACTCCGTCAAGTATCTTCAGTATTTCTGTCCTTTCCCATCCGCAGGTATTGTAAACAAGAGGCACCTTCAGGCCCTTTGAGGCGGCCCTGTCAAGAGCAAGAAGAATATGCGGGGAATAATGTGTCGGGGTAACGACATTGATATTGGGACAACCCATTTTCTGCAGTGAAAGCATCATACCGGCAAACTGGTCAATGCTTCTCTTTGTTCCTTCGCCTTCCTGACTGATACTGTAATTAATGCAAAAAACACATCTCAGGCTGCAGTTTGACAGGAAGATGGTACCTGAACCACCTTTTCCGACAAGAGGCCTTTCCTCACCGAAATGAGGATGAGCTGATGAAATTTCCAGGGTGGAGTCTGCCTGACAGAATCCTTTCTCTCCCTTCAGTTTATTGACCCTGCACATCCTCGGGCACAGTTCACAGCTTTCCATCATTGCCCACAACTTTTCCCCGCGTCTTTTCAGCTCACCCGACCGGTGCAGTTTAAGGTATGAAGGCTCGAAGTTTTTTTCCTGCCCTCCTGCAGAAAAGGATATTCCTGCAGAAAAGGATATTCCTGAAAACTTACCGGGAATCATTCCTGAGAAAGTGGAGTAAATAAGCGATCTGATCATATTCCTTCTGGATACAAATTTCATTTTATGCAGTTGACAAATGCTGTAGATGTTATTTGATATTTAATAATAAGCTCTTTTCTTCATATTTACAAAACTCAGAACAAAACAGGCTGAAAGCATGTCTTCATTTGGGAAACGCTTTTCTTTTACAACCTCACAAAACTTAAAATACAACAGGCTGAGGGCATGCCTTCATTCGGGAATCACTTTTCTTTTACAACCTCACAAAACTTAAAATACAAAAGGCTGAGGGCATGCCTTCATTCCTGGAACGCTTTCCTTTTTATTTACTCACAAACCTGAAACAGAGAGTGCCGCTGACAGCACCTATAGTTTTCTCAGCGGCTTCTTTCCCAGTTTTCTCAGGACATTATCTGACCACCGGTAAGCCTCAGGAATATCTCCGACAAAAATGATCTCAGCCGGTGAAAGGAATGCCGGCAGCTGGTAGACATCCGTGATTCTTAAACAATTCAGTATCTCAATTGCTGCTCCCCTGCCATCCGGACTGCTTGCCACATCCTGGCTGGCCGGAGGATCCTTCAGTATGATGCTTTTGCAATTTCCGTCTAGCAGGGCGGCGTATAGTGCAACAACAGCCATGGCATCCCTTGCAGCAATCCCGATTGAATCGGCATTGACGCCGCCGAGAGTCCTGCAGAACCCGATGCAGCGCATAAGATCATACACCTGCATTGATGCAGGAGTCCTTCCCAGCCATGCCGATGCACGGCGAATATGCCACTGGAGATTCGGATCCCAGCCGTATTCGCCTGCGCCTCTCACTTCAAAATATACAATATTCCAGTCTTTCCCGGGATCTCCGATGAATCCTTCCGACTCCCACCGGCTTTCGCCCGGATTGCGTAAAACGATCATCAGAGGCTTTTTCTGTGAGGCTTCGTTCCTCCAGCGTATATCAACCTTCAGCCGCCAGCCTTCCTCTGAAACGAAACTGTAGATATCACTGCCGTAAGATGCCCTGTCGAGCGTTCTGAACACTTTTACAGAGTCAAAGGGAGGAGGGTTTTGAGGAAATGCGGAGAAACTCTTTTTTCTCAGAAAATCCGTGACAGCCTTCCGGTGAGCAATCAGATCATCTTCCGAAGTAATCTCCGGATCACCGGCAAGTTTTACAAAGGAATCCTGTATTGTGGTTGTCCGGTCATCCGCAGGCGCTCCTGCCGTATATACCCTTAATTCATCTTCTGAAAGCATATTTCCGGGGGAAGTATCAATATCCCCGGCTTCCTCGGGGGATAAATTTTTCCCCATAAGATGCCGTGCAAAGAATGAAAAGATTTTTTCCCTCGAATTTTTATGATAGGCATGACCACCGGGTGTTTCAATATATTCGATATCAGCTGCTGCGTTGTGGAGCTCATAGATACGGCGCAGGTCCCTGTATATCCGCCGTACAGACTCTATCTGATTTAAACCGTCACGGTCCGACTGTCCTATCAGAAGGGGCCTTGGTGCTATCAGGGCGCCGATATCCTGAAAATCTATAAGTCCGCTGTTTATAGCCATCATGCAGTCGCAGTGATCATCGATGGTTCGTGTTGTTATCTGTGCCTCCATTGTGCTTGCCCCGCATACAGGGGCGGAGGCCTTCACCCGGGTGTCAGCGGCAGCCAGGAACCAGCTGATGGCTCCTCCTCCGGATATTCCCGTGGCTCCAAGGTTTTGTTCATCAACTTCAGGTCTTTCTGAAAGAAGGTCCAGACCCCGTATGGCATTCCATACTTCCACACCGGCAGGAGTGTATCCCCGGCTGTACCAGTTGAACCATCCCCTTGCATAGCAGCCGTGGTGTTCGCCGCGGACTTCCCCGTACTGTATGGTTTCAACAATGAGGCACACAAAGCCAAGCCGGGCAAATTTGGCCGGATGAGCCTGGTAATGCACTTTTTGCGTGCCTGAATGACCGCAGAGGTAAATGATTCCGGGCACAGGCTCACTTACATTGTCGGGAATATAGAGGTTTGCCGGAACATAGAGGCCGGGAAGCGATTCATAGTAAAGCTTTTCTATTCTGTATCCATCTCTCCGGACTGTTCCGGTGATCCTGACATTCAGCGGAGGTCTTTCCCCGGTCAGAGGCATATCCTGCAGACTTATCATTTCGATAAATTCAGAATGCCGTTCCGGTCTGACCTTTTCCCATTCCGATGCCGATAAAACAGTGCTTCCGGAATTGTCTGTAATATCCTTTGCGGCTTTTACAAGATAATTCCGTATGTTATTAGCCATTTCACCTGAATTGTCGGGAGCAGCCTGCTTTTGCGAACAGGAGCAGGTGAGGACGGCCAGAGTTGCCAGTAGCAGGTATTCAGGAATTTTTTTCATTTTCTTCAGGCCTTCAGTGAGTCCCTGTTCTGGTAGATCTTCCTGATTGCCCTGACAATGTCTTCCATGTCACTCCGGCTGCCAAGAAGGATATTCTGGGTGAAAACGACTGCTTCACTGCAGAGTTTGTCATTACCCGGAAGGACATTCTCTTCCCTCCACTGTTTCAGCCGTGCTTCGGAAAACAGTCTTTTGTATCCTTTCGAATTAAGCTGTTCTTCGATAAGCCCGTCCCTGTTCTGCGGGCCATAGCCGCTGCTGCAGGGTATGCCTTCAGCCTGAAGGGCATTCATGAATCTGGCTTTGGGTATATCGTTGAATTCCTTGCTTATATACCTGAATGCATAGAGGTGATAGGCAGAACGGCAGTTCTCCCCAACAAGTTTCGCAGGGATGATTCCGGGAATATCCTTAAGGCTGGCATCGAGATAAAGTGCATTTGCAAGTCTGATATCGGCATCTTTCCTGATACGGTTCATCTGCGACATAAGGATCAGTGCCTGTATCTGCTGCATTCTGAAATTGGTTCCTGCTATCGGATAGGCCGATGTCCGTGCAACAGTGCCGAAGGGTCTTCCGCAGTTGTGAAGGGAAGTACACTTATCCATCAGTTCGTCATTATTGCTGATAATGGCACCACCTTCCCCGGCGGGAAGATTTTTGGAATTCTGGAAGCTGAAGCAGCCCGCATCACCCAGTGACCCCAGCTTTTTGCCCTTGTATTCACCCAGCCAGCCCTGACATGCATCTTCAATCACTTTCAGCCTGTGTTTCCGGGCCACTTCATTTACCCTGTCCATATCAACCGGGAGACCGTAAATATGTACCGGAATGATGGCTGTTGTCCGTTCCGTGATGCGGGATTCTATTTTTGACGGATCCATCAGGAAAGTTTCCGGATCTGTATCAACGAACACCGGAAGGGCTTTATTCATGAAAATAACATTATAGCTGGCAATGAAGGTAAAAGGTGAAACGAGTATTTCATCCCCGGCATCAACCCCAAGAGCTTTCTGGGCAATTATAAGTGCTGTTGTTCCGCTGGCGGTTGCAAGGCATCTTTTTACTCCCATCAGTTCGGCATATCTTTTCTCAAAATCAGCCACATGTTCACCTTCGCCTCTCCACCATCTCCCGGAGCGAAGCATTTCGGCAATATTTTTCTCGGCAGCCTGGTCCCACACGGGCCAGTCAGGCCAGCTGCCCCTGTGTATCTTCTCACCGCCATTTATTGCCAGTTTCTGCTGATCAGTACTTTTTATGGTAAATGACGGAAATGACCAGTTGACAAATGACCCCAGGGCTCCTGCCGATACGGCTGTAATAGCCTGACGACGTGTTAATTTTCTTTTTGTCATTTTAAAAATAATTAGTTTGGTTGTAAGGTTAGACTCTGAGTAATTCCTGCGTTTTATAAAAAACGGCTTTGCCGCTATAAGTTACGAATCAATTTTAAAATAACAGTATGAGGCGTGGAAGAAAAATAAGAATTCCGATGACTGCCGAGGTGATGGCAGCGACAAGTACTGCAGCTGAGGCATAATCCTTTGCCTTCATTATCTTTTCATCCCATCCGGGTTTAACCGCATCCGAAAAAGCCTCTGCAGATGAATTGAGAAGTTCTGCAAAAAATACAAAGCCAATTGCCAGGATAAGAATACACCATTCGGTTACACTGACTTTCAGAATAATTCCCAGAATGACAACTATTATGGCTGCAAACAGATGTATCCTAGAGTTGTGTTCAAATTTAAGCAGTGAACCGAGGCCTCTGAATGCATACTTAAAACTCTTCAGCCGCGACCTGGGGGAAAACTTACCCGTATTCATATAAAGGATTTTTCAATTGAAGGACCTAAAACCAATTTCAGACTGAAAGCCGGTAATAAAACCACAGCCCATACAAATTTAGAAATATGAACCGACTTATGAAAGTGAATTTCCGGCTTCTCAGCAGAGCACTGCAGAGGCAAATGACCTTTTCAGGAAAACCGTACCAATTCTGACCTGTTTCCGGCCAAAACGGAAATTATCGGAATGCCGTATCAGTTATTTTTCCGGTTTATAGTTTTCAATCACAGTGACACCCGGATAACCCAGTGCGGCCAGTTCGGGGAAATACATATATGTTTCCTCCCTGCTGTAAAAGCCGGTTATTATTACATGATAATAATCCCACTGAAGCACAATTTCAACCGGGAGTCTGAGTCTGGCCGATATCTTTCTCACAGCCTTCTGTGCCTTCGATTTTTTGTGGAATATTCCGGCCTGCAGGGCAACAGTCGGTTCTTTTTTCACAACTGTCTCTTCAGGTTCAGGCTGTTCCGGTATTTTCTCCGCCGGAACTGTTATAGTGTCTGCCTGAATCTCCACCGGTTTTTCAGGGACAGTTACTTTTTCAGAAGATCTGCTGAGGGTATGGATCCGCATATCAGGATATCTGGATTTGTCAAGTGATGATATGAACTCCATCATTTCCTCCCAGTTTGCAAATCCGGTGACTCTGAGCCTGTACAGGCCCTCGTCGCGGATTATCAGTACAGGCATCCTGACAGACTTAAGCAGAGTGTCTTTCAGTGCGATGGCATCTGCTGTATTGTCAAATACTCCCAGTTCAACCGAAGCTGCACGATCAAATGAAGGTTCAGAGATTAATTCGGTTGTTTCAGTAATACTTATTACCGTATCCTGTCTTTCTTTAAGAATAAGCTGCTGCTGCTTTGCCTTGAGTCTGACCACCCATACCTCGGTGACTCCGTTCCTTCTGAGCAGTTCAAGAACATTGTCAACATCATCCCTTGTTTTAATATCGGGTATACGTACCTTCCAGTAATTGTCTTCAATAACAATATCGACCTTCCTGTTCAGAAGTTTTTCCAGGGTTCTCCTGTACCGCTCGGCATTTGTTCTCACCCTGAAGGCACCGAGCTGTATTGCCCAGGAATCCTCAGCAATAGTAACAAGTTCCTCAACAACTTCATGGACAACCATGTAGGTGGTATCCTTACGGGTGAAGGGTCTGCCCTCTCCGGCTTCGATTACGGGTATTGTCTCCAGTTGCTTCCTTGTGAGGACAAAATCCAGTCCTTCAACAAAATCCCCGTCAATTCCTCCTGCCACGTCAAACGTAATTGAGTCAGGCCGGGCAGTCATATTCAGCTTTGCTAGCTGGGCAGTATCAATTCTGACAGTATATTTACCGGGTGAAAGGCCGAAGAAGCTGAAATACCCGTCTTCCTCGCTCAGTACCCGTCCGGCAGCCTTCCGGGTACCGGTTTCAAAGCTGACTATTATTCGTCCCAGTCCCTTCCTGATACCGTTTTCATCAAGTTCAACTGTTCCTGTTGCCTCACCTGCAACCATTACAGGAACCTCTATCTTTTTAATGATGTTGGGGTCGACCGACACGCTCAGTGATTTCTGATTCAGCCGCCAGGAGATATTTTCAAAGCTGTTGGGATCAAGTTCAATAAAACAATTCGTATAG
Organism: Bacteroidota bacterium; assembly: GCA_029547705.1. Taxonomy (GTDB): domain Bacteria; phylum Bacteroidota; class Bacteroidia; order Bacteroidales; family VadinHA17; genus LD21. The sequence continues at coordinate 25,126 of JAKPOU010000051.1, read as the reverse complement.
GGTTCCAGACCAAGGATATATATGATGGTGTCCTTATCGCTTTTCTCAACACGCCCGCTGTTTGTACGAAGATTTAGTCCATGAGCGGGTGGTTCCCCGGGATCTCTTCTGTTGTTTGAATTAAGATCGAGATAAGGAACTATTGAAATTCCTCCCCTGCCTGTATTTGTTCTGTTGTCGGCTTTCAGATACCTCGTTTGCCTGTCATTTACAAGGCTTCCTCTTGCATATTGAGTGAATGAGGGCTTTTTGCCATAAAGGCGGAATGAAGAACCCAGCTGGGCAAAGGAAAAATCATAACGGACTCCAAGCTCGGACAGGCCGACGGACATTCTGAAATTATATTCCCAGGAGAGATTTATGTGGCCATGTTCGAGAAAGCGCTTTTCTATTCTTGTTTTGGCACTGATAAATTCATTCCTGCTGTATGAATACTGTGCCTGGGGCATTAAAATAAAATTTGAAGGCAACCTGAAGGCCAGTGAAAGATTACTGTAGAGGTTTGGTTCTGCTTTTTCCAGGAAGATACCATAAGTGGTAAGATTGGTATTTATACCGAAAAGAGTACCGGAAAACATCCACTCGGCTGTTTTATAGTCAGATGAAGGCAACACTATCTGGTTATAGCTGAATCTCTGGAAGGATTTTAATCCGGCGATTTTCAGGGGAAATGAAAGTGTTGCCCTTCGTTCTTCCCTATAATTGAAGTGGATAGCCTGCTGGTCTTTTTCGTACCAGGTATAATTAAGGTCCAGCTGGAGGTTGGAAGGCATCCTGTAGCTCAGTGTCCCTTTTGTCCTTACCCCGTGGGCATATTCGCCAAATAGAAGGATATTGTTTGTAAGCCTGAATGATGTATTGAGAAAGGGAATGAACTGTCCTGAACCAAGTGATGAAAGATATTCCATACCTCCGCCGACAGTAAGGCTGCGGGTGAGTCCGTAATTGATCCTGGCACGGCTGAATCTGCTCTGCAGACCGTCTTCAACAACTCCGGCACCGACATTGTATTCAAAGGTGCCTACCGGCAGGAAATTATATGGAATGGTGATATTCTGTTCCTTCGTACGTTCTTCACCCCAGGGGCTGTAGAATTTGAGCTTCACAACCGTATTTCCATAAACAAGAGGAACCTGGAAAGTAAAAAATCCTGATGCATCAGAAGTAACATAATCAACCAGCACATTATTTACGTAGAGCTCGACAATCCAGCCGGGTTCAGTAAAATCGGAAAGAGTATAGGAACCGAAGGATCTTCTGTAGGTGGTAGGGGTATTTGTCAACTGTATACCAATAACGGAATTGAAAATGGTGGAAATAGAGTTTGTGTTTATCTTTCCGGCCAGGATTTGTCTGAGGGGACTGAAATCATTGTTTACATAACGCCACAGATAATTCTGCTGTTTTATGGAAAAGGCTTTCTGATCGTGATAATGGAGAAAAGCGTTGAATTCTCCTTTGGCGATCATTGACCCCAGGGCAAGGTTTAATCTTGTATCAGTTTTACCGTCTGTTTGTTCCGAAACGACTGCTGACCAGTCAGCCACTCCGAATCTGAACCACGGATAGCTCCTCCCTATCAGGGTATCAGCCTTAATTTCACCTTTCAGCCGTGTAAGATTGCGTCTCATCTCCTCCTGGCGCATTTCCCGTATCAGAGGTAATTCCAGTTTGCTTTCCACCGTTACTGAAAGGCTTCTGAAACTGAATCTGCATTCCAGTCCGAATATATTGCCAAAGTATGAAGCATGGAGGTAGAGATTGGATTCAGTACGAATGAGGTCACCAGGTTTTATTTGATAACTTTTGTTCTGATAGGTGATTACATTGTCACGTCTGTTTATCTCATATTTTGCTTCCGGGCTGATAAAAAATCCGCTGATTGTTTCCATACCCGGAGAAGGAATATTCCTTATTTTCAGGAAATCAAAAAGGTCCTGTACAGGAAGATAAAGTTCGTCATTCCTTATTACAGCATCCATTTCTATACCCCCGAGCCGGGGTATGATCAGGAAGATACCTATTTCATCATATTCCGGAAGATCCTGGGCTTTTAGAGGAGATGTAGCAATTATGGGAAACAGTAATGCTGAAATTATGCCGATGATCATTATTCCACGCAGATACCCTGATTTCTTCAATCCGGAATATGCGTTTCTCAGTCTCATTTATTTCAGCCTTTTAATTCTCCCAGTTAATTATTCAATTACCAGCGTTACATCGAAAGTGCCCGAATAGTTACCGGGCGGATTGGACACAGGAGCCCCGACAGTAAGAGTAGCTCCCATAGTTAATACAGTAGGCACCACGTATGTGTTGTCATTTACAAAAGGCAGAAGCGGATTTGTAGCTGTAATGCTTACAGTCATTGAATACGAGCCGTTTGTAAGTTGAAAATCCGGAATGTTAAGTATATTTATAATAGTTCCCCTGTTGGCATAAATATTGAAGCGGGCAGCCGAAATACTGCTGAAAGTGAATAAGGTAACATTAAATGACGTTCTTGTGTCATACTGATCAACCGTAACCGTTCCTCCGGTGGTAGTGTAAAAGGCACCGAAGCTGAGATTCCTTGCCAGGGTTATTGAAGGAGGTCGTGGCGGATCTTCCTGTGCTTTTGCCACGTTCCATATTCCGGACAGGAAAATTACGGCTGCAGTAATAAAAATCAGCTTCCTGACTCTAATGCTTTTATATCTTAACTCAGTCATTTTCATTTCCAGACAGTGATCTTCCTTGTGATCCTTCTGTTTTCACACGTTACTGTAACAATGTAAATACCCGGAATGAGATTTATGTTATGCTCATAATGTCCGGATTCATAATATGTTTCGTATAGTTTTACATTACCGCTGATATTTGTGACCGTCATCAGTGCCTTAGCGGCAGAACCCAGACCAATATCAGTGACCAGTGTTCCTCTCGTATAATATGTTCTGAAAGACAATTCATCAGTACTTACATGTTCCATACCCGTTGGAATTGTATTCAGATAGATAAAAAAGCGGTTGGAATATTCCCCCGGATCAAGAGAAACTGAATACCGGTTTCCGGGCATCAGATCCTGGCTGATATCTTCCACAGCATCGGAAAGGTATACTGATGTGATGCCCATCATGGGATCAAGCTGCGAAACACTGAATATGACATTTCCTGTTCTGCTTATCCTTAAGCCCAGAGGAATTTTACATCCTGAAACCAGGGAGGAGGGCAGTGCATTTATTGATAGTTTCGAACCGTCTGATGCTATTGAATAAAGATTCGGAACCGCCAGATCCGTATTCATCAGTTTCAGTGCATCAAGCTCACCGTTGAAATCCGTTTCTGCATTTTCACTGAAATATATTACAGATGGATCTGAAGAAAGCCGGTCATCGGAGAATTCTGCGCTGATCCTCAGTAAGGGCGTTGATCCGGTCTTTGAAGATTTGGCGAAACGGCGCTTCAGATCAATGACTCTCACTCTGTTATCCATTGCAAGTGTGCCGCTCACCGGATAACTGCCCTCTGAAACATGAACAAAGAACCCCTGCATTGAAGGAATTATGCCGGTTGCAAGAGTGTCGACCGGAATACCGCCGACATAGCTTCTGTAAGTTCCCCCGTACTGGTCTGTTGTACTGGCAACGAAATAATATATGGCAGCATCAATGTTCGTTTTTGTCCAGCCCGATGGTGCATTCCAGTCAACCGGCGAGGGATAGGGATTGCCAACCAGGTTGAAACCCGTGGTATATGGGTTGTTATGATTGTACAGGGTCCTTGATATGTAGCCGTTGTTAACCGTTCCCGTAACATCAAAGGTTGTATCACCGGAAAGTGAGCCAAAATTGGCCGAATATCCGTGCAACGGTCTCAGAAGGCTGTCCGGATAATTGTATCTTACCCATCCTGTTGCAGGAATTCCTCCAAGCATTCTGTTTTCATCATATTTATAGAGCATCGGAAAAGCTGATCCGAGTTTCAGGTAATCAGCCAGCTGGTTAACGGATGCATTGCTGAAGGGAGAGCTGATATACCTGTATCCGAATCCTGAAGGGAGATAGCGTTGCATTGTAACATTCCCGTTTATCCCGCCGGAGCCTGAACCATCGATCATTGCCGTTCTGCCGGCCGTTGACAGGAGCGTCAGGTTACCGTTGGAATTCAATGTTCCGTTCTGAATCAGTACTATGCCGCTTACTTTGAGTTCCCCGTTTAATGTAACCCCCGAGATATTATTCACCGTAAGCCCGCTGACTGTGTTTCCTGTAAAAGCTGATGAATTTATCGTCTGAGGCATGGTGCCGGCAAGCTCAACTGTGGCTTCGCCTGCCTCAAAAACACCATTATTGGTAATTGTTCCGGTAATCCTGATGGTGTTTTCCGTTACTGTAAGGGAGGAGCCGTTTTCAATTGTCAGATTCTTTATGGCTCCGGCAGCACCGGTGCTCAGAACCGGTTTGTTAGTTACATTCCCTATCAGGACGGAATAAGCAGCAGAAGGAACAACACCGCACGACCAGTTGGCCGGATTGTTCCAGTCACTGTCTGCCGAGCCTGACCAGACAAATTCAGATATAATTGATATTGTACTTGTTGCTGTGACTGCGGGACATCCTCCTGTGGCCGCTATAGTGTTTGTTACAATGTAGTCACCCGGGGTGCTGGCAGACAGGTCGACCTGACCGGTTGAATGATCTGTAAATACAAGGCCAGGCGTCGAGCTGAAATAACCGGGTACTCCTCCGCCTGTGAAAACGGGAAAGGGATTTGTTCCCATCGGACAGTACGGATTGCCGGGATAAATGAATGTTGCTACGGGCGGAATTGTTACAACAATATCAACAGACCTGGGAATACTTGCTCCGCAACTGTTCACCGCACTGACACTCAGTCTGCCGGAAGTGGCCGCCGGAGAAAAATCCAGTGTTACACTGTTCCCGTTCCCGGAAATCGTAACTCCTGAGCCCATGGTGTAAGTCCAGTTATATGAAGTTGCCGCGGGATCGTGGGGCACTGTAAAAACTACTGCTGACTGACCCCGGCAGACTGTGATGCTGCTTTCAGTAAAGAAGCCCGGTTGCCCGGGAATGCTGTTCCAGGTGATCAGCCTCTCGTCAGTGGAATTAGAACAGCCATTGGCTCCTGTGAGTGTAAGTGTTGCAGTAGTTGAACCTGATGGTGTTGAGGGGGTGAATGTTGCAAGTGCAGGGTCAGGATTCTGTGTCCACGTGCCACCTGCACCGCTCCACACGGGAGTTCCGCTGTATGAGCCTGATGCAGAGGCTCCGGTCATTGCAATCGGCATTGTGCCAGTGCAGAGTCCGCTTATATCCGGTCCGGCGTCCGCTTTGGGAGCCGGGAAGACAGTGACGGTTCTGCTGGCGGTGCCAGTGCAGCCTCTGTTGTCAGTAACTGTGCAGATGAGATCAAATTGTCCCCCGTCAGGACTGTTGAATATTGGTGCGGAAATACTGACTGAACTTAGAAATGATGCACCATTCCCGTTCCATGAATAAGAGTAAGGACTTAATCCGCCTGAAGCAGTGGCTGTGATGGGCAGGCCCGTTCCGCTGCAGACTGAAGGATCTGTTGGATTAATGACAACTGAAGGAGGCTGGTTGACCGTAATGCTGAAATTGTCTGAAAAGGCTCCGTCTGCGCAGCCATTCGTCCCGCGCACCCGCAGTGATCCGCTGGTGGCTCCGGAAAGAAAATCAACTGTTACACTGTTGCCGGTGCCGTGGATAACAGCATTACTGCCGGTATATTCCCATATATAACTGGTTGCATTTGCCACAGAACTTACCGAATAGACATATCCGCTTCCTCCCCGGCATACCTGGGAAGGACCAGAAACAGGTCCTGCTGCACCGGGAGGCGGCAGATTGCTGACGATAACTGTAATTGATGAAGGAATGCCATCCCCGCAGCTGTTGCGGCCTCTTACTGTAACTATTGTCTCACCTGCATTTGGAAAGGTTATTGTATTGAACCTGTTGCCATTCGTTGCTATCTGGGCCCCGTTGGTGGCAGACCATATATAACTTGTTGCACCTGCTATGGGATCCACTGTAAACGATCTTGGATCGCCCAGGCATACTGAGACCGGCCCTTCAACAGGCCCGGCTGCTGCCGGCAGGGGATTTACGGTGAGGGAGATGGCGCTGCTCGTGGCAGAGCACCCTGCTGTGTTAGTGGCGATTACGTCAACAGATTGGGATCCGGGTGGCAGGGTGGAGGTTACAAAAATATTGCCCGCACCATCCTGGACAATATTTCCATTTACCCTGAAGCTGTAGTTTGCCAGTCCGGCAGTTGCTGTAAATGTAACGGTGCTCCCTTCACAAACTGAACCTGAAACAGAACTGGAAAGACTGACTGCCGGAACCGGACTTACATTGACTGTAACTGATGAGGTTCCTGTGATAATGCCCGGCTGACCGTTGGCACTGACAGCAGCCAGTGTATAAACGGTTGTTGCCGCAGGACTGACAGTAATAATATAAGTGGGAGAATTGACAGCAGGTGTTGTATGAGTGACAGTCCCGGCTGTATAAGTGAGAATATAAGGCATTTCACCGGTAAAATTAACGGTGATGGCAGTTGAAGAACCACTGCAGAGATTAACTTCGGACGGACTTGTTATGGTGGCACTTCCAATGGCTACCGGTGTTACCGATGCAAGGGTGAAATATTTATAGCTGTCATAATCAACGGCCGTACTTGTTGTAATCATGCCGCTGACGGCTGTACCGCTAACGGCTGTACTTGTTCCCACGATCTCCCACTGATCAGCTGAGGGATTCCAGCCAACAACCCTGAGGTTTGAGAGATCTGGCAGTGAGCTTGCTACATCACTCGATCCGTCAAGGATAATTCTGATTACTGATTTTCCGCCTTCGGGACCCTCAATTTTCCAATATTCGGAATTGCTGACGGTTGATACCGGACTTTCGAAATTTGCTGTGTTATAGCCTGCAAGTGTTGGACTGCTGAAAAAATAGGTAACTCCCCAGTCGTTGATCCCTGAAGGGCCTGACACGTTTTTAAGCATCAGGGGACCATGAGCCCTGACAGTCTGGTAGCTGCCGACAGGGAAAGTGAAACTGTTTCCATTCATCAGTTCCTTTATGAGGGTTCCGTTGACAAAGGATTGTGGCAAGCCTGATTCCGGCAAGGCCTGTGCACTTAGTCTGAGTCTTAAAAGCGCTCCGGGATCAACATTAAGCAAACCGTTTATAAATCTGATATCTCCCTTGATCTCAAGGTTATTAAGAATATTTACATCACTGGTATTATTGATTTCAAGATTGTTCAGGCTGTTGATACCCGTGAAGGAACCGCTTATTGTCTGCGGCATTGTTCCTGTAAATGCTAATGTTGCATTGGATCCGCTGCCCGAATCAAACAAACCGGAACTCCGGTTAAGATTACCTCTGATACTTATCCTGCTGTTAAACTGATTGATTACCTTAAGGCCTGAACTGCCCGCAATGGTAATATTTCCGTTAACGGTCAGGTTATTGTTGGAAAATCTTCTTTCTCCTGAGCCTGAAAATGAAAGATTGTTGACCCGGGCAACAGTACCGAGGAAACCGTAAGCTGTTGTACCTCCGAATTCAATGGTTCCGCCTGCAGGTGAGAAAAAATCCTCATAAACAGCAGCCGGAATCTCTCCCTTTTCAAGGTAAACAGTACCATTACCGTTCACTATTCCCAGCCGGTGACCGGAGGTTGAATAAAGTTTTAAGGTTCCAAATATTTCTGTTTTATAACCGGCAATGTTGTTTGTAGTTACATCAATGGTATGTGCTGCGTTTATTCTTGCAATCGCTCCGCGGGGTCCGCCGGCTATGGCGGGATTCCACACTGCGGCTGTTGACCAGTTTCCGTTGTTTACAGTCTCATAAACGGAAACCATGTCAGGAATGGCACCGTTAAGGGTTGCATCACCCGCCCCGGCAGTATAGTCTCCCCTGATACCCTGGTCATCTGTTTCGGAAAATCTGAAAATCAGGTATTTATTTATCTCATCAAAATCTGTTTGGGGAAATTTCTGCCAGTTGCCGGAACCGGCCTCCAGGAGGCTGGCCGTGTGATAATCAGCAATCGTATATGGAGCAGTTACCCTAATATCATTTTCATTATAGAACATACGGGCCTCTGCGGAAAAACCACTAATCCCCTCTGCATTCAATGTCCAGTAATACTGAAGTGCATTGTCCCGGTCAACAATCTGGGCACCGGTCTCTGTGTCTTCGATTATTGCCGGATGTATTTCATTGGCAGGTTTTACAGTAATGCTTCCGGTATTATCACCATTGGCTGAGATATTGAATATAACCGGTGTATATTTATTGTCGGATCCCATGGGAAAAGTGAACGCCGGAGAACTTCCGGCGCGGAATATTTTTTTCAGGCCATTATCTGTGAATGAGATATTGGTTTCTATCATATTTGTGGCTGAAAATGGAGATGCTTCTTCAATTTCTGCATTAACCCCGAGTTCCAGGAGGCTGCTTCCGATATTCAGGACTCCCTTCACCATTTTCAGTGAACGGGTGATGGTAAACTGACTGCCGGTAGTTACAGAGACTCCATAACCGTTATTGATAGTTAATTTCCCGAAAATGCCATTCCCGAAAAGTTTCTGAGGCGTATCCCCGTTCATTATTATTCCGTCACCTGAAGAGCCGTTGTTCACATGAATTGCATCATTAAGGACATTTCCCCTTACGGTTACACTATTGCCGTTATCTGTAAATGTTCCTGCCCGGAGATAAAGTGAACCTGCTACAGATACCGTGGTATTTGAGCCATTCAGGACAAGGTTTTCAGATGATGTTTTATCAAGGTTGTAAAAACTGACTCCGCTGCCTCCGATATTGACTGTTTGTGTGCCACCGCCACTGAAGAATGTGGTATTTCCCTGAGGAGTATATGAACCTGTCACGGTCATGTCACCGTTAAGATGCAGGTCGAGCCCGTTTGCATTGAAAGTTGCACCGGCATCTATCTGGAGCAGGCTGGTTATTGCAGCCGGAACAACTTCAAGCTTTGCTGCAGGATTTCGTCCGCTTGCATTGTTAATTATGAGTCTGGGCAGAGGCTTGCCGGCAAAGATGCCTATTGTCTGTGCAGCGGGAGTTACGCCGTGACCTATATGGATTGTGGCAGATGTGCCGGTATTTACAATGTCGGGGTCAAAATAAAATGCCGGTATTGACGGACTGATCTGTGAACGGGCAATGTGGAGGTTACCCCCCGTCATGGTGAAGGAACTTCCGGGGTTGAGTATTTCAAACACACCCCTGTTACTGACCTGGGCAGAATTGTTACCGGTTATTACAGTACCGCCCGACTGGAAATAATTAAGTACTCCAACATCCGAAGTGGGACTTCTTCTTATCTGTCCCCCTACGGTAAGCGTGCCGCCTGTTATCTTTATTGACGCATTCCCTGATGCAGAGTATTCGATGGAATTATGGCCTCCGCTCATATTCACGATACCGCCATTAATGCTAAGCATACCGTCAAGGGAGATTCCTGAATTACCCGAAGCCCGGACGGTGCCTTGATTAATCTCAAGACAGGAAGAAGCCGGAATGGCGAAATTGTTCCCGCCAGTGGTAAGATCAAGGTTTATTGACGGATTATTCAATATCAGAGTACCGTTTTGCAAGGTTATTGCCTTAACGTCTGTGTTTGTGGGCCCCCTTAAATTGAAATGATTATTGAAAGTGAAGGATGATGACTGATTTTTGCCCTTGTCCATCACGATCCTGTAAAATTCCGGTACCGAATTTGAATTTCTGGAGTAACCAGCGTCTTCACTGCCTTGTAATTCAAGAATGGCTTTTGAGCGGTTGCTCGCGCCGAAGAGGTTGATACTGAAATTATTATTGTTGCCTTGAATTATTGAGCCTTTCAACACCAGAGTATGTTCCAGGGTTCCTGCTGTCGGAGCAGTATTTATAATCCGGTTTCCAATTTCATTGGCAATTGGTATCCGTGTGAAGTCTATATCTCTTCCCACTGTTACTTTTACCGTTCTGCCGGTTGCTGGAAACTGGAAGGTAGCACCCCGCCAGAATCCCATTACCAGGTCACGGCGGATATCTATATCCTGTAAAGGCTGAACCAGGGCATTGCCCTGAATAATTAAATCATAATTGACCACAATATTCTGATTGATATTGGTAGAATATTCAATCATCATATTAGGAATTGGAGCAGGAATTGTTGTCAGCTGTGACGGGCCGCTAAAAAACAGGTAATAGGAGCCGGAGTTTGTTCCGAAATCGCCGAAATCACCATTTGTAATAATCGAATTTGCACCATATGAGATCATGCCCCTGCCTCTCACGAATCCCAGATCGTATGTTCCGGAAGCATGGAATTGAAGACGGGGTATGTTTTCCGAGTGTGATTGTTCTACAGGAATATTGGGCATTTCAAAAATAATCTCTGCAGGAAAGTGCGGCATTCCGGCTGATTGGACATTTATTCTGCTTGTGCCCTGTACATTTGGATTTGTATTGTCATTATATATGTGTACTATACTTCCAGTTGTAGGGACAGCATGTATTCCGCTTCCCTTTGAACCTACATCCCAGGTACCAGCCACATGCCATGCTCCGCCTGCAGGATTCGAATAATAATGAATAGGCGAACCTGTAAAGCGGGGAGAGACTCCTGCAGTATAATTGCTGTTTTCAAGAGTGAAACCAGCAGAAGAGGGAGAAAACGAGCCATTGTTACTGGTCCCGTTAAATGTTATTACACGGGTGTTTGAAGGTCCAATATTCCGAATAATGTCATTATCTGCCAGTGGTTCAAAAAGGCGTGTATACGGATTCTGATCCAGAACCTTGCCCGGAACATATTGTAGTTCAGCAGATGCACCTGCTGGCAAATCCACATTTGAAACACCTCTTTGTCCGCGGTAATAAAACCGGTATGCAACCAAAGGCAGTGAGGTGAACCCCGAATGGGATACGCGCCAGTAATGCTGCAAAATCTCTCCACCTGACTGATCGGTTGTTTTCAGCTGGCCCATTACGGGGCGGACAGTGATATAACCGGGTGATGAAACCTCTTTTACAACTATCTGGGCTGGCCTGAAGTAAAGAACAGTACCGCCATCTGAGCTAAAGCCTACAGGAAATGTTACAGGACCGAAGTTATTCAGGATATTGTTTTCGTTCTCTGCCTGCGAATTGGCTGCGATCCTCAGTGTTAATCCTCCGTCACTGGCTTTACCGTCAGAATAGATCATCGAACTACCGGATCTTCCGTTATCTGATACTCTGAGAAAGCTGGTTGTAGGGATATTTTCGAATAAAGCTGTTTCGAGATTCCACAGATTGTCTATCTTGAGATTATAGTTTTTCAGATAAATCAGTCCTTTAACGTATTCCATCCTTTCAATATAAACATCAGAGCTAAGTGTTAACACCGAGGGAGGAGTCACATTGACCTGAACATTACCGAAAACAGCATCCTGCCCGGTTGTAAGAGTGAGAGCCGGATTTTCCACAAACTGTATCTGTGCCCGGCTGGGTGTTACACCCGGCATCCAGACACCCATGCGTTCATTATTTTCAATGGCACCCCAGGTACGGATGGTGTAAAGGTTCTGATTCAGGATTCCTGATCTCACAGTAGCATCTCCGTTTATATCGAGGAGTACAGATTCGTTTATCCTTGATGATACCGAAGTAAGCTTAACCTCATGTCCGTTCGGACGGTCTATAACCAGGTTGCCAAACTCCAGCTGAGTGACAGCCTCGCCCCAATAGAGTTGTTCAGAAGCCCTGGTCGCGGCTGTCCTGTTAAAATAGGTGGTATTCCTTCCCGTTGGCTGATGGGCAATGGCATCATAGGGGTAGATGCCGCCACTCACCGGGGAGTAGACTGCACCCGCCTCAATGAAGAAGGAGCCCCCGATATAGAGGTCATTACCTTCAGGATCAAATACTATTTCCGGATAGTTATCTCCTCCGGATTCTTTTCCCCATATGCGGAACTCATTCAATACGTGCAGCGTCTGGGCCGGGACATTTACCTGGTTTCCTGGGGGACCGATATTGGTGGCTGCTGTCAGACGGAAGTGCCGCCGGGCAGTGGTACTGTTCCGAAGTTCCAGGTTCCAGAAGGGAGCTGTTGAGGTAATCTGATAGTCCCTTCCTGCCTGTGTCTCGGCTATCACGGTGCCACCGGTAACCTTGATATTTTCAGGGCCCGAGTTGATCAGTATGGCTCCGTTTGCGGAGGAGGTATTGACTTTCAGAGTTCCTCCGCTCATGTTAAATACGCTGGTTGGAAAGGGAAGCGAGAAGACATAAAAGCTGGTATTGGTATTACCTCCTACCACGTTGACTGTTCCTCCGGTCTGAACATATCCGCCGTAGGTTGTAATTCCTTCGGTGGTGGTTCTGATCTGGTTGGCATTCAGGGTGCCTCCCTCTACGTTGATGAGTCCGTTTTCCCGGAAGGTGATACCACTGTTGATCAGTGCCTCCAGCGTACCATTGCTGATCTTTACCTTCCCATAAACCACTATTGCGGTACCGCTGTTCTTCCGCACCATTCCGCGGTCTATCCACAGCTGTGCCCTCTGTGAAATGTTGTAATTCCCTGCCTGCGACAACACAGGTATCTCCACATTATTGCCGATCCTTACGGTACCCTTCAGCAGCCCCAGTGCATTTCTGTTTATTGTGAGTTGTGAGATGGAGCCATGGTTCTCGTTAGCAAATCCCAGCAGATTGAAATTACCGGGTTCTGATGCCTCAATGTTCAGGACATAGGTATAGTCTTCTCCCTTGTCGATCTCAATGCGATAGAAGTTGGTCAGCCCGTTGCACATTATGGTCTGGTTCCTCTTGTCACTGAGGAACCTGAGATCAACTATTCCATTGATAGCCTCTGACATGTATTCCGGGGCAGTACGGTTTGTGAACCGTGCTTCGCCCTTGTTGATGAAATCACCGAACAAATTTAACTGATGACGAGCATTAGCAGTTCCGGTTGAAATACGGCCCGACTCTTGTACCACAAGGTCTCCACTCACTGTTATATTCAGTGTGTTTGTTAAAGAACTGCTGCCGATACTCAGAATACCACCCGAAACAGTGAGATTGCCGTTTATCAGATAATCTGTTTCAAGGAAGAGGGTATTACTCCCGTTCAGATTTACTTCCACATTGGAGAAGTTACGTGGAGTTATAAGATTCCGGGAGTTCCCGTAAAATTCAGTTACGCTTTTTCCCTGTTCGTCAGATATGAAGCTTGTAGCATCACCTGAGGGGAAATTGTCTCCTGCAAGCCGGATGCGGCCTGTTCCGGAAATGACTGTGAACGAATGCCCAGTTGTTGTGCCCAGATCAAGCGTTCCCTCAATGTTAATGGTTTTGTTTTTTTTGTTGTCTGATGGAACAGTAACCGTGCGTCCGGAAAGTATTGTAACCTCATCATTATCAGATGTAGGAGATGTAGACGGTGTAAAGTTACCGGGATTCAGCCATTGAGTTCCCGAAGGGTCCAGGGTCCATGTTCCGGGATTATCCCAGCTGCCGCTGGAGAAGGAATAGAAGTTGTGGTATTCCTGGATGGTTCCGGTCCATGTTGCATTCAGGCTTGAGGCTGCAGATGCTCTGAGTGGATTTGACCCGGGGGCAGAAGCACCATCGGGGGTTCCCCAGGAACCGGAAGAAGGACGGTATACAATTTCATATACTCCGGCATTACCGCCGTCCGGTATGTCGTTTGAGGCATAGGTAAAACTGATATCGGCAAGGACAGGTCCGCTTATTCCGTTTGTTGAAGTGATCCAGTGGCGTTTAAGAGGATTTTTCCCCGGTACCCCGGAAGCTGGTGTGCTAAAGGTTTGAACTCTTAGAACGGCTGAAGGTGAGATGGATGTGACAGAAAGATCTGCAATATGTACCGGAGTATAGGCCGTGCCATTTCCAACTGGCAGAGTAAGAATGAAATCCGAAGCTGAATTGCCTTCTTTGACAATGGTTCTTGTACCGATGTCAATCATACTGGTTTCAGAAAAAGATCCGTTGGTAGATGATCCGAGTCCAAGTGTTAAATCATGATTTCCCAGCGAAAGGATTCCGTTATTCAGAGTCAGGTTTCCGTTTATCCTGATATGATTATTGATAACAGATTTTGTACTTCCTCCAGATATGGTCAGATTATGGTAAGTAGTACCCGGAACATTTTGTGAACCACCGTAAAACTCAACAGTTCCTGTTCCTGCATTAAAATTACCTCCGGTTACACTGGTAGTACCTCCCAGCCTTAATGTGGAAGAACCTCCGGTTATTGTTCCATTTGAAAAAACAAAGTCGCCGCTGAAGGTATGTACCAGGTCATTGCCAAGATGGATGCTTCCTGCCCCGTTTACTGTGAATCCGGTACCGCTGATGTTGCCCAGCAGCGTGACAGTACCTGATGATTTGGTCATGCTTACCCTGCCTGTAGTGGTAAACCCTGCAATATCCTGGTTCCCGCTGTTGGAAATGTTGATATCAGAACTGCCTGCGTTAAATTCTCCGCCGTTGTTGTTGAAATTACCGCCGAATGTCAGTTCATTATTTGCTGTGTTAAAAGAAGCTCCACTGTTAATAACAAGCGGTACGTTGAGTCCGAGAACTTTGGCCTGGTTCAGACTGACTGTCGCGGCAGCGTTTATTACAACACCTCCCGTTCCGGAGAATGTTGCCGGCCATTCGTTGTTGGTTACCGTGCGGATATTACTGGTATTGTAGTACAGAGCAGCATCAGGCCCATAGCTTATTGCAGCTGGAACTGTGGCTGTTCCCTCCAGGGACAGCGTACCGTTTACGGAGACGCCGGTATTTGTTTTTGAGCCTGAGCCAGATAGCGTGAGATTATAGTATGTGGTATTTTTTACAGTTTGATCACCGCTTCTTTCGTAATTCACTGTGTTGCCCTCAGCAGTTGCCATCAGTGAACCTGTATTCATTGGCTGCTGTGTACTGCTGTAGTTGAGAGTTGAATTTGTATCATTCACCCACCGGGAATTATTGCCTGCACCATTCAGTGTGGCTGATCCTGATATGCTGACTATTCCCTGGTTGGTGACTGTAACGTTATTAGCAATGGAAACTGATCCGGAACCACTAAATACCAATGGCCTGGTACCACTTATTGTTTGTGAACTGTTAAAGCTGGTTGTGCCCGAACCACCCTTTTCAAAAGTACCGTTATTTGAAATACCACCCCTAAATGTAAACGAAGAATTATTTGTAGTTTCAAAAGACCCAGTGGCACTGATAATGAACTGACCATTAAAAAGTGCCGATCCATTGTCATGATTATCTGTTAAGGAACCGTTAATGGTAGTCGTTCCGTCTATTGTTAAACTTATTCTTCCTAAATTGAAAGATGCACCATTAGCAACTGATAGATTTCCGGTAATGGACAGGGTTTGATTTGAGTTGTTACTTGTTGTCAGTGATCCGCTGGTTCCTTCACCTATATTCAAATGAGCGATAGCATTTGCCGGAGATACATTAAGTGTAACATTATGTCCATTCCGGATGGTAACTGTTCCGGTCCCGGAAGATTGTCCGGGATAGCCTTGACTACTGGAGGGTTGTGCCCAGCCTGATGGCAGGGAATTAAGCCTTTCCCAGGTACTTCGATTACTCCAGTTGCCCGTTGTCCTTGTCCTGTAGTCACCAACTGCCTGGCCGGAAGATGTTGCCGAAAAAAGAAAGAGTAAAAGCAGACTAATTCCTGTCTGCCTTAATAATGGAAATTTTGTACTGAGATATTTTATACAGGAAGATCTGGATCTATACAGGAAAAATCCGGAAAGTACTGTGACCGTTGTCAGGACAATCAGGATGAGGTCCGTATTGATTTTTACAAAATACATCACTAATTCAGGATGAGTTCACTCTCCGCATATTTCTGAGGTTTGACATCCGATGGGGCTGAAAAGCTTACCCGTAGCTTTCCGCTTCCCAGATCAATATTTTCAGTTTTTGAAAGTCTTAGTGAGAAAATTCTTTTTGGGTTAGGAGTATAGACAGCCACACCGTTTGCTATGCCAACTCTGGTTACCGTACCGGCAGGAGATATATGATCAATGGCAATATCCCCGTAAACGGACATGTTGCCGCTGCGGTTCAATGTCATGGAAAGAACCGGCTGATTGTTATTCTTTGAAAAGGCGATATCCGAGATTGTTACCCGGGTTGTTGACTGGCCTACCCTGATGATTACCGGAATTGTTATACCAAAAATAGGCTTGAGAACAACTGAAATGGTACTGGTGTCGCGAACAGTTTCAACTTCACCAAGGGGAGTCTCTGCCGGAACGGCCCTGAAATAGAAATGTGACCTGTATTCACCCTCTGTTAGCTGATTCTGACGGGTAAGCTGGACTTTTACCACCTGACTTTCATTCGGCCCGAGAGTCACTGAACGCGGGAAGTATCTCAGGTTTCTGTCAGCAAACCGTTGTCCCGGATCGGGCTCGCTTATTGTTTCAAATGAACCATCTTCGTTCATCCGGATCTGTACAAGCGAAATGGCATACCGGGCAGTATCCGCGCCAATGTTTGCCAGGTTGAGATCGACAGATCTCACTGAACCTTCGAACACTACCCTTCTTGGAGTAATCAGGAGATCTCCCTGGGAATAAGCATTCTGAAATCCCAGAATGAGAGTCAGAAAAAAAGCAAGCGAGGCTGACCTGATTACAGGCAGCCTCCTGAGAGGAATTAATATGGTCGGTAGCATCTGGATTTATTTTTAGGGCGCTAATTAAAATCAAAGGTTATATTAAAGGTTCCTGCATAGATACCAACTGGATTATCTTCCAGTGTGCCTATTTTAAGAGTTGCTCCCACATAGACCATCTGAGACCCGTTTTGCAGAATTCCTGCAGCAGGTTCGATTCCCGGATTTGATACCCAGTCGCTTATTGACATTGTCCTTGCACTTGAAACATGATTGAGAACAACGGGTTCCCGGGGCAGTGTGATAGTAAAGGAAGTTCCGGCATGTCCTGAAACATAAAAACTTGCTGCAGTCTGGGTGCCGGCCTCCTTATAAACGCTTCCCATGACTGATACAGTGCTTTCAGGGGTTAGTATGATCTCTCCCCCGTGGGGACCCGGGTAAAATCTTCCGAAATTCATCTGCGACATTTCAGTTGCTGAATATACAGTGATGACCTCAGCAATTATATGTCCGGTGGCACTTGCCGTAGTTCCGGTCTGTGCCTTTACCCAGGTTCCTGTTACAATCAACGTTGCTGCAAGGCAGAAAAAATATTTTTTAAGCCTTTTGCTGAGCATGGCTGATAACTCCTTAATTTTTAATTATAATTGACAGTTACAGTAAAATTATCTGAAGTATACGTTCCGGGTGCCTGGCCCCCGGTAACATTGAGTGTGGCCCCGACCCGTAAGGTTTGAGTGCCGCCCGGATTACTGAGTTGGCCACTATTTATACTGGGATCACTTGTAAAAGTATGGGCATTCATTGTATTTGAATTCGGGCCGTTCAACTCGACGTTTCCACTTGGAAGTGTAATACTATAAGACGCACCCGGAGTACCTCTTACAGTAAATATCGCTGCAGTCCTGGCAGCTGTAGCGGTGGGTGAAGCAGAATATTGTATATCTGGTGTGGAATATGACGCAGAGCCATCCGGGGAAATAGTAACAGATCCTGATGTGGAAGCATGTGGTACAATATTGCCAAAGCTTAAATTTCCGGTTGCTTCAATTGTTATAGGTGTTACAATGGTTGCCGTGGCTGTAGCTGTAGCTTGATTGGTCTGTGCGAATGCGCCGGCAGTGAATGCGATCAGAATAACTGATAATGCGAAGAGTTTTTTCATCATTTTGAATTTAATAAGACAACAGACTTTTGTTTTGCAAACTTATTTTATTGGTCTTAAACGTTGTTTAAGCCTCTTTGTTTCACCTCAAAATAAAGCTATCACATCAAAACAGCAGAATTGTAGCACTAAAATAAATGAAATTATCTTCAGCCCGAAGTGTTTTTGATTAACATTATTTAACAACAGCCTGAAGTTTTCAACATACTGATGTACAGAAAGCTAACTTTTCAGGAGAAAATTGCCCGAAATGAGTTTTGTAATAATCCGGGAAATCAGTCTGAGAGGGAGGGCGGAGGTGCAGATATTCCCCAGTTCCTGGAGGGTTCCGGTCCCATGATGAAGAGCAGTTCGCCTCCGTTCATTATATCCCGGTGCTCAATGAATGGTTTTTCAAGAGGGATACCGTTAAGGGTTGCCGATTGAATATAAATATTTTTGTCAGAGTTGTTTATCGCCCTGACAGTAAATTTTTTACCATCCGGATGATGAATGACTGCCTTTCCGAAAACCGGACTGCCTATGGCATAGGAAGTGCTCCCGGGAGTCACAGGGTAGAATCCCAGTGAACTGAAAACATACCATGAGGAGAGTGAGCCCATATCCTCATTTCCGCACAGGCCGCCCGGACCGGGACGATACAGCTGATCACAAATCTGCCTGGTCCTCTGTTGTGTCTTCCAGGGCTCGCCTGAATAGTCATACAGGTATGCAACATGATGCGAGGGCTGGTTTCCATGCACATACTGGCCGATGGTCCCGACAACGCCGATATATTTAGGACCTGTTACTGAGGGGTCCATATCAAAAAATGTGTCAAGCTTATCGTTGAATTTTTCTTTGCTTCCGAAAAGATCTATCAGGCCTTTTATGTCATGCTGAACGGACCAGATGTACTGCCATGCATTCGATTCGGTGTAGTGCCTGTTTGGCCTTACCCCTACAAGAAGAGGATCGAAATACTTATAGTAGGAGTGTCCGTTTTTTGTCACGATGGTCTGTTCACGGCCGTTCAGCTCTTCCAGGAATGATCCGTCTGCTTTACGCGGCCTCATGAATCCGCTTGTGCTGTCCCATACATTCCTGTAGTTCAGGGCCCTTTTCATGAACAGCTCCATGTCCTTTTGCCTTCCCAGTGCTTCTGCCATCACTCCTGTGCACCAGTCGTCGTATGCCAGTTCCATGGTGTTGGGAACAGCTTCCGTGACTTTATCGATGGGTGTGTAACCCAGACTTATATAATATCCGAGCCCGGATCTGCCGGCGTTTTCCGGAACAGGAGGCTCCGGCTTTTCCAGGGCTTTCTTCTTCATTGCCTCATAAACGAATTCCGCGTCAAAATCCCTGTATCCCTTAACGTAGGCATCAGTAACTATGGGTATGAGGTGATCACCCACCATAGACTCGCGGTAGACATTTGAGAAATGCTGTGCGGGAAGCCATCCGAAATCCCTTATCTTGGCTTCTATGGATTTGAGAAAACTATTCACATGCTCGGGCGCAATGATTGTCAGAAGGGGATGCTGCGACCTGTAGGTGTCCCAGCATGAAAATGAAGGGTAGAAATCATATCCCTCGGCAGTATGCACCCTGCCATCCATACCGTAATATTTTCCGTCTGCATCCTCACCGGTATACTGTGCCAGGAGGGAATGGTAGAGGGATGTATAAAATATTTCCTTCTGTTCATCAGTAGCGCCATCTATCTCTATACGTGAGAGTTCCCTGTTCCAGATATCCCCGGCATCCTTTTTCACACGGTCAAAATCCCGGTCTGCCAGTTCGGCCTCAAGGTTTTTACGGGCTCCTTCCGGACCGGTATATGAAAGAGCCACTTTTACCAGGATCTGTTCTTTTTCAGATGTTTTGTAATTGACGAAAGCGCCTATCCTTTCTCCTTTTTCACCGCTTTTGTAGGGAAAGATTCCGCTGTCAGATTCAGGAGTCTTCCTGTCTGCATCGAAGGTTCCGTAGTACAGGAAAGGCTTGCTGAATTCGGCACAGAAATACACTCTTCCGGCGGGGGTGCTTTTATATCCTTCAATGCGTGTGTTGCCGGAAACGCTGATTTCAGACATTTCCGGTGCCCGTGCAGTGCCTATCTGGTGACCGAGATCAATAATGATATGTGCATTTTCTGTTTCCGGGAAGGTATAGCGGTGAAAAGCCGTCCTTTTGCCGGCGGTAAGTTCAACCTTTATGCCATAATCCTTCAACAGGACGGAATAATACCCGGGTGAAGCGGTTTCATCCCTGTGATCAAAGCGGGAACGGTAGCCTTCATCAGGATTCTCCGCCGGACCGGGCACAATATGCAGCTTCCGGTTAACTGCAGGCTGGATAAGTATCTCTCCTCCGCTTGTCATTCCCACACCGCTGAAATGGGTATGGCTGAATCCCATTATGGAACTGTCCTGCCAGTTGTAGCCGGCCGCGTAAGTCCAGCCGGTATTGTTGCAGTCGGGGCTCACGTGGACCATTGCAAAGGGGAGGGCTGCCCCGGGGTAGGTATGGCCGAAATATTGTGTGCCGGTAAAGGGGTTTACAAAGGAGGACGGATTTTTGTCCGGCTGGTCACATGAACTTAATGTGAATACAGGAAACAACAGTACACATATTTTCAGCAGAAGGGAATTTTTCATGATCCGGGCTTTTAAAATCCTGATGCTTTCAGCCATTCCAGGCACAGGCGGGGCCAGGCCGACTGTGTTTCCCTGTTGACAGCCAGACCGTATCCGTGTCCTCCTTTCTGGAAGACATGAAGTTCGGAAGGGATATTGAATTTCACAAGTCCTTCGTAATACGCCATGCTGTTTCTGACGGGTACGGCCGCATCATCCGCGGAATGGACAAGGAAAGCGGGAGGAGTGTTTTCCCTGATCTGCAACTCATTGGAGAAATGGCGGAGAGTTTCTGCGGCAGGGTTCTCCCCCAGGAGATTTCTCCGTGATCCCATGTGTGTGAATGATTCATCCATACTTATCACAGGATAGATAAGGATGGAGAAATCAGGACGTGCACTTGTATTGTCTTTTGGTTCATAAACTTTTTCATCGAAATGGGTTGAAAGGGTTGATGCAAGGTGACCCCCTGCGGAAAAGCCTATTACACCGATACGGGAGGGATTAATGTTCCATGCCCTTGCATTCCGGCGGATGATACGAAGGGCCTCCTGGGCATCCTGAAGAGGACCGTTGGATTTATCCTTCATGATCTGATCGGAGGGAAGCCTGTATTTAAGAATTATTCCTGCAATACCGTTATCGTTCAGCCATTTTGCAATATCGTTTCCTTCATGATTGAATGCCAGGGTCCCGTATCCTCCACCCGGACAAATAAGTACTGCCGTGCCCGTTGCCTTGTCCTCCGGGGGCAGGCAAACGGTAACGGAAGGATCGGTGACCTTGTTCCATCTGGTGATAATACCGTCTTCAACAACGGAGACCTCCTTGTATTCCGCAGAAATAAGGGAACCAGGTATGCCGTCAGGCCATAAGTTCAGGGTAAAAGACTGTGCTGCTGAGATGTTGCAGAAGATGAAAAAAGCAAGAGCGGCAAGGGGCATAATTTTTTGTTTCATGACTAATCTATTTTAATTCCTAAAATAAGGGGAAGGCTGCGATATGTCCTGAAAACCAGAAGCAGGTCATTCCTGTAAATTTAACTGATTTGATTCAATCAGGGCAAGAATTTCGGCATATACTTCTTCTTTTTTTCTGTCGAGTTTTTTTTGTGCCAGGTCAGAGGCATTGCTGAACCCCCCGGAATAATACCGGTAAAACCAGGAAGAAAGGACCAGCAGACCATCGATTATGGCATAGTTTACAGCTGTAACCAGGGAATAAATTGTTACACCGCTTATCAGGAGAAATGAATTGAGCCCGTCGGTAACGTTACCGGTATATATTTGTCCGAGGCCCGGCAAAATCATACTCATCAGTTCTGCTTTCCCCGGCCTGAATTTTTTATTGAAACGGCTGAAGTCATTGAAAACTTCTTCTAAATTGCGGATCCCGAGCGAATCGAGAAGAGCGGAAAAACAGCCCTTTGAATTTTCATAATCGTTCATGCCAAAACAGCATATTCCCATATACAGATTCTTTTTGTTCTGAAGAAATCTGCCGGGAGGATCCGGAAGATCGTACAGCTCGTTCAACGCTGCCAGGTAATTATTCATTCTGAAACAGCATAAAGCTTTTTTTAGCATTAATTCAAACCTGAGACTGTCATTCCTTTCGGTTATTATGGCGTAATCGAAATACCTCATCGCCTGTTCGTATTCATTGGAATAATATTGTATGAAGGCAATTTTCGAATATAAATCGTTGTGGACCCTTTCATTGTCAAACAAAAGGACGCGCTGGTATTCTTTAAGTGCAAGCCTGTAGTCACCATTTCTGAATTGTTCGTCACCAAACTGCCTGATCTGATGAATATCCTGGGCATTCAGTGTGAAAAGCAGGGGCAGGTTAAAAAGAAGAATATATAATTTGTTCCGCATTGGACTGATACCTTTTTTTCAGGTTTGAATTATATGTTTTGGCAGCCTTTGCCGAACCCCACAAATTGGCGGAATAGAAACCGAAGGCAAGACTGCCGAAGATCCAGCCGTTTGCGCTTCGGATTCCTTTTTTGTTAAAGGCTCTCCATGCAGCCCATGTGTTTGTTGTGACAGAAAGAAACGAAACCATGGCATCGCCAAAACGCCCCGAATAGAGCTTGCCGCTTCCGGGAACAACTGCTGACATTAATACCGAAACAGCAGGACTTTTATATTTTTCATTCTGAAAATCAACGGTAAGCTGAAACAGATCGGATTTTGCTGCCAGTCCTGATTCAATCCGGGTCCGGCAATATGTGATAGCTGAGTTGTAATTCTGGTTTACCCAGTAGTAGGCAAGGTTATAATAAGTTCTTTCTTCAGGTTTCAGTTTTATCGATATGTCAAAAAACCGGGATGACTCTGACTTGCATTTAAGGGCAAAATTAAGATACTCTTTTGCAGAACGGACAGAATTATGTTTACTGATATTATCCTGTATAAGTGTAAATGCCCTGTCAAGCCTGTCGCACTGGTCATTCAGCCTGTAAGTCTGTACAAGTTCCATAATAACCAGTGAATCACCGGGCCACAGGAAATTTATTCTTTCATATTCCTGCATGGCGAAATCATACTGGAGGGTTGATTTCAGGTAGCCGGCGAATTTCAGGGAATTTTCATAGTCAAGCAGGTTTTGCTGTGAAACAGCCGGAAAAATTGATGTGAAGGCAATAATGAAAGCAGGGAGAATTATTCTACAACGGCGGATCATAAAACCGGTTTTTTTGAGTATCGAAGGGGTAATGACCCGGTTTTACCAGGCCATGGCAGCGTGTCAGGCGGTCAAAAGCAGCCAGCAGACCTGTGAATAATCCTCTTTTTCTGATTGCTTCGATTGCATATTCCGAACAGGATGGTGTAAAAACGCATTTCGGTATATCCTGTGAGGAAATCAATTTTTTATACAGTAAAAAGGCAGTTGCCGCAGTTATTTGAATTTCATTTGTTGCTTCCTTCAGAGGCCCGGTAAAATCCCGGCGGAGCGTGTCCGGGGAACTGAACAATGATTTCAGCTCAGGATCACATAGAGATTGCGCGGAAATAGCGGAAACAAAGAAAATGTTGAAAAGAAAAATAAAGATTATGAATGATTTCCGGTTATTCATTTCAATTTATAATGCAGATTCGTATAATTTGCTGTTTGTCATATCGTTTATTCTGATATTCCTGAATTCCGTCACCTGGTAATTTTCCCTGCCATCAGGATCATACAGAATCTGGATTATTTGTGAGGGAAACTCAAAAGCATCAATTTTAATATAATTCCTGAAAAATTGTTTGCTGATAATCTTCTGATCTGAGTTTACCATAACAACACTTTCAAGCCTGTTTGACTTTTTTGCCACAACCACATGATCGATTGATATTTTTGCCTTTTCCGGAATCTTCCAGTATGACAGTACCATGCCTCCCTTCTTTTCAACCTTGTTCATCTGGTACATCGTGTTTTTCAATCCGAAATCATTCAGTCTGGAGTTAAGGGCCAGATGGAAAATGGTGAATTCGTTAATGGATGGAATCGTCACTTTCTGGATTAATGAATCATTGCTGAACTTATAGAGACAGGTATCCCTGCTGATCCATTTTTCCTTCCTGGGAAATGAGATATCATATATAAGATCCCTGATATTCTTATCATAGTAAACTATTCCCCTGGTCAGATTTTTTGTTCCGTTGCTGTTACTGATCTTAACGGAAAAGTCAGCCCTGATCCTGAAATAATCCTGTCCGTAACCTGATATACTGAACAATATTGTACTGATTAAAATCAGCAACCAGCATTTTGCCCTGGCGGGATCAAGCATTGTTTTCAGTTTTATTTTTAATATATAAAGCGAAGATACCTCAATTGAGGTATCTTCTGATCTGCTCATGAAACAGATTGTAACAGATTGATGTATAGTATTACTTAAAATTAAAGATCCTTCGTGGCGCCAAAGATCCATACCCAATAAACCACGCTGATCGCAACACTCACCCCGGTGGAAATCAGACAGCCTGTAAGAGCTTTTTTGGTCTGCTCCTTGTCCTTATCAGTAACAAGATAGACTACCAGCAAGCCAACCCATCCCAGAATACATCCCCACCAGAAAGCCGGGATCCCCAGGGGAAGCTCATCATCGCCGTCCGGCAGGCCCAGAGGGGCGGAAATATCACTGATACCTGCAATCAGTACATTGCCGGCAGCCTGTAGATCGTTATAGGTCAGGCCTTCATTCTGCTCAAGATAGTTGTCCAGTTCATCCAGTTCAAAAAAAGCTGATTCAAGAGCATTCTGATCGTAACCGAAAACAGATTCATCTAGGCTGTGCGATGGGGACATGATGGTACCGGCTGAAAGACTGAAGCTTTGAGCCGTTAAAAACACCAGTGTCAGAAAGACACTTAAACTCTTAAGCATAATTTTCTTCATGATATCAATTTTTAGAATTCTGATCAGAGGTTCATAATATGTAGAAAATCCTGTCTGATAATAATTAAGTAAAAATATGAATATTTCTTTATTCTAACCTGAATTATTCATAAGTACTTAAAAAAAAGGGTGCTTTTGTTCTTTAATTATAACTTAATTAGCTATATTTAAAGTGATTAAAAACAAAAAAACACCCTTTGTACAATGATAGATAAAAATACTGAAAATTTCC
>JAKPOU010000048.1 GCA_029547705.1 Bacteroidota bacterium | reverse complement strand
CGGCAGGACTGGTATCGTGACTTTATGCGGGAAATTGATGAACGACCCTTGTGGTTCGTTGGTAAAGAGACCATACGGAGCAATGTAAAAACTGTCGCTGACGAAATTCGCAAGACCATAGGACTCGATATTGATGAACGGCGGAGGTATGCGACCTGGCAGGAAGCGCTCAGAAGCTTTATCGCCCATGCTGATGACGCCGGTATCCTCGTAATGTGCAGCGGAGTCGTCGGAAATAATAATCACCGCCTGCTTGATACGCATGAATTCAGGGGATTCGCACTGGCGGATCCGGTTGCGCCGCTTGTATTTATAAATGGAGCTGACAGTAAATCTGCCCAGATGTTTACCCTTGCCCATGAGCTGGCGCATATCTGGCTTGGTTTCACCGCCCTCTCCGATGTTCCGGTCACGAATGGCGAGCAAAACGACACAGAGTTGTGGTGCAACAGGGTAGCCGCAGAAATGCTGGTTCCGGAAAACGTATTCCGTGATACGTTCAACAGTGACGCAGTTCGGGACGACGAAATTCTGCGGATGAGCCGGATATTCAAAGTAAGCACGCTGGTCATTATCAGACGAATGCTGGATCTTGGGTTTCTGACTTCCGGTGAGTACTGGGAGATGTATCATCGTGAGGAAGATAAACTGAGAAGATTGCCGAAGAGAAATGGTGGAAACTTTTTCCTTACTCAAGCAGCAAGGACCAGTAAACGATTTACCAGAGCGCTCATTATCAGTACCCTTGAAGGACATACCCTGCACAGGGACGCATTGCGCTACCTGGGCCTTACAAAAACTGAAACATTTCACAAGTTGGGACAGTCTTTGGGGGTCGTATAGCATGTCGTATCTTCTCGATTCCAATATTTTTATTCAGGCAAAAAATTTGCATTACGGGTTTGATTTCTGTAGTCAATAATAATGTACATTCAGCCATGTTTTTCAGGAAATAGCATACTTTTCCTGCCAAAAAGTACTATCATTACGGGTAGTATGAAGACGGAGGTTGTAAGTGAATAAAAAACACGTTCTTCGGGGAGTTATGTGTGCTGCCTGTCTTTTCTTTGTATTGGCCTGTGACGG
>JAKPOU010000006.1 GCA_029547705.1 Bacteroidota bacterium | reverse complement strand
ATATTACGATGCCCGGAACGTTCCTCACGGAACAGTGACACGCCATGTATATTATTCGGAAGTAACTGGCGGTGAACGCGAACTCTATGTTTACACTCCTCCAGGCTACAATCCGAAGAAGAAATACCCGGTTCTCTATCTGCTGGGCGGAAGTGGTGAACTCCCGTCGAACTGGATTTATGACGGACGGGCGAATTTTATTCTTGACAACCTGCTGGCGGAAGGGAAAGCTGTGCCGATGATTATTGCCATTCCCAACAATCAGATAATTCACCGGAATCATCCCAGGCATACCGAACTCACCTTCGATATTTTTGAAAAGGAACTCCGGAACCATGTAATCCCGCTGGTTGATAAAGCATACAGCACGATCCGGTCACCAAAAGGCCGGGCCATATCGGGTTTGTCAATGGGAGGCCGGCACAGTATGTTTATCGGTTTTCGTTCGCTTGACCTGTTTGCCAGTTTCGGCATCCTGAGTGCCGGGGATATAAATGCGGAAACGTCGCTGGCACACTTCCTGAATGATCCGAAAGTAAACGAAAAGGTTGATTACCTTTTTGTTGGCCAGGGCACTGAGGAGGCAAATGGTTTTATGGGGCAAAGATGCCTGGCTCTGCATGAAGCCCTTGTAAAACACAACATCAAACACCACTATTATACGGGTGGTCATGGCGGGCACGACTGGTCTACCTGGCGGCACCTGCTCTATTATCAGTTCCTGCCCAACCTCTGGAGGGGCAAATAATTCACAGAGTCTGATAAGATCCGCCTGGGTATTAATCTCAAAAAGAGCAGGTAACCTAACCCGGAAGACTCGGTACAAAGTCAACAATTTATCCAAATGTCTTCAGGGAATCAAGCCGGGGATTAATAACCAGATCACTTTATCAGTTCATGCTCAATTTCCTCAAGGCTTTTTCCTTTGGTTTCGGGTAGCTTCCTTTTGATGAAAAGGAATCCGAGAACACAGATCACACCATAAAGCCAGAATGTTCCGGATGCTTTAAGTGAGTGATTCAGAAGCGGGAACGTGTAAGTCAGCACAAAGCATGCGGTCCACAGTGAGAAGGTGGCGACTGACATGGCAAAACCGCGTATCCTGTTTGGGAAGATTTCTGAAAGGATTACCCAGGTTACAGGAGCCAGTGACATGCCATATGTTGCCACTGCAAGTACAACCATTATTAGCATTGGTAATCCTTTAAGTTCCAGGAAGTACATGGTGCCAAGGGTAAGAAAATTCAGGGCTAGTCCGCCCGCGCCAAGTAGCATGAGTGCTTTTCTGCCAAGTTTGTCGACAGTGAACATTCCCACCAGGGTGAAAACCAGGTTGACACTGCCGGTAATTACAATATTGAACATTATGTCAGAGACTCCATATCCTGCATTTGAGAATATCTCCTGGGCATAATTGAAGATGACATTGATTCCACACCATTGCTGGAACACAGCAATCACAATCCCAATAACAAGGAGTTTTACTATACCTTTCTGTCTAAGAATAGTTTGGATGGGGTTTTCTGTTTTTACATCCAATGTCGCTACAATTGCGCTCAGCTCCTGTTCAGCATAGGTACTGCCTCCGACCTTCCCGAGGATTCTGAATACCCGTTTATGATTATCACTATTTTTTGCAAGCCATCTTGGGCTTTCGGGTATAAACCACATCAGTATAAAAAAGAGTATGGAAGGGACAGCACAGGCATAGAACATCCACCGCCAGCCTGTCTGCCCGTTCCAGGAATTGAGTATATCAGAGGCACTTGCATCTGGTGCAACCGGTTGAGCTATCTGCCAGTTAATCAGTTGTGCAGCAAGTATCCCTGTCACAATTGTTAACTGGTTAATTGAGACAAATGCTCCCCTGACGCTTGAAGGTGTTATCTCTGCGATATACATAGGCGAGAGGTTTGATGCTAGGCCAATACCAATCCCTCCGAGTATTCTGAATGCAATAAAGGAGTTGAAGTTGTCTGCCATGCCTGTACCAAGGGATGCTGCAATAAAGAGGAAAGCTGATAATATGAGGAGGCGCTTTCTGCCGAACCTGTCGCTGAGCCATCCTGAAAGAACAGCGCCGGCCAGACAGCCAAGAAGTGCGCAGCTCATTGCCCATCCCTGCATTGCCGGATTTTCTGAAATACCAAAGAACGGTTCATAGAATGGTTTGGCACCTCCTATCACCACCCAATCGTAACCGAACAGCAATCCACCCATTGCAGACACCAGGGTGATTCCAAGTAAGAAGGGCCAGTTAAGTTTAACTGAGGCTTTCATTGAGTCAAAGAGTTTAAATAGTTTACCGCACCCTGCGGGTCCGGAGAGTAATGGTCCGCGTTTATTTTTTTACAAAAGTCCATTGTAAAGGGAGCACCTACTGCAAGGTTTTAATTTCACTGCTGTTCTTGACGGACAAACCTGCCGGAAGATAGGTTTTCTTCTCGCACGATGCCATTAATAGTATCGTATGGAAGAGAAGGGTTCTGATAACCGGTAATGTTCTCATAATTACTGGGGTTTTTTGTTTATCAATTGTGCTTTTTAATAATTTTCAGATGGCATTGTGCTCCCTGGTGGTTGTTGTCAGAGTTAAATGCTTTTTCAAGCCATTCAGCTGCAGCTTCATTTTCTCCGAGCCCCAGAAGTCCGAGACCAATAAGATACTGGCAATGGATGATGTTTCTCTGTTTCGGGTCATAATCCCATATAAGCATATCAGGAAGTGAAACGGCGAAATAGTCTATCCTGACCTCGTCACTGATGTGTTGGAAACCGTAATCAGTCAGTTTTTTGAAAATTTCCTCTGCTTCAGTTTCCTGTCCAAGTCTTTTGAGTGCAAGTCCCTGGTAGTAGATTTTATCAGGTTTCTGGTCATTATAATATACGGCATCAGTCGGATCAGTTGTTCCGGTACTGGCTTTTTCAAAAAACATACTGGCTTTTTCATCATCACCCTTACCATGCCAGGCACATCCAAGGAAATAATGAAAATCATTTTCCCGGGCGCCGGCA
>JAKPOU010000054.1 GCA_029547705.1 Bacteroidota bacterium | reverse complement strand
TGATGATATCGAAGAGTATAAACTGGCTGTAGTAAATTCACAGGGACGGACTGTACTGGTTGAGGAATTGTCGCAGGATCAGTACATGAAACATTTCGACCTGTCGTACCTGGTATCAGGAATTTATATAGTAATGATCTCAGCAGACGAAATAATCCTGACTCAAAAGTTTATCAAACGATAAACTGATTATCAATTCAATATTACGAGCTTGCCCTGGAAGGGGGCCAGTCCATTTGCCTCCAGCAGAACAGTGTACATCCCGGGGCCTACGTTACCCGGAAGATCAA
Source organism: Bacteroidota bacterium (assembly GCA_029547705.1). Lineage (GTDB taxonomy): Bacteria > Bacteroidota > Bacteroidia > Bacteroidales > VadinHA17 > LD21. The sequence goes on along the minus strand of JAKPOU010000054.1, from coordinate 1,761 downwards.
TTGTATTTATCCTGTTAAACCCCAGAGGCACACTGTGTACCAACCGTCCGTGTGTATCAAATATCTTAAGAGAACTGTAAGCCCGATCTTCATCAGTTGTCAGAACATAAAAAAAACCGTATGCCGGATTGGGATAAATTTTTGTCTCACCCTGAGGTAGGATGATTGTGTCATTTGCTATAGCACCGTAGATCCTTGCTCCTGTCTGCCAGGTGCCATTCTGCCTGGTTGTTTTGGGACTTATCGTTCCCCATACAGCATCAAGTGCCAGACCTTCGGCGAAATCCTCCCCCAGATCTGTTCCATAATCAAGCCTGGTTGCCGGTACAAAGTCAGTAAAATTGTTAAACTGCGGATTGATAACAACAGAATGAACATCATAACCGAGGTCCTGCCATTCAGCAAAGGTCTTCGATACGCCACCTGCGCTGAACCTGGGAGTTCCTGATTCACAATAAAATACGTTATAGTCTGACTGGAAGCCTGTCAGACTTTCCTGATCCATTACATTAATGCACAGGGTGTTGTACTTGGCATAAAAGATATTATTGAAAATCTTTGTGCCAGTAGATGGTGCGTTCAAACCGTTATCAAGATTGGTATGAACATCAATCAAGCCCCTGCCGGTCTGTTCCTGGGTCTTATCTGTATATAGTGTATTGTTGTAAATCCGTACCCCGTTCATACCTTTAACAACAATGCCTACCTTTGGATTCTTTATGATGTTGTAAGCTACAACACCTGACTCTTCCGTCATACCGTCTGACTTTCTCTGAATACCGTTCGGGGTGTTGAGAAGGTAATTATACTTGATAATAACCCCGAGATTATAGCCAGTGAAAAGGGCATGGGTCCAGCTGTCCCCGTCTGTGCCGTTCCAGGTAAGCATGTTGCCGGTTATCACGGCACCGTCAAGGTGATTGTTATTAAGTCCTGGGGTCTCATCACCAGCCTGCAAAATATAACCCGCAGAGTTGACTGAGGTCATCGTATTGTTCCGGAAAGTAAGCGCAGTAACCTGGTTTCTTGGAATATTATATCCGTTTGAGATGCCGGTCTCGGTATCCACAATCTCCTGCCCCTCAATTATCAGAGGCACCTGCGAAAACAAAGTGACCGTCGAACAAGATAACAAAATCAATATCAGTGCATTCTTCATATACTGTTCAGAATAGGATTTAAAAATTACAACGCAGCAGAGCCGCAACAGTGATAACAGGCATCTCAGCCCTTGTGTTCATTAATAGGCTAATAGATAAACCGGGGTGATAACTTATATGACGCCACCAACCTGACCTCCCCTGTTCAACTGGCAAAAGCTCCGCAGGCCACCACTTGGAAAACTATTTAATTATTGTAAACTCCACCCTCCTGTTATACCTCCGGTCAAGCCAGGTGGCGTTGGAGGCAACGGGACGGGCACTGCCGTAACCGCGCGGAGTGAGCCGGCTTGAGGCAACACCCCTGTTGATCAGATAATTGACAATGACCTGGGCACGGGTCTGCGAGAGGCGCTCAAGGGTGCCGGCTACACCCTGGTTATCAGTATGCACACCTATTTCAAGCTTCAAAGATGGATACTTGTTCATCAGCATCACCACCTGGTCAAGCATTAGATAAGCATTCGTGACAAGCCTGTTGCGCGCATCAAAATAGGTATCGGTCATCACACCGTAATTCCTCTTCAGCACATTGAGCTCGCGCTCGGCGGGGTCAGTCAGTACAAAGAGCCTCACTGTAGCACTTCTGAATCCCAATGCC
>JAKPOU010000047.1 GCA_029547705.1 Bacteroidota bacterium | reverse complement strand
GAACAGGAAATAACTACTTCTGGTAATTCTGCACCTCCATTTGCATTTGATGATACAGGAATGAAGAGGAGGATTAATCCTAAAGCAAGCACAGCTGAAATTTTCTTAAGCGTTTTCATTTTGCACGAGGTTTTAGTTAGACATATTTCAAAATTCCAAACATTCAGTGTTATATGCAAATCTTTTTTATGAAAACCTGCGTCAGATATCGTGTTCCTGGCGGATCATATTGATAATTTTATACTTAGTAAACTCGCTGATTTTACAATCAATTTTTTTCAGTTTGCCGCTCGATATCGGCACCTCATACTTCCCATCAAGGAGAATTGTCCGGTTGATAATATCAAAGCCTGTGATTCTGAAAGTATTTATCAGGAATGAGCGGTGACATCTGAAAAAAACATCCCTGGGAAGGTGCATTGATATCTGAATCAGGTTTTTCGATATCTTATGTTTCTTCCCGTTCAGAAAGATGATATCGGAATAGCTTCCATCAGCTTCACAATAAACTATTTTACCACAATTGGCAAAATAGTTTATATCAAAGTGATCTTCATTTTTCATGGTCCCAAACAAACAGAGTCATTGCAGCGAATAAAGAAATCCCGGTAAATCAGCACACCATAGGATTTCAACACTAAATTAAGAAAATATTTTTTAATTCAATTTAAAACAGATACAGTTTTTAGAACACAGAGGGCTCAGGTGCCCCTACTTAACTCTCAAGCGCTGGCAACGGGCAGATTGGCACACAGCAAGTTCCCATTATGCCAGCGGCAACGGGCAGACTGGCACACAGCAAGTTCCCATTATGCCAGCGGCAACGGGCAGATTGGCACACAGCAAGTTCCCATTATGCCAGCTGGCAACGGGCAGATTGGCACACAACAAGTTCCCGTTATGCCAGCGGGCAACGGGCAGACTGGCACACATCAAGTTCATGTTATGCCAGCAGGCAAAGGGAAGCCATCAACATAGTGTGTTCATGTAATGCCAGCTGGCAACGGGCGAAGCATTCGGCTCCCCCAAAAGAAGCTACGAACCAATCCCTGAAAAATACCGGTGTATCTCTGTCTGTGACCGCAACGGAGGTTCGCCGTTGCTCACCATCGTGTTTGACAGCTCTGCATCAAGGATACGCGCTTTGACATTATCATTCCACTGGATGCAGAAGATATCATTTATCTCCTTCTTTATCGCCGGGTCCCAGACAGGACATGTGACTTCTATCCTGCGGTCAAGGTTGCGTGGCATTATGTCGGCTGAGGTGATATAGACAAGTTCATCGCCTCCGTTGCAGAAGATCATGAATCTCGTGTGCTCCAGGAACCTGTCCACAATACCAATGGCCTGTATATTCTCACTGACTCCCTTTGCTCCCGGCGCCATGGAGAACATCCCCCTGACTATCAACCTTATCTGTACCCCTGCATCAGCAGCCTTGTAAAGCCTGGAGATAATATCTTCATCCGTCAGGTTGTTGATCTTGATCCTGATATAAGCCTCTTTGCCTTTCTTAGCGTTTTTGGTCTCGTTTTCAATCATAATCATAAGTCTGTTGCGCAGCCCGAAGGGCGACACCAGCAGATGGTAGAATTTGTCCTTGCGGTAGTTGGCGCTGAAGAAATTGAAAACCTTCAGTACTTCGTTGGTGATCTTCTTCTCTGTAGTGAGCAGGAGGTGATCAGTGTACACCCTGGCAGTATCCTCATTGAAGTTGCCGGTGCCCACGGCTGCATACCTCTGCGTCGCCCCGCCCTTGACCCTGGTTATCAGGCAGAGTTTGGAATGAACCTTCAGTCCCGGCACACCGTAAATGACCTTCACTCCCTCGTCGAGGAGCTTGTTCCCCCAGTGGATATTAGCCTCCTCGTCGAACCGCGCCTGCAGCTCAACCACGGTGGTTACGCTCTTCCCGTTGCGGGCGGCATTCATCAGTGCATTGATGACACTTGAGTTCCTTGCCAGCCTGTACAGAGTGATATGTATTGATGCGACGGACGGGTCTATTGATGCCTCCCTGAGCAGGTCAATGAAATGATCGAAAGGATGGTATGGGAAATAGAACATTATATCTCTCTTCATTATAACCGAGAGGATGCTCTTCCCGTATTGAAGTGCCGGATGCCTTACCGGTGCCAGTTTCGGGTAGTTGAGACCCTCGCCTTCGATCTCGATAAACTTCATGAAGTCCTTGAAGTTGTGGTACCTGTTGCCTGGT
>JAKPOU010000034.1 GCA_029547705.1 Bacteroidota bacterium | reverse complement strand
TTATTGGTTAATTATCAGATTACCAATAACAGGATAATCCCAATTGGTTCAAAACAACATTATTAACACTAAGTTGTTTTGTTTCTTAAAATCTGTTTAAATGAAAAAATGGAAAACTTTTCCTTGAAAGAAATTCTTCTTATAACAGAAAGTGTGCATTCTTAATTGCTGTTTTTAATACATCACTAATTGCTGTTTTTGGTACATTCCTATTTGCGAAAAAATGTACATTGTTATTTACCGTTTACAAATAATGGGTAGTTTTACATTTCTAACACACATAATTGTCAAGTTTAATTATAAAAATTTGTTAAATAATAAACCCATAAGTTGATTTAATGAAATTTGTTCCTATATTTGATGATGAAGATTATTTATTATCTGTTAAGGGTGACCATGAAAAATACTGTGAGTTTGATAAGATATTGAGAAATTGGACTGATATTGAATACCTTGACACATTCTTTACAACTCATGAAGTAGATTTAAAAAGACCCTTTTGGGAGGGAATTTCAGTTGAACAAGCAATAATTGAGACAAGAAATGAAGCTATCAAATTCCGACAGTACCTTAGAAGGATATCTAAGAAGAATCCATCAGAAAGGCTTGTTTTATTATTGAGATTATTTCAACCACTAAAAAAAGATCAACCGACAATCTCTTTCTTGGAAAAGAAGAAAGCTTATGGTTTAAGAAACAAAACTTGGCTTAGGATTTATGCCCTTAAATTCGGTGAAGATAAATATCTAATCACTGGAGGTGCTATAAAACTTACAGATAACATGTCTGAAAGAGAACATACAAGAGAAGAATTAAGAAAACTCGAAACGTGTAAGAGATATATTATAGAAGAAGGAATTGTTGATGAAGATGGAATCATCGAACTATTAGAATTATAAAACAATGAAGGATACAGCAAAAAATAAACTCAATAAATACATTTCCAGAGAATCATTAGACTGGATGGCTCAGGCTGATTATTATGAAATCAATAAGGATTGGCTCAACAAGTCAGCTCTAATTGCAATAAAAATACTTAGCACTCTGAGAAGTCAATCAATAACCCAAAAAGCACTTGCAGATAGCATGGGAGTAACTCCTCAATATATCAATAAAGTTGTTAAGGGCTATGAAAATCTTTCATTAGAAACAATTTGTAAAATTGAAAGATCATTAGGAATTTCCTTGATTTCGGTCCCATCTTATGAATCCAGCCAGGTTATTCTTGATAGTTTTTCTACTGTGCCATTCTCAATTCCAAAGATTGAGAGTAAACCAATCGGTTCCAAAAAGACAGAATACAATTCTGAAAGTAAATATCAACCTCAAGAAATACATATTGCAGCTTAGCAATGAAAACTCCCAAAAAAAGTATCGGATTCTCACTAAAAAAAGTCTCAACAGAGCAGTTTGCAATTATTGAAGAAGGTTTTAATGACAAGGGAAAAATCAGATTAAACACTTCGTTAAGGTATGCAGCTGACGATATACAAAAGTATGTGGCTGTATTTACATCTTTTATTTTTGATTCAGATACCAAACCTTTTCTTATAGTTGAAGCAAGTTGTCATTTTAAAATAAATGATACTGCGTGGATTCAGATGTTTAATTCTGTGACTAACACTCTTGTAATACCAAAAGGGTTTTTACGTCATTTGGCAATGTTGACTGTAGGAACCTCCCGTGGTATTTTACATGCAAAAACAGAAGGTACTTGTTTCAACAAATATGTACTCCCTACAATCAATGTAACTCTGATTATTAAAGAGGATGCAACCTTTAACTTTAATAAATTAGAAAAATAGAATTGGGATAATATTCTGTTATCCCATTTTTAAGAACCCTAGCACAAAACAAAAACCACCTACATATTTGATAATGTAAGTGGTTGTTCTTCAGTGTAGCGAGAGGGGGGATTGAACCCCCGACCTCATGATTATGAATCATGCGCTCTAACCATCTGAGCTATCTCGCCATTATTACCTTAATGAACCCGGCACCTTCCCGACTTATGGTCGGGACGCTCTAACCATCTGAGTTATCCCGCCATTATTCCTCCCTCATTCCGGTAAAACTAATCTAACCTTCTCTGCCCTTTCCGGAGAAGACCTTTTTCTTCCGCGGCTATAATAAAAGGAGGGCTTTTTGAGGCTGCAAATATATACAGTTTGAAGCTAAATAACAACAAGAATTTTTTGTTATTATTTTATTTTTTCTATATTGCAAATCAGTAACACAGTTAATCCTGATGAAATTGAAATACGAACTGGAATATACGCTTAACTGTTCTCCCAAAGTCCTCTTCTCAAGGCTGAGCACTCCGGAAGGACTCTGCGAGTGGTTCGCGGATGAAGTCAGGACAGACGGGGATGTATTCACTTTCTCATGGAGCAGTTCCGAAGCCAGGGCCCGGCTCATAGCCCTCAAGGAAAATAAGCTGGTCCGCTTTGAATGGATAGATGACGATGAACCTTCTTCAAACTATTTCGAGTTCCGTCTGAATGTCGAAGAACTTTCCGGAAGCCTCGCACTCATAATAACCGATTTTGCCGAACCCGAGGAAAAAGAAGACACAATATTTCTCTGGGATACGCAGATAACCGATCTGAGAAGATTGCTCGGCGTATGACAAGCATTTAAAGGCTCAAAGGAAGAAGGTATCAGTTAAGCACGGTCCCGGCATCCCGCCCCTGTTTCCACAAGGATTACTTCGTTGTAAAACCAACTAAATTCGGTAACTTTGCATCCTGAAATTTATTTCCGGTGAAAAAAGTCGACAAATTTGTGCTTAAGTCGTTTATAGGCCCTCTCATACTCACATTCTTCATTGTGCTTACAATACTTCTTTTGCAGTTTCTATGGATGTATGTCGATGACCTGGCCGGCAAGGGACTGAATTTTAATATAATCGCCGAACTTCTCATACAGTTTACCCTTTCCTTTGTTCCCACGGCACTGCCGCTTGCAATCCTGCTCGCAGCACTCATGACTTTCGGAAACATGGGGGAATTCAGTGAACTGACGGCACTGAAATCATCCGGTATATCCCTGATGAGAATAATGAGGCCCCTCATGTTCCTGATTGGAATACTGGTAATAATTTCATTCCTTTTTTCAAACTATGTTCTGCCTTACTCAAACCGCCAGGCCAGAATGCTTCTTTACGACATAAGGAGAAAACGGCCTGATATCAATCTTCAGGCAGGGTCTTTCAACAACGACATCGATGGTTTCAGCATTAAGGTAACCGCCAAGGACCCTGTAACAAACCGCCTCGATGGAATCATTATCTACGACCACCGCGATAAAAAAGGAAATATTTCGGTAACCACGGCCGACTCGGGTTATATGAAAATAACACCCGATGAAACGGCAATGATAATGACTCTGTACAACGGTAAAAGCTTTACTGAAATTGAGGAAAAAAACGTTGCTCCGGATCAGAGGAAATATCCTTCAAGGAAGGATGAATTCAGGGAACAAACCATAGTAATCTCCCTTTCCGGATTTGACCTGCAACGCAGCAGTGACGACCTTTTCAGATCAACTTCATGGATGCTGAACCTCTCCCAGCTCTCGTTCTATATCGATTCCATGAACAACGAGTATAACATAAAATACTATCAGCAGTACGGGGAATTCAGGGATTCAAAGATTTATACCGGAAAGAACGTAATGTATGACGTGGACGGTGAGGATCAGGAGAAAGATTCCGTCTTCTTTAATCCGGGGCAGCTCTATTCCGGTCTCAGGTCCCATGACAAAAAGATCGTGGTTGCCCGGGCTCTTGAAAATGCAAAGGAAGCTGCCAATTTTCTCTCAATGACAACCGAAACAATGAAAATGAAAATAAGATTCATGAAAAGATATGAGGTCGACTGGCATAAAAAGCTTGTTCTTCCATTCGGCTGTCTTGTTTTCTTTTTTATCGGGGCGCCGCTGGGAGCAATTGTCAGAAAGGGGGGCCTCGGAACACCCACGGTGATTTCAATTCTTTTCTTTGTGATCTGGTATGTGATATCCATGTCGGCAGAAAAATTTGTGGAGGAAAACCTGATAAGCAGCTTTGCAGGAATGTGGACATCGTCATTTATCCTGCTGCCCATCGGTATCTTCCTTACCTACAAAGCTTCACATGATTCCGTAATTATGAATGTAGATACCTATCTTCAGTTTTTCAGGAACATAAAAAATTTTCTTTTCAGAATAATTTTCCAGGGGAAAAAACCTAAATATGATATAATAAATATAACCGATGAATAATATTAAACTTAATACCATTGAAGAAGCAATTGAGGATATAGGCAGGGGAAAGCTTGTCATCGTAGTGGATGACGAGGACAGGGAGAATGAAGGCGACTTTATCTGTGCCGCTGAGCTTATAACTCCGGGAATTGTCAATTTCATGACCAAACACGGAAGGGGATTGATTTGTGTGGCTCTTCCGGAAGAAAGATGTGAGGAACTTGAACTTGATCTGATGGTAGGCAACAACACATCACTTCATGAAACCCAGTTTACCGTTTCGGTTGACCTGATATCCCCGGAAACCACCACGGGGGTCTCGGCAAAAGACCGGGCCCTTACCATAAAAGCCCTGGTGGATCCCGGAACCAGACCTTCCGACCTGGGACGGCCGGGACATGTCTTTCCCTTAAAGGCCAAAGCCAAGGGTGTAATCAGAAGAGCCGGCCACACAGAGGCTGCGGTGGACCTGACTGTGCTGGCCGGACTTAATCCCGGCGGGGTTCTGGTGGAAATAATGAATGACGACGGATCCATGGCAAGACTCAACGATCTCGTCGGACTGGGAGAAAAATTCGGAATAAAAATAGTTTCCATCAGCGATCTTATTAAATACAAACTTGAAAGGGACACTATCATTGAGGTCGGTGAGAGGGTCAAACTGCCCACCGACAGGGGGGAATTTGATTTCATACCATTCAGGCAGATAAGCAACGGCCTGGAACACGGGGCGCTGGTAAAGGGAAGCTGGACGAAAGATGATACTGTAATGGTAAGGGTGCATTCTTCCTGCTTTACAGGTGATATTTTCGGGTCGCTGCGCTGCGACTGCGGTCCGCAGCTTCACAGGGCCATGGAAATGGTCGAAAAAGAGGGCAAGGGGGTAGTGATATACCTGAGTCAGGAAGGCAGGGGAATCGGCCTTTTCAATAAAATAAAGGCATACAGGCTTCAGGATGAAGGAATGGATACCGTCCAGGCAAATCTGAAGCTGGGATTCGCGGAAGATGAACGGGACTACGGCGTTGGCGCCAGCATCATGCGGGCACTAGGGCTGGGAAAAATCAAGCTGATTTCCAACAATCCGGTTAAAAGAGCGGGTCTAGAAGGCTATGGAATAAAAATAGTTGAAACAATCCCTCTTATCATCGAATCAAATCCACATAACGAGTTCTACCTTCAGACCAAGGAGAAAAAGATGGGGCATAACCTGACCTGCTACAAACATCTGGCAAAGGACAGGCCCTGAAGTTCATCCATACAGCCGTGACCGCAATGAAAAAACTCAGGATAGTATTTATGGGAACGCCTGAATTTGCCGTGGCAACACTGGGCTCACTGCTTGATAACGGCTATGATGTTGTTTCGGTTGTCACCGCAGCTGATAAGCCGTCAGGCAGGGGAAGAAAAACAAGCAGGTCACCGGTCAGTATCTTTGCCGGATCACACTCCCTGCCCGTTCTCCAGCCGGAAAACCTGAAAGATCCTGAATTTATCAGTGCCCTGAAAAAGCTTGAGGCCGATGTATTCATCGTTGTTGCATTCCGTATGCTTCCGGAAGCCGTATGGAGAATTCCCCCCTGCGGAACAATCAATCTTCACGCCTCCCTTCTGCCCCATTACAGGGGAGCAGCCCCGATCAACCATGTTCTGATCAACGGGGAAACAGTAACAGGAGTAACAACCTTTCTCATTGATGACAATATTGATACCGGCAAAATCCTGCTCAGGGAGGAAATACCCGTTGATCCGTCCGAGAATGCCGGTGACCTGCATGACAAACTGATGAAAAGAGGGGCCGCCCTTGTTCTGAGAACATTGGCAGCAATTTCGGCAGGGCAGATCAGTCCTCAGCCGCAGTCGGCATTTCTTATGCCCGGAGAGATACCAAGGACAGCACCCAAAATATTCCCTGAAAACTGTATTATAAACTGGCAGAATGAATGCCATGCAATCCATAATTTCATAAGAGGCCTTTCTCCCTCGCCGGGAGCACGGTCATTCCTTAAACAGGACGGAGAAACACTTTCATTCAAGGTATTTGAAAGCCGGCCGGAAATTGCAGTCCACACCCTGGTTCCGGGCTCTGTAATATCCGACCGGAAAAATTATATAAAAATAGCCTGTAAGAATGGTTATGTAAATATTGACTCCCTCCAGCTGGCAGGAAGAAAAAGGATGAACATCAGCGAATTTCTGAAAGGATTCAGATTAGCGGATCACCCGGTGGCAGTCACCTGGCAGGCTTTGCCTTCCTCAGCCAGATAACCTGACCTGCCTCTGCTTCACTCCCCCTGGCCATCCTGTTGTATTCATACAGCTTGTTAAGTTTTACACCGTATTTCTGGGAAATGGAATGCATTGTATCACCTGCAGCTGCAGTATATTTCTCCTTTCCGGCCTCTGCCCTGGCGCGCTTGGGCTGAATATACAGAATCTGTCCCGGCCGTGGCACGTAATCATCTTCCAGATCATTAAACCTCAGAATCTCCCACCTGAAAACATCAAACTCCTCCATGATCATTTCCATGCTCTCCTCATCCCTTACAATTATATATTTTGAACCATTATTCTCAATTACCCTCTGATCATGAATATTTACCGTGAAATTGTCATTTATCAGCGGCCGGCTTGTTTTCACGTCAGACAAGATCTCTTTTTCCCTGACCCTGGTTTCTTCAGAAGCCACTGACCGGGAGGCCGTTCCTGAAATTGTTCCGGACGTTGTTCCGGTGGCTGTTCCGGATGCTGTTCCGGATGCTGTTCCGGATGCTGCTCCGGAGGTTCTTCCTGAGCCTGTTCCGGATGCTGTCCCTGAAGATGTTCCGTACCCTGCTCCGGTCCCTGCTCCGGCAACCGGCAGCATATGATCATATAAATGAAGATTGTACTCCTCTATCTTCCTGATCAGCATCTCTGCATAATGGGGATTGGTGGCATATCCTGCCTTCTTCAGCCCCCTTGCCCAGCTTTTGTAGTCGGTAACCGGAAGATCAAAGAGAAAACTGTAGCGTGATCTGCTTCGCAGAAAATCAGAATGATCGTAAAAAGAGTCCTCTGCAGTGCTGTATTTCCTGAAGCACTCATTGTGTCTGTCATCATGATGCCGCACAGACGGACCCCTCCAGTCATTATGACACTTTATCCCGAAATGGTTATTTGCTGTGCGGGCGAGAGTGCTGCGCCCGTAATCGGATTCCACCATTCCCTGGGCGAGAGTAATGCTGGCGGGAACTCCCGATCGAGCCATTTCGCTGACAGCCAAATCCTTGTACCGCTGGATATATTCTGCTGCAGATGTTGTGAGAGGGGCCGGGGAGGATACTGAGGCCGGCCTGAAAACCCCGCACGAAACAAGACCGCCAAGGAGGAACAGAAAAAAGATACAGTAAGGGCTTTTGTGCATTGATCTTCCGTTTGCGGTAAAAATAGTAAAAAGTGAATTAATTTCATGCAGGCTGATGTGAACATCAATCCGCGCTTACTATAAGCTGGAAGCCCGAACCGTGTATATTCTTGATATTCAAACGGGGATCCTCCGAAAGGATTTTTCTCAGTTTCGTTATATAGACATCCATGCTCCTTGCTGTGAAATAATCATCATTCCCCCATATTTTTTTCAATGCCGTTTCCCTGCTTATCAGGGCATTCTGATTTACAGCCAGGAGTTCCAGAAGCTGTGCTTCCTTCGGAGAGAGCTTTTTTTCCTCATCTTCCGTTGTAAGGGTTCTTAGTTTTGAGTTGAAGGTGAATTTTCCCAGTTCATAAATATCTTTTGTACCATTTTGAAAATCACGGCGGGCAAGAATTGCCCTGAGTTTCGCAAGGAGAATATCAGTATCGAATGGTTTTGTTATGTAGTCATCCCCTCCCACTCCATATCCCTTCAGAACATCCTCCTTCATCTTTTTTGCCGTCAGGAATATGATAGGCACAAGGTTGTTAATCTGCCTTATTTCATTTGCTATGGTAAATCCGTCAACATGAGGAAGCATAACATCGAGAATGCAGATATCGAACATGCCTTTTCTGAAATGATCAACTGCATATTTCCCGTCATCAATCCAGTCGACCAGGAAATCATTCAGTTCTAGATATGATTTCAGAACCGATCCGAAACTCAGGTCATCCTCAACCAGGAATATCTTAACCGGTTTTCCCGTCATCTCTCATTTTCCGGATTAAAAGGTATAAAAACATCAAAACGGCTTCCCCTGCCCGATTCGCTGTGAACCGTAATATTTCCCCTGTGGGCATTGACTATGGCCTGCACATAATTGAGTCCAAGGCCGAATCCCTTGACATTATGCACATTTCCGGAAGGTTTCCTGTAAAATCTCTCAAATATCCTGTTCTGAACACTTTTCGACATGCCTGTCCCCCTGTCTTCCACCGTCATAATGACCCCTCTGCCGTTGTTTTTTGTGCTTACGGTTATTTCCGGAGATCCCGGCGAATATTTGATGGCATTGTCAAGAAGATTGTTTACAAGATTGTAAAGATGCTCCTCATCACCGCATACCACGGGTTCAGATGCATCCAGATGAAGATTTACCCTGCCCTTCCTCTGCTGCACAATGATGTCAGTCGAATCCACGGCACGTTCAATAATCGAATGCAGGGACAGATTCTCAAAATTAAAGCTGATCTCCTTCCTGTCGAGCGATGATATCTGAAGAATGGTCTCCACCTTTTTATTCATGCGGCTGTTTTCCTTTTTTATCATGCTGATGAAGTGACGGATCTTCGATTCATCACCAATGACCCTGGAATTTACGATTGTATCAGCTGCAAGCGATATTGTGGCAATCGGTGTCTTGAACTCATGGGTCATATTGTTCAGGAAATCCGATTTCATTTCAGAAATCTTTTTCTGCCTGAAAATAAATGAAAGGCTCATTGCGAAAGTAGCAAGAATGATCAGTGAAAAAAGCAGGGATGCCGACAGAACCCATGCCATCGAGCCCAGGACATAATTCGTGCGTTCCGGAAAGATCACCGACAGGATCAGATCCTGCTGAATAAAACTATGCGGGAAAAGACTGACTTTGTATTTACTTTTAATGAAATCGTTAACATCTGTTTTTTTATAGCGTCCCTCGTCTATAATTCCGTTTCTGATAACGGCAAATTCAAAGGGTGTCTGTATGTTTCTGAAAAGAAGTGATCTTTTAAGGGCAAACTCTATCTCCTTATCATCAAGTGCCAGTGATTTTTCCCAGGAGTAGATTTCAGAAATCATCCTGTTGCCTATGTTCTGGAATTCATTCTGCCTCTTTTTTACCCATTCGATGAACTCCTGCTGCTGAACATATGAGCTTTCCTTTCCGGGAATCATACCTGCTTTATCATCAGGTCCCGGAATGGCTGATCTCCTGACTGAAGGGAATATAATAGAGGAATCCCCGTTTGCCTTGATTACCGTATCATGAACAACAACAACGGGATCCTGCCCGGGAGTCCTGGTTATTGCCTGATTTGTTATCCTCACACTCAGCTCCTCACCGGCCGGGGATAAATAGCTGTCCACACTCAGATACTGTGAAATATCATCAGTCAGACCGTTCATTGCCCTGCTTCCGCTGAACATGAAATTATTAAAGAAATCCAGCTCCCTGGCTGTTTCTATGGAACCGGCAGCATCATTTATACCTGCAATGACAGCAGCATCGAAGTTTTCATTCTGAGTGCCGACGGCATTTCTGATCCAGACCGACTGAACCCATATGATACCGATAAGTGAAACCAGCATCATAAATATCAGCCATATGAATTTCTTCCTGCTCATGCGGCAAAATTACCTTATCCCTGCGTATCTTACACTAAATTTAACTTTTCCTTAACGGTTATTAACCTGAATTTAACTTCACTCCTGCCTTTCATGTGAAAAATCGGGGCCTCAAGTTCAATCCCGGTTTTTTCCGGTCAGCGCTGCCCCTTTCTTTTAACTTCAGTTTCAGGATTCCCCGCATCATAATTGAACTTTCTCCATAAATCTCCTTCAGGGAAGGGAGCAACTATCCCGGTGTTTACCTTTCTGACCGGGTGAATAAACTCCAGTTTCCTGGCAAACAGGCTTATCCCTCCGTTTTCATTCGCCCTCCTGTAACCGTATTTCAGATCACCCTTCACCGGGCAGCCAATTGCAGCAAGCTGTGCCCTGATCTGATGATGCCGTCCGGAATGCAGTCCGATCTCAAGAAGATAATATCTCTGGGACCGTCCGGCAATCCTGTAGGTCAGTACCGCCTTTCTGGAACCGGCAACCTCCCTGTCAAAGACATAGGACTTGTTCTGCTTCTCATTCTTCCTGAGATAGTGTATCAGTACTCCCTCATCCTCCGGAGGACATTCCCCTACAATTGCCAGGTAGGTCTTTTTTACCAGGGATTGCCTGAACATCTCATTCATCCGCGACAGGGCCTTTGAGGTACGGGCATAGAGGATGACACCGCTGACAGGCCTGTCAAGCCTGTGGACAACACCAAGAAAAACATCCCCGGGCTTGTCATATTTTGCAGCAAGGTATTGCTTCACCCTTGCATCAAGGGAAAGATCGCCCGAAGCATCGCCCTGCGATAAATCGGAAGACTTCTTGTTCAGGGCAATTAAATGGTTATCCTCGTAAAGAACTTCCGGCCCGTTTAGTTTTTTACTTTCTGACGCATCATTAAAAACCTCGTTCATAGTGCAAAATTACTCTTTTCTTTTTATTCAGCCTCCTGGTCCGGCCTGTGCCGGCTACTGTCGTTTTGTCAGTTATTTCAAATGGCATAATCATTGATGAACATAGTATCAAAGTAAAAAATCGATAATGCAAAAATTTATAAAATGGGAAAGATAATCGGTATAGATCTTGGTACAACAAATTCATGTGTTGCAGTAATGGAAGGCAATGAGCCTGTTATTATACCCAACAGTGAAGGCAAAAGAACCACACCTTCAATAGTTGCCTTTGTTGAGAATAATGAACGCAAAGTCGGTGATCCGGCAAAACGTCAGGCTATAACAAATGCCACAAAGACCGTGTATTCAATAAAAAGGTTCATGGGCGAGACCTATGACAAACTGAATCCGGAAATAAAAAGAATCACATATAATGTAGTCAAGGGTGACAATAATACTCCCAGGGTAAAAATCGACAACAGGTTGTATTCACCCCAGGAGATTTCTGCAATGATACTTCAGAAGATGAAAAAGACCGCTGAGGATTATCTGGGCCAGGAAGTTACTGAAGCAGTTATAACCGTACCGGCCTATTTCAGTGATTCCCAGCGACAGGCCACCAAAGAAGCAGGAGAGATCGCCGGTCTGACTGTCAAGAGGATAATCAATGAACCGACAGCAGCATCTCTCGCCTATGGTCTTGATAAAAAATCACAGGATCTTAAAATTGCGGTATTTGACCTGGGTGGAGGAACATTCGACATATCCATACTTGAACTGGGAGACGGTGTTTTTGAGGTTAAGTCAACCAATGGCGACACCCATCTTGGCGGAGACGATTTTGACCATCAGATAATCGACTGGCTTGCTGAAGAATTTATCAGGGACGAAGGGGTTGACCTGAGGAAAGATCCCATGGCAATGCAGAGACTGAAGGAAGCTGCCGAAAAGGCGAAAATAGAACTTTCAAGCACTACTTCAACAGAAATAAATCTTCCTTATATAATGCCCGTCGACGGAATTCCGAAACATCTTGTCAAAACCCTTACCCGGGCAAATTTTGAGAAGATATGCGATCCCCTATTCCAGAAATGTATTCAGCCGGTCAAAAAAGCCCTGTCTGATTCGGGCTACTCAGTATCGGATATTGATGAAGTCCTTCTGGTGGGTGGTTCAACAAGAATTCCGGCAATACAGCAGCTTGTGGAAAATTTCTTCGGAAAAGCTCCTTCAAAAGGCGTTAATCCTGATGAAGTTGTTGCTGTTGGTGCTGCAATTCAGGGTGGTGTCCTCACGGGCGAGGTGAAGGATGTGCTTCTCCTTGATGTCACCCCGCTTTCGCTGGGTATTGAAACCATGGGCGGTGTCATGACAAAACTCATTGATGCCAATACAACAATACCAACCAAGAAGATGGAAGTCTTCACAACCGCAGCCGATAATCAGCCTTCGGTTGAGATACATGTACTGCAGGGCGAAAGGCCAATGGCGACAGGAAACAAAACAATCGGAAGATTCCATCTCGATGGCATTCCGCCTGCTCCGAGGGGCATTCCGCAGATAGAGGTCACTTTCGATATTGATGCAAACGGAATCCTCCATGTTACCGCAAAAGACCGCGGAACGGGAAAAGAACAAAGGATAAGGATTGAAGCCTCGTCCGGGCTCAGCGATGATGAAATCAGACGGATGCGTGAAGAGGCAAAGGCCAATGAGGAGGCTGACGCCAAGGCAAGGGAAAGAGTTGACAAGATCAATTCGGCCGACAGCATGATATTCAGTACTGAAAAACAGTTGAAAGAGTTCGGCGACAAACTTCCTGCCGATAAAAAAGCTGAAATAGAAAGTGCCCTTGAGAAACTGAAAGAAGCTCATAAAAATCAGGATGTAAATGCAATAGATACGTCACTCGCAAGTCTGAACAGCATCTGGCAGTCTGCTTCGGAAGAAATGTACAAAACAGCACAGAGCACAGCACCCGGGGGTTCATCACAGCATGGCCAGGAACATGCGGGCGGTCAGCATCACAGTGGCGGCGACAGCAAATCCGGCAACGACGAGGTCACAGACGTGGATTTTGAAGAGGTTGACTAACACCTGTTTTTCAGGTCACTGTTAAACTATAAGCGCGGGAAGGCAAATACTTTGTTTTCCCGCGTTTTATTATTTTTTCTTTCAGACCTCCAAATTTTGTACTTTTACGGTAGATTTTCCGTTTCTTTCATATGAATCTTAAGTTATTCACAATCACAATACTATTGGCATGTGCCCCGATTCTATCTGGCCAGGACGGCAGCGGCCTTAACAAAACCGATTCTGAAGGCAGAAAACAGGGCCAGTGGACGGTAAGATATTCCAACGGAAACATCCTTTATGAGGGTTTTTTCAGGGATGATTATCCCGAAGGGGAATTCAGACGATATTATGAAGACCAGGACATCAACTCGGTAATGATATTCTCCGATAAAGGCAGGAAGGCCGAAGCAACCATCTATTACCCCGGAGGCTCAATCGCTGCAAGAGGCATCTATGTGAACCGGATGAAAGAAGGCAGGTGGAAATTTTATTCATCCTCCATCCCCGGTTATCTCATCAATGAGGAAGAATATGCGGGAAACATGAAAAACGGACTATCCCTCAAATTCTATAGTGACAGCAGCATAGCCGAAAAAGTAACTTACAGGAATGACAAAAAGGAAGGCGAATGGATACAATATTACGCCAGCGGTAAAATATTCCTGAAATCCAGCTATTCGGGCGGCATGCTCAACGGAAAATTTGAAGTGTGGTATGAAAACGGAAAGCCTGAAATAAGCGGAGAATACAGGAATAATCTCCGTGAGGGCAGATGGATCATTTACAATGAGGACGGAACAGAGAGATATGAACAGAATTATACCCTGGGCATGACAAATGACCGTCAGATGGATATTGATGCCGCTGAAATAATTGACAATATGGAAAAGAACAGGGGAAAAATTGCTGATCCGCAAAATACCGGAGAAATCAGATGAACCATTGAAACAGCAGTCATTCCGTATCAAATTGAAAAAAATTCCCGCCGTCATATTACTGCTTTCCGGATTGCTTCTCAATGGACAGGATATTTCATACAAGTATTTCTACAGGGTCTGGTTTACCGACAAAGGATCAAACACCTCCATAACGGATCCCCGCGAACTGCTTTCCGAACGGGCAATCAGCAGGAGGGTCAGGGCAGGCATTGAGTTTCCCGACTTCCGGGACCTTCCCGTTTACCGCGGTTACATCGAAGCTGTTGAAGCCGGGGGCCTCAGATTGCATTGCACCTCAAAATGGCTGAACACCGCACTTTTCAAATCTTCCGGACCAGCCGACATCAGTATGGTCGAAGACCTGCCCTTTGTAAAGGAAGTCACGCCGGTCAAATACCCTGCGGGAAAAAGCATCTTTACCGACAAGCTGGATTTCTCCGCGGAACAATCCGATTTTCCGCCCCATGATCATCCCCTCAGGATGATCAACGGAAACCTGCTTAAAGACATAGGCTATGACGGCAAGGGAATCCTTATCGCAGTGAATGACGGGGGCTTCAGATTCACAGACCAGATATCTTCCCTGGAACATCTGCGCAGACGAAACGGAATAAAGGTTGTTCGCGATTTTGTCAGCGGAGATGAATTCACTTATGACCATCATACACACGGAACCGCGGTTATGTCAATACTTGCCGGACAACTGGAGGGAATGCTGCAGGGTGCCGCAACCGGCGCTGATTATATGCTTTTCCGTACAGAGGATGTTTCCGGTGAATTTCCTGCAGAGGAGGATTACTGGGCCGCGGCCGCAGAATATGCTGACAGTGCCGGTGCAGATATCATAACCTCATCCCTGGGATACGGCCTTTTTGATGATCCCTCGCTTAATTACAAGTTCAGCGATCTTGACGGAAACACTGCCTTTATAACAAGGGCAGCAGATATCGCAGCCTCCAGGGGAATACTGGTTTTCAGCAGTGCGGGAAATGAAAGAAACAAAACCTGGAAGAGAATCCTCGCTCCTGCTGACGGCGACAGTGTCGTGACCGTGGCTGCAGTCGACCGGGACAGGAAAATCTCAGCCTTCTCGTCGGCAGGCCCTTCAGCCGACGGAAGAATAAAACCAGATCTTTCTGCCATGGGAGTGAACGTACCCGTACAGATATCACCGGGTTCTGTATCAAGGTCAAGCGGTACATCCTTTTCATGTCCGGTACTCAGCGGAATCAGCGCCTGCCTTCTCCAGGCAGTACCTGAAGCTGCAGCCCCCGAAATAGCCGGTGCACTCCGTAAGTCAGGGGACAGATATAACTCCCCCGATTCACTTTACGGCTATGGAATACCCGATATAAACCGGGCTCTTGATATATTGCAGGAGACTTACCTCAGAAGGCCCGGAAATGCGATTGTCATCTATCCAAATCCCGTCAGGGAAGATTTTGACATTGTTTTCAGGGAATACCCGGAATCAGTGATCCTGGAAATCTTCAGCTTTTCAGGGAAACTTGTTTACCGGCAGGATTTCAGTTCGTCTCCGGGAAGGTTGCTGAAAGTCAGGGCTCTTGCAAAAAGGGAACAGGGAATATATTTCCTCAGAATACGGACGGCAAATGCCATGTATTTAAAAAAAATCATAAAACTGAACAGCTGACAATGAATGAAAAATTATCTCTTACTGAATTGCAGCTGATAATCAGGGACTCCCTTCATCTGGCATTGCCTGATTTTTATTGGGTTGTTGCCGAAATATCTGAAATAAAGGAAAACTATGCCGGCCATTGCTACCTGGAACTTGTCGAGAAACAGGCCGGTGAAAGGAACGTAAGGGCAAGGGCCAGGGCAATAATCTGGAATACCCGGTACAGGCTGCTAAAATCATTGTTTGAAAATGTAACGGGAGAGTCACTGGAAAGCGGAATGAAAATCCTGATCCGTGTAAGGGTCGATTACAGTGAAATATATGGCCTGAGCCTCATCGTTTCGGATATAGACCCCTCCTACACGGTAGGGGAAATGGCGGTAAAGAGACAAATGATCCTGAAAAGGCTTGAAGAAGAGGGAGTAATCACCATGAATAAAGAACATGAATTCCCCCTTGTTCCACAGAGAATCGCAGTCATTTCGTCGGGAAGCGCGGCAGGCTGGTCGGATTTCAGCAGGCATCTCAGGGAAAACCATTACGGATATGTCTTCTATACCGCACTTTTCGAAGCCGTAATGCAGGGAACAGAAACCGAACGCAGCATTATCGGCGCTTTTGAAAGGATAGCTGAAAACATAGGCCACTTTGATCTTGTGGCAATAATCAGGGGCGGAGGCTCACAGAGCGATCTCAGCTGGTTCGATAATTACAATATTGCCTATTATGTTACCCAGTTCCCGATTCCGGTAATAACAGGCATCGGTCATGAAAAAGATGTTTCAGTAACGGATATAGTTGCTTTCAAGGCACTCCGGACACCGACGGCAGTTGCGGATTTTCTCATAAACTCCGTTGCTGAGGCAGAAACACAGCTGACGGAACTCGGCAGCCGGATTGCAGATAAATCCCGAGGGATAATTGCTGAACACAAGGATATCACCACTACATTCCTGTCAAAGCTCATGCCCCTGGCAAAACTGGCTGTCGCTGACCAGAAGGAACGGCTCTCGAACCGGATAATGGGAATACTGAATATCGGAAAAGAATACCTGACCAGGGCAGGATTCATTCCGGAAAACCTTAAAAACAGGCTTAACTCCTCTTCTGCTTCCTTCATACTTTCAAAAAGAACATACCTGGAAAAAAACAGGATGGACCTGATGAATTACTCTGTCAAAATCATTGAGAACCAGAAAATGAAACTGAGCGCTCTGGATAATTCACTGGATATCCTCAACCCGGTCAACGTTCTTAAGAGAGGTTATTCACTGACCAGCATTAACGGAGTGATAATCAGAAGTGTGAAGGATGCTGAAAAAAATGACGTCCTGGAAACACGCCTGCAGGACGGAAAAATAAAAAGCAGGGTTACGGGCAAACAATATCTAAAAGACTAAATACAATGGCAAAAAAGGAATTCTCATTCACCGAAGCGGTAAAGGAAATAGATAAAATATTAAACGCGATCGAAAGTGGTGTCCTCGATATCGACAAACTTGCAGGAGAAGTGAAGCGTGCCTCCGAACTGATAAGGCAGTGTCAGAAAAAACTTCGCACAACAGAGGAGGAAATCAGCAATATCTTCAGGGAACTGATATAGAAAACAGTCCGGGGAAGTGAAATTTCCGGAAGAAAACCCGGGCCGATACCGGCTCACTGACCGGACACTCTCCGAAAGAAAAACAGCGGAATACAGATTCCCGGACCGGAAATTCCCCGGGAAAAAACCATCCGCTGAACGGATAAGCGGGAGAAAGAACCGCTATCAGGAGAAAACTGACATAAAAAGGGAAACAGTGTAAAAACAGGACGATATAAAAAGAGAATCAGGACCTCAATCCTGATTCTCTACTACCCTAAACCTAAATCCATGAAAAAATTCTGTAACCTTCTCTTACTACTACCTTCACTACCTTTGCCGTTTTAAACGGAAATTCGTAGAAGAATGTTTCAGAAATTTACGAAATTTTTAAACAAAATGCTATTTATTTTAAAAATATTTATTTCTCTACTCCAAGTACATCCTTAAATGCTTTTATGAAGGTTTCCTTCGGCAAAGCCCCCATAGCCATCTGAGGCTGACCGCCAACCGGGACAAACAGAATGGAGGGAATGCTTCGTATCCCGAAAATCGCGGCAAGTTCCTGTTCCTCCTCCGTATTGACCTTGTAAATATCAAGTTTCCCGTTAAAATCTTCAGAAAGTTCCTCAAGAACAGGGGCAACCATCTTGCAAGGTGCACACCAGTCTGCATAAAAATCTATAATGCAGGGCTTGTCGCCTTCAAATTTCCATTCCTTGTTATTCTCATAGTCAAATACTTTGCTCTTGAATGTTTCCTTGGTTAAATGCTCAGTCATATCTGTTTTATTTAATGTCCGAAATTATATCTTTTTACTACCGGCAAGCATCATGCCATAAAAGCATTAATCATTCAATTAACGGAAAACAGGCGAATAATTGTAACTTTGTCAGGTATTATTGATAAATTGTCATATCTATATATGAACATATGTATTAATGACAAAATATTCACTATCATTTCCGAAGTTGCCTCCGGTGAATCTGCAGAAGCCTATGTTATAGGGGGATGGGTAAGAGATTGCCTTCTGGACCGGAATCATCCCGAAAAGGATATCGATATTGTTGTGACGGGAAGCGGAATAGAGCTGGCACGCAAAACAGCAGATAAAATCAATCCCCGGATCAGGGTCAGTGTCTTCAGGAATTTCGGAACAGCCATGTTCAGATGGGGTGATTATGAGATTGAGTTCGTTGGCGCCCGCAAAGAATCCTACAGGTCCGGCTCCAGGAAACCTCTTGTTGAGGACGGCACCCTGGAAGATGATCAGCGAAGGAGGGATTTTACCATCAATGCCCTTGCCATCAGTCTGAACAAGGATACATACGGACAGTTACTGGATCCATTCGGCGGCATGGATGACCTCAGAAAAAAAATTATCCGCACCCCTCTGGATCCGGGCATGACCTTCTCCGACGACCCCCTCAGAATGATCAGGGCTGTACGTTTTGCCACCCAGCTCAGATTCACCGTTGAAGAAAAAACATTTAAGGCCCTGTCGGAAAATGCCGCCAGAATCAGGATAGTTTCTGCGGAAAGGATAATTGCCGAGATCAACAAGATTATGATGTGCAATAAACCTTCCGTGGGATTCAGGCTGCTTGAAAAATCCGGGCTCCTTGCCATCATATTTCCCGAGCTCGACAACTTGAAAGGCGTGGAGAAAAAGGATGGCAGGGCACATAAGGATAATTTTCTCCATTCACTTGAGGTGCTGGACAATATAGCCCTCAATACTGACAATCTGTGGCTCAGATGGGCTGCACTCCTTCATGATATAGCAAAACCCCTCACAAAAAAATATACCAGGGAAACAGGCTGGTCATTCCATGGTCATGAATACAGGGGATCAAAAATGATTCCGGACATTTTCCGCAGACTGAAACTCCCCCTCAATGAACACATGAGATATGTCCAGAAGCTGGTTGACCTTCATCTGCGCCCTATTGTGCTTTCACAGGAAGAAATTACCGATTCCGCCATCAGAAGGCTTCTTTTTGAAGCCGGGGATGATATTGATGACCTCATGCTCCTGTGTGAAGCGGACATCACCTCAAAGAATGAGAAAAGAAAAATGAAGCATCTGGAAAATTTTGCCATTGTAAGGGAGAAACTCAGGGAAATAGAGGAGAAGGATGCCATCAGGAATTTTCAGCCACCCGTTACGGGGGAAGAAATTATAAGTACATTCGGAATCAAGCCGGGAAAAAGCGTCGGAATCATCAAGAATGCTATCCGCGACGCAATCCTTGACGGTATTATTCCGAACGAACACAAGGCGGCAAGGGATCTTATGCTCAGAAAAGGCAGGGAACTCGGACTCACTCCGCTTGAGAATGATCCCGGTGCCTGAGTTCAAGCAGAACAGGGAGATGATCACTGAAACCTCCCTGAAATTTATAGCCGCGCCAGGCTGAATAGGGACTCATTCCGGGATAAACGGGATCCTTTTTCAACAGAAAATCAGGACTGAATATGTGATAATACTCCCTTGATGTGTAAAGGCCCCCGGGGCTGTCCAGCAGGGATTCTGAAACGATAAACTGGTCTATTGTCTCCCAGGTTCCGCGATACCTGTAGGTACCCTGCCCCCCGGGAGTATCAGCGGAGAGATTGATCATCGCCAGACCGGAAGAATAGGGATCCTGTATCATTCTTACAATATTGTCATCGGGAGCTGCATTGAAATCACCCGTGATCACTATCTTGCTTCCGGCATCCGAAAGGGCAACCGAGTCTGCCTTGTCCCTCAGCATTACGGCTATATCCTTCCTCAGCCGCTCTCCGGCCAGCACACCTCCCCTTCTCGACGGCCAGTGGTTTACAAAAATATGTATGAGGTCTCCTCCTGCAAGGCACTTTGCATACAACACACTCCGGCTTGTAAAGGTTCCTGCTGTATAGGTCTTTGGCACAAGATATTCCCAGAATAAAACCTCTACAATTTCCTTTCTGTAAATAAGACAGACATCTATTCCCCTGGGGTCGGGAGAGTCCTCATGGATAATTTCATAATTGTATTTCGCAAGATTTGTTCCGTACACCAGGTCTTCCAGAACCCTCCTGTTTTCTGTTTCACACAAAGCTACTATTCCGGGGGGTGTCCAGCTGCCTGCGGCACTTATTACCTTGTACAGGGAATTGATCCTCGATTTGTATTTTCTCATATTCCATCTCCTCGGGCTCCCCGGGAGAAATTCATCATCATTGGTATCCGGATCATCATATATATCGAAGAGATTCTCAACATTGTAAAACATCAGCAGCAGCGGCTCACCGGGGGAAGGCCGGGGAAACAGCATATGGGATGACCACGGGAAATGGAAGAGAAACAGGATGAGAACAGCAAGCCTTCTCTTTATCATATCAATCCGGGGCTCTATTTCAGAATGAATTGATCCATCTGTACCGGCGTGCACTTTCACCAAACTTGACTGCTGCCGTCAGTTCATGTGTCCCGTTGCTCTGACGCCTTATATCCGTGAGGGTAAAATCAAAGGCATAGGCAAAATAAAACCTGTCATACTTCAGGCCCAGCAGAAGAATGAGGGCGTCGTTAGTCCTCCACGACAATCCTGCCCAGTAATCATTTTTGTAGTAAACCCTTGATGTAATATCCATCTGGATCGACTTGAAAACCATATCCGAGGATTTGACAAATGCGGAAGGTTCAATTATCCAGTCTTCGGCTACAGGGAATTTAACTCCCCCGGTAAGATAGAAGTGACCCAGCTCTCCTCTTCTGGAATTTTCAACATCACCGAAGAGAAGGGATCCCCTGAGCAGGTTGGTCATGGCAAAACCCACATAGTAACGGGACGAAGTATAACTTGTACCGAAATTGAAATCCGGAATAAAGACTGATTTCTTATACGTGTTCAGAAAGGGATCATCAATATCATATATCAGATTATCAGTGTTTACTGCAAACTGATATGCAGTCATTGCGAGTCCGAAGGAAAGGCTGCTCCTGCTTTCTTCGGACCGGCCGATGGGAATATGATATGCATATATTGCCTGCAGACCGGTACGTCTCATAATGCCGTTATTATCATTGAAAATATAGCCACCCATCCCTACCCTGCTTCCGCGTGAAGGTTTTACGAGCTTTTTCCTGACTTCGGTGGATTTTGATATATAACTGTTCTTCAGAAGTCTGGTCTGAAAGCTGGCAGCATAGGTTGCCGGATTCTGCGCAAGTCCCACCCACTGTTCCCTGGCGGTCAGAGTTATGGTAGAATAGCCATCACGGCCGGCAAAGGAGGGATTGACAAGATATCCGTTCATTATGTACTGGCTGTACATGGGAACCTGCTGTGAATATAATTCCCTGCTGAATGAAACTAAAACAGCCATCAGCAATAAGCATCTGACGTATTTCATGTGTATCATATTCATAATATTCCTCTTTACCTGATTATGCTTATTACACCCGTCCTCGGCCTGGAGCCGTCATTCAGATACAATATGTAATGATATGAATCCGTAGGCATCAGCCGCCCGTTAAACCTTCCGTCCCAGGGATCAGCGGATATATTCCTCGACCTGTAGACAAGCTTGCCCCACCTGGTGTAAACAAGGACTTCAGCATCCGGATACATCTCAATATTCCTGATCCTCCATTCATCATTGAACCCGTCATTGTTCGGGGTAATGACCTGGGGTATCTCAAGACAGCCGAAGGTACCGCTGTAACCTATCACAATATCTTCTTGCGCGACGCATCCGTCGGCATCCGTCACGATAAGCCTGTAGGTGCCCGGCAACATTTCAGTCCGGCTGAAGGATGTGTTTCCGTCTTCCCAGAAAGCGTTGTAGGGTGCATTGCCTCCGCTTACGGTAACTTCCGCAGAACCCTCATAGGTGTCAGGGCAATCGGCATCTGTTGTTATCACCCCGAGCGTCAGCGGCGGAGGATCTGTCAGGACAGCAAAGGCTGTTACCCTGCAGCCATTGGCATCATCAACCGTTACAGTATAGGTGCCGGCTGCCAGTCCCGAAGCTGTATCGTTTTTCTGCACAGGCAAGCTGTTCCATGAAAATTCGTAGGGCCCTGTTCCTCCGTCTGCAATGGCTATGGCAATACCACGGTTGCTTCCGTGGCAAATATTGTTTATCACCCTGGTTTCCACGCTGACAGCTGTGGCAGGTTCATCAAGGATTACCATTATATGATATTCCTCAGGCTGTGCATCCCTGATTGTCACAATATAGCTGCCCGCAGAAAGATCCGTAAAGATACCCGAAGACCGGAAATCACCTCCGTTCAGGCTGTATTCATAAGGTGCCAGTCCGTCTGTTCCGCTTACGGTAATCATACCGGTAGAAGCCCCGAAGCATAAAATATCTTCCTTCGAAACCAGTGTGCCGGAAAGAGGTACGACCGGCTCGGTAATTCTTACAGTCAATACTGTTTCACATAGGGCAGCATCCCGGACGGTGACGGAATAACTGCCCGCAGTCAGGTCACTGAACGATCCTGACGGCTGATAGCTTCCCGAATTCAGTCTGAACAGATACGGAGCTGTGCCACCCGACGCCTCAACTGTTACACTTCCGTCATTGCCGCCGGAAACTGACACATTCGTGATAAAAGTAATTTCAGCTCTGTATTCCGGAGGTTCCGTGATGTCCAGTGTTCCCGCTGCCGGGGTGCATAAGTAAGTGTCCGTGACGCTCCAGTGGTAATCAGAACCCGCAGGTATTCCCGCAAAGATCCCTGTCCTGTTGCTGATACCGTTGAAAGTGTATGTCAGGGGTGCAGTACCGCCGCTTCCCGTTATAATAACAGTTGTTGTGCCTCCGTAACAGATTATCGGCTCCGTGATTGATACCGAAGCATTTATCACTTCGGGCTCCGAAATATCAACAGTGCCGGTAATAGGATCGCAGCCACGGGCATCAGTGATACTCCAGCTGTATCCGCTTCCGGCAGGAATACCGGTGAATATGCCGGTATCATTGCTGATGCCGTTGAAGGTGTATGTCAGGGGTGATGTGCCTCCGCTGCCGGTAAGAGTGACTGTGGCCGTTCCGCCATGACATGCTATTGCTCCGGTAACCGAAGCTGAACCCGAAAGCTGTGGGGGTTCGGTAACTTCAAGAGTACCCCTGAAGGGACCGCAGCCATTGGCATCGGTAACGCTCCATTCATAGACGCCTGCACTGATACCGGGAAATACTCCGGTCGCACTGACGGATCCGTTGAAGGTGTATGACAAGGGCGGTGTGCCGCCGCTGCCGGTAATGACGACAGTGACCGTTCCGCCGTGACATGCTATCTCCGTTGCAACGCTTGCAGCAGCGCTTATGGCGGGAGGCTCTGAAATATCAATGGTACCGGTTACAGGCGTACAGTTATTGGCATCAGTGATGCTCCAGATATATCCGTCGGCGGCGGGAATACCGGTGAATATGCCGGTATCATTGCTGATGCCGTTGAAAGTGTATGTCAGGGGTGCCGTGCCGCCGCTTCCCGTTAAAATAACTGTTGTTGTGCCTCCGTAACAGATTATCGGCTCCGTGATTGATACCGAAGCATTTATCACTTCGGGCTCCGAAATATCAACAGTGCCGGTAAAAGGACCGCAGCCACGGGCATCAGTGATACTCCAGCTGTATCCGCTTCCGGCAGGAATACCGGTGAATATGCCGGTACCATTGCTGATGCCGTTAAAGGTATAAATCAGGGGTGATGTGCCTCCGCTGCCGGTAAGAGTGACTGTGGCCGTTCCGCCATGACATGCTATCACAGTTGTAACCGACGCGGCACCGTTTATGGGAGGAGGTTCTGTAACATTTATGACACCATTGACAGGACCGCAGTTATTTGCATCGGTGATGCTCCAGATGTAGGCGTTTCCGGCGGGAATACCGGTGAATATGCCGGTACCATTGCTGATGCCGTTGAAGGTGTATATCAGGGGTGATGTGCCTCCGCTGCCGGTAAGAGTGACTGTGGCCGTTCCGCCATAGCAGTCTATTGCTCCGGTAACCGAAGCTGAACCCGAAAGCTGTGGGGGTTCGGTAACTTCAAGAGTACCCGTGAAGGGACCGCAGCCATTGGCATCGGTAACGCTCCATTCATAGACACCTGCCCTGATACCGGGAAATACTCCGGTCGCACTGACGGATCCGTTGAAGGTGTATGACAGGGGCGGTGTGCCACCGCTGCCGGTAATGGTAACGGTGGCAGTGCCACCATGGCAGGTTATCTCCGTTGCAACGCTTGCAGCAGTGCTTATGACGGGAGGCTCTGAAATATCCGTAACACCTGTGACAGGCGAACAGTTATTTGCATCGGTGATGCTCCAGATATATCCGTTTCCGGCGGAAATACCGGTGAATATGCCGGTTTCATTGCTGATACCGTTGAAGGTGTATGTCAGCGGTGCCGTGCCTCCGCCTCCCGTAAGCTGAACAGTGGCCGTTCCGCTGTTGCACTGAACCGGAACAAGGATCATGGCGGAACCGGTTATAACTGCCGGCTCAGTAACGTCAAGTGTACCCGTAACCGGACCACAGCCACGGGAATCTGTGATGATCCACGTGTAGGCGCTTCCGGCGGGAATACCGGTGAATATGCCGGTATCATTGCTGATGCCGTTGAAAGTGTATGTCAGGGGTGCCGTGCCGCCGCCTCCCGTAAGCCGAACAGTGGCCGTGCCGCCGTGACATTCTATCGCCGTTGTAACCGACGCGGCACCGTTTATGGGAGGTGGTTCTGTGACATTTATGACACCACTGACAGGACCGCAGTTATTTGCATCGGTGATACTCCAGCTGTATCCGTTTCCGGCGGGAATACCGGTGAATATGCCGGTATCATTGCTGATGCCGTTGAAGGTGTATGTCAGGGGTGATGTGCCTCCGCTGCCGGTAAGAGTGACTATGGCCGTTCCGCCATGACAGTCTATTGCTCCGGTAACCGAAGCTGAACCCGAAAGCTGTGGGGGTTCGGTAACTTCAAGAGTACCCCTGAAGGGACCGCAGCCATTGGCATCAGTAACACTCCATTCATAGACGCCTGCACTGATACCGGGAAATACTCCGGTCGTACTGACGGATCCGTTGAAGGTGTATGACAGGGGCGGTGTGCCGCCGCTGCCGGTGATGGCGACAGTGGCCGTTCCGCCGTGACAGTTCACGGGTATTGTGACTTCAGCAGAAGCCGAAACCGCATCCGGCTGCATAATCATAACCTTCTGTACAAACGTGCACAGATTTGCGTCTCTTACCTGCACTGTGTATGAACCTGCAGGAAGACCGGGAAAACTGCCCGAAGTCCGGAAAGGACCGCCATTGAGACTGTACTCATAGGGTGCGGTTCCGCCCGATCCCGCTACAGAGACGGAGCCGTCAGATCCGCCAAAACAGCTAACATCTGACTTGTTTACTGAAGCAACAAGGATTACAGGCTGAGTTATATTGAAGCCGACATCAAAGGTACATGAATGTGCATCGCGTATTGTAACAATATGCGGACCGGGACCAATATTTACGAAACTGCCTGATGACTGATACGTTCCTCCGTCCAGGGAATACTCATATGGCGCCAGGCCGGACCCCTCCACTGCTGCAACCGTAACCATGCCGTTTGCAGCTCCGTTACAGCTTATATCAGTCAACGAAACCACGCTTCCTTCAAGATTATTTATAATGACATCCACAAAAGCCGAGGACGAACATCCTGCGGGCGTACTTACAATCACCTCAACTTTCCCCGCCGGGGCCTCATTCCATCTCACCCTGACAAAATTATTATCCGAGCCTCCCTCTGTGATGACACCACCTGTGACAGACCATTCATAAAACTGGTAAGGTGCTGTCAGGGTATAGATCTCTTCTGATCCCATACATGCAATGTTGACAGGATTATTAAATACCGGAGGCTGTATAAGATCAATGGAAACAGAATCAATAACCGTAGCGGCGCATGGCTCGCCTACCAGATTGGTTTTGTTGAGTGTTGCCCTAACCACTCCCCTGGTAACTCCAAGATTCCACCGGACCTCAACCGAATTGGAATAGGGAACAGACGACAATATGGTGCCATTCTCCACCTCCCAGTCAAATGTTGCTACGGGATCGGGATTGACCGTGTAGGTCACAACAGACCCTTCACAGGCTACCGACTTCCTGAAATTAACGTTCCCGTAAACAGGACCGCTTTTTATTATCAGCATATCGGCCGAATCCCGGCATCCGTTCCCGTCTGTGACCGTCAGCCTTATGGTATAGCTACCGTTGGGAATATTATTATTGAAAAAAGGAGTAACCTTATGGCTCGTATTTGCAAATGAAACATAAGGATAGTAAGGTATTTCCTGGACAAACGGTTTTACGTTATCATCAAGGCAATCCCAGAAATAAGTATAATTTCCAGCACCTCCCGATACATTCAGGTTGAAAAGGGAATATGTGCCCACGGCATCGCAGTTGCTTAGAGATATACTATGGATTTTCAGCGATGACCGTACAGAAATGAATACATCCCTTGAAGCAGTATTGCCATGAATATCTGTTGTGGTAAATCTTACTGTCCGGTCTCCCTGATCGGCACAGGAAAACACCGAAGGTGTGACGGATAATGTAACCGGACCACAATTGTCATAAGTTCCGTTATCGATATCTGATGCCTGAATAATACCTGTCCCGTTATTGTCCAGTGTCAGCGTAAATTCCCTGGTCATGATAACCGGGCGGACAGTGTCATAAACAGTTACCAGGGCACCTGAAGCCGATGAATTTCCTGAAGGATCACTGCCCCTGAGCATTACAGCTATGGTCTGTCCCACATCAGAGCATGTAAAAACCGTCCTGGAAGGCACCAGTATAAGAGAGCAGTTGTCGTACGAACCATTGTCTATATCGGCAGCTCTGAGTATTGCAGTCCCCGACTGGCCAATATACAGGTTCGCGTTCTTTGTCAGAACAACAGGTTTTTGATTATCAATAACAATGACATTGAACTTGCAGGAATCTTTTTTTTCTGTTCCTTCCCAGGAAAAATACGTCACGGTGGTTGTCCCGGCATTGAAGAAATTCCCGGGTTCATGGTTGCTTGTAACAGTATATCCGGGACAGGGAGCAGTCATTACGGGAGCTGTCCAGGAAACATTATTGCCACAGGTTCCGGGCTGAACATTTACCACTATATCACCCGGGCAATTTCTGAAGGAAGGATCACAGCCCTGTGCCCCGGCCATGTTCCACTGTCCGCTGAAACCGAGAAAGACACTGACCATTGCAGGAAGGATGTACTGCGCCGGATCGGGCCTCTTCAGCCTGGTGGACAATACAGTTTCATCTTCGGAAAAAATCCAGAGCGGGAAGAATTCTGCAAGGAAACTGATAATCGATTTAAGAAACGAAACAATACTGTTATGCCTCATATTGATCAGGTTCATTTTTTTCATCAGAAGTAACACCCAATGTATCAGATAAATAACGACTCACTTCTGGCAACCTTGTTGGACTGCAACAGAATTACAGGATTGACTAAACATTAACGAAAGCGAATGTAAGAATTTTTTGTTCACTTATTACATCAGATTATCAGACTGTTTTCAACAAAATGAAATGATTTGTTAATATGTTGCAATAAGTTCCGGCACTTTGCTTCAGAAAAATCAGCCGGGAAAAACATGAAACAAAATATTTTGTGGAGAAAAGAAAAATATGATATATTTGCAGTCACTTTTTCGGGCGATTAGCTCAGTTGGTTCAGAGCATATGCCTTACAAGCATAGGGTCGGGGGTTCGACTCCCTCATCGCCCACAACCATTCACTCCCGTGGCATCCCGATGAGGTATCTTCCATACCCTGATGAGGTTTCCTCTATATCCTGATAATATTCTTTGCACATATCTGAAAATCAGGCTGTTTAATATCTGATTTTTTTATTGCCGGCAGACTTGTAAGGAGATAGAGTTTTTTTTAAAGGGCGCCGTCGATTTCCGATCTCCTGCCCTCTGTACTGTCTATTTCCCGGAACCTGACGTTTTCAAGCTTCAGCACAACAGGATTGGGCCATCTGTTGTTCGTATAGAGGCGGTGTCCGTTTACGGCACTTACAACCAGGCCTACCGGAGTGGAACTGAAATAGATTTTTGCATCATATCCCGGCCTGTACTCAACCAGTTCGGATGAATATCCCAGAATGCTTATTCTCGTTTTCTCAGTGCCTGACAGGGTTTTCAGCACAAATTCCCTGCGTTCCCCGTATTTCCAGTTGTCACCGCCGGGAACAAAGGCATATACGCTATTATCCTTCCCCCTGGTAAACCAGATATCCCCTTCCCTGGTTATTTCCCATGGCCGGATATTGTGAATACCTTCACCGTTTACAAGATTCCACAGGGCGATTTCCCGCAGAAGGGCTTCCTGTTCAATCTGGATCTCCCCGTTGGGTTTGGGTCCGATGTTCAGTAAAAGGTTCCCTCCCTTTGCCCTGGTTTCAATAAGCATATTGATTATTTCAGTTCCGCTTTTGTGAGGATCATTTGTAGGTTTATACTGCCAGTCTGTACCCATTGTAAAACAGGCTTCCCACGGTCCGGGCAAGGGCCTGTCAGGCAGCTGTTGCTCCGGTGTCTGCATCTGTCCGCGTGTTACCACAATATCTGGCTGCAACTGCCAGGCATATTCCTTCAGGCCTTCTTCGGGCCCGTCAATGAAAAATATGTCTATCTTCCCGTAACCCGTAAGCAATTCCCTGATCTGGGCCTTGTTATAAGCCATCAGTCCGGGATTGTTTGCCGGATAATGCAGTGGATCCTGCAGACGTCCGACCGGAATATTGTTTTTCCGGAAATAGTGGAAATCCTCGGGGGAAAAATATAATCCCGTGGCAATTCCCCTCCTGCGGAATGCATCAAGTATCTCCCTCATTGCATCCCGTCTGAAGGGAGTGTTCATGATATTGAACTCCGTCGTTTTTGTGTCCCACATGCAAAAACCCGAATGATGCTTTGATGTAAAAACAACATATTCCATTCCGGCAAGTTTTGCCAGAACAGCCCATTCATCGGGATCAAATTTCCGCGGATTGAAAGTAGCCGGAAGATCATTTTCAAATCTGGCAAGATAATCTTCAGATGCGCCTGCCATTGAATGACTTATTACAGCTCCGACCTGGGAATCCACGCTCCAGTGAATAAACATTCCGAACCCCATGTCCATGAACCATTCTTCCCGTTCAGGCTTATTGGCTGCCTGCTGTGCGGAAATAAAAAGGCTTGCTGATAATAAAGCCAGAACCGTAAGTAGAAATCTGAATTTCATAAAACATTGTTTTTAATTCCGGAGGGTAAATATAGTTTTTAATTATCTTCGCTTTCTTATTTCAGAAAAATGGGAAAAGATAAGATTGCTGTCCTCGGAGGAGGAAATATCGGCACTTCACTTGCGAAGGGACTTATAAAATCAGGCCAGTTTACAGCTGAAGAGATTATTGTGACCGACAAACGCGGGTCAAGAATCTCATACCTCCGGGAGAACGGATTCAGGGTAACAGAAAACAATGGCGAGGCCATTGACCATGCCCGCATTATTATCATGGCTGTAAAGCCACAGCAGTTTAAAACACTGGCGGATGAGATAAAAAGCCATCTCACTTCCGGTCATATTCTGATCTCTACCATTACGGGAATAAGCCATGATAATATTGAGGCGGCCTTCGGCCCTCTGCCCAATGTCAGAATAATGCCGAATACAGCAATTGAGATCTGCGAGTCAATGACCTGTATGTCTTTCAGGAACATGAAAAAAGATCAGAAGGAATATATTTCCTCCCTGTTTGATAAAATGGGGAAGACTATTCCGGTTCCTGAAGAGCTGATGGATGCTGCGACTGTAATAGGGGCATGCGGCATTGCGTTCGCATTAAGATTCATGAGGGCCATGTCACAGGGAGGGATTGAGATAGGCTTCAATGCAGAAATGTCGCAGATGATTACAGCACAGACGGTACGGGGAGCAGCCCGGCTTATCATGGAAAGCGGCAATCATCCGGAAAAAGAAATTGACAAGGTAACCACACCCCAGGGCATAACTATTTCCGGACTGAACGAGATGGAACACCAGGGCCTCAGTTCGGCAGTAATAAAAGGCTTAACAGTATCTTTCAGAAAGCTGGAGAACCTGTCTTCCTCCGGGAAATAAGCGGATTGTGCCCGGAAACAAATCATCCTTTTCCCGGGTATGAAGCACCCTTTTACAAATATCAGTTGCTCTGACTGAAGGACTTCCTGAAAATTGTTTTCCCGGAAGCATGGGCTGACGCGTCACAATAGAGATCATAACGGTCAAAGGTATCCAGATCGTAATTCCTGAACTTCCAAAGGTAGTCGGATATGGAAGTACCGAGAACATCAGCCTTGTTAATCCTTCCTTTTGAATTCAGAAACAGCTTGAGTGATCTGGCTCCGCCCAGGTGGGATGCTGCAATCATTCCGGACCTGGTGATGACAACTCCTCTTATTGTGTCTCCGGCAAATCTCTCATAATCCTTTAGTGAGACAAGATTCACCCTGATCAGCGATTTCAATGCCTGAAGCTGGAGATCGGGCGGAAAAATCGAAGGATCCTTCTTAAACTTGCGCGCCGTTATGTGCTTATGACCAAGATAGTGCAATGTCTTTTCAGCAAACTGCCATTCACCGAAACAGCCTATCAGGTTAACGCATTGCCAGTTATTGCCGGACTCGCTTTTCCCGAGATCTTTTATGAATCTGGCAAATTCAGATTTATAATGCTCTCTCCTGACATATTCCGAAAGTTTCCGGAAATTATCCATTCTGGCACGGTAACCTAAGGCCGGTGCAGTACATATTCCGGAAAAGGAAACAAATACCAGTGCCAGTAATGAAATTCTGCAATATTGAACAAATGAATTCTTTTTCATCTTATCACAGTTTAATATCACAGTGTAAAAATACTGCAAGGAAAAGGGCTTGTCAATACGCTAATGCCCGTACAGTGGGCTTTTAAAGCATTCTCACCCTGTCCTTTGTCAAATTATTACAGCAGAAGACTTGTCACCGGCAGGTATTTACCACTGATTAAGGCACCTTAATCAAATTCTTTATGATATTGACTTGAGAAGTACGGTAAATTCAGTTCAATCATATTATCCCCAATATAATCAAACTGATATTCAAGGTGTTAATCCTGAATTTAGCTGATAATTTTGTTGCATTGCACTTTATCCCCAAATTGACGAACAACAGCGGAAAACTGATTAAACTCTATGAAATACCTCATTTTTAAGGAAATAATTTGCAACAGGATGCTGTGAAAACGTCAGATCCGGTAAAAATGCCTCCGGATTTGTTTGACACTTAAGGCTGCCTGACAGTGAAACTGCTCTCCCTGTAAGGATTCCCCCGGCCGTCATAAACGGCTTCCGCCGGATACGGAAAAACCGGTCTTGACATCATTGCCCTGCCGCTGACACTTTTTCTGACGATGATTTTCCCGGGAGCAATATCTTTTTCAACCCAGTCACGGATAAGGGTGATCCAGTCTGTCTCCGAGGGCCCCTTTCCTCCCCCGCAGTGAAGGACGCCCGGAAGGAGGTAAAGTCTCATATAACTGTTTACCGCCGGATCTTTTTCCTTTACTGCATTGTAGTGATCAATCGTTGCACGGGCAGAAAGAGCCGGATCATTCCAGCCGTGCCAGAGGATTATTTTTCCGTTCCTGTCCCTGAATCCGCTGTAATCGTCAGATGTGGCATCAAGATATGACGACGCATACTTCATTTCCCTGTCATAGCCCCTGAAGTCATATTCAGTATAGTCCCAGTCCGGGTTCTGCAGAATAAGGTAGCGGAAAACTTCTATGCCAAAGTAGGCCTGGGAACTCGGATATTCTGTGCTAGTAACAGCAGTTCCGCTGCCCGTTATCCAGCTTGTCCAGCCTCCGGCCTCGCCTTCCCCGCCAAAAGGAAAACCGGGATAGGCAATACCATTTCCGAGATCAATGCCGTCATATATCTTTTTAAGCGAATTAATCTGAACCTCAGTAAAACATTCTTTCCCTGCCTTGCCATTCCTGCACTTCGGAAGAACCTCAAAATCAAATCTGCAGCGTTCAGGATTACTGATAATGCTGTCTTTTACACCGTCAATCTGATCACATTGTTCGAGAACAGCATAATGGAGTATCCGGATATGTTCCGGCATAAAAAGCGGTTCTGTCAGTTTCTCCGGGAAAGCCGCACGGGTGTTCTGAATGAATTCAGCAGCCAGGGCCGG
The DNA here is from genome assembly GCA_029547705.1 of Bacteroidota bacterium. Lineage (GTDB taxonomy): Bacteria > Bacteroidota > Bacteroidia > Bacteroidales > VadinHA17 > LD21. Next base: position 116,094 of record JAKPOU010000034.1, on the reverse strand, counting down.
CCAGTTGAAAGCCGGTGCGGCTGCAACAATCCCGTCAAAATCCTCCGGAAAGCGCTGGGCTTCCATCATTGCCTGACCTCCTCCCCTGGAACATCCCATAAAATATGAGTATTCCGGACCGCTTCCGTAATAGCTTGCAATTATTGCCTTTGATACTTCGGCGGTCCTGTGAACAGCCAGATATCCGAAGTTCAGCTGCCTTTCCATGTTATCAAGAGCCCATCCGGCTCCAGGTGATATTTTTGCATCATGACCCGTATCAGTGCCGGATGTTGCATACCCGTTTTCAACAGAAGAACGGACAGCATTCTGAATTGTCCCTACAAATCCGCCTCCGCCGCCCATCAGGTAGATTCCGTTCCAGTCATCCGGAAGAAGGATTTCAAAATTGATTTCCTTCCCTATAATGCCCAGTACTTTACAATAAGATGATCCTTCTGCTACAATTTCAGCTTCAGTTATTTTAACATCAGGAAGTCTCAGTTCTGTAAGTTTTTCACAGGGAATGCACTTGTCCTTTATGACTTCCTTCTGAGCGTCAGTTATGCCCGGGATTATGATTAACAACAGCAGTGCAGACAGTAATCTTTTCATGGTTCAGATTGTGTTCAGTTTATAAACATTAAGGCTGATGAGTGTAATGGCTGCCGGGTTTCAATTAATTTCAAATCTGTTTCAGCATATTTCTATTCCTTGTTCCAGGTTTCCTTCAGCCATCTGAGAGTGCTTTCCATATCCAGCGACTCGGCAAAGCTGATCATTTCAGGAATCTTTTTCACACCATCCATCGGAATTTTTACGCCCGGCGGAAAGACAGGAGCCAGGCGATGATAGTCCGGTCCGAGGAATTGCCGGCACTGATAATCAGCAATCCCGGCTGTGCCATCAAATATCAGGTCTATCAGCGGTTTAATCCATTGCAGATACCCCCAGTCCAGTGATTTCCCCTTTATATACTGCAGACTGGTTCCCGTTCCGAGGGAAAACAGAAGAATATTCCGAAGCGGAGGATTGGGCCTGTACCGCCTGTCCTGTGTCTGGGCAAGTGCACATACCGAAGGATTGACTGCATACACTCCCCCGTCAATATAACCATCCACAGAAGGGAAATATGTTGGTGCAGCACTGGTATAAAGGCCCACATCGGCCGCCTGGGCATCCTCATCGCTGTTTTCACCCGGGAAATTATGAAAGAGTTTGGGTTTCCAGGTTCTCCCGGCGGGATCCTGATCTTCATTATCAAGATCAAAAGTTGTGATCAGTACACGTTTTTTCAGCTGTCCCAGTGTGGTGCTGCCGAAAATATCGTTTAGTTCCCTTCTGAGCCGCCTGATGCTATAATCAGCACCCAGCAGCTTTCCCAGGTCCCGGATGTTGTCAAGACAGGTATCGGCAAATATTTCCGGGCCGCTTTTTTCATATAGTTCCCTGATCCTTTCAAGGCTGATTCCGTGGGAAATGCCCAGGGAAAGAAGACCTCCTGTTGAGGTTCCGGCCAGAAGATCAATGGTTTCAAGAAAGTTCTCAAGTCCGGGGGTTGCAACTATTCTTTGGAGAAGAATTGTTGTAATGATTCCCCGTATTCCTCCCCCGTCAATGGTAACAATTCTGTATTTTGACATGGATTTATAAATTATTCACATGAACTTCTGTCCGGATCTGCTGAAAGCAGAGACAGACATGCAATTTACAATGTATAATCTCCCGCAGCCTCGGGCTGATAAATAATCTCCTCTATTCTGATTGTAGTCATGCCCGAAGGAATGAGCCATTCAATCTCATCATTGACTTTGTATCCGATAAGCGCTGTAGCCACCGGAGAAAAAATTGATATTTTGTTTTCCTTCAGATCAGCCTGGTCGGGATATACTATGCGGAACTGTATCTGCTTGTCCGTGTTGATAAATCTGATTTTCACTATCGAATTCATCGTCACCAGGTTGACAGGAACGTCCTTGGGCTCCACAATTTTTGCGGAATTCAGTTCATGGAGGAGATTTTCAGCTTCCTCTGAACTGATGGTATTCATGTCTCTTGCATCATTTATGCATTTCAATATCCTGGCATGATCCACCCGGTTCATAATTAAATTTTTCATCCGAAAAGAAGTTATCCTGTTGCCAATAGTTAAAATTATAAGGAAGCACCGGGAATTTCCAGCATCCCGTCACCTGAGTCAGCAAGCCGGGAACTTCTCAAGGTTTCCGCTGCCCTGCCGTGCCTGTCAGCAATTCAGGGTTCCATTACCTCCCTATGGAATGAAGTATTTAAAGATACTCAACAATTGTCGGTTAAGCAAATTGAAATGACAGCCTTCCGCCTAATCCGACCACGTCATCCATTATGATCACTACAGAAAGAATATCAGGTTTTTTCAGGGCTTCTTCCGCTGTTTCCTGTACCTGGTCCCTGCTTTTTACCTTGTTGCAGAAGCTCGTGGCATATGCATCAGCCAATGCTCCTGACCGGCATGCAATCATGCATGCATCGGCTTTTCCCGTACTGAAAGCGTGGCCGACCGTTGCTGAAGAAGTACAGACAGAAAGGGGTGTTTCTTCAGGCTTCACCAGCAGACTGACTTTTCCGGAAAGAGGTGATGTTCCCGCATAAACCGAGATTACCGCCTCATCTTCAAGTTTCAGGAAAATATCTCCGCCATTTTCAACAACTACCTCCCCAAGGCTGAATTCATCAGTAAGATCATTGCATACAAACTGTGCGATGGCTCCCGCAACCGCAGCCATGGGTCCGGTAAGGGCAGCTGAGGATGCCCTGTACATTTCTGCAATAAGAGGCTCCGTATCAGTCAGTTCTGAAACCGGAACAAGGGATGTTTTAAATCCGGGTTGCCTCCGGATATGGTCTTCAAGAATATTTCTGTAATATATGACCCTCTGCTTCGTAAAGGCTTCCACATCCGTCAGGGAATATTCCCGGCCTGCTGCAACCCATAAATCTGTTTCCCGGTATAACGATCTGAAGACCTGCCATCTGTCATTACCCATGCTTTCGCGGTAGAGCCTTGGCTGGTATGAAGTATTTTTAACCAATATCTATGGAAAAAAGTTTCAGCGGACAGGCTTTCAGACAGAGCTCACAGACAACACATTTTTCAGGTTCGAACAATAGTTCAGCATTGTCACGTCTCATGGTAAGTGCTCCGGCAAAGCATACTGCCGTACATGCCCCGCAATGAATGCAGAGGTCTTCCCTGTAAGTGATCTTCTTTTCGATAGGATCACATTGAATATCCTGCTGTTTAATGTATTCCATTCCCTCTTTCAGGACCCTGGCCGGTGCTGTCATTTCAATGACAAGATGTCCGATCTTGCCGGGCGAAACATCGGCTTTGACGATATTGATCATAATATCGAACTTCTTTATGAGATTATATGTGATTGGTTGTCCTGTTGCATCAGGAGGAAAAGTCAGAACAAATCTTTTGCTTGCCATAATCTGAAATTAAAAAATTAAAACATCAAAGTCTTATTTCCAGGCTGTTCAGTCCGCTTGTCTTCTTAAAAAGAGCAATTGGTTCCGTGAGGAAAAACCGTCCTTCACTTATTTCAAGCCTGAGGATATCCGCCAGCTCTCTTGCTGTCCTGACACTTGACAGAGGTGCTGTGCGAATCTTCTTTCCGTTGACGGTGATCCTCCCTGAAAAAAGAGAATCATAGTCAACACGTCCCAGAACTTCAAAATTTCCCGATCCGTAATCTATGACATTGGTCTCTATCTGTCTGTTGTTAACAGAGACCCTTCTTGCCAGATCTTCATCAAGCACGGGTACCGGAACAGCGACCCCGACGAACATCGAAACACCATATCTCTCGAAATATGCTGCTTTGATAAACCTGGTGCTCATCTGTTTCGCATCTCCTATAAGAGCCAGGGTAGCAGAATTACCAACAGGAATACCATATTCATTGACCGGCTTGCCGGTATTGAACTGAGTTCCGTGCCATGCCACATAACCCGTAGTGCCGCCGAAAAGGATCCTTGTTCCTATGCCGATAGTGCGCAGCTCCGGATCGTTCAGCAGAGGACTCAGCTCTCCGGAAGTGGAAAAATTGGCATTCCCCAGGGAAGGGAGCAGGGTACCCATATAGCTGTACTTTATCTTATGAGTACTGTTCACCGCCACATTATAATTCTGATATGCATTCCGGGGATTGAACATTATCATTTCATTGATAGTATCCTTATTGATAAGGGTCTTTACTTCAGTACGGGGATAACAATCGGTTCCCTTCGCACTTGCCTCCAGAAGAACATCCTTTCCCGAAATAAGCTCTTCAATCACATGGGCCCCTCCATACTGGTCATTGGGCATGGCTGTCTCGGTTGCACCCAGATAGGCATCTACCGCAGCAATCCCCCCGTAGGCCGGAACATTGTTGAGTGTTATTCTTTCCATCCGGATTGGTGGTGTGGTATGTCCGAAATTGATAAAAACTCCCGACGAGCACATGGGTCCGAATGTGGCAGTGGTAACCACATCTACCCTGCTGAATATCTCTGCCGGAGTCATTTCCTTTCCCATAGCCGCAACCTGTTCAGCAGTAAGCACTACTGCCTTTCCGCCGCGGATCTTCTCATTGATCTCGTCTATACTTCTTTTCTTCACCATAGTTTAATTATTACAGAATCCTTAAAATCACAGATCAAGTGTCAAAGATAAACCCCTTAATCAATTCATTTTTATTTTTCATCACTTTTTTGGAAAGAAATCATTTTTCATAATCTATTTATCATCCGCGGAGTATTAAACCCTGCATGCTGATTCCACAAAAAAGGATGAAAATATTCCTGGCGGAATCCGGGAAGTTCTGCAAGGCATTTCCGTTAAGCGCGATGGAATCGAGCCAGAACCGGAAATCCGGAAAACAAGGCAGACCCTGCCTCCATGCGGCTTAATCAATGCCTTCCCTGTTATACGGGATGGTGAAATAGAAAGTCGAGCCCTGTCCTGATTCTGACTCAACCCGTATATTCCCGCCAAGCAATCCGACATAGGCCTTGCAGATGGAAAGACCAAGGCCGGTACCGGGATATTGCCGGGAAACTGTACTGTCAACCTGGTAGAATCTTTCGAAAATAAGGGAATGGAACTCGCCGGGAATACCAATGCCTGTATCCCTTACATAGAACTCAAAAAAGCCGTTTTCCAGCCTGTATCCGAAATCTATTTCCCCGGTCTTTGTAAATTTAAAAGCATTGGTCAGCAGATTTGAAAGTATCTGTATCAGCCTTGTCCTGTCTGTCATTGTTTCCGACTCCTCGTCCGGCAATGGCATCTCCAGGTTCAGTCCTATGTTCTGCGATTTGACCTTATAGGCATACTGCTCCGACATCTCCCTGAGAACTGAATTGATATTCACCCTGCCGATCTTGATTTTCACATGTCCGCTTTCTATCCCGGCCAGGTCAACAATATCATTGATTATGGAAAGCAGCTGGTTTCCGCTCTGGAAAATTATGTCAATATACTGGTTCTTTTCAGCATCCGTAATCCCGGGTTCACTCAGGAGGGAAGAAAAACCCAGTATTGCATTCATCGGGGTACGTATCTCATGGGACACGTTATGGAGGAATGCCGTTTTCAGCCTGTCACTTTCCTCCGCCTTTTCCTTGGCTGCAATAAGCTCAGCTTCGGCAATCTTTCTGGAAGTCACATCCTCCACCATTCCCAGAAAGAACTGTACTTCCTCATCCCTGTTTCTTACAACACTTACCGTTGTGGAACCCCAGATCATCCTTCCGTCCTTCCTTATGTATTCATTCTCCGAATGGTAAATGGGTATCTCGTTGGCTATCAGTCGCAAAAGTCCGTATTCATCCTTCCCGACATAATCAGGATGGGTAAAACTTCTGAATGTCATTCCCATAAGTTCCTCTTCGGAATATCCCATCATACTGCAGAAAGCGGAATTAGCCCTTATTACAACAAGATCCTTGCCTGTCATTGCCATTCCTATCGGGCTTTCCTCGAAAATTTTCCGGAATCTTTCCTCGCTTGCCCTCAGTGTTTCTTCCGAATGCTTTCTTTCGGTGATATCCCTGCCAATGGTCTGATAATATACCAGTCCTTCCATCATTATCCTCCGGGCACTGATCTCAACAGGAAATGTGGTACCGTCTTTCCTTTTGTGAAGCTCTTCAAATGTATGATGCCCCTCACGGTCAAGTATGCTGATAACATCCTTGTGTCTTCCTGATTTCCTGTCAGGCAGAAGATCAGGAAGCCTTTTCCCAATAAGCTCATTTCTTTTATACTGGTATTTTTCAAGAGCCTGGTCATTTGCTTCAATAACCTTAAGATCCTTGTTGAACAGCATGATAACGTCATTTGCATATTTGAGTATGTAGTCAAAATGCCTGACAAGGGCGAGATGCTCCAGCTCTGTTTCATATCTGGTACGGTAAAACCTTACCCGCTGGTTCCACCATAACATCCCGAGCAGCAGGGCAGTTATCAGAATGAAAAGAAAGGTTATCATGAGTATCTGCCGGAACTCAAAATTCAGCCTGCCCAGAACCTCTGCCCGGTCAACCTTTGCCACCATGAACCAGGGCAGCTGGGGAATCTTTTTCATGGCAGCAATCACTCTGACCCCCCGGTAATCAACAGCTTCGTCGCTTTCCTGAATACCCTGAAGCGCCATTGTTCCTGCCAGCTTTTCCTCCGTTATGGACTTCCTCAGCAGATCCGTACTGTCAGAATATTTCAGATTGCTGAGATACACCAATTCATCTCCGTCCTGTCTTACGAGATAGGCTTCGGAAGTACGGCTGGGAAGCGGCCAGGTGCGTATCAGGCGGTAAAGTACCTCCCGGGGATCGATCCTTAATACAAGGGCACCAAATACCTGACCGGGGGAATTGTTTCCGTCCCTGAGGGGTATTATCAGATCAATATGATGATAGTTCATTTCTGCTGATCTGTAAATGTCTGTCATCCTGACTTCCCCCCTCTTCATGAAAGCGGGAAGGTTCCGTTTCAGATAATCCCCCGGAAGCGAATCCTCCATGGGGTAATTCAATCTCACCTTCAGATTATTGTCAACAAATAATGCAGAGGAATAATCATAATTATCAACCAGTACCCTGAGATTTTCCCTGAGCTCTTCACGCAGCTTGCTGTCCTTCTGATTATTGCTGAAACGGAAAAACTGCTCCGATAACATGGCACTCTCATTCAGGTAATTGCCGTCATTGATCCGCTCACTGCGCCACTGACTAAGCGTTCTGACCATCAGATTGGCGATTGCGGACAATTCCTGTTTGGTGTCATTGAACATGTGCATTCTGTGATACCTGTAATACAGAAGCCCGACAACAAGTTCACCCGCCGACAATACCAGAAAGAGAATAATAAGAGGCCATGGAACGGCCGGTTTTTGTTTCTTGGAATTCATTATTATTTTCTTCTCTTACAGGAAAATCAAACCCGCACTTTCAACAATGCCGTAAATTTAATATTTTCCCGATAATTAATATTAAATTTCTGCAGCGCAATATTCCCGTGAGCCGGAATGCCGGTGTCATTACAATTTTCTGCCGTAATATCACAGATCTGAAAGCTGGCCAGAAAAAAGGCCTGCACACCGGATCCTGCAAAGGAATCTGAAACTTTCATTAAATTTGCCCCGCTGATAAATAATCAGTCATTCCGCTCATGAAAAACATTTACCACTCTGCCCTCATTTTCATCCTGGCTGTTACAATGCCATCGGGCATATGCTCCCAGGAACGGTATCCTGCTTCCGCTTTCATAAAAGCTGACCACCTGGAAGCACATGTTTCATTCCTTGCCTCTCCGCTTCTGAACGGAAGGAAAAACGGATCCCCGGGCCTTGACATTGCCCAGGAATATATTGTTTCCAATGCCAGACTGCTCAACCTTAAACCTGCTGCCGGAACAGGCTACCTGCAGCCTTATCAGGTTATAAGCAAGGGAGTGGACCAGAAAAAGTCCGGAATAAGAATTAGTTCCCCGGATGATGATACTGTAAGGATAACGAAGAACCTGTACCAGATGTTCCCTTTCCATCCGGCGGATATCACTGTCGAGGGGGAAGTTGTTTTTGCAGGCTACGGTCTGGTCAGGGAAGAATACGGTTATGATGATTTCAGGGATATCCCGACAGAGGACAAGATATTGCTCGTAATGACCAGATCCCCTACAAAGGCTGACGGCAGCACCTATATCTTCGAAGGTGACAACTGGTCGGATTTCAGCAGTTACACTTTCAAATTCAGAAATCTTTTCCGGCTCAAGGCAAAGGCCGTCATATTTGTCTGTGATCCCAAATCCGGTTTTAACAGTCTTGATGAACAGGAACCGGGAATTGCAGAATATCTGAGTTCATCCCTCAGCCTCAAGGGCAAAAAGGCTCCTGTGTTCCCCTTTCCGGGAACGATGAAAATCTTTTTTGCTGACCGGAGCGTGGCTGATCAGTTGCTTGAGGGAAGCGGAAGGAACCTTGAAGATATCCAGAAAAAGATAGATACTGATTTACAGCCATGCTCGTTCGCCATACCCGGCAAGAGTCTGGCAATTGATATCGTCACCTCCACGGAAGAAATAACTCTTAACAATGTAGCTGCCATTATTGAAGGAAGCGATCCCGTACTGAAAAACGAGTTTCTTGTATATTCCTGTCATGCCGACCATATCGGAGGATACGGTGACAGGATAAATACCGGGGCTGACGACAATGCCTCAGGGTGTGCAGCTCTCCTTTCAATAGCCGGTGCTTTCAGGGAACTTGAAAGGAAACCCCTGAGATCAATATTGTTCCTGTGGTTTTCAGGCGAAGAGATCGGATTGTTCGGATCCGAATACTATACCGACAATCCTCTTGTACCGCTTGAAAATACGGTTGCAGATATCAACGTCGACATGATCGGCAGGGTGAAAGGCATAGCGGACACTACTTCAGACTATCCCATGACGGGACTTAACGAGGTGTTTGTGATAACGGGAAACCAGAGCAGGGAACTGTCAGGAATAGCCAGGGATGTGGATGAACGTATCCCTCTGGATTTCGATTATTCCCTCAGCGGAAGAGATCATCCCCTTCAGCTTTTTGCACGCAGCGATCACTATAATTTCGTTAGGAAGGATATTCCTGTACTCTTTTTCACAACAGGCCTTCATACCGATTATCATACACCCGGAGATGTGATTGGAAAAATTAATTTCGGGAAAATGGAGAGAATAACCGAAGCTCTTTTCCAGATCGGCTATACAGTGGCAAATAACAAAAAACGCCTGAAAGTAAATAATCCATTCAGCAAATGGTGAGGCGGCAACAATTCACTTTACCGGTATAAAAGTCTGGATTGCTTCCCTGTATTTACTGTCTATATCGGGAATATTGTTGAAATTAGTGTCTTCCATCGATGACAGGTATTCCACAAGAGCCAGCCATTCCCTGCCTTCCTGAATCCCGGGTGTGTTTTCATCAAAGTCAAGAATCGCCTTTTTCATGTCAGTAAGCGGATTCCCGTTAATATCTTTCGGAACCACGTTCAACAGGCCAAAGCTCATCTTTTTTATTATACCGACAAATTCCAGCATATAGGAATTGGCCGTTACCGAAAAAAGTTCCTTGTTTTTCCTTGAGAAATCCACCTGTTTTACATTTCCGTCGGCCTTTACCAGTTCAATTCTTTTTATTTTTCTGAACATCATTCTGCCCGGATCGTGCATGACTCTCAGTCCGGAATAATAACAATAATTCTCCGGAGTTGACCTGTAGGCAAGCTGGAGTATTTCCAGAACACTCTTAAGCTCCTTTCCTGTAAGGTAAACCCTGGAAAGAGGGTATCCCGGAATCGCATCATTCCCTGTTCCCATCGACATTATCCTGAAAATATCGGGTGCAGACTGGTAACCCGGAACAATCCTGTCGCGGATGACACCAACGGCGACCATACTGATATCAGTTCCTGTCCTGACATGATTGTTCACATAGCTGTGAATCGCATCTGCCACCAGGGGGCCGAGATTACTGTTTCTTATGTCACCTCCTTCGTCACATTCAAGAAGGAAATCAGTTTCAACAACCGGTTTGTCATAACTCAGTCCGGCCGGCTTCAGTATATCTTCATTAACCCTCTCCTTTTGCAGCTCAATAAGATCATGGATATGCCTGTCGCCTGCAATATTGTCATTGACGGGTATCAGCGAATAATCGCTTACCTTTAGCTTTCCTCCTTTATATTCAAGTGTCAGTTTCCCCATATTCATGCCATACTCACCTGTCTGGACTACGGGTACACCCCCGACCATTACAGGCTGCTCCAGGGCAGTGTGGGTATGGCCGCTTACTATGACATCAATGCCTTTTACCTTCCTGGCCAATTCGACATCCTCACCTGCCCATCTGCCCTTTTTATCCCTTGATACTCCCGAATGTGAAAGACAGATAATCACATCACAGCCTTCATCCTTAAGCTCCTTAACCATCTGACGGGCAGAGGCAATCTGTTTTGAAAACTTAACAGGAGGAGCATAGGCGGCATTACCGACGGCAACTTTCCCAAGAAGGGAAAAAAAGCCGAACCTGATACCTCCCCTGTTGATGATCATCGTTCTTCGCAATACATTGTCTGAAAAGAGTTTTTCAAGCCCGTCATCTTCCGGATCAGCCGGATCAAATACGGCGTTGCCGAGCAGCAGGGCCGGAATCTCTCCCGCACCGGCAGATGAACTGATGATATCGGCAAGCCTGGCGGGACCATAGTCAAATTCATGATTGCCGATACAGAGTACATCGTATCCCATTGTTTTCATCAGGCGCAGCTGAAAGCCTGTCTTTATTTCAACACCCTGAAAAAGGGTTCCCATTAAAAAATCTCCTGCATCCAGAACAAGGGTGATCCCCTCATTTTTTTCTTTTTCACTCCTGATTATTGATGCTATCCTGGCAAAACCGCCGACAGTTCCGTCATTACCCGTAACAAGCGGTGAATAATCGAGCTCGGGAGCAAATCCGGCAAGATGGGAATGCAGATCGTTGCTGTGGATTATTACTATCTTTGAATCCGGCTGAGCCTCAAGGCTGAACACAAGCAGGATAAACGAAAGTGAGACAATTATTTTTTTCATAATCCGGTAATTTTTAAAGATTCGGTGATCAGATCAGTTCTGCCGGCATGCCGACGCCGGAATAAAGCCTGCAGGTAAAATACAATTAATTTATTACAGTAAAATTAAATAATATTTATAACACATCCGCCACCACAAAAGTGCTGCCCCCGATAAATATAATGTCATCTGCAGCAGCATTGTCCAGTGCTGCCTTCCATGCATCAGCCACTGTTCCATAACTTTCGCCCCTCAGTCCGTACCTCAGGGCCTCTTTCTGAAGCAGTTTTTCATCCAGAGCACGTGAAACCGATGCCCTGGTAAAATAATAGAAAGCATTCACGGGAAAAAGCGGAAGCACAAGAGAAAGATCCTTGTCGCCGGTAAAACCCAGAACAAAATGTATCCGTTCTGCATTCATTTTGCCAATCTGACGTACCACATACTCAATGCCCTCCCTGTTATGTCCGGTATCGGCAATGACCAGTGGCCTTTTCTGCAATATCTGCCAGCGGCCCGAAAAACCGGTATTGCTGACAACCTTCCTCAGACCACCGACAACAGCTTTTTCATCAATTGCCAGTGAATCACTGAGACATTCGCAGGCCTGAAACACCGTCTGAATATTTCTGACCTGGTAATCCCCCACAAGCGGAACAGCAACATTTACCCGTTTCACGGCAGCTGATGGATTCCCGGAAGTGGGCGGATTCACGGAGGTGAGTGCATTTCCGCGATTGCACGGATCCTCACCCGTAAACGCTTCCCCTCCTGCCGGTCTCTCCACGGTATAGTATCTTAATTCCGGATCAGCGGAATCTACTGTGGCAGTACACCTGTAATGCCTGTCCGCAAAAAAAATACGGGAATGGGACGCCCTTGCAGATTCACAGAATATTTCCATGGTTTCAGACTGTGTTTCACCTATTACCACCGGAATATTTGTTTTAATGATTCCTGCCTTTTCTGCCGCGATCTTTTCCGGGGTATCTCCCAGAAGATCGGCGTGATCATGCCCTATGTTCGTAATGACCGACAGAACGGGTGTTATGATGTTGGTTGAATCCAGCCTCCCCCCCATCCCGGTTTCAATAACCGATACATCCACCCCTTCACGCGAAAAATAATCAAATGCCATTGCTGCCGTCAGTTCAAAGAAGGAGGGCTGAACAGTTTCAATGATCCCCCTGTGATTTCTGACAAAGGAAACAACCCGGCCCTTCGGGATCATCTTACCATTTATCCTTATCCTTTCCCTGAAATCCTTCAGATGGGGTGAAGTGTAAAGACCGGTTTTATATCCGGCTTCCATCAGTATTGATGCAAGCATGTGCGAAACCGACCCCTTCCCGTTGGTTCCGGCAATATGTACGGAAAGGTAATTGCGGTGAGGATGTCCGAAATATGCATCAAGGGCAAGGGTGTTGTCAAGATTGTTTCTGTAGGCAGCCCTGCCTATGCGGTGATATGCCGGAAGACGGCTGTATAAAAAATCCAGTGTTTCGCTGTAATTCATCATAAAAAATTCTGTGTCCGGTGTTTCCCGCCCGGTCAGGAGGATTCCCTGCCCTGCGTTCCGGCTTGTTAACCAGAGACAACACAAATTAACTAACTTTCAATATCAGTACCAACAATGGCATATTTTCCTTATTTTTGCATTTCCGGCACCCGGAAGGATATTTGCAAAATACCATTTTGATTATCAGATATTTAAACATGGCAAAAAAACACAACAAAAAAATCTTCATAATCGACACGAATGTTCTTTTACATGATTACAAGTGCATTTACAATTTTGAAGAAAATGATGTGATTATACCTATTGTAGTACTGGAAGAGCTGGACAGGTTCAAGAAGGGAAATGACCAGATTAATTTTCATGCAAGGGAATTTACCAGGGAGCTTGACAAATTATCCGGCGACCTGCTTCTGACTGCCAATATTCCTCTTGGTGAGAACCTGGGGAATCTGCATATCGAAACCGGCAAGGAATTCTCGGAAAAAGTCAGCCAGTCATTTCCTGACAGAACCCCCGATCACCGGATACTTGCCATTGCTGATTATGTCTGCAATGCCAATAAAAACAAAACGGTGGTTCTTATCACAAAAGACATAAACCTCCGGATGAAGGCCAAGTCGCTGGGCATCATGGCACAGGATTACAGGACCGACAAGGTGGCGAACATAGATGACCTGTACAAGGGTATCAGCGTCGTGGAAGGCATTGATCAGGTGCTGATAAACAAGCTCTACGACAATCCCGCCGGAGTAAGCGTGTCGGAATTCAACCTCGACCAGGAACAGAAAGGCCATAAGTTCTTCATCATGAAGAATAACGGAGCCAGCGCCCTGGCCCATTACAATCCTGCCAGCAAACTCCTGAACAGGGTTGTCAAGCAAACCACCTATGGTATTGATCCCCGTAATGCTGAACAGACCTTTGCCCTTGATGTTCTGACAAATCCGGAAATCCAGCTCGTGTCGCTCACGGGAAAGGCAGGAACGGGAAAAACCCTCCTTGCCCTGGCAGCTGCACTTGCCCAGCATAAGAGATACAAACAGATCTTCCTGGCCCGGCCGATAGTTCCGCTTGCAAACCGCGACCTTGGCTTCCTTCCCGGCGATATCAAGGACAAGATGGATCCGTATATGCAGCCCCTGTATGACAACCTGACAGTCATCAAACACAGGTTCAGTCATCAGAGTCCGGAATTCCTCAGGATAAATGACATGATGAAAGAGGAAAAACTGGTCATTACCCCCCTTGCATACATCAGGGGAAGAAGTCTTTCAAGCATATTCTTCATCGTGGATGAAGCCCAGAACCTTACCCCCCACGAAATAAAAACAATCATAACCCGTGCAGGGGAAGGTACCAAGATGGTCTTTACAGGCGACATCGAACAGATTGACTCTCCCTATCTTGACACCGGATCAAACGGTCTGAGCTATCTCTCCGATAAAATGAAAGACCAGGACATATTCGCACACGTCAACCTTGTAAAGGGAGAACGAAGCTACCTTGCTGAACTGGCCAGCAAACTTCTCTGATAATTCAAATAACTTAAATACAAATTATTATGAAAATCAAACATGTAAAAACTATCCTGGTTCTCCTTACTGTTGCCGCAATTGTATCATTCAGTTCATGCGGCCGTACAAAAACAAAAAAGGACGGGGGCGAAACAGCATCAGCCACTGAGAAAGTAATGCTCTTCAATGGCAAAGACCTCAGCAACTGGACCTTCTTCCTGAGAGATCCTTCGGCAGATGCCTCGGAAGTGTTCACGATAAAAAACGGCGTGATCCACATCAGCGGTGATCCTTTCGGGTATATGAGAACAGGGGAAGTTTACGGCAATTATGCCCTTCATGTTGAATGGAGATACCCAACGGAAGCCACGAACAGCGGTGTTTTCATCCATGTTCAGCAGCCTGACACAATCTGGCCGAAATGCTTTGAAGTCCAGCTGAAGGCCGGTAATGCCGGAGATCTCCTGTGCATGGGCGGCTCAGACATGAATGAAAGAACCGACAAATCAACCATTATCGTGGCCAAACTGGCTGAATCAGCAGAAAAGCCCGTGGGTGAATGGAACAAGATGGAAATAACCTGTATTTCTGACAATATTGATGTTACGCTTAATGATGTCCTGATGAACAGGGCGACCGGTACGAGCCTGAAGGAGGGTCACATATGCCTGCAGAGCGAGGGCAGGGCCATTGAATTCAGAAATGTATGGCTTACAAGGCTGAAAGAATAGCCTGAAGGAATATTGCATGAACGACAGCAGAAAGAAAAAAATAGCATTTCATACTCTTGGCTGCAAGTTAAACTTCGCTGAAACATCAACCCTTGCAAGATCATTCCCGCCGGAAAGATTTGAAAGGGTTGCCGACGGACAGAAGGCTGATATATATATTATCAACACCTGTACGGTAACCGGTATTGCTGACAGGAAATGCCGGCAGGCCGTAAAAAGAATCATCAGCCGGTCGCCTGACGCATTTATTGCTGTTACAGGATGCTATGCACAGCTCAGGCCTGAAGAACTTGCTTCCATACCGGGAGTCGATCTCGTGCTGGGAACCAACGAGAGATTCAATATTGCTGGATTTCTTGAGGATACAAGCAAAAGGCGCGGGGCCGAGATTCATTCCTGTGAGCTTTCTGACAGTGACGGTTTCATGCATTCCTATTCCGCCGGCGACCGCACAAGATCCTTTCTGAAAGTGCAGGACGGATGTGATTATAACTGTTCCTACTGCACCATTCCCATGGCAAGGGGAAAAAGCCGGAATCCCGGAATACAGACACTGCTTGACGAGGCCAGGGCAATAGCTGCCGGAGGCGTGAAGGAAATCGTCCTGACCGGTGTCAACACGGGGGATTTCGGCAGATCCACAGGGGAATCACTTGCGGAACTTCTGAAGGAACTGGTCAGGGTGGAAGGGATAGAGCGCTACAGGATATCCTCGGTTGAACCCAACCTGCTTACGGACGGGCTTATTGAAATATGCTCGGCAGAACCACGGATCATGCCCCACTTCCACATACCGCTGCAGAGCGGATGTGACAGAATACTTGCCCTCATGAGAAGGAGATACAGAAAGGACCTGTTTGCCGGAAGGGTAAGGCACATAAGCGAAGCAATCCCGCTGGCCGGTATCGGGGCCGATGTTATAGTGGGCTTCCCCGGAGAGAATGAAGCGGATTTTGCAGAGACTTATTCCTTTCTGGAGAATCTGCCCCTCTCATACCTTCATGTCTTTCCCTTTTCGGAAAGGCCGGGAACTGCCGCTGAAAAGCTTCCGGGAAAAGTTCCGCACGAGCTGAAGAGTCTGAGAAGTAAAAAACTCCTGGAACTGTCACAGAAAAAAGCACTGGAGTTCAGGGAACGGAACAGGGGGAAAAACGCGGAAGTACTTTTCGAACATGTCAGAAACAAAGGAATGATATATGGTTTCACCGGAAACTACATCAGGGTTGAACATCCCTGGGAGGCAGCCCTTGCCGGAACGGTCAGGAAAGTAAAAATACTCGGCATGTCTGCATCCGGAAATATGAATATTGAATTAAACAGATCATAATGAAAGATTTAAAATCCATAGTGAGTGAAGTGGCAGAACTTGCACGCGAAACAGGAAAATTCATCCGGCGTGAATCGGCGGGATTCGATATCAGCCGTACTGAAAAAAAGGGACTTCACGACCTTGTAAGCTATGTCGACAGGAAGTCGGAAGAAATGCTGGTGGAGAAACTGAGTCTGATCCTTCCGGAAGCCGGCTTCATTACGGAAGAGGGAACATCATCAAAAAAATGCGGAAGATATTGCTGGGTAATTGATCCTCTTGACGGAACCACCAACTTTGTCCATGGCCTTCAGCCCTATGCAATAAGCATCGGACTCCTGGAAGATGAAGAACCGGTTGCCGGCGTCGTTTATGAAGCAGTCGGATCGGAAACCTTCACCGCATGGAAAAACGGGGGAGCCTGGCTCAATGACAGGGCCATTCATGTGTCTGAAATAAAAAGCTTCTCCGACAGTCTCATTGCCACGGGATTCCCGTACAACGATTTCAGCAGGCTGAATGAGTTCCTGGAAAGCCTGAAACATTTTTCAAAGACCACCCACGGGATCAGAAGACTCGGTTCGGCTGCAATTGACATGGCCTATGTCGCCTGCGGAAGATTCGAAACATTCTATGAATACGGCCTTAATCCCTGGGATATAGCCGCAGCAACAATAATCGTGAGGGAGGCGGGAGGAAAAGTAAGCGACTTCAGAGGCAATGAAAAAAATCTTTCAGGTTCCGACGTAATCGCTTCAAACAATCTTCTTTATTCTGAATTTCTCGAAACCGTCGCTAAATTTATGAATAGCTAATCCCGGATCTATGGAGGCTGCAGGATTCTATATCTTCTACGGGATCAGCTGGGCAATAAGCCTGCTGCCACTGAAGATATTATACCTGTTTTCCGACTTCCTCTTCCTTCTGGCATTTTATTTCCCGGGATACCGGCGAAAAGTTGTAATAACAAATCTGAGAAATGCATTTCCGGAAAAAAGCGAAAGGGAGCTGGCAGCCATCAGCAAAAAGTTCTACCGCCATTTCTGCGATCTGGTAGTGGAAATACTGAAACTCATCCATATAAGCAATGAGGAGCTGGCTGAACGGATGCATTATGAAAATCCCGGACTGCTTGACAGACTCTTTGCCGAAGGACGTGATGTAGTCATGGTGTACAGCCACTACTGCAACTGGGAATGGACGAACATCCTCCCGGCATTCACCGGACATAAATGCGTCCCTGTGTACAGGGCCCTGAACAATAAGCACTTCGACAGGTTCATGCTCGGAATCAGATCGAGAAACAAGGCCACTCCTGTTGCAATGTCCGCTATAATACGGGAAATTCTCACTAACAGGAAAAACAGTGTTAAGGCAGTTTATGGTCTTATAGCCGACCAGACTCCCCCCAGGGCGGAGATAAAATACAGGACCAGGTTCCTGAACCAGGACACACCGGTATATCTCGGAGCAGAAAAAATAGCCCTTAAATACGATATGGCCGTGGTGTTCATGAATATCCGGAAAATACGGAGAGGCTATTATTCCTATTCAACGGAAATGCTGTTCGAACATACATCAGGGCTGGAGGAATACTCCGTAACCGACAGCCATGTCAGGAGACTTGAAGAAATAATCAGGGAAAAACCCGAATACTGGTTATGGACTCACAGGAGATGGAAATATTAAGACACTGACAATGATCAAAACTGCAGTTGTCATATTGAACTGGAACGGACTGAAATATCTGAAAATGTTTCTTCCGGGAGTGGTAAGGCATACCGCCGGTACCGGAACGGAAATATTCGTGGCAGACAATGGTTCAACTGACGGATCACAGGACTGGATCACCTCGGAAGTAAGCAATGTCAGACTTATCCGGCTTGAAAAGAATCACGGCTTCGCGGAAGGCTATAATCTGGCACTGGCACAGATAGATTCACAATATTACGTACTCCTGAATTCGGATATCGAAGTTACTCCCCGGTGGCTCGACCCCCTGGTGAAATATATGGATTCCAGTCCCGATACGGCTTCATGCCAGCCTAAAATCCTGTCATACCACAACAGGGATTATTTTGAATATGCCGGAGCTGCAGGCGGGTTTATTGACAAATACGGCTATCCCCTCTGCAGGGGACGTGTCCTTTTCAGAATTGAAAAAGACAGGGGGCAGTATGACAGCCGGACAGATATATTCTGGTCAACCGGTGCCTGTATGATCGTCAGATCCTCAGCATGGAAGGAATGCGGAGGATTCGATCCCGATTTCTTCGCCCATATGGAAGAAATAGATCTTTGCTGGCGCTTCCACAAAGCCGGCTACCGTGTTTCATTCGTGCCTGATTCTGCCATCTATCACGTCGGCGGAGGTGCACTTCCGTATGAATCTCCTTTCAAGACATACCTGAATTTCCGGAACAGCCTGTTCCTTCTGTATAAAAACCTGCCCGACAGGGAATTCAGAAGAACAATGTTCAAAAGAAAAATTCTCGATGGCATAGCGGCAGTATTTTTTCTCCTGAAGGGACAGTTCAGAAGCTCCTTGGCCGTTTTAAGGGCCCATGTGCACTATTACAGGAATATCGGGAAACTAAGGCAGAAAAGAAAAATGGCCAGGGCCTGCGGGCAAAAGGAAGCTCACGGACTGATACTGAACAAATGCCTGGTTTTCGAGTTTTATATCCTGAAGAAAAGAACATTTGACATACTCACATCACGATGAAAATATCGCAGTTCCTCATATTTTTCACAATCGTTTTTATCATATATTTCATTGGAAACCTGTATATCTTTCTTAAGGGTTACAGTTTTGTGCCGCGGACGGGCAGACTGACCTACACAGTAGTGTTCATTTCACTCGCCACAACCTTTATCGTAGCCAAATTCCTGGAAACCAGGCATTCAACTGTTTTCTCAGACATACTGAACATTGCAGGGGGATTCTGGATTGCCTTCCTTTTCTATGGCTTCATTTTTTTCCTTCTGTCAGATATACTGTTCATCCTGTTCAGGATCACCGGCATCCTTCATCCGGAAAACATCCCGCTTTACCGCAGGTGGGCCTTCATACTGATCCTTGCAGGCTCATCTCTTCTGATCATGGGCGGTTTCATCAATGCAGTCATTCCGGTGGTAAAAAAATATGAAATATCCCTTCCGAAGAAGACAGAAGGTGTCAGCACCATGAGAATTGCCGCAGTTTCCGACATTCATCTCGGGAGTATTATCCGCAAGCGGAGCATTAGAAAACTTTCTTCAATACTTGAGGAAATCAAACCGGATGCGGTATTCCTGCTTGGCGATATTATAGACGGGGAACTTGGTCCGGTTCTCAGGGGCGATCTCCTGAAATACTTCACCGGACCTGACACGAGAGACGGACTGTATGCCATAACAGGCAACCATGAATATATAGGGGGAGCTGACAGAACCATCCCGTACATCGAAAGCAGGGGTATAAGAATACTCAGGGACGAGATGATAGTTCTTCCCGGCGGTATACAGGTGGCAGGAAGGCTCGACAGGGATTCACAGAGGTACCTGTCAGAAAAAAGAATGCCGGTCGGAAAACTCATTGAAAATGCCGATCATTCATTTCCGCTTATACTGCTGGACCATCAGCCCCTGCAACTGGGTGAGGCAGCAGATAATGGCATTGACCTTCAGCTGTCCGGCCATACCCACAAAGGACAGCTGTGGCCTCTCAACTACCTTATTGACAAAATTTATGAGGTAGGCTACGGACACAGGAAAATAGGGAATACCCATGTAATAGTCTCTTCGGGTTTTGGTCTGTGGGGACCACGGGTGAGAACATCCGGAAGATCCGAAGTGATACAGGTGGATCTGGAATTTACCGGCAGCGGACAGAACTGAGTTCCGGATCACAATACATCATAAATCTGCTCAAGAGCCATTCCCCTGGAGCCTTTTATAAGAATATGGTATCCCTTCACAGGTTTAAGCTTCAGATATTTCCTGAGCCTGCCGACGCTCGAGAATGTCTTGAACCTGAATCCGGCGGAAACTTTCGTAAATACCGGACCCGTCAGCATTACATTCTGAAGATTGTGATCCGTAAGCACCCGGTGTATTTTTTTATGTTCCTCCTCCGTCCTGTCCCCGAGCTCAAGCATGTCGCCCAGAATGCACAATTTGTTTTCTGCCTTTATTGCCGCAAATGATTCCAGGGCAAGCTTCATGCTTACCGGGTTGGCATTGTATGAATCGCTGATCAGGGTGTTGTTCTCCGTGACAATCACACGCGAACGATTGTCTTCCGGTTCATAGTTTTCAATTGCATCGGCAATATCCTCAATGTCAACACCGAAAAACAGTCCCACCGCCATAGCTGCCCTGACGTTGTCAGCATTATAGGCTCCGAACAGCTTTGTCTGAACCTTCAGTTTCTTTTTACGGTACTTCACGTTTACCGCCAGGTTCAGGCCGGTAATCTCAGGAACTGCTTTCAGTGCCGTCCCTGCCGGATCCGAGAAGGGAACCGCCCTGTTGACCATTCCGTAGATCTTTGAGCTGATCAGTCTGTCCCTGTCATTGTAGAAGGCTATGCCGTTTACCTTGCGGAGATGTTCATAGAGTTCCGTTTTTGCTTTCGCAACCCCCTCGATTGATCCGAAACCTTCCATATGTGCCGCACCTATATTGGTAATGATCCCGTAATCGGGCCGGGCTATGAGACAGAGTGTCCTGATCTCGCCGATATGGCTGGCGCCCATCTCAAGTACCATGATCTCAGTGCCCTCCTGTGCTGATAATATGGTGAGGGGCACGCCAATCTGATTATTGAGATTCCTTTTTGTGGAATGAACCCTGTACTTCTTTGAAAGAACTGCCGCGATAAGCTCCTTAGTCGTTGTCTTTCCGTTGGAACCCGTAACTGCCAGAACCGGGCATTTCAGTTCCTTCCTGTGATGTGTCGCAAGCTTATGCAACTCCATCAGCGTGTCATCCACCAGAATGGTTTTTTCCGTTTCAAAGGCCGGATCATCGATAACAGCCCATGAAGCCCCCTTCTTAAGGGCATCAGCAGCATACTTATTGCCGTTGAACTTATTTCCCCAGAGGGCAAGGAACATCTGCCCTTCCGAAATGGTCCGCGAATCTGTTGACAAGCCTTTGGATTCCCTGAAAAGCTGATAAATCTGCTCTGTCATTATATTTTCAAAAAAATGCCCCATTATGATATCATAATGGGGCTAAAGATAGTTTTATTTTTTTACAATCAGAACCCTGCAGGACTTCCTACTCTGATCATTGCGCATCTGAATCCGAGATCATCGCGGCAGCTTTCCTGGTCAAGGAAACGCCGTGTGGAAGGATTGAGCCAGTATGCCCTGTCTTTCCAGGAACCTCCCTTGAAAACCCTGGCATTATCATTTATCAGCGTGACATAATCACTCGCACCTTCAGCTCCGGTACTCTGGGCATACATTCTTTCAGACCCCCTCATGCCGTCATCTGCACGCCAGTCACTTGTTATTGAGGACTGCAGGTCGCCATCCCTGTAGTTCCTGTAATCTCCCTTCTGGTAATTATACCTGTTGGCCACATCAATGTCCTTTACGGTATCAATATACAAACGGCCGAGATTGTTTTTTGTAACCACATTGCCGTTTGCATCACGGCGGAGATCGGTATACACGTTGCCCCTGAAAGGGTTGAATGCATCAACGTCGTCCGATGAAAGCGGACGGTACACATCCAGAACCCATTCGTTCACGTTGCCGGCCATGCAATAGAGGCCATAATCATTGGGCCAGTAGGATTTCACATCGGCTGTGATGCTTGCATTATCGTTAAGACTTCCTGCCACACCCATCATATCTCCCCTGCCCCGGACAAAGTTCGCCATCATCTGGCCGCGGTGACGCTTTTTGGCATTCCTTACATTATGGCCGTCCCATGGATAAATCCTTCTTTCATAAATCCTTTCCTGGTATGTATTGCCCCGCAGACCATATGCAGCATATTCCCATTCGGCTTCAGTGGGAAGGCGGTAGTTGGGAAGAAGCACTCCGTCTTCAAAAGTTGTCCTTCTTTCAGTCTGATTGGGATTGAGACTCTCTCTCAGCCGGTTCACTACACCTTCATACTGCCCAACAAGGTATGCTTCGGTATTGAAATTGTTCTGATTCTTCTGCTCGGGATCAGGCTTCAGCTCACCTTCATCAATAAGGATCTGTTCATTGACCCGGTCACTCCTCCACAGGCAGTAATCATTGGCCTGCAGCCAGTTAACACCGACAACCGGATAGGTGTTATATGCCGGATGACGGAAATAGTACTGAACATAGGGATCATTGAAGCCCAGGGGACTTCTCCATACAAGCGTATCTGGCAAAGCCCTCCTGTATACTTCGGGATAATCAACATACACACGCCTCAGCCAGTAAAGATATTCACGGTAATCAACGTTGGTTATCTCGGTTTCATCCATATAAAAAGATGATACGGTGACTGTGCGCGGCTTGTTGTTCCAGTCAAACAAAACATCCTGCTGAACCTGTCCCATGGTGAACCTGCCCCCTTCTATAAGGACAAGCCCGGGACCCGTTTTCTGTTCAGCACCCAAAACCACTTCAAAACCACCGTGATCAGGACTGTTATACCTCCATCCGGTGGTGGGAGATGTATTGGCCTGTTTGCCTCCCTTGCATGACACGAGAACAGAACCGGCTATCAGAATTACCGGCAAGAATTTTATTCTGCACATATTACTATGGTTTTTTTGACTTTTATCAGTTTACAAAGATAATAATTTCCAAAAATTATTTCAAACAATAAGTATAACTATAATGCAGGGTAATTTATTGTTTTTATGACTCTTCTTTTATCAACACTGTTTAAACCAAGCACTATTCCCACATGGTGCAGAAGCGAGAACGGAAGCAGATTTTTCCCCGTTGCAATATTAAAACGGTAATTGTAAAACAACTTCATTCCCGGGGTATTCAGCGCGAATCCGGCCTGAAGATCTGTGTTCCTTTCCCCGTCACCCAGCAAAACTGTACTTAACGACAGATTCGCCATTTCAAGGACCGCTCCTGCTCCCGCCGAGAAATAATCCTTAGTAATCTCACCTTTAACCAGTGGTCTGATCCTGAATTCCTTTTCCCTGCTGATATGAAAATCCCCTCCTGCATGAACCAGCAGCTTCCTGCCAGTTTTCCCCGCCTGATCACCTGAATAATCAACATCCGGCTCCGTCAGATGGTTCACTGAAATTCCCCAGAAAATCCTTTCTGTCATAAAAAGAAATCCAGTACCCAGGTCCAGCATGTAACTGCCGTTCTGTGATACTGTTTCACTTCCCGGAAAAACAATATTCCCGGCAGGATCTATCTGCTCAGGCAGTACCGCACTGCTGAAATTATAGCCTCTGTGCCACACCGAGGCTGAAAGGCCGGCACTTATAAATACATCCCTGCCCGCCCGGAAATAATAGGCGTAGGAAAATCCTCCCTGTAAATCATTAATGATTCCACCCAGATAATCGTTCGAGACAAAAATCCCGACACCTCCGTGCAGGGAAGGGAAATAGGAATCGTATGACATTCTTCCCGAAAAAAGTTTGTAACCCTGTCCGGGATAGTGATTAATGAATGACAGTCTCAGCGATCCGTCTCCCTCAGCTCCGGCCAGTGCGGGATTATTAAGCATGATCGCCTGATAATCAAAACCGCTTTCAGAGTATTGCCCGCCCGAGATTCCCCCTGTGATAATAATCAGGAAAGTGATTCCAATAAGCTGTTTTGTCATAATATTGCAAGCTGCAATATCAACGTTTTTAAAGCGTTATTATTTTAATTTTGCCTGGCTGTAAACAATAAAAAAACAAGTCAAAGAACATTATAAATTTGTGTCTTTGTACGTAATGATGTTCAGATTGTTGCATAATATATCACTTATATTGGCTTTTATACCCGCCATTCTGTATTCACAATCATCCATTGAAAACTATTCTGCATCTTCGGTCCTCTCATCAGGGAAATGGCTTAAAATTGCGGTGACAGCAGACGGTATCTATAAGATAAGCTATTCACAGCTGAAAGAGGCCGGTCTGAGCGATCCTTCCGGCCCAAGGCTCTTTGCCAGTAACTGGGGCCAGCTTTCATACCTCACCGGCGATCCGGCACCGGATGACCTCAGGGAGATTTCAGTACTGCTTTCAACCGGAAGCGACGGCATCTTCGGTGAAGGTGATTATCTGCTCTTTTACGGACAGGCAACCCACAGATGGAAGTATAATGAAGGCGAAGGCAGATATGATTTTGTCAGGCACAATTACTCGGATACCGCCTTCTATTTCATAACATCGGGAGGGGGAGCCGCCAGAACAATATCCGCTGCTGCGGTCCATACGGAGGAACCGGACTATTATTCATCAGAATCAGATCTTCTTTTCATCCATGAACTGGAAACAGAAAATATTATAAAATCCGGACGGGAATGGTATCAGCCGGTTTCTTCACTTACGCCTGTTGAAATCAGGCCTGAATTCACGGATCTGGTAAGTACCGGCGAAATCAGATACAGGATAAGGGTACTGGCAAGGGCTCCCTCAGTTTCACAATTCAGCTTCTCGGAAGGGGAAAGCCTGCTGAACACAATCCTTGTGCAGGATGTGAACATGTACAATTATACGGGAACCTATGCCCGTATAAGCGATTCCTCGGGAACGGTGCTGCCTTTGTCGGCTACACCGGTTTACCGGATAGGATTCAGGAATGAAAAGGACCCCGGCGCCAGGGGATGGCTGGACTTTGTGACTCTGCATGCAAGAAAGCACAATGTTTACAGGGGAAAAACACTTCATGTCCTCGACTCAAGGACTGTCTCAGCGGGAAACCTGACTGAATATTCCGTGAACAGTCCCGGCAGGAATCCTCTTGTATGGGATATTACGGATGCAGGCAATCCGAAAAACGTGAACCCGGCAAGATCAGGGGAAAATATTGTTTTCAGGGCCAATTCTGATTCACTGAGGAAATTTGTGATCTTCAGCGAGTCAGATGCACTGAAGCCCGTTTTCAGGCCGGGTCCCGTGGCAAACCAGGATCTTCACGCTTCCCCACCCGCGGAAATGGTTATAGTAACTCATCCCCTGTTCAGAAAATATGCAAAAAAGCTTGCTGATCTGCATTTTGAAAGAGAGGGACTTGTTTCACAGATAGTAACGCCCGGGGAGATCTATAATGAATTCTCGGGAGGCATTCCCGATATAGCTGCCATCAGGAATTTTCTCCGGATGAAATATCTCAGGCAGAAAAACACAGCCACCCCTCTGAGATACCTGCTCCTTTTCGGCGACGGCTCATATGAGAATAAAACGCCTCCCCCGAACAGCCCCAATTATATTCCTACCTATCAGTCACAGAATTCAAACATCATTGTCTCTTCATTCACCTCTGACGATTTCTACGGCTTGCTTGAAGACGGGAAGGGTGAAGCCGAAGGAACCGAGGATATCGGCATCGGGCGCATTCCCGTGACGGATACCCTTCAGGCTGGTATTGTGGTAAACAAGATAAGAAGATACCTTGAATCATCCAACACGGGTGAATGGAAGAACATAGTATGCATGGTTGCCGACGATGAAGACGGCAATGCTCATATGGCAGATGCGGAAGGTCTCAGCCTGCTCCTTCAGGACAGTATTCCGGAAATAAATGTGGACAAAATCTATCTGGATGCATTCAGGCAGGAGACCTCGGCAGCCGGCCAGTCCTATCCCGACGTAACAATAGCAATCAATAACCGTATAAATTCCGGTTGTCTGATCTTCAACTATGTCGGCCACGGAAATGAAAACGGACTCGCTCATGAAAGAGTCGTAAAAACCGAAGATATCAATTCCTGGAAGAACGGGACAAAGCTTCCCCTTTTCATAACGGCCACATGTGAATTCAGCAGATTCGACGACGCTGATATAAATATGGCCACAAAGATTATAAGTCCGAGAACATCGGCCGGCGAAAAGGTACTGCTGAATCCCGGCGGGGGGGCAATAGCACTGATGTCCACAACACGCGTTGCCTATTCAGCCCCGAACTATTACCTGAACCGCAATATTTACGATGCGATAATCAGGCTGAGGGAATCCGGTGAACCACTGGCTCTCGGCGATATCATGCGGATTGCAAAGAATAATTCGGGAGACGGACCCAATAAGAGGAACTTTTCCCTGCTGGGCGACCCCGCGGTAATACTGGCATTTCCCCCTCACGGGAAAGTAATTACCGACTCAATAAACCATGGGCCTGCAGGCAGTGCTGCCGATACCCTTAAAGCACTCTCAACAATAACCATATCAGGTCATATCGAGGATCACGGAGGAACCCTTATTGATGATTTCAACGGAACGGTGTCGCAGGTGATCTACGACAAGCCCGCCATAATCAGGACACTGGCAAACGACGGCGGACCGCCGATGACCTTTGAAATGAGGAACAACATTCTTTTCAGCGGGAAAACAAAGGCGGCAAACGGCCGATTCAGCTTTACCTTCATGGTTCCGAGAGATATTAACTATTCCTTCGGAACAGGAAAAATAAGCTACTACGCAAAGGACGAAACACGCGACATGAACGGCAGCTATTCCGGAATAATCGTCGGGGGATTCGAGAATACCGCCGCTAGCGACACTGCCGGACCGCTGATAAAATTATATCTCAATGACACTCTTTTCAGAAGCGGAGGAATCAGCTGCCCGAATCCAAGAATACTGGCAATAATTGAGGATGAGGGAGGGATAAACACCACGGGGGCGGGAATCGGTCACGACATTACAGCATATCTCGACAATGACCCCGCTTCAGCAATCATCCTGAATAATTATTTTGAAAGTGATTTTAACAGCCATACGAGGGGAAGAATCAGCTATGCCCTGAGTGATCTGCCGGAAGGAAACCATACCCTTACCCTTAAAGCCTGGGATAATTTCAACAATTCTTCCAGTAAAACCATCAGCTTCACCGTTACACCGGAAGAAAAATTCATGCTCAGGGACATTGTCGTTTACCCGAATCCGGTTGCCGGTGATGCAAGAATAAGTGCAAACCATAACCGGCCCGACCGCAGGCTTCAAATTACCATCAGCATAATTGATGTGAGCGGGAGAACCATCAGAATAATAAAGGAGGAAACCTGGTCAGGCGGTTACCGTCTGTCACCGCTGCTGTGGGACGGAAATACCGATGGCGGGGAAAGAGCCGGAAAAGGCATCTATTTCTGCAGGTTAACAGTCCGTACGGACGATGGCGAGGAGGCTTCGGGAACAGTCAGAATAATCATTTTATAAACAATACATAATAAGTCGGAGAAAATTTAGTTTTATATTTACATTTTTCTTGAATGAAACGTATCGGAATGAAAAACAGACTAATCGGAATATTCCTGGTGACAGTTATGCTGTCAGGAACCATTAATCTTTACAGCCAGCCGGACGGTGAGCTCAATGCCATTCAGACGGTGGTGCCTTTTCTGACAATTGCACCCGATTCAAGAGCCGGGGCAATGGGTGATGCCGGTGTTGCAACATCTCCCGATGTTTACAGCATGCACTGGAATCCGGCTAAATTTGCATTCATCGAAGAAAAGGCAGGTGTGGGAATATCATATTCCCCGTGGCTGAGAAACCTGGTCCCGGATATTAACATCGCATACCTCAGTGGTTATTACAAACTGGACAGCAGGCAGGTCCTCAGCGGAAGCCTTCTGTATTCATCACTCGGGGATGTTGACTTTACAGATCAGTACGGAAATCTTGAGAGAACATTCACCCCGAATGAATGGTCACTTGATGTGGCATATTCAAGACTGTTCACTGACAGGCTCTCGGGAGGAATCGCATTCCGTATGATATACTCCAACCTGACCGGAGGATCCTATTCCGGCGGTGAAGCTACAAAAGCAGGAATCTCGGTTGCTGCCGACATTTCCCTGTACCATCATACGGATATGACAATCCTGAATAAAGACAGCAGACTTGCTTTCGGAGTCAACTTCTCCAATATCGGATCAAAAATGAGCTATACGGATGCCCAGACTTCCGATTTCATACCGATGAACATGAGACTGGGAACTGCACTGACCATGAACCTTGACACCTACAACAAAATAACGCTCACCACAGATATAAACAAGCTTCTTGTTCCCACACCCCCGCGTTATGCTATCACCAATCCGGACAGTATCATAGCCGGAAAAGATCCCAATGTTTCAGTGCCCGTAGCCATTTTCCAGTCCTTCTACGACGCCCCGGGCGGTTTCAGGGAAGAATTGCGGGAATATACCCTGTCAGTGGGAACGGAATACTGGTACAATGAACAATTCGCACTGAGAGCAGGCTATTTCCATGAAAACGAAACCAAGGGAAACAGAAAATACTTCACTGCAGGTGCGGGATTCAGACTGAGCGGATTCACAGTCGACTTCTCATATCTTATGCCGACCGTGCAGAATCATCCCCTGGCCAGAACACTGCGTTTTTCCATTGCATTCGACATCAGCTCCGCAGGGAAAAAAGCCAGTTCAAACATATGAATCTCAGAACCGGCCTGGGAATTGACTTCCACAGCTTCGGAACAGGCCCGGAGTTCTGGCTGGGAGGCGTTCTGATACCCTTCTCCAAAGGCTGCATAGCCCATTCCGACGGTGACTGTCTTCTGCATGCCATATGTGATGCCATGCTCGGTGCGGCAGCACTCGGCGACATCGGCCATCATTTTCCGGATAACAGCCCTGAATTTAAAAACATCAGCAGCAGGGTTCTCCTTACAAGGACAAATGAGCTGATCAGGGAGAAAGGATATTGCCTTGTCAATATCGACAGTACGGTCTGCCTCGAAGAACCCCGTATCTCACCGTACATACCTCGGATGAAGTCGGTGATATCCGCAATACTCAGCCTGGATAGCGGAAGCATATCCATAAAGGCCACAACAACCGAGAAAATGGGATTTACCGGCCGCGGTGAAGGAGTAGCGGCGCTGGCTTCAGTTCTTCTGAAATCCCTTGCCTGACCTGATACGGAGACCGGGATCCGGTCCTGACATATATACACAAACAGCGGATTCTCACAGCGTGGTATCCGCCGGCGGAAAGGATAAACCATCAATTATACTGTCATCGGCATCAAAGGGAACAGTCACCCTGAGACCGGAAATCATTTCCATTTCTCTTCCGAGGGTGAACAGTGCACCCCTGTTTCCTGCCCAGCTTCTTCTGGCAATTCCGTTGTTCACGTCCCAGAAAAGCATCATCCTCAGTTTCCGGGAAGTATCTTCAGTACCGTCAAGCACCATACCGAAGCCTCCGTTGACAGCCTCGCCCCATCCAACTCCTCCCCCGTTATGCAGCGAAACCCATGTCGCGCCGCGGAATGAATCACCGATCACATTCTGAACAGCCATGTCCGCCGTGAACCTGGAACCATCATATATATCCGAGGTCTCCCTGTAGGGAGAATCTGCTCCCGACACATCATGATGATCCCTCCCGATAACAACGGGTGCGGAAATTTTTCCCGAAGATACTGCTTCGTTGAAGGCACCGGCTATGGCAATCCTCCCGGCTGCATCAGCATAAAGTATCCGGGCCTGTGAACCCACCACCAGGCGGTTCCGTCCCGCTTCCTTTATCCAGTGGATATTATCGGCCATCTGGCGGCTTGTCTCGGGCGGTGCTTCCCGTATCAGATCCTCCAGCACCCCGGCTGCAATCATATCTGTAGTCATCAGATCTTCAGGATTATCCGAACAGCAGACCCACCTGAAGGGACCGAAGCCGTAATCAAAGCAAAGCGGACCCATAATATCCTGAACATAGGAAGGATACCTGAATGATCCGTCGGATCTGAGAATGTCTGCACCGGCACGGGATGATTCCAGCAGAAAGGCATTGCCGTAATCAAAAAAGTAGGTTCCCCGTTCAGCATGCCGGTTGATGGCTGCCACCTGCCTCACCAGGGATGATCTGACTCTCGACCTGAATTCATCAGGATCAGCAACCATCAGCCTCGAAGATTCTTCAAATGTCAGTCCTGCAGGATAATATCCCCCGGCCCAGGGATTATGAAGTGAAGTCTGATCAGATCCCAGATCAACAAAAATATCTTCATCGGCAAACCGTTCCCACACATCCACAATATTTCCCAGGTAACCGACGGAAATGTTCTCCCTGCTTTTCCTTATTTCCATACACCGTGAAACCAGCCTGTCTATATCGTCTGTGACCTCATCCACCCATCCCTGCCTGTGCCGTTTTTCCATTGCTTTCGGATTGATTTCCGCTATCACTGATGCAAGGCCTGCAATCGATGCCGCTTTTGGCTGCGCCCCCGACATGCCTCCGAGCCCGGATGACACAAACAACCTGCCCCCGGTGCTTTTCCTGCCCTGAGCTGTCATCCTCGCCGCGTTAAGGAGAGTGATCGTGGTTCCGTGCACAATCCCCTGCGGACCGATATACATATAGGAACCGGCCGTCATCTGGCCGTATTGTGTTACCCCGAGAGCATTGAACCTCTCCCAGTGATCCTGCGATGAATAATTCGGAACAACCATTCCGTTTGTGACAACAAGCCTCGGGGCATCGCCGTGAGAAGGAAACAGGCCGAGAGGATGGCCGGAATAGATTACAAGTGTCTGCTCATCCGTCATCTCCGACAGGTACTTCATTGTCAGCAGGTATTGTGCCCAGTTCTGGAAAACAGCCCCGTTCCCCCCGTAAGTGATCAGTTCATGAGGATGCTGGGCAACAACCGGGTCAAGATTATTCAGAATCATCAGCATGATTGCTCCTGCCTTTACCGATCTGTGGGGAATTTCTGAAAGCGGCCGGGCTTTGATTTCATACTCCGGCCGGAACCTGTACATGTATATTCTTCCGTATTCTGCCAGTTCGGCTGCAAATTCAGGAGCCAGAACAGAATGGAATTCCCGGGGGAAATACCTCAGTGCATTTCTGACTGCTAGTTTTTTTTCTGCTGCCGTAAGAATGTCCTTCCGCCGGGGAGCATGATTAATGCCGGCATCATAAGGCCGTGGCGCCGGAAGTACTGAAGGAATGCCCTCAGCTATGCTTTTCTGGAAAATTGTTTCTGACATGAGATGCTGATTTTATCAGAATAAATGTATATGGATATTTCTGCTGACACAGGGACTCATTAAAATCCTGTGAACCTACAGAGTAAAGTTAATGAATTCAGGATAAAAAGCATTTCTGCAAAACGGCAAAAAAAATGCCGTCCTGAGATGTGATCCGGACGGCATTCAATTTATATTCCTGTAATTACTCCTTGCTTTGTTCTATTATTTCATCATCCACAAGTATACGGCCGCAATATTCACAGACAATGATTTTCTTTCTCGACTTGATATCAAGCTGTCGCTGAGGAGGTATCTGGTTAAAACAACCGCCGCAGGCATCACGCTGAACGGGTACAACTGCCAGCCCGTTCCTTGCATTTGCGCGTATTCTCCTGTATGCTGCAAGCAAACGCTCTTCGATAACATCCTGTACTTCCTCATGCTTTTTCAGAAGAATCTCCTCCTCCTTCTGTGTATCGGAAATGATCTCATCAAGCTCCGAGCGCTTGTTCTCCAGGTCACCCTGCCGCTCGGCCAGTGCAGCCTCTGATTCAGAAATCAGCTTCCGTTTTTCGTCTGCCTGGGCATTGAACTCTCTGATCTTTTTGTTGAACAGCTCAATTTCGAGATTCTGAAATTCTATTTCCTTGGAAAGTGAATCAAACTCCCTGTTATTTCTGACATTTCTCTGCTGATCCTCGTATTTCTTTATAAGCGACTCAGCTTCACTTATTTCAATATTTTTTTTCTGTACCGATTTTTCAAGCATCACAACTTCCTCTCTCAGATTGCCAAGTCTTGTTTCCAGACCCGCTATCTCATCTTCCAGATCCTGCACTTCAAGGGGAAGTTCGCCTCTCAGTGTTTTTATCTTGTCAATTTCTGAATCTACAAGCTGCAGACTGCTTAAAGCACGCAGCCTGTCCTCCACCGAAATCTCCGTATCATGCGTTCTGACTTTTTCCATATTGTAAATAATTTATCGGATTCGTATTTATTTCTGAAAACCGGAGTGCAAATTTAGGGAATTTTTTGATAATTATTTCGTGTAAAATCTCAATTGAAAATTTTTCGCTTTCATAATGTCCGATATCGGCTAAAAGCATTCTGCTGCCCGAATCAAGAAAAGTATGATATTTAATATCCGCGGTAATAAAGGCATCTGCCCCGGAAGCGGCAGCAGCATCAGCAAGGGAGCCTCCTGAACCTCCGCAAAGGGCAGCTTTTCTGATCTTCCTGCCCCTCAGCACCGAATGCCTTATAAATTCAGCACCGAAAACAGAGGATAGCAGCCTTAAAAACTCCTTTTCTTCCAATGGTTCTGTCAGATTCCCGGTACAGCCCAGCCCGGCTCCGGCATTCTGATTTTCCAGGGGATAGATATCATATGCCACCTCCTCGTACGGATGTGCTTTCAGAAGCGCTTTTATCACCCCCGGCCTGAGATGTGAATAAAATATTGTCTCGAACCTGCTTTCCTTTTCGAAATGCAGCCTGCCTTTCTCCCCCACAAAAGGATCTGCATCCTCACCCGCCCTGAAACTGCCGGTACCGCTGACGGTAAAACCACAGCTGTCATAATTTCCCATTATTCCTGCCCCGGCTTCAAATACTGCCTGACTCACCCTGCCAAGGTGATCATCAGGAACAAAGACAACAAGTTTCAGCAGACGGTCCTTCAGCGGCACCAATACCCTTATATCCGAGAGATCCAGCTTTTCAGCCATTTTTCTGCTGACCCCGTTTTCAATAATGTCAAGATTCGTATGAGCAGAATAAATGGCAATATCCTGCCTTATGGCCCTGGCTATTATCTTTTCTGCAGCTGTACTTTCCGAAATCCTTTTCAGGGGCCTGAAAATTACAGGATGATGTGAAATGATCATGTTGCACCCGGTAACGACAGCTTCCCCTACAACTTCCTCCGTCACATCAAGAGTGAGCAATGCAGAACTGATTTCCATTTCCGGCAATCCACACTGCAATCCCGAATTGTCATAGTCTTCCTGAAATGAAAGCGGAATAGCAGAATCCAGAAAATCAGCAATTTCTTTTAATTTCATACCCTGTTCTTACTTTTTTGAATTCTTCTTTTGCCTGAAAGCAGACTTGTCTCCTTTGAATTACAATAAAACAGTTAAATCGCAGGAATATACACAAAAAAGATGCTGGAAATATAAAATAACGGAAAACAAAATATCTTAAAGCAAAACCTCCTGAAAACTCTCCGGACAACTACATATTATTCTTTAATTCAGTCAGCAGATCCCTGATTCTCATGAGTGATTCCGTGATCTCATAGCTGGATTCCGTTTCTTCCCGTTTGCCGCCCAGTTTTCTTTTCACGCCCTGAAGCGTCATTCCTTCCACCTTGAGCAAATGATGAATCATTTTCAGATTTTTAATGTCAGAAGCTGTGAACATCCTGTTGCCCTTCTTATTTTTCATGGGCTTCAGAATATCGAATTCATTTTCCCAGTACCTGACGGTGGACACCGGCACCTCAAGCATCTCCGACACTTCTCCTATGGAGTAATACAGCTTTTCAACCTTTCTTTCCTTATATGGCATGGCTATTTATACTTTATTTCACCATCATCCGAAATATCGATCACAGATTCGGGAAAGTCCATGGCTGTCAGCTCCCTGATTTTCCTTATCACCCTTTTGTCAGGATCCACTCTCACACCCCCGTTATATACCTGAAATACCGGAATTATTCTTGCGGAAAGAAATCTCCCCGTCATATCAACATTCACCTTTATCACCGGAGCTATCCCGTTTGGCCCTGACAGGTTAAATCTGCCGTAGGTGCAGAAATTTCCCAGGCTGTAGCCTATAAATCTTTCCCTGTACACTTCCACGGCCCGTGTCACATGAGGCCCGTGACCGAAAACTATATCTGCCCCGGCATCGATCAGTCTGTGGGAAAATTCATACACATTGCCCCTGTTTTCACCGAATGAAATCTCTTCCTTCCGGGTCACATGCTGATGTTCGGCCCCTTCAGCCCCTCCGTGAAAAGAGACAATAACGATATCGCAGGTATCACTTAGAAATCTTACCAGCCTCTCAGCCGAGGGAATATCGGTAATACTGACAGTGCCTGCATTTGGTGCAAAGGCACAGAACCCGTAAACAACAGAATCCCTGGCGAATATCGCCCATGGCTTTTCAATGAGTCCTGCATATTCTATTTCGAGCGAATCAAGCAGTTCCATGGTCCTATTGCGGGAAGCCTGACCAAAATCACCGAAGTGATTGTTTGCAAGGCTCAGAATATCAAAACCGGCAACCCGCAGTGCCCCGGCATATCTTTCCGGCATTCTGAAAAGATAGCAAATGGTTGTATCCCTGCACTTTTTGGCGGGATCACCTTTGTCCAGAAATGATCCCTCAAGATTGCCGAATGTGATGTCAGACATCGCAAGTGAGTCCGCAAGATCCCCGAGAAGTACCAGGGGATCATCATGCCGGGGCAGAAAGCGCCTGGACGGATAAGTGGTGCCGAACATTATGTCTCCCACCCCGGTAATAACCAGGCTTCTTTGTTTCTGTGAAACAGTATCTGCCGTAAGCAAATGGTCCTGATCCTGCATCGTGGCCGGAACGGAATCACTGGCTTGCCCGGCAGGAAAATCAAGTGTATCCGGTATCTGGGAATTAGCTGTGAGGCAAATGATAAGTGAAAGCGCAAAACATAAAAGGACCAGGTTTCTGTTATTCTTCATCGGAAAATTTAAAATGAACTTAATCAAAGGACTGGCCCGTTTTGGAAGCTATTTCTATCATGCGATCGTATTCCTCGGGAGTGAGATCATTGAAATAGTAATTGACCGGATCAACATTCACCCCGTTAAGCTTCACCTCGTAATGCAGATGGGGTGCCACAGACAGACCTGTGTTGCCAACATATCCTATTACATCGCCCCTGGATACTTTCTGACCCTGACGGACGTTGAATCGGTCAAGATGAGCATAGACTGTCGTATATCCGAAACCATGATCGATGATGATATGGTTTCCGAGGCCTCTCTTGGTTGAAGTGACCGACTGTATCCTGCCGTTACCCGTGGCATATATTTCAGTTCCTGTTGGTGCGGTGAAATCCATACCTGAATGGAACTTGATTATTTTGTAGATGGGATGGACCCTGTTGCCGAAACCCGATGCTGTCCTGGTCAGGTCCTTATTGCTTATCGGGAGGATTGCCGGAATGGCGCTCAGCATTTCCCCCTTTCTTCTGGAAAGGATAATAAGCTCATCAAAGGATTTTGACTGAGTATAGATCTGCTTCCTGAGCTTGTCAAGCTTCCTGGTTGTTTCGATAACGATGTTTGAATTGCTGAAGCCCTCAAGTTCCTTATACCTGTTTACCCCGCCGACACCGCCTTCACGCAGTGTGACCGGAATGGGTTCGGCTTCGAATATGGTCCTGTAAAGATTATCGTCCGTTTCCTGAAGCTGTACAATCACTTTTTCCATATTGCCCATATCCCTCTGAATAATTTCGTACTGAAGTGCAAGCTGCTCAATCTCCCGGATAAGCGCTTTCTCCTTGGGCGAATTGAAGAAAAGGGCAAATATCAGATAATATAAAACGGCAATAAGAAGTGATCCGACAAAAAAAGCCATAAGCCTCAGAAAAATATCCTTGGCTCTGAGAGTTACCTTATCGAAACTCAGGGAATCAGGATTGAATTTATATTTTGACTTTGGCACCACAGCACAAAGATAATCAATAAATGAAAATTCAAAACTGCACTTTTAAACACATTCAGGATTTGTCAACAGGCAGACAGATATCTGATTCAGAATTTTTTACTTGATGTAAGAAGATTGATCATTTCAAAATACTCATCTTCCGTCAGATCATCATTGAAGAAATGCAATGGATTCTGATACCTTCCGTATAAATCGATCTGGTAATGAAGATGCGGTCCCGTTGATATTCCGGAATTCCCGGTAAGCCCGATCAGATCTCCTCGCTTCACCTCCATTCCCTTGCTGACTTTAATACCGCTCAGGTGTGCATATGTTGACTGATATCCGTAACCATGATCAATTACTACAT
Organism: Bacteroidota bacterium; assembly: GCA_029547705.1. Taxonomy (GTDB): domain Bacteria; phylum Bacteroidota; class Bacteroidia; order Bacteroidales; family VadinHA17; genus LD21. Next base: position 79,736 of record JAKPOU010000034.1, on the reverse strand, counting down.
AATTTCCGAACCCTCCGCTGTTCCATCCGGCCTCAATAACCCTTCCGTTTCCTGTAGCATATACCTCTGTACCATAAGGGGTTCTGAAATCCTGGCCATGATGCCACTGAGAGGTGCCCAGCACAGGATGTACTTCCCTGTACATCACTCCCTCCCCCCTCCTTATCTTAACCGAAACCGGACATATAAGCGGCAGGTAACTGTACATCCGCGACCATTCAGCTTCCCTTTCAATTATCGACCTGAACGACGCCTGCTGAACTTCCAGCATATTCTTCATCTCTTCAATCCTGGTCCTGGTATTTCTCATGATAGATGAACTCGGGTAACCGTTCAGATCCCTGAAACGGTCAATACCTCCGAAGCCCGGATTCCGGTAGGACTCCGGAAGGCTCTCCATCGCAAGAACGGGACGGTATCTTACTTCATCCGACATCTTCAGATCATTGATCATGTCAACGGTAAGATCCAGTTCCCGGTTTGCAAGCGTAAAGTTCAGCTTGAGGGCGGATAACTGGCGGCTGAGCGCCTGGTATTTGGGTGAGCCGAATATACTGTGAAAGATTGTTGAATAAATAACAGTCAGGACAACTGTTACTGTAAACCAAAGCAGACCCATTAAGAACTTCCTTTTCCAGGGAAGTCTTAATCGTTTATACTGCAAATCATTAGGATCGAGATAATATTTCTTCTTAATCATACTCCACACTTCTGTTTCTGGAATATTTTGTAGCCGCAAGCCTCAAATCTAAACATTTAAATTAATTTTACAAACCAATTTACGAATACTTTGACGAAATGTTACACAGATATATAAAAAAATATGAAATCACAGAAACTGAGACAGTTGTTCCTTAATTTTTTCAGGGAAAAGGGCCACGAGATTGTACCTTCTGCTCCCATGGTAATCAGGAATGACCCTTCTCTCATGTTTACCAACGCGGGGATGAATCAGTTCAAGGATATTTTCCTCGGCCATACCGCACCAAAATACCGGAGGGTTGCTGATTCACAGAAATGCCTGAGGGTTTCCGGAAAGCATAATGACCTGGAGGAAGTTGGTCATGACACCTATCATCATACCATGTTTGAGATGCTGGGCAACTGGTCTTTTGGTGATTACTTCAAGAAGGAAGCCATTGAATGGGCCTGGGAATTCCTGAACGGCAGGCTGGGAATACCCGCGGACAGGCTCTATGCCACAATATTTACAGGAAGCCCGGAAGACAATGTGCCCCGCGATGAAGAATCCTTCAGGTGGTGGCAGGAATGCTTCCCGGGGCAGTCCGACAGAATACTTGAGGGATCAAAGGAGGACAATTTCTGGGAAATGGGGGAAACCGGACCCTGCGGTCCCTGTTCGGAAATCCATGTGGATCTCCGTGACGACAGCGAAAGGGAAAAAATTCCCGGCCACAGCCTTGTAAACCGGAGCCATCCCCTGGTGCTTGAAATATGGAATCTGGTATTCATCCAGTATAACCGCAGGGCCGACGGATCGCTCGAACTGCTTCCCGACAGCCATGTGGACACCGGAATGGGGTTTGAGAGGCTCTGTATGGTAGTCCAGGGCAAGACATCAAACTACGATACCGATATTTTCCAGACCCTCATCAATGAAATATCAATCTCATGCGGCCGGAAATACGGCGAAACGGAAGAACAGGATATCGCCATGAGAGTGGTTGCCGATCACCTCAGGGCAATATCATTTTCAATTGCAGACGGACAACTGCCCTCAAACAACAAGGCCGGATATGTTATCCGGAGAATCCTCCGCAGGGCTGTAAGATATGCATACAACTACCTGAACGTGGACGAACCCTTCATGTACAGGCTTGTCCCTGTCCTTGTCGCGGAAATGGGGGATCAGTACCCCGAACTGAAAAACTCTGAAGAACATATATCCAGAATAATTCATGAAGAAGAAAGCTCATTCCTGAAAACACTCGGGAAAGGCCTGAAAATGATTGACAGAATGATTTCGGACCTGAAAATGAAAAAAATAAATGTTCTTCCGGGCAGGATAGCTTTTGAACTTTATGACACATATGGCTTCCCCGCCGACCTGACCCGTCTCATACTCAGGGAGAACAATATGACTCTCGACACTGAGGGCTTTGAACAGGAAATGGAGAATCAGAAAAACCGGTCCAGAAAGGACGGGACACTGGATTCGGGCGACTGGATCAATGTAAGGGAAGGAGATACAACTATATTTACGGGATATGACAAAACAACTGATGACATCCTTATAATGAAATACCGCGTGGTGAAGGCCAGGGGAAAGGATATCTGCCAGCTCGTGTTCGACAAAACACCTTTTTATGCGGAATCCGGGGGTCAGTCCGGAGACAGTGGCGTCATTGCCTCGGAAGAAGAGCAGATAAGAATCACAGACACCATCTGGGAAAACGAACTCATCATCCATCTGGCGGATAAAATTCCCTCCCGCCCCGATGCAGCCTTCGTGGCAAAAGTTGATCTGCGGAAAAGGGCAATGACTGCCAGCAATCATACTGCAACCCACCTTCTTCACTATGCCCTGAGGAAAGTCCTGGGCAATCACGTTGAACAGAAAGGATCACTCGTTACCTCAGAACGGCTGAGATTTGATTTCAGCCATTTCAGCAGGCTGACAAGGGAGGAAATCCTTGAAGTTGAAAATATTGCAAACCAGCTGGTCAGAAATAACTTCACAAGGCAGGTCATGGACGACGTTCCCCTGGAGGAAGCTCTTACAATGGGCGCAATGGCACTGTTCGGCGAAAAATACGGTGATACGGTAAGGGTGGTTCGGTTCGGTGACTCTGTGGAATTATGCGGCGGGACACACGCTGACTCAACAGCCGGCATTGGCCTGATCAAAATAATCTCCGAAGGGGCAATCGCAGCCGGAATAAGAAGGATTGAAGCAATAACAGGCTCAAAGGCTGATGAATACATAAATGAAAAAATTGCAGAGCTGGAGAATGTTGCATCAATGCTAAAAAGTACCGGAAACGTCAGGGAAAGCGTGGAAAAGCTTATAAGCGAAAATGCGGCACTCAGAAAAACAGTTGAAAAATACAAGTCAAGGATAGCAAAAGATATTATCAGGGATCTTGTCCAAAACGCCGTTCAGATTGGTGATGTCAGGTTTATCCGGGGGCAGGTGGAGGCTGACTCGGCAGAAACCCTTAAGTCAATTGCCTTTGAGATACGTAAAATACCCGGCAAAAACGTTGCCGTTATGGGATCACAAATTGGTGAAAAGGCCGGACTCGTTGCAATGGTCAGTGATCCGCTGGCAAAGGAAGGCAGGCTTGAAGCAACGGAAATAATCCGGGAAATTGCTCCGGAAATAAGCGGCGGGGGCGGCGGTCAGCCATTCCTTGCAACTGCCGGGGGAAAAAATCCCGGCGGAATAGCAAGGGCACTGGAAAAAGCCGGTAAGTTTATCAGGGAACGATTAAGCTGAAAAATCCGGAATGCGGAGATTTTTTATACTTTTATGGCTTTACAGACAGAAAGTCATGAGAAACACTTTTAATATTATTTCCGCGGTTGTTGTTGCCTGTGCCCTTTTCTTGTCTGTTTCCTGTACACCCGGGTCATGTTTTGAAGAAACAAATTCTTACCTCAAGGCCACATTCTACCGGACTTCCCAGGGAAAACCCGTCCCGCCCGACAGCCTTTCAATGTACGGTATCGGGAAAGACAGTGCTGTTTATAAAAAAGCAAGCCGGGTGCAGCCTGCACTTATACCTCTGGATCCCTCCGCATCCGCCTGCGGATTTCTTATACGCATCAACGGGGTGGATGATACTGTATCATTCTTCTATTCCACTTTTACACACCTGATTTCCAGGGAATGCGGCTACACCTTTTTTCATGATCTTGATTCCCTGGCATACACCAGGAATATAATAGATACCATTCTGATCAAGTTCAGAACCATCTCTACCTTCAATGAACCGAATATATTCATATATTACTGATATCTCCCCTGTCTCCAGGTGCAACACGTACCTCCTGCCCTGCATGTCCTCCCGTTGCATCATGACTCTCCGTACGGGCCAGGCCACCCGCTGGATCACGGTTCTCCGGACCATCATGACTTTCTGTTTCATCATGACTCTCTTCCTTCTGCCAGGTACTGCCTTTTCACAGGCAGGCGGAAATGCCGAAGTGAAGGACAGTGTTGATATACCTCTGAAAATCAGGACTGGAATTGATATAACCGGTCCTGCTATATGGTTTACGGATAAAAGTATCCTGACTGCAGAAGCATATATTTCCACCGACCTGAATGAGAAATTTGCATTGTTCCTTGGTGCCGGATATTCTGATTACAGTTACTCACAGTACAATTATGACTACCTGAGCAAAGGATCTTTCTTCAAGGCAGGAATGGATTTCAACCTGCTCAGGCCCGAAATTGCGGCAGGAAAATACTGGGCCGGTATCGGCATCCGCTACGGCATCAGCAGCTGTCTTTCAGAAACGCCCTCCTTTACTCACGAGAATTACTGGGGCAGTATCAGTTCGGCCATCAAACCATACCGGATCATGGGACATTATCTGGAAATTTCCCCGGGTTTCAGGGCGGAACTGTTTAAAAACTTCAGCATAGGATGGTCGGTCAACCTGCGGAAACTGATCAGCCCGGGACAAAAAAAGGATTTAAGACCCCTCTGGCTGCCGGGATACGGATCCGGAGAATCAGTCACTGCCGGAGCAGCCTATTACATTTCATGGAACATCCCTTATAGGAAAATAAGAGTCGGGCTTAAGAAAGATGAGCCTGAGGAATATTACGATGACGACGAATCCGGGGGAAGCAGGGAGGACAGAAGTTACCGTAGCATCAGCGGAAGCGGTGCAGGAAACCGTCTGAGATGATCATAATTACGGCATATCCTCTGTTACCTGCTTATCCCTGTCACGTTCTTTCCCGGGATCCGCATCTCCCGTTCTAATCTGCTTTCGTCCTGCTGAAGGCCAGCAACCCCGCAAAGGTCAGAAATCCGTTCAGAAATATCAGTTCAAAACCAAACCTGTAACCATTCAGCAGAAGAACCGAGTTCTCACTGAGGAAATAACATATTACCGGCGACAGAACCGCAATGAGCGGAGTAAGACGGTCACGGGCCTTTCTCCTTGTAAAAAGGCCGAAGGTATAGAGGCCCAGCAGCGGACCATAGCTGTATGAGACAAGGGTGAACAGCATATCGATAACGGCCCTGTCATTTACTATACGGAATATCATGATACAGGCAAAAATCAGGATGGCGGCTGACAGATGAACAATATACCTGATTCCTGTTGCCTTCTTTTCAGTAAGATCCTCCCTCCTGTCCAGCCTGAGAAAATCTATACTGACAGAGGTGGTGAGCGAAGTGAGTGCACCATCCGCACTCGGGAATGCCGCAGAAATCAGTCCTGTCAGAAATACAATCCCTGCCAGCGGACTCATGTATTTAAAGGCAATGGTGGGAAACAGGTCATCCGACGAAGCGACACTGATCCCCCTTTTGTCTGCATAAAGAACAAGGAAGGCTCCGAGCAGCAGGAAAAGGAAATTCACCAGTATAAGTATACCGCTGAATGTGAACATATTTTTCCTGGCTTCCCGTATATTACGGCAGCTGAGATTTTTTTGCATCATCTCCTGGTCAAGGCCGGTCATGGTAATGGTAATAAACATACCTGAAAGAAACTGTTTCAGATAGTAACGCTCATGATGCCAGTCTGTAACAAACATTTTCGACATACCGGCCCGGCGGATTTCCATTACCAGGCTCCCGAAACCGGCGTCCAGTTCCCTGCTGATGAAAACCATTGAAAGCACGACTGCCAGCAACATGAAGCCTGTCTGAAGGGTGTCGGTCCATATAATGGTACGTATCCCTCCCCTGAAAGTGTAAAGCACTGCAAGTATGATGAAAACCAAAGCATTCAGCCAGAAAGGCATGCTCCAGGCATCAAAAACGAAGAGCTGCAGCACGTTAATCACAAGAAACATTCTGAGAGATGTCACCAGTGTGCGTGAAAGCAGAAAGAAACCTGCGCCTGTCCTGTAGGACCAGCTTCCTAACCGTTTCTCCAGATAGGTGTAGATGGAGGTCAGCTGAAGCCTGTAATAGAGCGGCAGAAGAACAAGTGCGATTACAAAATATCCGGCCAGGTAACCAAACACTACAAGCATGTATGTGAACTGCGTCTCTGAAACCCATCCCGGAACCGACATGAAGGTAACCCCAGAAAGGGAGGCTCCGATCATTCCGAAAGCCACCACAAACCACGGCGATGCCCTGTTGCCGGTGAAAAAGGACTGGCTGTCGGCTTTTCTGGCCGTTATCCATGTAATCAGGAAAAGCAGGGCAGTATATACAAGGAATATTCCGGCAATGAGGTAGGGTGACATACGGATTTAATGATCTGCAAGAATAATAAAAAGAATGAAAGCTTAAAAATTACAGAATCGCTTTCCGGTAATAAAAGCGGGACCGGGCGGAACTCCCGGCAACATAATCAAAAATTGAATTATTTTTGCCTGAAACATTAGTCATGAGTTTTACCGAATTTCCTTCGAGGCTGCTTGAAAACGCGGTGAATGAATTCGCTTCCCTGCCGGGAATAGGAAGAAAGACCGCCTTCAGGCTTGTCATGAACCTGCTGAGAAGAGATCAGGGTGAGGTAACAAGGTTCGGCGAAAGCATTATCAGACTGCGTTCGGAAATAAAATACTGCAGCGTATGCCATAATATTTCTGATACGGAGATCTGCAGCATATGCAGCGACAGCAAGCGCGACAGGTCAACAATCTGTGTAGTGGAAAACATCCAGGACGTGATGGCAGTAGAAAATACCCGGCAATACAGGGGGCTTTATCATGTTCTCGGGGGAATCATATCCCCCATTGACGGAATAGGACCTGCAGACCTCAGGATAGATTCACTCGAGGCAAAGGTGCAGTCCGGAAATATTAATGAAGTGATTCTTGCCCTGAGCGCAACCATGGAGGGTGATACCACGAATTTTTACCTGTACAGGAGACTGGGAAAGTATAATACCCTGATCACCACACTGGCCAGGGGCGTTGCAGTTGGTGATGAACTTGAATATACCGATGAAATAACCCTGGGCAAAGCGATTAACAACAGGAATCCATATCAGCAATAAACAAATACTCTCTTTAAAAATGGAAATGCCGGGCGGAAGCCTGAATCAGACTGAGAATAATATGGTGCCCCCTGCGGATCTGTCTGTAATTATTGTCAGCTACAACGTGAAATATTTTCTCGCGATGTGCCTCGCTTCAGTCAGGAAGGCAGGCCGCAACCTGAACTGCGAGATCTTTGTCGTTGATAATAATTCTTCCGACGGATCCTGTGAAATGATTCAAAGGGACTTCCCGGGGGTGAAACTGATTTCCAACCGGGAAAACAGGGGATTCTCGGCCGCAAACAACCAGGCTATAAAAGAGGCAGGAGGAAAATACATCCTGCTTCTGAATCCTGACACTATAGTTGAGGAAGATACCTTTACCAGATGTATCAGGTTTATGGATGAGCATCCGGATGCCGGCGCTGCCGGGGTAATGATGATTAATGGCCATGGAAAATATCTCCCGGAATCAAAAAGAGCTATTCCCCTGCCTGAAACGGCATTCTGGAAAATGAGCGGACTCTACCGCCTCTTCCCGGCTTCCCCACGGATCAACAGGTATTATCTGGGACATCTTAATAAGCTCGACATAAACCGCATAGAGGTCATCGCCGGTGCTTTTATGTTCTTACGGAGCAAAGCCGTTTCGGAAACCGGATTGCTGGATGAGGATTTTTTCATGTACGGTGAGGACATCGATTTCAGCTACAGGCTGCTCGGAAAAGGATATGAAAATTATTATTTCCCCGATGTCAGGATTATCCATTTCAAGGGAGAAAGTACAAAAAAGGAGGAGATGGATTTCGTGATCCGCTTCTATGACGCAATGCTGATATTTGTCCGGAAACACTTCAGCAGCACAACCCTCAGGAAAATGATCCTTCCCGTTAGTACCGCCATCAGGCTCAGGGCTGCAGCTTCTGTAATACACCGGTGGTTCCGCAGGATGCTTGATCCGCTGACCGGAAGAATAACACGGGTCATTGGACCGGGACGGAATTCGCCGGCAGAGGGAATAAAAACAGCAGTCCTTTCAGGGGCAGATATGCTGGAAAAAATAAATTACCTGCTGGCTGTCACGGGAGCCAAAGCCGATGTGGTGATCAGTACTGATAAATATATGACAGATCCCGGAGGCAGCATTCAGGAAATTATTCAGAGAACAGCTGAAAGCATAGTCAGTAAAAAAGTCAGGCAGGTCATCTTCAGTCCGGCGAACATGGAATTTTCTTCGATCATTGATTGTATGCAGCATTTATCGCAGCACAGGATAAGATTCAGGATAGCTTCGCCTGACGGGAAATATCTGATAGGAAGCGGTTCGGCCGTCTCTGCAGACGGCAGGGGCAGTTAACGGGAACCATTGCCCGCACAAAGTAAAAATTGCCGAACAATTTTCATTTCAATATGTTATTCTGTAACAAAAAACAAGAATTAACCGAGAAATGGCGAAAATAGATATTTTACTTCCCGCAATGGGCGAAGGGGTTATAGAAGCAACAATTACCAAATGGCTTGTAAAGGAAGGGTCTGTTGTCAGGGAAGATGACCCTCTGGTTGAAGTGGCAACTGATAAAGTTGATTCCGAGATACCTGCCCCCGCCGATGGCAAAATTATAAAGATCACAGCTCCTGCAGGAACAGTGGTACAGGTCGGGCAGACAATTGCCGTAATAGAAAGTGATGCCCTGGCAGCACCGGATGAGCCCGGAATTCTTCAGGAAGTTGAAAGGATCAGGGAAACCATTTCAGAGGTCCGCAGGGAAAAACAGGAGCTTGATAATGTATCACGTAACCTGAAAAGCAGAACTCCCTCAGGCAAATTCCTTTCACCCCTGGTCAGAAGCATCGCGGCCAGGGAAAACATCAGCTATTCGGATCTCGACAGGATAAAGGGAACAGGAATGGATGGAAGAATTACCAAAGATGATGTCCTTGGATTTTTAGAGTCCCTGAAAGGAAAGAAGGAAATTGCACAAACTGGAGCAACGGGATATAAATCTCCTGCAGCAGCCGGGAAGGAAGAATCTGAGGAAACCCTGTCTGCCACAGGAAAAACCCCCAAAGCGGCCGGACAGGCAGCTGCCTCCGGGGATTCGGGAGATGAAATAATAGAAATGGACAGGGTCAGGAAGATCATAGCCGAACACATGGTACTCTCGAAAAAAACTTCCCCCCATGTAACATCCTTCATTGATGCAGATGTCACCAAACTGGTAAACTGGAGAAATTCCGTCAAGGACAGGTTCCTGGCATCCGCCGGATACAGGCTTACTCTCACTGCTGTCTTCATTGACGCCACAGCCAGGGCGCTGTCGGAACTGCCAATGCTGAACATCTCGGTTGACGGAAACAATATTATAAAGAAAAAAAATATAAACATCGGAATGGCAACGGCCCTGCCCGACGGGAACCTCATCGTGCCGGTGATCAGGAATGCCGATGAAAAAAATCTTAACGGCCTCGCCCGCAGTGTCAGCGATCTTGCTGAAAGAGCAAGAAACAATAAACTGAAACCCGACGAGATCACCGGGGGCACATTTTCACTCACCAATTTCGGCAGCTTTGACAATCTCGCCGGAACACCGATCATCAACCAGCCGCAAACAGCAATCCTGGGAACAGGAGCAGTAAGAAAAATACCTGCAGTAATAGAAACACCTGATGGTGATGTGATTGCCATCCGGCACGTCATGATATTGTCTCTGAGCTATGATCACAGGGTCATTGACGGCGCCCTTGCCGGACGATTCCTGAAAAAAATAAAGGAGATACTCGAGAATTACACTCCCGATCTGATCCTGCACTGATATCCATAATCTGATGACATAGAATCAGTCTGCCCGTCTGCATTGTTGAGAAGATGTTAACAACGGTTGATAAAAAGGACAGGCTGTTCTTGTCCATTTTTATTATATTGCGCATAATTTATTGCGGGGCCAGTATACTGTCGTAATCAGGTTTTAGCATTATTTGTTTTTCAGGTTTAGTCAAACCATTTATGTCTGTTTCAGTATGATTAAAAGGGTTTTGCCGTTCATTATCTTTCTGATCCTTATTAACAGCAGCAATCTTGTATCCCAGTCAAGGACATCAAACAGGATTAATTTCCGCGAAGCGGAAAGCTGGATCCTTTTTGAGGATTACAGGGAAGCTCTTCCGATTTATCAGGAACTTCTGAAACTTTATCCGGATAATTCAAATTTCAAATACAGGATCGGCCAGTGCTATCTTAATCTGCCGGGTGAAAAGGAAAAGGCAATTGCCTATCTGGAAGAAGCTGCAGACAACATAAATCCGGATTACAAGGAGAAGAACTTCAGGGAAAAGGGCGCTCCGTGGGATGCACTCTATTACCTTGCCAATGCATACAGAATAAATCTGCAGCTCGACAAGGCAATTGAAACATACAGGCTTTTCATGGAAAAACTTGACCCCAGGATCTATGATTCGGCAATAGTGGCATTTCAGATCCGTTCATGCGAAAATGCCAAAGTCCTGATGGCTTCCCCTGTTTTCATAAAGGAAGAAAATCTCGGCAGAGTCATTAATGATGACAATTCCGAATTCAACCCTGTTGTTTCTGCCGATGAAACCTTGCTGGTCTTTTCCAGAAGGCTTCCCTTCTATGATGCGATTATGTACTCCGTCAGGGAGAACGGATCATGGACCGAACCCAGAAATATGAATGAGATACTGAAAATCGACAGGAACATCTACCCTTCCTCAGTCTCATCCGACGGTAAGGTTCTCTATCTCTACAATTCCGACAACTATGACGGAAATATTTATACAAGCACATACGAAAATGGCACGTGGGGCCCGGCAGTAAAGCTTAACGACAACATAAACACCAAATACTGGGAATCCCATGCTGCTGTTTCCCATGATAACAAAAAGCTCTTTTTCACCAGTAACAGGAAAGGCGGCTACGGCGGCCTGGATATTTACGTTTCGGACAGGGATTCCACGGGTGACTGGGGACCGGCAGTCAACCTCGGACCTGTCATCAACACCAGATTCAATGAAGAGACTCCCTTCCTGAGCAGGGACGGCAAAACGCTTTTCTTCAGCTCATCCGGACACCATAACATGGGAGGATACGATATTTTCTACTCCAGCCTCCTCGGCAACGGCGAGTGGTCAGTTCCCCTGAATGCAGGATATCCCCTGAATACAACCGACGATGATCTGTTCTTTATGCCGCTGAACCAGGGCTACGAAGGCTATTATTCAAGAACGGGCCCTCAGGGATATGGCGGTCAGGATATTTACAGGGTAGAAATATTCTCGGATAAGCATCCGCGGAAATTCCGGGTAAGCGGCATGGCAAAAATTGACGGCCCCGATATGAGGCCCGCCAATAAAATAAGAATCAGCTCATTCAACATCAGAAATCCTGAAGAAATTTCCGAAGGCCTGGCAAATCCTGAAACCGGCTCATATGAACTGACAGTAAACCATGGCGACCATACCCTCATCTATGAAACAAACGGCAGGGAGGCTCTCAGGAAAAACATTCACCTGCCCCTTGCAAGCAAATCAGATTCCTTCATCCTGCCTCCAGCAATCCTGCCCCTTGCCGGATCACGTGCAATTCTCGGATCACGAATGGAAAGCAATATAAACGCATATGAAAGAGACAGCATCCTGATCCCTCTGAAGACTGAGCCAAAATCACGTCTTGTGGCAGAACACTGGCACGGGGATTCACTGCTTCATACAAGGCGCTTTAATATTGATGACTCGGTTTTCAATCTTAAAATAAGCCCGCGTAGAGGCGGAAACAGAATTTTGCTGACTCTCAGTAATCAGTACGGTAATACTGCTGAGAAAGAATTTTTCATAACAGCGGAAAAGAAAGAAGAAAGAGCATGGATCAGAAGACCGGAACATCCTGAAATACTGGCAGAAAGACGAGCCGAGGCTATTTCCAGGATGGAAGGAAAAATCAGGACGGTGCCCGCGGAAACATCGGAAAATTTGGAAGGAGATCCGGACAGTACCTCCGGAACAGTCCCGCAGGAAAAAAAGAGCTGCAGGCTGTGGTATTTGTGGATTATTGCAGGAGCAGGAATTGCATGGTTTGTACTTGTCTATTACAAAAAAAGGAAGAATAAAAATGAAGGCTGATGCGGAACAAAGCTGCGGACTGAAGGTTCTGACAAACTGCGGTCAGGGGCTTCCAATAAATTACAGCCGGGAGACATCTGTGTTCTTCGGCCGGAACAATAACCCTGCTGCAGGAAAACAATCTCCGTTAATAAAAAAAATACCTGAGTAAAATATTGAAAATTCATCTGGATTAAGACATTATAAAACGCTACATTTGTTATTATGAATAGTTTCAGAGAAAAATCACGGATCCTGAGATTTCAGCTGCTGGCTCTGATTTTTGTTCCTGCCATTGTCTCATCCCAGTCTGCAAAGGAGATAAGGGAAATATACAAACAGGCTGAAGCTCATTATCTGTACGAAGAATATGATCTGGCCAACCAGCTTTATATTCTGCTGGATGATCCGGAAAACATGAATCTGAAATATAAAATCGGAACATGTTACCTGAATATTCCCGATGAAAAGGAGAAAGCCATACCATTCCTGGAGGAAGCTGTAAAAAATGCAGCCTGGGATGCTAAAATAAAATCCCTGAAGGAAAAAAGAGCTCCGCTTGATGCATGGTTCTATCTCGCCAGGGCTTACATGATCAATAACGACTTTGACAAAAGCCTTGCCACCTTCAGAAAATTCAAGGCCCTTGCACAGGAAACCCGGTCAGGACGCGGCATTGAAAACCTTGATTTCACGGATCAGCAGATTCAGGCCTGCGAGAATGCCATGGAATATGCAAAGGATCCCGTTCCCGTAAGCAAGCGAATGCTCGGCGAAGGATTCAGCCAGGGTGCCATGAATGAAAACCCGGTGGTAAGCTTCGACGGTAATACTATCGCCTACACCGAAAGGCGGGGCCTGGCAAATGTGATATATTTCTCAAGGAAAATCAACGGCCGCTGGCAGACACCGGTTGAAATAACATCACAGCTCAATGCGGGCGAAGACTGTTCGACATGCTCGCTGAACAATGACGGAACGGAACTTTTCCTTTACAAAAATGATGACTATGACGGAAATATCTATTCCTCGAAATTTATTGACGACAACTGGACAGCCATAAGGAAACTAAACAAAAATATCAATACAAAGTACTATGAATCTCACGCCGCTGTCTCTGCTGATGGTAAAAGACTGTATTTCACCAGTAACAGGGAGGGGGGATTCGGAGGACTTGACATATATGTCTCGGAACTTGATGCTACGGGCGACTGGGGACCGCCGGCCAATCTCGGTCCGGTGGTAAACAGCCCTTACAATGAGGATAATCCCTTTATTACCGGGAATGATTCACTTCTGTATTTTTGCTCGGAAGGCCACAATTCAATGGGCGGATTTGATAATTTCAGAAGCCGGCTCAGTGCTTCCGGTTGGGACAAGCCTGAAAATCTGGGTTCGCCAATCAATTCAACCGATGACGATAAGTTTTTCCATCCGGCAGATAACGGCATATATGCCTATTATTCCATGAAGACCGATTATAAGAAAAGAGATATCTTCTTCCTTGGAATAAACGGCCCCGATGTCAATCAGATCTATGAGATGAGGGGACATATCATACCCGGCGACACTGCCTCCGGTACCGGCGGCAGATATTATGTGCATATCATGAACAGGATATCGGGGGAAACACTTTACAGAACCTCTCCGGACAGGCTGACAGGCCGGTACAGTCTTACAGTGGCTCCGGGGGAATTCAGAATCATATTTTCCGGCGAAGGATACCTGCCCTCGGCAATTGATACTGCAATCATTGCTGACAGCCCCGACATGCTGATAAACCTGGGGGATATCGTGCTGATGAGAGATTCCTCACTCATCGAAGCGGAATACGAAAGAATCAACCTTGCCGGCATACCATCGGTCAGCTCGGTCGACTCAAGCCTGCTGGTCAGAAACCTCAATGTCCTGAATATAACCGACGGATCAGAAGAATACGGAGTTCTGTATTATACCGTGCAGGTTATGGCTCTTCACAACCCCATTGATATCAGCTATTTCAGGTATATTGCAGATATTCAGGTGATGTACAATGAAAAGGACAAATTCTACAGATATACAACGGGACAGTTCAGAACGAAAGATGAAGCTGGGAACTGGAGGCATGAGCTGATCAGAAGAGGGTACCCCAATGAGATATTCATTAAAAAAGTACTAAGATAATGAACCCTTTAACGAAGAGAATTTTTAGCCTTTTTCTGCTGATCAGCTGTTTCACCATGCTGAATTCGCAGGAAATAACACTGAAGGAGTTCGCAAGATCCGTTCAGAGTGCAGATGTTGTCTTCTACTATGACAAGGACTATAAGAAAGCTGCTTCGCTCTATGAAAAACTTCATGAAGCCTTTCCCGATAATTCCAATATCCAGGCAAAGCTTGGCATGTGCTACCTGAGACTGGACGGGAAAAAAGCTGAAGCCCTGAGGCTTCTCGAATCAGCCTCCGGAAATGTTGCCGCCTCGGCAAGGGAATATACCGAAACAGGCCAGAAAGCGCCGCTCAGCACCTTCCGGTATCTTGCGGAAGCTTACCACATTAATGACAACCTGGAAAAAGCCGTTTCTCTTTACACCGACCTTAAAAATCAGCTGGGCAACAGTGAAGACGATATGGAAATGGCTGATTACTATGACCTCCAGATAAGAGACTGCAGATATGCAATGGAGGCCAAAAAGAAGCCGGTCAGGGTGCTTTCCGAACTTTTTACCCCCTGGATGGCTGATTACCCGGGAGCAATGAATCCGGTCCTTTCAAGGAATGATTCGGTTTTCGTGTTCACCTGGAGGGTGGAAGGCAAAAACCGTATAATGTGCTCATATAAAAGCGGTGAGTGGGAAGAACCCACGGATATAACCAGGGAGCTTGGCGGTCTCGACAGGCTGTACACCAATTCAATAACGGGAGACGGCCGTTTCCTCGTGCTGTATATCGACGACGGGGATGACGGAAATCTTTACTTCAGCGAAAGAAAGGGTCCGGCATGGACTAGAATCAGGAATTTCGGAAGACCGGTCAACACCATTTACTGGGAATCACATGGTTTTATTACTCCTGACGGAACAAGGATGTATATCTCAAGCAACCGCCCCGGAGGCTTCGGAATGCTCGATATATGGGTATCAGAAAAAACAGCTGCAGGAACATGGGGCGAGCCGGTCAATCTGGGAGATGTGATAAACACAGCCTGGGATGAAGACGCACCATTCTTTGATTCCGATAACAACGCACTGCTTTTCAGCTCCAAAGGACATATGGGCCTTGGTAATCTTGATCTATTCCGTTCAACCATCAACAGATACGGAAACTGGGACAGGCCGGTCGCCATGCCCTATGCATTCAACACCACCGGCGACAATGTTTTTTTCCACCTGAACAATAATGAACCGGGATTTATAACAAGCCTGTATGACGAAAAAACAAATACCAGGAATATTTATGCCATAGTCGGCGTTGATCCGGCTGATGAAATAACAATAACCGAAGGCGTTATCAGGCTGGATGACGGACTGGAAGTCATCCCTTCACAGGCACAGATGATACTCAGGGAACTGAAAAAAGGTACAGTCCTTCAGAATATCCCCGTCAACAACGACGGGTCATTTAAATTTGACCTCAAACCTGGTGATTATCATCTGATAGTGAGCCATACAGGCTACCTGACCGACACCACCAGCCTCAGTCTGCCCCTGTACTTCCTTAATCAGTACATGAAGATCAACCCGGTACTGATTCCTGAAATGGCCGCTGCGGGAGAATTTCTCATGATAAGGAATATCCTGTTTGCATTCGACAGCAATGTACTTGACAACAATGCAAAAGAGAGTCTGAAAGCCCTCAGGGCAATTCTTGAGAATTATCCCGGGCTCAGAATAGAAGTGGCAGGCTATACTGACGCAATAGGAACGGCTGTCTACAATAAAAACCTTGCCGACAGAAGGGCGCAGGCAGTAATCGACCATATAACCGCATCAGGCATATCTTCTGACAGAATAGTAAAAACAGCCTTCGGCAAATCCAATTTTGCAGCCATAAATGTAAACCGTAACGGAAGCGATAACCCTGAAGGCCGGAAATATAACAGAAGAGTGACAATAGGCGTAATTGATCCGGGTACGGGAGTGGTAATCAGGCATGAGACCGAAACACCCGGGAATCTGGTCAATCCTGCAACAAGCAAATACTATATCGTGCTTGAAGAATCATCCCGGAAACTCGGCCAGGGATACTTCAGCAATCTTGATATCACCGGCAAACTGGTTATCAGGTCAAAGGAAGAAGGTGCCGTGACCAGGTATATCATCGGAGTCTTCTACAGCAGGGAGGATGCCGCCAAGTATCTGAATTATGTCCGGACAAAGGGATTCGGTAAAGCCTATATCACCGAAACCGAATAAGTCCAAACAGCAGAACCAGGACTTTTGTATGGAATATCAGAAAATCAGATTGCGGGCAATTGAACCGGAAGATCTCGGATTGCTCTATGAATGGGAGAATAATAATTCCTACTGGCTGATCAGCAATACAATTGCCCCCTTTTCAAAATATACACTGAAAAGATATATCAGCAATTCCCACCGGAGTATCTATGAAACAAGGCAACTGAGGCTCATGATTGAGCTGACGGAAGAAAACCAGACAATAGGGACAATAGACATATTCGACTTTGATCCTTTCCACCATAGGGCTGGTATCGGGATCCTTATAGCGGATGAGAACCAGAGAAGGAAAGGATACGCCACCATGGCACTCAAATGCCTTTGTGATTATTGTTTCAATACATTACAGCTTCACCAGCTTTACTGCAATATTCTGATTAACAACAAAGAAAGTATAGATCTTTTCAAAAAGGCAGGATTCACGGAAATAGGAATAAAAAAGGAATGGATTAAAACTTCCGAAGGATATCTGGATGAAATAATGTTCCAGCTGATAAAACAATAATACCCGTCCCCGCCCGGCTGATCCCGCATCATGCCATTCCGGAGGCCAGCAATCCGCATGCAGCTGAAATATCCACGCCTCTTGACTTCCGGACTGAAGCCGATATGCCTGACATCAGGAGGCTGTTCCTGAAATAGTGCATTCGGTCATCAGGTGAAGATTCCCATGAATCGTCACCAATGGTATGATACGGCAGGATATTTACCCTTATGCCCGTACTGATCAGAATATTTTTCAGCTCTTCAAGATGCTCCTCACTGTCGTTGACCCCTTTTATCATCACATAGGCAATGCTCAGCCGTCTTTTCTTCCTGAGCGGCCAGGAAGCCATTATCGTGATGATTTCCCTCGCCGGATATTCTCTTTCCGCAGGAATAACCCTTATTCTTTCCTCCGGAAAAGGGGAATAGAGGCTCAGAGTCAGGTTGCAAAAGCTTTCCGCCAAAAATCTCTTCACCCCAGATGTTATCCCAACCGTCGAAACAGTGATATTCCTGCTACTTATTGCCAGTCCCCATTCAGCAGTCAGTATGTCTGCAGCCTTAAGAACATTATCGGTATTGTCCATCGGCTCACCCATCCCCATAAAAACCACATGCGTAACCTTATCACGAAACGGATTGGAAATAACCTGGTTTACAATATCGCCGGCTGACAGGTTCCCATGGAAGCCATATTTCCCGGTGACACATAAAAGGCATCCTATCCTGCATCCCGATTGAGTGGATACACATACGGTCCTCCGTTTTGCTTCCGGAATGTACACTGATTCATATTTTTTTCCTTCAGGGGAGACAAACA
This sequence comes from Bacteroidota bacterium, assembly GCA_029547705.1. GTDB lineage: Bacteria > Bacteroidota > Bacteroidia > Bacteroidales > VadinHA17 > LD21. The sequence continues at coordinate 61,730 of JAKPOU010000034.1, read as the reverse complement.
GGTGTTTTACAGTACCATCAGCCGATTTTTCCGATTTAACGGGAGGATAGATTCCCGGCGATGCCGATTCCAGGAGGTATTTCTTCATTGAGGCAGGAATTCTTGTCGTTTTCTGCAGCCCTGACTCTCCTTTCCTGTAAAGCGCAACAGCAGCAATAAGAGCCTGGCTGCGCGTAAAGCCGCCGGCTTTGGCAAGATCACTGATCTCATCTATATTGAGTCCGCAAAGATATTTCTTGTCCATAACAGAAAGCTGCTCAAAGTTAATCCCTTTTCACTCACCCAGCAACAATTGTCGTTCATCACTCTGCCACGTGGTTCATCACATTTTTTTGTTTCAGGCATGTTTAGGCTGTAAATTTAACCTATAATATAAAGAGCTCCCGGGGCAGGGGGCACCAAAAAAAATCTTCACGTCAGAAAATGAAAAATTAACATAACACCAAAAAGGTATTGTAACCATGAAAACATTAATCCGGCTCATCTGTCGTTCTTGCAGGATAGTTTTTTTGCCGCTGTTTTTAATTTGGAGGCGGGGTCTGGCGACGGCAACTATTATTTCCGATATCAGTTGAAAAGACCCCGGCCGATTTACCAATGGGTTTCAGCCTTGAGCCGAATTATCCAAATCCCTTTGCCCGGAAGGATACAAAAGCAATTTTGAAAATGAGCGGGTTTATTCAGAGAATCTCATTATCATTTATTATTTTAGCCGGATAAAACTGAATTATTGAGAAATATCCGGCCTGGACCTGCATGAAAACCCGGAAGATTAAATCAAACCTGAAAAAACATGTGGCTTTCAGGCTCCTGAAAATGAAATGACTTACTGAATAAAACTCCCAACCCATGAAGAAACTTATTTACCTGTTTATCCTGATCTCATTTTCCACTGCCATCCTCATATCCTGCAAGGAAGGAGAAAACAAAAAATCCGGGGAAGTATGGAAGGCGGAACATGTTGTATTTATCGGTCTGGACGGCTGGGGAGCCTACAGCGTTGAAAAGGCCGACATGCCGAATGTAAAGGAACTTATGGCCAACGGATGCTATACCCTGAAAAAACGGAGTGTCCTCCCGTCATCAAGCGCGGTTAACTGGGCGTCGATATTCATGGGGGCAGGACCCGAGCTTCACGGATATACGGAATGGGGATCCAAAGTTCCGGAGCTTCCTTCGCGTGAACTGAATAAAAACGGTATTTTCCCGAATATTTTCCAGCTGCTGCGTGATGCAGCCCCCTCGGCTGAAATCGGAGTGATGTATGAGTGGGAAGGGATAAAATACCTGGTCGATACCCTGTCCCTGGATTATTTTGCCCTTGCACCTGATTACAATGAACATCCGGGCGTACTGTGCGAAATGGCGGAGAAATATATCCTGGAGAGGAAACCGGTGCTCACTGCCATTATCTTCGATAACCCTGATCATATCGGACATGCTGCCGGACATGACACACCTGCCTATTATGATGACTTGAGGGAACTTGACAATTACATAGGCAGAATTATTACCGCAATGAAGGAAAGCGGCATCTATGACAACAGCATTATCATTGTTACATCCGATCATGGGGGAATAGGCAAGGGACACGGAGGAAAGACCATGGCGGAAATGGAAACCCCCTTTATTATCTCAGGGAAAAACATCAGGCAGGGAGGTGCTTTCAATGAAAGCATGATGCAGTTCGACTGTGCATCAACAATTGCACATATTTTTAACCTTGAACAGCCCCAGGTCTGGATAGGGCGCCCGATGCTACAGGTATTTGAATAATATTCTTCCGGTATTTTATGACTCAAACAGGTCACTATGAAAAGGAAAATTAAAAAACAGGGGAAATGAAAAAAATAATTATCGTTCTGACTATTTCTGCTCTTGTTTATTCCTGCGGAGGCAGATCAGGCGCTGAAAATCAAAAATCAAAAGATATGACAACGGAAACAGCAAATCAATATGCCTGGAACCGCGATTTCCTGAAAAAGCATGTTGACATTATTGAACTGAAAAGGGATAATTCGGCTGTTGCCCTGGTGCCTTCATGGCAGGGCAGGGTAATGACCAGCACTGCCGAAGGTGAAAATGGCTTCAGCTTCGGGTGGATAAACCATCAGCTCATCGAATCAGGGATCATTCAGCCCCACATAAACGCTTTTGGCGGGGAAGAGAGATTATGGCTCGGACCCGAAGGCGGACAGTTCTCAATCTTCTTCAGGAAAGGTGATGATTTTGTCTATGATAACTGGCAGACGCCTTCTTTTCTTGACACTGACCCTTTTGAAGTGGTCAGGCTTAACGATACATCTGCATTTTTTGCCTGCAATGCTGAAGCTGTAAACTACAGCGGCACACCTCTTAAGTTCAGGATCGAAAGGGAAGTTGGATTACTTGACAGGGATGCAATAAAAAAACAGACAGGTATCGATCCCGGAGGACTTAACGTGGTAGCTTACAGATCAGACAATTCGCTTATCAACAAAGGACAGGATGAATGGAAGAAAGAGACCGGTCTGCTGTCCATCTGGATGCTTGGAATGTTCACACCTTCTCCTTCCGTTATTGTCGCAATTCCTTTTAACCCCGGTGATGAAAAAATCATGGGGCCGCCTGTAAATGATGATTACTTCGGGAAAATTGCAGCCGACAGACTCAGGGTGGAGGGCAGTCACATCTTTTTCAGGTGCGACGGGAAAAGCAGGGGGAAAATAGGACTTCCTCCCCTGCGGTCGAAGGGTATTATGGGAAGCTATGATTCGGCAAACAACATTCTCACTCTCCTTATCTGCGATCAGCCCCGGGGCAAAAATGATTATGTGAACTCGGCGTGGCAGCTGCAGGAAGATCCCTATTCCGGTGATGCCCTGAACTCCTATAATGACGGACCCCTCGAAGATGGCTCACAGATGGGGCCTTTCTACGAACTGGAAGCCTCATCGCCGGGCGCGGCACTTAAGGCCGGGGAAAAACTCACACACACCCAGTTCACAATTCATGCAAGCGGGGATAAAAATCTCCTGAACAAGATCGCCCTTGACAAACTGGGTCTCAGCCTTGATGCAATTGCCAGAGCTTTTGACTGATAAATACCGGTTTTCATAACATTTTTGCCCGTTTTGCGCGGCTCACCGCTGCTGTATTAACCTGTTCAGACATATCCCCGTGATCAGGCGGTTAGTCAGTATATTAACCTGAATACAGGTAATCGAGATATTAATTTGCCTGAATACAGTTAATCAAGATATTAACTTGAACCTGTCGCATATATTTCCCCGGGAACAGCCAGCCAGCGGCACAGGGTTAAACTTTTTTTACAAAGCGGGATTTTTATATGAAAATTCTTCCTCCAAAACAGGAATTTTAGTAAATTGGTCATTGCTAAAAGTTATCAAAGGAATAAATAATTATCAAGATGAGAAGTATGCTGCTTACCTCAGGCTCGGCTGTCATCCTCTTTCTCCTGTGCCCGGGATTTTTTCTGAAAGGACAGCAGGTTGTATTTGCGGAAGATTTTTCCGGATTCACAACCGGGACCCACACTACCCCGTCGACAAGCGATGCGTCGGGAAACCTCGATTCCAGAACCGCAGTTCCGGGATGGACCGGTTCGAAGGTCTATTCCGCCGGCGGTGAAATAAAACTGGGAACAGCTTCTTTAACCGGCTGGATTGAAACTCCTCCCGTCAGTCTGTCAGAAGAAGCACTGATTCTGAAATTCGACATCTCCCGCTGGCCCGGGGATGAATCCACTGTACAGGTTTACCTGAATGATTTGCCTCTGGGCAATGTAATAACGCCGACAGACGATTTTCAAACGAGTATCTTGTCAATTCCTGCAGAAACGGTGACGGCAAAAATCCGTTTTGCAGGCCTTACAAAAAGATTCTTCCTGGACAATATCAGGATAGAGCAGGGTAACGTTTCCTCCTCCTTTAACAATTCAGGGGAAGTACAGGAAAAACCGCTTATTTACCCCAATCCCGCTTCAGATTTCATACGGATCGAAAACACCATGGACTTCAACAGAATGGAAATAGCAGACATTTCCGGAAAAACTGTCAGAATTATTGATCTTTCAGGAAGGGACAACATGGTTCTGTCACTTGAAAGTCTTCCGGCAGGTCTTTATTTTATAAGATTTTCGTCAGGGAAGATGATTTGCACGAGCAGGCTGATAATTGAAAAAGGCAGATAAAGAAGCTGCCGTCCATACTTTTTCAGTTTAAGCTGACATAATTGAAATAATTTGTTCAAATTTGCGGTTCGGATACATTGCCTGCTTCCGGATAAAAATTCCGGAGCAGAAAATGTATTTAATAAGGAGAGATGCCAGAGTGGTCGAATGGGGCGGTCTCGAAAACCGTTGTCCTGCTTGCGCGGGACCGGGGGTTCGAATCCCTCTCTCTCCGCTGTATCAACTGCTTGCCATGCAGCTGCAGGAATCAGGCCGGTTTTATATCCACTTTCTGATGCAAACCGGCTTTTTTCGTCCGGACCAAAGTGACGGAGTAATGACAGTTCCGAAAAAGATGTTTCAGGTAAAAGAGGGAGTACTGATGACTAAGGTAACTTTTGTTAACAATCTGACACTGAGGTACGGTATTACCAACTCTACCGAAATCAGAGTGCTTCTGGATTGTGGCCTGGAAGTTGAAAGCCATGGCCTTCAGCCACCTTTCGGTTTACAAGCCTCTTGGCAGCCATGCTGGCATCAATGGAGGCAATTCATATTATCTGAACGGGGTTTTCCCGGAGGCTTCCAAAATCTTTCAGATGGCAGGAAATAGTTTCACAATAAATGAAAATGATCCGGCAGGATATGTAAAGCGTGAATACCCCGGAGCCGATATTCAAATTGAATTCAGCAGCTGCATGGGAAAGACAGTCCTTTCCGGGGAATATATATTTGGCACCCAGCCGGGAGGAAAAGGCAATTCAAACCCGGATTACTCTGAGATTTCCGAGAGAGATATCTATATCAGAAATTTCAGGAGAGGTTACTTGAACCTGATCCAGGATTTTGTCAAATCAGGTTTGTCGGCGGTAACAAAGTTTGACTTTTATGATCCTAATGCAAAAAACCCTAAAAAAGAAACAGGAATAGGCGGTACCGGGAAAGGAGATATAGCCTGGAATACCTTTGGCACGGGAATTCTTTGTTACATAAACCGTGATATAAGACTGACCGTTTACAATGACTGGTTGCAGAATGAAACCTCAGCCAACCTGAGCGGTTATGACAGAGGTATTGCGGATAATGTATTTACGCTGAGGGTTCAGTACAGTTTTTATAAACAGTTGAATTAATATTATAATTAAAAAAGAAAAAATGGCAAACTTACCGGCCAAATAGATTAAATCATGACACTCTGGATTATTTTTATCTCATTTATTCTGCTGGCCCTTTTCCTGGACCTGGGTGTTTTTAACCGTTCACCTCATGAAATCAAAACCAAGGAAGCAGCTGCATGGACTGCCGTCTGGGTATCAGTTGCACTGGTTTTTACCGGAGTCGTTTATTTTGCTTTTGAAAAAGGATGGATTGATAATCCGACGGGCCTGAGCCCCTCCAATGCGGTATTGAAATATATAACCGGCTATATTGTTGAACTCTCGCTGAGTGTTGATAATATTTTTCTTATAGCTCTGATTTTCTCTTCTTTTGGAATTCCAAAAAAATACCAGCACGAAGTTCTTTTTTACGGTGTTTTGGGAGCGGTTGTATTTCGAGCGATAATGATAATCTTCGGAGTAGTTTTAATCAACAAACTAACCTGGATAATCTACGTTTTTGGGGGGTTCCTGATTTTTACCGCGGTAAGAATGCTGATGACACATGATAAGAAACAGGACCCAAAAGATTCAAAGATTTATAAATGGCTGAGAAAAATTTATCCTGTCTCAAGAAACCTGTACGATGATAAATTTTTTGTAAAAAGAGGAAAAATCAGATTTGCCACCCCGCTGTTTGTTGCCCTGGTTATCATCGAATTAACTGATATCATGTTTGCGATGGACAGTATACCGGCCATTTTGGCTATTACTACCGATCCTTTTATCGTATTCAGTTCCAATATTCTGGCCGTAATGGGACTGCGTTCCATGTTCTTCCTGATAGTTGGTGTACTGGATAAGTTCAGATATATCAATTATAGCCTGATTGTTATTTTGGCTTTTGTGGGGGTGAAAATGCTCATTTCACACTATGTAGATATACCCGACTGGCTCTCATTGGGTGTTGTTGTACTGGCCCTGGCTGCAGGTATGATTGCTTCAAAAGTAAAAAAAAATCATATCGCATAATCAACCGGAATGTAAATACACTAATAAGAATCTGTTTCCAAATAAAACCTGAATCAGATGAAATGTCTGTTGTTTTTATTTTCCGCCGCCACCAGGAGATAATCCTGTTATTATTTTATGGCTATTCTCTTTTCTTCTTCCTTCTGATTCCTGTATATTTTCAGCATCATCCCGCCTAACCACCAGTTTTCCTCTGAAAAGGCATATATTTCTTCTATGGAAGAGATTTCATTGCCGTTTACAGCCCGTATCACGTCATTTCTCCGGAATCCTGATAAATCTGCAAGACTGCCTTCCCTGACATCGGTAATAACCACTCCCCTCTGGTCAGGCAGGCCAAAGGGGGAAATAAAAATATTCTGCTGGCTGAAAAGCGAAAAAGAGGATGACAACAGGATTAACAATGACATTTTAGTTTTCATACCAGTGGTCAATTATATTTTTAATTCAATTCACTGTTGAACAATGTTTACAGGACCGGTCCGGAATGCAGGTTTCAAAGGAACATCTGAAAAATATTGTTCATCACTTAGCAACCCGCCAGCCCGGTTATTTATCCGATGAGTTCCGGACAAATTATTCCCTGCTCCTCAAAAGTAATCGAATTCCTCTGAGCGGCAAGATTTCTGTTAAGCGGATTTTCTGTCCCTGGATCTGGTTGTCCGGTCTCCCTCAGTACAGGCATTTCCGGAAGTTCACACCGGAACGTATCTGAATTATTATACTCTGTCCTCCAATTGGGGGACAGAGTGCATTCATCATGATTCAATCCGGTGACCAACATGACAGCAATATGTTCACCGGATTATTTTTAAAGAATTTATCTATTTAAAACTTAAAAGCCACTTTTGCCGTAATCCTTCTCCCCGGAGAAAGGGAATTCAGTGTTTGCATATGTTGATTGTCAAAAATATCCTGTATATCAATCATCCCCGAAAAATTGCCGAATAGTTTGCGCGATAACTGCAGATCCACAGTAGTGAATGCGTCAATGATATTTGCTTCTGTGTTCGCATCATCCGAAAACTGCGCACTTTTGTAAAGTGCCTGGATATTTACATTAACGATCCTGTTTTGCCAGAACATGGCCAGAGAGAAACGGTTTTTTGGGACATAGGTTAGGAATTTGTTTACCAGATCCGGACGGACATCGAATTTGTTAATGGTTGAATGGCTGTATGTATATGAAGCCATGAACCGGAGGTTGGATAACGGATAATAGCTGATTTCCGCTTCAGCGCCTTTCAGGCTGACGCTGCTTACATTTTCCCTGCGGTATATTGGTCGTCCCGGCGACAGTTCATCTCCGGAGTTGACATAATAAAGGAAATCGTCTCCCAGGGCATAATATCCGCTTGCAGAAAGTTTAAACCTGGATAACATCAGATCGGCTCCGATCTCGTAGTTATCGATTGACTCAGGACCTAAATCGGGGTTGGCATATTTTGGGCCGACCCACATATAGCCTGTACGGGTAAGGTCATCCAGAATTGAAGCCCTGAAACCGTGCGAATAGGAAAGGTAAGCGCTAAGCTCCTTGATAAAATTAAAACGCAGCCCGATCCTGGGCGAGAATTCTGACCAGTTATGGTCTTTCAGCACCGGCGGATCGCCCCATGGTGAGGTGGAATAATAATATCCGTCGGAGAAAGCGACATAATCATAACGTAATCCGGCAACCAGCCTTACTTTTTCATCAAAAAAGGCATGTTCGTCCTGAATGTATCCTGCATAAATCTGAGTTACACCCTCGTTATACACAGTATCATAGGGGGCAGTCTGGTAATAATCGCCACCCTTGACGCTGCCGTTTTTATATTCCAGACCACCTGTAAGACTGTTGTTCTCAGATAGTTGTCGTGTGAAGTTGAACAGTGCACCCCAGTCTTTCCGGTATGAATTCACGTCATAACGCTGATAAGCCCCGCTGCCTTTCACACTTTCGTTCAGGTCGGTATAGTTAACCATCTGATAATATACACTCATATCATATTGTGTGTTGTCATCACCACCTTTCAGCACGCCACGCAGCAAATCGGTATCAAAACGCCGGTAATTGCCCAGCGGTATGTATACCCTCGTACCCTCGCCGCGTCTGTCGCGGTATACATCATATTGCAGCTCAGTTTTCAGCCACTTGTTTTTGTCATAACCGGCTTTGGCTGAAACATCAATAGCTTCATAATTACGTTTTATATCATAGGGCGTACGTTTCTCCTCGGGAATACTGAGATAACCGTCACTTTTTATAAGATTCTGGCTCAGCGAGCCGTAAAATCCCTTTTCACTGCGGATCCTTAATGCCAGATCCTGACGGATGGTATTAAATGTTCCGTAACTGATGCTTCCGTATATTTCCTGTGGTTTGCCCGGAACTTTCGTGATAATGTTAATAACACCTCCCATTGCATTATTTCCGTAGAGAGATGACCCGGGACCTTTGAACACTTCAATCCGTTCCACATCATACTGATTGATTTTGTTCCAGTTAACGCTGCCTCCGTCAGAAGCATTGATGGGAACGCCATTCATCAATACCAGGGTTCTCGATTGTTCATCCCCCGACAAACCCCTGAGCGTAACCGACGGATTAGATGATGAGTAAATCCCTACACTCCTGTCAATATTCACCCCCGGGGTGAAGCGTAAGATATCCTCGACAAGCAGAGCCGGACTTGCTTCAATGGTTTTTGAGCTTACCACGTTAATTCGTGAAGGTACTTCTGTCAGGTTACGAATAGTTTTGGTTGCCGTTACTACAACATCATCCAGAGCTAAAACATCAGGCTGAAGCGCAATATCAAACCGGGACCTGGTTCCTACCGGTATTTCAACCGTCTGGAACCCAACAAAAGACACTACGAGAACTGCATCATTACCAGGTATATTCAGGGTAAAATTACCGTCATCGCCGGTCCTGGTTCCTGTAGTGGTATTTTTTACAAGAATAGAGACTCCGGGCATCTCAAGGCCTTCATCGGCGCTGGTAACCTGCCCGGTAATAGTTCTTTGGGAGAATGCTGCCACCGTAAACGATAAAAAAATCACTGCAACGGAAAAAAACTTGTTTTTCATAATCAGGCTAAATGAGTATTACTTTTTTTATAAATCGTGTTACTATACTATCAAAATAAAATCCCAAAACTAAAACGGGATAATGGTATTAACAATTCTCTTATTCGTGTTACCGGCAAGTTAAAAAAAAATTATCCTCTCCTCACCTGTCCTTCAATAAAAAGTATATTCTTTTTTAAAAAATGGGTTTTATCTTTTTAATCCCGGCGATACAAAAATATTAAAAAATTCAAACGTGGCTCATCCTGTCAATTATATTTAATGAATTTAACTTACTTTAACTGAATATTGTTATACCGGCTTGTCTTTTGGTAACATCTGCCTGTCTCTAAACATCACATATGGCAACTGCCTGCCTGAGGGATTCCAGCTTGTCATCCCGGGAAGGCACAAACTCGTGTGCAACATATCCTTTAAAGCCCGTTTCCACAATTGCCCGCATTATTGCCGGGTAATACAACTCCTGGCTGTCATCGATCTCATTCCGCCCTGGAACACCGCCAGTATGGTAATGGGCAATATGCTGATGGTTATCCCGGATTGTCCGGATAATGTCTCCCTCCATTATCTGCATATGGTATATATCGTAAAGCAGTTTCAGGTTCTCCGAGCCGGCTCTTTTAACAAGCTCAACTCCCCACCACGTCCGGTCACATATATAATCCGGATGATCTACCCTGCTGTTGAGAAGTTCCATAACAAGCATCACACCATGTTTTTCGGCCAGGCCCAATACCTGCTTCAGTCCTTCCACACAGTTCCTCAGACCGGTCTCATCATCTTTTCCGTCCCGGTTTCCGCTCAGACAAATAAGATTTTTATACCCTGCCTTTGCAACAAGAGGAATCATTTCAGAATAGTTTTTCACAAGTGTGGAATGATACCGGCTGTCATTCCAGCCCCTTGAAATATCAATCTCCGCACCATTGCACATTGAAGAGTCAAGTCCGTATTTTTTTAGAACAGGCCATTCGTCAGGACCGGTAAGATCAATTGCCTTCAGGCCAATTTCCTTTGCCCCCCTGCAAAACTCTTCCAGGGGTATCGAAGAATAGCACCAGCGGCATGCTGAATGGTTGATATTGCCTTTCAGTCCCGCTTCCGGGGCCTGCCGGTCTTTTAATGTTTCTGCTTTCATTTTTCCTCCTGTTAATATTACAACTGATGTGGCAGCCAGCTTTTTCAGAACTTCCCGTCTGGAACTGCCTGTTTCCTTCTTTTCCATTTCCCGGGATATTTAATCAGTCCAGAACCTGATGCCATTTTTAATATTTGTCATATTTACCTTCAAGGATCACCTCCCTTACTGCTTCCAGGTATCCGAAGCCGTGAAGCATGTCAGGCAGGAGATAACTGCCCTCCACCCACTCGTTCCAGGCATTGATGGTAATCAGTCTGGGCTGCTCAGGATGACTGTCGGCATATTTTTTTGCCTTGGCCAGCAGAGCCGCAAAGCTTTGGGGCGTATTGTGATAATGTACCACGTCGTGAATCCCCTTATCGGGGAAACGCGGTGTGTCGTCCCATCCGACGGACACACAGGGGAATACCGGCACATCCAGAATTGAGTCCATTTGCTCACGTATCTTCAGGGAATTGGCTCCATAAACAAGATAATCCTCATCAAGTCCGCCCATGTTGTACATGGCAACACTGTTGAAACCCATGGTTCTGACACTGTTGACAAAGTTTCCGGCAGCTTTTTCCGACATAATAGAACCACCGCCCTGATTCCACTGAATATGCAGGCCCGGAAACCCGGCCTTCCTGACTTCATCACGGAAATATTCCAGACCTTTCCGGGCTTCTTCCAGACTGTTGTCAAAGCTTTCCACCAGTTTGCCTATACTGAATATGGAAAAAACAGGCTCACCATTGATCTTGAAATAATTCGGCCTCTTGAAATACTGGTTGATGACCCTGTCGACAATGATGCGGAAATTTTCCCGGTCTACTTTGGCGTCCCATAAAATATCCGTATTGTCTTTATGAAGATGGTAATTCCAGTAGTTATACTTTACATCATGATTGGCCCACATGATATAGAACTGCATTTTTTCGTTGTTCACTGCACCCAGGAAGCCATCATTGAGAGCACTTTCCAGAAATGGTCCTCCGTCATACCAGTACCAGTCGTAAACGAAAACATTGATGCCATGGTCTGTTGCAACATCTATCCATCTTTCAACCACTTTTGGATCGTTATCCGGCTCATGCCCCCAGAGCGGCAGACGAGGCTGATAATGCCCCTCATAACGCGGATTGCCCTTTTTAATCACTTCCCATTCACCTGTCCCTTCCGGCCAGAGCATCTTTCTTCCGAGCGGGTCATCATGACATGAAGGCCAGATATAGGCTACAACATAATAATCGTTCCCTGGCGGGCTGATTTTCTTTTTATTCGATTGAACATCTGACGAACATCCGTAAAAACAAATCAGGATGGTCAAAACACTGAAATTTAAAATTAGATTTTTCATTATCCTGGCTTTTGATCTGATTAATGCAATATAGCCGGATAAATTAAGACATTTATAGCATATCCTGCTTTAAATATTCAATTTTTTTACCTGTTCCTGCGGGATCCGCGGGAAGATCAACCTTTGAAAGGCAAACAATAACTCAGAACAAGAATCCCAGCGCTACTGAAGCTCTGGGTATCTGAACCGCCAGACTGAAGCTGTCGTCCATATCCGTTTCCCTTGTATTCAGCCAGACCGGGTAAAATAGTCCGGAAATGACAAAATGCTTTCCGGGGCTGTAGTTAAAACTTAGCACCGGACCGGCATCTATATACTGAACATATTTTATATTGCCTGTTATGGAGATACCCTGTCGCAGATCAAGACCAACACCAATGTCTGCCTTTTCCCAGGGCCGGAAAAGATAAGATATATGTCCCCCGATCATCAGGAAATCGTCCGGTCTGTAACCTTCCGGGAATCCGTCGAAAAGATCGGCATAACCCTTAATGACGAACTCAAAATGTCTGGCACGAAGAAGCAGGCCAAAATAGGAATCGGCTGACATGTGAAAGCCAAAACGGACGGCTCCCGCATCTTCATCCCTCTCCGGACTACGGTCAGGAGTCATAGCCGGCGATACGGCTTCCGCAGGCCGGCCCGCTACTTTTTCATGCAAGGTTCCTGATCTGTCCGGAACAGTTCTGTCTGACGGCACATCCTCTTTAGCTGCCTGAATACTTGATATTTTTCCGCCAGGCTTTTGCATTTCAATGACATCAAGTTTATAGACAGGGTATTTAAACCATCCGTGCGAAACAATTAAACTAACATAAGTAGTTTTCTCCCCGGTGCTTTTCCTTGCAGTGATCAGGTAAGAGAAATCCTGCGACCCCTGTGTAATGGGAGCGGAATTATTATATCCGTGGTCGTAGGCAAATGCCGAAAGTTTATAAAGCGGTGAAAGAAATGCGGTTCCGCATTCGGTCCCGGAACAGGAGTAAAGTATATCATACTGCTTTGATATCAGCAGATCGCGATAGGCATGATAAATTTCATAACTTGAAGCATCGGCAGGTCCCTGGTAGAGAGTCATCATCACCTTACCCTGAATTTTCAGGATTTCACTTACCGAATCATTCCTTACCGGTCCGAGAGCGAGTTTATATTCATTGAAATTGGCCAGTTCCTGGTAACTGATCGAGGAAGTGCCATAACGGCCAATCTCTGCGTGATCACTGGCTTTTTGTGAATTTCCGGGTATTACATTCAGAAAATTCAACAAAACCAGTACAATGAAGAAAATTAAAACTGAACTTTTTCTTTTTTTCATGATAACAGGATTATTGCATTAAATGCTAAGTTCAGATAAGATTTTTGCAAAATCCTGCCAACCAGTCAGTTTTTCTGAACAATTTGAAATTATTTTCAACAGGACCAGGATGTAGCGGCACTTTATTTTCAGTAAAATTTAATTCGGCACAGGCAATTTTGTTATGGCTTGTAAATGAGCCATCCGGAACAACAGGTTGCTGTTTAAATTATTTCTTAGTATTTTCCCCTGACGGAAATACTGTTTTCAGCTTAACAGATTAAGCAAAACCACGGTAATTTATCTCCATCACATTTCGGGCAGCATCCAGGGAATCAGCCCGCAGCAACGGGTTTTCCAGCTTAGTACTGAATCAATGAACATAAACACAAACTGGGATAAAATGAACAAAGAACTGAATTTCACCGGCAATATCATAATGATAGGATGCGGCAGCATCGGACAGGCAATTCTGCCACTTCTCGGCCGGCACCTTGACGGAATCTATAATCGGCTGACAGTGCTCTCGGCCAATGAGTCCGGACGAAGAATGGCCCAGGCTTCCGGAGCAAAGTTTATTCACAGCATCTTTACACCGGGTAATTACAGAACAATCCTGAAAGAATATGTCGGTGAGGGAGATCTGCTTCTGAACCTGTCAATCGGTGTGTCCAGCCTCGATCTGATCCGCTTTTGTGCAGAACAGGGTGCATTATATGTCGACACTTCAATAGAACCATGGCCGGGAGTTTTCGGGGACCCCATGCTCGAACTCCATGAACGCACAAACTACATTATCCGTTCCAAAGCTCTGGATCTTGCGAAAGAACTCGGACCTGATTCACCCACAGCAGTCATTGACCATGGTGCAAACCCGGGGCTCGTATCACATTTTGTCAAACGGGCGCTTGCCGACCTGAATCAGATAATCCGGAAAGAAAATACAATGCCTTCTTCACGGGAGGGATGGGCAGATCTTGCCCGCGATCTCGGGATAACCACTATTCAGATATCTGAGCGGGACACCCAGGCCAGTCATAAACCCAAGCGGCAGGGCGAATTCATCAATACATGGTCAATAGATGGTTTTGTAGATGAACTCATGCAGCCGGCAGAACTTTCCATCGGTACTTCCGAGAAACGCATCCCCGGCGGTGCATGTGAACATAATCCCGGCTCCGGAACACTGTATCTGGAACGTCCGGGAGCAAGTACCTTTGCCCGCAGCTGGGTACCCTCAATTGGCGGATTTCAGGGAATGCTGGTAACACATGACGAGGTTATGTCAATTGCTGACTACCTGTCGGTCCGTAATGAGGATTCATTCCTGTACCGGCCCACTGTGATGTTTGTATACCACCCTTGTGACGATGCCATGCTTTCCGCACTGGAACTTGAAGGCAGCGGATGGGTTCTGCAGGCTTCAGCCAGAAGACTCGGCCCTGATATCGTGGAGGGAACGGATGAACTCGGAGTACTGCTGGCAGGCCATGAAAGAAATGCATACTGGTACGGTTCACAGCTCGGCATAGAAGAAGCACGCCGCCATGTGGATTACGCCAATGCGACAACCATACAGGTTACGGCAGGGGCAATCGCTGCCATCCTGTGGGCAATAAAAAACCCCCGCAGAGGGATCGTGGAACCTGAAGATCTGGATTTTGAAGACTGTCTTGAAACGGCAATACCATACCTTGGCCGGATGGTAAGTGAATTTACGGAATGGACACCACTTGACGGACGTGGCAAATACTTTCCGGAAAAACTGGATGTTCAAAGTCCCTGGCAGCTTCAGAACATACGCAGCAGGCAGTATTACGGGGAGTAAAAGCAGCCGGGTCTTCATCTTTCTCTGCACAGCGTTACTGAATTGATGATATTTTTAGCAATAATTCTTTTTAAATCCTGAACTTTAAATTCACTCCCAGAAAATTATTCTGCGGGTTAATCAGAAATGATCCCAGCATCAGGGTAAAGTCATACCACATATGAGCCGCAACAGCCGGACCGATATTATAACCTCTCTTCTGAACGTCACGGCCCAGGAAATATCCTGCAATTGCTGCTTCCCCTACCTGCAATAATGCAGCTTTGTAATCGGGCTTTTCAGCAAATAAAACATTGGTAAAATGAACTCCCCCAAAGATGGCGCTTGAGATAATCAAACCCTTTTTCTGACCGTATTTGTAATCAAGCAGGGGCATCATCCAGTTCCGGAAAACATATTCCTCACCGATACCGGCACTCCAGGCTGCTGCAAGTGAAACCGTCCCGAAAACAGCCAATCCCTGATCCCTGCTGATATAACGGTTCAGAAAATACATCCTTTCAATATCAGTGAACCTCTTTGTCTCATTGAATTTTTCAATACCCAGAAAGACGCCGGCCAGCAGCACCATCCCCCCTGTTATGGGAGTCATTATATTTTTAATTTTGAACGGAGCCAGATATAAATCCTTCTCTGACAGGCAATCATATCTGAAATCAGGATAATTATATTTGAACACTTCAAGCTGATTACTGAACATTGTCAGCTTCTCAGTCTGAAAAGCCTGTAATCCCATCAGTAAGGGATAGTTGTAATATGGTGATGAACTATTGCCCCTTAAATTCTTATCATATTTTATACCCGTATAAATACCACCGAGTTCCAGCGCAGAAAACACCGAACCCTGAATAATCCTTCCCTGATAAAAATATGTTGCACCGGGAACCCATAAGGTCCAGTAGGGTAACAACTGTGGCTTTTCTCTCAAAGAATCCGGAGCCTGAGCAAAAGTACCGAAACATAATGCTATAAGTAATAAAATCGGGATCTCTCTTTTCATATTTGCATAATATTATGAATCAGATTGTTCAGTAACGGATCAACGTTCTCCAATAACCGTTTTAACATTTTCTGACTGCAGCTATTCGAAAAATTCAGACGTCTGCCATTTTCTTTCTGGAACAGACGCTTGTTATTTTTTCCCCGCTTTTTCATCGTGCCTGTTGGAAAGTATCATTGCAATAATGTTTAAACAAACTGCAACTATACCGACATTAACTGCATGGTTGGATCTCGTCCAGGGGTTACTGTAGTCAAACATTGCCAAAAAAACGATCAGCAATATAACTGATCCGATAATAATTATCTGCCTGAATTTTCTCATACCAGATGTGATTTTCAATACTATAAATATAAAGAATAAAACTGCTTAAAAATTACCTGAGTCTGTAACCTTACAATTAAACAGCCGGAAAAAGCAACATCCGGACTGTGGAAACCGGAGCATGAATTGACATATCCTTTTATTGTTTTTATTGATAAAAAATCAAACTAAATATACCTTAAGGATGGAATAAAGAATTGGGGGTGATGGTCTATTATGATATTCATACAATGACCAATTAATTCAAGTTGAAATGAAATCACGGCGGATCATAATTACACTTGTTATTCTGTCAGCAATTACCCAAGTACTAGTGGCACAGACAAGTATCTCGGGAAGGGTTCTTTCCAGGGAAGACAGGCAGCCTCTGATAAGTTCAACGGTATCGGTGGTAAAAGCAGGTTCGGGAGAGCTGGTTACCGGTACTTTGACAAATGAAGAAGGGAGATTTAATGTATCAGGTCTTGCAACAGGAGAATATGATTTTATCATTTCCTATTTAGGTTATAAAACTGAAAAAAGGAAGGTGCTTTCAGGTTCACTTAACAAATTCCTCGACATAGGTAATATTCTATTGGAGCCATCTGGTTTTGAACTTTCTGAAGTAAAGATTGAAGGGCAAAAGCTTACAACCTCAGCTACGCTTGATATGAAAAGTTATTCAGCCGATAACTTTGTTACCGGTTCCGCAGGCTCTGTTCTGGATATTTTGAAGACTCTGCCAGGGATAGTCATCGATCAGGAGAGTCATATTGTGCTTCGCGGAAGTGACAAAGTAGCAATTCTGATCGACGGGAAACCTTCCAGTCTTACAGGATTCGGAAGTCAGAAAGGTCTGGAAAACATTCCGGCATCTCAGATTGAGAGTATTGAAATTATCAACAATCCTTCAGCAAAATATGACGCTGCCGGTATGGCGGGTATTGTAAATATCAAATATAAGAAATCAGAATCCGTTGGTTTAAGTGGTGATGCCGGCTTTACACCAGGTATCGGCATGATAACTAAAAGGAAGGCTGATCTTCCAACCGGAATGTCAAGCTATTCGAATAACCGGAAACTAACTCCTTCATTGAACCTGAATTATAAAACAGAAAAACTCAATATTTACTGGCAGTCTTACCTGTTAAATCAGCGCAGATTACCGAATAATGAATTCACAACCCGCTTCTACGATAACGGGAATATTACAGAAAGTCAGGTTGCCGAAAACCGGTCACAAAATCATTATAACTTCAAACTGGGAGTAGATTGGAATCCTGCTCCAGACCAGACAATAACTCTTTTCGGGCTCTATGATTATGAATGGCATATTGATACCACGAGGGTATGGTATTTTGGCAATACAGACTATAACAATCCATTGAGAAAGTGGGGATTTAATGAAAGTGAAGGCACGGGATTCACCAATCTGACACTTCAGCACAAATACAGGTTTCCACAATCTGGACATGAATTGAATTCACAACTGCTTTTTACAAAAGGATGGGAAGATGAAACATATAATCTCAAACAAGATGGACCACTTCCTTATCCTGTTATTAAAACAGATAAAACTCGTGTTCTTGCACCCGAATACATATACCTGATTTCATCCGATTATGTTCGCCCACTTGCTTTTGGAAGACTGGAAGCCGGGATATCAGGCAGATTGCGGCATATGCCCATAACTTACACCGTAACAAAAGATCCGGCAAATACCGCGTTGATTTATAATTTTGGTGACTGGTCAAAATGGAATGAAAGCCTGGCCGGAGCTTATTTAAATCTGGTGGCTGAACTGGCAAAACTCAACATCGAGGCAGGATTACGCGGAGAATATACAGCAATCAGCTATAAATTTGCTCCCAATCCTTATTTTAGTGAGGATCAGTATAATTATTTCAGTCTGTTTCCGAATACACGTTTTACTTTCATCATAAACAAATCGAATAAGATCTCTCTGTTTTATAATCGTCGCATTGATCGCCCCGGAGAAGATATACTCAGAATTTTCCCTAAATATGACGATCCGGAGCTGCTTAAAATCGGCAATCCTTCATTGAGACCACAGTTCACACAGAATGTGGAGATTGCATACAGGTGTTTGTGGCAAACCGGTACCTTTTATACTTCATTATATCATAAAATCATAGATGACTACTATACACGTGTTTACATTCAGGACCCCTACCATACTGAGATATCCATAAAGGCTTATGACAACCTTGGAAAAGCTACAAATACAGGTATTGAACTAGGCGTTGATCAAAATATAGTGAAAGCCTGGAAAGTTACGGCAAGCGCGAACTTATACAGTAACACGATATTTGAGCATGAAGGTCAGATCATGTTTCCTGTGGAGCAGTCCTATATAATCGCCAAACGTACCGATATGCCCGTTTATCTCAAAATGACAAACCAGTTGACCACTCGTAATGATTTTATTTTTGAATTGACCGCTCAGTATTTTAGTGAGAAAAATATTGGACAGGGAAAGGAGCTGTCACGAGGGGGATTAGATTTTGGAATGAAAAAGAAATTCTTTGAAAATAAACTTGAAATAAATCTTACGGCTTCTGATATTTTCAACACCATGGGTTTGCGTCAGAAAATTGAAGCGGAGGGTTTTAACGTGGAATATCAGAATTTTTATGAAACCCAGATTTTCTTATTAGCATTAAAATACAGGTTCTGAAAAAATCAAAAACAGATCCCGGCCTTTTAGTACAGAAAATAATGGGTGTTGCGGAATAACAAAGTATTTCCCGTCGTAAAACTGAACCAGTCATTTGGCAAAAAAATCAGGGTGAGCCGGAAAACAACAAAGCATTTTCCATCGCAAACCTGACAAGGTCATTTACCAGATATATGGGATCAGCTTATATTTTACCTTTTCAGAATACTCCAGGTAGCCCGGGAGTTCCGAAATAAGTGTTTTGTCTTCAAATATCGTCCGGACAATAAATATGACCGAAACCAGAAATGCCATAGTCAACGCATAAAATGATCCCAGTGCCACAGGTGTTGCAATTGTCATAATGATAAAACCCGTATATCCCGGATGCCGTATATACCTGTACGGCCCCCCGGTAGCTGTACTGTGCCCTCGGTCATCCTGAATACTGACCATGGTTGAAAAGAATTTGTTTGAAATCATTGACCAGGTAAAGATCATCGAACCCAGGAGAATCAGTATCAGTCCTGCAATATGAATTTCTAAGCCAAACGAGCCTGTCCAGTGAAACCTGTAATCAAATCCTGAAAGAATGAAAATACCGGAAAATGGAATAATGTTTATCCTGTTCAGAATCCTGTCCCATTTCTTTACATCCTTCCGTATCCTGCCTCTTTCCTCAATGAGTTCCCTTGGCAGTACCAGCGCATTGACAATCAGTATTGCCACCTGGGAGGCAATAAACATCCAGGCCCATTTCCACTTCAGTGTACCGGCAGTTGCAAATAGTATCACAGCCTGCAGAAACATGATGAGAACGGTCTGAATCTTCCTGAACAGAACGTTGTTTTTCAAATCCGCGGATTTTAATATTTAAACAGCAAAATACAGAATAATCAGCTCAGTAAGGATGAATCAGAGATGTTTTATTTGAAATATCTTACTCATACTAATTGTCCGGGTTTAACAGGATGGCTTTTCCGGGAAGAGAGATTTCTCACCGGGGCAAGTCTTTATTGTCAGGCAACAGAGTTCATTTTTCTGCAATTACGTGCATCAAGCTGTAAGAAATCTATCTGCACATCATTCTGCCCGGCCTTTTCCCTTGCTCTTTCCAGCATGGATCCGGATAAATCAACACCAGTGACAGAATAGCCTCTTTTGGCCAATTCAATTGAATGGCGGCCTGTTCCGCATCCGATATCAATAATTTTCAAACAATATTTCGTACCATTGTTTCGGCTTTTCTCCTTTTTCGCGTTTCATAATATTTTTCAGGTTTTTTACCGGTATCCAACAAGCTCCCTTATTTACAGACATCCACCCACTGTTCATAGCCTGTGTACTTTTCAAGCTCCCCGGCCGACAGTTCTACAATGCTGTTGCCGCTTCCGGCACCGGGATAAATTATTTCATTGTTTTTTAAGGAAACATCAAGATAGATTTTCACATCCGGCTTGACTTCAAACGGACAGACACCTCCCGAATCATAACCTGTGTATTCATTTACCAGCTCACCCGGAATCATTTTCGGTTTTTGATGAAAAAAGGCCTTAAACTTCCTGTTATCAATCCTTACATTTCCGGCAGCAACAATCAATACGGGCAAATCACTGACCAGAAAAGACAGGGTTTTTGCAATCTGATCTATTTCACAGCCAATGGCCCTGGCTGCCATTTCCACTGTAGCACTGGAATCTTCAAACGTTTTAATCCGGCCACCCAAACTCAGACTTTCAAAATAATTCTTTACTTTCTCAAATGACATCGTTCTTTTTTAATATTCGGTTCATAATATACTTCAAATAATTTTCCCCGGTCTTCTTGGTCTTCCCGGTCATTCCGATCTGCACGGCCCTCTGTCTGTTCTCCCGGAATTTGGAAATTCTCTTCTCTTTTCTGTTTTGCAGCTCCGCAAATAGTGTTACCGGATCCGAAAAAAACGCCAGGTAAAACCGGAAGTTCTGATAAACAACCGAATCCATACCCTGCAGATATCCCGGATTTACAGAAGCAGTAAGAGTTTTCTGCGGTTTTCTGCTGAAATAAATGATTTTATCCGGCAACGAAAATACAGGTGCTTCAGAATGCCCACTCCAAAGATTATCCGAACCAGTTTACAGGATTTAACTGCCGGAATATTATTGCTCGTTTCCTTTTTCTCTGATAACGTTTCCAGCTTTCCCTTTCCTTTTTGTTGTAGTATCTTACATAAATATCATCATCTTTGGCTGGTTCAAAATTGCAGAATGCCCATTCTATTGTTTTACTCTCCCTGTCTGCCAGATATCCTGAAGGGAGAATCTCCTCCAGGGTCCCAAATTCTATATCATGAAACTTTAACTCAATGTTTGCCTCCCCGATAGTTCCATACCATCCGGCTCCTGTTTCAAGGATATATTTGAAGTATCTGTAATTTGCACCATATCCCTGCCCCGATGGCAGTGAGTAAACCACTTTGACCTGTTTTTTTTCATTTTTACCGAAGTGTATATTCCAGACATACCATGGAAAATTCCCCTTACTCATCTGATTGTCAAACTGTTTCCACAGATCAGAACTAAAAAATGGCTTGGTTTCTCTCCATTCATATAACATTCTCATTGCTGAACTTGTCATTTGATATGACCGGTCTGACGGGTAATTCAGGTTACCGTTCCTTTTTACCGTAACCATATTCGCAGAATATATACTGTCGGTTTTCCTCCGGTATTCTCTCTCATAGTGATATATTTCCATATAAGCCCTGTAGATGCTGTCCATTTCCGCTGGCACCCCTATCTCGTTTTCTGTTAACATTCTGCCGTTGACAAAGATCCTGAAATGTGTTTTGTCATCTTCGGAATATTCTCCCATAGACCAGTACTGGAAATTCATTACCGGAAACCCGGTCTGAATTGTAATACTGTCTCCTGTGTTCAGAAGCTCGAAAACACATTCTACCCTTGCAGAATCATTATAAAGATCAGCAGAAACATATTCCCTGGTCATCCGGATACTGCAACTGTCAGGTGTGAATATCCCTTTTATGATTATCGGATTGGGAGCTATATCTGCATAAACTCTTACAAGAATCAGAAATGAAACCAGAATTACTGCTAATTGCTTCATATAGCATCTTTTACAAAAATGAATTCATTGATTATCGCACGTTGTCCTTCCGCTTCTGAAATGTTTTCCTCTCATTGTGCGAACGGGCAGGAGGCAGAAATAACGTTACAAGCTTGCGGCACAGAAAACATAAATAGCGATACATGATGCCTGAACAGCGGCTGATCCCGCCCCTGCGGGCTCAGGATGCATTCAGCGGCCCCCTCTGGTATGTTTCTATCCGGCAACCCGCCTGTTTCTTCTGTTGTCCGGCACCTTCTCTCCCGGCTTAGTCAATATATGCCACACAATCGATCTGGACAAGAATTCCGTCACGTCCCATGAGGTCGGCCGTGCATCCCGTGTATGACCTTGCAGGCTTGGGATCGGGAAAAAATGTCTGATATACTTCGTTTAGCGGCCCGATATTATTGTTGGGGTCCACCACTGTCATATGTACCTTCAGAACATTCGCCATTGATGTGCCTGCCTGTTCAAGCTGATTTTTCATATCTGTGAGTGCACTGGCGATCTGTACCTTGATATCCCCGGGCTCAGCCCTGCGATGTTCATACCATCCTCCTATGCCACTGAGAAATACAAGATGTCCTGAACGGATACAAAGACTCACCGGTGCCGAACCTTTGTAAACAGGAGCTATTTGTTCCTTTTTCGGCAGCCATTCGCCACCCTTTCCGGGCTTATCAAAAACTGACATTTCATGACCTGCAACGCCGGCAAGCGGTACTGCTGCAAGATTCTTCAACACATTTCTTCTTTTCATCCGTATATAATTTATTTTTTAAAGATCTGATGGAACCATACATGACTGAACGCGATAATATTCATTCGTGTTTGTTTTCTGGTCAGTCATACGGGTTTCATACGTACAAAATTTTGCAAGGGAAGATACAAAACATTCTCTGACTGCAAAACCGGCCGGGTTTTGTGTTTTATCAGGTTTTACGGAGGACATGGATAAATTTTATCCAGACTCTTAAAAAAAGAAAGGATACAAATTTAATCCAACAAAAAAGGATATATATAATCCAACAGTAAGGATAAATATTTACTCTAACGGCGCGGATATATATTTTAACCGGAGTCCCCTTATTTACAGGGAATCAATGTTTGCAATTCCAAACGGAATATGAACAAGCGGGATTGTATCAATATGTTCCAGATGAACTGACTGATCATCGAAATACATATGAGGTTTCATTATTTCAAGAATCCGTTTTTTTTCAATGCCTCCCAAAAAAAATGTTTCATCAACAGATACCCCCCAGTTTTTAAGGGTATTAATCATTCTTTCATGAGAAGGGGCGCTTCTGGCAGTCACAATTGAAATTTTCAATATCCGCTCATAGTCCGGATTGTTCCTGATTTCCCGGGTTTCAAGCTTCTGGAAAAATGAAATCTTTTTGAATAAATCCTGTAATGGTCCGGGATTGTGAGGAACCAGAGACAGTTGCGTTTCAGTTTCATGAAATTTATTCAGATCCCTTGTTGATTTGTAAACAACTTCAGCGGCATCATCAGCAATCACACCGTCAAAGTCAAAAGCTATCCTCAGTTCATTATCACTGTCATCGTCCGATATCCTTGTTTCAATCACCCTTCCTGCCGGAAATCCCGCACGTATTGCATTATTAACATCTTCAGAATTTGCAGAAAGAAACAGTGAAGCATTAAAACCCGGTAAATATTCGTATGGCGACTTTCCGGAAAAAAATGCAGCCCTGGTAATATTCAGTCCGTAGTCCCTGATCGAACGGAAAACCCTCATGCCCGTTTCAGGGCTGTTCCTCGACAGGAGGACAACTTCCACCGGCTCTTCTTCCGGGAAAACAGAATTCAAATTAAGAAACCTTCGGATAAAAGGAAACGCAACCCCTTTGTCCAGAGTCTTGTCGATATTCACTTCCTGAAATTTACGATACCCTTCAACTCCCTTTTCCCTGAAAACCTTATCTGATTCCGACAAATCAAAAAGGGCACTTGACGCAATTGCAATAACAAGTTTTCTTTCTATCGGATATGCCATGATCCATGGTTTAATGGTTTTTCAAAGTTAGTTTATTATGCGGTAAAGAAGGACAACGATGAAGATGGGAATCCCGGATTTTTATTATAAATCATGAGGCCGGCTGAAAAATGTAAGCTGATTTTTCCTGATTTGCCGGCTATATTATACCTCCGGAAGCATTTTTCATGCAAACATGCCGGCAACACAAACTTTAAATTAAATTTGTTCTTAACTTGACTCATTTATTATTATGAACAAATTTTACCTGATTGGATTTTTAACATTTCTTCCACGGATTATCAGCGGAAATTCACCCGATTCAATTTCTGTTCACGACACTCTTCTTTCCAGAACTCTGTCGGAGGTCGTTATTACGGCGAACAGGTTCGGATCAACAGGTATCAATACTCCGGAAGCCATAAAAATTGCAGGTGAACCTGCAATAATGAAAAATCAGCTGCGGACGGCTCCTGAAGCGTTAAGTATCACCCCCGGAGTGTTTGTTCAGAAAACGAATCACGGCGGAGGCTCCCCTTTTTTACGAGGACTTACCGGTAACCAGACACTTCTTCTTATTGACGGTATAAGGCTGAGTAATTCAACCACGCGTTACGGACCCAATCAGTATTTCAACACTATCGATGTTTTCAGCATAGAGAAAATGGAGGTACTCAGAGGAAGCGGATCCGTTCAGTACGGATCTGATGCCATAGGTGGTACTATCCAGGCTTTCAGCCACCAGCTCAGAACAACAGATGAAGCACTGTGGGGTTCATCACTGCTAACAAGATTTGGCACCCACGGGATGGAACAGAGTATCAGGGGAGGGATAACCTTTAGTAACAGCAGGATTGCATTGCGGTCAGGTATCAGCTTGCGTAACTTTGGAGATATTGTCGGAGGCGATACAACAGGGAAACAATCACCGACAGGTTACAGGGAATTTGACTATGATCTCAAAGGAAAAATAATACTCTCGGAAAAGACAAGCGCAACAATCCTTTATCAGGATGTAAACCAGATGAATGTCCCGGTATATCACAAGGTGGCACTTGAGAATTATGCCATAAATAAAATGGACCCTCAAAAAAGAAAACTTGCCTATTTAAGAATGGATCATGATATGAACCTTGGGATATTCAAATCAGTATCGGTAACTGCATCCTTCCAGAACAGCAGGGAGATCAGGGAAATGCAGAAGAATGGTGCAGCAACACTGCGAATTGAAAATGACAAGGTCCGTACATTGGGGTTTTCTGCGGAATCAGTGGTTGAGACAGCTGAAATATGGACCGGAATCATAGGCTTTGAGGTTTATAATGATCTTGTTAACAGTACAAGAACAGATATTTCCGCAGGTAATGCAGTGGGGAAACGGGGATTATATCCTGACGGATCCTCGATGGTCAGTATGGCAGGATTCACGGTAAATTCATTTGACCTTGGAAAATGGATAATCACTGCCGGTACCAGATTCAATACCTATGAAATAAAGGTGAATGATGAAGCCCTTGGCTTAACAAGACTGACTCCCTCGGCACTGGTGGGGAATCTGGCTCTTCTCAGAAAATTAAGCGCTACATCGAATCTTTTTGCATCACTGAACACAGGTTTCAGGGCACCTAGTATTGATGACCTGGGCACACTTGGCATAGTCGATTTCAGATATGAAACCCCGAATCTGGACCTTAAACCGGAAAGCTCTGTCCAGTACCAGATCGGGTACAAATACCTTGACCGGAAAGTGAGAGGTGAAATTTATATTTACCGTAATCAATTGTACAATCTCATAACCAGAAGCAGGGTTGGAGAACAGGTTATTGAGGGATACCCTGTTTATCAGAAGGAAAACAGCGGCAAATCATTTATTCAGGGTATTGAGACAGCCTGGGATTATGATTTCAGTCAGGCGTGGAGTTTTCATGGCGACATAACATATACCTATGGACAGAACCTGACGAAGAATGAACCGGTGAGAAGGATACCTCCCTTGTACGGAAGGATTGCGGCAGAATACAGCGCCGGTAACTGGCTTTTGAATATCGAATGGCTTGCGGCAGCAAAGCAAAGCCGTCTTGCACAGGGTGACAAGGACGATAACCGCATACCCGAAGGTGGCACTCCCGGATGGAATATTTTTAATATTAACGGCAGTTACAGCTGGAAGTTTATTACAATTGATCTGAGCTTAAGGAATATTCTGAATACCGATTACCGTTACCATGGTTCAGGCGTTAACGGTTATGGAAGATCGCTCTTCCTTACGGTGGGGATAGATATCTGATTACTCTGCTGTATTACAGGGGAAATGTACACATCCCCCCTTACTTTTTGTTATGGAAGGAAAAAAAGAAGACATCAGAAAAAGAAAAGAGCCGAAAGCCAGGGAATAACCAAGCCACCTGGAAGATGACGGGTAGAGGGAGGAGATGAACAAATACTTTCTGGTAACAGCCAGGATAAGACAGGAGGCAATAATTACAAAGCACCCGAAATATACATAACTCTTTAGTCCGGATGTTCCGGAAAGCAGCCTGAAACGGCGCCGGCCGGAAAATACAGCAATAATAAGCCGCCCGGCTTGCCATAATAAGAGGCTCAGTAACAATACTATCAAGGTCCGGATTATTTTTTCGCCAAGAAGTATCCTGCTCATTCCAACACCCGAGAATCCGTTCCATCCGGCCCAGTCGGTCAGCAGGTGTGAGATCAGCAGCCAGCTTCTCTGGCTGTTGGTCAGAATCACAATTCCGTCTCCCGTTGATGGGACCGAATGGAAATGAGTCATCCAGCCCGTCCCCTGACCCCCATGCGAAACAGCAATCCTGCCGTTTGAAAGACTTTCAATAAAGTGCCCGAATCCATATGCATCAAATGCAAGACCATAAAATCCGTGGATATCAGCCCGTGGCATATACAATTCATTAATACTCTGAGTGTTTATTACTTTCCGGTCTGCAACGGAATCGTTAGTCATTCCGGCAGCAAGAAAAGCTGCAATATCGGCCACACTTGCAAAGAGACCGCCAGATGCCTTCTCCGCATAAACATACACCGGAACGGGATTCCCTTTAAGATCATAACCTTTAGGGATCTGGTCATTGAAGCTCTCATTCCAGTCAAAACTGGAATGCTCCATGCCCAGAGGAAGCAGAAGCTCATTTTTCATGTATTCTGAAAAATCGCGTTCAGTAATCTCCTCAATAAGTGCCTCAAGAATGTTAAACCCGGTATTGGAGTAGCTGAATGACCTTCCTGGTTCCTGCTTAAGAAAAGCATCTGCCAGCAACTGTTGCCTCAATGCAGGCTTTTTTTCGCCCGGGGCATAACGAAGCCCTATGGACCCCAGAGGCATGCCTGCAGTATGGCTGAGGAGCATTCTTACAGTGACAGATTCTTCTGAATATTCAGAATCCGGGATCACCCGGTTTTTAAAATAAGTCATCACCGGCTGGTCCGGGTCAAGCCTGCCCTGTTCAATCAGCTTCATCACTCCCCACGCTGTTAAGGATTTTGATAAGGACTCAACACGGTAATAGGAGTCATTTGTCATTTTCCGTCCGGCTTGAATGTCAGCATATCCGTAGGAATCACTCCACAGAATCCGGCCCTTTTTAAGAACTGACAGGCTGACTCCCGGAATTTTATAATGCCTCATCAGTTCAGGTACACGCCTGTCAAGGTAATTCCTGAATGAATCTGCTTCAAAGCTGTATCTGCCGGGAACCGGTATCTTTGCCGCTGTATCAGACTGCAGTGAAAAAGAAACAAACATGAAGGTTCCCAGAACAATATTTCGTATCACTGACATAGTTTTTTACACGTTTCTGCACTGTTCAGTCATAATATGAAGTCATCTAAAAGCAGATTCTGTAGGTAACCATAGGCATAAAGCCCATTTGGAAGGATGTTGATATTTCTTTGGTGCTGCTGTTCCAGTTTTGTGTGAATATGTTTTTATGATTGGTAATATTTTGCAGATCCAAAGCCCATTCCTGATTCAGCCGGTTCATATTCAGGCGAAATGTTATTCTTCCGTTCATCCTGAAATAATTGGGAAAATGCATTTCATAAGCCCGATCCCATCGATATCTGAGAGTATTCTCTGCCCGTGTGCGTTCCGCATCAATCTCAAGATAAGGGCTGCCTCCGGCGTATACGATTTTTATATCTGCCGATAACAGCGATTTTCTTCCCAGTTTCCATTCATAACCGGACAGTGCATTAAATACAAACCTGTTATTAAATGCCGAGTTGCGCTGAACTCCGTCGTACCCTCTGTATCGGGCATCAAACAGCGACACTGTAAGCAGATAGTAAAATCCTTGCTGAAGGAATTTTTCAAGCGTGATTTCCATACCGTAATTCCGACCCGTGCCGGTGTTTTCCATACTGTCAAGAACCACAAAGGAAAACCCTCCACCCTGATTGATAAGTGAATATTCAGGCTGATGTTTCGAAACCGGTATATTATACAGTTGCTGATAATAAAGTTCTGCTTTCAGTCTGTGCCCCTCTCCAAAGAGACGGTCATATCCTGCTACAAGATGGATACTTCTTGACAGATCAAGATGTTCATTGGTTTTTTCATAATGCCCGGGAAAAGCGGAAACCATATTTTGACTGAAATACACTGCCTTCATCTGGGTCTGGCTGTGAAGCCCGGCTCCGAGATTAAATGACTGACCGGGGGCATTATTCCATTTCAGCCCGAATCGTGGCTCAATGGATTTGCTGTCATTTAGAAAGAAGTAAGATGTATTTAAACCTGTACCAAGGCTAAGTTTATCTGAAAACCGGTGCTGCCACTCGCTGAAGAGACGGGCATACCCTGTATTCCCTTCTGAATTCATATAGTAGAAGTAATCGCCGGTGGTTTTGCGGAATTGGGCTCCAGTATACTTCAGACCAAAAATGTCAATAACCAGGCCGGTGTTGAGATAATTCCGCGAATTGAACCGCTGGTGGTATTTAGTCGAAAAAGTATATTTAATTTCATGCATATTTTCATCTATCACTTTCTGCTGCAATCGCCCGTCAAGATCAAAGATTTCCGCGATTCCTTCAATCCCCGAGACTGCAATTGTTCCTGTCAGACGGGCATTATCAGTCAGATATCTGACATAACTTAATCCGCCAACACCCATCCTGTTCCGATAAAAGAGATCTGTTCCGGAGAATCCATATTGTGCATCATCTCCTTCACTGTCAAGCATGGCGATTCTGTTATCACCGCCCAGTGCAAACAATGACAGACGTCCTTTATTTAGCGGGAAATTCAGTTTCAATGACAGATCCTTGTATTTTGGTATTGCGGAGCCGGTGCCAAAACTCATCCCGACAGCATGCAGAAGTTCAAGTGTGCTGTAGCGGAAGCTGAGCAGATAAGAAGCCCTGCTTTTTTCATGAAGCGGTCCTTCAGCTCCCAGTTCAAACCCGTTAAACCCGATCTGGCCCAGAAATTCCCTTTTCTGGTTGTTGCCGTTACGCATCCGCAGATCAAATACTCCGGACAGTGCATTGCCGTACTCGGCAGGAAATGCAGAGGTATAGAAGTCAGAGTTGGCAAGGAGATTATTGTTTAACATACTTACCGGACCTCCTGTGGAACCGAGCGATCCGAAATGGTTCGGGTTTGGAATCTCCACCCCCTCAAGTCGCCAGAGAAGGCCCAGGGGGGAATTCCCGCGGATAATAATATCGTTGCGCTGGTCAGAGACAGAAGAGACTCCCGCAAAATTTGTTGCCATACGCGAGGGATCGCCCAGGCTGCCGGCATATCTTTCTGTTTCATCGATAGTAAACGAACGGGCACTGATCACCGCAATTTCGTTTGAAGGCTGATCTTTCCGCGTATTTGGCCGTATTACAATTTCCTCCAGTGAATATACCTGCTCTGTCAGCCTGATTTCAACAATCAGTTCACGTCCTGATGTCAACAACAGGTTAGTCAGCACCTCCGGCTTATAGCCTATCGAACTGACAGATAAGGTTATCCTTCCTACAGGCAGGTTCCCGAAGCGGAAAAAACCCTCTGCGTCCGTGACAACCCCTTTTAAAGGATCAGAATCCTTAATAATGATAACAACACCGGGTATGGGAACCTCGGTATAAGCGTCAGTAACTCGCCCCCTGACAGTCTGTACAAGCTCCTGTGATGGTGAGGTCAGGGAGTTCAGAACCAGAAGAAGGGCAATCAGCAATGATTTGATTATTCTTTTCATCAGCACTCATTTTAATTTTAACTACTTTAACCAACAGCCAAAATTAGATCAGGCAAATGAGTGCTTAAAATTTGTGTGGATGAATGACTTAAACCGGCTCATGAATGCCGGAAAATTCAGTTCTGACCGCCTGAAGCCTATTGGTCAAGCCATTTTTTAAAGCTTGTTACCTTATCAAGACTTACAAAAACATCCTCATGAAATTTCGGATTCAGATCAAGTTTCAGACGGCTTTTGGGATACACATGTATTTCACCAATACCATTTATCCCAACCAGTATTTTCCGGTTAATCCTGAAAAATTTCTTCGGATCCAGTTCTGCCATCAGCCTGTCGAGACTGATATCGACCGGGTAAGAACCCTTTTCCTTCAGGTAAGCAAATACCCCTCCCCCTTCGCTGACGAAATAGGCCACCTGATCAACGGCTATGGTTTTTATTTTTGTGCCGAAACTGGCAGAAAACCTTTCACGGTATCGGGGTGTTCTCTCTGCCATCAAACGATAAAGTGCATTAATGTCGGTTCCTGCCCCTGTCTGCCCGGTCATTCCGCTGTATTTTTTAAGTGCGGCCGCCAGCTCCTCCTGAATAATTGGCTTGAGGAGATAATCGATACTGTTAAGCTTGAAGGCCTTGATTGCGTATTCATCAAATGCCGTTGTGAAAATGATTGGACATGAGATGTTTACTTTTTCAAAAATAGAAAAGCTAAGATCATCTTCAAGGTGAATGTCAAGAAAAATAAGATCCGGCTCCTTGTTGCTCCTGAACCATTTCACCGACTCCTCAACCGATTCCAGCTCGGCGATAACTTCAATACTGCTGTCATAGTCATGTATCAGCTTTTTAAGCCTCAACGAGGCAAATGATTCATCTTCAATAATTACAACTTTCATGAATAAATACTGTTAATTTTAACGGCTCATTTCTTTTTCCTGTCCTGGCAGGTGTGCAAATCCTTTATATATACCCCCGTTTTCAGCGGAATAAATAAATCCGGATATTCCTTCCGGCTTATTCGTTGCCTTCTCATGCTTTGGCATGTTATTGCCAGGTCATTCCTCTTTTATCAGGGGTATTCTTGCAATATACTCTGTTTCTGTTTTTTCAAAAACAGGAATCCTGTCCGATATTAATTTATATCTGTTTCTGATATTTGTAAGTCCGATTCCGGTTGACTGGATATGATTCTCCCGGGCCTGTATGTTGTTTTTAACCGCAAGAAAGTCATCTTTGTCAACACTGATATCAATCCTGAGTGGATTTGTTTTGGAGAATGCATTATGCTTAATTGCATTTTCAATCAAAATCTGTAATGCCATCGGGAGAATCATCCTGCCGTTTTTATCATCTCCTGTCTGGATTCTCACAATTATCTTCCCGGTGAACCTTATATTCAGCAGAAAGACATATGAATTTATAAATTCGAGTTCGGTTCCCAATGGTACGATATCCTTTTCTTTGTTTTCCAGGACATACCGGTAGACCTTCGACAGCTTTTCAGTAAATGATTCTGCCAGGTCTGAGTCTGTCTTTATAAGGGAGAGCAGTACATTCAGGCTGTTAAAAAGAAAATGAGGATTTACCTGCTGCTTCAACACCTCAAACTGTGATTGCAGGTTTTCTTTCTGGAGTTCGATAAGACGCGTGTTTGCCTGAGTCAGTTCGAGAGTTCTTTCCTTTACCTCATTCTCCAGTCTTTTATTCAGCAGACGTTCCTGCTCAATCAGCTGAAGGGCATGTGCGGTTCTCTCCTCTTCTATCCTTACCCGGAGATCGGAGGCAGCTTTTTCAGCCGCAATCCTGAGCTGTTTGCCGATAAAACGGATCATGTAATTTTGTAAATAAATGCATAAGGCCCCTATGAAAAGTATATATATCCCTTTAAAGAAATGCGAGGAGGGAGAAGTTGACGGACTTTGAAGATAAACTGCTGGATTTGCCTGATAATTAACTGTATAAACCAGACCGAACCCAATCAGGGCAATAATGATCAGAAAGGTCAGCAGGATCTGGTCAAGCCTGAATGTATACAGTAAAAACAGAAGTGGTATTAAAAAAATAGTTGCAGCAGAGGAGGAAGCCAGGGGATCGAATTCGGCTGAGAGTATATAGTAGTGGGCACAAATGACACCGACATCGAGCAGGGCACTTGCAAAACCAAGATATCCCGGATTATATTTTCTGACCACAGCATACCACAACACAATATTGGAAAGAAAATATACCATGATCAGAATAAAAGCATGAACAGATTCTTTCCGGTACCCGAGTGAAAGCTGCACAATTAGCAGAACGGCTACCAGGAAAATAAAAGTCCAGCGGAAGTAAACAGAAATCCGGGCTCCTTTCAGCTGCTCTTCCCTGATCAGTTCACGATCAAGATCCATATGCCAGTTTTTCATTTTTCTCCTGTTTATAGTTACACCATCTCTGTAAAAAATATTCAAAACTCATTAATAAGTCTTACTAGTTCAGGCAGAATGCCGTACGCAATTGTAACAATTGTTACACATAACCAGAAATGCCTTATTTTCAATAATTATCATTCGGCTTTGATTAATTCCGGTTCTTATGGGTTTTGCTGCTGTTTTCCCTGGCCACAATCACCGTTCAGCTTGTTGCCTGAAAAAATCCAGAATGTCTGTTCTGATCTCATCTGTGACTTCATGCCCTGTTCCCTTATATGTTCTGAATTGTACATCCACCTTTTTTTCGCGGTAGATCCTGATGCATTCATTCCATCGTTCCGGTTGCATTTCTTCACCCAGTAATTCCCGGACCAGTAGCCTTTCCGGCTGGTCATAACCATCTTCATAGGAAACTGCATCATTGTCATCCAGTTCACCGATATAATAATACTGGGGCGTCTGTTCAAACAAAGCCGGGTCAAAATGCCGTCCGAAAAGTTCCATAAAGTCGAAAGTTCCAAGGGGGAAGGGAACGGGCTTTCCTTTCAGGCTGTCAACCGGCAGAATCAGTAATCCGTTGGTACCTCCCGCGGCGGCAGCCATGATCTTTTCCGGATGTATGGCAGTGAACCTGTTTGTAAAAGAACCTGAGGCTGAAAAACCGGTCATAAATACTTTTTCATTAATTCTGCAGCCCATCTCCCCCAGCCTGATCCCTGCATCCCCGATCATGGCAAGAAGCTGCAAGTCGATTCGTTCCAGAGGATTATTCTTCTGAAGCGCAACATCTCTGTCGTACGCATGAGTGTATATTTTCCATTCGATGAGCGGGCGGGGGAAAACCGGTACAAGGAGGGGATAATTCAGCTTCCGCGCAACATAGTTGCCCGTATAAAAATCGCGTGATGCCGTTCTCCTAGCTTTTTCCACATGTTTCTCGAAATCATCATCTGCAGCACCTGTGTTATTAGGTTCAACAACCAGTACCATTTCATCCTTATCCGATACTCCGGCAGGAACGAAAAGGAAATAGGGATAATTGAAACCTGCCGCAGGTTTTGCTTCAGTAAAAATCAGTTTGTCCCTGTGAGGCCATGTAATACAGGCTTGTAACATCAGGGTCAGGGACAGGGTTAAGATCAGACGGTTTGTCATATGTAAAAAGTTATAATGTTTTCAGGTAAATTTATCCCTGAAGACATCCTGATCTGCCAGGTTGTCCGCAGGTTTTAGCAGTATCAGGATGACCACAGGCGAATGATCATTTTTAATACTTCTTTTCACAACTATTGAATTATAAATAACTCTCCTGACGGAAGAGTGGTTTTTCTTCCTTTTTGTGTCACTGTTTCAATCGGGTTTTTCGCCGAAAATAATATCACCTGCTGCCAGGTACAAAAAGAAGAAGACGAAAGGGTGGTTTCGCTGGTTGAATGACCTGTAACCTTGATTTTTCTCTTTATTCATGATCTTTCAGGCTAAGCCGCCTGGCCTGATTGCTTAACTGAATGCTTCTGCAGAAACATACCCTCCCTTTATTGTTTCTCGGATGCTCCTGTAAAGATAAAGCATAATTGCCGGAGTGACATTCAGGGTAATAATGAATAAAGTATTCACCGGCTCCCGGCTTTGCAAAACACAGCATAACAACCGGTAAGCCATAAATTACATAAATTATTTTTTTTGATTTTTGGTAATTATTAATCAACTTTGTTATTCGCCAGTCCGTTATCAGACCCTCTAATTACCAGGATTGTACGAGAGCCTGACAATATTAACCTGAACCTACTGAAGATCCTGTTATGACAAAGTTTCAGGTTTAAAAACATTTGCAGAGGTCTGCGGGGATCAGTCGTTTTACACCTCTGAAGCGTTTGCAGCAGGCATTAGGGTTTGTTACATTATACAATTCGTTGAAATGAGAATAGCGTTTTTTTTAATAATTCTGATCCATGCACTGATCCATTTACTTGGATTTTTAAAAGGATTTGAAATTAAAGAGATTAAAGAAATTACCTCCCCTGTTTCAAGGACAATGGGAGTAATATGGCTTACTTCTTTTTTCTTAATGCTTGTGTTTGGCATTTTGTTTTTACTCAATTACGGGTACAGCTGGATACCTGGTTTCATTGCCGCATTGATTTCACAGATTCTTGTCATACTTTTCTGGAGTGATGCCAGATTCGGGACTATACCCAATATTCTCATTCTTGCTGTGTCACTGTTTTCATTCGGATATTTCAATTTCAACCGGCTTATTCAACAGGATACCAGCCAAATTTTAGGTCAGAATCAGGTAGTTGCGGAGAAAATTATCAATGACGGTGACATTCAGCATTTGCCGGAGCCTGTCAGGAACTGGCTTTACAATTCAGGCATGGTTGGAAAACCACTTATAAGTGTTGGAAAAGTAACACAGGAAGCTGAAATGAAAATGAAACCGGGACAGGAAAAATGGATGAAAGCTGAAGCAACCCAATATACGGCTCTCAACGTTCCGGCCTTTATCTGGACAGTCGAATTGAAAATTAACAGGCTGCTTCAAATTCAGGGCAGGGACAAATTTGCAGACGGCAAAGGGGATATGTTGATTAAAATGAATTCATTAATCAACATTGTAAATGAATTGGGTGAGAAAATAGACGAAGGGGCTTTGCAACGATACCTGGGTGAGATGGTATGGTTCCCTTCACTGGCATTAAGTCCTTACATCACATGGGAAAAAATAGACTCCGCAACTGCCAGGGCATATATGACTTTTAAAGGAACTTCAGGGAGTGGAATCTTTTATTTTAACTCCAGCGGTGATGTTATAAGTTATTATGCTCTGCGCTACAAAGACAATTTTGCGGAAGCTAAACGATATGGATGGAAAATGAACATTACGGAGTACAAGACTTTTGAAGGAATAAAAGTACCATCAAAAATGAATTCAGTCTGGGAGCTTGATGAAGGCGACTGGACTTGGTTGAATCTTGAGGTGACCGATATAAGATATAACATGAATTCAATACCAGGACAACATATAAGCGGCACCAGGCAGTAAAGTGCATTACCTGTCAGATCAGGTATTGGCTATTATATGTCGGTATCTCTGATTCTTTCACATACGGCCTGCTGTTGTTTCCAATGCCGCGCCAGGCAATGGTCCCCGCTGAGAACGGTCTTACCGGAGCCTGCTCTGAACGGAAATTCAGTACGCCAGGGCAGAACCAGATTGCGTTTTGCAATCTGCTTCAATCCGGCATTACAGGCTGTAAGTTTTATCAGACCATAATTTACTTTTCTGCATTTCTACTTTTCTACTTTTCTTTGTTCAGATGCAGGATAACGGTCGCCTGTAACGGGAATGGCAGCAACCGCCATTTCAAGCTCATCCCATTCCTGTTTTGCCAGACTAAAATCCGCGGTCCTCAGGTTTTCTTCCAGATGTGAAAGCTTGGTTGTCCCGGGAATGGGAACGATATATGGTGCTTTTTGCAACAGCCAGCCCAGGGCAACCTGTGCAATAGTCATCCCCCTTGTTCTTCCGAATCTGTTCAATTCCTCAACAATTCTAAGATTAGCACGTATCGCCTCTGGTGTAAACCGTGGTAAAATATTACGGTTGTCATTGCCGGAATCAAACCTTGTGTATTCGTTGATGGCTCCTGTGAGAAAACCGCGGTTTATGGGACTGTAAGGTACAAAACCAATTCCCAGCTCTTCACATACAGGCAATATTTCTTCTTCCACACTACGCCACATCAAATGGTACTCGCTCTGAATGGCTGTAACAGGCTGCACTGAATGTGCCCTTCTTATTGTTTCCGCCCCTACCTCACAAAGTCCGAAACGTTTTACTTTCCCCTCTGTTATTAAATCTTTAACCGTACCTGCAACATCTTCAATGGGTACATCAGGATCCAGGCGGTGCTGGTACAGCAGTTCTATCACGTCAATCCTGAGACGTTTCAGGGACGCTTCCACCATTTCACGGATACGTTCGGGACGGCTGTTCAGTCCTGCGGGCATTTCATTGATTCTGTTTCCGGCATAATTGAAGCCGAATTTTGTGGTTATGGCAATCCTGTCTTTATAACCGCTCAGGGCCTCACCTGCCAGTTCCTCATTTGTGAACGGACCGTAGGTTTCTGCCGTATCAAAGATAGTAACTCCGCGTTCCACAGCCTGGTGGGCCAGTTTTATCATCGCTTTTTTATCGGGATGTATGCCACGATGGTAATTCATTCCCATTACACCGAAGCCCAAAGCCGATACTTCCATGGCAGCTGTTCCCTTCCCCAGAATACGGCGCTGTGAAATAACAGCTGCTTTGTTTTCACTCTCGCCTGAGGATTCCATCTTTTGATCTTTACAGCTTTGAGTGAAAACAGCAGGAACAAATGCGGCTGTTCCTAAAAAGGTCACATTTTTCAGAAAGTCACGTCTGTCATGTGGGCTTGTATTAGCCTCGTTCCGGTTTCCTTTTTTAAATGTTCTGCTTCTCATAAATATATTTTTTTGTGTGGTTCCGTCCGAACCAGCTCTGGCCGGTAGTTAAGCCCTGGTCTGCGGACCGGATTGTATCCGGTGGCCTGTCTGGCATGTAGCGACCACATACAGCAAAAAGTTGATTGTTTCTGTAAAGATAAGAAGCAATTTGGTTTAACACACCTTCCGGGCACATTACTTCCGGAGGCAGTAGCTGCAAGTCCGGATACATCCGGAATTCAGCTCCGGCTGAATATGTCTGGACCTGGCCGGGAATGAATCTGTGTCTTAACAGCCTGAATGTCCCTGAAATTTTTTATCAGCCGTAGTTACTTTTTTCTGTACTAGCCGAAGAAGTTTTTAAAATGGAGAGCAGACTTTTTTCAAAGACTTCCGGAATTTTTCATGAATGCAATTAATTTATTCTCATCCAGGGCACCGTCAGTCCTGACTCCACTGCAAACATCAACAGCAAACGGCCGGACTTCCTCAATGGCCTGTTTTACATTATCCGGGGTTAATCCACCGGCAAGGAAAACAGGGCACTTTGAATTATCACGGATCTGTCTGCTAAGCTTCCAGTCGTGAATTCTGCCGGTACCGCCAAGTTCTTTTATTTTAAGGTAGGGGTTTCCGCTATCCAGCAGTAAGGCATCCACACTTTCTGAAAGCCTGACAGCAAGATCGACCGATCCGGCGTCAATAACATGAATTACCTGTACAATTTTCACGGATGGCAGCACATCTTTAATTTGCGAATAAGACCCATCAGAAAGCAGATCGACAATCTGAACAGTATTTGTGTTGGTCCTCCTGAGATGTTTTACAATCTCAGCGGCAGATGTCTCACTGGTCAGAAGGAATGTACCGAGCGGAGGCGGAACAATTCCGGCAATCTCGCTGATCAGACTGTCCGGGATTGGTCCCGGACCGCTTGGCATTTCACCGACCAGTCCGATTGCATCCGCCCCATGTCTGACAGCTGTCAGTGCTTCGGAAACACTGCTGATACAGCAGATTTTTACACGTACTCTCATAAAAAGTTTTTATTTTGAAGCAACGCCCTTCTTACAGCCAACGGTTTCAGAACGGCTATCCTATAGTTTCCGGGAAATGTTTTCTGAACAATTGTACAAATAACGAATAAAAGCCAACTGCATTATTTGTTATTGTCCGGGTTATAATTGCCGGATTATAGTTGCCGGAATAAGCTTGCCGGAACAAGTCTGCCGGGCTACTGTACAAATACCCGGCTGAAGAAAAACGTTATACCTGACTATTGCAAAGACTATTTTTGGAAGAATGGTTTTATCAGCAATTATTGTTTGTCTTTCCAGTTCCACCATTTCAATTTTTCCCTGTCCTGTTTGTCTGCCGGTGTTTCTGCAAAATATACGGCACACCTGAAGACATAAAGCAAACACCTGTCCTGAATGCACCCGGCAAACAAGTTGGATTCGTTATACAGCACTTCCGGATCTCTGCCTTTCAAATCATCAATTTGTCTGATTCCGATGTTGTATAAATCTCTCGCAACAGATTTTCCGACCCCCGGGATTTTTGTCAATGTTTTTATAGTCTGCGCTGCAGGCATTATAGTTTTAAATCATCCTTTCCGCGGATACTATCCGGAATGATATATTGTCAGGGCAATATATTTATTTTTTCCATTGCTGCAATCTGTCCAGATACAAATGTGACTCTACAAATTTCCTGTGTTCCCTGTTTGTGAGTTTTTCCAGCAGTTCCAGGGATGAAATGTAAGTAGCCAGATTTCCGTTTGACGACATAAATTTGCCATCTTCCACAAAACTGACTTTTGAGTCATCCTGTACCTTTAAATTGGGATAATTCTTTTGCAGATCGGCACCCCCGCCTATCCAGGTAACGATTCTCCTTCCGTCGGCAATACCGGCTTCGCCGATTAATGTTGCACCGGCACAGTTACTTACAGTGTAGTCAGTATTTTTATTCTGTTCCCTGATAAATTCCACAATATTCTTATTGGCTACCTGGCTTGTCATATCATATGCACTCGGAACAATTATTATATCCAGTTTGGGTGCATTGGAAATGGTATAGTCCGGAAACATTTTCAATCCTTCTTCACTTGTAAAAAGGTCATAACGCTCGGCAATCGTAATCACATTGAATAGCTGCTTCCCGTCTTCCGAATGTTTTGCAAAAACGTCTATCGGAGCAGTGATATCTGTCATCAGGACCTGATCAAATATCAGAATACCAATGGTTGGCAGATCGGGATCCAGTGCTTTAACATTTTGGGCTAGTGACCGGATTTCATTTTTGTCAAGCGAAAGGCTCGCATTTGTTGCTGAGGTTTCTGAAGCCGGACTGTAACCTGACTGTTTACCAGTTATAACGGTTATCTTTCCGTCAGCCAGCTCTTTTTGTGTTTGTTTGCTTTTCTGTCCCTGACATCCTGAAAGCAAGGTTGCCAGAATAGTGATGACCAGTACTGTATTTTTCATTTTACTCAGTATTTCATATTATTAATATTATATTAACAGCTGGCAATATATTTTTGTTGCCGGATCTGAAGCACAGCCGGTTTTGTTAACCTTAAGTTTTCTGAAAATCCCGGATCTTATGCCTGATACAGGTCGCAGGCTCTTCCCGGTAACTGCATTATCGCATGCAGTCATACAGAGGTAAGGGCCAGGATTACTGGTATGCACCAAGGTTCCGGTTTCCCGGTGCACTGCCTATTGCCGGCGAAACGCTTTGCAGCCGCAGACCGTCATCAGCAGTAAAAGGGATTCCGTCGGGACCGAGCTGTATCCCGGCACCGCCGGGTACATCGTGAATATATTTATCCAGTATTTTTACATCGTTACCGCCAGCCATATTCCATTCTCATTCCACCCGGCCTTGTCATGTGTAATATCGAATCCGATAAGCTCAACATGGCCGGCCCTGATTTCAAAACCATGGCTGACAAAGGTTTCCCTCCGGGGAAAGCCTACATAAACAATGGGTTTGTCATTCTCTCCCCCTTTTTTGATTACCACACGCTCATCATAGGTGCCGTTTTTCACACAGACCACATCGCCGGGCTTAACGCTGTTGGCTGCATGCTGAATGCTCAGCCACGGCAGTTCTTTAGTACCGGGATTATCATCACTGGCATTGCTGTGCTTGTTGTCAATATAGTAATCAAAGATAAAAGCATCATAATCAACCTTCGGGACTGGCTCCGCTATCGGAAATCCGGCACAGATGTTTAGTCAGATTAATTTTTTGTATTTAGCTTTTTTGCTTCCCTGAAACTAAAAACTGCATCTGCTTTATTGTTTTCTGCCAGTGCCGCGACTCTGCTTCCAGTCTGAACTAATGACTTTAACATTTACAAAAAATGATGTGATTCTGCTAACAGGATCTCAAATACTATTTCCAACGAAAGACAGACTTCAGGTTTTTAGCACCAAAAGATCAAGCATCTTAGCAGTCGGCGGTAAGTGGCTGGTATTCTATTTTGTTCTCTAAGAGTTTGCATATTTGTTAATTCGTTTATTACGTGCTTTAACAAAGTCCATTACCCCCTTTTTATAAATTAAATACTCGCCAACATCGGCAAATGCCGGCTTTGTTTTGAAGTTGTCAAATGGCAAGTAAAACTGTATTTTTCCATTATCGTCAATAAGGTCGTTAAGTAAAAAGAAATTGATATATCCATTAAAGTTCTCAAACAAGTCAAAGAAGTCTTTGTATCTTAAAAATGTATCATAAAGTGGGTTTTGCTGTCCTATATAAAAAAGTCTAATACACTCTAAAGTCAGATCAAACCTGTCGTCTATGAAACTGTTTACTCCCCTAGCTTGATTTATGGTGTGTTTTCCATCAACACGCTTGTTTGGGAAAAGCGTGTAGGCTCCAATCGTTGAACCTGTATCGAATAGCTCTTCCACTTCGTTTGGAATCTGTCGTGTCAGCCAGATCTTGCGTTTGTGATTTCTGTATGAATGAGTAATTGCATCACTTCCTAAATAATATTCTCCAAGTCTTGATTTGTGGAATAAATAGGCCCCTCTTTTCTTATCTGTCAACTCAAAATACTCTCCATTAGGCAATTGTTTGCTCCATAACAATTTATGATAGGAGCGTAGCGTCGGACTTGTGCTGTCCGGATCGCCACTTTTTGCATCTGAATATACATTAAATCTAATGTCAATTGTCATTATTTATCTTATGATACTTTTTACTTGATCACATCTCTACGCTGGCCACCAACTTGAAAATATAATCAAGGATTTGTTGAGCCTCCATGATCAGTATTTAAAATCCCGTTCTTTTCTAACTTGTGTTAGCATGCAGAAAAACCGTGATCAAATGTTTAATATATTAACCTGACCACTCAGTGGCAATATTAAAAGCTTCTAACGAATAATTCAAAGCCTCATTTAACGTAAATTCATTTTCAATCTTGAAGGTTTCACTGCCTTTGTTATCATTTTTATAAACCCAGTTTCCTTTCCCAAGGCCTCTAATGATTTTGTCTCCGGTGAAAAATATTGCCGTTAAATACTGTTGCCTGACGTTCAAGAAAAGAATTGCTTTGTAATGATCGGATAAAAAATAAGTTATTCCTACAGCATGTGTTCTGCCAATAATCTTCCTGGTTTTCCAGTTCAGCCTAGCTATCAAATCATAGTGAAATTTTGATAAAAGCCGTTCTACATCATCACTTGCTTTCTGCTTTACAAGTATCTCATCAATACGATACTTTATTTCTTCCAAATATTCCATAATTCTAATATAAATGGTTTATAGACACTTAAAAGCGGATATTCTTATTTGCCAACGTCACTGTAACTGAGTTCTGCACAAAGGTCAATTCCGCCAGTGTTTGCCCTGGTCGGAAGTAAAATCTAAAAAGGTGTGGAACCAATCTACGTTTATCATTCTGCCGGGCTGTGTTTAGGTACAATATCCGGCAAGAATTGAATATTTATATAATATACATGAAAAATCTCGATTGACACACAGACGAATAAAAATCCAGTCCGTGTTTTGAAGCTCTTTCGTGTTCGAGACACATTCGTATATTAGAGCAAATAAATTTCAATATTATGTACAAAACATGCGGACTGGACGTACACAAAGATACAGTTTTTTGTGGCATTTTTGATGGCAAGCGGCATCAGGTAGTAAAAGAATATTCCACTTTGACATCATCAATTACTTCTCTTGGCAATTATTTGAGAAGCGAAGGAGTGGAGGATGTTGCTTTAGAGAGTACCGGGATGTACTGGATCCCGGTCTGGAACATTCTGGAAGAAATGGGCTTTAAGCTGACCCTTGTTAACCCTTATCTGATAAAGCAGATGCCTGGAAGAAAAAGCGATGTAAAAGATGCTCAGTGGATAGCCACCCTGTTGCACAAAGGGTTGGTTCGAAGCAGTTTGATTCCGTGTAAAGAGATACGTGAGTTAAGGGTCTATAGTCGTAAATACATTAAGCTTCAGCAGCGATTAACATCAATATTACAGGAAATGGCAAGAAACCTGGAGATGTGCGGGATCCGTATCACCAGTTTTGTCAGCAACACATCGGGCAAAAGTGTCATGAGGGTTATTCATGCCCTTATTGAAGGTGAGAATGATCCCGGGGTTCTTGCCGGCTATATTCATGGACGGATAGTCAATAGGCACAAAAGAGAAACAATAGTAGAATCGTTAAGGGGGCATATAACTGCACAGCATCGTTTTCAGTTAGAGCTCTCTATGGAGGAATACGAGTTACTTTGCAGACAGAGTGATCGCTGTAAAGAAGAGATGTCTAGACTCTGCTGTCAGCATTATCCCGGGGAATTAGCCTTGTTGCAGACAATCCCCGGTATCAGTCTTTTGTCAGCCATGATTGTAATTGCAGAAACAGGAGCAGATATGAAAGCCTTTGAAAACAGTGGGAAGTTTGCCGGCTGGACGGGATTGCGTCCAAGGAATGATGAAAGTGCCGGAAAATATAAAAGTACCGCTACCACCAAAGGCAATCGTTACCTGCGTGCAATACTGGTACAAATAGCCTGGGCAGCATCCCGTACAAAAGGGTCATTCTTTAAAGAGAAATTTACCAGGTTATGCCTGAGAAAAAACAGAAAAAAGGCTTTGACAGCTATAGCCCGTAAGATGTCTGTTCTGATCTGGAATGTCCTTAATTATCAGCAAGTGTACGATCCTCAGAAACTTATCGTGTATGAACCGGGAAAAGTTCAGGCAAAAATGAATTATCATCAGAAGGAGTTCAGACGTCTGGAAAACCTGTTGAAAAACTAATGCGTAAAGGTCGGCTATCTTTATGGTGGATGAAACCCCGTTTTTAAATTGACCAATGCTACTTGTCCTGAAAAGGACTTTAAGAACACAGACATGAGTTAATGTTCAGCATATAAGTCTGAACCAAACTCGAAGGAGAAACTCGCAACCCCAAAGGCGCTATAATTTGGGATGGATTTATAGGAGAAAGGTTAGAAAATCAAAACGTTTTTCAAACTGCTGGCGATATCGCTGTTCTTTATATTTTCCATATCTTGCAAGCTGTAAGAAATTAATTCTTCCACGTATAGACAAAAACAGGATGAAAATCTCTGAAAGAAATGCTTTTCTCCACCTATTAATATTTGGCAATTTGTCTATCATGCTGGAAATAAGTGCATTATAAGGTTTATGTTCCCTGATGATCATAACTTGGTCTAGATTTGGTTAATCTATTAAGTTACTGATCGTCAGGGACTTAACCAAATTATTCCGCCATTATTTATTAACTATTTTATTGACATTCAAATACTTATATTATACTTTAACGAACTATTTAAAAATATTCTTAAAATGAAAGATTTGTCAAATAAAATTGCCCTGGTTACAGGTGCTTCCAGTGGTTTCGGGGCAGGAATTGCGAAGCATTTGAGCAGGGCTGGTGCCAAGGTTTACATTGTTGCTCGTAATGCCGGCAAGTTGGAGTCGGTTGCCAAAGAAACAGCTGCTTCCCCAATAGTGGCAAATATTACTGATCCCAATGACTGGGATAAAGTATTTGAAATTATTATAAAAGAAAATAATCATTTGGATATTCTTATTAATAATGCAGGTTCTGGTGGTATTATTAAACCCATTAATGAACAGGATGATACAAATATAATCCACACAATTCAGACCAATCTTACCGGGGCCATATTAGGAAGCAAAAGGGCCGCAGCTGTTATGAAAAAACAGCATTCCGGGACCATTGTCAACATTTCTTCAGTTTGTTCATTCGAAGCATGGCCAGGCTGGAGTGTTTACGGAGCAGCCAAGGCCGGACTTGAACAATTTACACGTCACTTGTATGTGGAGATGCGGCCTTACGGAATAAAAGCAACTATCCTGGTACCATCATGGGGAGCAACGAATTTTAACATTAATGCAAATATTGAACCCTTTACAACTGATGTAATCAGTAAAATAATTCAACCTGATGATATCGGTCAAGTAGTAGCAAATATCTGCAGGTTACCTGATCATCTTATAATCCCGGAGATGATTTTACTACCTATGACACAAGAGATTATTCCATACTGAGAGGGTTTGGATATGCTGTAAACGCATAATTACCTCTTCTGTGAAAACTGATTAGCCCTGAAGCTGCCTGTAATGACAGCTGCGAACGCGTTTTCTCTTTTTCCCGAGCATAGTGTATGGAGCATTCTTTTCTTTGATTTGA
The DNA here is from genome assembly GCA_029547705.1 of Bacteroidota bacterium. Lineage (GTDB taxonomy): Bacteria > Bacteroidota > Bacteroidia > Bacteroidales > VadinHA17 > LD21. The sequence continues at coordinate 16,830 of JAKPOU010000034.1, read as the reverse complement.
GCACTGATCCCTGCGCTGTGGCTGACTGTCAGCAATTCAAGGCTCTGTTTCAGAATTTGAAATTGTATTTCACTCACCAATCCGGCTGCCGGTACATAAATCTATAATGACACTGTCTTTTATTTTCAGGGACGGTCTCATTACAATTTAGCTGTTGTGATATATAAATGTTAAATATTTTAAAAAATAATCCTCTGGCCGGATTCATTTTGTAATTGAAAATATTTTTCACCTAATTTGGCCATTAAATGCATGAGGCTTTCATAAAACACCCGGGAAAATTACTCAGCAACATTTTAACTAGTTAAAACTCATTTGGTAGTACATTATTTTAATTGTTAAATCTAAACAGAACGATTTATGAAAAAAAACAAATCAGTGGGGAACAGGTTCTTTTCGATTCCGGGAAAACTTGCCCTCACTCTGCATACTGTTGTATTTCTTATATTCTCAGGAACATTACAGATTCATGCAGCTGACACTTATTCTCAAGGAACCGATGTTGTACCGGATTTTTCTGATGCAGTTGCGATTAAAGACGGGGGACTGTATGTAAGTCCCCAGCAGCAGACAGTAAGCGGAAAAGTACGGGATGAAACCGGCAATCCCCTGATTGGAGTGTCGGTGGTGGTTACGGGCACAACAGTAGGTACAATCACTGATATTGACGGTAATTACAGCCTGGATGTACAATCAGGCAGTGCTGTCCTCAGTTTTTCATTTGTGGGAATGGAATCACAAACAGTCGAGGTCGGAGGCCGTTCAGTAATAAATATTACAATGAGAGAGGCAGCAATAGGTCTGGATGAAGTGGTTGTCACTGCCCTTGGCATATCAAAGGCCAAACGTGAAATTGCCTATTCATCACAGGATGTAAAAAGTGATGATTTCATTCAGGCACGGGAAATTAATATTGGCTCAGCTCTTACGGGAAAAATAGCCGGAATTGATGCCACACAGATCAATGCCGGTCCGGGCAGTTCAAGCCGCGTGGTCATCAGGGGAAATAACTCCCTGAGCAATGTCGATGGCATCAACCAGCAGCCCCTGTATGTAATAAACGGCTTGCCCATGAACAATAAAAGCAATGCTGCGAGCCAGAATACCACAGGACTTAATGTTGACCGCGGTGACGGTATCGGAATGATCAACCCGGATGATATTGAAACCATCTCCGTTCTCAAGGGTGGTGCAGCTGCAGCTTTGTACGGAAGCCAGGCGGCCAATGGTGTAATTCTTATAACAACAAAATCCGGACAGGGACAACAGGGAATAGGAATAGAACTCAATTCAGTTGCAAATTTCGGAACACCCAGCATATACCCTGTTTATCAGTATGAATACGGTCAGGGACAGAATGGAAGAAAGCCGATGACACAGGCTGAAGCACAGGCTTCGGGTCGTTTGTCATTCGGGTCAAAAATGGACGGATCGGATTATACTGCTGTAGATGGAAAAACTTATCCCTATTCACCGGTTCACGTAAAGGATAATATAAAGAACTTTTACAGACCCAGTTCAGATATCACCAACACTGTCGCCCTTACTGCAGGCGGAGCTCAGTCCAACCTGAGATTTTCCGTATCAGACGTCAGGGCAAACAGCCAGACACCAAATTCAACCTATAACAGGCAGAATGCAACCCTGTCCGTTATGTCAAAAATGGGTAAAAATGATTTCATAACCCTCAAATCTGATGTACAGTATATTATAGTCCACGGAAAGAACAGGCCTACAGTCGGATATGCTGAAATGAATGCCAACTGGCCGGTTTATCTGCTTGCCAATACAATGGATATCAGAAGGCTGGCTCCGGGATATGATCCGGAAACTTTTGTGGAAACACCATGGAACCCTGTACCCGATGCACCAAACAGCTATTTTGTTGTAAACAGGATGGGGAATGAAGACATTACCAAGCGTTACATTGTTTCGGCGAGCATACAGGTTGATATCCTGAAGAATCTGTTTATTATAGGAAAAGGACAAAGGGATTTTCAGAATTTTGAATACTCAAGCTATGTACCAATAGGCACATTGTTCACACCCTTCGGAGCACTTAACACACAAAACGGTCAGGATGAAGTGACAAACCTTCAGTCAACACTTCACTATAATACATCATTCTCACAGGACTTTTCACTAAGTGCGTTTGTGGGAGTGAATTCTGAACGCACATTCAACAAGATAAACACAGTAAACGGAAGGGATTTTGTAATACCGGATTTTATCAGCCTTACAAACCTTGGCACCATCACTACAACCGGAGCTGATTTCAGAAGCGAAGTAAGCAAGGGAACCAATTCAGTTTTCGGATCTGTGGACCTGAACTACAGAAGGTTCGCCTATATGTCGCTAACCGGAAGAAAAGACTGGTTCTCTGTATTGAATCCCGGAACCAATTCAATTTTTTACCCTTCGGTCGGAGGAGGCTTAATACTGTCTGACGTCATAAATTTCCCGAAACAGATTGATTTCCTGAAACTGCGCGCTAACTGGGCACAGGTGGGAAGTGCAACGGTTGGAGCAGGCACTGTAAGGCAGACCTATACAATCAGCACAACAAACGGATACAATATCCCTACTCAAAATGTGTCAACCAACCTTCAAAATCCGGATCTGAGGCCACTTATGGTCACAACAATCGAAGGCGGATTTGACCTGAAGGTCCTTAAGAACCGTCTGGGCCTTGATTTCACCTATTACAGCAAAGTAACAACAGATGACATCGTTGGCATCAACATATCAACAGCCAGCGGATTCTCCGGCGGTAATGTAAACATCGGCAAAACCACCAATAAGGGAGTTGAAATAATGCTTACGGGAACACCTGTGGAATCCAGATCCCCCGGCGGCTTCAGCTGGAACACCTCATTCAACTACGCCTATAACAAGAGTGAGATTGTGGAACTGGCAGAAACAGTGGCGGAACTGTCACTCGGAACAGGGATTCAGGGTGTAAGGATTGTAAACCGCCCAGGATTGCCCTATGCCACTGTGATGGCAATCTATCCCGCACATAATTCAGACGGAGTACCTGTTTACAATTCAACCAGTAACTATCCCATCGGGGAAGAACGTGTGGCCGGAGTCGGGATACCACCACACACGATGGGATGGACAAACACCCTGAACTATAAGAATTTTGCACTGACTTTCCTTGTTGATTCCAAACTGGGCGCTGTAGCCTATCAGAATCTGATGTTCTATGCCACCCGATTCGGGTTGTCCAAGATGACACTGCCCGGAAGAGACACAGGACTGCAACTGACGGGAGTGGATGAAAATGGTGCAGAATACTCTTACCTGTGGACTCCTGAAACAATCCAGAGCTATTACAACCAGCTGGGAAGGGGCTATTCAGGATTATTCACCTATAATGTTGATTTTGTAAAACTCCGCAGACTTGTTCTTAATTATAATGTACCTCTGAACAAACTGGGAATAAACGGAATAAAATCAATGTCAGTAGCCTTTGTCTCCAGCAACCTGCTTACGCTGTATAAGGATAAGGCTTTAAGGGAAAACGGACTTGATCCTGAATTCCAGGAATCAACAAGCAATGCCCAGGGTACCGGTGGAGTCAATGAACCGAGAACCCGTAACCTGGGCTTTAATATAATGGTGAAATTTTAATCAATTTTAATGTTAGCGATATGAGAATTAAAATTATATCTATAATTGCAGCGCTTGGCATAACAATTCTGCCATCATGCAATTCAGATGCGTTAACGGATTTGAACAGGAATCCCAATGTCATCGATTTTATTGTCCCGGAATATCTTTTTACCAACATTCTGCTAAACTGTTCATGGAATCACGGTTCCCTGATGGATGGCATGCATTATTCGGCCCGGTACAAGGATGTGCCGGATATCGGCGGGAAACAGTATGACTATATCACCGGACCCGGATTTGGTACCTACAGCACCCAGCTGAACAGGATACAACAATGCATGGGTGAACTTACTTCACCGGATGATGTTAACAAGATTGCCGCACTCAAGATCATGAGGGTATATGCCTATCACGTCCTTACGGATGCCATGGGCGATATCCCCTATTCCGAGGCCCAGCAGGCCCTTATAGGAAATTACAAGCCAAAGTATGATACCCAGGAGGATATCTACCACGGGATGTTCACCGAGCTGGAGGATGCCATAGCTATGATGGATGAATCAAAACCGACATTCAAGGGAGCCGATGTTTTTTACGGAGGCGATATGAACCGGTGGAAAAAGTTTGCAAACACTCTGATGCTTCGTCTGGCAATGCGATTGTCAAACAAGGATGAAGTCACTGCAAAAGCCAGGGCCCTTCAGGCCATCAACGGTGGACTTCTGGAAGATTTTTCCGATATAGCATACCTGAAATTCAGTTCAACAGCTACTAATCCCAGGGCCCCGTATACCGAGTACCAGGCAACACAGGATCCGGACAATGCACAGGGAGGGAAAGTGGCGTCCACCTTCGTTGATCAGCTGAAGGACACAAGGGATCCGAGATTATATGTACTTCTGGTAGTCTGGACCAAGGAAGGATCAGTCTATGTTCCTGACACTTCGAGGGCAATCCAGAGGGGAATGGTCCCGGGAGCCGTTATGGGTTATCCCGATGATTTTGAAACGTATTCTGAGTTTTCTCCCCTGTGGTGGAACAGAGATTCCTCACCGCTTCTGGTGCTGGGTCCTGCCGAAGCATATCTCCTTCTGGCAGAAGCCGTACTGAGAGGATGGTATACAGGTATCACAGAAAAAGAAGCTTATGACCTTGCAGTAACCAGGGCCATGGAGCAGTGGAGGCTATGGCCGAGAATAACCGGCCTTGCTCCTAATATTAACACTATTTCACAGAATGAAACAGAAGCCTATTTAACTTCCGGATACCCGTACAAAACCGCAGGCACCTTCGATGAACGCCTTGAACAGATAAGCATTCAGAAATGGGTCAGCCTGATTGGCGACAGCTACGAGATATGGTCAAACTGGAGGCGTACAGGATACCCGGATTTCAGCTGGAAAAACTGGGAAGGCAACCAGCCATATCCCGGATCAGTAACAGGAGGGGAATTCTTCAGAAGAATGCCCCTGCCCGATGAATCTGCCAGCAATCATGAAAACCAGCAGGAGGCACTGGCCAGGCAGGGATTCCCCCTTGACGTGAAAATCAAGGCACAGGCTGATGCGCTCCTTGGAAGAGTATGGTGGGATAAACCATAAATGTAAATTATCTGATTATTTATATAGAAAGAAGGATCAGAAAAACTCATCTGATTCTCAATAATAAAAAGCTGTCTCAGAATAAACGGGGCAGCTTTTTGTTTATTCTGAACAAGAGAAAACTTAAAGGCTGGCAATTTAAGGTACTGAGGCATCGCCGCCCTGTTTTTCCAACCGGTTTACATCCTATAAATAATAGCCGATAAATAAGTTGTAAGTGCCGGAAAGCATCAGATCAGTTGCTGAAGGAGCCAGGAGCCATTCCTGACCTTTGTTTTTTTTGAATTGGTTCATCAACCTCCGTCCGTGCATATACATTGCTAAAAGAATCCGGTTGTACTGCCGGTTCAGGGCAATAATCATTTTTTATTGCATTTTTCTTTCATATATTTCAATTGAAAAAATCACGGGAGAAAAAATCAGGCATAGCATACATGGCATTAAGGTTCTGAAAGAACAAGCGGTGCAAACAGAACCCAGGCAAGACTATCATGTAAGACGCTCAGGAGCTGAAAAGTCAGCAATGAAAATTATCAATAGTGACAGGCAGAAGTAAACAAAATTCGGTATGAAAAATATTCGGCAGGGAGTGCTGGACGTACTGGGCGTGATGGGCGTTCAGGGCGCGCAGGGTGTGCAGGGCCTGCAGGACTGCGGATATGTTAAATTATGTGAATTATCAGATTTGGGAGGATTTTATTTTGTATTTGATCTTATTTCTTAGCTTATTTGAAAATGCTGTAAAAGGATTTGTAAAAGGAATCACATGATTTTCTCAGTTAAGTTCAATCTGTTGAAACTCAATAAGCACTAAATATTACTGATTTTTAACCTAAACACAAAAGTTTTATGAAAAAAAACAAATTCCCGGGGAAGACGTTCTTTTCGATTCCGAAGAAACTCTTCCCGATTCTGCGTACTGTTGTTTTTCTTATCATTTCAGGAACACTTCAGGTTAACGCAACTGATACTTATTTGCAAAACACCGGAATTGCACCGGATCTTTCCGATGCAGTACTGATCATAGATCCCGGATCTGATGCCCCGGAGCCCGGCATTCTCCAGCAACAGACAATAAGCGGGACGGTAACTGACATTCATACAAGGGAACCCATGCCGGGAGTAAATATTGTGGAGAAGGGAACCACCACGGGAACCATAACCGATCTGGGAGGCAGGTTTTCTTTCAGCGTTACCGGGCCGAATGCCGTAATTGTAGTATCATTCATTGGGTATAACTCCCAGGAAATTGCCGTAAACGGCAGAAATGTCATTGACATACAAATGACACCAAGCATTGAATCACTTGACGAAGTAGTTGTCACAGCTCTTGGCATCCAGCGTGAGAAAAAGACCCTGACTTATTCATCACAGCAGGTGGCAGGAGCCGAAATGATGAAAGCCAAGGATATTAATTTCATGAATGCCCTCAGCGGGAAAACAGCCGGACTGGAAATTAAAAAAGCGGCTTCCGGTGCCGGAGGTTCAACAAGAACTGTGCTCAGGGGTTCAAAATCGTTCAGCGGAACCAGTGCACCCCTTTATGTAATTGATGGTGTACCCATAACCAACCGTGTAGGAGGTCAGGCCGGTCTCTGGGGAGGATATGACGAGGGAGACGGTATTTCACAGCTTAACCCCGACGACATTGAAAGCATCAGCCTTCTCAAAGGAGCAAACGCAGCCATCCTTTACGGAAGCCAGGGAGCAAACGGCGTGGTCATGATAACCACCAAAAAAGGCAGGGAAGGAATCATGGACATCAGTGTGAGCAATGCCACAACCTTCGAGGGAATACTTTCATATCCCGAGCTGCAGTACAAATATGGAGCTGTTGGTGATGCAAAAGAAAGCTGGGGCACAACAGCCCTTTCGGGTTATGACGATTCCTTTGTCAGGGATTTTTTCCAGAGGGGCCACAATATTGTAAGCAATGCTTCAATAAGCGGAGGTACGAACAGAACAACAGCCTATTTTTCGTACGCCAATACACTTTCAAGGGGAATTATTCCTGAAAACCACTACCGCAAGGACAACGTAACCCTTAACCAGTCTACAAAGATTATTAATGACAGGGTAACTGTATCATCAAACGTAATGTTTACATCAGAGATGGCATACAACAGGCCTCCCAACGGATGGTACATGAACCCGCTTACAGGGCTTTACTGGTTCCCGCGCCAGAGAAAGATCAGCGACTACAGGGACGGTGACAACTGGAGGGAATGGCTCCCTGAGCGCTACATGTATATGATGCACTGGCACGTAACCGATCACCATCAGTCCAATCCCTGGTGGATAACAAGGATGCAGCCGAGGGAGGATGGCGGAAAGAGAGTGATAGCAGGATTGAATGTCACATGGGATATCATGAAGGATCTCAAGCTTACGGTAAAGGGAAATTATGACTATGCCAATAAAAAGAATGAACAGAGGCACTGGGCCGGGTCAAACACTACCAACGTCTCCAAAAACGGAACATGGAATTTCAGGGAATATAAAGACTGGATGTCATATATTGACGCTATTCTGTCATACAACAAGCATTTCGGGGATATAAGCCTTAATGCCATTGCCGGGATAAGCTATCAGGAAACCAGTTATGGCCAGGGAGTCAGTGTTAACAACGGCGCAACATATCCTCTGATGCTTCCCAATGAATTCTCGATGCAGAATATGCCCCATACTGTTCTGGTTTATTCAACAACACCGTCAAGGACCATTAAGGAAGGATATTTTGCAAATGCTTCAATTGGATTCAGGGAGATGCTGTTCCTCGATCTTTCGGGCAGGACAGACAGGTCATCAACACTTGCCATGACAGAAAAGGGTGTCGCATATTTCTATCCTGCCATAGGATTCAGCGGAATTGTAAGCCAGATGGTTTCACTTCCGGATTTTATAAGCTTCGGCAAGGTGAGAGGATCCTATACAACCGTGGCAAATGATGTGGGCTTTGACAATATTATCCAGAGAATGTCTATAAGCAGCAGATCTGTCACATCGGCAGCAGGCAGCACAAGCGTTACATCATCCGCATCAGTCAGTGCACCTACTAGTCCTGACTGGATCAGTGCCAGGCCGGAAATGATCAAAAGTCTTGAGGTAGGTACAGACTGGAGATTCCTTGAGGGAAAAGTGGGATTTGATTTCACCTATTATTCAATTGCCAGTACCGATCAGCGCATGTCCATACCCACCCTGCAGGGAGTCGGTTTCAACAGCATGCTGATCAATGCAGGTAAAATAACCAATAAGGGAATTGAACTGATTGTTGATGCAGAACCCGTAACCAGGGGCGCTTTCTCATGGAAAACCTCACTTAACTACGCTCATAACAGAAACAAGATTGTGGAAGTTAACCCGGATGACAAGAACCAGATAATAAATCTGGGGTCCTCTGAAGGCTACTACAGCCGTATTGTAGCCGGAGGCTCCTTCGGTGACCTGTATGCTTTCAACTTCGAATATGACAATCAGGGAAGAATTAAACTTGACGAAAACAAGAAGCCCCTGAAAACAGCGGAACCAGTATTTGTCGGGAGAATCGATCCTGATTTTAACCTTGGATGGAACAACACATTAAGCTACAAACACTTTTCAATAGGTTTTCTTGTTAACGGAGTATTCGGCGGAAATGTATTAAGCTATACGGAAGCCATGCTTGATAATTACGGAGTATCAAAAAGAAGTGCCGATGCAAGGGACAGGGGCGGTGTTGAAGTCAATGCCGTAATGCCGGACGGAACGTCGGTAACAAGTGTGGATCCCGAAAGCTGGTACAGGGCAATTGGAAATATTAACGGTATACTGGGGGCTTATGTCTATGACAGGACAAATATCAGACTCACCCAGTTCTCCCTCAATTATGACATTCCGGTAAGAAATCTTAATCTGCCGGTTAAATCAGCTTCCATAGGGCTTATTGGCCAGAATCTCTTATTCCTGTACAGAAAAGCCCCTTACGATCCTGAGCTTACAATGAGTGCAGGAAGCGGTTCACAGGCTCTTGATAATTTCAATCTGCCCTCTACGCGTACGTATGGTTTCAATATAAAGGTTAATTTCTAACAAGTGAACTACCATGAAAAAAATTATAAGCATTATTACATTAATGATATTTTTAGGTGCCTGTGTGAGCGAAGACAGGTTTAAAGAAATAAATATGAGCGGTAATTCCATTACACCGGAGTCACTTGCTCAGGATCTCAATTTTGGTTCAAGATTTCCAAACATACTCAGAGATATAGGATTCCGTATACCCTGGGGCGATGCTCAATATGGTGTGGACTGGGGTTCCGATAATTTTATGCGTCATACCGGCACACCACTCGACGAAGCCGGCGGCAGGGATATGATGAGTTATTATATGGTTGACTACTGGAATGAAGCCATATGGAACACAACCTACAACAGCGTTATGGCCCCGGCCAATGTGAACAAGATAATGGCACAGGAAGCAAATGCTGACTTGTTCGCAGCATGGGCAGAACTGTTTCAGGTAATCGCTCTCTCAAGAGCCACTGTTTATTATGGTCCGCTCATCTATTCCGAATACGGACAGCCAAAGAAACAATTTGACTATGACAGTGAAGAGTATTTATATGAACAGTTTTTTGATAAGCTCGACCAGATTCAGAGTGTTTTCCAGACAAGCGCAAATAATAATGTCCAGGACCTGGTGAGATTTGATGCCTCATACAACGGCAACCTTACAAAATGGCTGAAAATGATCAATTCATTAAGGCTCAGGCTTGCAATGCGGATAGTCAAAGCAGATCCTGTACTTGCCAGAACCCAGGGAGAAAAGGCCATTCAGGATCCGGTCGGACTCATCCTTTCAAACCAGGATAACTTCAACACCTCCCTTCTGGGCGGGACATACCCGGTGTGGACAATGAGCGAAGACTGGGGCGACTGCAGAATGGGATCCGGAATGGAAGAGGTTCTTATAGGATACGAGGATCCCAGAATACATGTGTTTTTCCAGCCTGTGGCAGATGAGGACAGTGACCTGTATGCCGACCATCCGGCCTGGCCCTACAAGGGTATTGCAGGCGGAGCCTATCTCAACAAGAAAGACAACTATCTGCCTTTTTCCAGACTGGGTACATATTTCAGCCCGTCAGGAGCCGGCGGAAGCTTCAGGAAGATACTCACCGCAGCCGAAGTGCATTTCATTCTTGCAGAAGCAAAACTGAGGGGATGGAACGGATTGAACAAAACCGTTCAGGAATACTATGAGGACGGCGTCAGGACATCATGGGAGGACTGGAGGGCAACGGGTGATGTGGAAGCATATCTCTCCAATGATACAAACACCCCGATAGACTATGTTGATCCAACCGATAACAGAAACAGTTACAATACCAAGATAAGCATCACCATCAAATGGGATGAATCGGCAGGTAATGAAGAAAAGCTTGAAAGGATCATGATGCAGAAGTGGATTGACTCCTTCCAGAAATCAAATGAAATGTGGAGCGACCACAGAAGAACCGGATATCCCAGACTCAGTGACGTTTCCAAGAATGACAGCAACGAAACATGGGGTATAATACCCCATGGAGAAGTTCTCAAAAGATACGTTTTTATATTGCGCGAAAGACAAAATAATGCTGCAGGAATAGAGGAGGCAACGAAAAAACTCGGACCCGGAGGCAATAAAATAAGTACACGCCTTTGGATACATCCCGACAAACCGAATTTCTGATACCGGATTGTCTGATTTAAACTGAAGAGGCTGCTGAAAAATTTAATATCCGGAAATGTGATAATTCCGTCCGGATTTTTCAACAGCCTCTTCATTGATATTAAATACTGAAAATAATAGTCCTATGAACATTAATTACTTTAATTACATATTCTGCTGCTTACTGTCATCCTTTCTGTTACTGACGCATCTTTCCCCCCTGGCAAATGCCCAGGACACATCAGCCGGCCTGTTTAAATCATTTGTCTTTACGCCTGTCAATAGTTTTACTTCGGGTGTTGAAGGCCCCGCAGTTGACAGTAAAGGGAATTTATATGCGGTTAACTTTCACCATTCAGGAACAATAGGAATAGTGACACCCGAAGGAAAGGCCGGGATATTTCTGGAACTGCCTGAGGGAAGTATTGCCAACGGGATTCGCTTTGACAGCCATGGTAATATGCTGATAGCTGATTATACAGGTCATAATATTTTAAAGGTGGATATGGCCACGAAAGAATTGAGCATTTTTGTAAACAGACCGGAAATGACTCAGCCCAATGATATTGCCATAGACAGCAAAGACAGAATCTACGCGAGTGACCCGGATTTCAAGAACAGGGCCGGCCGTGTGTGGAGAATAGACCCGGATAAAAAAGTCACACTTCTTGACAGTGAGGGCCTGGGCCCGGCAAACGGTATTGAAGTCAGTACTGATGAGAAGACTTTATATGTAAATGCAGGCCGCAGAATCTGGGCCTATGATCTGTCGGAAAAGGGAGAAGTCAGCAACCGCCGGGTCCTGGTGGATCATTCCGCAGGATTCGACGGGATGCGTTGTGACATACAGGGGAACATATGGGCAGCATGCATCGGCAACGGAACCGTGACGAAATTTTCTCCGGATGGCAAAATGCTTCAGGAAGTACCCCTGATTGGCAAAGCACCCACAAATGTGGCTTTCGGAGGAAAAGACGGATGTACAATATATGTAACCCTCATGGATCAGGCCAATATCGAAAGCTTCCGGGTTGATGTACCCGGACGTGAATGGATGATGCGGCAAAACAGATAAAGCCTGTAAACACCGGAACCATCCGGTATACATACATTATTCTGGAATCCCCGGAAAACCAGGGATTCACAGCGGTAAGCACGGGATGCTATACCGTGATCAAACCCTCACAGGATATAGTTCCCTCAGCTTTTTAACAAGTGCAGCAGCGTCCCTGACATCCTGTTCAATCTGCTTGAAATCCCTGTTTTTTACATGAGCGGATTTTATCAGCTGTGAACCCATCCCCACGCAGAAAGTACCTGCCTTAAACCATTCCGTCAGATTGGATTCCGTGGGTTCAACGCCACCGGTGGGCATAATATTTGTCCAGGGCATGGGTCCCCTTACTGCTGAAACAAATTTCGGTCCGCCAACCTGCGATCCCGGAAATATTTTCACTACCTCGGCACCAAGTGATTCCGCCCTTGATATTTCTGAAACCGATCCGCAGCCCGGCGACCAGAGTATCTTCCGTCTGTTGAGGGCATATGCCATTTCCTCGTTCAGAAGGGGTGAAACGATGAAGTTTGAATCAAGCTGGGCATAAAGGATGGCAGTCGGAGCATCTATGACCGATCCGGTTCCCATTATAAGATCCGGATACTCTACTGCGGCCCATTTGTTTATTTCCTCAAATACAAGGTGAGCATAAGCCCCCCTGTTTGTAAATTCGAACAATCTGACCCCTCCCTTGTAACAGGCTGAAATAACCTGTTTGCAGACTTCAGGATCACTGTTGTAAAATACCGGGATCATTCCGGATTCTGCCATTTTTAAAATTACCTGTGTTCTTGTAAAACGTGCCATATTAATATCCTTGTTTTATTTAAATCATTAATTATTTTTCCGTTCTGTCGCTATCCATACAGAAAAGGAATGAGATATACTTCCTCTATTAAAGCCTGTAAGCCTGTCTTGCCAGTAGTTTCCATTTACCGTCCTGCAACTGCCAGACTAGAACATTTCCTATCCTCAGGCTTCCCGGAACTCCGTCACTCAGATAGTCTGAAGAATAGATATGTCTTACCACTGCAGTGTTCCCCGATACCATAATGGTCTGATCTGCCAGGTCAATGGTGAGATAATCATTGGGAATCAGACTGACAATTTCCTCAATGAACTCGGTCTTGTTCTGAACTTTCCCCCCGGAGTGGCCATACACAAGCTTGTCTGAAGCAATATTTTCCAGCAGGTCCCTGTCGGCACTTATGATTGCAGTTTTAAGATCCTCCACGGCTGCAGTCACATTCCTTATCTGCTCTGCCTCATCCACTGCCTGTACCGGTTTGTCTGTGGTACATAAATTAAAAAGGACAGACAAAGCAAACAAACTGAATATAATGCTTAATTTCTTCATCATTAAATTTTTACATTAAAATAATTAATATTTTTCCTATACTGATCAATTATCCTTTTTTTCTTCAACAGCTTTCTTTGATTTTCTGTCACCATGCTTTTCATTGGGATCGATCGGCTTTGTACGCCAGTAGCTTGCAATTGTTGAGCCGGTAACATTCATAAGCGGCCCGTAAATGGCAGGAGCAAGTCCCACCGTGGCAATATTGCCGATTGTCATGGCAAGTCCCGAAGCCAGTCCACCGTTTGACATGCTCACCTCGAATGCCAGGGTTCTGCAGTCACGCTTGGGCAGCCTGAAAAGCCTCCCGGCATTGTAACCCAGAACATATCCAAGGAGATTCTGTATAGTGACGACAAGCAGAAGAACACCGCCGACAGTGAGAAGGCTTTCCTGTCCTGCTGCAGTGATTACTGTTACTATTACAGCAATTCCAACCATTGAAAGCATTGAAAGTATTTGTTTCTGAACCTTTGTGTCGCCCTTGAAATAATATCTGAAAAGCATACCAAGTATTACAGGTGCAACAATCCACATGGCAAGGGTCTTAAGTGAAACAAGCAGGTAGCCCGTAAAGCCTGTCTGGTAAACATACCAGTGGATCAGATTGGCAAGCAGAATGGTTATGGCATAATAAAGTAACTGCATGTTTCTTTTCCTTGGAGATAACTTACCGGAATTTATAAGATTGAAAATAAAACCCGCAATGATGGGAAAAATCATCATCTTTATTATATCCATCATCATGGCCCAGACATTAATCTCCACATACTGACCTCCGATGACTTTCATGAGAAAAGGAGTAATAAAAGGGCCGGCAATGGTAGTCACTGCACTCACGGTAACGGCCAGTACCAGGTTGGCATTGCAGAGAAGTGACATAACATTAGAGGCCAGTCCGTTGGGAACACATCCGATCAGAATGACTCCGGCTGCTATTTCAGGGGGAAGCTTAAGGATATGGACTATAATAACTGCTGTTATCGGCATAATGAGATAATGACCAAAAAATCCCACCAGGACACCTTTCGGCATTTTGATAAGTCCGGCAAAATCCTCGAAACTCATCTGCGATCCCATGCCAAACATGATTATCTGAAGCAAGGGAACGATAAGAACACTTGTCTTGAAATTACCCCATTGAACAAACAGCTGGGGAAAGAACATGGCTGCAGAAACAGCAGCAAACATCCACATGGTAAATGATAAACCCTTGAATGCCTCAAATCCTCTGACTGCAAAGGAAAGAACGACAAATAAACTTATCAGCAGAAAACCGGCAACCGGATAATTTTTGGTAAAAATCATTGTCAGGGAAATAATCAGTAAGAGCAAACACAGTAATAACAGTGTTTTGTGAAGATTGAACTTTTTCATTTTTTCAGTTTTTAATATTCATGTTTTGTCAGTTTACTGTATGTTTCAATTATATGAATGATAATCAATAATCAAACTAAATAATTTTCTGCAATAATCATCCGGTAGTTAATGCAGATACTGATATTTTTTCAGATTTATTGGCAAGAGGAATTTATTAAATGGCTTGTTGTTCACTTTCTGACTGTTTTTATCCCCGGTATTAATGTTTTTATCCCTGAAACCGCCGGATTTCATTGCTCCGAAAATATTAAACAGGTATTCAGAACCATTTCAAGCCTCATTAAATATGTAACTGATATTGAATAAAAAACTGTCCTGCGGAAGAAGTTCCGCCGAACAGTTTTCATTGATTTGCATATTCATCACTTTAACGTACTACTCTTGCCCCGGCACCTTTCATCAGGCTTTCAACCTCACTCCGTGTAGCCATTGAGGTATCACCCGGTGTGGTCATGGCCAGTGCGCCATGAGCCGCGCCGTATTCAACTGCTACCTGCGGATCATCCTGGGTAAGCAGACCAAATATCAGTCCCGAAGCAAAGCTGTCACCTCCGCCAACCCGGTCATATATTTCCATGTCTTCACGAAGGGTGGCCTCATAGAATTTGCCTCCGGCCCAGCATATTGCTCCCCAGGAATTTATAGTGGCTGATTTGACGGTTCGAAGAGTTGTGCCGGTAACCTTGAAGTTCGGATATTCCTTAACTGCCTTGGTTATCATTTTTTTAAAGTTCCCGGTATCCAGCTTTGACAGGTTCTTGTCCACCCCTTCCACTTCAAATCCCAGTGATGCAGTATAATCTTCTTCGTTTCCAATCATTACGTCCACATATTTCGCCAGTTCCCTGTTCACTTCCTGAGCCTTCTCCTTCCCGCCTATAGCCTTCCATAATGAAGGTCGGTAATTAAGATCGTAAGAAACAATGGTGCCATATTTCCTGGCTGCCTGCATGGCTTCGATTATAACTTCCGGCGTTGTTTCCGAAAGTCCTGCAAATATGCCGCCTGTATGAAACCAGCGTGATCCGTCCCTGCCGAATATCCGGTCCCAGTCGATGTCCCCTTTCTTAAGCTGTGATGCGGCTGTATTTCCACGGTCTGAAACACCCAGAGCCCCGCGAAGTCCGAAACCTCTTTCGGTAAAATTCAATCCGTTGCGTACTGTCCGGCCAATTCCATCGAAAGGCACCCATTTGATATACGAAACATCCACGCCGCCCTGCATTATAAAATCTTCTACCAGACGGCCGATGTCATTATCTGCAAAGGCCGTCACAACTGCAGTATTCAGCCGGAAACACCTGCGCAGACCCCGTGCAACATTATATTCACCCCCTCCTTCCCACACCGTAAACTGCCTTGTTGTCCTGATACGGGTATCCCCCGGATCAAGTCGCAGCATTATCTCTCCCAGGGATATACAATCATATTTACATTCTTTTTCTGGTCTTAAATTTAATATTGCCATAGTTATATTGTTAAAAATTGATTTCAGTGCTAAAAGTAAGGATTCCCGCCTAAAAATCAAATTTAATTAAACAGGGCTCTGTTGATTTGTGAATTTTTAACAACTATATTTAAGTTCACCCTTCTGGCAATTAACATAATAATATATTCGAAAAAGTATCTCTCAATCCGGCTGGTCAGGATCTGATTCCTGCCGGGTAAAATCTTATCATAGAACATATTAATGTTTTTTATTGTCCTCTAACAGCTGCATCAAAATATATGAAAACAATAATTTCACCGGATTTTTTGGAATTTAATCGGGTTTATCCTAATTTAGATGAGCGTATTTACTATAATTCAAAGCTCCGTATTTTCTTTTCCGGGGCATCCGAACCTGATTATGCTCGATATGATTATTTATCATAGACCGGCTGTATTTAAAAAAAAGGAAACTGAACATCTATTCCGATGTCTGAAAAACAGTATTTCCTCTTATTCGTGGAGAACTATTAACCACATAATTATCTATTCAAATCTAACCTGATTAATTCATAAACTCATAATTGAGTGTAAAGATACACCTTTGGGTCTTCTTTCTTTTCGGTAAGTTGACTGATTTTATTCTTCAACCCGGTTTTCCGGTTTATTCCGGGGAGTGTTGACCTGGTTTTTCGTG
>JAKPOU010000049.1 GCA_029547705.1 Bacteroidota bacterium | reverse complement strand
GCTTTCAATAACGGTTATGGAATGTATTTCCAGAACAATTCCGGCAGCAACATTAGAAATAATAGCCTGAAGAATAACCTTTTCATTGCAAAAAGTTCCACACAGCTTGCATTAAAATTCTTCAGCCTGGCTGATGATATTCCTGAATTTGGTACCGCGGATAATAACCATTATGCACGGCCGATTGACGATGGCAATGTTTTTCAAACATATTCACCTTCAACAGGGAGCAAATACAGGACATTGGCCGGCTGGCAGTCATTTACAGGTCAGGACCGCAACTCAAAAAAATCGGCGGTTACAGTCAGTGACACCTCCAGGATTGACTTCCATTATAATCCGTCGACCTCAAACAAGGTTGTCACTCTGAACCAGCCGATGGTTGATGTGACAGGGAAAAAATATTCCGGTTCTGTCACCCTGCTGCCATATACCTCTGTAATACTGATGCCTGACCCCAATCCCTATACACCGCCTGTGCCTGCTGTATCAGGTGCCTCTATTGAAGACAGCGCACCTGCCGTCATTGTACTAAGTTATAATATTAACCTTGCCTCAGTAATACCCTCCGCATCTGCATTTTCTGTCACGGTGAACGGCACCGCAAGATCAGTCAGCTCAGTCGCTGTATCCGGGAAAAATGTTTTACTGACACTCTCAGGCAGGGTTAATTATGGTGATGTAATTACCCTGTCATATACCAGGCCTTCTGACAATCCGATACAATCTACCGAAGGCGCTCAGGCAGCATCATTCACATCCCGGTCTGTAACAAACAACTGTGCCGCTCCTGCACCAACACCTACTCCTACTCCAACACCGACACCGCCACCAAATCAACCTCCTGTAATATCCATTGCTTCACCAGCCAAGGGAAGCTCATACACTTCACCTGCCACCGTGATTATAGAGGTGACAGCCCATGACCCGGATGGTTCAATTGAGTCAGTCATCCTTTATGATGGAACCAGAAAGCTTGGAGAACAGACCAGCCCTCCCTTTTCCTTTACCCTGAAAGATATTAAGGAAGGTTCCTATTCAATCCATGCAATAGCCACTGACAACATGAAAGCTTCCACCAAATCTAACTTACTGGATTTCATAGTGACACCACCTAAACCGGAAACAGGTTCATTTAAGATTTATCCAAACCCCAATGATGGAAACTTCTCAATTGATTATTATGCACCTGATGATATCGAAGAGTATAAACTGGCTGTAGTAAATTCCCAGGGACGTACTGTACTTGTTGAGGAGTTATCGCAGGATCAGTACATGAAACATTTCGACCTTTCGTACCTGGTATCAGGCATCTACATAGTAATGATCTCGTCCAACGAAATAATCCTGACCCGGAAGTTTATCAAACAATAAACTGATTATCAATTCAATATTACGAGCTTACTCTGGAGGGCAGCCAACCCGTTTGCCTCCAGTAAAACAGTATAAACCCCGGAGGTGATGTTACCCGGAAGATTGATGGTGTTTCTCCTGTTAAATCCCAGGGGAACATTGAGCACCATGCGCCCATGTGCATCAAATAACCTGAGCGAACTGTAAGCCCGGTTCTCATCAGTTGTCAGTACATAAAAGAAACCAAATGCCGGGTTGGGATATATTTTTGTTTCTCCCGGCGGTAAAACGATTGTGTCATTCACTTCAGCCTCATAAATTCTTGCACCTGCCTGCCATGTGCCATTCTGCATGGCAGTTTTTGGACTTACAGCACCCCATTCAGCATTGATTGCCAGACCTTCGGCAAAATTATCACCAAGATCTGTCCCGTAATCGAGTCTGTCTGTCGGGACAAAGTCAGTAAAATCATTGAATCGCGGATTGATGACAACGGAATTGAGATCATACCCAAGCGCCTGCCATTCAGCAAAGGTCACGACAACACCTCCCGCATTGAATCCGGGAGATCCTGATTCGGAATAAAAGATATTGTAATCTGACCTGAATCCCTCCAGACTCTCCTTGTCCATTACATTAATACACAAAGTATTATGTTTTGTGTAAAAGATATTATTAAAAATTTGCGTGCCAGTAGATGGTGCATTCAGACCGGCATCAGTATTTGTATGAACATCTATTAAACCCCTTCCGGTCTGTTCAGTGGTCTTGTCGGTATAAAGAGTATTGTTGTATATCCTCACCCCGTTCATACCCTTAAC